>DYNP01000013.1 GCA_020721005.1 Thiomargarita sp.
AGTGGGGCTCTAAAAGGCACGTTGGAGTGGAGGCTTTAGCCGGAGTGGGGCTCTAAAAGGCACGTTGGAGTGGAGGCTTTAGCCGGAGTGGGGCTCTAAAAGGTACGTTGGAGTAGAGGCTTTAGCCGGTCAGCCGTAGGCATTACTCCGTATACACAAATTGCAAGAGCCTACCGCCGTCCGGCTAAAGCCTCCACTCCAACCTACCTTATCGCATATCTTTGCAAGAGGTCTAATGCTTCCTTGAGAGGAAAAATGGAATTGTTTATAGCTAATGATGAAGCAACAGCGTTTTTAAGGCCCGCAACGCCTGTCCCCGATGGCTCAACTCATTTTTTACCTGCGGTGACAACTGCGCTGAGGAACAATGGTGAGTGGGCACATAAAATAGAGGATCGTAGCCAAAACCATGTTCGCCCACTGGTGCTGTAAGAATGCGCCCTTCCCAAGTTCCTTGACAAATCAATGGCATAGCATCTTGTGCATGACGCAAATACACAATTACACAATGATAACGAGCAGTACGTTGTGCCTCTGCGATTCCCTGTAATTGGGTCAACAACAATTGATTATTCTCCTCATCACTGGCGCCCACCCTGGCAAATCGAGCCGAATAAATCCCGGGTGCACCGCCCAAAGCATCCACTTCTATTCCCGAATCGTCCGATAAAGCAGGTAATCCGGTTAAAACTGCGGCATGGCGAGCTTTGATCAAAGCATTCTCTACGAAACTCAAACCCGTTTCTGCCACTTCTGGCACCGCAAATTGTCCCTGGGGGACCACTTCCCGATCACAATCGGCTAATATTTCTGCAAATTCCCGTAACTTGCCAGGATTGTTACTGGCCAACACTATTGTTTGTTTCATTTGACGTAAAATGTAATTTTAGGAGTGAGTAGAGAACCATAACGGACCTGTGCAGAATGAGTACCTTTCTGTACTGGCCAGAGAATTTGTTGAGTGTCAGCCCCAGTTTCAGCCAGCACCTGCCCATCAATCAACCATTCCAGAAAAGTGCTGGACTGTGGACTGGGAACTTGATGCAAGCGCAAGGCAAAGGCTTCATACTCATCAGGGATGCGAGGATCCAAAGCCAATTGTAAACCTTCGGTGGGCTGTTGTAAATAAAATGCGCTGAAACCGTCTTTTTCTATGGGCTCATATTCAGTTAATCGGGGGGTGGAAGTTGGGGAATTGGGCAGAGATTCTGGAATAAACCATTCATAGCGACCTGGGCAATCGGCGCTGGCCAACTCTCCAGTGGTTGGGCAAATTGCCAATTTAGCCAATTTGGGACTCAGGTATAAGGGTTGAGTATTGGCAAAACGGGTTAATTCTGCAAATATCGCCCGCAATATCAGGGCGGCACCTGAGGAACCAGAGACTTCTGACATGGGGCGTTGACTTAAATTCCCCAACCACACGCCTACGGTGTAACGATAATTAAAACCCAGGGCCCAAGCATCTCGGTAATCAGTGGAAGTGCCGGTTTTTACTGCAGTTTGGACTGGAAACTGCAGCAAACTGCTGCCCCCAAATTCCAAGTGGCGAGCTTCGGGATCGGATAAAATATTGGCGATTAAGGAAGTTATTTCGGGACTGAAAATCTGTCCTTTGCAGCCTGTGGGGGGAAGGGAAATTGGGTTTATGGGGAATTGTGAAGCGTGCAATGCAGTTAAAGGTCGACAGTGTCCCTGCCGAGCCAGTACTGTGTAGGCTTGCACCAGTTCAAATAAACTGATTCCCCCATTCCCCAAGGCCAAACCTTCGCCATAATGTTGAGCTGAGGCAGTTAAATTGGACATGCCCAGGCGGTGTAAAGTGTCTAGGAATAATTGAGTTCCCACAAATTGTACAGTTCGAATGGCTGGAGTGTTGAGGGAATTGCCCAAAGTTTCTCGTAGGGTTAGGGGACCATAATAGTGTCGACTGTAATTGCGATAAGCATGGAGACCGCTGCCCACTGCAGTGGTTAGCGGCGCATCTTCCAGTATGGTGGCTGCAGTCCAGCCTTTTTCCAAAGCCAAGGCATACAAGAAAGGTTTGAGAGTGGAGCCCGGTTGGCGTGGCGTGAGAATGGCTTCCAATTGTCCACCGGGCACTTGGGAATTATCTGCACCACCGTTGACCCAGGCCACAATGTGATTGTGTTGATGATCCACCACCAATACAGCGCCATTGTACACTTTTTTGGACTGTAATTGCTTCAATCGTTTGTCGAGAATGTCTTGGACTGCAGTCTGCAATTGCCCATTTAGCGTGGTTTTAACTTGAGGAGGAGTAGAGCGTTGTGGGGACAGTTGTGCATTCGGCAGTTGTTCCAGTTGGGTGCGGATGTAGTTTACAAAATGGCTGGCTCGAATTGGCAGTTGGGAATTGTGCAGTTGTAGGGAATCGGTGCCGAGAGCTTCATAATCTTCAGCGCTGAGATAGCCGCTGGCGAGCAGGCGTTGGGCCAGAATCTGTAAAGGGGCTTCGATACTGTTGGGATTGCGACGCAAATCCAGGCGACTGGGTGCTCTGACCAGCACGACAAGAGCCAACATTTCTTTGCGGCTTAAGGTTTCTAAATCTCGGTCGAAGTAATAACGGGCCGCTTGGACCACCCCTCTGCGATTGCTGGTATAGGGAATTTGATTCAGATAAAATTCTAAAATAGTGGTTTTAGAAAATTGTTGTTCCAAGCGACTCGCTTCAAAACCCTCCAGCCAGCGGGACCAGAGAGTGCGGGGGCGAGGATGTAAGAGTCGCACCACCTGTTCAGTCACCGTGCTGGCACCTCGTACTGTTTTCAGTGAGATAAGATTTTGATACAAGGCTTGGAAACGGGCCAAGCAGTCCACGCCATTGTGTTGGAAGAATCGTTGATCCTCGGCTTGGATAAAAATATGTTGTAGGGGCTCTGGAATTTGATGCAGTGGAATATTGTCTTGGCGATTCCAAGAATCTTGATAAGTGAAAGTCAAAGAGTGATTACTGCGATCTAGGATTTGTATTTTGTCTAAGGGACCGTTTTCCAAAGTTAAGGTGGTGGGCAGTGGCAGCAATTGGCGATGAGTTTGCCAAGCGAGAATTGTCAACATGAGAGTGCTGAGCAGCAAGAGGACAGATAGGAATGAGCGACGATTGATCATGGCGGAATACTTGAGTTTAATAAAAAATGAGAACAGCCCTTACTTTTTGCTTGGAATGGAGGCTTTAGCCGGTCCTTTTGCTTGGAATAGAGGCTTTAGCCGGTCAGTGGTAGGAATCACAAATTACAAGGGTTTACCGCCGGCCGGCTAAAGCCTCCATTCCAATGGCCGGCTAAAGCCTCCACTCTAACGGGGATTTCCCCTTTATTTTTTCATATTTTATCCTTATTGCATCATTTACTTTTGCAAGAGGTGTATTATGCCTTACGTGTTGAAACATTATAAAGATACCGGTGGAATCTGCGGCAACGCCCCGTGAACGTTCATTTGAATGTTCTGCAAATCTTGATTTGCATTTGAATGAGAATGTGCAAACCATTTGAATAAATGTGCAAACCAAGGTTTGTACTCCATTTGAATGAAGTATTCAAAATAGGGATAAGCACGTGACATATTTTTGCCACCAGTAAAATAATCAAGAGTTACATTAGTTTCACCTAATTGTGAACTAAAAGTTTCAAATTCATTTGATATAGTCTAATTCCCCAGATATTTGGTTAGTGATTAATAATTCTGTTAGTTCTCCCCGTTTTTCCGCATTTACATTTACCATCCTTGTTGCATAGACTCGCTTGATAGTAAACTGCTTATACAAATCATCAAAAAAGTTATCGTCCAAACTTATTCCTTTTACATCAGAATTGCTTAGAATGAAGTTGTGGCCAAGAAGATCAACCTTTTTGCAAAAATCTCCCAACCGAATTTGTTCATAATCATTGAAATCTTCTTTTGCATAAGAATTGAAACTTGATGTTTCGCTTAACGGCTTATATGGTGGATCAAAATAAAAAAAACTATTATTCATGGCATATTTTAATGTTTCTGCAAAATCGCCTGTCAATACCTCAACTTTTTGTAGAAGTTCGCTGTCTGCAAAAATTGTTTGCCTATCGCAAATTTTAGGATTGGCATATCGTCCAAATGGCACATTAAAAAATCCTTTACCATTTACCCTATACAAACCATTGAAACAGGTACGATTCAGATAAATAAAAAGAGCTGTATTTTCAACAGGATCAAGCGATTTTGTGTTGAATTTTTCTCTTTTACTCAAATAATATTCTTTTCGTTTTCCTTCATTCAAGGGTAAATATTCATCTTGAATCATTTGCAGAAACTTAACTAATTCAGAGGGTGTTTCTTTAACCGTTTTATAAGCGGTCGTTAAATCAGGATTGATGTCGTTTATAACAGCTTTTATAATATTTGGATATTGTTGCAAAATCCAAAATAACACAGCCCCGCCCCCAACAAATGGTTCGATGTAGGTAACATTTTTTAAATCCATGAAGTTTTTAGGCAAAACCTTTTCAATACTTTCAATAAGTTGAGTTTTCCCTCCAACCCATTTTACAAATGGTTTTGCTTTTATAGTCATATCTATTGCACTTCCCACATAATCATATATTTTTCTATTTGTAAGCAGTAGTCTATGTTGGTTTTCTTAACTGCCCATCAATTGTAACTCAAATTAACCTAGGAAGTCAAACTCTTTTCGGTCTCCCTCCCAAAAAAATAACCTGCTCAATCCTCAAAATTAAGCAGGTTAAAAACGAGGTGCTTCACTGATGAAACAACAACACCCCGGCTAGAATCTTTACACTTTACAAAACTGTAAAACCACTTTTACTCATACAACATAATATCTCCAAAATTCCTAGCCCAGTGGGCAAATTCAGGCACTTCAAACACTCCTTGCCCAATAGCTCGCAGCAGATCGGAAACCAGCATGACTCCCAATTCCCGATGGTGAAAACAGTGGGCAAATTGCAAAATGTGCCCATAAGTCGATTTAGCCTGAGGAGAATTGCGCACCCGAATCGCCCTGCCTACTAAAGCTGCTGCCACTGCATACTGCAAATCAACCTCTTTGGGAATAGATACAGTTTCCCCACGCAAAATAGCTTCCAAATCGGGCATAAATTCTAAATTTTGAATAAACGCATGCACTTCAAGTCCCGCAGCGGGACCCACACAAGCCTGTAAACAACCTAGCAACAAATGAGGTTGTTGATCAAACTTTTGCAAGGCTCGGTGTGCAAATTCCCAAGTCCTTGGCGATGGAAAAGCAATTGGATTGTGGGCCGGATCAAAGTCAAATAAGCGCTCTGGCCGAAAGCGCAAAAAGGCAATAATGCGCTCATCAATTTCATGTTGGTAAGCCCAAGCGACCCAATCATCCAGATACACTTCCACCTCAAAATGAGAAAACCGATTGGCCAACGGGGCCGGCATGGTATAAGTGACTCCTCGATCTCCTTGTCGATTCCCAGCTGCCACAATGGCCCATCCTTCTGGCACTGCATATTCTCCTAAACGACGGTCTAAAATCAATTGGTAAGCGGCCGCTGACACACTGGGCGGAGCGGAAGTGATTTCATCCAGGAATAAAATGCCTTGTGGACCATGACGTTGCCTTTGTGGTAACAGGGCGGGAATTGCCCATTCCACATGGTTGTCGACTCGAAAAGGAATGCCTCTCAAATCACTGGGTTCCATTTGTGACAACCGAATGTCAATGATGGGGGACTGATGTTTTTGGGCAATTTGTGCAACAATCTGAGATTTGCCCACCCCAGGTGGTCCCCATAACATGACCGGGGTATGATATCTGCCCCGGGCACTGAAAAATTCTTGTTCTAAAACTAGGCTAAGTTGAGCTGGACGCATGATAAATTCAGGATCAGTTTAATCGTAAGGCTGCATAATGGTCCTCAAATTCTCTAATTTCCTCGCGAGACAATTCATGTCGCACAGAAATATAGCCCAATAATTTACCTTTACGAGTATTGGGAGTGACTGTCACATCACACCAAAAGAATCCCCCATCTTTACGCAAACATTTGACAGGTCCCTGCCAAATATGCCCTCCCAAAATGGTTTTCCACAGGTCCTTAAAGACCGAAGCTGGCATGTCAGGATGACGAAAAACATAATGCGGATTGCCGATCAATTCCGCTTCCTTATATCCGGAAACGTGAGCCAGCAATGGATTCACATAAGTCAATTTCCCCTCTGTATCTGTATGAGAAATCAGCAATTTTCCCTTTGGAAATGGAGTTTCCCTATCAGTAACAGTGACGATCCGTTGTGTGCCATCATGATGAGTCAAGGTAACTTTACGCACCTTATGTTTTGAAACTGTATTTGAAACCGCAATTGTTGTCATATCTGCCCACTCCTTAGTTAAACACAATTTATTATCACAACTTGTTATCATGGTTTGTTCCTAATAAGCTATCCCACTCAGTTTCCCTCAAAGAAACTCAATTTAGGAGTGTTACCATCTCTTGAATTATAGTAACTCACGTCTGAAGCCAGCGCGATTACCTAATTATGTAGATAACCATTCCGATTTTGTCAAGTTGGAAGGATAATTTCTACCATTTTATTTTATTTTACCCTTAAAAAGGGTACGATACTACTTCAAATTACTCATATTAAATTTAATGACTTCCCAAATTTGTCGTATGCTCCTATCACTGCCAAGTTCCTAATTTAGATTAGGAAAAACTCAAGGAATTTTTATCCTGCATATGTAGATACGGTCAATTCAGTGACTCGGCTCGATAAACCTGTTTGTTCAATCCAACGATTTGACCCGGTCCCCAGCTTTTAATGATTCTCCCCGTTGATTTGGACTCCACACAATATCCACACTGGATTCCGCATGACTGATCTGATAATTTCCAAGGGAAGCTGCATACACATTGATAGACTGATGAGACTCCAAATGACAATGCTCCTTCAAATACTGCTCCTGCTCAAACAAGCGATGCTCCATTTTCCTGGCACTCACCCATTGACAATGCGGTACAACCTCAGGATGTCGACAAATAGCCTTGATTCTCTGTAACACTGGGAATTCATTGGAATCTGGCAATACCAATATCAAATAATCCTGAGCCCGACTGATGGCCACATTGAGCACACTCTGCTGATTCAACAAACTGTTGGGATGCGAATGGACAGGAGGATTCAACACCGTGATGATCATCGGACATTCATAACCCTGAAAACTGTGTACAGTCCCTACCAATGGAGCTGGCAATCCCAACAAACGAGCTTTTAACAACTTATCCAACACATGAGCCTGAGCACTGTAAGGGCACACCACTCCCAACTGATCAGGTTTAGCCAACTCGGGATTGGCCGCCAACAAATGCACAATCAACTCCACAGTCAATAACGCCGAGTACAAATGATAGGGACTGCTGTGAGCCAAACGTAAAGGTTGATACAATGCCTCCTCAACCAACACCGGAAACTCTATCACTGTGATTGGCGCCACCCTTTCTCCTCGCAACCAAACCGGCGCCAACACAGGCATCGTGCGAGCATGTTGCAAACGCCCCTGATAACTTAAATGGCTATACACATGACCAATGGGCGGCAAACTTCGATATTGCGTACCCAAAAACACAGTTTTCAAAGCCGTTGAAGTTGAAAATGGATCAAATTGCACAAAAGTATATACAGTCTCCACCTGCCATTCCCGACTCATTGCAATCGGGGCAATCTGCTCTGGATCTCCACTGAGAATAAATTGGGCTTCAGAATAACGACAAAATACATAAGCCACCCCAGCCAATAACAACATAGAAGCCTCATCAAACACAATCACATCCCAAGGCAACTCATGTAACTTCTCTTTGGAGAATACATTAAAGCCCTCATAAGTCAACCGAGCCAAAGTCGTGATCAACGTATAACTCTGCCAATGAGACAAAGAGCCCACTGTAGTCTCCACAGTTTTCGGATTGTTCCAAGCCACCACAGTATTTTTTCCAAACCGAATCAAAGGCACTTGCCAAACCTGAGCAATTGGAGACAACTTTTTAAACAACACATCAGCTGCCTGATTGGTCGGCGTCAACACCAAAATTTTCAACCGTTTTTTCAACAAAGGCTGAATCTTCTCCTGAACCAAATAAGTCGTTTTACCAGTGCCTGGGGGACCGATCACAAAATCCAGAGACTTGGGCAAATGAGCTGGCAATAAATACTCATCAGGCAAACTCAAAGCGTCAAAAGCCCGTGCCAAAGCCTCCAAAATAAGCACCGGATTATGAGTCGTTAACACAACCCGTTGAACCTTGCTCAAATCCACTGCTGGCACTGCCGACTTCAACTGCACATGGACCGTTAAACCCTTCACATACAAACTGTGCACCCCCCATTGCAAACGTTGCTGCCCCACTCCCAATTGCAACGATAAATTAGGAGAATCCTCTATCAAATTCGGAATAGTTTGAGCAGGCAATCTGAGAATAAGTGCATAATCATTCTCTTTCTCCACAGCCCCAAAAGACAAATGAAACTGCGACCCTAGACGTTGAGTTTGTAAAGACTCATAACTCAACAATTGTTCCAACTGTAACAACAACTTAAACCACAAAAAACTGTATTTTTCCGTTGTTTGCAACTGCACCTGCAAAACCTGAATATCATTTAACCTATCCAACTGATAAGCCAACTGAGACTGCTGATCTTGCAAAACCTGACGCCTTTTATCCAACACTTGCAAGGCAGTGCTCGTGTTAGAATTTAAAACACTTTCCCCCTTAGCCTGCTGCTGCACCAAAAACGACTGCCACTGCGTCAACAAACTCATCGGCGCCTGCCCCTGATGCACCGCCAACTGCCACATCTGTTCCCCTAACTCATATTTATCTCGCTGTTCCTGAGTAAATTCAGGCAGATACTGACTGACCACCCCCAACTTATCCAACAAAACCTTAGCTGCATAACTCTGGACCTCATAATGCACCGCCAACTCTGACACCACCAATTCTGCCGGTTTCACACAATTTAATGCTGCATTGTATAACCATGCAGTTTCCTTTAATTGAGTTAAAAACTGCGATTCAAAACGATAAGTATGCAACTTACGATAAAACCACTGATATTGCCCCTGAAACACCTCTTCTTTGGCAGTCAACGGCTGCAATAACTCCCACAATAACCTAGAATTTTCCAAACCAGGATGGGCTAAAAAGGCAGCTAAACCCTCCAAATCATAATCATAACTGAAGCCCAACTCATGAAAATGATCACGGGTACACTTATAACGACAAATTCGTTGTCTATCCTCCTTAGAAAATGGCGGTGGAATCTTAAGCAATCGAGGCTGATCAGCCACCCCCAAAGCCTGTAAAAATTCCAACCACTTGGCCTCTTCCACTTCCTCTGCAATATCCTGATAAAACTCCCGATCTAACCACTGAATACCCGTATGAAATTTAAAGTAATGAACCAAAGTCGGAGTACGTAAATACAGCTGAGCAGGTGCTTGGCGTCCCGGTTGCCGATCGGGATGAGACACACTGCGACAAAATGGCAACTGACTTAACAAATTAAGATAAGCTGTTCGTTTTTGCCAAGGACAGACCAGAAAGTAATGGAAAAACTTTTTGAAATCAGCGTGTAACGTGGAATCTGGAACAACCATTGTTTCAGAATATCGAGGAATTAGATAATAAATAATCTCTTCATATTCAGTAGGTTGAGTAATACCCAACGCCTGTAAAAATTGCAAAGAACGTTCATTTCCTACAAAACAGAGTTTTACCGTGGGATATTCAGAATTTTGTTCAGTGGGCAAATACACTTGAGGATGATAACTGCCTATTGTATAAGGTGCTAGCATACGATTGTCTGCAAGACGAATGATGGGCTGGTAACGAAGTAAACTGTGTGGAGATTGCCATAAAGTTGATGCTTTTTCCAACAAATAACTGTAAAACTGGATCAGCCATTCATCCGTTTGAGCAGTAATGAAACTGATCGGAATTTTTTTGAACAGATCGCTGGTGGTTAGCACTGTTTTGGTGGCAGTCAAGTGATCACGGACATATTTCCATAATTTGGATTGAGGAGCAAGAGTTGGAAAAACCCAGGCTGCCCCGGGAATATCCAATAATTGAGCCAATTGCTGACTGCTAACTAATTGGCTAAGCTCATGATTTTCTGCCAAATAAGCTTGTTGGGAATGTACAAAACTGCCAGTTTCGGTGGGCAATAAAGCTTGAGTTTGTAGAGTGTGTAGGACCGCTTCATAAATCGGTCTTAAACGGCTTTCTGGAGAAAAATCAGCCTCATAAGTGGGTAAGGTTTTAAAAAAAGCTTCAGTTAATAACTTGAGTTTTTTCAGCAAAGGCAGGCTGTGAGCGATCAAAGTGGCCAATTTGGCAATTAACTGTTGATTCCAAGGGTCGTTAATTTGAATGTTTTCCCGACTGTTGGTCAATAGAAAAGGTGCTTGGAGAATAAATCCCAGATGGCTGGGGCGCTCTGTGGGAAAAAAGCAGTAAATGGGAAATTTGCGTGGTTTTTCGGTGATCAAGGGGTAGGCCACACACAATTCATAATGCAGATCGTGTAAAGCATTTTTGGGAATGTGTTGTATGAAAGCCCAAAAGTACTCTGTTTGAGTGTTATGATTGATCAATTGTTGTAAACGAATGCGTTTTGTGGTTAAATTGGGAATGGTGTGAGCCAATAATATGGGTTTGACATATTTGGTATAATTCCCTTCATCTCCTTGATCGGTTTGCCATTTAATTTCTGTCAAGTGGCGCAGGAATAACAAGGGATGGGTGAGGGTTTTGAGTTTTTCTAAAATAATGGCATAAGTTTCTCTGGCAGGCAATTGGCTGGAAAATGGTAATTTAAAGAGAGTTTCTCCAATTTTGCGGGCCGGGTGGTCGTTGTCTAAGCGCACGGGAACGATGAAACGTTCGATCTTAAAACAAAAAGGGGGATCGTAGATTTCTGGGGTTTCCATGTATTGAAAAATGGCTTTAAAACCAATGCCAAACTTGCCAATTTGGGCTTGGTGTTTGTTGGAGTGACCAATGGAGGTGATGGCATTGATATGACCGAGACGTTGTTGTTGGTGATCGAGGTGTTCGGTGTTTGGATCGGTGAGGGAAAAATGAATTTTGCCATTGTGAGCAAACAGTAATTCTTGGGAAGTTAAGATAAAACGGGCTTTGCTGGCTTTGGCATCGTCGGCATTTTGTAATAATTCATAGAGAAAATGAGCTTGTTCGGAATAACGTTCGATAACATGATTTTTGATGCCTTGTAGGTAAGGTTGTTCAAGCAATTGTGCCCCTTGTTGTCTGGCTAGGGAAAGTTGAGCAAATAACTGGGCTTGGGTAGGGGTTAAAGTGAGCATGGGGGACTGTGGTCAGTGGTTTTCCCAAATACATTGTGAATTGGGGGGGGCTGGGCTATAATGAGGGGAAAATATGTGCACATGCTGAGGATAAATTGATGAAAAATGAGTTGAGTAGACGATTGTTTTTGCAGCGATTGGCTTATTATACGGGCACCGTTCCTTGTTTGGCAAGTTGTGTCTTGCAGCAGGATACAGCCAATGCCACCGGTGTTCCTATTACCACTGGGGAATTTCCGGCGGAGAAGTTGGCTCAATTGTTGTTGGTGGGGTTTCGGGGAGTGACGATGGCGACTGCTTCTGATTTTGTCACGGAGTTGCATACTTATCCTTTTGGGGGAATTATTTTGTTTGATGAGGATGTGGAGCAGTCGGGTCCCCGCAATATTCAAAGTGCTGCTCAAGTACAGAATTTGGTGGGAGGGTTGCAGGCGATCAGTGCAGTCCCATTGTTGGTGGCTATTGATTGTGAGGGGGGCAATGTTAACCGGTTTTCGAGAATTAAGAGGTTTCCCAATATGCCTTCTCATCAGGAATTGGGACGGCGTGACGACAGTGTAGCAACTTATAATTATGCCACAGCAATGGCTAAGTCTTTGGTTAGTTTGGGGATTAATTGGAATTTGGCGCCGGTGGTGGATGTGAATGTTAATCCACGCAATCCGATTATTGGTGCCCGGCAAAGAAGTTTTTCTGCCGATCCCAGAGTGATCGCGCGACAAGCTGAGGCATTTATTCGGGCTCATCGGGCTCAGGGGGTGTTGACTGCGTTGAAACATTTTCCTGGACATGGCAGTACAAAGGTTGATTCTCATTTGGAATTGCCCGAAGTGACTCATACTTGGAGTGCGAAGGAATTGCAGCCGTATCGGGATTTGTTGGGAACGGTGCCAATTGATGCGATTATGACAGCGCATTTGTATAATCGGGTTTTGGATGCGGAGTTTCCAGCCACTTTGTCCCCACGTACTATTGGTGGTTTGTTGCGAGGAAAATCGGTAGAGTTGGCAAAGTTTGGTCAGTCCCAATTGAGTGGCATGGCTTTGAATTATAATGGATTGGTTATTTCAGATGATTTGCAGATGCATGCTATTACCCGGCATTTTTCTTTAAAGATGGCTTTGTATAAGGCGATGATGGCTGGGGTGGATATGATGATTTTGGGGAATAATACGGGTCGGTATGTGGAGCGCTTGGGTAGTCGGGCAGTGCAGGCTTTGCAGGAGTTGGTGCGGGAGGGAAAATTGAGTGTTGTTCAATTGGAGCAGGCATATCAACGAGTGCAAGTTTTGAAGCGGGCAGTTGGTATTTTATAAGGAGAGAATAGACAGTTATGTTTGATTATGTGCAAGGTATTGTGGTGGAAAAACAGGCGCCGTTGGTGGTGGTGGAGGTGCAGGGGATTGGTTATGAGTTGTTGGCGCCAATGTCCACTTGTTATCAGTTGTCGATTGGACAGGGACCGGTAAAGTTGTTTACTCATTGGATCTTGCGTGATGGATGTTGCAGTTTGTATGGGTTTTTGAGTTTGGCTGAGCGGCATTTATTTCGAGAGTTGTTGCGGGTGAATGGGGTGGGACCAAAATTGGCTTTGAGTATTTTGTCGACTATGGAATTGTCGGTTTTTGTGCAGTGTATAGAGTTGAATGAGACTGCTCGATTGTTGAAGGTTCCCGGGGTGGGTAAGAAGACTGCAGAGCGCTTGGTATTGGAGTTGCGAGATCGTTTGAAAACGGTGCAGATTCCCAAAGTTGGATCAGGGCAACGTTTGGGGGTGCAATTGGTTTCATCGGCTTTTGAAGAGGCAGTGGGAGGGTTGGTCGCTTTGGGTTTTAAGTCGTCTGAAGCGGAACGTTTGGTGACAAAAGTATTTCAAGAGGGAATGAGCAGTGAGGAGTTGATTCGATTGGCTTTGCGAGCCAGTTTGTGAGCAGATGCACAGGATAAGAAGTCCGTGTAGGATGTGCTGAGCGTTGTTTGCGAAGTGCATCTGTCGCGTTTATGTCCATTCCCAATCTGCCTAATAAATGTCAAGCACTACAAAATTATGAAAATTTGAATATTGTTCCCCGATTGATGCGCTTCGCAGACAACGCTCAGCACATCCTACACAGGATACTTTATTATGGCGCGTAAGCCACAGTTGACAGTAGGAATAAATGAGCAGTAAAATAGCGGAAGTGAATTTGTGGATGAGGAGAAGTAAAGTATGTCTCAATCGTTAGATAAACCCTTAGACAGGGGTAAATTATTGCACCGACGTTTGATTTGTCTGTTGCTTGCTTCAATGCGGCAAGTACCTGGTTTGGGGGCAGTGGTGGAGTTGGCTATGGGATGGCAGCAGGCGGCTATGGAGTTACGTCAACAACAGGATAAGCAAAGTTTGGAGGAGCGAGTCAGTCAGTTAGAGGAGGCTATGCGTATTCCGCCTGGGGAAATCAAGTCATTGGCGGTGGAAGTGATTGACCAGCAACGTCGCCAAGGATTGGCGATTTCTGCAGATCGTGCAAAAGCCATTGTCGAGATTGCCGGTTATTTGCCAGCCACAATTCGGGAGCGGGTGCAATCAACCTTGCATCAGGCCAGACATTATGGCACAGCACTGCAGACCGTGTTGCCCCTGGATGACAGTGCCTCTGAAATGGAGAAAAATGAGTTTGACCGCGCCTTGCTTCCCCGTCGTCGTCCCCGATTTCAAAGTGGCGACAAAGTATTGGAAGGACCTCCTCAATGGCGACTGACTGAATTGATAGGGACCGGCAGTTTTGGAGAGGTGTGGCAGGCTTATCATCGGCAGATGAGACGTTATTTTGCAGTGAAGTTTTGTCATGATGAGGTCAGTGCTAAAATTTTGGTGCGTGAGGCTGAGACTCTGATCACATTGCATGAGCGATTGCCTGATCATCCGCAGGTGGTAAAGTTGGTGGAATTGCAATTGGAGGTCGAGCCTTATTGGTTGGCATTTGAATATGTGCAAGGTGGGACTTTGGAATCTCTGATGCGGGCTAAGCAGTTTGGTTGGCAGGAGGCAGTGCAATTGGTGGCCTCATTGTGTCGGGGGATGGCGGCTGTGCATGACATTGGGATCGTGCATCGGGATTTGAAGCCAGAGAATATTTTATTGACCGCAGAGGGAGTGCCAAGAATTACCGATTTTGGGATCGGGAAGATTATTGTAGAACAGGAGTCTAAGACACGCTTGCAAGAAGGTACTATTTTAGCTGGGGCAGGGACGCCAGTGTATGCTTCAAGCGAGCAATTAAGAGGGTTGGCAGCTGAGCCAACGGACGATGTGTATTCGTTGGGGGTGATACTGTGGCAATTGTTGGTGCACAGTTTGGAGGTACCGCGGTATGTGAAAGTG
The DNA here is from genome assembly GCA_020721005.1 of Thiomargarita sp. Classification (GTDB taxonomy): domain Bacteria; phylum Pseudomonadota; class Gammaproteobacteria; order Beggiatoales; family Beggiatoaceae; genus DYNP01. The sequence continues at coordinate 14,742 of DYNP01000013.1, forward strand.
AGTTTGCAAGAGGCATCCGCACCGATTCCAGAGGCAGTGCAGCAAATAGTCTTGTCCTGTATAGATTGTCCTCGAAAACATCGTCCTGCAAATGCAAAGGTGCTGTTGCAACAATTGGAGACCGTATTGGGAAATTCCCCGGTGCAGGCGCAACAATCCCAGCCTCAATCCCCACCTTCTAAATCCCCGCCAGTTTCAAGTCCTCAATCTGTTTCTGGCTTGGAGAGATTGCCAATTGCTCAATCGGATCCAGTGCAGATAGAGGAATTTGAGTTTGAAGTGGTGACGGTGCAAATTGGCAAGGATGGACAGCTTAATAAGCAAACTCGTCGAGCCAAGAATACTCAATATGTTTATGAGTTGGGAAAGGGGGTGCGTTTGGAATTGGTGCATATTCCAGCCGGGGAATTTATGATGGGCTCTCCAGCAACTGAGAAAGGGCGTTACGATGATGAAGGACCCCAACACAAGGTGAAGATAGCTCGTCCTTTTGCCATGGGTAAATACCCTATCACTCAGGCACAATATGAGGCGATTATGGGAAAGAATCCTTCCCATTTTAAGGGTGCCCAGCGTCCAGTCGAGACTGTAAGTTGGGACGAGTGCAATGAATTTCGCAAGCGCTTGTCGGAGCGTTTGGGAGTGGAATTTAAGCTGCCGAGTGAAGCGCAATGGGAATATGCATGTCGGGCCGGAACAACGACGGCTTACTCATTTGGGGATGAGGCAAGCCAATTGGGAAACTATGCGTGGTACACAGAAAATTCTGGGGAAAAAACTCACCCTGTTGGCGAAAAGAAGCCCAATGCGTGGGGTTTGTATGACATGCACGGGAATGTATGGGAATGGTGTGAGGACCTGTGGCACTCAAACTATGAAGGAGCACCCACTGATGGAAGTGCGTGGATGAGTGGAGGTACTTCTGATGAGCGTCCCCTTCGTGGGGGTTCTTGGGGCGACTATGGCGATTGGTTGCGTTGTGCCACCCGTTATGGGGACGATTCAACTAACGGGCTCAGCAGCAGGGGTTTGCGTCTTTCCAGGATGTAAATCTCGGCACTGTGTGCTTTTAACCTTTTATATCTTTTGTTTTTTGAATCTTTGTCCTTACGGACTCAAAATCTAGTAGGAAGTTGGGGGCTGGCCGGCGCGGAATTTTTATTCTACCTTAAATAGGTATAGACGCGATTAATCGCGTCTCTCGAGGCTTTAGCCGGCTAGCAGTCGGCCCTTGCCATTTTCTCTCGTTCCCAAGTGCCACTTGGGAATGCAGTCTTGACCGCGTCGCGGTCAATCACTCATCAATCTACCCTCTCGTATAAACAGGATCCGCCCCAGTTGTCCCACATGATCACGCCCACTGGAATAGTGCCAATGTTCACTCAACCCCACATAACTCCTCATTTCACCAGGCTTTGATGGAGATATTCCAGTTTCTGTAATAGCATTCCATTACCTTATTTGTACAGGCCGCGACGCGGTCAAGACTGCATTCCCAAGTGGCACTTGGGAACGAGGCAAAGTCTTCATTCCAATTGACCGGCTAAAGCCTCCATTCCAACTGCTTACCGGCTAAAGCCTCCATTCTCTCGTTCCCAAGTGCCACTTGGGAATGCAGTCTTGACCGCGTCGCGGTCAATCACTCATCAATCTACCCTCTCGTATAAACAGGATCCGCCCCAGTTGTCCCACATGATCACGCCCACTGGAATAGTGCCAATGTTCACTCAACCCCACATAACTCCTCATTTCACCAGGCTTTGATGGAGATATTCCAGTTTCTGTAATAGCATTCCATTACCTTACTTGTACAGACCGCGACGCGGTCAAGACTGCATTCCCAAGTGGCACTTGGGGACGAGGCAAAGTTTAAATCCCACAGACGCGATTAATCGCGTCTATTATTCCTTAATTGAAGAAATTGAACCATTCTCAACACAGGACTCTATTTCAGCACAAAATTCCTGTTCCCCCCCTGAGTCCTCTTTTACACCACAATCCTCACTGTCTGGGCACGATTCTCGGTTAGTAGGGAGGGTCTGAACATTCTCTAAAAGTTTGGGTAGAGCATTACTGTTCCCATGAAATAACTTCTTGATTCGATAACGCAATGCCCCCGGTTGAATACCCAACAACTTAGCCGCTTGCACTCTATTCCCCTTCGCTTTTTTCAACGCCTCCAAAATAGCTTCTTCCTCTAAAGCACCCAACAAAGGATCCAACCCCCCTTTCGTAGGCTTCACCCTTTCCAAGGCTTTGGAATTTAACAGTATTGGGGAATCTTTATCTAGTAAATACAAATCTTTAGCCTCGATTTTCAAATTATCACAAAGCGCAGCTGCTCGTTCTAAAATGTTCTCCAACTCCCGGACATTCCCAGGAAAATCATGTTTTTTCAAACTGTCAATGGACTCCGCTGACATCGTCGGACACAGGTATCCAGGATCAAATGCCGCTCTCATTTTCTGAGCATAACCGTCCAGAATCTTTTTAGATAACAAAGGGATGTCTTCAACTCGTTCTCTTAATGGGGGAGAACGCAATTTAATCACATTGATCCGGAAAAATAGGTCTTCCCGAAACTTCTTTTCCTCAACTAATCTGGCTAAGTCCCGATTGGTCGCACTGAGAATTCTCACATCAACCGGTATTTCTTTTTGAGACCCAACCGGTCGCACCTGTCTTTCTTGAATCGCTCGCAACAATTTGACTTGCATAGACAAGGGTAGATCCCCAATTTCATCTAAAAATAAAGTACCCCCTTGCGCGGCTTGAAACAGTCCCCCTTTATCAACATGAGCCCCCGTAAAACTGCCCTTAACATGGCCAAAAAATTCACTTTCCATCAATTCACTGGCAATAGCTCCACAATTGACTGGCACAAAAGGTCTATCAGCGCGTGGACTTAACGCATGAATCATGCGAGCAATAATTTCTTTACCTGTCCCTGATTCTCCATGAATATAAACCGGAGACTGAGTATGAGCTAATTTTCCAATTTGCGCCCGTAAATTTTTCATTGCCTCCGTTTCTCCAAGCAAGCGAGTTTGCAGAAATTGCTCCCGGTCCTCAAATAAATGAGGTAACAAATGAGGCTTTTGGGAACTTAAAGCATTGGCAACTAAATTACGAAATTGTTGCAAATCAACCGGTTTGGTAAGAAAATCAAATGCCCCTCTTTTAAAGGCAGTTACCGCAGCTTCTACATCACCGTAGCCAGTAACAACCGCTATTGTGGTCCTGGGCGCATACTGTTTTGCCACCAATTCGACCAGATCGAGTCCATTGCCATCGGGTAAACGTATATCGGTAAAGCACAGATCAATGATTTCTTTGGAAAGTATGTCCTTCGCTGCGCTGAGAGTGGCTGCCTCCCGACATTCAATATTAAGAGGCTCTAAGGTCATGACCCATAACTGCCGAATATCATCCTCATCTTCCACAATTAAACAAACTGGTTTTGACATCATCAATCTCCTTAAGTCAATTAGAGAAATCCGGGTTGGCTTCGGCACTGCTAAAATGAATTCGGAAGCAACAACCTTCAGAAGTATTTGAAAATAGGTGTAAAGAGGCTTGATTAGCGGTACAAATTTCTTTTGAAATGTAAAGACCTAATCCAGTCCCACCACTCTCTGTAGTAAAAAAGGGTTCAAAAATTTGCCCTTTTATGGTCTCATTGATACCTCGTCCATGATCCAGCACATCCAAATAAGGTTTTTCACAATGCGCTACTGTCAATTCCAAGAAAGGAGGCAGTTGAACCCGTTGACCTTGGCGCCGACTGTGACGCAATCCATTTTCACACAGGTTATTGACAACCTGCGCAAGTTGCATCGGATCAAAGCAAATGAGGGTTGGAACGTTGGGCACATGGATCAAAATGTCTTCGGAATTTAAGGCGTGTTGAGGTATGAAATCTTCGAGAAAAGTAGTTAACCACATTCTCAAATCAAACAACTGAGTTTGAGCAGGTCCACGCCTACTCAGTTGTAAAATGTTCTTGACAATGGTGTCAATTCTTTGGGAATGATCGATGATAATTTTAGTCAAGCGTTGTTGAGAAGTGGAAAGTTGGGGCAATTCCGACAACAGTTGGGCGGCATGACTGACTGCGCCTAAGGGATTGCGAATTTCATGAGCAATGCTGGCGGTCAAGCGTCCCAAAGAAGCTAATTTGAGTTGTTCAGCTCGACGGTGCATCAGGGTGGCATCTTCCAAGACGATGAGCACACTGCGGTCTCTGCCTTGATGCAAGGCGGTAAAAGTCAAGATTAATTCCACTTCACCTTGGGTAGGTTTGAATGGAATGGGAGTTTTAATCTGCGCAATTTGCCAATTTCTCAATTGTTCGGCCAAATCAGGCAAGATACTTTTCAGGGTTCGACCATTGGGTTGCTCTTTCAATCCCACAAGACGTTTTGCCGCCTCATTAAACAGGCGAATGTGTCCCATGGCATCCATGACCACGATGCCCGATTCAATTTGTTGTACGATTTGGGCATTGAGTTGAGCTAAATATCGTAAGTGTTCCCCGCGCTGTTTGGCTAAAGTTTCATTGATTCTAACGCGTTTGGCTAAGGAGAAGGCAAGAAAAGCGGTGGCGAAAAAGGTGACTCCCAACATGCCAGCATGAGTGTAACTGGTTTGCCCAAACCAAGTGTAAATGTCGGCAAGAGTGACTTGAATCAGGACACAGAGACTGGCTACTGCGGCAAAGAAAAATGCGGTTCGACCTTCGGTCAATAAACTGCCTCCAGCCACAGTGATCACTAATAGCATTCCCAAGCCACTGTTGACACCGCCACTGGCATGCATTAATAGGGTCAGGGCGAAGAGGTCGATGATCACTTGTCCCAAGACTTGAGTGTCGAATTGGAACCAACGGTGTCGAATTAGGTATTCGCACAATATGGCAAATCCACTGTAAAACCAGCTGACAATGACAAATAATCGCCCATCAAATCCCCCCAAAAAGCTGGGCGCTATATCGGCTAGAAACAGTCCCAAAAAGACACTGGACACGGTTAATCGATAGAGATTGAAGAGGTAAAGGGGTTGCCAATCGGCTTCAGTTTGAGCAGTGTCCAGTTTGATGAGGGGGGAAATGGTGGCCGGGTCATGAAGATTGACGAGATTCATCAGGTAACCCTAATTGTTGATGTTCTCGACAACAGTAAAAGCCATGGGGACTTGAGATAGCTTCAACTTCTGGTAAATGGAGTCCACAGTGGACGCATTGTACAGTTTTCACTGTGGGAACAATTCGGTGATGAGTGGAATCAGATTTTTCGCTTGGGTCCATGGAGTGTTCCTTTCTACAGAGGTTGAGAAAATGTCTTCTGGCAAGAATCCAGGCAATCCACAGTATAATCAATACAATAAGTATTCTGAACATAAATGTCCTCAATTAGGATGGGTAAAGGACGGTGAGTTGGTTTTTTAAGGGGGTGACGAGAGTAATTGAGCAATGTCTTGGGTTTCATAAATGACAATCCAACTGCAGTCATTGTCTAATAGTTTTTTATACCCACATCCGTTTAATTCAGTCAATTTCCAATGTGATCGATGATTTTCATAAGGGTTAGCCGGCACTTCCTGAGGAATAAATTCTTTGGGAGTGCTGATCAAAGCGGCTTTGCTGGCCACTCGTTGTAATTGAGCTAAAAACAGTTTTCCTCGCTCTGGATCAAAATGTTCTAAGATATCAATTGCCAACACCAATTCATAACTTCCAGTAGGCAAGGTGGCTAACAGTTCCAAAGCTTCTCCAACGAGCAGACGATTGTAGCTGTATTCATGGACTGGGGTAAAATAGCCGCCACATCCTTCAATGCCATCAATTTGAATTTGCCATTCTTCTTTAAAGCTTTGTCTGCCGACACCATTCTCAATTCGGAATAAATTGCTGCCTTCCAAATTGGTCCTGAGTAAAAAACCATATTGTCCCATGCCTACCCCAACGTCTAAAATGGTGTGCGGGAACAGTCGTTCAATATAGTTGAGAATGGTGGAGATTTGGGAGGTTTGACTGAATGGCATAATCACAGTTACCCGATAGGTAAAATTTATAAGGTTGAAACGATTGAGCTGGGAGGCAGGAAAAGCAGAAGTTTTTGTTTTAGATAGATTTTTGTTGCCTTCTCTTGATCGATGCGCTTCGCAAAAAACGCTCAGCACATCCTACTTTAAGTGTGCAACAGCAGGCTACATCAGTCTTTAACATCCAGTTTGTCTCGTATTCTATCTCCTAGGATATTGACTGCCAAGACAATAAGCAATAAACTGACCCCGGGCATGATCACCACGTGGGGCGCTACCAGTAGGTATTGAGTTCCGTCGCGAATCATGTTGCCCCATGAGGCGGTTGGGGGTTGCACGCCCAAGCCCAGAAAAGAGAGACCGGCTTCTGCAATGACTACCCCGGCAATGCCAAAGGTGGCTTCAATGGTCAAAGGGGCCATGAGCAGGGGTAAGATATGATATCTTAGAATTCTTGGAGTTTGAGCGCCCAAAGCGCGGGCCGCCAACACATGTTCTCGATTCTTTAGGGAAAGTGTTTGGGCCCGAGCCAGGCGTGCAAATCCGACCCATCCCACTACGGAAAGGGCAAAGATCACATTGCTTAATCCGGGACCAAGTAATCCCGAGAGGGCAATGGCTAATAAAATGCCTGGAAAGGCTAGAAAGATGTCCATGATGCGCACAATGACCAGGTCCACATATCCTCCCCACCAAGCGCTGATCATGCCAATTAGGGTGCCAATGGTTAGGGAGAGGGAGATGACCCAGAATGCGACTAAAAAAGAGGTGTGAGCGCCCATAATCAGACGGTCAGCAATGGATCGTCCCAGGTCATCATAGCCTAACCAAGCGGAACTGGAAGGGGGGTTGAGAATGTGAGGTAAGGTGATGAGATCGGGGCTTAAGGGAAGTACTTGACTGAGTAAGGCGGTGAGCAACCAGCTGATCAAAATGATGGAAGGGAATAGGAGTTTAAACATGATAGCGCACTCGTGGGTCTAGCCAGGCGTAGAGCAGGTCGGTTAGGGTATTGATCACCACGTAAGTTAGGCTGATCAGGAGCACACAGGCTTGTACCACTGGGTAATCGCGTTTCTGAATGGCTTCTACAGTGAGTTGTCCAATACCTGGCCAAGCAAATACAGTTTCGGTGATCACAGCGCCTCCTAAAAGGGTACCCAATTGTAGGCCCAATAGGGTGATAATGGGCAGGGCAGCATTGCGCAAGGCATGGTGGATAATGATGGCGGGATCACTGAGTCCCTTGGCTTTGGCAGTGCGTATGTATTCTTCATTGAGTACTTCTAACAGGGTGGCTCGAGTCATCCGGGCTAAGATGGCAGCCAGTGCCGTTCCCAAAGTGAGTGCGGGTAAAATCAGGGAGCTGAATTCGGTGCGACCACTGACTGGCAACCATCCTAAGTTTAGGGAGAATAATAGGATGAGTAGAGGTCCCATCCAAAAGTTGGGAATGGAGACTCCCAGTAGGGAAAAGGTCATGGCGCCATAGTCCCAGGCAGTGTCTTTGAAAACCGCCGCCAGGCAGCCCAAGGGTAAGGCAATTAGGAGGGCGACAAAGAGTCCAGCGAAGGTTAATTCTAGGGTGGCGGGCAGTCTTTCTAACAGCATTTCATGAATGGGGGCTTTGCTGTGTAGGGAATGGCCTAAGTCGCCTTGGAGCAGGTGACTGAAGTAAGTCCACCATTGGGTGAATAGAGGTTGATCAAGTCCCAATTGAATTCGCAACTCCTCTTGAGCAGCTGGAGTGGCGGTTTCGCCCAGCATGACTTGTACCGGGTCTCCCGGAACTAAGTGGATGAGTAGGAAGACTAGGGTGATGACCCCTAAGACTACGATGAGTAGGCTGGAAAGTCGTGAGATGAGGAGTGTTAACATAGAGAGGGTTTAATGGTGAGTTACAAGTTATGAAAGGTCATGACGCTTCGTTTATGCACTCTACGTATTGATAACCACGACTGATGAGCTTGCTGTCGTCAGCCCATTCTAGCTGTGCTAATCACTTAAGATCTGAGGGGTAACATTCTTTATCCAATCATTACAAGATGTTGTAGGATGGGTTTTCTATTTAGCTGATTTTCGATAGGCCAGACCCAATAACAGGCCACCGGCAAGCAACATGGGCAGGGTTAACAGTTGTCCCATGGTTAGCCAGTCGAAGGCGATAAATCCCAATTGAGGGTCAGGGGTGCGGACAAATTCTACCAGGAAACGGATCAGTCCATAGCCTATCAAAAACAGCCCAGAGATTGCCATAGTGGGGCGGGGTCGGCGCGAAAATAGCCACAGTAGTGTGAACAGCACGAGTCCTTCCAACAAGGCTTGATAGAGTTGGGAGGGGTGGCGCGGTAGGTTGTCAACGTGTGGAAAAACCATGCCCCAAGGCAGGGTTGTCACTCGTCCCCACAGTTCACCATTGATGAAATTCCCAATGCGACCTGCCCCAAGTCCCAGTGGGACTAAAGGAGCGATGAAGTCAGTGAGTTCAAAAAAGCCTTTTTTCAATTGTCGAGCATACCAAGCCATGGCGATGAGAACACCTACTAATCCGCCGTGGAAAGACATACCGCCTGTCCATATTTTGAGTATGGCGCTTGGTTGAGCCCAATAAGTCGACGGATCATAAAATAGTACATAGCCCAATCGTCCCCCCAGTATGACTCCTAAAGCAGCGTAAAAAATGAGGTCACTTATTTGTTCGGGACGCAAGGGAGAATGGGAAGTTTGACTGCGTTGTAGTCCGAGTCGCCAAGCAGCCATGAATCCTACAAGGTACATCAACCCGTACCAGTGAACTTTAAAAGGTCCCAGAGTCAGTAGGACGGGGTCAATATTAGGAAAGGTGAGCATAGCCTTGATTTCTCGTTAGCGGAGGGTCATTGGTCATCTCCAAGTGGAGGACAAGCACCGGCCAAATTTTTTTCTTCTTTGACCAGGCGCTCATTTTTGAAGTGGTAAACATTGCACTTCTCAGTATCTACCAATTCATACTGCCAGATGGAAGCTTTTTGGTAATCATAATCCTCGTCATCGACAAAGTCAGGCAATCGTCCTTCTCGTTTGAGAATTTTGATTCGATCCCCTTTTGATGTGGATAATAGAATTTGATATTGACGCAAGTCCTCATCTTCCCCAGCCACTTCTTCGGTGGTTTCTGTTTCGACAGTTTCTTCTGTCTCTGCGATAGCCGCTTCCCCATTTTCCTTTTGATCTAAGGGGGTTGGAGGTGAGTTGGCAGTCTCATCTACGAATTGAGGACCCTCCTCTAAATCAGTCTCGGCGTTTTGAGAAGGGGGCGCATTCCCCTCTTCTGGCTTCTCTTTTGGGGTAGTTACAGGTAACGCAGGACCTTCTGTAGGTAACATAGGTCCTTCTTGACTACCGGCATCTTCTGCAGGATTGGGTGAAGTGTGTGCAGGTGTGGGATTTTGAAAGGCACGATCGCAATGTTCAAACCAAGCCGCAATAGGCCAGTTAAATGAGTGCTGTTTGCCAGTGGCAGTTTCAACCAAGGAAGCAATGTGATATTGTTGAGCAACATTTGGATAAAGTTCCAAGGCTTTTTGTCTGGCTTGTTGATAACTGGGATAAAGAGGTGAAGAGGGACCTATTGGATCGGCAAGGTATTTGAGACAGAGATCATTGATAGCCAGCAATGCTTGTTTTTTAGCTTGGGCATTCTTTTGAATAGCTTCTTTAAAATCGCCCATTTGCTGTTTTTGAGCCAATTGCCTCTCCTTCAATTCTTCCACGATTTGAATTTCTGCCTGAGTCACTTTATCTGTGAACTCCTGCTCACAAATGGCATAAGCTTCCGCAAAAGTTTTGCCTGCTAAAATAGCTTCACTTTGATACTGGTGAGTCGAAGTGTGCAAATCATCTTGCCTTTTCAAGGCACTTTCCATCTTGCGTCGATATTTTTTGAGTAGGTTCTGCAAAACCTTCAGTGAACTACGGCTTTTAGGTGTATTCATAACCAAACCTCGCTCACAGGCACTGAGGGCAAGTTCAAAATTATTGACAGCAAATCCGTCATTTGCCAGTGCGTTAGTATAGAATATCCATAAGCTTAGGATGGTAATGCACCATTTCAAATACATTGTGAACTCCCCAAGGTCTCGGTATAATGTAGAATGTGTTATGATTCCTACCAGTTGGTAGTTTGTGAAGTGACAGGACTCTGAAAATCACCACTTCTTTAGCGTGAATCTTAAAATAGGTACTCATCATAGAATGTAATCTGTCAAGAGGATAAGCAATATTATGTGGGCTGTCAATATTCATTTTGAGAGAATTTTTTCAAACCAGCTTGACTGAGGATCGTTAAATTGTGCATACTAGCGTAGCTTAACTTAACCCAACCATTGCTTAAGACTGTTGTTGGGTTATAGAGCAAAAAAAATGCGCCACAACCCAACCTACTCGGGTCCCTAGAAAAGAAAGGACTGGGAAAATCACAGTCCTTGTTCAGGGTAAAATCTCGGAAAAACAAGCAATCGTCTTAAATTCCGTAATCATACGGGGAGGTTGCTGTCGATCAGGTTGTTGCACCGCCAACAAATGAGCAATACCATACTGTTGGGCAGAATACAGAATGGGCAAGCTGTCCTCAATCAACAAAGTATTTTGCGGGTTAAAGGGCTCAACAATTTGCAACTTAGCCCAAAATGTTTCCTGTTCCTTGGGGATCCCAAGATCATGAGCCGTGACCATTTGATTGAAATAACAAGCCAGTTGCGTTCTTTGCATCTTTAATGATAAACTCTTTGGGTGAGCATTAGTCACCAAGATAATCCTTTTTTGACGGATTTGTAAAGCCTGCAAAAATGGGATTACATAAGGTTGAATAGCAATCAAATCAGCAATTTCCTCCTTAAGCGCTGCCACATCTAATCCGGTCTCTTGGCTCCAAAAATCCACACAATACCATTCCAATTGTCCCAAGCGAGTCGCATAACGACTCAACAGAGAATGGCGGGCTACCTCCACACTCAAACCTTCCTTCTCAGCATACCGTTTGGGCAAATGATGTAACCAAAATTGATTATCATAATGCAAATCTAATAAGGTCCCATCCATATCCAATAACACTGTGTCAATACTTGACCAATCCACCCCATTCTTTTGTAACATATTGATCATGAAACTATTTCTCCTGCTTTTAATAAGCACCCTATTGATTGGCTGTGGACAAAAAGGAGAATTAATTCGTCCCTTACCCACTGACACTGCCTCAACCACTCCCCAAAAACAGCAATGAACTGACTGTCTAATTTATGGATTATTTCACCTATCGTCACAATATTCTTCACATTGAAGATGTTCCCTTAACTGACATCGCCCAATCCTATGGTACCCCCGCCTACATTTACTCTAAAACAGCCCTGGAAAGATATTGGCAAGCCTTTGACCAAGCCTTAAAAGACCACTTGCACCTCATATGCTATGCCGTTAAAGCCAACTCCAACTTAGCAATACTTTCGACATTAGCCCGCCTCGGCGCTGGATTTGACATCGTATCCGGAGGAGAATTGGAACGCGTCTTACGAGCCGGCGGTGCCCCACAAAAAATCGTATTCTCTGGAGTGGGTAAAACTGAAGCAGAATTACGCAAAGCCTTACAAGTCGGCATTCTCTGTTTCAACATAGAATCAGCTGCCGAATTAACCCGTCTCAACCAACTGGCTGCTGCCACCCGACAAATTGCCCCTATCGCCATTCGAGTCAATCCAGACATTGACGCCAAAACCCATCCTTACATCTCCACTGGACTAAAAGAAAACAAATTTGGTCTCAGCGTGGAACAAGCCTTCTGTCTCTATTTAACTGCCGCCCAACTGCCCAACATTCGAATCATAGGTATCGACTGTCACATTGGATCCCAACTCACCCATCTGGACCCTTTCATCGAAGCCTTGGAAAAAGTAATGCTGCTGGTTGAAAAACTACACCTGAAAGGCATCCACCTGCGCCATATTGATGTCGGCGGCGGCTTAGGCATTCGTTACCAAACCGAAAGCCCTCCTTCTCCCAAAGAATATGGATATGCCCTAAGCCAAGTATTGGGCAACGAACCTTATGAAATCATCTTAGAGCCCGGTCGAGCCCTAGTTGGCAATGCCGGTCTCTTACTCACCAAAGTCGATTACCTTAAACACACTGAGCACAAACACTTTGCCATTGTGGACGCTGCACTTAACGATCTGATTCGACCCGCTTTATATCAAGCCTGGCATGACATCTTACCCGTACAACCTCATTTTCACGAAACCACCTACCCCTATGACATTGTCGGTCCCATCTGTGAAACCGGTGACTTTTTAGGCAAACAACGTTCCCTGGCCCTACAAGAAGGCGACCTGTTAGCCATAGCCAGCGCCGGCGCCTATGGATTTGTCATGAGCTCCAATTACAACAGCCGGGGTCGCGCTCCAGAATTATTAGTGACCGGGAATCAAGTCAAATTGATTAGACGCAGGGAAACAATTGAAGACTTACTGGCATTAGAAATCGGTCTTTAACCCTCGAAAAACAAACAATTAGACAAGGGATAACATCCCTCAAAAGAATGTTATCCCTCAGATCCTAACCCCTCTTGTCCTTCCTAAAGCCATTCCCCTTAAGCCAATTGCTTCAAAGACTTAAGCACCGCCTCTCCCATCTCAGAAGTACTTACTAAAGTATAATTCCCACTCCCCAAAATATCTCGAGTTCGCAACCCCTCTCGCAACACCTGTTGCACCGCTCGCTCCACCGCATCAGCCAAAGCAGCCTCACGGAGACTATAACGCAACATCATCGCCACCGAAAGAATAGTTGCCAAAGGATTCGCCACATTTTGCCCCGCAATATCTGGAGCAGACCCATGAATAGGCTCATACATTCCCTTCTGATTCGCATCCAACGAAGCTGAAGGCAACATCCCAATAGACCCAGTCAACATAGAAGCCAAATCGGACAAAATATCACCAAACATATTAGTCGTCACCATCACATCAAACTGCTTCGGATAACGCACCAATTGCATAGCCGCATTGTCCACATACAAATGACTCAACTCCACATCTGGATATTCCTGACCTACCTTAATCACCACCTGCCGCCAAAACTCCGTGGCTTCCAAAACATTAGCTTTATCCACAGAGCACACTCGTTTTTGCCGTTGACGAGCCGCCTCAAAAGCCACCCGTGCAATGCGAACAATTTCCGATTCCCGATACACTAAAGTATTAAACCCTTCCTTTTCCCCATTCTCTAAAGTACGAATTCCCCGCGGCTTTCCAAAATAAATCCCCCCGGTCAACTCTCGAACAATCAAAATATCCAACCCTGCCACCACTTCGGGCTTTAAAGTGGAAGCATCTACCAATTCTGGGAACAACAAGGCTGGCCGCAAATTGGCAAACAGTCCCAACTCAGAGCGCAGTCCCAACAAACCTTTTTCTGGGCGCATGCTGATATCCAAAGACTCCCATTTGGGACCGCCCACAGCCCCCAACAACACCGCATCAGCTCGTTTTGCCAAGTCCAAAGTTTCCTTGGGCAAAGGTTGACCCGTGGCATCAATAGCGGCTCCTCCAACCAAAGCCTCTTGCAACTCTAAATCCAAACCAAAATGCTGTTGCAAAGCATTGAGAACTTTCACCGCCTCAGCAACGATCTCTGGCCCAATACCGTCTCCGGGTAATATGGCAATCATTTTGCTCACATTGGCTCCTTAAAATTTATTTTGAACAAGTGGGAAAAGGATACATCTAATTTTTAAAAAAGGGTCAATTAAGCCCAGTCAATAGAAAAACACAAATAAACCAATAACACAGGCGCCCACCGCGGCAATTAATACCGCCCCAGCCGCTATATCTTTAGCCAAGCCAATCAAGGGATGATGCTCCAAAGAAACTGCATTTGCCAACACTTCCAAGGCTGTGTTAAAAACTTCAGCCACCCATACCAAGATGATCGCGATGAAAATAAATATCCATTCCAAACGCGTCAGCCCCCTGCCAATTCCCGCCAAAATGACCACCACTGTAGCCAAACTGTGTAACCAAGCATTGGGTTGGGAACTGAGCATATAATGGAGACCCTTCACTGCTACCTTTACACTATTAAGTCGACCTGACCAAAAAGAAGTTTGCGGGAGATGAAATTGTGACATGATGTCTTATTGCAAGCCAAAACTTGCACTTTATCGAAATTGAATTTACCAAGGTTAGAATAGCCAGGGAACTTGTTGGCGCCGTCGTTGCTCATAATCCTTAACCAACTGGCTCTGTTCCAATGTGAGACCAATATCATCTAACCCATTCAGTAAACAGTGCTTTTGAAAAGCATCCACATTGAAAGTTAGAGTCTCATGATCGGGAGTAATAATAGTTTGAGTTGCCAACTCAATAGTCAACTGATAACCGGGCAAACGATTGACAGCCTTGAACAAATCATCCACCTGTTGTTCCGACAAAACAATGGGCAATATGCCATTTTTAAAACAATTATTATAAAAAATGTCGGCAAAACTGGGGGCAATCAGAGCCCGAAAACCATAATCGACCAGGGACCAAGGAGCATGTTCCCGACTGGATCCACAGCCGAAATTGCGACGAGCCAATAAGATTTTCGCTCCCTGATAACGAGGCTGATTGAGAACAAAATCTGGATTTAGAGGACGATTTTGACAATCTTGTCCGGGCTCACCCTGATCCAAATAACGCCACTCGTCAAACAAATTGGGCCCAAATCCAGTGCGATGAATGGACTTAAGAAATTGTTTGGGAATGATTGCATCGGTGTCCACGTTGGCCCGATCCAAGGGAGCTACTAAAGCAGTAAGGGTAGTAAATGCGAGCATGAATTTCCTTTATAAATTAAAAAGTTAGGATTGTTTGAGCAAAGTTACTTTGGCAAAACGTCGTTTACCCACTTGATAAACATGAGTGCAGTCAGGTGCAATCTGTAACGCCTTATCGCTGACCTTTTCACTGTCAATTTTTACCCCACCTTGAGCAATCATGCGCAATGACTCTGAAGTGCTGGCAGTCAGTCCCGCTTCTTTGAGCAATTGACCAAGGGACATGGTTGAAGTTGTGGACAAAGTGATTTCTGGAATATTGTCTGGAATTTCTTTTTGTTGAAATTGGAGCACAAATTGTTGATAAGCTTGCTCTGCAGCCACCGCATTGTGAAACCGAGCGATGATCTCCTGAGCAAAGGCGACTTTGATATCACGAGGATTGATATTCTCCTCAAGTGCTGAACGTTTCCAGTGGTGAATTTCGTCCGGAGTTTTGAAACTGAGCAGGTCAATATAACGCCACATTAAGGTGTCGGAAATAGACATGATTTTGCCAAACATATCTTGGGGACCGTCATTGATACCGATGTAATTGTGCAGGGACTTAGACATTTTTTGGACTCCATCTAATCCTTCCAAAATCGGCAAAGTGATGACCACCTGTGGCGATTGTTGATAATGTTTTTGCAATTCTCTGCCCACCAGTAGATTGAATTTCTGATCGGTGCCGCCCAATTCAACATCGGCTCGTAAGGCCACAGAATCATAGCCTTGGATCAGAGGATATAAAAATTCATGGATGGCAATGGGCTGACCCTGATGATAGCGTTTGTGAAAGTCATCTCGCTCCAACATTCTGGCTACCGTGTGTTGGGCAGCCAGTTGAATGAGACCAGCAGCGTCCATGCTATTCATCCACGTTGAATTGAAACAAATTTCAGTGGCGTTGGGATCTAAAATTTTAAAAATCTGTTCCTGATAAGTGCGAGCATTGTCTGCCACTTGTTCCCGTGACAAAGGTTGACGAGTGACATTTTTGCCAGTGGGATCGCCTATCATACCAGTAAAATCACCAATCAAGAACAAAATGTGGTGTCCCAGCATTTGAAATTGGCGAAGTTTATTGATGAGAACCGTATGTCCAAGATGTAAATCCGGCGCAGTGGGATCAAAACCGGCCTTGATTCGCAACGGCTTTCCAGTTTGTAATTTGGCACGCAACTCTTCTTCCAGTAAAATTTCCTCAACTCCATGTTTGATAATGAGGAGGGACTGCGTGATGTCTGACATAGTTATCTTCCTTAACAAGTGATATGGATGAAGAAAAACGGCTGATATATCATGCTGTTATTACGGTGAGCATCGTGGAGCCCATGGTATGGAAATCATTAAACTTGTTGTTGGCAACGCTTATAATTTTCCTGTATTCTTTGAGTGGTTGGATGGCGTTTTCCCCAAACTTGATGCATGATGTGCAAAGCTTCCTGATATAAAGGCAGTGCTTGGGCACATTGACCTTGGGCTCTATATACTTCGGCGAGGTTATTCAAACTGCTGGCATAGTCTGGATGCTGTTTACCCAAAACCCGCTCCCGAATTGCCAAAGCCTGTTGATACAAGGGCAAGGCTTTGTCAAGTTCTCGTTGGGAATAGTACAGGCCTGCAAGGTTATTGAGACTGGTGGCATAAGCTGGGTGTTGAGTGCCCCAATTTTTTTGCAAGATGTTTAAGGCAGTTTGAGAAAGGGGTAAAGCTTGCGCATAATTTCCTTGAGAATCATAAAGTACGGCTAAGTTGTTGAGAGTGGTGGCATAGTCTGGATGTTGCTTGCCCAGTGTTTGCTCTTGAATTGCCAGGACTTTTTTATATAAAGATTGGGCAGTTTCATACTCACCCTTAATATAGTGAATACCGGCCAGATTATTGGTAGCCGTGGCTACATCAGGATGATTGTGACCCAATTCCTTCTCGAGAATGCTTAGGGATTGTTTGTATAAGGGTAAGGCTTTGTCATACTTGCCAGATTTTTTATATCCTTCAGCCAATGTATTCAGCGTAATGCCTTTAATAACTTTTTCGGATTTTGGAGAATTTTGGACTGCAGTTGTTGAGTAAGAGTGTACAAAGTATTTGAGCGAGGACATGATTCCCACAAAGCCAACGAGACTGAAAGCCAATGACCAGATCAAACTTTCTAGAAAAAAGTGCTCTATGAATTTGAAATAAGCAGTAGCCAGGGCGGTTGATTCGTTAAAAACCAGGCTTAGGCTCGATAGAAAGAAATTGAGAATAGCAAGTCCCAATAAGGTGGTTGAGGTCCAAATTATGGAATGGCTGTGTTTTTCCAGAATTTGGTTCAAAGTAAATAGGGGATGTCTTAGGGAAGTCATCATGATTGTGCTCCTAATAACTTACTGAATTGACCGGGTGGAAGTGGGACATCACATCTGGTATAGAATTGGATGATGAGTTTACGATGATCGTCTTCTGAGATTTGGGTACTGTTAATCAATTCCATGGCTATTGTGCCACAGTCTTGTTTTATTTCAAGGGATTGTTTTTCTAACTTGGCCTCCACAATTTCATTTTCTTTGTATTCAGATAAGGCAATGCAACCGGTGCTGAGTACGATGGAAATTCCAAATAACACGAGGCTTGCATAGGTCATGAAGTCGTTGTTGGAAGAGGGTTTTAGAGAGATGCCGGCATACAGTAAGGTTGCAAAAATAACGACAAAAATCGAGCCCCCCATTAGGGCATTCGTGAATGTTTTGGGCATGGTGATGTTGGAAGTGGCTGATTCCAGCAGTTCCCCTATACCAACTACACAAAAAGTGACGCCCATGAATAAAATGTCAGCGTCCTTGCTGCTGATGAATTTCCAAAGATCATCATTATTCCCAAAGTGATAGCTGAAGATCAGTGGTAACGGTGGGACTAATATGGTGAATAGGAACCATCGCAGTGATTTGGTGCCCATTTAGTATTCCCTTAATTTATGTTGAGATCAATTTCATTAAAAATTGTTGTTAATTCAATTGAATACGTTCCCCCCAAGGAACTGGGGCTCGACCTTTGACCAACCAGATAACTGGATAATGGGGTCTTAGATGGGGAAATTCGCCTTTGGCATCGGTAAAATAGATCAATAGATCTGGGGTTTCACCTTGTTTTTGCAAGTGCTCAAATACGGGTTTGAAAGAAGTGCCGCCGCCACCGCTCAGTTGATCAGGCATGGAGAATTCTTCCCAAGGTTCATAATGTTCAATTCCCGTTAATTGAGCATCACAAATCAACAGTAAAATTCTGGCTCGCAATTGTCCCTTGAGGGCTTGCACTTCGGATAAAAATTCTTGAATTTCAGGGTCTTTTAGGGAGCCACTGACATCAAGTCCCACTGCAATATTGAGTTGAGCACTGCGCAGACTTGGAAAAATAGCAGTCCCTTCTCGTCTGGAAGGTCGCATGTAGCTGTAATCTTCTCGGGCAGTGAGGGTCATATAGCGGGCTAACAGCATGCGCCAAGGTATGGACGGTTGAGACAGATGATGGATCATTCTAGCCAAGGGACCGGTTAATTTTCCAGCTTGCAAGGCGTGTTGAGCTGCGCTGATAAGGCGTTGTTGCCATTGGGTTTCTAGGTTTTGGCGTTCCGTCTCAGTTAATGGAGGGGGCTGAGCTGTGCCAGATTCAGAGGAGGGTGAGTTATGCTCTGGGGAATGTGTGGTTTCTGAGTCATACAGGTGTTGGTCCAACGGTTCGTCTTGAGAATCTTCGGACAGTAATGGGTAAATTTCTTCAGCCACCATGCCTAAATATTGGGGCAGAATGGTGATTTCTGGAGGGGGAACGAGTCCATCCGCTGTCAAAAGGGGATTGATCGCATGGTCACAGGCACAGTCCCAACGTTTTTTTTGACGATGATGACGTCTGGCAAAGTGAGAAAAGGCGCAGTGTAAGGCTTCATGAGCGAGGACAAATTGCAATTGGTCTACGGGTAATTTTTGCACGTAGTCAGGATTATAGTAGAGACAACGGGCATCGGTGGCCACGGTTGGACACCATTGAGGAGGAGCTACTTGAAAGGGCAGCCTCAGGACTAAAGCGCCTAAAAAGGGTTTGTCCATGATGAGTTGGGTGCGGGCTTTGGTGAGCTTGTGTTCTAATTCGGGAGGGGTCATGGTATTTCAAAACTGGGATTGGTTTGGAAGATTGTCAGTGAGGATTTGAGCAAGGACTGTTGCAAACTCTTCCTTAAATTTTTGATAAGAAGGAAGTTTATTTAATTCTTCCAGGTTGAGTTGTTGGCTGAAAATTGAATATAAGTCAGCAACTTGTAGATTTTTGCCACGTTGTCGTTTGGTCTTGTTTTTTTCAACAAGTTGGATGGCCTCTTCGATGGCTTTTTTAGGATCAGAAATTTGTTCTAGTTTTCTGAGATTTTGTTCTATGAATTGGTTTAATTTCAAGTTTGAATCTTTGGGGCCCAACAGTTGTCTCTTCAGTAGTTCTAAATCTGCCAACATCCATGATTCCGTCATATAAACAGGTATAATAGGTGTTAATAATATGCAGTGATGTTGGGCATTTTGTTGATGCAAGTGGCGCTTTGCTGGGTTTATTTTGTTGTTGAGAACGTTTTGAGGGGTCTTGTCATCGGCATCAGTATGTACACAAATAACATCGCAACCGCTTTCCTTTGCTTTCTTGGAGACTTCAAGCACTTGTTCAGTAAAGCCCAATCCGGTTTTTTTAATTTCAAGTAGTATTACTTTGTATTGCATCGATATTTGCGGGTCAAAATAGGATGAGTTAGGGTCAAGCAACCATTGATCAAGTGTTCTCTCGACGATACCTGGTAAAAAACGTTCATCAGTCTTTCCTTCTGTAAACAGTCCAATGAGCAGTAGGTATTCTTTCATCATTCTTGATGCTCAGTTTGGAAGTTACTTTCCATATCGAGTGTTCGCAGGTATTTTTCCACTTCGATCGATGTCAGTTTTCGTTGTCGTTCCGAGAGTTCCAGTTGTGAGGTTGGATCTGGGCTGACCGGACTGATTTCCGTGGTACGTAATTTCATCCTTTTTCCATGCAGGTTGGTAATGGAGGTTTTAATTTCGGCATACCAAATGTTGATGTTTTTTGAGTCAATTCCTGATTTTAGGTTACCGACCAACACTGGGGAATGGGTGTTGACGATGATTTGACGCAAGGGCATGTCAGGGTCTGTAAAGTCAGAGGCAAGAGCCTTGAGCAATTGAAGCAGGGTGTCGATACGGAACGGATGGACGCCGTTTTCTGGTTCCTCAAAGCACAGCAGTCCGCTGTGTTTAGGGTCTTGTTCTAAAATGCAAAGGGCCAGAATTCGTAAAGTTCCTTCGGAAAGGACTCTTGAGGAAAATTCTCGATGTTCTGCATCCTTTACTTTAATAAGGTATTGTTTGTTCTCATTGTCCTCGATGACTGCAACTTCGGTAAAACCAGGCAGAAATTGGTTCAGTCTTCTGGAGATTTCTACTAAGGCATAGGAATCAGTTTGGGAAATGCGATATAGGGTCGCGGCCAAATTTTTTCCAGTGGGGCTAAGGGTGTCTTCACCGGTGTGCTTACTGGTGGGTTGACGCAGATCTTCAGGATTGAGTTGTAAAAATTGCCAATTTTTCATTTCTTCTTTGGCAGCCAATAGGTGCGGAAAATCGATGCTGTCAAAACTGCTGAGCACTGTGCGAGTGGCATTGTTGAGGGTAAATTTTTTGGTCCCGACTGTGTTGCCATCTTGAAGCGCACATATAGTAGGCACACCGTTTTCCTCTGTAGTTTGCAGATAGGGAACAGCTCTCTTACCAGTTACTTTGAGTTTCCAAAGTTTACGATCTTGTTCCGGAATTCGTTGTATCCATTTGTCTTTGGCAGGGTTTAATTTGTCCAGGTGTTCATGGATGACTTTTAGGTCTTCCAGCCCCGAGTCTTTACGGTATCGTTCAATTTTTAATTCATATCTTAAGCGAGTGTACTTTAAATCAGATTCCCCACCCCAAGCATCCTTGATCCTGCGATTGACCAACATTTCAATTGTAAATTCCATGAGGGTGGCGTAATTATTATCCTCGTATTGGGTAAATAACTCAATGAATCCACCCCGCTGTTCTGTAAATGCTTTTTTCAGGTTATCAGTTTGGGCAATGCGAGATAACAGTTGCAGTGCGTCAAATAAATTACTTTTCCCAGCGGCATTGACTCCGGCAATCACCGTAAAAGGTGTAAACTCCATTTCAAAGTGGTGAAAGGATTTAAAGCCATGGATTCTGATGTAAGTTATCATAAGTTTTATTTATAAAGCATTTCCATCCAGTCGTTATGAGAGTGAATACTCCGATAAATTTAGGGTAATTAAAGTAGACGAAGTTTCACGGGGGCACGTAACTTGCTACCAAAAAACTGAATTTAAGGAGTGCAATTTTCCGTTACTGAAGGTAATCTAAATTTTTCTTGTGCAAAGCGCTTGCACTTTCACAAGAGTAGTGCATAATGGGCCTTCTTGTTTTTATAGTTTAGTTCAATTGAGAAGGTGTGTAATTGGGTATGTCAAAAGAAGATAGTATTGAGATGGAAGGCACGGTAATTGAGACATTGCCTAACACGATGTTTAGAGTGAAGTTAGACAATGGTCATGTGGTCACAGCCCATATTTCCGGCAAAATGCGTAAGAATTATATCCGTATTTTAACGGGTGATAAGGTGACCGTACAGTTGACGCCTTATGATCTGACTAAAGGTCGTATCACTTACCGAGCCCGTTAGTTATTATGGCTCAAGGACAGTGTAAACTTGGAATTTTGACGGACTATCGGCTTAAATAGCGAGTCATTATGAGGAGATGGGTTGCCCAATTGTGGGGCGCCCACCTTATCTAGGTTAGGGTTTCCAATTCCTCTAGCGGTAAATGACGGGCTTTTTCTGGAAGCATGACGGGTAATCCGTCCTGAATAGGATAGGCTAGACGTGCGCTTTTGGAAAGGAGTTCTTGAGTCGATTTGTGGTAGATCAAACGTCCCTTAGTTACGGGACAGACTAGGATGTCGAGTAGTTTTTCGTCCATGGTCGGATACCTTGATGAGTTTTTCAAGTAGGCGTTTGCCAAAAAGATCTGGCAAACGGGCTTTGATGGGCAAGTACCAATGTTGAGGACCTGCCCAGGGGAGACATTTGACCGCATCTTTTTCGGTCATGATCACGGATAGGTTGTCGGCAAAAGTGATGTCCTTGGCTTGATAGTGATGATGATCAGGGTATTCATGGCAATGTAATTTGAGTCCATGATCCCGTAACCGACTGAAAAAACGGGCTGGATGTCCAATTCCTGCCACTGCATGGACAGTTTGGCCGCGCCAAGCTTCAAGGGGTTTGCTCACGGAGTCTTTAAGCAGGGAATGCAGTTCTTGACCTTCATACTGCATGGAATGTTCTCCCTGTAAAGCTGCACCTTTGGTGACTAAAAAGTCTAAGTCTTTCAAGCGATTCAAAGGTTCTCGTAAAGGTCCCGCAGGTAGACAACGTCGATTTCCATAACGCTGAATGTCATCTAAAACTGCAATTTCAAGGTCTCGCTTTAAGGCATAGTGTTGAAGACCGTCATCACTGATAATTACATCACAGTCGTAATGTTCCAACAAATGGTGCACGGCTTTAATGCGACGGGGTGATACTGCGACTGGGCAGCCACTTTGACGCGCCAATAGCACAGGTTCATCTCCCAATAAGTTGGGATCACTGTTGGGGTAAACCAGTTGTGGCCAGTGGGTGGTTTTGCCGCGATAACCACGACTGATGATGCCCGGTTTATAGCCTTGTTGTTTCAGAAATTGGCTTAACCAGATGACCAGCGGTGTTTTGCCAGTGCCCCCCACTGTTAAGTTACCTACGATGATCACAGGCACTGAGACCGCATGGCGTCGCAGAATGCCGTGTTGATAAAGTTGTTTGCGCACTCTGATTCCGGCACAGTACATCCAAGACAGGGGCGCTAACAGATAACCCAGTGGATGATTGGTGTACCAAATGGTTTGTATTTTCATATTATTCTGGCACGTGCTGAGCTTCAAAACTGAGTTGTTCCAGTCCCAAATCCCTGGCTGCCTGCATAGCTTTCATAACAGCTTGATGGGGGGCTTGAGCATCGGCACTGATCAGCAAGGGCAGCGTTGTTTTTCCTACCATTTCTTTCTCCAAAGCTCGTTTTAGGGTTTCTAATTTAGAGTCGATTAAACTGTGATCACTGTCATTGATCGAGTATCGACCTCTGGCATCGATAATGATGCGCACCACTTCCGGTTTAGTGACAATTTCCCCCTTGGCTTCGGGCAAGCTGATATTTAATTGTGATTGCCGATCAAAGGTGGTCGTCATCATGAAGAATATCAGGAGTAAAAATACCGTGTCAATCAGGGGCGCCAAATTAATGCGTAAATTGTCTTGACGGTGATATTGCCGAAATTTCACAATTCCCGTCCTCCGTACACTATTTCCACCAGTTTGAGAGATTCTTGTTCCATGATCAGGATCAATTCCTCGACCACGCCTCGAAAATAACGATAGCAAATAAAGGTGGGAATGGCGACGATTAAACCTGCAGCTGTGGTGATCAAGGCTTCTGACAGGCCACTGGACAGGACCATGGGATTTCCCAGTCCCACTTCTCCTATGGCAGCAAACATACGAATAATGCCGGTCACAGTTCCCAATAGCCCAAGCAGGGGGGTAATTTCAGCAATGGTAGCCAAAGTGTTTAAATAGCGCTCCAGATCATGAATAACTTGACCACTGGCTTCTTGAATGCTGGCTTTCATCATTTCCCGATCAGAATGCTTGCTTAACAAACCAGCTGCCAGTATTTTCCCCAGAGGGGAATTGTTACGTAAAGAGTTCAGTCGTTGTTTGTCAAGACGATTGTCTTTAATCCAATGGTAAATCTGTGACACCAATCCCCGAGGTGCCACCCTTTGCCTTTGCAAACTCCAAAAACGTTCTCCAATAATGCCCATGGATAAAATTGAGCATATCAGAATGGGTATCATGACCCAACCACCGGCTTGTATAATTTCAAACACGGTCTCTACCTTTATTTAACAGTTAGGTTTGAATGATGATGAGTTCGATTTTAAGGATCATGCCCCTCATCAATACAGCCTTGGGCAATGATGGTTATACAACCAATAAATTATCTCATGTAGGATGTGCTGAGCGTTTTTTGCGAAGCGCATCGATCGAGAGAAGGCAACATTTGAGTTTCCATAATTTTGTGGCGCAAGTAGTACAGAAAGGTGCGTTACGACGCAAAAGACGCGCCTAACACACCCTACGCTTTCTACACCCAGCAGGTCCACAAAACAATTTCAATCAATGGGCGGGATGATTATAATTGTAAATTAACCGTGGTGCCCACCTTAACCCGATCAAATAAATGAATGACATGATCATTGATCATACGAATGCACCCATGGGAAGCCGGTCGACCAATCAGATTTTCAGCGGAAGTGCCGTGAATGTAGATCAACCGTTTCTCAGTGTGACGATTGCGGCTCTCAACTCCTCGTAAACGTAGTAAACGAGAAGTCATCAATGCGCCCCCATTCTTCAAATTTTGCTTAATGCGCCCCGTATTCCGTTGACCCATAAATACCGTTCCCTTTGGAGCTCCCGCCCCAATTTTTTGCAAAATCACATGTCTTCCCAGCGGCGTCTTCTCACTGCCCGACTGATTCCCCGCCCCATTTTTGGCAGTGGAAACGGGGTAACTGCGCAACAATTTACTGCCGTCATAAAGATATAGTCGTTGCTGAGAAATATCAATGGTGATATGAGTACCTGCCCAAACAACTGCACTGAAACTGCTGATTAGGAGTAATAATCCCCAGCATACTCTTAAAATAAATCGATGCATTGGATGATGAATGTGCCGCATATTTTCCTCTCTTTTGGTAAGTGGTATCAGACAACGGCTGAGAATATGTCCTGGCATGTTAGCCCTAAACTACTGCCAATTGTAGCTGATCTCCGCATATCCCTCTTGATAGCCGTATAATTTCATACGCAAAGTATTGCGAGTCAACCCCGTGATTTTAATATATTCGTGACCTCTTTTAAAACCCGTACCATTATACCCAGAATACTCAATATTGACACCATTATAATCCTTATTCTTCACATTCTTACTGTCGATCACCGCCCCAATTTTCCAACCCACCAAAGCCTTATCTGCATCCACGTCAAACAGCTGAATGTCCACGTCAACATCTGATTTTAAAGCAATATACAAATCCTTTATCCCTGGAGGAATATCTCCAGGTACTTCAACCACAGCCTTTTTATCCACGCGTTGCTCAAATTGACCACTGCCCGGCGGTAAACTGCGAGTTCCATTACCTTCATAAGAGTAAGTTACTGTGGCTGATCCCTCCTTGTATCCATATATCTTCATCAGCAGATCATTTTGCGTAGTTCCAGTCACTTGGATAGACTCATGGCCACGATCCCCACAAATGATACCATTATAACCAGAATATTCAATAGTAACCCCCTGATAATCCACGGACTTACGACTGCCACTGTCAATCAAAGCTCCGATTTTCCAACCCACCAGTGGCTTATTGTTGGCACTGGCATCAAACAACTGAATATCCACATCTTCTGCGGAATTCAACTCCACATACAAATTTTTAACCCCGGCGGGAATAACTCCTGGCACCTCGATCACAGCCTTGGCCGAAACCTCCTGCTCAAAACTGCCTCCACCCAATGCCTCCAAATTTTCCGGAAAACAAAAACCTTCGCAAGCCGTTTGTGCAAACCCAGCTTGCCCAACTATACTCATCAAAATCGTCATTGAATAAAGGGCGAACTTCATAACAAACTCCCAATTTGATTGAATTTAAATAAGAAATGCAACCGCTCTGTAGTCGAGCAGATTGTGAGAATAAAACAATTATGGCGTAATTTTTCACTCTCTGCAAGTCTTAAACCAAAAAATCGAAAGTCATGTAGCCAACGCATAAGGCATAATACAGCATGTAGGATATGCTGAGCGTTTGTTGCGAAGCGCATCAATCGAGGTGCATTCAAGTATAATATAGGGCGTAATAGCGTTAGCCTATTGCGCCGCATGTTATCCCCAAATTTATGGTCATTCTCTAAACCTCTTGCAAAATTAAATGATGCGATACGAAAAAATAAAAGGGAAATTCTCCATTGGAGTGGAAGCTCTAGAAGATACGTTGGAGTAGAGGCTTTAGCCAGAGTGGAGGCTCTAGAAGATACGTTGGAGTGGAGGCTTTAGCCGGAGTGGAAGCTCTGGAAGATACGTTGGAGTGGAGGCTTTAGCCGGAGTGGAGGCTCTAGAAGATACGTTGGAGTGGAGGCTTTAGCCGGAGTGGAAGCTCTGGAAGATACGTTGGAGTAGAGGCTTTAGCCGGAGTGGAGGCTCTAGAAGATACGTTGGAGTAGAGGCTTTAGCCGGAGTGGAGGCTCTGGAAGATACGTTGGAGTGGAGGCTTTAGCCGGCCGGCCGTAGACATTACCCCACATACACAAATTACAAGGGCCTACCGCTGGCCGGCTAAA
This sequence comes from Thiomargarita sp., assembly GCA_020721005.1. GTDB lineage: Bacteria > Pseudomonadota > Gammaproteobacteria > Beggiatoales > Beggiatoaceae > DYNP01. The sequence goes on from DYNP01000013.1 coordinate 41,191, forward strand.
GCCTCCACTCCAACGTATCTTAACTGAGGGGCAACTCTTATTTTTTCATTATCGCATACTCTCGAAAGAGGAGAAGTCTTCTTAATTTCGTTCACCCATAACAAAATCAAAAATTGGAGAGATTGCTTTGTCTATCGTGTTTTCATGCGGCGCAATATGCTAACACTATTGCGCCCCATATTACTAACAAATCAGGGCTCCTTTTATAGCCCATCGCTGATGATCAAGACGATTCAATTTCCTAATCCGGCTTCACCGTCAACAACACGGGATCTAAGCCATTGAAAATAATATCTCCCTCTTCCAACTGGTAACCCACAAACACAATAAATTCCCCTGGCATATTTCCTAAACTGCCCTTATAAATGGGAATTTCCAAAGTTTCTGGCAACTCGTGATAATGCTGCACCGCTTGTAATTCATTCAATTCACCAAACCATTGAGACCAGTTGAAGGCATCACGATAATAACTACTGCTACCCTTGGGATCACCCAAATAGGTCGCTGCGATGAGAATATCGGCCGACTTACCCACATGTCGACTGTCCACGCGCAAGAAGTTACTCACCAAAATATTTTCCCAATCCATAAACTCCAAATTATTTCCCCATTTGCCTCCTTGACCCTTCAACATATTATGGGTATAAGGTTCAAAATAACTGCGGCTGTCATACACCAACTCTGGAGACTGCTCTACTTTTTTCACCGTGGAAACTGCCGAATCTGGGAATAGATCCAAACGAATCGCATTCCCCACGTAAAAATTCAGCGGATCGAGACCATTATGAATAACAGTCCCATTTTTCAATCGATAACCCACAAACACCGTAAATTCTCCAGGTGCAAAACTCAGATCACCTTTATAAATAGGCACTTCCACCACCTCTGGCAATCGATAATAACGTTGCACCGTGGGTAACTGACTCAACTCATCATTCCAAATTACCCATTGCCCAGCATCTTGGGTATAACGAAATTCATGGGTTAATTTAGTGTGCACCCCAATCAACACAATCTCAGCCTCTTCCCCCACATGCTTGGGATCGATGAGAACCGCAGTCGCCACCTCAACTTCTTTCGCTTCCTCATGAGAAGTCATCCGATGATTCGGCTGACGACCTTGGCGCAGGCGCAATTTTCCAATAAAGCATGCCTGGCTCTTGATCGTTTCCCCTTGTGCGGTGATGCCTGCGGAACCCTCTCCACAGTATTCTTCCTGTATGGGTTCACCATTCTCATCTAAGATACGATCATCTTCGGTCAAAATGGGAATGCCTCCTATAATCAAATTCCCATCAGGATCCAAGGTAAGCGATCCAGAAGTGTAGGGATTGCCCCATTCTTCTTGCAAGCCAGACTGAGCACCCGCTTGCTCATCACTTCCATCACCGGCATGACTCAAACTGCCCTTCTCAACCACCTTCACATTGACCACCACTTTTTCAGGCGGATTGCCCTGATCCAAAATCACCGCCTTGGCTGTGCCCACCTGTAAACCAGTCACAGTCAACTCACCACTGCCTGTAGACCCTTGTGGAATCCAGGAGTCAACGGCCACCCATTGACTTGCCGGCAATTCACTCAAAGCCAATTCCCCTTGACCTCCTGCCACCGCAACTGTGGTAGTTTGACCCACCTCTATGGTCACGAGAATCGAGCGAATTTTAAATTGCCCAGCATTCCCATCTTCCCCATTGCCTGCCGATCCAGCCGTGTCTTTTGGAATCACAATGATATGGAGACTGGCCATCTTAGAAGTGGCGGCACTGTCCACCAATAACAATTTAGTCGTGCCCACTTTCACTCCCTTGATCAATAGACGGCCGGCGCCCTTGCCAATCGGAATCCATTCCTCCAAACTCGCAATTTGGCTGTCTGGCAATTCTTTTAATAACAAATCTCCTTTGCCATCTGCCAACGTGATGGACAAAGTATCTCCTTCTTCAATAGTCGCAATCAACGTTTTAAAATGCACTTCGGAGTCATCTCCTGAGGAATCAGTGGCTTGACAACCCGTACAACACATCTGACAAGGTGCTAAGTTATAACAATTTTGACCCGTATTTGTACTCGGTGCATCATCATCGGTAATGGTCAACGTGGCCTCACCGACAGCGCCCACAGTGGCACCACCAGTTGGGTTACTGAGTTTAAGTTGCACGGTCTCATTGCCTTCCACCAATTTATCATCTTTGATGGGAATTAAAAAAGTCTTGTCACTGCAATCTCCATCTTCCCAGCTCAAAGTGCCCGTAGTGATCGCATAATCATCAGGATGGCTGGCAGTCCCAGATTCCGTGGCATAATCCACAGTGATGGGACCGTCGCAACCTCCCACTCGAGATACTGTAATTGCAGTTGATGGATTGCCAAATTCATCCACCACATAAGTTTGGGAACTGAATTGCACTGTCCCCGGATTTAAATCTTCAAACACCGCCAGGCAGTAAATTCCCTGAGTAATCGTCACCTCTCCATCCTTACAATCCTCATCTCCCACCCAACCTGCAAAACGACCTCCGGGCTCTGGCAGAGCCTGCAGTTTGACCACGGTCCCAATTGGATAGTTGGCTGATGATTTGGCCCCATAAGAGCTGGTGGGCATGACCTCAACACCTGCAGGCTCACTGCGTAAAGTGGCCTTGAAACGACTCAAATTTTGAACCGTCAACGTTTCGGTCCCAGGTTCTGCAGGAGGCATGGCTTCTGCTTGATCAAAAAGGGCGGTACAACTTTTAGCCGTGTCCACAGTCACAGTGATCGTGAGACTTGTTCCCGAACAATTGCCTCCCCAGCCCATAAAACGACTGCCGGGGTCTGGAGTTGCAGTTAGAGTAACGGCCTGACCGGTTGGATAATGATGGTTACAAGTGGGACCACATTCCAATTCAAGTCCAGTCACCGTACCATTCCCGGAGCCTGTTTTGGTAACACTGAGAGGTTGAGTACCCTCGGGACCTGTTGACAAAGGTTTAAAATTGGCAACGCAAGTTTTACCTTGAGTGAGCGTAACCACCGCCTGAGCAGAGAGACCGTTGCAGTCCCCGCTCCAACCTGTGAATTCATGACCAGGTTGGGGAACTGCAGTCAGAGTAATCAAGGTATTGGCTGGCAACGCATGCTCACATTGGTCGCCACAATCAATGCCCAAAGGTTGACTGAGCACATTGCCCTCACCCAATATTCCCACTCTAAGCGGAAATTTGGGACTGTCCAAAGGTTGAAAATAAGCCACGCACTTTATATCAGCATTGAGGGTAATTTTGCCATCTATGCAATCCGAATCGCCACCCCAACCGATAAATTCATAACCAGCTGCTGGAGTTGCTGTCAGGGTGATTTCAGTATTGGCAGCCAAACTGGCTTGACAATCGGGGGTATCTTGATCACAGTCCAAATTGCCCACACTGCTGCTCACTTGACCTTCTCCAGTCCCCGCAAAGTCAACAGACAATTGAGGAACGGTGGGCTCTGTGACACTCACGGTCACTGTGCCCGTGACGCATTGCCCCCCCTGTCCACACACTTGATAGACAAAGGTATCGGTGCCCACAAATCCTGGATTGGGAGTATAACTGACTGTACCATCTGGATTAATGATGACAGTCCCATTGGCTGGAGCGGTGTCAATGATCAAATTGCCAGGATCGACATGATTGTCATTGGCAAGAATGGAAATAGTTACCGGTGTATCAACTTTGGTACTGGCCACATCATCATTGGTAGAAGGGACTGGAAAAACGGTAGGATCGGTGGGTTCAGTGGGACCAGTTGGAGGTGGCGGTGTTGAAGTGCCATCAGCTGGAGGTGCCGCCTTGATGGTCAATGTGGCTGTGGCTGGCGCACTTTCAGCCCCTTCTTCATCAATGGCAGTGTAAGTAAATGTTGCAGTACCCACATAACCCTCGGCGGGTTTAAAGTACAATTTTGCCACATCTTCTGGAGTAAGAGTTTGTCCAGGTGTGATGGGAACTCCCCCAGCATTGGGATCGCCAAGATAGAGAACACCTTCTGTATCAAGGGGCAGAGTTTTGATCGTGTAACCAGTAATACTGTCATCCCCATTCGGATCTTTGGCAGTGGGTAACGACAATTGAATGGGTTGATCGTTGGTCAGTTCAGTTGTCAAAGGGTCAACGGTTGGAGGGGAATTGGGGGTGGTGGTGATGGTGATGAGAATATCAGCGGGTTGACTGATCAATCCCTTTTCATCAGTGGCAGTGTAACTTAAAAAAACATCTGAAGGTGATTTTGCCGTGGGCTCAGGCTCATAATAGAGGTAGGCTACCTCTGCAAGGGTCAGTGTTTTAACATCGGTGATTGGGGTTCCTCCAGATTTAGGATCGCCTAAGTAAAGTTTACCTTCCCCATCATTGGGAGGAGTGATGGTGAATGAAGCGATAGGTTTTTCTTCTGGATCAGTGGCTGTCAGTGGAGGTAATTTCACTGCAGTCTTTGGCTGAGTGCTAACTGATAGAGGAGTTGCCACAGGCGGTTTATTGGTGGTTTTAGTCACCGGAATAGTAACTGTGGCCTCGGCACTGGTGGCCCCAGGTGTATCAGTGGCAGTGTAAGAAAAGGTGGCATTTCCTACAAAATCAGGGTGGGGCTCAAAATAAAGTTCATCGATTTTATCAAGTTTAATTTCAGTTCCCGGGACGATAACAGTTCCTTTGGGATCTCCTTCGGGATCTCCCAAATACAAAGTGCCTTGGCTGGCTAAGGGAACTTCAGTAATAGTGATATGGTCCAAATCCCCATTACCATCAGCAGCACCCAAAGCAGGCAATAGAACTGTAGTATCATTGGGAGTGGAAGGCACGGTAGGGGGAGTCACTGTGGGCACCTGATTCTCAGAGGGAGTCAGTGTCAGTATATCTGTAAAAGATTCTGTTTTGGCGTTTTTAACAGTGGGACTGGGATTTGTTACATCATCAGGACGAGTAACTGTGGCTGTATTTTCAATTTCAATTCCAGCAGCCAACCCGGCATTGATGGTTGCAAAAATGCTCAAAGTAGCCTTGGCATCTTTTTCCAAATCAACGGTGAGATCAATATTACCCGTTCCGCTTGCTGTATTGCATTTGTTAAAAGCGCTGCTCGGACTGACAGTACAGGTCCAAGCAGCCCCAGCAGCAATCGTACCGGGAAAAGTGTCAGTTATTCCGATACCTGCGGCTTTGGTAGGTCCATAATTGGTAACTTCAATGGTATAGGTAACTGAACTGCCTGCCTGATAGTTACCAGCAGGATGACTTTTTTTGATCACCAAATCAGCTTCCCGAATGGTCAAGCCCTCTGCCAATTTCGCCTCCAGTGAGGAAACTGAAGTCCATAAATCTAACCAATTTTTGTTTCCTATACTGCCATTATTCACGTGGGTGTAAGTGGTCCCAAAATTCTTTGCAGGAACACCGGTAAATTTTTGAGCTGGATTTGTACGGCTACTGACACCATCCAATTGAGTTGCTGGAGAAGGATTGACAGCTCCAAGGGCGGTGTCTCCACTTAAGTTTCCATTGTCATAGTAAACGATATCACTGGCAACAGTACATCCCGAATTATTACAGTCCAACCGTTCCACAATCCATCCTTTGGGATTGTCTTCTATGTCAAAAACTGGAAAATGCACATCGTCAACCGTAATCTTCAAACCAACTTCATAGGGAATATCACTGGGGGGAATGGGATTTCCCAACGCATCAAGACCGTTCCAAACAAGAGTATTTACTCCGGCTGTAGCAGTCCCGGTCAACAGCAATTCTTTATTGCCTGCCATTTTGATGGTGAGTACATAAGTACCGGCAACATCAGTCTCAAAAGAAAATTCTCCTCCCAATGGGTTTGTGCCAGCATTTCCAGGCGTAGTTTCGTCCCCCACAAATGCAAAATTTGTTATTTCAGGGACTTTGGGACTCGAGGTCCTTAGCCAAGTGGTGCGATTGCTTGCAAGACTGCTGTCTGGCAGAGGTAACCAGTTTGCTGAATTATCCGTAACTGGTAGATCGAGAGCCGGGGGATTAAAAAACATTTTGTGAGTGTAATTGTCAGTGGCAGGATCATCATCAAATTTGGGACTGTGAAAAAACGCTGTTTTACCAAATTCCCCAATACCAGCCACCGACCTCAATAAGGGTTTTCCAGTCCCTTTATCCCCACTGGTAAAACCCTTATTGTTGGCAAAAAAAGAAAATTCTTGAGGATCAGTCCCATTTAAATCCATGCGATAGGTATATCCTCGATTGGTCAAAAAATACAATTGGGAATATAACTCTGAATTAACTCCCCCCATGTGGGCAACTAAATAATTGGTGAAGACTCGTCCTTTTTTTTCCAGGTTATCGGTACCAAAAACCGTCACATCCCAGGCTGCGACCACTTCTTTTTGTCGACCCAATACAAACTGTTCAGCAACTCCTTTGGCCTGATGAGATTTTTCATCAGGATTATTGGGTTGTGAGTTAAACTCGATCTCATAAATGCCGTCCTTATCCGCTGTGATTGTGCAAGGAGTGTATCCCCCCGTATTGGGTAAAGCTCCCGCCAATTCTTTGGCTAAAGTATTAATATGTCCGAAACCCCCATTTAACACATCACAAAAGCCATTTATTAAACTGCTTCCCTTGGGACCTCGATAAACGATATCGTTTCCCAAATCAGCAGCATAGACACTGCTTCCCAAATTGATTGTTTCGCCTACTTTCGCAAATACCTTGATAATGGTTTTGGCAGGTACGCCCTTCATCTCCTCAACCGCTAATGTAGAATATATAGACTGCATAAAAGGACGCTGCCCTTGACCACCGGCTGAAGTGATCAATTCCCGACTTCCCTCGGCATATACCGGGCTCATGGCCCCCACTGTCAATCCCCCAATGAGCAATAAAACTCCATAATACAGTCCTTGGAGACTGAATACCTTCCTACTTATCAATTCTTTCAATGGCTTTCGCCTTATCAACTCAACAACACATAACATGGATATTCTCCCAAAAAAACGATTTTTTACGCAATCCCTATTCACTTGTTTACCCAATTTTAATCTTCCTAAACCACAATAGGGCTATACTGTTTTTCTCAATGGCTGATTTTTAAGAATACTAAGTAGAAATATTGTGTTCAAAACACTGCAGTTACTACTTAACAATGAATTTTAATTGTCAAAATCAAATCTATCTGTGAGATAATAGCAATAAATCCACAATAATCAACCCAGCCCTAAAACCAGTATGAACATATTCTCTTCTTTTGAGTTTATCCAACTCTCTTCACGTCCCCGGCTCGCCAAATCCCTTCCTACCTACCATAAGACCAGTTGCCAAACCTGTGACAAGGTCATCCGCCTCGACTGGCAACGACAGTATCGAGGACCCACCTCCAATATTCCCTCTTTCCCTCCCCTTGAAAATTGTCCCGCATGTGGCAGTGCGCGACTGCAAACAGTCCCCATCCATAAAAATGAATTTGATCACATTAAAGAAATATGGGACTTTAGGTAAAACTCATAACAAAATTTTATCTGAATCAGAATTCCAGAATTCGCAAAATAAAAAGGGATAACATCCCTTAGAAGAATGTTATCCCTAAAATTTTGGAATAAAATAAGAAATTCCATTCCCACACTGATGCGTGGGAATAAAAAAACTGTCAATTACTCTAATTTAACGTATTGGAATATGACCGACCTCGGTTATGATTGAAGGCAGTACCCAAACTGAAACAATTCCCAACAAGATAATAACAATTGAGAACACGATAAACCAATACACCAAAGTGAAAAATTTTCTCAGCTCAGCCAAAGCGTGCATCAGGTTGTCAATATCATTGCCCTTGGTATCCACAATCAATTGGAAAAACACGGAGGAACGTTTCATCCAAAAACCCACCGCAAAAATGATCAAGGCTATCAATGAATCCTCAGCCAAAATATACATCGCCCCCGCAGAAATTGCCTCTTGGGTGGAAAAAAAGATCGAAACCACCCGCAAGACACTGAGCAAACCCGCTAACATCAAAAAGATACCAACACCTCGTAACTTATAGGACAAGCCTTGAATAACACTGTTTTGCCCTTCGTTAAACTCATATTGTGCAGACATATTTTCTCCTGATAGAAATGATTCTCAATTGATTTTTCAATTAAGACTTGATTGATAACAAACTGTTAACTGTCCACAAAAACACCTCGATTGATGCGCTTCGCAAAAAACGCTCAGCACATCCTACGTGTTGCCCATAAAAACAGTAATGTTAAGATGCAGAATGACAAAACACCCAACTGAGCATTGCTTTGGACCGTGCAATTTTTGTTCACAATTTCAAAATCCACAACTCCACTCTTATTTTACCATTAATGCTCATCAATGGATCATAAAAACACTGATTTATCATTAAATTGTTTCCTCAATAATCCCCCCTCCCAAACAAATTTCCCCTTGATACAAGACCAGAGACTGTCCTGGAGTGACTGCAAATTGTGGATCAACAAATTCAATCAATCCCCGTTGTGACGTCAACTCCAGCAATACACAAGGCTGATCAGGTTGACGATAACGAGTTTTTGCATGACAGGAAAATGGACAAGTGGGAGGATGATTGCTGATCCAATGCAATTGCGTCACTCGCACTTGCCGCTTAAACAAAGCCGGATGATGACGTCCTTGAACCACGATTAAACAATTGCGTTCCCTATCTTTAGTTGCCACATACCAAGGCTGCTCTAAACTTCCTGCCCGTCCCCCAATATTCAGTCCCTGCCGTTGTCCCAAAGTATAATACATCAAACCTTGATGTTCCCCCAAATATTTTCCCTTCTCATCTTCAATCGGTCCCGGCTGCATGGGCAAGAATTGTTGTAGAAAAGTCTTAAATGGACGTTCTCCAATAAAACAAAGGCCAGTACTGTCCTTTTTGGCAAAATTGGCCAGTCCCACTTGACGTGCCAAATTTCGTACTTGTGGTTTGGTCAAATAGCCCAATGGGAATTGACTTAAAGCCAGTTGGGACTGATTTAACAAATGTAAAAAATAACTTTGATCCTTTTCCAAATCAAGGGCTTTTAAGAGTTGATATCCTTCGGGGCCTGCTTGAATTCTGGCATAATGGCCAGTGGCAATACCCTCGCCTCCCAATCGTAACGCATGTTCCAAAAAGACTTTGAATTTGATTTCCCGATTGCACAATACATCTGGATTGGGCGTGCGGCCAGCTTCATATTCTTGTAAACACTGAGAAAACACTGTTTCCCAATATTCAGTGGCAAAATTCACTCTGTGCAACAGTATGCCCAACTGCTCACAAACCGCTTGGGCATCTTGGACATCTTGAGCGGCACTGCAATAATCCGCAGTGTCATCCTCTTCCCAATTTTTCATGAATAATCCTTGCACTTCATACCCTTGCTGTTGCAAGAGTAAAGCAGCCACTGAGGAATCTACCCCTCCCGATAAACCGACGATAATACGCATAGCATGTAAATTGAGGCTCAGCGCCTAAAAGTTAAGTTAAACAAAAATGACGAATGAGTTGAGTCAATATCGTAATGGTCGGTTGCAACTGATTTAAGGCAACAAATTCATTGGGTTGATGAGCCTGAGCAATATCCCCAGGTCCCAAAATCACAGTCTCCATTCCCAAGGATTTTAAGTAAGGTGCTTCGGTGCCAAATGCCACAGCCTGGGCAGACTGTTGTGTCAATCGTTCGGTAACCTGCACAATTTCGGTTTGAGCTGATGTTTCCATGGCTGCAATACCTTCAAACAGAGGTTGCAAGGTCAATTTTAAATTTCGATCTTTCAAAACTTGATTGAGACGTTGCTGTAATTCCCGACGCGACTCCTCGAGTCCCATGCCTGGCAACAGTCGAAGATCAATTTGCAATTCACAGTCCCCGCAAATTCGATTGGGATTATCGCCTCCTTGAATCACTCCCAAGTTCAACGTGGGAATTGGAACATCAAACAGGGGATTGAAATGGGCAGCTTGTAACTCTGAGCGCCAGTTTAATAGTTCAGTCATCACGGTGAGCATGCCTTCTAAAGCACTGTTGCCCAAGGCAGGTTGACTGGAGTGTCCTGACAGTCCCGTCAAACGAATGGATTCCATGAGAATGCCTTTGTGCATGCGCACCGGTCGCAAACTGGTGGGTTCCCCAATAATGGCGTGACGAGCCTGGGGGCGACCGCTTTTAACCAATGCTTGAGCCCCACACATGCTGCTTTCTTCATCAGCAGTGGCAATGAGGGTCAAGGGGTGTTGAAAGGAACGGGTCTCCAGTTGAGCAACGGCAGTTAGGACGAGGGCAAAAAAGGACTTCATATCCGCAGTGCCCAAGCCATAGAGTCGATTATCCGCTTCTAAAAGTTGGAAGGGATCGGAGCGCCACTGTTGTTCATCATAGGGCACGGTGTCTGTGTGGCCGGCAAGGACCAGACCATCGGTCCCTGAGCCTAGAGTGGCCAGCAGGTTGAATTTACCTGGATGGTTGGGAATTGGTAAAATTTCGCAGTGGAAACCGAGGCTATCGCACCAATTGGCCAGTTGTTCAATAACAGTTTGATTGCTGTGGTCCCATTTGGGATTAACACAGCTTACTGAGGGAATGGCAATCAATTCCCGAATGAGGGTTAGAGTTGGAGGAAGAATGGGCATGGGTTGATATTGAGTTGATTATTTATGAAACTTATTGGAGTTCGTCAACTTGGCAGGTTAATTAGCCAAGTTTTTTTGTTTAAGGGTATTGTTCAGTAGAATGCGGCTTCCAATCGATCTTCCCAATTTTCCGGAGTATCTGCAAAATTGGGACGCACATCCATTCTAAAAAATCGTTCTCTAGTTTTTTTATGTTCTTGAATTAAATGGATTAATTCTTCAAAGGAGGTGAGTTCGTGGTGTTCAATGAGTAGTTCACTTAAATATAACATAGGTTGGGTCCTTGGGTATTGTTGAGTTGGTTTTGTAAATTAGACTTCTTGCAAAAGTAGATGATGCGATAAAGATGAGATATGAAAAAATAAAATTGCTAAAAGTCTAATGGTAAGGTGGGTAATAGCTTCATCGTTGTTCAGTCAATTTCTGCCATTCAGCAAAGAAAATCTCCTTGGAGTGGAGGCTTTAGCCGGTCAGCCGTGGGCATTACCCTACACAAACAAATTACAAGGGCCTACCGCTGGCCGGCTAAAGCCTCCACTCCAAAAGGCTTCCACTCCAACGTACCTTAACTGAATGGCAGATGATGGTAGGGTGGGTAATAGCTTCATCGTTGTTCAGTCAATTTCTGCCATTCAGCAAAGAAAATCTCCTTGGAGTGGAGGCTTTAGCCGGTCAGCCGTGGGCATTACCCTACACAAACAAATTACAAGGGCCTACCGCTGGCCGGCTAAAGCCTCCACTCCAAAAAGCTTCCACTCCAACGTACCTTAACTGAATGGCAGATGATGGTAGGGTGGGCAATAGTTTCATCGTTGTTCAGTCGATTCCTGCCATTCAGCAAAGAAAGTTCCCTTGGAGTGGAGGCTTTAGCCGGTTAGCCGTAGGCATCACCCTACACAAACAAATTACAAGGGCCTACCGCTGGCCGGCTAAAGCCTCCACTCCAAAAAGCTTCCACTCCAACGTACCTTAACTGAATGGCAGATGATGGTAGGGTGGGCAATTTTCATCTTTCATCTTTCAATTCTTTTTTTCTAGGAGGAGGAATTGGTTAATGAGCGTAATTTTTCCAAATGGTGAATGGTCAGTGATTTGCCTTCCACACTGATAACACCTTGTTCAATCAAGTTTTTCAAGATTCGGGACAGGGTTTCGGGTTGAATGGACAGCAGGGAAGCGAGGATATGTTTGGGGGTGTCCAGTTGGAGAGTGATTGGAGAATGGGTATTGGGGGGTATTTGTTGATAAAGAAAGGCCATAAGTCGACAGGTAGCATTTTGTAAGGTCAAACGATCTATTTCGTTGAGCCAATGGTGTAAACGCATGCTCATACTGGCCATAAGTTTAAAGCAGGTGTCCATGGAGTCTTTAAGTACTTCTAAAAATGTAAGGTTGTAAAAACTGATGACTTTAGTGGCAGTCAGTGCTTCTGCGGTAACCGGGTAATGTTGACCTTGCATAAACATGACTGCTTCGGCAAACAGTTGGCCGGGTTGGATGACTTCAATGACTTTTTCTTGACCTTCAGGGGATAGGCGAAATAGTTTGATTTGCCCGGTGTAAGTCAGGTAAAAATGATGGGCAGTTTGTCCATGTTCAAACAAGGTTTCGTGAGCACTTAAGGATAGACAACGGCTGGTTTTTAGGATATCATAAAGTTGTTCATCAGTAAGATGAGTAAACAGGTATATTTTTTTCAAATGCTCTTGAGAGATGGGCAGGGATAATTCATTGTGTATCATTTAATTAAACCTTTCTTGTTCATGTTGCCTCCAGAAACTGCTCATACATTGACCTTATCTTCTTTGCAAAAAGTGTATCAGTGGAAATTAAGCCCGTGGTTATTTGGGAAACCAGTTTCTGTTCCTCGAACCGTGATGGGTTTGCATTTTCCTAATCCAGTGGGACTGGCGGCTGGTTTGGATAAGAATGCTGATTATATTGACTGTTTGGCAAGCTTGGGATTTGGCTTTATCGAGGTAGGTACAGTCACCCCTCAGCCTCAAGGGGGTCATCCCAAGCCTCGTTTATTTCGTTTGCCCCAAGCAGAGGCTTTGATCAATCGAATGGGATTTAATAACTTGGGGGTGGATCATTTGGTCAATCAGGTGAAAAAACGGCATTTTCCCGGGATTTTGGGAATTAATATTGGTAAAAATGCCAGCACTCCCCCAGAATTGACGGTCAGCGATTATTTGATCAGTTTTTTTAAGGTGTATCCCTATGCCGATTATGTGACTTTGAACATTTCTTCTCCCAACACGGAAAAACTTCGACAATGGCAGCAGGGTCAGTATTTAACCAATTTGTTAAGTGCTTTGAAACAGGCTCAGGAGCAGTTGCATGAGCAATATCGAAGGTATGTGCCCATTGCTGTGAAAATTGCGCCAGATTTGACTGAGGAGGAAATTGCCGTCATGGTGGACAAGTTGTTAGAATATCAGTTGGATGGAGTGATTGCAACTAATACTACTCTTTCTAGGATATCCGTGCAACATTTGCGGCATGGGCAGGAGGCAGGCGGGTTAAGTGGGGCGCCTTTATTTCCGGCTTCTACGCAGATTATTAAGCGTTTGCATGAATTGTTACAGGGTCGATTGCCGATCATCGCATCGGGAGGCATCATGAGTGTTCAAGATGCACAAAAAAAACTGGCTGCAGGGGCCAGTTTGGTACAATTGTATTCGGGATTGATTTATCGTGGACCTTTTCTGGTCAGGGAAATTGCGCGATCCCTATCCTCATGAATTTATTGAAAAATATAATTTTAAACATAACAGAGCACCTGTAGAATAGGCTGACGATAGAAAGCCTATTCTACCATACTGTCCTTATCCCACCCTTGAAAAGAAAGGGGGAACTGTTTACTTTCCTCTCCTTACAAAAGGGGGGTTAGGGGTGGTTATCTTGAATCAACGCGATGGATAGACTCCCCATGGGTCAGCTCCTCCTACAATGTGCTTTGCAAGAGCTCTGCTCTATCATAGGGACATTTGGACAGAATGGATCCCTCCCCTCAATTCAAGTGCAGTATCTTAGTATGACTGGCTACCGTGTGATGGGAAGTCAATACTGCCATTCCCCCCCGTTGAGCATGACTTTCCAATAAGTTCTCAACCCACTGAATAGCGGATTTATCCAAAGCGGTAAATGGCTCATCCAAAATCCACAGTTGCGCCTGTTGAATCAGCAAACGAGCCAAAGCCACTCGTCTCTGTTGACCTGCGGATAGAGTGCGAGTGGGCACATCTTCAAAACCATACAGTCCCACTTGCTCTAACGCATGATTTAAACTGAAGTCACTGGGATTGACTGTCAAAGTACGAGCGACAGTCAAATTTTCCAAAGGAGTCAATTCCCCTTTGATACCTGGTAAATGACCTATGTAGGCTAAATTTGACCAATAACTTTCCCTAACTCTTTGAATATCCTGCTCATTCCAGTAAACTGTGCCTTCAATTGGTAAAGTCAGTCCACATAAAATGCGCAATAAACTGGTTTTGCCACTGCCATTGCGCCCCTCAACCTGTAGAATTTCCCCATTTGAGAGTGTAAAGTGCAAATTCTCAAACAAAATCCTGTCATCACGAATGCACTGTAAATTGTCCACTTTTAATTCTGCCACTTGCAGTTGATGGGTGACTACCTTCACCTATTGACTCCTTACAAATCAGGTTGAAAATTGTTAAATTTAAACCGTTCCCTAAGAATGCAGTCACTTAACCAGTCCCATGAAAAAATTAAAGAGTTGCGATGTGACTGCTTCAGTTTAGCGACATGGAATCGACGGTTTGACCGACCTATTATTTTTATCTCAAGCCCACATTTTATCAACCTATAATAACATATTTACTTAAACGAGGAAGAGCCAATTTATTAACAGGGTGACTTTACCTTTTTAAAGAATTGTGGTTAAATAAGAAAGAGTTGGTTTGTACCTAACCTTGACAAGTATTAGTTTACCCCTCCTGACCAACAAGTGGAAAGGTAAGTTGGGTTGACGCAGCGTAACCCAACAACTTGTCTACGCTAAACTGTTCCACATCGACATCAAGAGGGTTACCGTAAATTTGGGGTAAACATACAGCGCACTGTGCTGATGCGCTCTGTGGTTTTACTTCATTAAAGAAAATTATTTATGCTCTGGCAATCCATAGAAGATTTACCTAGTGATGAAGTGGAAGAAGGAAAACGTGGCAATCTCAGTGATATTCAAACCTTGACCGTTTCGCCCTTCCAATTTTCTTACGCTGATGATGCCGACCAGTTAAAGAAACGTTTTCAGCAATGGTTAGAAGAAGTTGTGCTGACAGGCTTGGAGTATTGGAATAAAAGTCTCTAAAAAATTTCTCGGTCACCTCTTTTGGTAACCGGATGAATTACCCCTAATTTAGACTGCTGATAAATAAGGAAATAGTATGAATATTACTGACCTATTAACATTTGGTGCTGCAAATGGAGTATCTGACTTTCATATTTCCGCTGGAGTACAACCCATGGTTCGAGTCAGTGGTGATATGCGTCGAATAGACGTGCCAGCACTCGATCATACTCAAGTAAGAGACATGATTTACGACGTTATGAATGATAAGCAACGTAAAGAATATGAAAAATACCTGGAATGTGACTTTTCTTTCTCTATCCCTGGCGTAGCCAGATTTCGAGTCAATGCCTACATACAACACCGGGGCGCAGGAGCAGTTATTCGAACCATTCCCTCTAAAATCTTGAGCTTAGAACAACTCAGGGCTCCAGCGATCTTCAAAAAATTTGCCATGACTCATAAAGGAATTTGTACAGTGACCGGAGGAACAGGCTCTGGAAAATCAACCACCTTGGCCGCCATGATGAACTATCGCAATGAGACAGAGTACGGTCATATTCTCACCATTGAAGACCCCATCGAGTTTGTACACGACTGTAAACGCTGTTTAATCACTCAAAGAGAAGTAAAACGAGACACCCTCAGTTTCGACAATGCTCTTAAATCAGCCTTACGCCAAGACCCCAATGTCATTCTGGTTGGAGAATTGCGAGATTTAGAAACCATTCGTCTGGCTCTATCTGCTTCTGAAACTGGACACGTAGTTTTTGGGACTCTACACACCAATTCCGCAGCCAAAACCATTGACCGTATTGTCGAAGTGTTCCCAACTGCTGAAAAACCCACTGTGAGAACCATGTTATCCGAATCCATCCAATCGGTAGTTTCCCAATCTTTACTAAAAAAAGTTGGAGGGGGTCGTGTTGCCGTCCATGAAATTCTAGTCGGTACTCCTGCAATTCGGAACTTGATTCGCGAAAATAAAGTAGCACAAATGTATTCTGCCATGCAAACCGGTCAAAAATTTGGCATGCAAACCTTAGATCAACAATTGGAGCAATTGGTGCTGAAAAAGATTGTAACCAAAGATCACGCTAGAGAATATGCCTTGAATAAGGAAAAGTTTGAATAAGGAAAAGTTTTCCTAAACTGACAAGAGGAATAATAAATGGAAAGAGATGAAGCCATGGGGCTCATGATAAAACTGCTTAAACTGATGACCAAAGAAGGGGGCTCAGACCTGTTCATCACGGCCGGATTTCCACCTGCCATGAAGTTAAAAGGAAAGATGACCCCCATGCTGAAAAAGCCATTAACTCCCACCGAATCAATGGCTTTAACTCAGTGCATCATGAATGACAAGCAATTGAAGGAATATGAAGAAACCAAAGAATGTAACTTTGCGATTCATCCACCTGGACTCAGTCGTTTTCGAGTAAATGCCTTTGTCCAACAAGGGTGTCAAGGTGTGATCATGCGGATTATTACCGCAGAAGTGCCTAATTTTGATAAAATGAAATTGCCGGTAGTATTAAAAGAAGTGATCACTGCCAAAAATGGGCTCGTCGTCATGGTGGGGGGAACTGGCTCGGGTAAATCCACCACCATGGCCGCTTTGATTGACCATCGCAATAGCACTTCATACGGGCATATTATCACCTTAGAAGACCCGATTGAATACGTGCACCCTCATAAAAATTGCGTCATCATGCAAAGAGAAATTGGAGTGGATGCCAAATCTTGGGAAGCTGCCCTACACAATACCTTGCGGCAAGCCCCAGACGTCATTCTCCTAGGAGAAATTCGAGATGCAGAAATCATGAACTTTGGACTTGAATTTGCTCAAACGGGTCACTTGGCAATGGGTACCTTGCATGCTAACAATGCCAACCAAGCCATTGACCGTATTTTGGGATTCTTCTCCACTGAAAAACAAAAGAAACTGATGCAAGACATCTCCTTGAATTTGCGAGCTATTATTTCCCAACGTCTCATCAAAACCGTGGATGGAGGACGGGCAGCCGCCATTGAAATTCTTCGCAATTCCCCCCTGATTCAAGAATTAATCGCCAATGGAGACGTGGGCGGAATTAAACCCATCATGGCCAAATCTTCTGATTTGGGAATGCAGACTTTCGATCAGGCCTTATTCAAACTCTATGAAGAAGACCGAATTTCCTATGAAGAAGCCATTGCCAATGCCGATTCTCCCAATGAATTGAGACTGAAAATCAAATTGGAAAGTAAAAATTCAAGTGGTGGACTTGGGTCTTCCAGTCTCACTTTAGTCGAAATACCAGTTGAAGAAAAAGGCGGACACTGATTTTTTTCTGCCAAATTTTCACCGTTTGGGGACTGGTTACCTTCTCAAAAGACTGCCAGTCCTGTCCCATTCCCTTTTATGAACCAATTATCCCCCCAAAATCAAACAATAATTACTATTTGCTGGTAGAGAGAACATAATTATGGACTTGTCACCTTACTTAAAATTGATGGCAGAAAAAAATGCAACCGATCTATTGGTAACTGTCGGAGCACCCGTTGCTCTGAAACTGAATGGCAAAGAAAAACCAGTCGGAAAAACTGCGGTGACCGCAGAAATGGCCAAAGCCGCTGCCTTTAAATTGATGTCTAAGGAACAAGTAAAGGAATTTCAAAACAGTAAGGGACTGGAATTTAAATATCAACATGAAAGCGGAGAATTTTTAGTCAGTGCCTCGATACAAAACAAAGTCATTAACCTATTGATTCAACCTGCAGTTGCTGAAGAAAAAAAACCAGAAGAGCCCAAACAAGAAGCGCCCCCTAAAGTTGAAGATAACAGCGGAATTCCCTTGATTGACAGCACCGATGTGATCGATTATTTGAAGTTGATGTTTCAAAGTGGAGGCTCAGACCTATTTGTTACCGTGGGTTCCCAAATTAAGGCCAAAATATATGGCAAGGCTATTCCCCTTAGCACCTTTGTAGCCACTCCAGAAATTTCCAAAAAATGCGCCTATTCAGTTCTAACTGATGAACAAATTGCCCAATTTGAACAAGTCAAAGACCTGGATTTTGCCATCACCTTACCTGATGGCAGCGCCCGATTTCGTGGCAATGCCTTCTTCCAACGCAAAACCATGGGCCTGGTCATGCGCTTCATTCCAGCTACAATTCCCACTGCCAAAGATTTGGGCACCCCAGAAGTTTTATTGGAACTGATCATGTCCAAGCGTGGTCTCCTATTAATGGTGGGAGGCACAGGATCTGGAAAATCCACCACCTTAGCGGCCATGATTGACCATCGCAATGCCAATTCCCCAGGACACATTTTAACCATTGAAGACCCCGTAGAATTTTCCCATCCCAACAAAATGTCCATTCTCAATCAGCGAGAAGTGGGCGTTGACACCGCTTCCTATGCTGCAGCCATTAAAGCCTCATTGCGGGAAGCTCCAGACGTCATCCTAATTGGGGAAATTAGAGCTATGGAGACCATGGAAGCTGCTTTAGAATTGGCTAACACTGGACACTTATGCGTTTCTACCATGCAC
The DNA here is from genome assembly GCA_020721005.1 of Thiomargarita sp. Taxonomy (GTDB): domain Bacteria; phylum Pseudomonadota; class Gammaproteobacteria; order Beggiatoales; family Beggiatoaceae; genus DYNP01. Next base: position 59,701 of record DYNP01000013.1, read on the forward strand.
GCCAACAATGCCAACCAAGCCCTAGATCGGATTGTCAACATGTTTCCCACTGAAAAGCATAAGGCCTTGTTTATGGACATGTCTTCAAACATTCGCGCCATTATTTCCCAACGTCTCATTCCCGATGTGCGTGGAAAACGGGCACCCGCCATTGAAATCATGATCAACACTCCTAACATCGCCAACTTGATTCTCAAGGGGCAGTTACATGAAATCAAAGATGCCATGAAAAACAGTGGAGCTAAAGGTATGCAAACCTTTGATACTGCTTTATTTCATCTGTACAAAGAAGGTAAAATCAGCATGGAAGAAGCTCTGAAAAATGCAGATTCTCGCAACGATTTAGAGGGACGTATTAATTTTGGTTAATCCATGCCCTAAAACTGCAAATCTGCCTGATTTTAAAAAGGTAGAAAGTAGTATAAAGGTAGGTTGGGTTAGCGCAGCGTAACCCAACAATTTATCTCCACAGTACCAACTTTAATCTGAAGAGTGCACTGTTCCCATGTCTAAGTTAACGCAATGGCGACAAATTCGAACTCGCTGGTGGTTCCGATGGCCAGTCGATTTAACCGTAATGCTGGCTATCTTCTGGTTGGTTTCTGCCTGGCAAACCCGAGATCTGCTGCCCACCACTGGCCAAACTTTGGCCCCCGATTTTGAGTTACCTGCCTTGGACGGTCAAATTTACAGTCTGCCCAAATTACAAGCCAAAACCACCGTTTTATATTTTTTTGCCCCTTGGTGTACAGTTTGCAAATTAAGCATTGGGAATCTTCAGAAATTACGCCAATTTGTGACTGCCGAAGAATTGTCCATCGTAATTATTGCCCTCAATTGGCGTTCAGTTCAAGAAGTTCAAACTTTTATTGCTGAACATGAATTGACAGTCCCAGTTCTATTGGGCACAGCTCATACGGCTGAGACCTATCATATCAAGGGATTCCCAACCTATTATGTCCTAAATCATACTGGGCATGTCATCGAACGTTCATTAGGTTACAGCACAGAACTGGGTCTAAGATGGCGCACTTGAGCTCATCAACCGTTTCCAACCATTCCCATGAGAACTCTTCTACTTAGCTTACTCCTGTTAAATTCCCAACTGTCACAGTCTCAAACTGTTACAGAGCCCACCGATCTGCCTAACTTATTGTACAGCAATCCAATTTATCTCAATGGTTATGCAGAAGGTGTGGTGGCTGGCATGAACCAATGTCGTCGCTTTCCTGCTTCCTGTGGGCTGGATGGGCACGCAGATTTTTCTACCCTTCCCCTCACAGATGCCGAGGAGAATATCACTATTCAAGTGATCAATGGGTTAACCCATTGTCAACAGAATCCCAGTAGTTGTGGGATTACTGTAGATTATAATACTGACGGTTCAACGGAAACAGGCATTGAGCAGTGTCAAAGAGACCCAGTTTCTTGTGGGATTGAGACTCAAGGCAGCAAGCAAGAGGGAATAAGTCAATGTCGCTTGGATCCAATGTCTTGTGGAATCAATTTGGATCGCGACAGTTTGTTAGAGGAAGGGAAAAATATTTGTCGAATCAATCCATTAGAATGTGGAATTATTTCTACTTCCACACCTTTACATGGCCATTTTGATATTGAAACCGGTTGGTTGCATCTGCCTGCGGTGGATGTTTCCAACCTCATTGATAAGGATGGGACGGTGACTTATACAGTCGGCATGCAACTTATTGTGGGTCGGGAACCCTTATCATTCTCGCTGGTGGAAGCGGTGCCAATAAAATAGACCTTTTGTAAAAGTAAATGATGCGATAAAGATGAGATACGAAAAAATAAAAAGGAAATCCCCGTTGGAGTGGAGGCTTTAGCCGGTAGGTTGGAGCGGAGGCTTTAGCCGGTAGGTTGGAGTGGAGGCTTTAGCCGGTCAGCCGTAGGCATCCCCAAATTGCAAGGACCTACCGCTTGCCGGCTAAAGCCTCCACTCCAAGAACCCGCCGCTGACCGGCTAAAGCCTCCATTCCAAGAACCCGCCGCTGACCGGCTAAAGCCTCCACTCCAAGGGCCTACGGCTAGCCGGCTAAAGCCTCCACTCCAACGCCTCCACTCCAACATATTTTAAATTGAGGAGCAACTCTCATTTTTTCATGATCGCATATTTTTGCAAGAGATCTAATGAATATTTCCTTCAGATTTTACTCAGTTAAGGAACGAGATTAGAATTTGATGAACTGGATACGGTAATGTGGGATAATGAGGAAAGATCTGCCAGGTTTTTAAAACTTGGCAGATCTGCAAGCTTTAGGTTAATTGTTTAATTATCAGGCAGTTGGATATTGGTAACGACCAAAAATTCACACGTTACTGGATTGACCAGATGTTGGGAAGGTTGATCGGGATGACTTCTGTCCGAGGGATTGACAGTTTCCAATGTGACATAACCGTTGATGATCACAGTTTGATCAACAAATGGAGTAAATGCAATGGTTTTGTCCGAAGCAGGTTTTAATAAAGTTTCTTCTTCATCTTGTTGTAATACAAAGTAATCACTGCCCCCGGCACAATAACTGTCTACATTTTTAGCCCAAGTTTTTTTGAGCACAGTGCCAGTAAAAATTTTGGTTTCCGAAAACACTGTGGAAGACATCGTTTCACTTTGTTGTTGAGACATAGAGTCATCGGCCAAGCTGAGTGAACTTAACAATATTCCAAGTAAGCAGATGAGAAAGCGCATGTTGGATCTCCAGTTTGTGGGTAAATGCAATTTAATGTTCGACAATCGGCTCTTGGACGTGAGAAATGCGTTGTAAACGTCGCCATAATTCTGCCCAATCGACTTGGGTATTGTAGCCAATAACGTCAATTTTAGGAAGTCCTTCTCCTCCCTTGACAATATAATACCCTCCACGTGCAGAGCCCACTCCCCGCATTTCGCAAATGCCCTGGTATAAACGACATCCCCAGCCCAGTTTTTCATAAGAAAAATTTTCAAATATTTGTAAAATTTGGCGAGAAACTGCACCAATGGCATCACTGCCTCCCAAACTGGAGAGATTGTTGATGGCTCGTTGGCTGATTTGTCGAGGGAATCGACTGTGTTTGGGAGTGGAAAAGTAGGCGTCAAAAGCCACCGGACGCCAATTTATAAGTTGTAAGTCTCGCACATAACCTGACAGGTCTCCTCGAATTTCTCCAAATTCTGTAACTTGGGTCAGGGCTTCTAAATTGAGAGTCTCCACTTGTAAATCTGCAGTTAATTCAGGCACTTCTTCCCAAAGAATTTTCAAATTTTCCAAATTGACTTGTCCATCCCAAAGATTTAACTTGATCGGCTTTGATGCTGTGAGTTGAGAAGCCTGGTAACTTAATTCTGGCAGAATACCAGATAAATTCCCATTCAATTTTGGTCCCCCCAAAATTTGTCCCAAAGCGGCTAAGGAAAGCGAAGTGAGACTGCCATTGGCCAGTTGCCAAGACCATTGACTGTGTCCCAACTCTTGGAGTTTTAGAGTTTGAATCTGGACTTCTCCTCCCAACAGAGATTGGCGCCAAGGTTGAAGCAGGTGCAATTGGCGAGCAAACCAATGGAAATGCAGTTCACTGGGACCAAGTTGTAATTGTGGGTTGCCCAAATAACCATTTTTCCAGTACAGGTGGGAAGACAATGGATCTTGATAATCACTGTGCCATTGCAGTTGACCATTGAGATTTTGGAGACTTAAGGCCTGTTTTTCGTCAACAATATTGACTTGAGACAAATAACCTTTTACCTGTTGTTGATCGGGGGTCCAAGTCCAATATCCTTCCAATTGTCCAGAAATTTGATATTGACTGCCCAACCAAGAAGATAAATAAAGATCGTAAAAAGGTTTGAGCTGACCTTGGGTTAAATGGAGATTAAGTTGTTGGATAAATTGGGATTTTTCCACTGTAATTTGAGTGGTCCCTTGCAGATTAAACAGGGAATCTTGAGCCAGTTGGAGAGAATAAAGTTGTAGGTTAGGGGATGTCCAAGCAAAACGAGTGGTCAATTGCAGTTTGGGTTGAGTTTGTAAGTTAAAATAAATGGGATCGGCGTAAACTTCACCTCCTTCCAAGGATATTTCAAGATCACCCTGCCATTGTTGAGACCATTGTTGAGCTTGCAAATTGAGTTCAAGATTGAGATTTTCACCAGCTTGATCGCCCAAGGCATTGCTATAACTGAGCATTTGTACCTGTCCAGCCAAGGTGACTTGAGTTATTCCCTTTTGACGTGAAATCTGCACATCCAAAGATGCTCGTCCCTTGATTTGCCAAGGGGTGAAAAGGCGATAAAAGGGATTGAGGAGAGCATTTAGATCAATGTGACGCAGTTTTAGGTTAAATTCCCATTGATCAGGAGTCAATTGAAGAGAAGTGGTGGCTTCTCCATCTGCAAAAGAAGTAGAATGTCCTTGAATTTGTTGTTGAGCAGGTTGATAATTCAGGGACAGGGACCAAGATTGTTTGAACAGAGTTGATTTGATTTGTAATGTTGCCTGTTCACAGGAGAAACCTTGGGAATCAGGTTGCACTTGTTGGCAATGCAGATGAATGGTTTGTAGAGGAATGTCAAACAGTCTCAATTCATCCATATGGAGATCCAGCGTCCAGTGAGACCTGTCTAAATGATTGATTGTCAACAATAATCCCTTAATTTGCCAATTTTGACCACTGAGCAATTTAAATTGTGCTTGGATGGCACTCAGTGCATGTGCAGGGGAACTTAAAATATATCCCAAACATAACCACCACCAAAATTTCATAATGACATGAGTGTAGGGAATCAGCGTTCCAAATATTGTAATTTGTTGGCAACCCCATTCCAAGTTTCAGCTTCTGCAGAAGGTTCCTTGCGTTCCGTGATCAAGGGCCATTCCTTAGCCAATTGCGCATTTAACTCTATAAAATGTTGTAATTCTAAAGGTAAATCTTCCTCTGAAAAAATGGCCTTGGCTGGGCATTCTGCCACGCAAAGGGTGCAATCGATACATTCTTCCGGGTCAATGACAAGAAAATTGGGACCTTCATGAAAACAACTGACGGGACAAATTTCCACGCAATCAGTATATTTGCAACGAATACAGTTTTCAGTTACCACAAAAGCCATTTGAAATTACTCCAATGCAATAAAAATGAATTGATTATTAAAGTTAGGGGAATTTGAGGGAGATTAACACACAGTTAAATTGATTGTTCAGAATTGGCTGCCATTTCAATACGATTCTGGACGTATCGATGAAAGGGGTCTGTCGCTATTTTAAAAAAAATCCATTATACTAGGCTTGCTTTTTCTTTAAAAGGATGGATTTTTCGCGTAAATTCCTTGATGAGAGGAACGTTAATTTGAAAACCTTCAATAATTTAGACCTCCACTCTGAGATACTTGCTCGATTATCCTTCCAAAAAATAACAATAGAGCCTTAATTTGGCGTATCTCTCCCTAAGCATTCGGATGATTGTATCCGTTCAATTTAGGTACGATTCTTGCCTAAAATTATATCATGACCAGACGAATTGAGCCTACCTTATGTTTAAAGCACTTGTTAGAGTTTTTATTCTGTTTACCCTACTTTTGGGTAATATGGCCTTATTTACTTGGTGTGTCAACAGTTTAGATTTGGGTGGCAGAGAAAAAAATTTGATTAACTCGGTACAAGCTGAACAATCTATCTTAGACACTCAGTCTCGGCCAGTTTCCCCAACTCCCCAATCTATGATGGCGCATTCTTTACCTTTGCGATCAGCCACAACCCCGCTTAGAGTGAAATCTCATCATCGGTTAGCCCTGCATTTTCAATCTGGCCGTTTGCAAATCGAGCCGCAGGAGCAAATAACTCTGGAAGAGAAATTGCGTAAATTGGACATTGGTCCTTCCCACACTATTATCATTTTGGTGGGACCGGTATTTTCTGAGAATAACATACTGTCTCCCCAAAAAGCAAAGTTGCGAGCCCAAAGTGTGGCCAGAATAGTTTACCCTTACACTCCTACGGTCAAAATGCTGTATCGTCCCCAACTGGAAGAAGGCCTGGTAGTAGTAGAATTTTTTCAATCTGGTCCCAAATAAAAACAAGGGTTTACACTGTTAAATCCTCTGTAAAAACCTATCCGCTCTTTTCATAGTATGAGGTATCAACATGTTTCGAACAGGATTCATTGCTTTATTGTTCACCATCACCGCAATTACAAACCAAGCCGTGGCTGCCCAAAGTTGTGGTGTTGTCACCACCGAAAAAACACCCTTGAACATTCGAGTCGCACCCAATCGCGGTGCCAAAGTCGTCGCCACTGCAGTTAAAGGCTCCGCAATGGTCTATGCTGATGCAGGTCCGGGATGGTACTATGTTATCCTAAATGACGGCAAAACAGGCTATGCCAGCAGAGACTTTATAACCGACATCAACAATGTTTCTGGTAAATGCGGACTTGTAAACACCCAAAGCGGCAGTTTAAATGTTCGAGAAGGCATGAGCCCTCAATCTAAAGTGATCGTCGAAGTGCCAAAAGGTGCCATGCTACGCGTCCTTGACCCTGAAGGTGAAGAAGGAGAATGGCTGAAAGTACAATTGAATAACGGGAAATTGGGTTATGTCAGTGGGAAATTTATTCTCTTAATGCAGGGAGCAACATTTAACTCAAAACAAAGTACAGATGCTCCAGGAGTAATTACACCTAGTTCAGCCAGAACGACATCTACTTCAAGTGGCTCAAATTGCCATTGGGTTGGAGGATATACCAGAAAAAATGGAACTCCGGTAAGTGGGTATCAGAGATGTCGCTAGTAATATAGTTCGTAGTGCGTAGGATGTGCTGAGCGTTTTTTGCGAAGCGCATCTGTCGCGTTAAATGAGAATTGCGCCTCAGTTAAGATACGCCGGAGTCGAGGCTTTAGCCGGTCAGCCGTAGGCATCACCCCACATACACAAATGGCAAGGGCCGACTGCTAGCCGGCTAAAGCCTCCACTCCAACCTACCAGCTAAAGCCTCTACTCCAACCTACCAGCTAAAGCCTCCACTCCAACCTACCGGCTAAAGCCTCTACTCCAACGTATCTTCTAGAGCCTCCAGCCTAACGGGGATTTTCCTTTTATTTTTTCCTATCTCATCTTTATCACATCATTTACTTTTGCAAGAGGTCTAATAAAACCGATGCGCTTCACAAAAAATGCTCAGCACATCTCCTACACACCCATCATTCATACGCGGTCTACATGGGCTCTTTTTATGGTTCGTTAATCATACCAATCTAAAAATTAATCTTGTTCACACTGGTGATGGCCAGGATAATACCAATAATGATCACTCCAATAACCCCTCCAATGATCAAAATGGCCAACGGCTCAATCAGCAACAAAAACCGTTTCATCCGCACACGACCACTTTCCTCCAACAATTTTGCCAGAGAATTCAACATCTTCGGCAATTGACCCGCTTGTTCCCCAGCTCGAATCAAATTGTGGCCAGTATGATTTAAAGCATCATGATCCTGTAAAGCCTGAGACAAATGAGCCCCCGCTCGAACCGCCTTACTCACCTGGCTTAAACGAGCCCGCAAACTGGAAGCTTGTACACAATGCTCAGCCAATTCCAATGCTCGTAACAGCGGCACTCGATTTTCTAATAAAGTGCCCATCATCGCCGACCAACGAGCCGTTTCTGCTTCCAATAACCAACTCCCCAACAAGGGCAAACGCAAAAAGACATCTTTTGCTTTGGCTCTCAACAACGGTTGTTGGGCAATGTAAGCCAGTATCACAATCACCCCCACCGCAAAACTGGCAATCAATTCAATATGTTGGTTTAAAAAAACCCCGGTATTTAAAACCCATTGAGCCATCAAGGGAATCTCTGCCGATTGATTTTGTTGTAACAAATTGGCAAAACGAGGCACCACCCACACAAAGATCAACGTGATAGCCACTATTCCAGAAATCACTAAAATAGTCGGATATATCAGGGCGTTGCGAAAATCACTCTGAATTTTGGCCTCATATTCCATTTGACTCACCCCATCTCGCAGAGCTGTCGCCACTTTGCCGGTCAATTCCCCAGCTTCCACCAATTGCAAAAAATAACTGGGCAATGCAAAAGTAGTTTTTTGCAAAGTTTTAGAAAAAGCAATGCCTTGGCGCAATTCCAAAGCCATGGCCGCAAAACTTTGAGTAATGGGGGCAGGATGGGAAGATTGCGCCAAGGATTCAATGGCATTGATCAAGGAAACTTCTGATTCTAATAAAGTTGCCAATTCATGCAAGGCCACAAAAATATCACGCTGGGCAACGCGGCCACGGGCCACTTTACGGGCATTCATTGCAGCGCCCACTGGTCTTAAATTAACTGTGGTTAAGCCCCGTTTTTGCAATTGCCTGGCCGCTTCTCGTTCCGTATCAGCAGTTAAAATCCCACTGATCTCTTGTCCTTGAGCATCAATGGCAATATATTGGTAACGCATATTTTTCAAAACTCATCAATTTGTTTCTCAACAAGAAGCAAAACTGGGACGATGGGAAAAGTCCAGTTTTTCAATTGCACTGTAAAGATCAAAGAAATTGTGAAAATTATCCTTTATAATCCGTAAATTATCCTGTCTCAAGAGCAATCCATTGTTCCAATAAACGGCGTATTTTTTCAATTCCCTCATGCAAAGTTTCTCTGATCTCAGCAAGGGAAATTTCTGCCGATCCACGACCTGCAGCATAATTGGCAACCACTGCACAACTGGCATAGCACAGTCCCAATTCTTTAGCCAAAGCTGCTTCTGGCATGCCTGTCATACCCACAATATCACAGCCATCCCGTTCCAACCGATTGATTTCAGCCGCAGTTTCCAAACGGGGACCTTGAGTGGCTGCATAGGTCCCTTGGGTATGAATTGGCAGCATGAGTTGTTGAGCGGCTCGACTCAATTGCTGCCTTAAACTTTCACAATAAGGGTGACTAAAATCAATGTGAGTCACTTCAGACAGTCCCTCGGCAAAAAAAGTGTGTTCCCTTCCGTATGTATAATCAATCAACTGATGGGGAATTACCAAGTCTTTGGGGTGCATGTCAGGATGAATGCTGCCCACAGCGGCAATGGCAATGATTTGTTGCACATGCAATTCCTTTAAACTCCAAAGGTTGGCGCGATAATTAATTTTGTGAGGGGGAATGGTGTGGCCTGCCCCATGTCGAGCCAAAAACAGCAGTTCTTGACCACAATAACGTCCATGAATAATTGGGCTGGAGGTTTCTCCAAATGGGGTGTTCATTTTACGTTTGTGGATAATTTCCAAACCCACCAAGTCAGTGAGGCCAGTCCCACCAATAATAGCTGTAGTCATAATCCTTTCACCGCATAAATTCCTGCAACATGCCGCAGTTGTTCTTGATAATCCATACCAAAGCCAAACACATAACGATCTGGGACTTTAAGTCCAGTAAAATCGGCATGGGCCAAACCTTGGCGCCGATCATGTTGTTTTTCAACCAAAACTGCAGTTAACACCGCTTTTGCTTCCATTTTTTTGCAATAGTCCACAATGGCTTGCAAAGTAAATCCTTCATCCAAAATATCGTCAATAATGAGAACTGTGCGACCTTTTATGTCTGCATTAGGATATTTGAGCCAGTGCAAGTCATTGCCCTGAGTCGCTCCCCGGTAACGAGTGGCATGAATATAATCCAATTCCAAAGGAAAATTTAACCGCGGCAACAATTGGCCAGTGGGCACTAAGCCACCCAACATCACACTCAAACAAACAGGATGTTGATTATACAAGGCTTCATAGATCGAGACTGCCATTTGGTCTATGGCCTGATTAACTTCAGTCTCAGTATACAATATATCCGCTTTAGCCAATACATTTTGAATGGTTTCAACATCAATGGGACGAGTGCTGCTCATGCAACTTCCTTCACTTTTAAAAATATTAATTGCCAAATTTCCCTCTGATTTTGAGAAGAGGGAACAATGCTCTTTTTTTACATTGTAGGGGAACGAAATCCTAAGCAAATGGTTTAAAAATAACCATTTGTCAAAAATTTATTTTTCCAATACCAATCTTCCTTCATCCAAACGAAAGATTCTATCCATTCTGCTGGCCAAAGCAGGTGCGTGAGTGACAACCACTAGACTGGTCCCAATAGATTGATTGAGTTCCAACATGCGCTCATATACTTGTTCTGCGGTCCTGGGATCCAGATTGCCAGTGGGCTCATCGGCTAATACACAGCGTGGTTGAGTCACCAGCGCGCGAGCCACAGCTGCTCGTTGACGTTCTCCACCGGACAATTCTCCTGGTTTATGGTGTAAACGTTTAGCCAGTCCCACTTTGTCCAATATGTCTTCCGAACGTTCTTTGGCCTGTCCAGTAGGAATTCCTCGAATTAACAAAGGCATACTGACATTTTCCAAGGCTGTAAATTCGGGTAACAAGTGATGAAATTGGTAAATAAATCCCAAGTGTTGATTGCGCCAACGACCCCGTTCTGCTGCATTGAGTTGGTTCAGAGAATGGCCCATGATCCAAATTTCTCCTTCATTGGGATCGTCCAGTCCACCCAATAAATGCAACAAAGTACTTTTGCCAGAGCCGGAACTGCCAACAATGGCAACTTGTTCTCCAGTCCGAATTTCTAAGTCAATTCCCTGTAATACATTGACTGATAATCCCCCTTCGTTAAAACGTTTGTGCAGTTGCTGACAACGTAGAATTAATTCACTCATAGCGTAATGCCTCAGCAGGTTGGGTTCGAGAAGCACGCCACGCCGGATAGATCGTAGCAACTAAACTGAGAATGAGAGATAAGGCCGTAATTTTATAGACATCTAACCATCGCAAATCTGAGGGTAAATCACTGATATAATAGACATCTGCGGGCAGAAATTGGATGCCCAGAAAATTTTCTATGGCGGGAATCAACACTTGAATATTGAGGGCTAAACTGATGCCTCCAATTACTCCAATGAGAGTACCTAAAGTGCCAATTAAAACGCCTTGGACCATGAAGATGCCCATGATAGTACGTGGGGTGGCGCCAAGGGTTCGTAAAATGGCGATGTCGGATTGTTTGTCAGTGACCATCATGATCAGGGTGGAGACTATGTTAAAGGCAGCCACCGCTACGATCAGAGTTAAGATGACAAACATGACTGTTTTTTCCATGCGCACGGCTTTGAAAAAATTGGCATGTCGATAGGTCCAATCATAGGCGTGTAAGCCCAATGGCAAGTCGCTTCGCAATTGTTGGGCAAATGATTGTGCTTTGAATAAGTCGTTTAATTTTAAGTTTAAACCGTGGACGTGACCGGACGGTAAACGTAATAATTTGGCAGCGTCTTCAACGTGTAATAATACTAAACTGCTGTCATATTCATGCATGCCCACGCTAAAAATGCCTTGCACAGTCATTTGTTTCATGCGAGGCAATAAGCCAACGGGAGTGACTGAGGATTGAGGCACCACGACAGCCACTTTATCTCCGAGGTCAACTCCCAAGGATCGGGCTAATTCATTCCCTAAAATAATTCCAAATTCCCCTGTTTTTAAATTGTCCAGATTGCCCGCGACCAGTTTGCTTTGCACTTGAGAAATTTGGGGTTCCAAAATAGGATCAATGCCTTGCAGCAGACTTCCCTGGACAGATTTGCCATGAGTCAGCATGGCTTGCCCCTGAATAAAGGGGGCGATGCCAATGATTTCAGGGTATGAGGACAAGTTGTGCTTGAGGGTTTGCCAATTGCCCCAGCTGTTATCCATGGTTGAAATCACAACATGGGCAGTCATGCCCAACATGCGGGAACGCAATTCTTTTTCAAAGCCATTCATAACTGAAAGTACCGTGATCAGGGCGGTCACTCCCAGAGCAATTCCCAAGATAGATGTCAATGATATGAAGGAGATAAAGTGATTACGTCTTTTGGCTCGGGTGTAGCGAAAGCCAATAAATAAGGGTAACGGTTTAAACATAAGTTGAGATCGCAGGTTTTAGGTTGGGAGGGAATAAGTCAGTTTCTTTGGCATAGCAGTTATCTCAGTCAGATTGGCATCTAAATAGTCATTGATTAGTAGAGGTTTGGGAACTAGGGTTTATCTCTGGCAGTTTGGTCTTCAATTTGATAGGGAATGGCTCCATTCATCACGGCAATCATATTAAAACCATTATTGAGCACCAAAGAGGCCGGCAATCCAAAAAATCCCAACAGGGCCCCGGCAATACATATCGTATTGGGAACTGCAATAAACATGAAACTGCGTTGAACATTGCGTTGTAAGGCTTCAGAGACTCCAAATAGAAAGTCAAATTTTTCGAGATTCCCATCCATAAATACTACATCCGCTACATCGACGGCAACGGTTGAAGCGCCTTGTAAAGATACGCTGATATCGGCATAGGACAGGGCTGCTGAATCATTGATTCCGTCGCCAACCATCATAACTTTTTTACCTTCTTTTTGGAGCAATTTCACATAGTTGGCTTTTTCATGGGGCAAAACTCCAGCAAAATAACGATCCATGCCCAGTTGATTGGCCAATTGGCTGGTGGGCGCTTCATGGTCACCAGAAATTAAGACAATTTCTTTAATTCCTCGTTGTCGAATGTGAGAAATGACTCGGATCGCTTCTTTGCGAATGGTTGTTTTCAGTTCAATCATTCCAGCGACTTGTTGGTTGATGGCGGTGAGAATAGCGGTATTGCCGCGGCTGCGACTTTCTTGTAAGTGGGCTTGAATAATTGGGGGAATGACAATGCCTTCTCGTTCCATGTAGTAGCTACTGCCCACTTTTACCAGATCATGGTGCACCATCACTTCAATGCCAAAGCCCACATAGTATTTTGATTCATCATGTGGTGGCAGTGTCAATTCCCGTTGCTTGGCACATTCTAAAATGGCATTGGCAATTGGGTGAGTGAATTTTTGTTCAGCAATTGCAGTGTATAACAGAATTTGCTCTTCAGAATATTGGGAATCGCTGGAAATAATCTGAGCAATAGTGGGCACTTCATGGGTCAAAGTCCCCGTTTTGTCAAACAGGACAACATCAATATCTTTCAGGATTTCAAATACTTTGCTGTCTTTGATCAGGACTCCATTTTTGGCAGCGACTCCCAAGGAAGTGAGTAAAGCGGTTGGGGCAGCTACTCGGATACCAGTCCCAAAGTCGGCATTGATAATGGCCAACAGAGCAGCGGGACCTGTGGTCAAATAGCCTAAGGCACCTAAGGACAAGGTGGGCACTACCATGCGGTCAGCTAATTTTTCGCCAACGGATTGTAATTCTACTTTAAATTCCGAGGCTTCATGAATAATGTGAATGATTTTAGAGGCTAAGGTATGTTCCCCAGTTTCTTGAACTTCCACTTGAATTTTGCCGGCTACCAATACGGTGGTGGCAAAGACTTTGTCCCCTTCTCGTTTTTCGGCTGGAGCAGATTCTCCAGTCAAACTGTGTTGGTCAATCATAGCTTCTCCATGCACCACGGTCCCATCTATCGGAATTTGTTCTCCAGTGGTGACCACGATGATATCTCCTTTTTGTAAGTCTTTGACTGCAACTTGAATTTCTTGTCCATTGACGAGTAACCAAGCATGGCGGCCTTGTTCCCCAAAGATGTTAGTAATGTATTGTTGGGAACGGCGTCGAGATTTTTCAAGGAGTAGATCAGCCAGGTCGAGAACCCAAACCATGAAAGCGGCCACACCAATTTGACCAAAGAGAATGCACAGGAAAATGACACTGGCATCAAGAATGTCGACTCGGATGCGTTTCTCTTTGAAGACAGCAGTCAAGGCGTCGCGAAATATGTGGGCAGAAAGGTAACCAATCAGCAATAGACTGGCTGGTAAAAGGAGGGGAAATTGGGTTTGGGCAATAACGGCGAGTCCCATTACCCCAGTGCTCAATACCAGAGAGGGCTGTTTTGGTGCTTTTGGGTTAACTTCTTCAATAGTTACAGGAAGTTGGACTGAATGGGGAGGAGCAATTGTGGAGGGTTTAGTTCCAGAAAGGGCTTTTTTGTGGCGTTTAAGGTGTTTTAATTTTGACCAGTTGATGTTGCCGGCCGCAATGCCAGTGGTCATGAGTACAATGCCGATCAGATGGATCATGAGTTTTTCCCAGTTTAATAGTTTTTGTTGAGAATAATCGCACATAAGCACTCATCCGTGGAGTTGGAGGCGGTGCGAAATGAGTCTGGTAAACCGATTTGTAACCCAATGTATAGGCTGAGAAATATGGGCGTGAGTTCTGGAGAAACGCCAATGCAAATTGCCATGGGACCTCCAAATAGTAACAGTTCACCAGGAATTCCAGGTACTCCATAGCCAATCAAAAATACTATGGGAATGCTGAGTAATAGTTGTAAAAAGGATAATGGGATGCCTAAAATGGCAGCCACAATGCCAGTCATCAAAAATACGTTGATGATGGTGCCATTGATGTTTAGGAAAGAGCCGGTCCCAACTACAAATTGTCGAACTTCATCGGGAATGTCTGGGCAAAATTTTTTGACCATGCGAAGGTTTAAGGGGGTTGCTAAGGCTTCGGATGAAGTGGCCCACAGCAAGGGGTAAACTTTGATTAAATAGTCGAAAAAGTAGCTTTTAAGGGAAAAGGAGGGCATTTTTAGTTTGGCCAGTCCGATCAGGGCAAGGTGCCAACAGGCACAGGCTATTCCGGTCAGCAGAGCGCCGATGATGTAGATAAGTAACATGCCGGTGGAGTCACTGGGATCCAGTGCTAAGCCCAAGAGGTGGACTGTGTCAAAAGAGAGGGTTGCCAATTCTGGTCCGATTGTTTGTTGAATTACTTCAGGTAAAATAGTGACATAAGCACCTACTGCCAGCATGATAAGAGGGACCAGGGGCACAATGAAAGCGCCCAGGTATTCAATTACGTCGATTCCATGAGCGAGGAAATGGGTCAGGCGTTTAAAACGCAGTGCGATGATGATTGTGATCAGGGAGGCGTAAACAGCGTAAAAATAGATGTTGTGGGTGAGCATCCAAATTAGGGAGTAAAAGGCGTCTGTAAGTGCTTGGTAAAAGTCAGCAGAGCCAGTTTGGAAGGGAAGATCGAAGACTACAGTGGTAAAAATAATGGCGTAAAAACAGGCGAGTAGACGAGCGTTTGCAAACCAGAGAATGGTGTAGGTTGCAAATCGTTTGCCACGGTTTTCATCCGCCAGCAGTTTGAGTAAGGTTGGCGTGAGAATGAGGTAAATTGCTATTGGAGCAATGTAGGTGTAACTGTCAATAAAAGCAGTGACAAATTGGTTGATGGAGTAAGCAAAGGGGGTGGAATGGCTTGCGATGAGAATTCCGAGTACAAAAGATAATAGGGATAACCAAGGTAAATTATACTCTAATAGAGTTAATAAACGTTTGAAGAATGTTGCCATGTATGAAAAATAACCTTTTGATTAGCAGCGGCTAATCTCAATTTTTTTGTGATTCTAACTTTGCACAACTGCCGGTATTTGAACGGTAAATGTGCTCCCCTTGCCCAACTCACTCCTAACAGTAATTTGTCCCCCCATGATTCTACAAAATTGTTCAGAAATGGTTAAGCCTAGTCCGGTCCCACCATACTTTCTAGTAGTAGAATTATCCACTTGGGTAAAGGCTTTGAAAATATCCTGTAGTTGTTCCTGGCTGATCCCAATTCCGCTGTCAGTGACTTCAAAAATCAGGTTGTCGGCATGACGAATTGCATTTAAGATAATTTTACCGTTACGGGTGAATTTGGCAGCATTGCTCAATAAATTTTGCAGAATTTGTTTTACTTTGGTGGCATCTGCATACATTTTTCCTATGTCTAAGGAGCAGTTGACTTCCAACTCGTTATTTTCTAACATTAATTCGATAACTATAATCACTTCTTTGACCAGCTCAGCCACATCAAATTCATTCAAATTCAGATCGATTTTTTCAGCTTCAATTCGGGAAATGTCCAATACATCACTGATAATTTCCAACAGGTGTTTGCCTGCAGTTTGAATTTTGTCCAGGTCTGGAATCATGTCTTGATAATTCATGTCTTCAGCATCTTCTTTGAGAATGTCTGCATAGCCAATAATGGCATTCAGGGGCGTTCTCAATTCATGACTCATATTGGCCAAAAAGGTACTTTTAGCCCGATTGGCCATTTCAGCTACCTTTTTGGCTTGCTCAGCAGATTCTTTGGCTTGTCTCAAGGCAGTCTCAGCCTTTTTTTGATCGGTGATATCAGCTACATTGGTCCAAATCAGTCGTTCCCCTTTATGGTCAATAATGAGTCCAGATAACATGACTGGCACTAAATATCCTCTTTTGTGGATATATTCTTTTTCATAGGGACCATATCTTCCAGTAACTTCTAGTTTTCGAAACTGACCTTCATCAAAAGAAGAATATTTTTTGGGAGTAAATCCCCAAAAATTGAGTTTTAAAACTTCTTCTTCAGAATAACCTAGCATTTGAGCATAAGCAGGATTCACTTCAATCAAAGTGCCATCGAAGCGACTTAGCACGAGTCCTATCAATGACTCCTTAATAAGAGTCCGATAGTATTCCTCATTTTCTCGCAGTGCATTTTCTATGCGTTGCTTATCCTGAATTTCTTGTTCTAAAAGAAGATTTTTTTCGGCCAGTTCCTGAGTGCGGAGGGCTACCCGACTTTCTAACAGATTGTGAGCTTCTACTAACTGGTTTTCGAAAACATCAGCATGTTCTGTAATGGTTTCTAAAGACATTTCTAACTGCTGTTTTTCTCTGGATAATTCAGTTACTTGCTGACGCAAAGTTTTTAATTCTGCGAGGAGTTGTTCCTCGGAAAATTGTTCTTCCTGCATGACAATATCTCTACAGTATTTTAATTACATCTAATAGGTCATTCCCAATTGCTTCCATTTTGTCGTTTCTGATCATTCTAGTTGAGTAATCAGGGAAGGCATTAAACGCTTTAAATTTTTTAACAGCTTTTCATGCCATGCCACACTTTTATAGGCTACCAACACCACTTCTAGTGCCTCAATATCAGATACATGAATGATGAATTTGGTCATCATATTGATTCCGGAGCTGTTCAAAAATTTAAGGTTCCTTAAATCAACCGTCAATTTTTTGGATTGTTGTTCGGATTTGGCTGCTTGTTTAAAAAGTTGTAAAATGGGATCATATTCTTGTGAACCATTGAGCAACAAAGCCCCTTCACATCGAACCGCAGACATGTTAGGATGATAGGCAATGTAATACTTTTCTGTTTTGATCTCGACAGATTCCATCAAAATACCTCTCTTGGTGAAAAGAAAAGCCTTGGGTAACAAAATATCATTTCAAAATGAACAGGTGGCATCTAAAGCAGTGAATTTTGGCAGATTGCTGGATCTTGGTGATCCCGGTGGGCAAACTCTGTTTCAAAGTGGTAAACATACTGTAGTGCTGACTGTCATGATTAAAGGGTTGTTGGGATGAGGTTGAAATTTCCAACCCAGCTTGGCAGAATAGTCACAGATCATGCTGAGCAATCCCAGCCTTGATGGAGTGTCAGTGTCTCCTTTGGCATTGTTCCGCATGGATTCTAGATAGAGTTTTTCTGGATCTTCGTCGAGCATTTTTTGGATGAATGTTTGAAATGATGCCACTTGGTTAATATTAATGCCATTTTCAACGTAAAATATCAGTTTTTCACTGGCTAGGGAGAAGATGATCTTGGCAGAAAAGGAGGCGGTCTCATCTTGAAATTTCATGGCATTTTCTAACAGTTCATTGGCTATATACTTAACAGCATTGCAGAGATTTTCTACTGCAATCTGATCTTCCACTTCTCCAGCTTGTTCTTGCCGACTGACAAAAAAATTTTTAAAGTATTCTGCAATGAAATCTGCAGAAATCCCATTGTTTTCCCAACGTTTTTTAAGTGGTAGAGAACTTGGAGAAAACGCAATTGTCAAATATTCTTCTGGTTCTTCTAACTGTTCAATAAAGTCCCCAAATACTTGTGTCATGGTGTATGCCTGCTAAAGTAGTTAACTATTCCTAAAATAAGGGGGGAAATAAATATGGTTTGGCGGTTTTTGTGTGTTGTTATTTGATCAATACTGGCTCCACAATTTGTTTTAAGATTAGCAAGGTGATGTCATCATGTTGTTTTTGATTGCCAATATGCCGACGCACGTCTTCTATAATTGCTTGTTGAATGTTTAAGGCACATTGGTCCCAATGAAGGCTGATCACATCGCATAATCTGTCAATTCCATATTGTTCATCTTCACTGTTTTGGGCTTCGGTAATGCCATCAGTGTAGAGTACTATCCCGTCTCCGATTTGCAATTCAATTGGATATTCGTCAATAAAGGGAGATATATCTAATTTGAGACCGACAATGAAACCCAGATCAATGGTGTCAACCCGTTCAATAAATCCACCCTTACGTACTATGATAACATCTTCGTGTTGTCCGGTTAAACATACTTTACCTTGTTGGTAATCTAACAGGGACAGCGTCATATGTTTGTCGGATCCCATTCGATTAATGTTATCATAGATGGCTTCATTCACGGCATTTAAAAAGGTTTTTAGGTCTTTGACATTGTAAGCCAGCAAAGTCCGGATGGCCATTTGAACCATGAGCATTAACACGCCACTCTCCAAACCGTGACCAGTGACATCTCCAATTCCACAGATAATTCTGCCGTCTTTTTGTAGTACATCATAGTAATCCCCGCCAACCTCATCTGCAGGTTCCATGAAACCTACAATATCTAAATCTTGGATGGGTTCTAATTCTTCGGGATTGGGCAATACCATTTTTTGAATGCGTTGTGTGATTTCCAATTCGGCCGACATTCGCAGATTTTCGGCCTTTAAACGTTGATTTAAGAGATTAATTTGTTCATTGGCTTGTCCTAAGGCAGTGTCTCGTTTCTCAATTTGACTCAACATGTTGTTGAATTCGTCTATGAGTTTGCCCAACTCATCGTCGGCAGTTTTTTGAGAACGCAGTGCATAATTTTGTTTTTCAGAAACCGCCCTCATTGTGTTGAGTAACATGTACAAAGGCGTGGTCACAATTCGTTGCAGACTGGAAGCCAGTAGTAAAATTAACAGCAGGGAAATCAGGAAGATGACCGCTGTTAATTTACTGACAATGATCAAGTTTTCATTTAAAGTTTCTAAGTCAGATTCTATAGAGATAAATCCTAAAAATTCGTTTTGAAAAACAATACCTTTAAAGATAACCAGTCGGTCTTTCAGGAAAAAAAATTGTCCCTTTAAGGATGATTCTTCAGTTATAATTTCAGCCGGTAAACCGTGTCGTTTCAAGAAGTCTTCATAAGTGGCATCCGGCCCTTTAGCAAAAAGGTCTCGTTCCCCCTTGATATAGGCAGCAACAGTCAAATTAGCTTCCTCTTTGGAAAACATGTAAGCCAACTGAATGTGTGGATCAGCACCTAAAAATTCAACATTTTCTTCCATACTTTTCCGATCATCAAATAGTAGGCCGGCGGCACTGCTGATCCCAATAACATCCGTCAATACAAAAAGGTTGGTAACCATATTTTGACGCAACATGAAGATATCTTTAACAATGAAGGCAGCAGAAGCCAATAATAACACACTGCCACTGATCAGCAAAATAATAGTAAACAGTTTATTTTTTATGGAAAGATTACGAAAAAATATGGAAAGATTACGAAAAAAACGTATTATACTCATTTTAAATTCCTTATAAAAGGTATTATCTATAACAGTCAAAAGATCAAATTGTGCGGACTCAAAACTGAATTTTTCCCTTCAGTTTACACTACAGATTGTTGCAGGCAATCCTTAATTTCCTTCAACAATTCATCTCGTTTGTAACAACCTTTTTGAAAAACTCTAGCTACTCTATCATTCAACAAATTGGATTCTTCCTGACTGATATCTTTGGCAGTGAGTACGATGATTGGAATATTACGCCATTTAGGATGTTCTCGCAAATGGGCAATAAACTCAAAACCGTCCATTTCGGGCATCATCAAATCAGTAAGTATTAAATCTGGAATTTCTTTTTGTAAAAAATTCAAGGCTATTTTTGCATTCTCCGCTGAAAAAACTTGCCAACCTGCCTTTTTAAGACTGTGCTCTACCATATTACGGGTCACAGCATCATCTTCTACAATAATGACTTTTTGAGATAAATGTTCTTTAAAATATTTCTTTAAAACGGTATGTAATTCTTCTCTATTAATGGGCTTGGTCAGGTATTCTGAAGCTCCGAGGGCATAACCAATACTTTTATCCTCAATGATAGACACCATGAAGACTGGAATATTGGCCAAATCCGGATTTTTTTTTAGGGCAGAAAGCACCATCCAGCCATCCATGCCCGGCATCATAACATCCAACGTGATGGCATGAGGACGCAATTTTTTGGCCAAAGTCAAACCCATTGATCCACTGTCCGCCACCGCTACCTGATAACCCAATTTTTCTAAATAATTTTGCAGCAATTCCCTGACAATAGTATCATCATCAATCACCAAGATAATATTCCCGGATTTCTTTTCTACCGGTTTGGGATTAGTTCCCTGAATTAAGGTCTTAGAATCCCGAATGGCATAGGCAGGGAGCCGCACCACAAAACTGCTGCCATAACCAAATTCACTGTGGACGTTGATATTACCTCCCATCATTTCTACAAAACGATGGGTGATCGTCAATCCCAACCCAGTCCCTCCATACTTTCTAGTAGTAGACGCATCTGCTTGAGTGAACGGTTGAAACAATTTACGCAACTGCTCAGAGCTCATTCCAATGCCTTGATCAATAACCCTAAATGTTATCCAATCTAACTCCTTTTCACTTTCCCGTTGCACCTGTAAAATGACTTTACTTTCCTCTGTAAACTTTGCAGCATTACTCAAGAGATTTAGCAAAATCTGCCGCACTTTGGTCAGATCAGCATACATATTTCCCAAATAAGTGGGACTGCATTCTACAATAAGATGATTGTTTTTACTTTTGATCAAAGGCTCCACTGTATTTTTAGCCTCTTGAATAATTTTCATCAGATCAAAGGTTTCATTAAACAAATCCATTTTGCCAGCTTCAATCTTAGAAATATCCAACACATCATTGATCAATCCCAATAAATGTTTGCCCGCAGCATAAATTTTTTGCAAATCAGTGGTCAAATCCTGACAGCCCAGATCAACCATATCTTCTTGTAAAATCTCACTGTAACCCAAAATAGCATTGAGGGGAGTGCGCAACTCATGACTCATATTGGCTAAAAAAGTACTTTTTGCCCGATTGGCTTGTTCAGCCGCTTCCTTGGCTTGACGCAATGCCTCCTCAGCCCGTTTATGTTGCGTAATATCAGTGATAATTCCCACAATCCCAGCAACTTCCCCATTGATGTTGGTAAAAGTAGTTTTATTAATCACCACTTCTTGATGAGAAGTTCCTTGGGGAATGTGGATGGTCTCTTCCAAACTCAAACTGCCGGGATCTTTAAGCAGAGCATTGTCTACATCTCCATACTTATCTGCCCGATTTTTGGAATAAAGATGACGATCGGTGCGCCCAACAATATGATCCTCAGTTAGACCAATAAATTTCTCAAAAGCAGAATTGCATCCCAAGTAAATACCCTGCGCATTCTTAAAAAAGATCGGATGTGGAATGCTTTTCAAAAGGGTTTTCAAAAATGCTAAATTATTCTGCAATTCTTGTTCAATGCGCTCCCGTCTTTGAATTTCCCGTTGCAATAATTGGTTTTTTTCTTCCAATTCCTGTGCTCGTTTGGTAACCTCTTTTTCCAAGTAATCTTGGGCTTCCAACAATTGATTCTTAAACAAAGAGCTGTGTTGAGTCACTGTTTCCTGTATGATCTCTAGGTGTATTTTTTCCTGTAAAAGATGGTCCCGTTCCCTTAGCAACTCATCTCTTTCTTGGCCTATCTTGTTAATTTCCAACAGCAGTTGTTGTCTTGACAATTGTTCCCACATAACTTAGAGACCTGTTCATTAAAGAGTTGACAGCTTAATGCAACATACACACTGATTTCGGGTTTCCATGTTCAAAGTAGAAAGGGTGTGCAGCAATATACTGGTGAATAAATTGAATAAAAGGTTAAGTTTATAAATCTTAAATTTTCAAGGTGACCATTATAATTGGTCAATTTTCAAACACACCATAGTGCTGACCGTGATGACCGGAAATGGAGTGGTTATAGTTTGAAATTTCCAAGCCAAATCAGCCGAATAGTCACAAATCATACTGAGCAAACCCAGTCCGGAACGAGAGTCAAACAATTCAAGTACGGTATTGGATTGCATGGTTTGTAAGTAAAGTTGTTGAGGGTCTCCAGTTAAAATAGTCTGGATCAATTTTTGGAATCTGGGCACCCGGTTGGAATTGATAGCATTAGTCACATAAAATAGCAATTGATTGGCATGCCATAAAAACTGAATTGTGGCTTTACAAGGCAGGGTATCATCTTGAAATTTCATAGCATTTTCTAACAATTCATTGGCAACATATTTGACAGCAAGTTTGAGATTTTCCAAATAAACGCGTTGCTCTTCATTTTCCAAGGAATTGTCTATTTGGTTGATGAAAAAACTTTTGAAGTAATCCGCGATAAAATCAGCAGATAATCCATTGTTTCGCCAACGTTTTTTGAGTGGCAAGGAACTGGGTGAAAAATTAAGCGTCAAGAAATCTAGATAGTTTTCCGGTAGTTCTTGGTAATTTCCAAATGTTTGTATCATGGTTACTTGTTTTCAGGCAATTGAAGAAGGTTAAGAGAGTTATATTTTAGAACTGATTAAAATCGATTAGAATTGGTTAAAATCGATTTTTTTGGGGCGAATTTTGAGATACAGTGCCCTTTCTTTGGGTGGAAATTTCTCAATGGCATATCTAACCGTGATCCGCGGTAAATTAGGATGGAGTTTGAGAAAATCTTGAGTCAGATGGGGATGTCGCTGGCTAATTTCTCGCAACATCCATCCCATTGCTTTGTGAATGAGTGGAGGTTGTTCGATGGTCAATAAATGTTCCATAAGATGTAGACTGTCTTGAAAATCTTGATTTTTAATAAGAGGTAAGGTGGCTACCAAAGCAACGCGTTTTGTCCACAGGGAAGGGCTTTGTATCAATTGGTATAGGATTGTACGTTCTCGATCTCGCAAATAATCTCCAAGTAAAGTGGGAGCTGACAGGTCAACCAAGTCCCAGTTATTGACAAAGTCCAGGTGATTTAAGTAGTGGGTAATGATTAAAGTTTGGTCTTGAGAATCTGCTGCTCGATAGCGTTGGATTAGGAAGAGTAAAGCCAGTGTCCGATATTCGTGGATCGGACTGGTCAGGAGTTGAGTTTGCTCCGCCAAGGTTAAATTTGGGTAACGCTTTACTAATTCACGTAGCATGGGAATTTTGATCCCCAGTACTTGATCTCCTTCCCCATATTCTCCGATTCCAGTTTTAAGGAAACGACATGAGATTATTTGGTGTTGTGGATCAGCCAAGGTATGCAGTTCTTTACGCAATTGAGTTAACATGAGTCTATGAAAATACGAATTTTATCCAAAGGATGGGGTGAGGTCAATTGAGTTAGGTAAGTTTTCAAATATTTTTGGAGTTCAGGGACTGTACAAGTGGGCTGTCCTTGTTCGAGGATATACTTTTTAATGTGATTAAAATTAAGGGGTAGGTTGATTTTAGGGGTTATGTGGGGCTGGATTTGTTCGATAAAGTAGGTTATCACTTGAGGAAGTAAGAGTTGTTCAGTGGAACAGAGACTGAGTGGATAAGGGGAGTCAGGAATGAATGAGTTCCATTGGGGGGAGGCCAGTTTTTGCAGTTCATTGAACAGAATTTGTTCCCATTGCGTGTGTATTTGTTCTAACAGTGTATTCAATTGAGCCAATTTTGTCAAGGCGGGAACTAGGTGACTTTCTTGGTAGGGTTTAAAACTGCAGTGAGGGCACAATGGTTGAGTTGAGAGTGAGTTGGGGGTCAATTGATCACAGGCAATCAGTTCGTTTAGACTGTGTTCAAAAGCAATCAGTTGGGTTGTGGGAAAGCAGTCAAGGGACGCTAATTTTTTTAAGTTGAGCAATCGTTGATCTTGAGAAAGACGTTGTTTTTCATTATTCTCAAGTTGAGTCAAACGGGCTTGGTAATGCAGTTTCAAGTAAAGGGTTTGGTAATCGTTTTTTAGGGTTTGCAATTGTTGTTCGATGAAGGAAAAATCGGTATGAGGAGGAGTCTGAGAAAGTTGAGTGGAGATAAGGTTAGATAAGGTGGCTCGCAGGGTATTGGCTTGAATTAACCAAGGATGATTAGGCGGAAGTAGAATGTGGGCATGGGTTAAATAGTGGGTGAGTGGCGTCAGTTTTTGCAGGAATTGGGCAAGGTTAGAGAGGGCGCTGGCTGTGTGCAAGGCGGCCAAATGGGGGTGTACCGGTCCTGGGTTCAGGTTGAGTAATTGGGCAGGTTGGGTACAGGTGAGTAAGGTATCTAGAAATTGGTAGGTGGGTAACAGTTGGTGATGACAGTGTTGAATTTGTGCTGTTGTGAAAATGGGAAGGTCGCCAAATAATGATGATTGTTGTTTGAGGAACTTGAATGCCGGGGGAAATAGGGTTCGTTTATTTTTTATGGTTTGGAGCAAATTTTCCCAATTGGGTAATGAAAGGTTTGGAAGGTCAAATAATAGGGTGAAAGTTTCTTGCCAACTGCCAGTTAATTGAGGAATTTTTGTAACATGGGTAAATTGTAAAAGTTCTTCAAAGGGTAGATTAATCAGTTGGGTGAAATTGTCTGCGCTGTAAATTCGTTCCGAAATGTTCAATATAGCTTGTTTAGTGTAGACCAAAGTGACCAGTAAGATGATCAGTAATTCTGGTTCTAAGTGCATAACATAGGGGTAATAGTAACTGTTTTTTCCAATGGGAATCAGTAATTCATCTCGAGTTAAATGGGGTTGGTCAGGGGGTTTGCTGTGTATTTGTTGAAGTAACATGTTGGCGTATTGGGAATTTTCAAGGGTAAGTTGTAAGTTTTCTGGATCGTAAAGTCCCAATCCTTCTAATAGATTATTTAACAGTGGGTTACGTTGAGGATTGGGAAGGGATCGTAAGGTTTCTTGAGCCAGTAAGGGAAGCAGTTCTCGATCGAGTAAAATGGGAAAAATGGGGTATTGGGGGGCAAATTGGGTAAAATAGGGTTCCAAATGGAGAGTGGCCAACAGGTCCAGGGTGTCTCGGAAATTGAGTGGTGAGGATTGGCAGGATTGAGAAGTCGGTTGTTGTTCCAACCAAGTGCCCAGGGTCAATTGTTGAGGGGAACAGATAAGTTGGAGGTGGGTGAGGAAGTGGGTGTTAAGCCAGTCTATCAGGGACTGTAGGTGCAGTTGGACTTGAGTTTGATAGGTATTTTTAAGGGCTGCTGGAGCGGTGGAAAGGAGGGCGCTGGCCGCTGCATGGTGTTGTAAATGGTGTAGAATCGGGGGAGGAAGAGGGGTTGGTTGAATGTAGAGTTCCGCAGTTTGGAGAACGGGATTGTGTGCTTGAAGGGTCAGTGGGGGAATCAGGGGTAAATAGTGTAGACAGAATTGGGGGGGAGATAGGTAGGGAGGAATGGTGTTCCCAAAGGCAATAAAACCTAAACGAGTGACGTGATGGGTGCGCCATTCCAATTCATATTCCCAAATGAATTGTTGGCTATGTTCCGGTTCAGGAAGTTCCAAAAGTTGTTGTAAGGCTTGACAGTAGCTGAGATTGAGTTGTTCTGGGGCCAGATGTTCAGTGTGTTTGGCAATGAGAATTTCAGGACGATGGGTGGTTTTTAGGTCCAGGTAATAGTGTTTGTTGCGGGGGTTAATGGTCAACCATGGGCATTGAAAGTGGTCTAGGTCGTTGCGCAGCTGGTTGAGAATTTGTTCGATGAGGGTTTGTAATTGGGTGGCTAGGGGCAGTTTGGAGTTGGGCAGGGGTTGGTAAAAGGGAAAGAGGGTGTCTCGCAGTTTGGTTGAGGTGAGTCCAATTGGGGTGTCTAGGCTGGCGGTGGTTAAGCGGTGTAAACAAAGGGTGTGAATGAGGCGTTTGGCCAGGGCTTGGTAGTGTTGTAGATTGGGAATTTGGGGTAAGAGGTTTTCTAAAATTTGTCCATGTTCAAGGATTTGTTGGAGGGTGGGCTGGTCGAGTAAGGAGGGTGACTGAGTGAGTGGGGACCAGCAGTGGTCTGCGGTGATCAGCGATAGGTGGTGGGGGTTGAGTTTTTTGGATAATTGGGTATGAGCAGTTTGGGTCAGGGTTTTGAAGAAGTGCAGTTGGCTGATTTGGGTCAGGCGGGTTAGGGTGTCAATGTAATTGGGATGGAATGGGAACAGGGCGCAGAATTCAGGCAGTTGTTCTTGGAGGATGGGGTAATCGGTGAGAAAAGGGGTAAAATAGTTGTGGATTGGAGTGGAGTTTTTTTTTAACAGTCGTTGGCTGATGACTGATTTCAGTTGTTCTTGGGTGATGGGAACGCTAACAAAGTGTTCTTGGAGTCGCCTGAAAGTGTTTGAGAATTGTTCAAGGTCCAAGGGATCGAGGAGTGGTTTGCGCAGGCTGGCCAGTAGACGAAAGGAGGGGGTGCGACAGGCTTTGCCCAGTTCTCGGAGGAATTTGAGTTCCAGGTTGAGGTTGGTTGTTGGTTTTTGTAGTAGGCAGTCTCCCAGGTCATCAAGGACCAGTAGTAGTGGTTGTGGACAGTGATTTTGGTAGGATTGGAGGAGGTCTAGTAGGGAGGTGTTCTCAAGTGAGGGCGTGGGGAGTCCCAAGTTGTTGAGATATTCTTGTAATCGAGAAAGTACTAAGTTTTGGAGGGAGTGAGTGGTTTTGCTAAGGGTGATGCGCAGGACTTGGAAGTTTCCAGCCCACGATAGGACGTGAGCGGCAGCTTGAGTGGGTTGGAGAAGGGCCCGAAAGTGGGCATTTTCTGCTAAACTAGAGAGGACTGCCATGCAATGGGTTTTACCAGTACCTTTTCCCCCCACAATTAGCAGTCCTTGATGGCCAGTACCTGGTGTAAGTTGTGGAAATGCGACCTTGATCAAATGGTCCGCGAAGTCATCAGAGAGGACCAAACTACTCACCAGTGGGTTGACCTGAGTTGTGTCTTGAAGGTTTTCTAAGGGGGTTACTTCGTTTAGAGGTTCGCACTGTAACCAATCAGAATAGCGCATGGCGGTCATTCGTTTCAAAAAAATATTTCTTATAATATCAGTTTGACAAGCAATGAGTCAATTGAGATTAACTCATTAAGGTATCATTACTGACAATCACGGTCATCATTACGGTCATCATTAATTGTGTTCATGAGAAAAATTCCGGTAGGAAAATACTATGGCAAACCAAGAGCACCTCGTTATTTTACAGCAAGGCGTAGTCGTATGGAACCAGTGGCGAGCGGAGGCGAAAATTTGGGCGGATTTGTCCGGGAGTAACTTGTCAGGTTTGGAGTTAGGTCATTTTGATTTGTTCAGGGCCAATTTGCATAAGGCGGATCTCACTCGTACTATCTTGAGTGATGCCAATTTGTCTGGGGCAAATCTGAGTGAGGCAAATTTGAGTCATACTCAGTTACAAAGGACGGACTTGAGTGAAGCCAACCTCAGTGAGGCCTACATTTATCAGTCAGACTTGAGTGCGGCCAATTTGTCGGAAGCCAATTTTACCAAGGCTTATTTAATCAGTACGTTATTGATCAATGCCAATCTTTCGGAAGCCAATTTATTTCGCAGTAATTTGTTTCGATCCAATTTCAGTCGAGCTAATTTGACTGGAGCTAATTTTTTTAAGGCTAATTTGACGGAAGCAAATCTGAGCAAAGCTTATGTCAAAGGGGCTAATTTATTTAAGGCGGTCTTAGCCCAAGTCGATTGGACCGACACTTGGTTAGATGAAACCTGCCTTGAGCAACCTAATCAAGAAGGGGTTTTTTCTTAAACCTTGCCATAGCGGAAAAATCCTATATCATAATCCTTTCCGAACCAACTGACTGTAAGACTGTTTTTTTCAGTGGAAATAACCTGTTGCCTGTTCAGAGTGTGGTTCTGTACTTTAAAGAGCGTAGGTTGCACCTTCCCTAGGGAAGTACACGCTTTACTCGTAAGTAAGGAAGAGTATTGATAACCTGCTCTGTGCAGAATACTTATTGTTACCCCATTATAAGGAGAATTATGTGAAGAAGTACTTATTGCCTACTTTAATATCATTGGTATTGACCCAAACCTGGGCTCATGCTCAAGTTGGAGATACTCCGACTGAAGCAACGGCACCTGAAACAGTGACGACTGAATCAGCTCCAGTGACTACCACAGAAACTGCCCCAACTTCTGAAACCGGTGCAGAAGTGGCTCAAGAAACTGCATCAACCAGTTCCGAAGCCCCAGCGACTTCAGCCAGTTCCGAAGTTCCTACAACTGCGGAAACTTCCACACCTGTGGAAGAGGTATCCGCCTATGAAAAAATGGCGCAGAAACATGCGGAACATCGTAAGCTGATGCAGGAGCATCTCAAGCAACTTCATGAAACTAAGGACCCGGAGGAACGGCAACGTTTGTTGGAGGAACATCAGGAATCCATGCAGAAACATTATCAAGAGATGATGGAAATTCGGCAAGCAGCGATGTCTGAGGGCGATTTTGGTTATCCATCCAAGTGGGCAGGGAAAACATTACCTCCCCCTTCTTATGGTGATTATCGTCCCCGATGGACTGAAGAGATGGCGCCTCCTCCATACGGATATGGTTACGGTCCTGGTCCCGGACCTGGACCTCGTTACCGCGCTCCAGATTATGGACGTTGGGCCCCACCCGCTCCTCCTCAATCTCCAGAAGAGACTCGTTTGGAAAAAATTGAGAAATTGTTAGAGCAGATTTTAGAATCTGTGAAGTCTCAATCTCCAAACCAATAACGTAATCCCTTTTATTGATTGGGAGTCCTAACCAAAAATTCGGATTCTCAATCAATATAATCCTGCTGCCTCCTTGATTCATTGACTGCAGTCAAAATTCCCTAACCCATTCTTTATTCTAACCCTGATGAATTCATGAAAGAGCATCTCACAAGACCAAGT
Source organism: Thiomargarita sp. (assembly GCA_020721005.1). Classification (GTDB taxonomy): domain Bacteria; phylum Pseudomonadota; class Gammaproteobacteria; order Beggiatoales; family Beggiatoaceae; genus DYNP01. The sequence goes on from DYNP01000013.1 coordinate 88,781, forward strand.
ACTTGGATACGTGCCTTCTTCATGGCAATCTTTGCAGGTATCTATTACATTGCCCTGCTGGTTGCTGGAGTGGTCATTTTCCTCCAATTTGGCTTTATGTTACTCACTGGCAAACTTAATGAACAGTTGTTGGTGCTTGGCCAAAGTTTAAGCATCTATCTGTCTCAAATATTACTTTACCTCACTTATAGCACTGAGGAAAAACCGTTTCCATTTCAAGCCTGGCCAGTTCCCGAAGAATCCATATATAACGTGGATTTGCTCCAGAAAAAACCACTTTACCGCAGGGAAGATGATACTTAATGAGAACTCATGGACCTTTACAGCCCAAATGGCTTGAATAATGAGTAATTGACCACTGTTTAACCGGTGGGACTTAGTTTATTCTTGAAACAACATTTAACCTGGGTTCAATATAAAAAACCCGGATCCTGTTGAACCACAGGTTTTACAATCTTGCCTGGTTTTAAAAATGGAACCGATCTTCGGACATCACAGGATCACACTTAATTCAGACAACAATTAGAAATTCATTCAACACCTTAGGAATCAACTCACTATGTCCTTGACTTTAACTCGCGCTGCCTTTGCCCAAGCAGGCACCTCGCTCAACTTTCATACCGGCACCTGGCGCGTGCAAAAACCTCAACATCATTATCAACTGGCCCCCTGCCATCATGCTTGCCCAGCAGGTGAAGATGCGCAAGCCTACTTAGCCCATGTGCAAGCTGGACATTATCAACTGGCTTGGGAAACCATTGTAAATATCAATCCCATGCCTGCTATTACTGGACGAGTATGCCCTCATCCCTGTGAAGCGGCTTGTAATCGGGGACAATATGATGAGCCCATTGCCATCCATGCTGTGGAACGATTTTTGGGAGATGAAGCCATTGCCAAAAATTGGGCCTATCCAGTGCCTGCCATTGACAAAACCGCGCCGGAAATTGCCATTGTTGGTGCCGGTCCCGCTGGAATTTCCGTGGCTTATCATCTGCTCAAATTGGGCTATCGCGCTGTTATTTTTGATGATCACACCGAACCAGGGGGCACTTTGAGAACGGCATTACCCCCCTATCGACTGCCCAGGAACATTCTGGATGCTGAACTCAATCGGATACTGTCTTTAGAAGGCATCACCTATCAACCTCGTACCCGATTGGGAAGAGACATGCACTTGAATGAACTGCAGAGCCAATACCCCGCAGTCTTTTTGGGACTGGGTGCTCAACGCAGCTCAGAATGGAGTATTGATGGAGCAGTCCCACGAGACCTGCATTCCGGTTTAGAATTGCTTAAGGAATGGATTGACATTGGTTCCGTACCCACTCCCAAAAGTGTGGCTATCATTGGAGCTGGAAACACTGCTGTTGACATGGCAAGAGTCATGAAACGGGCGGGAGTTTCCGAAGTACACATCATTTCTCATAAACCCATTCCCAAACCTGGAGTGCCCGTTTCAGAAGCCATGCCTGCCATTCCCAGAGAAGTGGAAGAAGCATTGGAAGAAGGAGTTATTATTCATGAGTATCGAGGCATTCGCCGCTTGATTTTACGGGGTGAGAAAGTGGTGGGGATTGAATTGGTGCACATGAAAAAACTGCCACAAGCCAGTGGCCGTTTGAAACGTATTGCCTTTGAAGGTACCGAAACCATTCTCAATGTCGATCAAGTCATTCCAGCTGTGGGGCAAGTGGTTGATCCCATGGGAATTGAAATGATCATTGGCAACCGTTCCCATTTGAAAGTCAATCATTGGGGACAAGTCCCAGAACAAACGGGTATTTATGCCGGAGGAGATATCACGCCCAATGCGGGCACTGTAACTGCTGCGGTTGGCGATGGACGGCGTGCTGCAGCGGCCATTGCCAGTCAATTAGGTAACAGAGCCCTTCCAGAATTCCCAGTGGCACCTGTGATTCCCTTTCAAGATTTGAACATGCACTACTATGAGTCTTCCCCACGAGTGCAAGAGCCCACTTTGCCCATCGATCAACGACAAGGGGATGAGGAGATCACGACTACGTTAAGTGCTCCACAGATTGCCAAAGAAAGTCAACGTTGTTTTTCATGCGGAAATTGTTTGGCTTGTGACAACTGCTGGACTTTATGTCCAGATTCCGCAGTTTTGAAAACCAAGGAATTGGCCAGCGATGGGTCTCATTATGTGTTCGATTATGATTATTGTAAGGGGTGCGGACTTTGTGCCTACGAATGTCCTTGCGGCTTCATTGAGATGCAAGATGAGTTATAGGCATATTGGGAGGGGGGGTTAAGGGACTGCTGGGACTACTTTTTCAACTTCAGCTCGACTTTTCAGCACTGGGCCTTCTTCCGAGAAGGCCTGTAACAGTAATAAAGATTGTTCTCCTATCACTCCATCTGCAACCAAGTTATGTTGCTGCTGAAATGCAATGACTCTCTGACGCAAATTGCGATCGAATACCATTGAAAAGTTACTCGGGGGAGACTTATTTAATTCTGCTTTCCACAATTGTTGTCTTACCCACAGGACTGCCGGACCCTGAGCCCCTAGACTGATCAAAGAGACTGGCAAGGTCGGTGGTTTCCAGAGAAGGGAAAATTGCCCTAACCAAAACGGAGTCAGCTCCGACAATTTCAGGTTAAAAGACTCTTCTCCCAACTGCAAAGTGGCCTGATCGGCTTCCAGGGCCGTGAGGGTGATCGCCTGTTTGCGTCCGGTCCCTGCATCAGTCACCAGTTCTAAAATGGCGGGACGATTTAAAGTTTGTAATTCTATCCAAGTTCCCACCTTATACAAACAAGCCAACTCTCGAGTAGCGGCTCTCTCACAAGGGGTACTTCCACTCAGACTCCCATAATCCAATTCCCATTGCTTAAATAAAGTATTTATCGCCACTTCGGCAGGAATTGATCCAGTGGGACTTTGCAAGAGAGAGAGTAGAGAGGGTTTGATTGGGGCAGGAGGAACAGGCAACGACGTGACTGGCAATTCCGTAGGATTTGAAGCAGGAGGAGGATGATTTAGAGAAGAGGACAGAGAATACCAACCATAGCCGCCAAGTCCCAAAAGTAAGATGAACAGCCCGACGTTTATAACTCCCTTACGAGAGTTTGGACGTTCTCCCCGAACCTCCCGGACCGCCTTGTGAATAATTTTGCTGTCAATGGGAGATTTATTGTTAACATATCCTCCCAACAGGGCTCGATCACAGATGATATTGATCAGGCGTGGGATACCCCGAGAGTAGCGATGAATCCATTTGACAGCAGGCTTACTGAATAGAGGACGCTGAGCACCGCTGATTTTTAGTCGGTGTTCAATGTAGGCTTCAGTTTCTTTGGGAGGAAGGGGAGGTAAATGATAACGGGCCGTGATGCGTTGTGCCAGTTGCCGCAAATCATTTTGTTCCAGCAGGACTTGCAATTCTGGTTGACCGACCAGGATAATTTGGAGCAGTTTTTGACTGGTCGTTTCCAAATTGGTGAGTAGGCGAACTTGTTCCAATACTTCGGTAGACAGATTTTGCGCTTCATCTACAATGAGAACTGTACGCCTTTTTACCGCATAGGCAGTCAACAGATAACTATAAAGCGTATCGATGAAATTTTTGAGACTAAACTGCGCTGTGTAGGCAATTCTCAATTCATCAAACAGCGCGGACAATAATTCGATAGGAGTGAGACGCGGATTGAGAATGAGGGCCACATCCACGTTTTCTGAGAGTTGTTCAATTAAACAACGACACAAAGTGGTTTTACCTGTGCCCACTTCTCCAGTTAATAATACAAACCCCGGTCCCTCGTTTACCCCATAAAGCAAATGAGCCAAGGCTTCCTTGTGGGGAGCACTCAGATAAAGGTATTGGGGATCAGGGGTGATGGAGAAAGGGGCAGCACTCAATCCAAAATGTGCAGTATACATGAAAGGCGTGTTCTTGAATGCTGAGAGAGCCTAAGAATGGTGCCCGAGACCGGACTCGAACCGGTACGGTTATAAAACCGAGGGATTTTCTTACCCACTACAACTTTCGTTGCCACCATGAACGCTCTAAAATGGAGTCGTTATTTTGTTTGGGGTCTGGACTTTGTCTTTACCTTTTACTTAAAGTATAAGCAGTCAGGTAGGCATCGTAAAGTCTCTACACTGTTTGACAGTAGTACTTTGAAATCATCCCCTCTGTGCAATGAAACAGAGTGGAATTATTAAACTGTCAACTTAGCTCGGCGTTGCCAGTTATTCCTTAATTTGGCTACTTCAAAAAGCGGGAATTCAACATTCCTGGCCGTTCAAAGGTCCAGTTGGAGATTCAAGAATAATGGAGGTTTCACCGAATTAGACGCCATTCACTTATTGATTTCGCAACAAGTGCTCAAATTAATTTAAGTCCCTTGCGTCTACCAAATTCCGCCACCCGGGCTTAATGATATGAAAAGGCTGAGGCCGGAATTGAACCGACGTCAACGGCTTTGCAGGCCGCTGCATAGCCACTCTGCCACTCAGCCATAAAATCGTTTGGTGATTGTGATCAATTCTCCAGTTCAATATTTCCTAATCTTTCTTCAACTTTAGGAAAATGAAATCGGGTTGCCAACTCAGGAATTGAAGAATCGGAGGGGCACCACTGGACTAAAGGAGCTGCACTTACAATTCACAGGAAGAATGGAGCGGGAAACGAGACTCGAACTCGCGACCTCAACCATGGCAAGGTTGCGCTCTACCAACTGAGCTAATCCCGCTTTGTGAACGGTTAATACGACAGAAAACTGTGGAGCGGGAAACGAGACTCGAACTCGCGACCTCAACCATGGCAAGGTTGCGCTCTACCAACTGAGCTAATCCCGCTTTGTGAATGGCTAACCATGAATAAATTAATACGATAAAAAATGGTGGAGCGGGAAACGAGACTCGAACTCGCGACCTCAACCATGGCAAGGTTGCGCTCTACCAACTGAGCTAATCCCGCTTAACCTAATTGAAGCATTAAAGCAGGCAGAGTAGGACATTCTTTATGAATCGCCGGGACCGCCAAAGTCCGCCGGACTTGATCCTGCCTAACCATGTCTTCAACGGTGCACAGTGTAAAAAATTTTCATTGCAATGTCAAGAGGGTTGATGGATTTTTTCTTATGAATTGACCATTTTTTATTGAAATGACGGTAGGAAATGCCAAATAAGCGTCATTTATCCCTCAGTAGATCGGCAATTTTGAGGGCACACTCTCTCAATCATCACGCCATTCCAGTCAGTCTGTTCCTCCTTTAAAAGGAGTGAACCAAGCCAGTTTTTGGTGCAATTTAACCACTTCTCCAATAATGATAATACTGTGCATCGTGATCTCCGCAGCCTGAACTAAACCGGGCAGACTGGAAATACTGCCTACCAGAATGCGCTGATCTGAGGTGGTTGCTTTTTGAATGAGAGCTGCCGGTGTGTCAGGGGCAAGTCCATTGTCCATGAGGTTCTGAGCAATATTTGGTAAAGCACGTACTCCCATGTAAATCACCAAAGTTTGCTGGGGTTGTATCATGCCTTTCCAGTTCAAAGGAGGACTTCCTTCTTTGAATTGGGCAGTGACGAATAGACAAGATTGCGCATAGTCTCGATGAGTTAAAGGAATGCCGGCGTAGGCTGAAGTTCCCATGGCTGCCGTAATGCCCGGGACCACCTGAAAAGGAATGCCTTCCTCCATTAGACGCTCAATTTCTTCCCCTCCCCGCCCAAACATAAAGGGATCTCCTCCTTTAAGCCGCAATACTCGTTTACCTTGCTTAGCCAGTTGAATCAACAGTTGATTGATCTCAGGTTGCGGGACAGGATGTTCCGTAGGTTGCTTACCTACATAGATCCGCTCTGCTTCCCGTCTCACCAAATTCAAAATTTCTGGCGCTACCAGTCGATCGTAGAGTACAACATCCGCTTGTTGCATCAGCCGTAAGGCCCGAAAAGTGAGCAAATCTGGATCTCCCGGTCCGCCCCCAACTAAATACACTTCTCCAACAGTGGCGGATTTAGACTGAGCACAAGTGTGGGCAAGCAACTCCTCTAATTCCTGACTGGCTTGAGTATGTTGTCCGCTGAATACTCTTTCAACAATAGGACTTTGTAGGACTGTTTCCCAAAAAGATCGTCGTTGCCGAGAGGGCAATTGTTGTTGCACTTGAGTGCGATACTGAGCCACAAAACGGGCTAACTGTCCGTAATTGCTTGGAATTAAAGTTTCCAACTGACTGCGTAATAAACGAGCCAATACTGGAGAAGCTCCTCCGGTAGAGACAGCAATTTGGACGGGGTCCCGATCGATGATGGAAGGCAGTATGAAATTGCACAGTTGGGGTTGATCTGCGACATTGACCAGCAGTCCCCGCGCATGGGCCAAAGTATAAACCTGCTGATTGACAGTTTTATCCGGAGTGGCAGCCAATACCAGCCGATAGTTGAGGTCCAAGTCTGCGGCATCAAAGGTTTTGGTTTGATGAGTTAATTTGCCTTCATGCAGCAATTGAGTCAGTTGAGGGGTGAGTTCTGGAGCAATGATATGCACCTTAGCTGAGGATTTCAACAACAGATCCACTTTTCGAGTGGCTACACTGCCTCCTCCAACTACCAAACAAGGTTGTTGATGGATATTTAAAAACAAGGGTAAAAAATTCATTTTCTTACACTCTTAAGTAGTAAAACATGTTTGAGAGACCCTTGCATGATTCCATTTCAAGGAGGTAAAAATTTATGGAGAGTCTTGCAAAGGTCTCTTTGAATAAACCTCTAAAAGTATTAATGATGCGATAAGGATGAGATACGAAAAAGTAAAAGGGAAATCCCCGTTGGAGTAGAGTTGGAGTAGAGTTGGAGTAGAGGCTTTAGCCGGTACACTGGAGTGGAGGCTTTAGCCGGTACATTGGAGTAGAGGCTTTAGCCGGTACATTGGAGTGGAGGTTTTAGCCGGTACATTGGAGTGGAGGCCCTAGCCGGCACATTGGAGTGGAGGCTTTAGCCGGCCAGCGGTAGGTCCTTGTAATTTGTGTATGTGGGGGAGGATGCCTACGGCTGACCGGCTAAAGCCTCCACTCCAACGTATCTTAACTGAGGAGCAACTCTCATTTGTAAGAGATCTAATAGGCCAGACCAGTTTCAGGACAAGGTCGTTATATTTGATGACGAGGTAAAAAAAGTAGGGGTGGGGTAACATTTTGAAGTAGGAGAAACATCCTTTTATGTACCCAGCTTACCATTGTCTCTGTTAGGATAAAAATCCCCTCTCTGACCAGATACGGTGATTTTTGGCACGGCTACGCCCAAGCTGAGAAGATTCCACTTCGTGAAAATCTGCCCGTCCTATCTAAAAATCCATCTTGTCTCAACAATTGACCTTGCACCTTCTTATTTTTTTATAGTATGCTTGCACTGTCTATTTTAAATTAGTTTATAAGAATAGACTGGTTTTCTAAAGTCCTTTTTAGTGAACTACCTTGTTTAATTTTGGGAGTGGTTGCTCTCCTATCAACTGACTTAATTTGGAGGTTTTTCTATGGCACACTTTGATGAAGAATTGGATGCATCTGGCTTAAATTGTCCCCTACCTATTTTAAGAGCTAAAAAAGCCTTGGGCGGGATGGAAAGTGGCAAAATTCTGCAGATTATCGCGACTGACCCCGGTTCCGTCAAGGACTTTGATGCATTTGCCAGACAAACCGGCAATGAACTGCTTTCCTCCAAAGAGGAAGGCGGAAAATATTATTTCTTAATCAAAAAGAAGTAATTTAAACCACGGGAGTGATGATGATGGATGAAAAAAAATTGGCAATTATTGCCACCAAAGGTTCCCTAGACTGGGCTTATCCCCCCTTCATTTTAGCCTCTACAGCTGCGGCTTTAGGCTATGAAACCCAGATCTTTTTCACCTTTTACGGTCTGCAGCTATTGCGTAAAAACTTGAATTTACAAGTAAGTTCCCTGGGAAATCCGGCCATGCCCATGCCTATGCCAGTGCCAGTCTTCATGCAAGCCTTGCCGGGTATGCAAGCCTTCATGTCCAGTATGATGAAGAAAACCATGAAGAAAAAAGGGGTGGCGAGTGTCGAAGAACTGCGCAGTCTCTGCGTAGAAGCAGAAGTCAAATTAATTGCCTGTCAAATGACGGTTGATCTATTTGAGTTCAATACGGCTGACTTTATTAGTGGTATAGAATACGGTGGAGCAGCCACCTTCTTTGAATTTGCAGGACAATCAGATATTTGTTTGTACATCTAAGCCCCAAATAGCCTTTCGATCTTTATCGGAGTATGGACTCTGCTTGCTGTAGGCGAGGAACGTTCACCTCCGTCCTTCCTTAAATAAAACAAGGATTGGGGCCTGTCATCCATTGAAATGACCACTTAAACCTGTCAAGTCTTCAAGACCTGACAGGTTTTTCGGTGCCAAAAAAGCCAAGTAGGGCGGATAATTTTAGCTCATTAGACCTCTTGCAAAAGTATGTGATCATAAAAAAACGAGAATTACCCCTCAGTTAAGACAGTTGGAGTGGAGGCTTTAGCCGGTCAGTGGTAGGCATCACCCCACAGACACAAATTGTAAGGTCCTACCACTGACCGGCTAAAGCCTCCACTCCAACGTACCTTCTAGGACTTCCACTCCAACGTACCTTCTAGAACCTCCACTCCGAACAAAGCCTCCACTCCAATTCCACTCCAACGGAGATTTCCTTTTTATTTTTTCGTATCACATCATTTACTTTTGCAAGAGGTCTATTGCTCACTGACCATCGAGTACTGGGCAACATAAAAAAAGGCTTTGCCCGCCCCCCTCTTGCCCCTAAATTACCTTTTTAAGGTATAATCAGTTCCAAACCCATGGGCAAAACCCACCCTCCGGACTTCCCCATCCTAGGATGAATCTGTGTTCACAGACCTACAATCCCAAGTTTACTCCGCTTTTTCCTCCAAAACTCCAATCAACATTATCGGCGGACAAAGCAAACATTTTTATACTCAATATCGCTGTACCTCTACAGCCACTCCTCTTTCCACAAACCATCATACAGGCTTGACAGATTACTCCCCCACTGAGCTGGTAATCACTGCCAAAGCCGGCACTTCTCTTACTCTTATAGAGCAAACCTTGGCTGAACAGGGACAACACTTGGGCTTTGAACCTCCCCACTTTGGTCAACAAGCCACTTGGGGAGGTTGTTTTGCCGCCGGCCTATCTGGACCTGCCAGACCCTATTTGGGGGCAGTCAGAGATTTTATTCTGGGAATTACCTGCTTAAACGGTCGTGGCGAACTCTTGCGTTTTGGGGGGCAAGTCATGAAAAATGTTGCCGGTTACGACATTTCTCGACTCATGGTCGGCAGTTTAGGCAAATTTGGGGTATTACTCACCATTTCTTGTAAAGTACTTCCACAGCCCCCGGAAACTACCACCTTAAGCTTTGAAGTATCTTCCTTAAAAGAAGGATTAGACTACTTAGAACATAACCAATCTCCCTTGATCACCGCCACTGCCTGTACTCAAGAAAGGGTATGGATCAGATATTCCGGTATCCGTATTCAAAATCAACTCCGTACCATGAGAGGAGAATCTTTAACGGAATCCAACGCCTTTTGGCAAAACCTACGTGAGCAAAAATTACCCTTTTTCAGCCAAGACCGTCCTTTGTGGAGAATATCCTTACCTTTTGCCACTCCCTTTTTAGAGTTATCTGGATCTCAACTGATAGAATGGGGAGGACAATTGCGTTGGTTATACAGTGACCTTTCTCCCTCTTTTATCCATTCCACAGTGCACAAATTTGGGGGACAAGCCATTTTATTTAGAGCAACCACTCCCCCTCCATTTCCCTTTAATTCTCCAATCCCCGAAACATTACAACGCCTTCAACAACGCCTTAAATATCAATTTGACCCTCACGGGATTTTAAACCCTGATCCTTCCAGCTAGGCTTGCGAAATAGTTGAAATTCGTGATAGTATAAACCAGTTAAATCCCTTCAGAAAGGAATCAACTGCAACTTCAGCACCTTGCAATAAAAAAGTGCTCTCACTCTACTGACGAATTTATAAATACTCTATAGGGGTGACAGCCTTAACCTGCAGTGCCCACCCTTCCCTAGCAACCCTACAGTCAGTTACCTCCAGCAAGAAAAATTAAGGATAAACTGTAAAGTGATACAACGCAAAATCATCAAAGCCCAAGAATTGGTATTTCAATCAGTAAATCGAGTGATGAATGCCGGTCGTTCTCAAAATCCCGCATCTCCCGATCAAGAAAAAATAACTCGCTGGCAATTCAATAATTTAGACGCTAAAAGTATGCCCCTCTTGCTATTTGCCCGCGAAGTCTTACAAAATCCTCGAGGGGTAGGCGCAGCCTGCCCCAGTTCCCGCCGCCTCTCAGAAGCAGTGGCCAAAATGGTCCCTAATCATCAAGGTTTGGTCATCGAACTGGGCGCTGGCACTGGTATTATCACTGAAGCTCTCTTGAAAAATGGGCTGCCTCCGGAACAATTGTTAGCCATTGAAAAATCAAGCCAACTTTCAGCCTACCTACAAAATCGCTTTCCACAACTCAAAATTATTGAAGGAGATGCCCTCCATCTAAAAGATTTTATAGGAGATTCTCAAGATAAGATTGCTGCCATCATCTGCGGTTTACCTTTTCGGAGTCTTCCTGAACGCATTGTTCATGGCATCATCAAACAAGTAGAACTATTACTTCCAGAGGATGGATTATTCCTGCAATACACTTACGACTTGATGGGAATGAAAGAACATTTACCTCACCATTTTAAACGTGTGGCCCACAAAATCGTGTGGGGCAACCTACCCCCAGCCCGTGTTAATGTCTACCAAATAGACAAAACCTAACATTTTCTGAAATTTCTAAGAAGAACAAATAACTGCTGGCAGACATGAATAGTCCCCGAATTCCCCCCCTCACCATCAAACTATGAATCCACTGCCAGCCCTCAATCTCAGATAAATCATTCCCCTTTCCTCCAACAATTCTCACCCCTCAAAGCTTACCTATTCTCATCTCACTTTTTTAACCCAAAACAATCGATCTGCCTCGACCCTTTTTTTACCCGTACTGAGTTCCCATGTTACCTGTTCCCCTGAAAAAAATATTTGGGAACAAAAAGACCAATCTCCCCCCTCTTTTCATATTCCCTCTTTAAGCTCCCTCAAAAACATACTCTATCGTCCCTTGCAACCCAAAATCATCCAAGTTGATTATTTCAAACACTTAAGGCAACAATCTAAACCCCAAACTTAACCAAGGCATTTATTTGTCAATTTACAACCAGTTACAACCCAACTGTAACATCCCCCCTGTGATAAGGATTATTAAACATGTTTGAATTGAACGCCGAAATGACAGTAGCCCTGATATCCGTATTATTTTCCCTCATGGCCTCCATTTTCACCCTATGGGGAAAAATGCAAATTGCCAAATTACAAATTGAACTGGAGGAAAAACGCGATGCCAAATTGAAAAAACAAGAATTAGAAGCTCTACTTTCAAAGTATAGAGAACCTCTGATCAATGCTGCTTATGAACTGCAAGGACGCCTATTCAACATCCTACAACTTAATTTCATGCGCCTATTTTATGAGCAAGGAGATGTTAGGGAACAACAATATGCAATTGAAAATACTCTTTACGTGATTGCTCAATACCTAGGCTGGTCAGAAATCATTCGTCAAGAAATCCAATTTTTGGACCTTGGAGAATTGGAAACCACCAAAGAGTTGACCCGCTTGCAAGACCAGATCTGCAACTTATTCCTAGATTCCAAGTTGGGTAAGATGCTGCGTATTTTCAGAGGAGAACAAAGAGCCATTGGCGAAAAAATGCTGATCCAAACTCCGAAAGGTAGTCATTGTATGGGGTATGCTCGATTCATAGAAACCACCGATCCCCATTTCCAATACTGGTTTGAGCCACTTCGTCTCCAACTTCGGGTCTTGGCCAACGATGTCGAACAACACCGCAACAAACTGATTGGCCTACAACATGGTCTAGTGGATTTGATCGACTTTCTCGATCCCAACGACCTGCGTTATCCCAAAGAGAAACGCCAAAAAGTAGGATTATCCTCATTTTCCCATTGTTAAAAATCAATTTGGGCAATGATAAAGTGGTTGCCCACTCTACCATTATCTGCCACTAAATAAGGCACGGTGGAGTGGAGGCTTTAGAAAGTACATTGGAGTGGAGGCTTTAGCCGGCCAGCGGTAGGTATTACCCCCACACTCAAATTGCAAACCGCCGGCCGGCTAAAGCCTCCACTCCGGCTAAAGCTTATATTCCGTCTAAAATGCTGTAGAATGTGCAAACTCCTTTTATTTGCCCACCCTACCATCAGAGTGATTATGATGTGATAAACTATAATTATTCGTGTAAAAGTTTCTAATTGTATTTAAACACTGAAGGAATTGTCTATGTCCAATTTTAGCTTGGTTTTTTCGCCGGAATTGCAAATTGATCCGCAGGATTTTGCCAATTTTTGGAACAATAACCCACAATTACGGGCGCAGGCTGTCGCACAAGTGCAGACTCCGCAAAATGCGGCAACCTACGATATTCCTACGTGGGCAACGGCGGCATTGGTTTTTTTTGGAGCAATGCTGGGAGATGTTATAAAAGATGTGATTGTAGATTACATAAAAGAGTACTTACAGCAAAAACTTAAAAAAGAGGGAAAAATTCATTCTCCTGAATTTGAACTGATCGAGACCAAAACAAGCGGCGGAGAATCGCTGTGGATTGTAGTGGCTAAACAACAGGACTAACCCTATGCCCCCCACACTCATTACCATTACTGAACGGTCGTCAACGGACCATGGTTTTACGGCTGAGTTGGCCTTTAATCATCATCGCCGTTATCAAATCACCATTACTCCGCCTTTTGATGCCAACGAAGAAAGTCATTTAGCCTGGTATTTTGAGAAATATTTGGCTTTTCCTTTCACAGAAACCGTTCGGTTTGAACAAGTCGGCAACAGTATTAAGAATTACGGTCAAGACTTGTTTCAACAAGTTTTTCAAGCCCCCGATGCTTACGATGCTTACAGTGATTACCGAGACGCATTGAAAACGGGATTTACCCTGGAAATTTTTGGCAGTCCGGCTTTTCATGCCCTGCATTGGGAAAGTTTAAAAGATCCCAAGCATCCTCAACCATTTGCGCTTGAACATGTGATTGTGCGCAAACCTTCGCATTTTAATGCCGCTTATCAACCAATTACTCCGCAAATTTCGCCCACCTTAAATGTGTTGCTGGTGGTGGCACGTCCGAATGGGCGTCATGATGTGGCTTATCGCACCATTTCTGCGCCCTTAGTCAACATGGTGCGCACAGCCAAATTAAAAGTGCAGTTTGATATTTTACGCCCCGCCACGTTTCAAGCATTAACGCAACATTTGGACACTGTGAATGCCCAAAAAGGCAGAGGCTTTTATCATATCGTACATTTTGATGTGCATGGGGCCGTGCTGGATTACGCAACCACGCAACAAGTGGAAACTGCTGGACGCATGACTTTTGATTATGGACGCAGTGAATTGCAGCCTTTTGAGGGCAAACAAGCCTTTATTTTTCTGCAACATGAGCAAACCGGCAGAGCTGCACCCATTGGCGCAAAAACCTTAACTGACTTGTTATTTCAACACGGTATTCCAGTGGTGTTATTAAACGCTTGTCAATCGGCACAACAAGAAAATACCAGCTCTGAAACCAGTTTGGCCAGTTATTTGATGCAAGCAGGCCCGCAAGCCGTTGTTGGCATGGCTTATTCAGTAACGGTCAGCGCGGCAAAATTGTTTATGCAACATTTGTATGAGCAATTATTTCAAAAACAGCCATTGACAGCAGCCATTCGACGAGCGCGCCTTGAATTGTATCATCAAAAAGAACGACAAGCCTATTATAATCAACAAATTCAATTGGAAGATTGGTTATTGCCGGTGGCGTATCAGAGTACAACACAAGTAGAATTTCCCTTGCGTGAGTTTACGCCAGAAGAAGAAAACCGTTTTTGGGAATCTGATGCGCAGCGTTTCCCAGAGCCAAATACCACTTATGGCTTTTTTGGGCGGGATTTGGATATTTTGGAAATTGAAACGCAGATTTTGCAGCATAACCTGTTGTTAATTCAAGGTATGGGGGGAGCTGGCAAAACCACCTTATTAAAACATTTGGGCGCGTGGTGGCAAACAACGCATTTTGTCAACACAGTGTTTTATTTTGGTTATGATGAAAAGGCCTGGACTCGTCAACAATTCATGCGTGACATTGCCATTCAGTTGTGGGGCGAGAAAAAATATCAAGAGTCTTTTCAGGCTCTTAGCGAAGCCGCTCAACAGAAGAAATTAGCCCAGGCTTTACGCGCTGAACGACATTTGTTGATCTTGGACAATTTGGAATCCATTACCGGGGCTGCCTTGGCGATTCAAAATGTCTTAACTCAAGCAGAGCAACAGAATTTACAGGCGTTTTTACGCGAATTGGTCGGCGGTAACACGTTGGTATTGTTGGGGTCGCGTGGTGAGGAGGCTTGGTTAGCGGCAGGGACATTTGCGCACCATCGGCATATTTTACAAGGCTTGGATGCTGAAGCCGCCTCGCAGTTGGTCGATACTATTTTGACCCAACACCAGATCAAACGCGAATATGCAAAACCAGCTGATTTTATAAAATTATTAAAGCTCTTGGCAGGCTATCCCTTAGCCTTGCAAGTGGTGTTGAAAAATTTAAGCCACAGCACTCCTGGCGAAGTTTTAACTGCACTGACTACGGGCGACCAAGCCATTGACCTAAATAGCCCCGATAAAACCCAAAGCATTTTGCGCTGCATTGAGTATTCACACAGCAATTTATCTCCCGATGCCCAACAATTGTTACTCTGTCTCGCGCCATTTGTGGGGGCGATTAATATTAAGGGGTTAAGTTTTTACACCCAATTTTTACAACAACAACCCGCCCTCGCCCAATTGGCCTTTGATAAATGGGAATCTGTTTTACAAGAAGCAAAAAATTGGGGATTGTTGGGGCAGCATGACATTCCAGTGTATTTAACCATTCAGCCCACCCTCCCCTACTTTTTGCAAACGCAATTACAGGACAAAGCCGCATTAAGGTCCGCCATTGAAACTGCGTTTCGTTTGTATTATGAAGAAGTGGGGTGGGAAATCTTTCAACTGCAACAATCCAAAGAGCCACAACAAAAACAAGTGGGTCAATGGCTTGCAAGGATTGAGTTTGAAAATTTGACTCAAGCCGTACAATTGGCATTGGCTGCCCAAAGTTCTATCGCCAACCCTTGTTCAGCTTTATCCAAATACTTCGATGCCACTCAAAACCATACGCAATGTTTGGAATTTGGACAAAAAGTATTGGCACAATTGGAGAACTATCCCGCCGAGAAACTCGCAGGGCAGTTGGGTCGGGAATTGATGGCTGTGATTGGCGATATTGCAAAGCGTTTTTTGCAAAGTCAACACTATGCAAGCGCAGAAACAGCCTATCAGAAAGCATTAACTATTGCGCAATCGGCAGGTGAAAAACCACTCATTGCAGGTATTTATCACCAGTTAGGCAACGTAGCCCAAGAGCAACGGCACTGGGAACAAGCGAATACTTACTATCAACAAGCCCTTGACATTCAGATTGAATTCAAGGATCGCTCTAGCCAAGCCCAAACTTATCACAACTTGGGCGCAATAGCCCAAGAGCAACGGCAGTGGAAACAAGCAAATACCTACTATCAACAAGCCTTTGACATTTTTATTGAATTCAGTGATCGCTCTAACCAAGCCAGTACCTATCACCAGTTAGGCATGGTAGCCCAAGAGCAACGGCAGTGGGAACAAGCGAATACTTACTATCAACAAGCCCTTGCCATTAAGATTGAATTCAATGACCGCTATAGCCAGGCCAGCACTTATCACCAGTTAGGCAGAGTAGCCCAAGGGCAACGGCAGTGGGAACAGGCGAATACTTACTATCAACAAGCCCTTGCCACTTTTATTGAGTTAAATAAGCGCTATGAGCAGGCTGGCACTTATCACCACTTAGGCATCGTAGCCCAAGGGCAACGGCAGTGGGAACAGGCGAATACTTACTATCAACAAGCCCTTGCCACTTTTATTGAGTTAAATAAGCGCTATGAGCAGGCTGGCACTTATCACCACTTAGGCATCGTAGCCCAAGAGCAAGAGCAGTGGGAAGAAGCGATTGATTGCTATAAAAAAGCCCTTGACATTCAGATTGAACTCAATGACCGCTATGAGCAGGCTAGCACTTATGGCCAGTTAGGCATCTTGGCGGAGGAGCAGGAACAATGGGAACAAGCCATTGATTATCTTATCCAAGCGGTTGTGATTCTTGCTGAATTTAAAGATGAATACAGCTTGGGAATTGCTTTAGAAAGCCTGGCCCGCATTCATCAACAACAGCCGCAACGGGTGGCTGAAAAACTCAAGGCGCAGCATTTGGAGGAGATTTTGGCTGTTATAGAAAATTAAATCATTTACCTCGTTATCTCGTTTCTCTCGTTCCCAAGTGTCACTTGGGAATGCAGTCTTGACCGCGTCGCGGTCTATAAAAAAATAACAGGTGCAAAAACAATGGGACGCAATCGTTCTCTCGTTCCCAAGTGTCACTTGGGAATGCAGTCTTGACCGCGTCGCGGTCTATAA
>DYNP01000042.1 GCA_020721005.1 Thiomargarita sp.
CCAACTCAACATCCTCAACTGATCTCGCCACAAAACCAATCCCACCATTTTGAATCACCTTCGCTATAAAGCTTGACTGGAGTGGCGAGACAACTCCAGTCTGAGACTTTACCTCTATGGCTACGAACTGCCCAGATGGTGAGCAGGATAAAATATCACTCACCCCCCTTTTGTTGCATTGAATAATTTTAACGGTGAGATAACCTTTTGAGTCGAGGTAGTCGAGTATCTTTTTTTGTATTTTAGACTCAAGCAAAAAGATCACCATATACGCGCGCGGTAAAGTTGCTCTTCTTCTTTGCAACGGCATCATAGAGCTTTGCATCAAGCCCATAATCTGCTAGGAGGAAGTGAACGACTATTGGCGTTGCTCTGTCTATTCTTGCTTGACGCGCGCGGCGTTGTGTGAATTTTGATGTGCTGAAGTTTTGACTATAGATTACAAGATTATCAAAATGAGATAGATCCACCCCTTCAGCTTGCGCGGTTGAGCTAAATACATTTGGGAATATCCTACCAAGGCGTTCCTGCTCTGCTTTGTAGTGAGCCATTATAGCCGTCGTTTTGGGGTTGAAGTACTCATGGATATAATCTATTTTCTCGCTGCTAAGCTCAATATACTCATCATCCTTAAGGATGCCCCCGCCTGCTAGCATGTGGACAGATACCATCTCGCTCATCATAGAGAGTACTTCAACCTTAAGATGTTCTATCACCTTATCTTTTTTTAGCTCACTTATCCTTGCTTTTGTTTTAGAGTCTAACGCAACAGTATGCAGTCTATCAGTTGGTTCGTGCTCAAATCCTATCTGAGCTCGTGTCATTGAGATCATAAAGGGTGACAGCATCGGCTTTAAATCTTTGGTGAGATGATACTGCTGGACGCTTCTACCATTGAAGTAGACGCTGCACTCAACGCCAAGAGCCCTATGAAAGGAGTAGAAGTTCTTATGCTCTAAAAACGGGCTATAATCGGATAGTGCAAGCGCGTGATATGCTTGAGAGTATGTCTCTGAGAACGGGGTGGCAGATACAAATATGATAGGCTTACCGGTACAGATTGGCTTGAGAGCCTTAAAGGTCTCGGATGGTTTAGGATATGAGCACACGCCCTGATGAAATTCGTCCAAGATGATTACATCAAAATCTATATTGGTAAGCTTATGGAGGGATTGGTAGTTTGTCACCGTATATTTTTTGATAGCACTGAAGGATGCGATCTGATCTTGTATGCCGGATATTGCAGCCTTCTTGGTGACGATGAGACAGGTGTAGGCAGAGGATAGCTCAACCGCGCGGATGAAAGCTCCAGTTTTTCCGGTGCGCTCCTCTGCTGCTAGGATAGCAAAACCATACCTGCGAACTTTATCAAGTACCCTATCACTCATTTTTATCTGATGTGGGAGATACTCTAGCATCATCTCCTGCCTTTTACTGCGTCGCATTGAGCCCAAAAAGGGCAATACTTTTCTGCACATAGATAGCTGCTTGGATTTGTCGGAAAATAGAGATCAATCTCAAGCTCGTTTTGGAGCACTAGCTGCGTGCGCGTCTTGATCTGATCCACAAGATAGCTCACCATATTCATATCGTGTTTGGCTTCAAGAAGGTATCCCGTAACCGCTTTGGATGTGAAGGCGATGTTTTGTATACCAAATGACTTGCTAGGGCTCTCTATGCCATTGAGTTGTGCCAAACGGCGATAGACTCCCAGTTGTGCTATGTGTTGCTGAGGTGTGCTCTTTTTTGATGATGTTTTTATATCGGATATTGTTCCATCTTTAGCTATAAAGTCAACTGTTCCAGCGATCTCAAAGTCATCTCCAATATCAAAGCTTAAGAACTTCTCAACCATCTGTGGTATCTCAATACTATCTGCAAGAGACACATACGACTTTACACCGGACACGGTATCATCTATTAGACTGTCAGGCGTTTGTGTGAAGTCATCTTTATCGAAACGAATATCTTCGCTCTCAAGTGTCTTTTTAACCTTATCTCTTGCCGCGTCCTGCGCTGTAGATAAGTTAAACGCTTTTGAGTCTTTAGCGATTGCTTCCGTCCAGATAGACTCTGCACCTGCGTGCACGCCGGTGCCTCTTACCGTTTGGAATGATCCCCAAGAGGGCAGTTTGTTGATTGCAACCTCAGCATAACGCCGTGGGCAATGCAGATAGCTCGATAGCGAGCTTGGTCTGATGCGATGCATCTTAGAACTTTATCGGCTTCGCATCCGGTACGAACGGAGCATCATCCAGTTCCGCCCCTGAGAAGTCATCTCCTACGGTGTATTCACCCTCGACAGCATCAAAGCCGCTGCCTCCTTCGTACTTAACCAACTTGGTGATTTGTATGGAGCCTAGGTATAGTGTCACGCCTGAGCCAGTTTGTGCGTCGTAGATAGCCGCTTGACCCTTAACCCTGCCTTTGCTACCGTTCCCTATAAGGGTGTCTTTTAGATCTACCTTAGCCCCTTTGCTATCGTACACCCCGACAGATCCTCTGCTTCCGTCTTTGAGCATGGCTCCTGTTTTGAAAGTGAAGTTAATGTTACCATCATCTAGCGTTTTATAGCCAAAACTCTTTGGGTTCTTTTTTATGCCGCTATCTTTCCATAGTGATGCTATGGTGTCAATGAGTGGCTGAGCATCATCAGGGGTTAGGATAACATTGATGGAGTATTGGCTTACCCCGCTAAGGCTATCGCGTGGGCGAGTGATGAACGCGTATTGGAATTCTCCGATTGGAGTAGTGATTGCGATTTTTGACATGATGTGTTCCTTATGTGTTTTCGAATGTGTGTTGGCTCTTATGGAGCGATCTTTGTTTG
>DYNP01000002.1:0-130714 GCA_020721005.1 Thiomargarita sp.
CCTTGGAGTGGAGGCTTTAGCCGGCCAGTGGTAAGCCCTTGGAGTGGAGGCTTTAGCCGGCTAATGGTAGTCCCTTGGAGTGGAGGCTTTAGCCGGCCAATGGTAGTCCCTTGCAACTTGTATATGTGGGGTGATGCCTACGGCTGACCGGCTAAAGCCTCCACTCCAACCCACCGGCTAAAGCCTCCACTCCAACCTACCGGCTAAAGCCTCCACTCCAACCCACCGGCTAAAGCCTCCACTCCAACCCACCGGCTAAAGCCTCCACTCCAACCCACCGGCTAAAACCTCCAATCCAACCCACCGGCTAAAGCCTCCACTCCAATCTACCGGCTAAAGCCTCCACTCCAACCCACCGGCTAAAACCTCCACTCCAACCTATGGCTCTTCAGCCTAACCAACGACACTGTCTAGCTATTCTGAATAGTTTTGGGTGGGTGCTCCGAATTAAAATTCACTTACAAAATACTCCAAATCTATTCTGAAAATCTCGGTACAGACGCTCTATTCCTTAGCCACGTTCCAATAAACTGTACAATTCAATCAAACCCGTGTTGGCTCGAGATACATAGGAAGATAAAACCAGAGAATGATTCGCGAACAGTCCAAATTCTGATCCGTTTAAAATCAAGGGACTCCAAACTGTTTTCTGGGTAGATTCCAATTCCATAATAATTTGTCTCACCAAAATCAAAGCATTACGCGTTTCTAACACATCCTTAAAATCCACTTCAATAGCCTTAAGAAAGTGAATCAAGGCCCAACAATTCCCTCGAGTTTCAAAAAATATATTGTCTATTTGAGACCAAGGCGTCTGAGCGGTTATCGTTTGGGCAGTGTCTGTGGATTGTCGGGCATTTTTATCTCCAGCCAAGTCAGTATTTTGACGCTGTTGTCCCACACTGTCACTGAGACGTTGAGACAAACTGCCCAACCGTTTGATCACTTCTCCCAACCAATCTCGTAAATTATCGGCCCGAGCAAAAAATTGGGCATTTCGATGAGTGGGATCAGCCAATCGATGTAGATAATTTTCCACTTTTTCAATACCTTCTCGATATTCCCGTTCTGGGGTTGGCCAAAACCAGGAATTGGGATCGACATTGAATTTGGAATCTGCCTTGGCCAAATCTTGATCTTCACTGGATTGAGTTCGGGAACGGCTGATATCATTGCGCAAGGCCTTGGTCAAGTCACGAATTTGTTGCAACACTCCCAATTCCCAACTGGGCATATCATCCATGAATAAGGAGGGTGGCAATAAGTCATTGTGTAAATAACCTCCTGATTTATCAAGCAAAGTGTTAGCTACTTCAATCAAGGTATTGGTGGTCAAATATCCAACGACCATTTTTTCTTCATAGTCTTCCACCTTATCTTCTGCCAATGACTGGAGGTCCAATTGACCCGGATAGCGTCCCCACCAAAAACTCAGTAAGATCAAAAAAACCAGCATGCCAGCAATGCTGATCAAGAATCGTTTTTCGGGGCTGTGTTGTTTAAATCGTTCCCCATAAGTCAACAGTTTTTCCCAACTGAGTTTGAAAAAAGCGCGCAATTTGTCCATATTGGAGGGATTTTCGGTCATGATAGCTCCTGTTCAGATTAGAAAATAGATAGATTATTCAAAGGGTAAGGGCAATGGGTAAAGTCAACATTGCCAATAGGGTTTGGGCTGTGATAATATTGGCCATCAAACTGGCATTGCCACCCATTTGTCGGGCCAGAATGTAGCCAGAGCTGGCCGTGGGCACAGCGGCAAAAATAACTGCCACATGGGTGGTTTGAGGGTCAAGTTGCCAAAATTGACAGAATAGTTTGACCAGAATGGGGAATATGAGGAGTTTGACCGCGCTGCTGATCAGCAGTCCCCAATGATCTTCAGAGACCAGACGAAATTGTAGACCTGCCCCAATGGCCAACAATCCAAAAGGGAGGGCAGCGCGGCCCAAAATATCTGTAGTTTCTCGCAGGGCATGAGGAATGGGAATTTGAGTCAGATTTAAAATAATTCCAGTTAAACAGCCTAAAATCAATGGGTTACGGGTAAGTGCTTGGAGAATGGCTTGCCAACGCATGCGTTCATGGCTGGCATAGTGAGCGAGAACTGTGACACAAAGTACGTTGATGACTGGCACCATGGCCGCTATGGCAAGAGCAGACAGGGTAACGCCAGGGGCACCGTGAAGGGCCAGGGCGATGGCGATGCCAATGTAACCGTTAAAGCGAATGGCGCCTTGAAAAATAGAGGTGAATGTGGGACCGCTAACCGGTAGCCAAGGTTGAGAAATGATTAACAGTCCCGACATGAGCAACACAGTGCTCAAAAGGGCAAGTCCCATAGACAGCACCGTTAGATTTTGAAGGGGACTGGCAGAGATCAGATTGTCGATCAGCAGGGCTGGAAATAGTACAAAGTAGGTGACTTTCTCCATTAGTGGCCAGAATGCGTCTCCTGGAAATTGGAGGCGTTTGAATACATAGCCCAAAAGGATGATGAGAAATACTGGAGTTAATGCAGTAATTACAGGAATTATCATGGTATGTCAACAAATTATCAGTTAATTGAAAAGGATATTACTCAGTTGTCCATGGATGCCATTGTCAATGCAGCCAATGAATCCTTGTTAGGAGGAGGTGGCGTGGATGGGGCAATTCACCGTGCTGCCGGACCAAAATTGTTGGCAGAATGCCGGAGTTTGAGGGGCTGTGCCACAGGTCAAGCCAAAATTACTCAGGGTTATCAGTTACCTGCACGTTTTGTAATTCACACCGTAGGACCTATTTGGCGGGGGGGACAGAGTGGAGAGGCCGCTTTGCTGGCCAGTTGTTATCAACAAAGTTTAGAATTGGCTTGGGCCCATTGTATTAAAAGCATTGCCTTTCCTGCAATCAGTTGTGGAGTGTATGGCTATCCCTTGGCGGAAGCCAGTCGAATTGCCGTGGAAACTGTGGTAAGCCGGACTCAAGAGAAATCAGGGATAGACACGGTTTACTTTGTGGTTTTCAGCCCAACAGTTTTCAACGCTTATCAACAAAGATTTTCCGAATCGGAGTACCCATTGACTGAGCGCTCTTGATTCAACAAGATTGGTCACAGTTTCTATTTTGACAAAATGCGTAAAATCCTGTATCCTTAAACATTTCTTATCCAGTGAGACTTGTTTATGAATTCACCTTTGCAACTTCCTTCTCCACATCGACGAATCAATCTTGGCAGTGGCAACATTCAATTGCCAGGATATTGGAATGTGGATATTCATGCCCAAGCTGATATTGTATTGGATCTTGAACGGGACAATTTGCCATTTCCAGATGACAGTGTGGACAGTTTAGTCTGTATTTCTGTGATCAACTATTTCACCAGGGAACGGGCTCAAATCCTTATCCAAGAAGTGTTCAGAGTGTTAAAACCCGGGGGATTGACTCGATTTGCCAGTCAAGACTTGCGCATTTTGACTCAAAAATATTTGCAGCGAGATGATGCCTTTTATCGACAAAAATTGGCTTCTGGTCAAGAGCGTTTTCCTGGAGAAACTTTGGCTGACAAACTCAATGCTTTCTTCTATGGCTTTCCCACTGCGGGTAATAAACATTGTCAGTATGTCTATGATTTTGAAACTTTAAGTTTATTATTTCACAAAGCTGGTTTTGTTCAGATTCAACAAAAAAACTACTTGGAAAGTCAACTGCCTGACATTGATAAAATTGACAATCGTCCAGAGCAAATGTTTTTCTTAGAAGCCAACAAGCCCTCCAAAAATGAGATCACTGTTGCGCTTCCAGCAAGCCCTGCTCATCCTGTGCCCGATCAAGAAACCCGGCTCAATTCCCCCTCTCTCACTGATTTGCCTCCTTCTGGTACCGACTTGCAAATGGCACGGGAATTGTGGAAAACAGGCCGGTCCCAAAAGGCTTGGCAATATTTGCTCAAATCGTTAACAGAGCATCCGGATGATCGTGAAGCTGTGCTCATGGCCGGTGAAATTCTGATTCATTTACAAAAGGATGCAGAGGCCAGTCAACTGTATCAAACTTATTTACAACGACATTCCCAAGATTTGAAAATTCAACAGGCTCTAACCGCGCTCATCAATTCCCCAACAAAATCCCCCCTCTCCAAAATGGCTCATCCGCTACTGGCTTCCCTGAAAACCTATCAAAATCCAGTCCTTTCTGATCGGGAACATTTACAGGCTTGTATGCACTGGCTGAGAAGAGCCCAACAGGTAACTGGCAATGGAGGAGTGGCTGCCACTTATAACTTGCAGCAACAAGAATGGGGGGTAGCTTATCCAGAAACCACAGGTTATATCATTCCCACATTCTTAGCCTATGCCCATTTAACTGGAAAAGAAGAATATCGAGCATCGGCAGTGGAGATGGGAAATTGGGAAATAGAGATTCAGTGGCCAGATGGAGGAGTTGGAGAACCTTTAGGGGTCTATGGACACAGGCCTAGGGTGTTCAATACCAGTCAAGTGATCCTGGGTTGGTTGGCACTTTATCGAGAAACCCAAGAGCCACGTTATCTAACTGCGGCTGAATTGGCAGGTCACTGGATTGTTGCGCAACAAGACAGCGATGGCAAGTGGACAAAAAGCACTTTCAATGGGCCCAAAAGTTATAAAATCAGAGTGGCTTGGTCCCTGTTAGAATTGTTTGCCTGCACTCAATATCCCGGCTATCGCCAAGCTGCCCAACGTGCCATTCAGTGGGTATTGAGTCAAGCCCATCCCAATGGCTGGTTTGCTTCCCAAAATCTAGCCGTTGCCGAGCCTTGGACACATTTGATCGGTTACACTCTGCAGGGACTGTTAGAAATCTGTTTACTGGATGAGGTGCAATTTGATCGAGCCACCGCCTTGCATTCACTGCAACAAGCGGCTCATCATCTGTGCCACCGTTACTATGCTCTTAAACAATCTTCCTCAACTCCCTTCTTGGGACTGGCTGGCACTTTAAATTCTCAATGGTCCAGTCAAGATTCCTGGTCTTGCGTGACTGGGAATGCACAAATTGCCTTTTTCCTGCATAAATTGGCAACCCATTACACTCGCTTATTAACCGTCAATCAAGCTTATATCTCTTCGGTTGAAGAATTAAATTCCCAAGCTCGGCTTCTTGAATGGTTGCAAGTGGCTAATGGGTTGCACACTGATCTTAAGAAAATACACTGGGTTACGCAATTTTCAGCAGATGAAAATTTGTATGGTGGCTTGCCCGGTTCTCATCCTATTGAAGGTCCTTATCTTACCAATGCCATTCCCAATTGGGGAGTTAAATTTTTTGCAGACACTTGTTTGCAAAAAACATTGCCAGAGGAATGGTTGCGCTATTTGGGGTAAGCAACAATGAATGGTCTTAATGCGAATCACAGTCCCACCGATGAGCAATGAAAATTATAGATGGTTAGCCATTGTTTTGAAGAGTTCAAAAGTTAAGCCAACGATTTTAAAAGGATGATATGAACGAGGAAGTTTTAATCAATGTCACGCCACGAGAAACTCGGGTGGCAATAGTTGAGAATGGGATTTTGCAAGAGGTGGCTATTGAGAGAACGCGTCATAAAGGAATAGTGAGTAACCTTTATAAAGGTAAAGTTTGTCGGGTGCTGCCAGGTATGCAAGCTGCTTTTGTGGACATTGGGTTAGAGCGGGCGGCTTTTTTACATGTTTCTGATGCAGTGACTCATCAGGCAGAGCCGCATCCAAAATCTGATCAAATTCATGCTGTTTTACGGGAAGGTCAATCGTTATTGGTGCAGGTAATCAAGGAACCTTTGGGAACAAAGGGGGCTCGTCTCACTACCCAAATCTCAATCCCCTCACGCTATGTTGTGTTTTTACCTTATTCTCCGGGCATGATTGGGGTCTCAGCTAAGATTGAACGGGAGGAGGAGCGGAAACGACTTAAACAAATTGCTTTAAATTACATGGGGATAGCAGAGCAAGCCTTGATAGAGCAAAACAGTTTCAATGAAACAATTTTGGTCGCAGTGTCTGCAGAAAAGAGCAGTTTGAAAAATTGTGGACAGTATGGTTTTATTGTTCGCACTGCTGCTGAGGGAGCAACTGAGTCTCGATTGTGTGCCGATATGGAATTTGTATGTCGATTGTGGAAAGATATTGTAGATAAAAGTAATCACAGTATGACTTGTTCCCTGATTTACAGTGATTTTTCTTTGGCAGTGCGGGCTCTAAGGGACTTGATTGGCACTTCTGTGGAAAAAATACGGGTAGATTCTGAAAAGACTTATCATGAAATTGGAGAATTTACCCAGAAATTTGTTCCAGATTTGGTGGGTAAAATTGAGCTTTATCAGGAAGATCGTCCTATTTTTGATTTGTACACCATTGATGATGAGATCACCAGGGCCTTGGAACGTAAGGTGAGTTTGAAATCTGGGGGATATTTGGTCATTGATCAGACGGAAGCGATGACCACTATTGATGTAAATACCGGAGCTTACGTGGGAAGTCGAAATTTGGAAGAGACGATCTTTAAGACGAATTTGGAGGCTGCTCAAGCGATTGCGCGTCAGTTAAGATTGAGGAATTTGGGGGGAATTATTATTGTCGATTTTATCGACATGTTAGATTTTGAGCATAAGCGACAGGTTTTGCAGACTTTGGAGCGGTCTTTGGAACGGGATCATACCAAAAGTCATATCAGCGAGGTGTCTTCATTGGGACTGGTGCAGATGACTCGTAAACGGACCCGAGAGAGTTTAGAGCATTTATTATGTGAGACTTGCCCAATTTGTGGGGGACGTGGGAATATTAAAACTCCAGAGACTGTATCTTATG
This sequence comes from Thiomargarita sp., assembly GCA_020721005.1. GTDB lineage: Bacteria > Pseudomonadota > Gammaproteobacteria > Beggiatoales > Beggiatoaceae > DYNP01. The sequence goes on from DYNP01000002.1 coordinate 6,810, forward strand.
AGATTTTGCGAGAAATCAGTCGGGAGGCTCGATTGTTTGACACGCAGCAGTTTTTGGTATTGGCTTCTCCGGAGGTGGTGGATTTTTTATTGGATGAGGAGTCGAGTAGTATTGCTGAGTTGGAAGATTATTTGGAGCGAACGATTAAGTTGCAGGTGGAAACTTCTTATACTCAGGAGCAATATGATATTATTCCCACTTCAGTTTGAAAAGAGGGGAATTGATATGTGATTTTAGAGACAGGAGAATTGTAGTGACAAAATCTATTCTGGTGATTCAAGGACATCCGGATCAGGAATCTTTCAATGAGGCATTGATGGACAGTTATGTGCAAGGGGCACGGTCTGTTGGTCATGAGGTTAGAATATTGGCGGTGCGCGATTTGAGTTTTGAATTAGTGGCACATCATTATGCCAAGGAGAGAGAATTAGAGCCAGATTTGCGGCAGGCTCAGGAGTTGATGAGTTGGGGAAAACATTGGGTGTTGTTTTATCCGATTTGGTGGGGGGGCATGCCAGCTTTGTTGAAAGGTTTTTTGGATCGAGTGTTAACTGCTGATTTTGCTTTGCGTTATCAGGAGAATGGGGTGCCATTGGGATTGTTGAAAGGTCGCACATGTGAGATATATAACACGTCAGATACTCCACCGATTGCACAATGGTGGTATCTTCAAGGGAATAAAGCGCAATTGAAGCGTAATATTTTGGGACTTTGTGGGGTAAAAATTAAGCGTCATCAGACTTTTGGTCCCTTGTTCAATTCAACCTTGGAGAAACGTCAAGATTGGTTGCAGCAGATGGTGGGGCGTGGGCGGGTTGTTTAGGGGAAGTGGAATTTTTCTTTTTGTCTGAATCAGAGTTTCCAGAATTATGGGGTTGGGAGATTATTTGTTAGAATTGAGGAGTCTATTCTGGGAATTCTGATTCAAACTGTTAAGTTGTCTGATTTATTCTCCATAGCCGAGTTGTCGCAGGGCTTGTTCATCATTGCTCCAGCCTTGTTTGACTTTAACCCACAGTTGTAAAAAGACTTTCTTATCAAGCAGTGTTTCTAGGTCTTTACGGGCTGCTTCGCCGATGGTTTTTAGAGTTTTGCCTTGTTGACCGATGACTATGGGTTTTTGATTGGGTTTTTGTACCCAAATTAGGGCAGCAATGCGGGTGAGTGTGGGGGCTTCGATAAATTGTTCAATTTCTACGGTAATTTGGTAGGGAAGTTCGTCTCCCAAACGGCGAATAAGTTTTTCACGGATGATTTCAGCGGCCAAAAATCGTTCTGTGCGATCGGTGAGTTGTTCTTCCGGATAAAGTGGGGTTTGAAGAGGGAGGTGGTTGAGAAGCAGTTGTTCTAGGGCAGCTAAGTTGTCTTGTTTCAGGGCAGAAATGGGAATGATGTGCTGGAAATTGAAGCGGGCCGCTGTTTGTTCCAAAAAGGGTAAGAGTTGAGTTTTGTCAGATAATTCATCAATTTTGTTGATTCCCAAAATGACTGGGGGAGATTGGGAATTGAGGAAACTTAATACATAATCATCCTCAGTGGTCCAACGCAGGGGCTCAATCAGCCAAATAATGGCTGCCACTCCTTCAAAAGCTGTAAGGGCGGCCCGGTTTAGATAGCGGTTGAGGGCTTGCCCTTGTTGATGGTGGTGAAGACCTGGGGTGTCTACATAAATGATTTGGTAGTTGTCGGTGGTTTTGATGCCCAGTATTCGATGACGGGTGGTTTGGGGCTTGCGGGAAGTGATGCTAATTTTTTGGCCCAAGAGGTGGTTGAGTAGGGTGGATTTGCCTACGTTAGGACGACCAATGATGGCGACATGGCCACAGGGGAGTTTATTTTTCATACATCAGTTGGTTGAGGGCTTGTAAGGCAGCGGCTTGTTCAGCACGCTTTCGAGTGTCACCCGTGCCATAGGTTGGGGCAGCCAGACAGGGAACTTGACATTCCACCTCAAAGTATTGAGCATGCGGGGCGCCGTTGGTAGAAAGGACTTTGTAAGTGGGTAAAGATTGTTGTTTGGCTTGTAGATATTCTTGCAATTGGGTTTTGGGGTCTTTGTGGACTTGATGTGGGGAAAGGTTGTTCAGTTCGGATTTGAGTAAACGCAGGACTACATTTCGACATTGAGTCATGTCCGAGTCCAGGTAGATGGCGCCAATCAGGGCTTCTAGGGCATCGGCTAGGATGGAGGAACGTTGCCAGCCTCCGCTTTTCAGTTCTCCTCCGCCCAGCAGCAGATATTGGCCCAAATCCAAGTCTTGGGCCACTTTGGCCAAGGTGTCGCGGTTGACTAAAGTGGCGCGACAGCGGGTTAATTCGCCTTCGGTGGCGATTGGGAAGCGTTCAAACAGGGCTTCGGCTACGATGCTGCTGAGTAGGGCATCTCCGAGAAATTCTAAACGTTCATTATTGGGGCTACCGGCACTGCTGTGAGTCAACGCGGTGACCAGATAGTGCTCTTTGTGAAAATGGTAGCCCAATATACGACATAAGCGAGAGTAATCAGGTTTCAAGGGGCTTCAACAGTTTTCTCAAAGCGGTTGAGGAAGGATAGAGTACTATTGATGGGAACTTCTTGTTGATATTGGACTGTGATTTCAAATCCCTCACCTGCCGCTACTCCTCTGGTAACGCTGATATGGTTTTTCATATTTTCTTGGGTGATGCGATCGAGTTCTTTTTCTCTCAGCCCATCATAAACCAAACGTTGTAATTCAGTGTTGGTTTTCTTAAGAGCTTCCGGATTGGTGCGCACTTGTTCAAGGACTGCAGTGACTTTGCGGTTTTCCATGTAGAAAGGGAAGAGTTTTAAGAAGAGCCAGACACCAAAGATACCAATCACAATCAATAAAATAAGTCCAGAGGTGGCCAAACCAGTTTGGTATTTCTTCATGAGAATTTCCTTTGTCAAGTGGTAGTAAAATGGATGTGCAAGGTTTCGGTCAAAATTTCTATTCGGTTTAAGGGACCTCTTGTGAAAGTATGCGATCATGGAAAAATGAGAATTGCCCTTCAGTTAAAATACGTTGGAGTGGAGGCTTTAGCCGGCCAGCGGTCGGACCTTGCCATTTGTGTATGTGGGGGGGGGATGCCTACGGCTGACCAGCTAAAGCCTCCACCCCAACTTACCGGCTAAAGCCTCTATTCCAAAAGAGATTTCCCTTTTATTTTTTCGTATCTCATCTTTATTGGGTCATTTACTTTTGCAAGAGGTCTAAGGAGAAAACTTAATTTATTACTACTGAATCGAAGTGCCCAATCGTTGCCAACTGATCCCTCCATTTTGTAAGTCCCAGTTCATCCAGATTAAAAAGGCTTTACCAATCAGGTATTCTTCTGGAACTGTTCCCCAATAACGACTGTCTCGACTGTTGTCCCGATTGTCTCCTAACACAAAATAATGACCTTGGGGAACGGTCATTTCTTGGTATTTAGCTGTGGTTGTTTGTCGAGGAAATACCAATAGGGAATGAGGTGGTTCAGAGAGATACTCCGTTCGTGATTCTGCGCCAGTCATATTACTTCCGGCGCCAACTCCTTGATAAACGCCAATAATATCTTGCTCAACAGGTTCCCCATTGATGTATAAAGTTTTATTGATGACATGGTAGACCAAATGGTCACCTGGCAGTCCCACCACTCGTTTGATGAACGGTAAGGAGGGATCTTCAGGGTAACGAAATACCACTACATCTCCCCTTTCAGGAGAATCCAGTGAGATGATCTTGGTGTGAATTACGGGCAAACGAATGCCATAGATGAATTTGTTGACCAGAATAAAGTCCCCAATCAACAGGGTGGGCATCATGGAGCCAGAGGGAATGCGAAAGGGTTCAATTAAAAATGAGCGTAAACAAAGTACAATAAAGAAGATAGGGAACAGGGAACGAGACAACTCGATGACAAGTGGGATTTCATCTGCTTTAAAAGAGGTCTTTTCAAAAGGATGCGCAACTGGCAATTTGTTCCGGTTGGCAACTCGTCTTCGGGCTAAAAACAGGACATCAAGTAGCCAAATTAGCCCACTGACAATGGTCAATATAACCAAAATAATGGCGAGATCCAAACTCATGTGTATACTCATTTAATTGTGGGGAGGTGATATCTATGGGTCATTGATTCTTTTTCCCAACATATAGTACCGCTAAAAAGGCATCTTGTGGAATGGTTACAGAGCCCAGTTGTTTCATTCTTTTCTTTCCTTCTTTTTGTTTTTCTAGAAGTTTGCGTTTGCGAGTGATATCACCACCATAGCATTTTGCGGTGACATTTTTACGCAAGGCTTTGACAGTTTGGCGAGCAATGATTTGAGCCCCAATAGCTGCTTGAATGGCAACATCAAACATTTGTCTGGGAATCACTTCCTTCATTTTTTCAACCAGTTCTCGTCCCCGATATTGACTTTGGAATCGGTGCACGATGGTTGACAGGGCATCGATACGTTCCCCATTGATTAGAACTTCTAATTTGACCAAGTCAGCAGGTTGGAAGCGTAAAAAGTTGTAGTCTAAAGAAGCATAACCTCTGCTGACTGATTTTAAACGGTCAAAAAAGTCGAGGACCATTTCACTGAGAGGTAATTCATAACCCAAAGACACTTGAGATCCTAAATAGAGTAACTTTTTTTGGACTCCGCGTTTTTCTTCACAAAGCGCAATGACATTCCCCAAATAATCTTGAGGAAGTAACATATTGGCTTCAATGATGGGTTCTCGAATCTCAGCAACTTGTCCGATGGGGGGAAGCCGAGCAGGATTGTCGACCATAATCACTTCCCCAGAAGTGGTTAAGATTTCATAAATTACGGTGGGGGCAGTGCTAATTAAATTGAGTTGATATTCTCGTTCAAGACGTTCCTGCACAATTTCCAGGTGGAGCATGCCCAAAAAGCCACAACGGAAACCGAATCCCAAGGCTTGAGAAGTTTCGGGCTCATAGTGCAAGGCAGCATCGTTCAATCGCAGTTTGGCAAGGGCTTCTCGAAAGGCTTCATAGTCCGAAGAATCAATGGGGAATAGGCCGGCAAATACCCGAGGTTGAATGGTTTGAAAACCGGGCAGGGCTTGGTCAGTGGGATTATCCTCACTGGTCAGTGTATCACCCACCGGGGCGCCATTAATATCCTTAATGCCTGCCACTACAAAACCGACTTCCCCAGCCGCCAAGCAATCTCGCTCTTGTTGTTTGGGAGTGAAGATGCCCAGTTTTTCGACTTGAAAGCTGCGTTTGGTAGACATGACGCGGATTTTTTGACGACGATTAAGTGTGCCTTGCATAACACGAACTAATGAGACCACTCCCAAATAGTTGTCAAACCAGGAGTCGATGATCAGAGCTTGTAATTTGGCTTGAGGATCTCCTTTAGGAGGAGGAATTCGTTGAATCAGAGATTCTAACAGGTCATGAACACCCAAACCTGTTTTGGCGCTGACTTTGATTGCATTGACCGCTTCAATACCAATAATTTCTTCAATTTGTCGAATGACTCGTTCCGGATCAGCAGAAGGCAAATCGACCTTATTCAGTACCGCAACCACTTCAAGTCCTTGTTCTATGGCAGTATAACAGTTGGCCACGCTTTGGGCTTCAACTCCTTGAGCCGCATCTACTACCAACAGAGCACCCTCACAAGCGGCTAGAGAACGTGAGACTTCATAAGAGAAGTCGACATGGCCTGGAGTATCAATAAAATTAAGTTGATAAGTTTGACCGTCCTTAGCTACATAGTTTAAGGCAACGCTTTGGGCTTTGATAGTGATCCCACGTTCTCGCTCCAAGTCCATGGAATCTAAGACTTGTTCAGACATTTCTCGGGTGGTTAACCCCCCACAGATTTGGATGAATCGATCAGCTAGGGTGGATTTGCCATGGTCTATATGGGCGATGATGGAAAAATTACGAATAGGATTCATGAAATGTGTGGGGGTTGAAATACCAGATTGTAGAGGCGCACGGCCCTTGAGAGGATCAAATTGTCTTTCTCCCTTGAATTTAGAGCAGGGAATGTTATTCTTTCCTCAGAATTTGGGGGATTGAGCACCCCTACTCCCTCCAAAGGAGAGAGGTTGTGGTCTTCCTTTTTGTTTAAGGAGGAGCAGAGGGGAATTGATTATTTTTTCGGAACTTTAAGGGCTAAGAATAAGGGACTGCCCCCACGATGTACCAAAACGGGCACTGATTGTCCTTCTTTCAAAGCCTCCACAATTTCCTTAAATTGTTGAGTATTTTGCAGTTCAGTTTCACCAATTCTCAAAATCACATCTCCCTTTTGCAATCCAGAACTTTCAGCAGAGCCTTCGACTCGTTGGATCAAAACTCCGCCTTCAGGTAAGCCAAGGCTGTCCCGGTCTTTGGCTTCAAGATCAGTGACAGAAAGTCCCAAACGATCGCTGGTAGCAGTTTTCGATCCTCCCTTGCCAACAGCCAATTTGATATCATCTTCCGAAGGTAACTCCTCGATTTTTATAGTTAAAACCACCTCCTTACCTTGGCGGATAACCGTAGCTTCTGAAGTAGTACCTACTTTTGTACTGCCGACTATAGGAGGGAGATCAGAGGAACGTATGATTTCTTTACCATCAAATTTAACAATGATATCGCCGACTTGTAAGTCAGCTACCTTGGCAGGACTGTCTGGTAGCACTTTGGCCACGAGGGCACCGCGGGATTTTTCCATGCCAAAGGATTCTGCAAGTTCATGATTGACATCTTGAATCAAAACGCCTAACCAACCACGAGATACTTTCCCGGAGGTTTTAAGTTGTTCAACCACATCTTTCATCACATCTACAGGTATAGCAAATGAGAGTCCCATAAATCCACCGGTCCGACTGTAGATTTGGGAATTGACGCCAATTACCTCGCCTTCCATATTAAACAGGGGACCTCCGGAGTTACCGGGATTGATGGCGACGTCGGTTTGAATAAAAGGTACGTAATTATCACTGGGAAGATTTCGACCCTTGGCGCTGACAATTCCGGCAGTTGCAGAGTAGTCAAAACCAAAAGGAGAGCCAATGGCCAATACCCACTCGCCCACTTTTAAGTTTTCCGAAGTACCTAACTTCACGGTAGGTAAATCTTCCCCGCTTATCTTCAGTAGGGCGATATCACTGCGGGAATCTGCCCCAATGACTTCAGCTTTAAAACTGCGGCGATCGCTGAGTCGCACGATAATTTCTTCTGCGTCCTTAATAACGTGGTTGTTAGAAATAACATATCCATCCTTGGAAAGGATAAACCCAGAACCTAAGGAAGTGGAAGGATGATCAGGAGAAAAACCGCCTTCTTCATCGTCAAAAAACCGTCGAAAGAAGTCATTAAATGGACTTCCTTCTGGGAATTCCGGCATCTCTTGATGCGCAGACTTGTCTTCTTTAGCACTGCTCTTTTTGGGAGTTGTACTGATATTAACAACTGCCGGACCGTATTGCTCAATCAGTTGCGTAAAATCTGGAAGTTCCTTGGCCCCGACACTGCTGGCCAGCATGAGTAAAATTCCACATAGAAAGCTTAAATAGTCTCTCATTAAGTTTGCCTCTTTATTAATTGTTGGGGATGATCAATTATATTCAATATGACCGGAAGATCGCAAGTCAGTAGTTTGGGTGCTCGGTATTTAAGGATAAGCAAAACAAAGGCAAATCCCAATGCGCCACTGAGTAAATTTAAAAGTTCATGGTGAGGAAAATGAAAATAATTCACGGGTATTTGATACCCAATGATGCCCAAAAACATTCCTAGCAATGGGAATAAGTAAACTGTAAGTGCTGCTTTTAAGAGGGTTTGTTCTGAAAGTCCGAGAGTAACTGTTTGACCGACTCGAGCAGAAACCCTGTTCAAGGCAATGACTTCGCTATGGGTGAGTTGGAGTACCCCCACATTCTCTTTGCCAAATCGAGGGACTGCGGTTTTTCTCTGTCCCCACCACTGAGCCAATGCAGCGGTACCACAATTTTCAGTACTGGCACAGTGTTGACAAGCGCTGGTGCGTTGAGTTTGCACCACCGCAAATTCTTCATGGGTACTCACAACCCACCCTATTTGTTCAAGCATAAAAAAACCTCATCACATTAGACCATTCACTAGGATATATCATCAATCATAGACATTGACAAAATAGACAAACTGTGGATGTAAAGGACGCGGCTAAAACAGGCCTATATTACCCGAAAATCACCAAAGTATTAAGTAGCACTATCCAGATTATCTCCGCTCGATAACAGTATAACACTGCTTCCACGAATAGACGGTTATCCTTGACTGTTACTCCTACATCTCCCTCCCGTCCAGGTAGTAAATCTTTTATTCTTCTCCATTGATCATCGCGTAATCCATATCCGTCTGTCATTTTCGCTCCTTTTGGTTTACTGACCTCTTCCTCTATTCTAACATCTTTTTTTATGTTTAGTCCTTATATGTTTAGTCTTTAATTGGTGATACGCTCTAGAGCTTGTCATCGAAGAAGTCGAAAAGAGATATAATAGGCCTCCCGCAAAAGAAAAAGGTAAGTTAGCGTAGTTTGACCCAACCATTGAGCAAAATTTTTATTAAGACCTCTTATATAAGTCAACCTTGGCCACCTTGTAGTCCGTATAGTTTGGAATGTAGCACATTTCTCTGCCCCTAAAGAACAAACCTACAGTAAAGTGTCATGCACCTTTTGGGTTTAGACGGATGACGGTAAAAAGGGAGGCAGCTATCCACTTTATGCGGATTTTATGTACTTAATTAAACGAGGAGTTTATTTCGTATGTTTTTATTAGATGGGGGTATCCTACTTGGGACCTATTTCGGTGTTAGACTGATCGAAAAATATCGAAAAAGTGGGAAAAATAGCAAAAATAAAGTGAGTTCAAAAAAATCATCACAACCCATGATTTCAGATAAACAAAACTTGCCGGGTCCAACTGAAAAGCAATTCAATCACTACTTAAAATTGAGTACCGTTTCAGTCGGTGTGGCAGCAACTCGACAATTTTTTCTCCCTTCTTTGGGCTTGTTCAATGCCGTGCTTTTTACCTACATTGCATTCCCAATGCTCAGAGAGAGCGAAAAATCATTGCTTCAAAATCGAAAAATCAATGGCTATGTACTTGAAACTTTACTCACCGTTTTGGCACTCAGTCAGGGTCAATATTTTGCAGCAGCCATGGTACTTTGGTCCTACTATTTGGGCCACAAAATTCTCGCCAAAACTGAAGACCATTCCAAAAAAACCCTGACCGCTGTTTTTGCGCAACAACCTAATTTCGTCTGGGTACTTAAGGATGGGGTTGAAATCGAAGTGCCTCTGTCAAAACTGAAAATCAATGATATTGTGGTTGTAAATACTGGAGAAGTTGTACCGATTGATGGTACAATTGTCAAGGGAATAGCACTGATTGATCAACGTGCGTTGACTGGCGAGTCGCAACCGGCTGATAAGGGAATGGGTGATACGATTTTTGCATCAACCTTGCTGATCAGTGGTAGGATTTTTGTCAAAGTCGAAAAAACCGGTCAAGACACTACCGTGGCTAAAATTGGTCAATTTTTGGCCCAATCCGCTTATTTTAAAACCAATCTCCAATCCAAAGGAGAAGAGTTGGCTGATAAAACGGTTAATCCAATTTTGGGACTGGGCTTACTCACTTTACCTTGGGTGGGCCCTTATGGTATGGCGGCAGTTTTATACTGCAGTTTCGGAAATGTCATTAGAGTATTAAGTTCACTGGGCACATTAAATTTCCTGACTGTCGCTGCTCGTCAAGGTATTTTGGTCAAAGATGGACGAGCTATTGAGTATCTAAATGAAGTAGATACTGTACTTTTTGACAAAACCGGAACTTTAACTAAGGAAGAGCCCGAAATTGGACAAGTCATCGTTTGTGACAATCAATACCAAGCAGATGAGGTATTACAGTATGCGGCAGCAGCTGAACGTAAACTTGCTCATCCTATTGCCAGAGCCATTCTAAAAAAAGCCAGCCGCTCAAATCTCATTTTACCAGATATAGGAGATGCCCAATATCAAATGGGCTATGGTATTACCGTCATTTTGAAAAACCAAGTCATTCGCGTGGGCAGTCTTCGCTTTATGACCATGGAAAATATTGTCATTCCCCAAAGTTTAGACGCCCTGCTCACTAAAACACATGATGAAGGACATTCATTGGTCATGGTGGCAATCGATGATCGCTTAATAGGCGCCATCGAATTACAAGCATCCGTGCGTCCGGAAATAAAATCCATTGTCGCTGGCTTGCGTCGGCGCGGAATTAAACATCTTGCCATTGTGTCCGGTGATCATCAACAACCCACCCAAAAATTGGCTGAAACACTGGGCATGGACGATTATTTCTATGAGATATTGCCGGAACAAAAAGCGGAAATTATTGAAAAATTACAACAACAAGGCAGAAAAGTTTGCTTTGTTGGCGATGGCATTAACGATGCCATTGCTCTAAAAAAAGCCAACGTTTCGGTCTCTTTGAATGGCGCAACCACCATTGCCACCGATATGGCCCAAGTTGTGTTAATGAACGGGACTTTATCTCACCTGTGCGATTTATTTGACATATCAAGAGATTTAAACAAAAACTTACATTACAGTCTTCTCACCACAGTCATGTCCAGCGTTGTTAATCTGAGCGGTATTTTTTTGTTCCACTTTGGATTGCTAAGTGTTGTATTGGTTGCCAACACAGCAACCGCAATCGGTGTGAGTAATGCAATGAGTCCCTTATTAAAACTGGAAAAACCAAACAAGAAACGATGAGTACACTTTGGCTTGAACACTACACCCGTTCCAGACATCAATTATCCATGATTTTTGGGATCGACGATCTCCGTTTTTCCACATCCTATTGGTACAACGATGTTGACCTGCTTGAATTGGAACATCGACTTGGCATCGATTACATGGAAAAAATTTACTTTCACATCATCGCTTTTGAAGCGAATAAATTGACCAGTTTACAACCGGATACTTTTGATTTAGGTCCCTTCAAACGATTTCACACCCCTGAATTTCAAACACTGTGGTTAACCATTCAAAACAATGTCTGGGCACAATGGCGATATGAAAACCAACTTCCCGAATATGCGGGTCCCCATTTCTCAAGTCAACCTGTCCAAACCGTTCCCCTGCCTCAACACATTGCCGAAAACAACGACTCAATTCTCCTATTTTGTGGAGGCGGAAAAGACAGTTTAGTCTCCCTAAAATTGTTAGAAAGAAGCAATCTTTCCTATGCCAGCTGCGCCTATTCCAGCTCAATCTATGGTCGTGCCGCCCCCCAACACCAACTGATAGATGCACTGTTGGACACTGCCAAACCCCAAACACGACATAAGATTTGGATTTACGAAGACTTTTTAGACAGTCCAGTGACCCAATTGGCAGCAGAATATGGTGTCACCTCATTGACCGCAGCAGAAACTCCCAGCTCCCTCTTTGCTTCTTTACCTCTTGTTTTGCAGCATCAATATCGCTACATCAGTTTGGGGCATGAACGGAGTGCGGATCTGCCTAATTTGGTTTGGGAATTAACGGGTGAACCGGTTAACCATCAATGGGGCAAATCTTCTGAAGCTGAACAATTGCTAAACAATTACCTGCAACATCAATTTATTGCCAACAGTCAGTATTTTAGTTTACTCAAACCAATTTACGATGTTGTCATTTTTAACTTACTTCGGTTAGACTTGGACAATGTACCCTTCACCCATTCCTGTAACGTGGCCAAACCCTGGTGTAAAAAATGTGCCAAATGTGCCTATGTTTGGCTCAATTACATGGCTTACCTGCCCATTGATTTAGTCAACTCCCTGTTTCAAACCAACCTATTTGACATCCCAGAAAATCAACTCTGGTTTAGACAAATGTTGGGACTTGAAAAACACACCCCTTTTGAATGTATTGGGCAAATCCACGAATCCCGACTCGCTTTTGAAATCTGTCGTCGTAAAGGGCTCACTGGTCAAGCCATGCAACTATTTATCAACGAAGTCAAAGATTTTAATCCCCATGCCGCTGTAAATGACACTGTCACTGTCGATCACAACTACCCATTGCTCCCGCCCACCCTGGCGAACAAAATCTACCCTCAACTGACTCAAGCCGCCAAAGCCAGTCAGGAATATCTAAACCATTTACTGTCACAATAAAGAACGAAGAATCCATATGTCACGCTTAAACACTCCAACAATAGGTTTGGTTGAACTCCCTGAATTAGGTATTTTCGATCCAGAAGGCAAAAACAGAGCTTCAGTCCGTAAAGGATCGGCTTTAATCAGCAAACAAGTGCTACTGGCTGATCTACAAGCCAAAGGCTTCGATGCCCAATTAATCAATCTAAAACAAGGGCATGAAGCAATCGAATATGGAAAAGTGAATTGGGGAAACACGGAGCTGACTAAAGTTTACCTAGGCAGCAACATAACTGAACTTGATCCACAAGCCCATGATGTTTGGGGAATTACCAATAATTTTTCCCAACATCGAGAACTTGCCGGCATGACCATCAAGCATCTCGCAAGTCAAGGCAAACCAGTTGTTGTTGGCGGCTCTGATGCCTTTGCAGAACCCCATTTTTACCTTAAAGCAGGGGCAACCGCTGTGGTCTTAGATCAATCGGGGGCTGTGAATGCGCCCATCATAGACCATGTATTGGGAAGGACGCCAAGAGACATGCTCTCGGAGGTTGTGTTGGCTGATGGCAAGCCCGTGCCCAGACGCTTGCCTGCATTAAGCCCAGAAGATTGGTCCCTGCCAGACATGTCTGTGGTAACCCAATGTTTGGGCACAGAATATTGGAACCTAGACTATCCACAACATTTATTACCCATCGGTTCAGTATTTACAGACATTGGTTGTGATCGGCAATGCGACTTTTGTCAAACCCCCCAATATCGCTTAGGATATCGTGCCATGTCACCTGAAAGAGCCTTACAATGGTTTGCCGCGCAAAAAGCGGCCGGTGCCGGCTCAGTCATCGGCTCCTCCGACCAATTTTTAGCGCGCATTCTCAAAAAAGGGGGACGAGATGATATCCTTCGTATCATGGAAGGAATAAGAGAATTAGGCATCGCAATTCTTTGGCCCAATGGCTTAGAACTCAAAAAAGTAACATTGGGACGTGGCATCAACCGCGGCACCCCTGATCTAACTCCAGATGAAGAATTAATTGCAGCCCTTTGGGGTTGGGACGGTAAAGTGGGATGTTATCACGCTTACATTCCAGCAGAAAGACCCGTTTTTGGACGAGAAAACTACCAAAAATTACTGCCCTGGCAAGATCATTGTAAAATTGTTAAAACCATTGTCAGCACCGGCTTACCTCATCTAACATACGGTGTTATCATTGGATTTGCAGATGACAGTGAAGAAACATTATTGCGCCTTGAAGAAGCCATTTTAGAACTGCATCATGAACTCTTGACTATTAACCCTACATTACAATTCCAAGTGTCCCCATTTTCAATCTTTCCAATACCGGGCACTCCACAATCAATTCAATTGCGCCAATCAGGACTGCTTGAATATCAAGAAGAATTAAGCATTTTTGGTGGACTCTGGACTCCCTCAATTAACACACGCTATCTTAGCTACAAAGACATTGCGCGTTGGCAAAATCGACTCAAACAAATTGGATGCCTTGCAGGCAAAACCGACTTTATTTTATTCTGATTTTCCAGTCGATTAATCTATAGGAAATTGAATTTCAAGTTGGACAATAGTTTCATTAGACTTCTTGCAAAAGAAAATGATGCGATAAAAATGAGATACGAAAAAATAAAATTGCTAAAAGTCTAATGGTAAGGTGGGCAACTCTCGTCTTTTCATTAGCGCATACCTTTGTAAGAGGTCTACTATTCCACTCTTAAACAATGCACGCTGAACAAAGCATCGGAATCACTCCATACTTGTATTGGCTGAAAACCGACTTCACTGGCCAAATTCTGAAATTGGGTAACTGTGTATTTATACGAGTTTTCTGTATGAATACTTTCACCTTCCTCAAATTGAAAACGTTGCCCATCCACTTGAACTTCATGGGAAACCTGACTCACTAAGTGCATTTCTATCCGTCCTTGCTGTTCATTATAAAAAGCATGGTGGTTAAAACGTGACAAATCAAAATCAGCATTTAACTCTTGATTGATGCGCGTCAGCAAATTGAAATTGAAAGCGGCGGTAACCCCGGCAGCATCATTGTAAGCGGCATTTAAACGTTCCTGATCTTTTTTAAGATCAACACCTATTAATAAGGTACTGCCTGAACCTAAAAAATCAGCAACCCGTTGCAATAAATTTTGCGCTTGCGGGGGATCGAAATTGCCAATACTTGAGCCAGGAAAAAAAACCGCTTTGGGTTTGTCATTCGGATCATAAGGCAAATGAAAATGGTCTGAATAATCTGCACAAGTGGCATGAATGTCTAAATTTGGATAATCGTTAGCAAGAATGTGCGCTGATTTTAATAAATGTGCTTTACAAATATCGATGGGCATGTAAGCCGCGGGTTGCAACGCGTTGAGTAACAGGCGGATCTTCAAACTACTGCCACTGCCCAACTCGATTAACAAACAATCCTTGCCCAGCAACGAAATCATCTCTTTACCATGCTCTTCTAAAATGCTTATTTCGGTCCGAGTTGGATAATATTCTGGCAACTCTGTGATTTGGTCAAACAATTGGGAACCATACTCATCATAAAAAAATTTGGGTGAAATGGTTTTTGGTTGACTGGCTAAACCTATCAACACCTCAGTTTTTAGATCAGCCACCGGTGGATGCAAATCGTGAAAATGCACCGTCCCTTTCATCACAAATCCTCCGCCAAACGAAAACCTTTGAACTGCCAACGTTCATGTGGGTAGAAAAAATTGCGGTACGTGACGCGAATATGATCGTTCGGTGTGACGCAAGAACCACCGCGCAAAACCATCTGATTACACATGAATTTACCATTATACTCGCCTAACGCTCCAGATTGGCAACGGTAACCAGGATAAGGACTATAAGGCGACTGCGTCCATTCCCACACATCCCCAAACATCTGTAATAAACCCGTATCCTGCTCAGCCACAACCGGCTGTAAAAATCCACTATCACGCAAATTCCCTTGAATCGGCAACTCACGCGCTACAAATTCCCATTCCGCTTCAGTGGGCAACCGTTTTTCCTGCCAAGTCGCAAACGCATCCGCTTCATAATAACTGACATGACACACAGGTTCATCCATCACCAGTAAACGCATTCCAGCCAACGTCATTTGCCACCATTGCCCATCCAGCTTTTCCCAGTACAATGGCGTTTTCCAACCCATCTTCTTCACAGCACTCCAACCGTCAGATAACCACAATTCAGCACGTTGATAACCCTCAGCTTCGACAAAGGCCAAAAACTCACCATTCGTGATTAACCGTGAGGCCAACTTAAAAGGGGGAATGTACAGTTGATGACGAGGAGACTCATTGTCATAGGCAAATCCGTCGCCTTGAAAACCGATGGATTCTAGGCCCCCCGTATATTCAAACCACCTCAACAAAGGTGCGTTTTTACAGGATGATATCGGCAAATCTTCACGATAAGCCGGGCGTAAGGGATTAAACGCTAAATTATATTTTATATCCGTCAATAACAATTCTTGATGTTGCTGCTCATGGTTCAATCCAATCAACAAACGCGCCTCAATATCAAACCAGTCTTCTTCTTCAGCGGTTTCAAGCAACATTGCCATTTGCTCATCCACGTAGGCACGATAACGGTAAGTTTCCTCTACAGTCGGACGAGATAATAAACCGCGTTGCGGACGTGGCCAAAACTGTCCCACCTGTTCATAGTAGGAGTTAAACAAATAACGAAAACGGGGATGAAAATCACGATAATTCGGAGAAAAAACAGTTAAAATAAATGTCTCATAAAACCAAGTCACATGAGCCAAATGCCATTTCGCTGGACTGGCTTCTGGTGTAGTCTGAATTATATAATCCTCAATCTGAAGCGACTGACACAATCGTTCGCTATTTTGACGGACAGTGTAGAAATACTGTATGGACTCTTGGCGAGACAACGACACTGTGATTAATGAACTCATAAATAATCCTAATTAACATGTTGAACAGGTGGGATATAAAAATTTGACACTCTGTGGAACTTGCTTCAATTCAGTACCAAACTTCCTGTATAATAGACCTCTTGCAAAAATATGCGATCATAAAAAAATGAGAGTTGCCCACCGGTTAAGATACGTTGGAGTAGAAGCTTTGGAGTGGAGGCTTTAGTCGGTCAGCGGTGGGCCCTTGCAATTTATAGTATTTTAGTTGGTCTGAAAAATTGACTCAATACCAGAATAAATACCATCACATTGCATCAAGATATTCTTCAACTTTCTCTTGATCACCGCCCAACATTTTACACACATTCCCACGCAGAGCCTGGGAACGAGAGAAAACAGAGCGTGGGAACCAGAAAATACTCGAATATCACATTCAGACAATCTGCATCTAACGATAGACAATTCATTTTCATCTTCACATCATAACAATAATTCTCCCTACACTACGTAACATCAGTTAATTACAGACTTTTGACCCACCCCATTAACAAAAAACCTGTCCATTAAACACAGAAAATTGGCAATTACCAAAGAACCTTGAGGACCTCCGGATATTCCTTGACAAAGTGGACCCTCAAGCCCTCCCGAACATACTCAGGCAACTCCTCAAAATCCCGACGATTGGCTTCGGGCAACAACAATTCATAAATTTTCACGCGTTTGGCGGCAATGACTTTTTCCCGAATACCTCCTACTGGTAACACTTGCCCAGTCAAAGTCAGTTCTCCTGTCATGGCAATTTCCCGAATAATAGGTCGATGAGTGGCTAAGGAAAATAGCGCAGTGGCCATAGTAATGCCTGCACTGGGACCATCTTTAGGAGTAGCCCCAGCTGGCACATGAAGATGAATAAAACCGGTGGCAAAAAAGCCTTTCTCAATCCCAAAAACTTTGCGTTGGGAGACCATATAACTGTAGGCAATCTCTGCCGACTCTTTCATCACATCGCCCAATTGCCCAGTCAGTTTAAAACCTCGTGCATACTTATGAATACAAGTGGCCTCCACACTCAGAGTCTCTCCCCCCATAGCGGTCCAAGCCAATCCAGTAACGACCCCAATACCTTTGATGGCTTTCTCATTCTCAAATACTGGCTTGCCCAAATAATCGCTCAATTTTTCGGGAGTGATTCGAATCGGTATGGGAGTCCCTTCAAGATATTTGAGAGCCACTTTGCGGGCAATGGTGGCAATGCGTTTTTCCAAATTACGCACTCCAGCTTCCCGGGCATATTCCTCAATGATCTGTAACAAACTGTTATCAGGCAACTCCAGACAATCATTTTGTAAACCTGCCTTTTCAATTTGTCGTTTCAACAAATGTTTCTTGGCAATTTGCAATTTCTCACTGCTCAAATAACCTGATAATTTAATAACCTCCATGCGATCCAACAAAGGTGCTGGAATAGTATCGAGTTGATTGGCGGTACAAATAAATAACACTTTTGAAAGATCAAAGCGCACATCCAGATAATGGTCGAGAAAATCAACATTTTGTTCTGGATCTAACACTTCCAATAAAGCAGAAGCTGGATCTCCTCGATAAGAAGAACTGATTTTGTCAATTTCATCTAACATAATGACCGGATTCGCATATTCAATTTCTTTCATGGCTTGAATAAATTTACCAGGCATGGCACCGATGTAAGTGCGCCGATGTCCTTTAATTTCAGCCTCATCATGAATGCCTCCCACTGAGAATCGGTAAAAATTGCGGCCCACAGCAGAAGCAATAGAACGACCGATAGAAGTTTTTCCTACCCCGGGGGGACCGACCAGCAATAAAATCGTGCCACCGATGCTGCCCTTGAGTTTGCCAACGGCCAAGAATTCGATAATGCGTTCCTTAACATCTGCCAAACCCTCATGGTCTTGCTCCAACACTTGGCGGGCTTCAGCAATCTCTAATTTGTCTGCGGAATAACGTCCCCAAGGCATGAGGGTTAACCAATCCAGATAATTGCGGGTGACTGCATATTCGGCAGAGCCCACCTCCAAAACTGACATTTTTTGGATTTCGTCATCAATCCGTTTTTGCACAAGTTCAGGAAGAATTAAGGAAACCAGTCGTTCTCGAAACTTTTCTATTTCCGCAGTTCGATCATCTTTTTCCAGACCCAATTCCTTTTGGATAGTTTTCAACTGTTCTCGCAAAAAGAATTCCCGCTGTTGATTTTGCATTTTTTCTTCAACCTGACGACGAATTTCCACTTGAGCCTTGGCTTGTTGTAACTCCTTGTTCAGTAAGATCAATACTTTTTCCAGACGATTAAAAATGGAAACTGTCTCTAAAACTTCCTGCAATTCCTGTTTGGTCGAGGTGGTCAAACTGGCCGCGAAATCGGCTAAAGAAGAAGGTTCTTCGGGTCCAAATCGTTCGAGGAAGATTTTAAGTTCCTCATTATACAGGGGATTCAGCGGCAGCAATTCTTTAATGGTATTGATGATGGCCAGTACATAAGGTTTGATGTCATCCACATTTTTGTAAGATTTTTCAAGGTAATAAGTAACATTTGCCATGAGTGGAGGATGATCAGTCACCCAATTTTTGAGGCGAAATCGTTGGAGACCTTCGACCACAATTTGCAATTTATCCTCAGATTGAGCAACTCTGTGCAAACGACAGGCAGTACCCATAGTATGGAAATCAGTGGTCTGAATATCGGCAATCTGATCTTTTTTCGTCAAAACCAAGCCAATCAATTTGTGTGGAGAATCAGCCACCGCTTTGATAGTTTCCCCCCATAGATTATTTTCAATGATCAGGGGAATGATTTGATGGGGAAAGAAGGGGCGGTTGGAAAGGGGTAGAATATGTAAGAGAGTGGGTAAAGCGTCTTTGTAAGAAATAAGCTCGGTACTGCTTTGTACATTTTCCAAAGGTTGAGTGAGAGAATCTTCGGTTGATTCTTCAGAAACGGGAATATCCGAAGAAGAAGTTGAATCTGAGGGAGTATCCAGTTCAGGTGGAGAATGAAGTGTGGAGTCGTGAGAATTGTCGTCAGTCATTTGATTTGTCAGTAGAATATGGATGATGGGTAGGGACTGCCCTTAACTCCCCTTAAAGGGGGAAAACATTGTTCACTTTCTTGAAAAAAGGCAGTTGAGTTTTGATCCTTTTTTCTCACCAAAACCTACCCTTGGCAGGTTTCTGTTTGATTTAGCAATCCTTTGAAAGGTTTAAAAATATCAACAATAAAGGATCAAAGCCAAGTAAATTGGACTATTGCACGTCTTTTTGCATCATAACCCAACATTAAGATCGATATTGGGTTAAGCTATGCTAATCCTATCTATTGACACTATTTTTCACGTTCAACTGATAAGGTATTGATTATGAGGTTATCATTTTACTAAAAAATCGCTTGGAGATCAATTGTGTTTCTGTCTCTGGCAAGTACAATTTCAAATGAGGGAACTCAAGGGGATAATATTCCTTAAAGAGGGATTCTTTTTAGGAGAACTTAAATTCTTGTTATTTAAGGGGAATGATCAGTGTTGCTCGTTATGGCTACCAAAAGATGCGAATATTAACAAAAGAGAAACAAGAGGAATTTACAAAAAGGTTGGAACAGGGAATTGAGCTTGGAGAACAACGTCTAAACTAAAAATCGCTCGCAAACTACAAGCTCAAAGAATGTCCACAGAATTGATTGAACAATTGACTGACATTGCGCTTCTTCATTCTTAGATGCCGTATAAATCCAATATTTGGCTCTTTGGAGTAATATCTTATGACGATACTGTTTAGGGTTTAGTGCGACGCATTGACAAATGCTCACTGGCTTTAACAGCCCCAATGATCTCAAAAGCCTGTTCAATTTGAGGAGATTCCAAACGAATTCTCACTGCATCAGGCAACCCTTGTAATTCCTTAGCCGACCATTTTTCAAACCATTGGGCGTCCTTAGGAAAACGTTCATCAAAATAAAAATATTCAAAGGAAACCTTATGATTCTCAAATAATTGTAGAGGATCTGCCTTTTCTAGACGGGAACTGGGATCATTTGCAAAAGCAGGAGCTATTCGCAACTCAACTCCAGTTTTTTTATCTGCCTTCAAAGACCAAGCTGTAAGGCCTCCTGTTCGACCGGGAGAAACTGTGGAAACCCAAGCCAATTCATTTTCCTTACCTTCAAAAAACAAATAATTCTTGTTGTCATCTTGATCAAAGTACAAATGGGGAAAGGCGCCTTCCAAAGCCCGTTCAATTTGCAAAGCCGTCAAACTTGCCTCTAAACTCACTTCCAAATGCTGATTAGAACGTTCCCAGTCTTTCAATACTGTATTCATGCCGATGGCCAACACTGACATCACCAAGGCTGACAAAGCCATTGCAATGATCAATTCTAACAACGTAAATCCTTGGATCTTATCAATTTTCATCATCGAGTCGTCGTTAATTTCTTCCAACGAATAGAAGTCAATTCCACCCCTTTCCCTTCAAGTTTTACCGTATAAGGCTCTAAAGCCAAAAAAATCGGAGTTGTTTGACGCTCTGGTTTTTCCAATAACTCAGCAGTTTCAAAACTCAACTGCTCTGCATACCGTTGCGGTAATTCTGGTTGTTTGGGCGCCTCCAACACTTGCCCGATATTGACCGCTGATCGTAAAAATAAAACTTCGTTAATACTGTTAGTTGCCTTAAACGCCAACCGTTTACTTCCCGCCAGTAGACCAAATGCAGTACCCAAAACCAGTCCCACAATTGCCATTGCCACAATCACTTCCAACAAAGTAAAACCAAGCGGTTTCCGCCCATTCATAGAGCCACCTCCATTTGCTCCAATTCCCCGGACACTATAAATTCTCCTCCAAAAATTCAGAACTTACCTTGCCAGTCAAAGGATTAACAACCACTTTTACTTTGCGATTCTGATAACTTAAAACAAATTCTCCACCCGTGCTACCCCCTTCTGGGTAAAAAGTGATCGCCTGCTCCTGGTTATCCAATTGTTGACCTTCTTGACTTGCTCCCCATTGCAAAGTAGCGCCACGGCTGATCCAAGTCCCTGATTGCGATGTATTCTGAGAACGAGCCGATTCATAAAAAAAAGCCGTTTTTGAGCGCCCTTCCACTATAGCTGAACGACGTGCATAATTCAAAACTGCAGTAGCCTCGCGCACCTGAGCCTTGAGCAAACTGACTTGTCCACCACTGATGCGAGGCACAATCAAGGCTGAGCCCATGGCAATAATAGCCATCACCACCAACACTTCTAGTAAAGTAAACCCGATAATCAGTCTCATTGGGGCTGACTTCCTCCCTGATCAGTCCAGCTTGTGATATCTGCATTCTCCGTCTCTCCACCTTCCACTCCGTCTGCTCCAAAGGAGAATAAGTCATAGTCTCGAGCTTCTCTGCCAGGTTTACGATACTGATAATCGTTACCCCAAGGATCTTTGGGTACCCCATTTTTCAAATAGGGACCATCCCAAGTGGGTTTGCCTACTGTATTTTTAGTCAAACCTTCTAAACTATCTGGATACTTGAAAGTATCAATACGATGCTGGTCAAGGGCAGATTCAATCAAACGAATCTGAGTCAAAGCCGCATCTCGTTGAGCCCCAAAAAACTTTTTGAAAACAGTGGGGCCTACCAATGCCGCTAACATGCCAATAATAGCCATGACGATCAACAATTCGATCAAGGTAAATCCACGTTGGTAACGTTTTGCTTTCATTATCATTACTCCTCAATTTGCTACTGGGTTTAACATTTTAAAAAAATTATTCACATCCAACATCAATTTATTATAAAGGCAATTGCAAACAATAGCCACAGAAACTATTCATTGCAATGGGTAAAAGTAACCATTGTTGCCACAAACTGAATCTAACAAACAATAATCGGGGAGACTGGCGGTCCCCTAACAGTCTATACCATCCACTTATTCCCTAACTGAATGGTATTGAGATAGAGTTTCGTTGTTACCCATTCTACTTGATTCAGAAAGTAAAACACTATAACACCCATTGATACTCAGTAAAACTGAAATTTACAACTTCGTGTTGAACAAATGACCAAGATCCTAATAAAAAAGCATCCATTCCCTTCAATCCTTGCCCTCCAACCAAGTTTGTATCATCTCCAAATGAGTCTCTACAGTCCAATAAATGGTTGGATAAACAATCAGTTTTGCACGACTCCGAAACAAAATACTCCGAAAAATATGGCCGGCTTTAGCAATTCCAGAAATATGCACCGTATAAATGGGACTTTCAGTCTGTTGAGCCAACCACATTCCTCCTTTCTTCAAGGGACGAGACTCCCCTGGCAACACAATAGTCCCTTGTGGGAATAACACGATGACTTTGCCCGATTCCAAAGCCCGCAAGGCCATTCGTAAAGCCTGATCTGGACGCCTTTGCCGATCCACGGGAATACAACCCACTGCACGAAACAACCAAGTCAATCCAAACCGATTATACTGTTCCTTGGCAATTAGAAAATGCAGGGGTCGCTCCGTGGCTGCAAATAATAAAAAGGGATCTAATCCGGAAACGTGATTGGCCAAAATTACTGCCGGTCCTGTGGGTGGTAATTGAATGGGAATATATTCAAAACGGTGATAATAGCGACAAAATAAACGGTTGAGCCCATCTAAATAGTTCAACCAAGCTTTTCCCCATTCTGTCCTTTGAGCCCTGGCACATACTTTTAAACCATAATACAGTCCCAATGAAATAAATATTCCCAAAACCGCAATAATTATCACCTCAAAATTGCTCATGTTAACATACTTTATTTAAGAAGAATTGGTTTTCTTATAACTTTTGCGTTGAAACAAATCCCGGCGCCGACTTACCAAACGATCGATAAATAATATCCCATCCAAATGATCAAGTTCATGTTGCACAGCTCGGGCCTCATAACCCTCCATTGTATATTTATGCTCCTTCCCTTGCTCATCTTGAGCAACCAATTGCAAATGGGTGGCCCGCACCACATTCCCTGTATAATCGGGAACTGACATACAACCTTCCCGACCAATTTCAAATCCTTCCCAATCCAAGATTTCTGGGTTAATCAATATCAAACGTCCATGATGACTGATTTTAGGTTTGGAAGACACATCTACAATCACAACCCGTTGTAAATGACCTACTTGAGTAGCCGCGATTCCCACGCCACCGGGACTGGCTCGCATAGTTTCCTCCAAATCAGCCACCAACAACTGTAATTGTGCATCAAATTGCGACACCGGCTCTGCAACCTGTTTCAAACGAGGATCTGGATAAGTCAGCAGGGTCAATCGAGCCATAATTTTACATTACCACCATTTCAATGGGTGCCAACTGCACCTCCAAATCCGGCTGTTCCCTTAAAATAGTCTGTAAAGCAGTTTCCAATGCTGACCATCCCTGGGTAGCTATTCCCTCAATGTGCATCACATAAAATGGCGCTTCATTAATTCCACCCACATCAGATTCCAAATCCAAAATATTTAACCCGGCTGCAGCTAAAGCACTTGTGACCTGAGCCACAATCCCAACTCGATCAGCCCCATACACAGTCACGCGCACATCAGGCAATTGATGTTGATGCAATTGCCCCTCAATTTTATCAACATGTAGATGCAAATGCAATTTTTGGGCAATGGGACGCAAAATTTGCATCAATACTTCCGTTGAATCCATTCCTCCCACCATCATCATAATGGTGAAATTACCTCCTAAACGCAACATAGAAGCTTCCCCCAAATGACAACCATTTTGATAAAGCAAATTGGTCACTTGAGCCACAATTCCCGCTTGATCCTGACCCACCAAAGTGACCATAAACCATGGTAACATTTTGTAAATTCTCCTTATAAATCATTGATAAATGAGAACAACTCTCGACAATTCCTTGCTTGGAAAAACTGACTTCCTAAAATACCCTTGGTACAAAACCTTGACTGTTGAGCACGTCCATTAATTCTTCTCCAAATCCCAATACGACCAAGCCCAATCTTTCACCCCGCACAACCAAAGTCTCATCCACATACAGAGAAGCCATGACTCCAATAAACTTCTTTTCTGCCAACTCTGGAAAATAATCCCGAATTCCCAACATTAACTGATGAAATTCGTTGATATACTCTGGACGCAAAGTGCTTTTGGTCTCATTGATCAACACCCATTCCCCACAAACTGCCACCACATCAAATTCCTGAACCTTGGGTTTCCCCTTCTTAATTCTAACAGCCAAATAATCCAATTCCTCCATACAACCAGTCACTTGCCTTAAAATTCGGGGCACACTGGGTGCCACCAAATCTTCAGCCATTGTACCCAATTTTCTGGCCAACTCTCCCCACTTCTTATCCAAATCCTTTCTGGAACGACGAGTTTCTTCCTTGAATTCCTGCATTTCATCTTTGAATTCCCGCATTTCATCTTTGAATTCTTGCATTTCACCCTTAAATGCCAACATTTCATCCTTAAATTCTCGCATCTCGTCCTTAAATTCTCGCATCTCGTCCTTAAATTCTCGCATCTCGTCCTTGAATTCTCGCATTTCATCCTTGAATTCTCGCATCTCCCTAGAGGTGCGATCAACAGTCCGAATAAGTTGAGCCATCAATTCTTCTAAGAGACTGACTCGTTCTTCAATTATTGGCATAAAATTACCTCCAATGTCCAAAATGAATCATCGGCCTATAATTTAATTTGGGTTAACTTAATTCCAGTTGGCTGCATTCGACCACCACAAATTCCACACGCCGATCAATAACATCCCTTGAATCATCGCTGCCAGAGCCCACAATGTTATTTTCAAATCCCTTGCCCACTGCCTTGGTTTGTTGAATCAACTCCGGAAAATGAACTTTCAGCAAATCCTGCACTTTTTCCGCCCGCTTTAAAGATAATTCCTTATTGTACTCTGGACGTCCAGTGTGACTGCTATGTCCTACAACATGAAAACATTCTTGACTTTGTTTAAAGAAATTACCAATTTCTTCCAACCACAAAGCATATTGCTTTCTTAAAGCGCTGTCCTCAATAAATTCAGTGCTATTCACACTGAATAAAAATTTCACATTCAATCGCCCAATTTCTTGTAAACTGCTTTCTAACAGTTGACGAAAAGCCCGTTTGGCACTGGACAAATCACCCAATTTCAAATGGGTCTCATAACTGCCAGCAAAAGTTCTCATCATCTTACCATCTTCTCGTTTCTCAGCCAATGCAAAGGCTAACAGAGCCTTCTGATAATCGCCCTTTTCATAAAGGCTTTCAGCTTCCACTAACAAAGCTTGAGTAGTTAATCCTTGATAATAAGCTTCTTCTGCCAATTCCCCTGCCGGTTTTTGAACCGTGGTTACTAAACTGTCCACCCGTTTATCTTTGATGTAAACTGGACTGTCTTGGTAAGAAGCAGTTGGGGCATAATTCAAATTTCGATCAGCCACCCAAACTTCTGCTTGTGCCACAATTTTGCCGGTTTGTTTGTGAATCACTGCCGAAGAAAGTTGATAAATTGGCAAAGTATCCACCGTGGTTACCGAAACTGGAGAAGTTTCCATTTTATTGGGTTTAATCGTGCCACTGATAATATAGTGAGCTTGTTGTAAATTCTGAGCTGTAATTCGAGTCAGGGTGTACTTTTTAAAATACTGTTGAGCTTGCTTCATCAACAACTTTTCAATTTCGCGACTGGCTTCAATCACTTCCCCTGTGTTGGCATCCACAAAGGGATCAAGCACAATTGCAGTTTGCTCAAATAATCCAATCACCCCTTGACTATTTTGTAACTGTAATAGTAGAGCGCTGCTCAGTTTCTGCACCGCTTGTTCAAAGGGAAAAGGAACCTTTTCCACTGGGGCTACTTCTTGAATGGGGGAACTACAAGCAGTCAGTAGTCCCAAACTGATAATAATCATACAATTTATCTTGAAAAAAGCGATTTTTTTCAACATATTGCAATCCTTTTGTTTCAATTAGTGAGTATTTGACCTGATAATCTAGCAAGACCACCCAAAATCAGATTTTTCAAACATCATGACTGAGGGAAGCAAGTTCCAGTTTATTGTGGTCAGTTACAACGTTTCTGGAAAAATTCATTTTCCTGTGCAGTCAATGGTTTAACTCCGATGGAAATTTGTCTTAACAAATCGGAACAATTACAACCTTCACAAACTTCTACTGAAGCAGCCGGTTTTTTGGGAGGTACAACTTCTGGTTTGGGAATTGGGGGGAGGGGATCTTTAACTACAGTGGGTGCAACTGGCTTTGACATTGGGGGTGCTGGAGGAGGAGATTCCACCTTAACTTTTTCCGGCTCAATCTTTTCAGTTACCCGGGCCTTGGGCTCAACCTCTTCATGGACCTTATCCTGCTTTTGCGCTTTACGTTTTTGAAAGGCAGCAGCTAAGCGTCCTTTTAGCCGGCCCAACTCTTTGGACTTTGGATTGACTCTGACCAAACCTTTCAAATAAGAATCAGCCTTTTCCAATTGACCATTTTGTAAAGCATTTTCGACCCATCGTTGATAGCGATCTTCTATTTTATACAAACCTGATTTGGCCTGTTGATTGCTGGGATCTAATTGTAAAACCTGCTGATAACAATTTAAGGCAGTCCCATTCCCAGTGGTCAAACGGTTGGCATTAAAGTGAGCATCACATTCTCCCAATAGCCCATCGACGCCAACTGGTTTGGGTGAAGCGGCTGAAGATTGATCGATTGAAGGAGTAGCCACGGTTGAATTTTGATTTTTTACTTCTGCTTTGTCATTTTCATGTTTAGGCTCACTACCCAGTGTTGGCGGAGTTTGTTGTTGTCGAGCAGAAGTCAACCATTTCTGTAATGCTTCCGGAGTCATTTTTAATTTATCTTCCAAATAAGATAATAATTGCCCATCTTGTTCAGTTTTAGCCAATACCAGCGCCTCCTCTACATGATAAAGCATCAAATTACGTCGCACTTGGGGAGTTTGTAAAATTTCTTGCTGCAATGATTTGTCCAAACTGGTTAATTGGTACAAGTTATTGATAATTTTACTTTTATCTCGGCTGGATAATTCTATGACCATGTCATCAATTTCTTGGTACTGTTTCCATTTTGCCTGATAAAGGGCACGTTGCTCAGTTTGTTCCGGAAGTAATTTTTCCCAGTCAGATAACAAATCGGAAACTTGAGAATATTCTCGAGCTTGTAAAGCCAAATCAATGGCTTCTCCATACAAAGTGGCCAATTTGGGATCAACAGGCAAATCATGTCCCACTCCGACCTGTTTTATTTTATCCCGAGTTTCATTGACACAATGCGTTTTTTCTAATAGGGAAGCTTGAGGTTGTTCTAAACAACGAGCATATTGATCAGATAAGTCAGCCAAACGTTGAATTTTCTGTTGGCTGATTTTTTCCAATAATGCTGTGACAGCAGCCAGTTTAGGTAACTTTTCTTGCACTGTTTTTAACAGTTGGGAAGCTTGCTCAAATTGGTCAGTTTTCACCAATTCTTGGGTAAGACTTTTATAATAATCAACAAGAAAAACTTGGGCAGACTCATCTTGAAGAATAGCTTGTTGAGTCGGTAGAGGCAAGGTGGAAAGTTGTTGTAGAAGTTCCGGTGGAGAATGTTCTACATAGTAGTTGAGCAGAGCCTTTTTAGTGTCTTCCCCTTGTAGAATGATCAATTGAGTTTCCAGCGGTGATTTTCCCAATTGTTCAATCCCTGTCGGTTTCTGAGTTAAAATCGCTTCTCTCAGTTTTTGATGTCCTTGCCAGTCTTCTAACTTTTCCAGGATCAAATAGGTGGTTATTAAAATGGACGCTATAAAAATAGTTCCCCCTCCCCAAAGGAACCACAATTTTTTCTTCTGAAAAAAGTGGCCAGAGTGTTGATTATCATCAAAAATGGGCGGAGGTGAGTGGGCATTCATAGTGATTTTCACCGATTGATTGAGTTGGGCATTGATGCGGTTTTTGGTACTAATTTGGGCATACAGTTGGGCCACGATTCGTAAACGGGCTGCAACTTGTAAGCGCATCCATATATAAGTATAAGGTCGAACAATGGTTTTTTCTCGATAGGAAAAACGAGTTAGAGGATTGGTAAGGACCTCATAGGCTTCTTTAATGAGTTTGAATTGTTGTTCAGCATCCCTTTCAGTACTGACATCAGGATGAAATTTTCGGGCCAAGCGCCGATAAGCTTGTTTAATTTGCTCCTGATCGGCATTTGGCGATAATTCTAAAATTTTGTAATGGTCTTGTAATTCCGGGTGAGTCATGTAGGCTACCACTGCGGGTCTAATTACTGATGAGAATAACCTACCCATGGTTGGTTAGATGGGGTCACCGTTAAGTGACCATCAACTTGATGAAAAGTTGGAGTTAAGAAATATATTCTTCCTTACTTTTAAGAAAAGGTAAAATGTATCTTGTTGTGTTTAGAGGTATTTTACCTCCAAAATTTCATATTCCCTATTCCCACTGGGAGCTTGTACAACTGCCACATCGCCTTCCTGTTTGCCAATCAATGCTCTGGCAATTGGGGAACTGATAGAAATGCGATTGGCTTTGATATCGGCCTCATCGTCACCCACAATTTGGTAGCTCACTTCCTCTTCAGTATCAATGTTATGCAACACGACTGTGGTGCCGAAAACAATGCGTCCCCCGGCATTTAAGGTGGTGACGTCGATGATTTCTGCGGTGGACAATTTACCTTCAATTTCAGCAATGCGTCCCTCAATAAAACTTTGTTGTTCCCGAGCAGCATGGTATTCTGCATTTTCCTTTAAATCACCCAAAGCCCGTGCTTCAGCAATGGCTTGAATGACTTTGGGTCGTGCAACTGTTTTCAGTTCATGTAACTCTTCCCGCAATTTTTGGGCGCCAATGGCAGTCATAGGTGATTTGTTCATGGTGAAATCCCTTGTAATTCCTTATGTAAATCTTGTAACCGATTGATTTCAATGCTGTTCAATGCCTTAAGTGCCAACACTGTGGCACGAGCACCAGCGATGGTAGTGGTGTAGGTGATCTTGTGTTGTAAAGCCATGCGTCGAATGGAGAAAGAATCGGCAATGGCCTGTTTACCTTCTGTAGTGTTAATGATGAAGTTAATTTCATCATTGATGATGCGATCAACAATGTGGGGACGTCCTTCTAAAACTTTGTTGACAATCTGGCAGGGAATGCCAGCCTGTTGCAAAATTTGAGCAGTGCCGCGGGTGGCAATGAGTTCAAATCCCAGTCCCAATAGATCCCGAGCCACGTCAACCGTGGCTAATTTATCAGCATCTCGCACGCTTAATAGGGCTAAACCCGATCGCGGGAGATCAACGCCAGCCGCCAGTTGAGATTTGGCAAAGGCTTCGCCAAAAGTTCTGCCCACCCCCATGACTTCACCAGTGGATTTCATCTCGGGTCCCAACACTGGATCAACTCCAATGAATTTGACAAAGGGGAATACGGCTTCCTTAACTGAATAGTAACCGGGGTGTGATTCATGAGCCAAGGGTTGATCAGCCAATTTGCGACCGGCCATGCAACGGGCTGCAATTTTGGCTAAGGGAAGACCTGTGGCTTTGGAGACAAAGGGCACGGTGCGAGAGGCTCTGGGATTGACCTCGAGAACGTAAACGGCTTGATTCTGGATGGCAAATTGGGCATTGACTAAGCCGATGACTTGTAAGGACATTGCCAGACGACTCATTTGTTCCCGCAGTTGATCTTGGATCATGGGGGAGAGACCATAGGGCGGAAGGGAACAGGCTGAGTCTCCAGAATGCACGCCTGCTTGTTCAATGTGTTCCATAATGCCTCCGATCAGGACTTCTTGACCGTCACAAATGGCATCAATGTCCACTTCAATGGCTTCGTCTAGGAAACGATCAAGCAGCACAGGTGAGGAGTTGGAGACTGAGACTGCAATTTTCATGTAATTTTTCAGATCTTCCGCATGATGAACAATTTCCATGGCTCGTCCTCCCAACACATAGGAGGGTCTGACTACCAAGGGATAACCGATTTGTTCTGCGGCAATGAGTGCTTCTTCAGGAGTACGAGCCGTTCGATTGGGAGGTTGGCGCAGTCCCAATTGGTGAATGAGTTGTTGAAAGCGTTCCCGATCTTCAGCCAAATCGATGGAATCTGGAGTGGTACCGATGATCGGTGCTCCGGCTGCTTCTAAGTCTTTGGCGAGTTTTAGGGGGGTTTGCCCTCCATATTGAACAATGACTCCTTTGGGTTTTTCGACGGCGATAATTTCTAGAACGTCTTCTAAAGTGAGAGGTTCAAAATAGAGGCGATTGGAGGTGTCATAGTCGGTGGAGACTGTTTCTGGATTGCAGTTGATCATGATGGTCTCATAACCGTCTTCGCGCAAGGCTAAAGAGGCTTGGACGCAGCAATAGTCAAATTCAATGCCTTGGCCAATGCGATTGGGTCCCCCACCCAATACGATGATTTTGTCAAATTCGGAAGGGTTGGCTTCACATTCTTCTTCGTAAGTGGAATAAAGGTAGGCGGTGGAGGCTGCAAATTCTGCAGCACAGGAGTCGACTCGTTTGAAAACGGGTCGAATGCCCATTTTATGGCGGGTTTGGCGCAGGGTGGTTTCGTCCACGTGGAACAGTTGGGCCAAGCGTCGATCGGAAAAGCCTTTTCTTTTGAGGGCCCGCAATCGTTCCGGGTCCATCATTTCTAAACAGCCCACGCATAGACTGCTTTCTTCATCAACGAGTTGCGCAATTTGGATGAGGAACCAAGGGTCAATGTGGGTAAAGTGTTGCACTTCTTCTAGAGACCAGCCGGCTCGGAAGGCATCTGCAATGTACCAGAGTCGTTCTGGACCGGGAATTCTTAAATAGTGTCGCAATACATCTTTAACTTCGTCGGAAGTGGGATCTAAACTGGGATCTACTTGTTCGTCCAGTCCATTGACTCCGGTTTCCAAACCTCGCAGGGCTTTTTGTAAAGATTCTTGGAAAGTGCGACCTATGGCCATGACTTCTCCCACGGATTTCATTTGGGTGCCTAGTATTGGTTCGGCTTGAGGGAATTTTTCAAATGCAAAGCGGGGGACTTTGGTAACGACATAGTCTAGGGTGGGTTCAAAGGAGGCTGGGGTGGCGCCGCCGGTAATTTCGTTTGCGAGTTCATCTAGGGTGTAACCAATGGCCAGTTTGGCTGCGACTTTGGCAATGGGGAAACCAGTGGCTTTGGAAGCCAGAGCAGAGGAGCGAGAGACTCGAGGGTTCATTTCAATGATGATCATGTCGCCATTGGCTGGGTTGACCGCAAATTGGACATTGGAGCCACCAGTATCCACGCCAATTTCTCTTAACACGGCTATGGAAGCATTGCGCATGCGCTGATACTCTTTATCCGTTAGAGTTTGAATGGGGGCCACGGTGATGGAATCTCCGGTGTGAATGCCCATGGGGTCTAGATTTTCAATGGAGCAGACGATGATGCAATTGTCTTTAGAGTCCCGCACGACTTCCATTTCAAATTCTTTCCAACCGATGACTGATTCTTCGATCAGTAATTCGTGAATGGGGGATAATTCGAGTCCACGCCGACAAATGATTTCAAATTCTTCGCGATTGTAAGCGATGCCGCCGCCACTGCCTCCCAAGGTGTATGAGGGACGAATGACAGCGGGGAATCCAATTTCTAATTGGGCTTGTAAGGCTTGTTCCAGGTTGCGAGCAATGCGCGAATGAGGCATTGCGAGGCCAATGTTTTGCATGGCGGCACGGAATTTTTCCCGATCTTCGGCTTTTTCAATGGCTTGAATGCTGGCGCCGATCAGTTCCACATGATAGGTAGAGAGGATATCATTGCGCCATAAGTCAAGGGCACAGTTGAGGGCGGTTTGTCCACCCATGGTGGGTAAGAGGGCTTGAGGGCGTTCTCGTTCAATGATTTGGGCGACGGTTTGCCATTGAATGGGTTCAATGTAGGTGGCATCGGCCAATTCTGGATCAGTCATGATGGTGGCTGGATTGGAGTTGACAAGAATGACTCGATAGCCTTCTTCCTTCAAAGCTTTACAGGCTTGAGTGCCGGAATAATCAAATTCGCAGGCTTGTCCAATGACGATGGGACCTGCTCCGATGATCAATATGCTGGTTAAGTCGTTACGTTTTGGCATGAGTGCTGAGTGGTTGGAAGGTTAAGGGGGTGCCAGTTTGGGATTGTGGAACTGTCATACTCATGGGTCAAAGAAAGGATAACATTCCCTCTCTCAAGGGAGGTTATCCTTAGATTGGTTTGATAAGGGGGGATAACTTCTCTTTAGGGGAATGTTATCCTTGGTTGGTTTGGGAATTGTTTTCCATCAGGGTGACGAATTGTTTAAATAGCGAGGTAATATCGTGGGGACCGGGACTTGCTTCTGGATGTCCTTGGAAACTGAAGGCTGGGTAATGTTGGTGTTGGATGCCTTGTATAGTACCATCGAACAAAGAGCGATGGGTGACTTGTAAATGGATGGGTAAATGAGCGTCGTCTATGGTAAAGCCATGATTCTGGCTGGTGATTAAGACTTGACCGGTGCGGCAGTCTTGAACTGGATGATTGGCGCCGTGATGACCAAATTTCATTTTAAGGGTTCGTGCTCCACTGGCCAGTCCCAATAACTGGTGGCCAAGGCAAATTCCAAAGGTGGGAATTCTAGCTTCTACAATTTGTTGGATCGCAGTGATGGCATATTGACAAGGTTCTGGGTCACCGGGACCGTTGGAGAGGAAAATGCCATCGGGTTGTTGAGCGAGGAGTTCGGAAGCGGGAGTTTGCGCAGGGACCACGGTAACTTGACAGCCTTGTTCTACTAACCTGCGTAGAATTGCTCGTTTTACTCCGAAATCATAGGCAAATACCTTCCAGCGAGGAGTTATTGGTGGGACTGTGCTCAGTAATCCGTCCTTCCATTGATAGGATTG
Source organism: Thiomargarita sp. (assembly GCA_020721005.1). Taxonomy (GTDB): domain Bacteria; phylum Pseudomonadota; class Gammaproteobacteria; order Beggiatoales; family Beggiatoaceae; genus DYNP01. Next base: position 39,803 of record DYNP01000002.1, read on the forward strand.
ATGAACTGTGACTTCTTTAGCCAAATCGAGTCCCTTTAGACCACCAAATCCTCGGGCAACTGCAATGGCTGCTGCGGGATCTAAGGCTTCTCCGGTGACCAAGCAGCCGGCTTGGGCCCCTTTTTCTCGGAGCAATCGGGTCAGTCTGCGGGTGTCAATGTCGGCAATACCGACCACTTGTTGGCGACGCAGATAGTCTTCTAAAGGTTCTTGGGATCGCCAATTGCTTTCCAATAGGGGTAAATCACGGATAACTAGCCCGGCTGCGTAAACTCTTGAAGATTCTTCATCTTCTGCATTGGTGCCAACATTACCGATATGAGGGTAGGTGAGCGTGACAATTTGTTTGTAATAGGAGGGGTCGGTGAGAATTTCCTGATAACCAGTGATTGAAGTATTGAAAACGACTTCCCCCACACTTTGTCCTGCAATGCCTATAGAGCGGCCATAAAATAGGCTACCGTCTTGCAATGCCAGCAAAGCTGTTTGTCTCATGGTGATACTCCGTAATATGGAAAAATTGGGTCAGAAGAGGGGGCATAACGGTCACTCTTTCCCCCAAGTTACCTGGCAATAGCTTGGGGTTGTAAAGCTTCTATTTAGGTACCTTATAGACACTTATGATCATTTTAGCATAATATACGGGTTTACAAAAACTAGCCAACTATTCTGAAAGTTTCCTTACCCCATGCCAATATCCTTTGTTTTGCGAAGACTTCACGTCATTATACACGATATCATCATGATCGCGAGTGCTTGGGTTCTTGCCATCCTCCTTCGTTATGGTTGGCCCTTGGAAGAAGAAGTGGTCAAGACTTTTTGGATGGTACTGCCCATTGTCATCATCACTCAAAGCTGGATCATTGGTTATCAAGGCTTACACCAAGGCATCTGGCGTTTCACCAGTTTGCCGGATTTAACCGTGATTTTGCGCTCTGTTATCATCGGCAGTCTAGCCATTGTCCTCATTTTAGTATTAGTGAATCGTTTGGACACCATTCCCCGATCTTCCTTACTGTTTTACCCCTTATTGCTCACCTTTTTACTGGGGTTGCCGCGCCTATTATACCGATTGTGGCATGAACATTCCCTACATTTTCTACTGGCCACCAATACGCGTAAAAAAGTACTCATTCTTGGTGCAGGTACTTTGGGTGATCGCTTAGTTCGCGACATGTTAAGAAATCCTCATTTAGGTTATCAGCCCATCGGATTTTTAGACGACAATCGCCGTCTTTATGGCGGAAAAGTCCAGGGTATTCCCGTATTAGGGGGAATAGAACAACTGCAAACCCTCGTTTATTCCCTGCAAATTGAACTGATTATCATTGCTGTCAACTCAGCCACTGAGCCACAAATGCGCCGTATTGTCGAACAATGTGAAAACTCTCAAATCCCCTTTCGCATCCTGCCTAAAGACAACCTGGTGACCGAACAAATTCCCTTGCAATCTTTGCGAGATGTAGCCATTGAAGACTTGTTGGGTCGTGAAAAAATCGAATTGGACTGGCACAAATTGCAGGAAGGTATTTGTCAACAAGTCATTTTGGTCAGTGGCGGAGGGGGGTCCATCGGTGCAGAACTCTGTCAACAAATCGCCCGTTTATCCCCCAGTGCTCTGATTGTTATTGAACGCTGCGAATTTAATCTCTACCAAGTTGAGATGCAACTGCGGCAAACCCATCCAGACTGCCCACTTCATGCCTATTTGGGAGATATCACGGATGCCAAACTGGTTGACGTTTTGCTCAAACGTCATCAACCCAACCTGGTATTTCACGCCGCTGCCTACAAACACGTGCCCCTTCTACAGGGACAGGGACGGGAGGCCATTCGGAACAACGTATTGGGCACCCAAATCTTGGCGGAAGCCGTCGCTCGGCAGGGTTGTCGTACGTTTATCATGATTTCCACAGACAAGGCTGTCAATCCTACCAACGTCATGGGCGCAACCAAACGCGCCGCAGAAATCTTTTGTCAAACCATGAATGGACGCACAGCCACCCGTTTTGTCACCGTACGTTTTGGGAATGTGCTGGGCTCAGCAGGCAGCGTTGTGCCTCTCTTCAAAACCCAAATTGCCAATGGTGGACCAGTCACCGTCACTCATCCTGACATCACTCGTTACTTCATGACCATTCCCGAAGCCTGCCAACTCATTTTACAAGCCGCCATCATGGGACAAGGAGGAGAAATTTTTGTCCTGGACATGGGAAAACCCATCAAAATCCGTTACTTAGCAGAACAAATGATCCGCTTAGCAGGAAAAATTCCCGACAAAGACCTTGAAATCATCTACACTGGTTTACGTCCCGGGGAAAAATTGGATGAAGAACTTTTTCACTGCGAAGAAAAAAGAGGTCAAACCCCTCATCCCAAAGTCCTGCTGGCTGCCCATCGCAACCCAGACTTGCCGGTCCTACAAACGCATTGGGAACTGCTGAGAAAAAGTTGTGAAAACTATGAAGAAACCAACATGTTACGCATCTTATCTCAAATTGTGCCAGAATGGGACCGTAAAATATGAAAAAACTCATTCCCCACTTCAAACACTGGCTTACTCAACGCCGACCTCTCTTAAACAACCTTCGCACTCGACTCGCTCGCTGGCTTCACTTCCCACTTGCCCTTCCCATTTCTTATTTTAGCGGACTCAGAAAAACCCTCTGGTGGATTTTCAAATTATTACTGGTGCTCACCATAATCATTTGGGCCTGCAATCTGTGGATAGAATTACAAACCCGTTCCCAAATTTACACTGCACTTGAACAAGTGCCTGTCAAAAAAGTGGCTTTGGTTTTGGGAACTGTGCGATTTCTCGGAAATGGACGTATCAACCGTTACTTTCAATACCGAATTGATGCCGCAGTTGCCTTATACCGAGCAGGAAAAATCAAACACATCCTAGTCAGCGGCGACAATCGCACCATCTATTACAATGAACCCCTTGAAATGCGTAAAGCCCTGTTAGAACAAGGGATTCCAGCCACAGCGATTACTTTAGACTACGCCGGATTTCGCACCTTGGACTCTGTAGTGCGGGCTCACAAAGTATTTTCCCTTAACGACTTTATCATTGTGTCCCAAGGCTTTCACAATCAACGCGCCTTATTTATCAGCCAATTCTATGGCATTCAAGCCATTGGTTTTAACGCTCAAGACGTGAGCCTAACAGAAGATTATAAAACACCTGTGCGGGAATATTTTGCCCGATTTAAAGCCGTTTTAGACCTTTATCTACTCAAAACTCAACCTCGATTTTTGGGTGAAAAAGTCGATATTATTCTCTAATAAACCTCGTTCAAAGTAGCAGACCGTTGCACGGTCAAATTGAAACAGCAGGAGTCTTCCTTATGAATTCCCCCTCCCCAGAACGTTTTATTCCCATTGCTCGTCAAGAAATTGTCAAACACCTGCTCGCCAGGACAGAAACCTGGCAAAATGTTCGTGAAGCTCAACAATTTAAAGAGTTTTGCGATCTGCTCACCGCTTTTTACCACTTTAAATTTCTTGCCAATTTGGAACAGCTAAAGGGCAGTTATTTTCCCTTTGACCCAGACACTGACTTGATCAGTTTGCACAATTATGAGGAACCAGAAAAGGAAGAATTGCATCAACAACTTCAAACCGCAGTGAAATCTATTCTCACATCTGCCAATTATATTCCCATGACCCTTGAGGAGTTGCAGCGCAATTTTGCAGCCGCTTCGTACTATGGGGTCAATGTCTCTGTGGATTTGGATGATTTTGCAGATCTGTTGATTTACTATCGGGGGTCAACAACGAGAACGGAACAGGTGCGCAATTGGAAAACTCTGTTTTTTACTTACAAAACGGTGGAAGTCCCCATTTATAAACGCTTGTTTATCATGCTCAAAATCAAAAAATGGGAAGATCGGGTGCAAGAAGTGGTGGCAGAGTTGAACCGGGAACATCCCAACTGGTCCCGGGAGAAAATGGTTAAGAAAGCAGAGAATCGAGTACAAAGAGCCCGCCAAGATTTGCCAGAAAAGGTGGGGGGGCAAATATTTTTTAAGTCCTTCAAAAATATACCATGTTCCGATTTGGAAATGATTTTTCCCAATCCAGAAATTCGCCTCAAGTTGTTTGACAAGATCAAGTTGACTATTACTGGAGGGGGAGGCACAGTGGGAGGCGTGTTGGGCATTTTTTTCAAAGTGAGCACTGCGGTATTTAATCCATTGGCCCTGATTGGGGCCTTTGTGGGTTTTGTGGGGGTGATTATCAGACAGATCATGGCCATTTTTAATCATCGTACCAAGTACATGATGGTATTGTCTCGCAATCTCTATTTTCACAACTTGAGCAATAACTTGGGTGCTTTAAGTGGGTTATTGGATGAAGCAGAGGAAGAGGAAGGTAAAGAGGCGATTTTGGCTTATTATTTTTTACACACTCAATCTGCCCAGGGATCTACCAAGGACAGTTTGGATAAGGCGGTTGAGAGTTATTTACGAGAATTTTACGGGGTAACTTTGGATTTTGAGATCGACGATGGTTTGCGCAAGCTTCGAGAACAGGAGATTTTAACTGAAGCAGAGGGAATTCTTTCGGTCTTGTCCCCGGAGCGGGCTTGTGAACATTTGGATCGGCAATGGGATGAGCTTTTTAAGTATCATCAGAGTTTGGAGGAACAGATGCTTGGGGAGTTGGTCGGGCATTCTTAAGTTGAGTCAAACAGAATTTGTGGTTTCCGGGTTTTTATGTGGGAGTGTGGGAACGCGGAAAAATTTTCTGAGCAATAAATTAACTGTAATTTTATGGTCATTTATTTGGTATAATCTCACCTTTCCACTTTTTTCCACACTGACTGGGTTGGATTCTTTAACTATTGGAGGTTATTATGCTGTCCGCAGTTGATAAAGTCAAAATCGCAGTATTTACTTATTCGTTTTTATTGAAAATCCCTCCTTGGCGACGCTTAATAAGAGTGTTGCTACAATTCATAGTATTATTAGTATTCTCTATTCACGGAAACACAGCTTATGCTTATACAGTAAAAGTGGTTGCATTAGGAACAGACGCTACAAAAGCAACGGCTTCGGGAGCAGGTAACTACAATGCGAGAGCAATAGTCAGGGTTAGTGTTACACCGTTTGACTACAATACTGTCGTTTCAAGTTGGTCCCCTTCCTTCTGTGCATCTCCTTTTACCATGCCCTCTCAAAATGTGACTTGTTACGCACAACTGACTGCTGCGCCTCGTTATAGTTTTAGTATCAGAACAACGGGAACTTATGGCACAGGTTCCACAAGTGGTAGCACTGCAGCAGGTTCTTATCCTAGAGGTAAACCTATTACCTTAGTTGCTCAGGCGGCAAGCGATTCAATTTTTGCCGGTTGGACCCCAGCCATTTGTACTTCTTCCTTTACCATGCCTGCTTATAACTTGGTTTGTACTGCAACTTTCAATCAGTTACCTTTCTATACTCTTCAGGTGAAAATCAATGGTAGAGGTAAAGTGACAAGTAATGCGCTTAGAGGACTTTATGACGGTCAATTTCAAGCGGGTCAAGTCATCGACTTAAAACCGGAGCTGCTAGAAAATCCCAGCGAATGGTATTTTAGCGGATGGACTCCCGCACCCTGTGCCAATAGTTTTAAAATGCCCGAACAGAATTTAATTTGTACTGCAAACTTCTCGGCTCTGGGTTATCCCTTTAGCGTGAAAACGGCTGGCTTAGGCAAAGGGACTGTCACGGGCGGTACAGCCAGCGGTAATTATGCTGCTGGCACAATGATCAGTTTGGGAGTACCGACCCCTGAACCTGGATCGGTTTTCGTTGGCTGGAGCCCAGAAGGCTGTAGAAAAAGTTCTACAGGAAATATCATATCTTCCCAAGGGGGAACATTCGCTATGCCGCAGAACGGTTTAGAATGTACTGCAAATTTTTCAGTCCCCGCTAAATTGAGCGTTAGAGTGGCTGGATCGGGTGCGGGTAACTTTTCGGTAGACAGAGCACTTATTTACAGCGTCAATCATTATGTATCCGGTCTATCTGACCCTAAGACAATATTTCGCGTAAAAACGGGGGCAACACAGTTCAATCAAGACCTTGTCAGCGGTGATTACATCCGTTTGATCGCAACACCGACTGATATAAAAACTGATGATATTGTTTGGGGGAATGGGAGCGGAAGCAATATCGTGGTAAATTCAACCTTTAAAGGTTGGAGTCCCTCAGAACTTTGTGGGAATGGTAGCTTCGATATGCCTGCTCAAGATGTCACGTGTACTGCGACTTTTGATCGCCCTTCTTACACATTGAGTACTGCAACCGCTGGTAGTGGTACAGGCAGTGTCGCTGGTACAGCCAATGGCAGCTATGTATCTGGTACTCGAGTATTGCTTTCTCCACAAGCTGCACCTGGGTCAGTCTTCATCCGTTGGGAACCTACACAACCTGTTCTTAACGAATACTGGAAAGATACAATTACCTCACTAAACGGATGCTCAGGAAGTTTTAAGCTTTACTCCAATACAGTATGCACGGCTTACTTTGAAGTTGGTTACGCATTCAATACAGTAACCGATGGTACGGGTACAGGCACTGTGACTGGTACAGCCAACGGTACGTATGCCAATGGACAAACGATCAATTTAGTAGCCACTCCGACAGGAAATTCGGTTTTTACAGGGTGGAGTGCGGGTTGTTCAAATTCATTTCCCATGCCCGCCCAAAATCTCACTTGTACTGCGAATTTCACAGCCACCCTTCCATTGAATACAGCAACTACGGGTACTGGTGTAGGCACTGTGCTCGTCACTGCTGATAACTTTGTAGAACAGTATATATATGCTGTAGCAGGGACAGACACTCAAGGATACACTGGCGACGGTGGTTTGGCGACTGATGCGCAACTAAAAATGGCGTCTTCTTTGGCTTTTGATAATGAAGGTAATTTGTACATTGCAGATACTCTCAATAACCGTATTCGCAAAATAGACACCACAGGCATTATCAATACGGTAGCAGGTAACGGGGGTTGGCAAGAGAGTGGTGATGGCGGTTTGGCTGTCAACGCAGGAATACCAAGACCGGATAGTTTGGCTGTGGACAGTAATCATAATCTGTATATTACGGATACTTATCATCCAAGGATTCGTAAGATAGACGAAGCAGGTATCATCAATACGGTGGTAGGGACCGGAACGGGATATTACAGCAGTGGTGACGGTGGATTGGCCATCAATGCGGAGCTGTCCGAGTTTGTTACATCTCTAGCCATAGACGGCAATGACAACCTATATATCGCAGACACTAATCGCGTTCGTAAGGTAGATACACAAGGAATTATCAATACTGTAGCAGGTGGTGGAAGTCATTATGAGTGCAGCGGATCAGCCACCGATCTAGAATTTTCTTATATAGACCAGATTACCTTTGATCGTGAGGGTAACCTGTATATCATCAACGACGGTATTAAAATCTGCAAGGTGGATACGACAGGGTTTGCCAGCACCGTTTTTGAAAGTCAAACAGGTTATGTGATGAGCATAGCTCTGGATGACGAAGGCAATCTGTATATTGCAGAGGACAGTAGCTACATAGGTATTCTTAAACTGGATACAAAAGGTGTCATCAGCACTCTAGCAGGAAATGGGAGTGGAAATAGTGGTGATGGGGGGCCTGCCCGTAAAGCCGGATTGAGCTATATAACAGCTTTAGCCGTTAACGATGGCAACCTATATTTGGGTTTGGAGGCAAATATTCGCAGAATAGAACTCTTAGGCAATAAAGGTTCGACTTACTACTACCTCAGTGGCACACCGATCCGCTTAACAGCCACACCTAAAAAAGGGTCGGTTTTTGCCGGTTGGAATACGAGTTGTACAGACACATTCACCATGCCTGCTAATGAACTCACCTGCACAGCCACCTTCAACTTGGAAAATGTTTCCACTTCTGCCGAAGACAATAATGCCATTCCCATAGAAGATTCCAAAGCGGGAATTATTACCAGCACTTGTCCCAAAGCCTCCTTGGATAACGAATTTACCCTCAAAATTCCTTGTGTCAAGGTAAACAACCTCCAATATGCGGCTGAACTGCATTACATGGGCAAAGAAAATAACAATCCTTACTGGCGTCTAGACAGTGCCATTAACAGCAATTGCATTGGGGACGCCGACAGTTGTGCGCTTGTAAATGACGAATTGCGAGTTACCCTTCCTAACATTTTAATAAATGGACTACCCACCACCGTCCAATTAAAACCCTATCTCCATCCGATATTTTCAGAACAGTTATTTTGGAAATATGAAACTGCATCGGATGCAACTCAGTAAACCTTTGGCATAAATTTATGTAGGATGGGCTGACCCACGGGAAATCCATCCTACCTTACTTTCAGCATGACCGCTCAAGTAAAATTTACAAACACTTTTTAAGTATAAAAAATATTTGTATAAACGCTTGACAAACGCCAAATGACCTTCTATAATGGATAACTATTGATTGGGTTGATAAGTTTTTATTTTAGACACCCCATCAATTGTGGCTCATCAGGCGGTTGCTAACCTGTGGATTGAACCAGTGCTTCAAAAAAGCCGTGGGACAGTGGCCACACCCTCCAAGTATAATGTTTTGGCTATGTAGCTTAGCTGGTTAGAGCGCAGCACTCATAATGCTGAGGCCGGTGGTTCGAGTCCACCCATAGCCACCAATTCATCACTTCCAATCCGGTTTGACATCCCCTTTTACGTTGGGTCTCCAAAACTGAAAACCTGATTTGCGCCGGCCTTCTGTCAACATTCTCCCGCTATTTTTTTCCTCTCCCCCCAATCTGGTTTATCCTTCTCTTGAGCTCATTGTAAAATTGAGATGCCATTAAAATAAACTGGATATTAGCACTAAAACTCCTTCCTGCTTGAAAAGATGCTTGAAAGATTTGTCCTTCATGCTCAAAGCAATATCCATTCTTTAATGGACAGGATAGACTTAATTTCTGGAATTTTTCCCACCAATCACGTTACAATACCAACAGACGTTATCTTGGGGAATGATCAGGTACACTCAGTTATTCTATTCCCTAAAATGGGAAATGAACCTTCCTAACTGTGAGGTGTGAAATAGGAGACAACATGTCTAAAAAACTGAAATTTAAATTACAAGGTTTCAATAACCTCACAAAAACCTTGAGCTTTAACATTTATGATGTGTGTTATGCAAAAACCGCCAAGCAGCGGAAGGGATACATCGAATATATTGATGATGCTTACAATGCCGAACGGTTGACGGAAATCCTGACCACAGTTTCCAATATCATCGGGGCAAATATACTTAACATTGCACATCAAGATTATGATCCCCAAGGTGCCAGTGTCACCATGTTGATCTCAGAAGAACATGTGCTGGACAAACTACTCGATCACAATGAAGGAGAAGGTCCAGGTCCCCTGCCAGATGCAGTGGTGGCTCATTTGGACAAAAGTCATATCACCGTACACACCTACCCGGAAAGTCACCCAGACAATGGAATAAGTACTTTTAGAGCCGATATCGATGTATCCACTTGCGGACGCATTTCTCCCCTCAAAGCCCTCAATTACCTCATTCACAGTTTTGATTCTGACATTGTTATCATGGACTACCGAGTACGCGGATTCACGCGGGATGTTGGCGGACTGAAACACTACATCGATCACAAAATCAATTCCATTCAAAACTACATCTCCGAGCAAACCAAATCCCTCTACCAAATGATAGACGTCAACGTCTACCAAGAGAATATTTTTCACACCAAAATGATGCTGAAAAAATTCGATCTGGATAATTATCTATTTGGAATTCAAACCGTTGACCTCTCTCAGTATGAAAGAGAACGCATCGAAAAGCGCCTGCGCAAGGAAATGCTCGAAATTTTTTATTCTCAAAACGTGCCTACACTCTAACCCCCCCAATTGCCAAACCATTCACCTCAAGAGTAATTTCCAATGGGCTTCAAATGTGGAATCGTGGGCCTACCCAACGTGGGGAAATCCACCCTATTCAATGCACTCACACAAGCCAGTATTCAGGCGGAAAACTACCCATTCTGTACCATTGACCCCAACATTGGCGTGGTCCCTATGCCGGACACCCGTTTGGATGCCTTAGCCGCCTTGGTCAAACCCCAAAAGATCATTCCCACCAGTATGGAATTTGTCGACATTGCCGGCTTGGTCGCAGGTGCATCCAAAGGAGAAGGACTGGGCAACCAATTCCTGGCCAACATTCGCGAAACCCAAGCCATTGCCCATGTTGTCCGCTGTTTTGAACATGAAGACATTATCCATGTCACAGGCCAAGTTAACCCGCAATCTGACATTGAAACCATTCACACAGAACTGGCTTTGGCAGACTTAGATACAGTAGATCGAGCCCTGCAACGAGTCAATAAAAACACCAAATCTGGACAAAAAGAAGTTCTTGCCAAAAAACAACTCCTTGAACAACTGCAAACCCAACTCAATCAAGGAATTCCAGTACGAGCCCTTGCTCTCACTGAAGAACAACAATTGTGGATACGTGATTTACACCTATTGACCCTCAAACCCACTCTGTACATTGCCAATGTGGATGAAAATGGCTTTCATAACAATCCCCATCTTGACCAAGTGATCCAAATTGCCCAACAAGAGCACGCAGAAGTGGTGCCAGTTTGTGCCGCCACTGAAGCAGAATTGACCGGTCTCACCCCAGCAGAAAAACAAGAATTTTTAGCCACCATGGGACTCACTGAACCGGGTCTCAATCGAGTTATACAAGCCGGCTACCACCTATTGGGACTACAAACTTTCTTCACAGCCGGTCCCAAAGAAGTCCGAGCTTGGACCGTGAAAAAAGGCGCCACTGCCCCTCAAGCCGCGGCAGTCATTCACACCGACTTTGAACGTGGCTTTATCCGCGCAGAAGTAATTGCCTATGCCGATTTCATCACCTACAAAGGGGAACAAGGCGCCAAAGAAGCCGGCAAATGGCGCTTGGAAGGCAAAGAATATCTCGTTCAAGAAGGAGATGTCATGCACTTCAGATTCAATATCTAAACCCATATCCTCTCTCTCATCCTGCCTAACAGGAATATCTGCCTCAAAATCTACTTGATGAAACCTTTGCAAGACCCTCCCTAAGTTTTTACCTTCTTGAGAAAGGGTCGTGCAAAGATCTTAAATACGAGGGTAATCTCTCTTGAAGTGGTGTTATTCTCCAAATTTAATAGGATGAATTGACGGCAACAAATCCATCAATTGCGTTACTTTAAAACGTGCCCACCTCTCGACTTGGAACTCGACAAAGGGAATCTGTTTCAACCAAAATAAGTGTGGCTCATTCCAAATGACTTCTAATCAATTCGATCAACTGCCTTTCTTGAAATCCCCTTGCCAATTCAACCACCTCATTGGCAAACTCCTGCAAATCTCCATCATTCTCTAATAAATATCGAGTATATTCAATCACTCCCTGAATATCACCTATCAGACTCAATTCCAATAACTCATTTAACTGTTTAACTTTGGGTACACTATAAGGGAATGCCATTTTTTGAGCAATCGTTAATTGATCATATTCAGTTAATTGAACAGTCCCAGTCTGTTTCGTTGCCAAAGATGGAGGTACTACAATTTCCACCGCCAATTGAATTTGAAAGCGAATTCCCTTATCCAGTGCACTTTCCCCTTGCAATTTCCCCCCCATTTTCTCAATTAAGCGCTTGATAACCCATAAACCGATGGCAATGCCACGACTATCTTGAAAGGTCTGCACAGGATTTAATAAAGCATCCAATTCCAATTGCTCAATTCCTGCTGAATTAATCCCTTCCATCTCAAAATGAAAAATATTGTCTTGACAATCAACTTTTAAAATAATGGTTCCTCCTTGACTGCAACTCACCAAATAATTAATCAAGTTAAATAAAATTTGGCGCAATCTCTGTTGATCAGTTTTGATCAAGATTGGCAATGGACAAACCGATCGGTAATAAAAAGTAATTTTTTCCTGTTGAAAACGCGGCTGAAAAGTTTGGAGCAGTTCCTGAATGAATTGTTTAAAGTCAAACTCATGGTGAACAAGTTCCAACTTCTGCGCTTCAAGTCGAGCAAAGTCGAGTAAGTCATTGATCAACAATAATAAATATTCTCCACTTTCATGAATGATTTGAAGATTATTTTTTTGCTCTGGGGTTAATAAAGTGTTCCGGCCTAATATTTGGGAATAACCCAGAATGCTGTTTAAAGGAGTGCGTAATTCATGACTCATATTGGCCAAAAACAGAGTTTTAGCCCGATTGGCGATTTCTGCCTCCTCTTTAGCTTGTTTAGCCAAATTTAAGGCCTGTTGTAATTGTGTGGCAATATGTTGTCGCTCCTTAATTTCTTGCTGCAACAATTCATTTTTTTCTGCCAATTCTTGAGTCCGCTTTGTAACTTGGTCTGCCAAAGTCTGATTGTATTCTTGTAGCAACAATTCTGCTTGTTTACGTTCCGTAATATCTTCCGCAGTGATCAAGGTACCAACCACTTGCCCTTTACTGTTATGCAAGGGAATGCAATTGCTGTCTATCCAAAGTGTTTGAGAATCATTTCCAACCACCTTCTCAATTCTATGGTATTCTGCGGCATTGTTGGCCATGACTTGTTCCCCAATTTGTATGAAGTAATCAGCTTGATCCTTGGCAAAAAAGTCGAAATCGGTCTTGCCCACTACTTTTTGAGGATTTTCCAGTAAGGTAGATTGGGAAAAAGTTTTATTGCAGCCTAGAAATATGGAGCGGTGATCTTTCCAAAAAATATATTGGGGAATGTTGTCAATGATGAGGCGTAAAAATTCTTCTTGTTCCCGTAATCGATCTTCAACCAATTTGCGCTCAGTGATGTCTATGCCCATGCCCAATACCAATTGGCTGCCGTCGACATCTGTAAAGATGTGGTCATGAATTTGATAAACGCGACCATCTGCGGCTGTTTTTTCCCAAATTTGAGGGTGATGTGGATTGTCAAATACTTGAAAAGTTGGACATTTTTCACAGGGATGGTTGCCACCGACTATGGCTCTATAACAAAGTTGGTTATCAACTTGCCCAAATTGTTTCTTGAAATAATGGTTGGCATATTTAATTGAATAATCAATAGATTGCAGATATATAAATACCGGAATACGGTCTAAAATGGCAGTGAAACGTTTTTCCAGTTGTTTTTGTTGAGTAATGTCACAAATGGTGATGAGAAAGCGATGGGTTTGATTTGTAATTGGAGGTAACAGTGAGAATTTTAAGATAAGGTGTATGAGTTGGTTACGTAAAGTTTTATTGGTGGCTTGTAGGGTGAATTGAGAGTTGCCTTTTGCAATGTGGTGGAGGACTTGAATAAAGGCTTCGGTATCGATCAGGAGATGATTGAGGTTGCCAAGGAGAATATCCCGATTAATGGCTTGAAATAGGTCAATACTGGCTTGATTAATATAGGTTACTTTGACGCTATTTGCCAATTCCAATAGGGTTTCTGGCTGATCTTTGAGATAGTCAGCAAAGTTGGTAATATTACGTTGCTTGAGACGATCGATGGATTTTTTAACTTCAGAAAAGTCTTGTTCCCAAATCGAGATAGGAAGATTATCAAATGAAGTATAGTGATGAGAGGAATTTTTTTGAAGTTGTTGTACGAGTTGCTCACAGTTTTTGAGTTTTTCCAGTAGCCCATGATGGGCTTTTAAGGTGGGTAGATTAAGGATTTGAGTGATTCCCCAAGTGCTTAAAATGAAAAGGAGGAGGGTCCCAAGCAGGGCAATGCCGATTTCAGTCAGGATGATTAGCCAAGAGCTGGGATTCCAAAAGGTTAGGAGACTGTTGAGGAGGAAAAAGCCAAATAGGAGGACCAGTAATTTTTGCACAGTTGGGCTAATATCTATTCTTTTGTAAAGTATGATTATGCTAAATATGGCAAAGAAATAGTAAATTAGGCTGATTGTAAGGTGAATCAAGTGTTCCAAGTGGTGCGTTGTCCATAGCATGTAATTAGTACCCCCATTTAGTAGGAAAATTGGGTGTGCAAAGTTGGGATGAGTTGTTTGTGTTAAGCTGTGGTTTTGGGTTAGTAATTTTGAGGGGTTTATTTCAAGTAGTATTCTATAAATTCACAGAGTTGTTTTTCTTTAAATCCTTTGGCAAGTTGGCGAATAGTTTGGGTAAATTCTAACAATTCAGGGTTGTTGGCTTGTAGTTTGTCAATTTCTTCCAAAATGCCATGAATGTCTCCCATCATAGCCAGTTCAAATAGAAGTTCAGCTTGTTCCGGGGTGGGTTTCAAGAGGGTATGTGATTTTATGGGCGGGACTGGGATGTGTTTTGGAGTGGAAGTAAGGGGAATAGAAGGGGGTGTTTTTTCATAAATCCATTCAAGATTGAGTAAAGTTTGGATTTGTTGAAATAGCAGGTCGAGTTGAATAGGTTTGTGTAAAAAGAGGTTGCAGCCGGCTTCTAGGCTTTGTTGTTTGGAAATATCGAGTACACTGGCTGAGGTTGCAATGATGGGGATTTTGCATAGGCTGGGGATTTTTCTCATTTGGCGAGTGGTTTCAAATCCGTCTAAAATGGGCATGACCAAGTCGGTAATGATGAGGTCGGGTTGGTGTTGGCAGGCAAGGTTGAGACCAGTTAATCCGTCAGGAGATTCAAGGGTGAGAAATCCGAGTGGGGTTAGGGAATTGATCAGCAGTGAGCGGTTTTGCAAACAGTCATCGATGATGAGAATGGTTTTGGGTTTGCCGCGAAAGCCAATGGGGGTAGCGAGGGTTGGTTCTTGTTGAGAGAATAGTTCGGAGATTTCGTGCAGGGTTAGGGTGAACCAGAAGGTACTGCCTTTGCCTAGGGTACTTTTGACTTGGAGTTGTCCTCCCATCATGTGGATGAGTCGTTGGGAGATGGCCAGTCCGAGTCCAGTGCCTTCGGCTTTTTGATAGGAGGTGCTGGCTTGTTGAAAGGGCAAGAAGATGCGTTCTAGGTCTTGAGGGGCAATGCCGATTCCAGTGTCTTCTATTTGAAATCTAAGGGATTTTTCTGGGGACTGGGAGGGGGAAGGGTCAGGAAAGTCTTGTTCGTAGCCAATTTTGAGGGTTACTCCGCCTTGTTTGGTGAATTTAAGGGCATTGCTGAGTAAGTTGACTAGAATTTGGCGCAGTCTTTTTTCATCGGTTCGTAAGCCAATTGGCAGTTGGGAGAGGGATTGGTAGTTGAAAGCGATGTCTTTTTGGATGGCACGAATGTGGAAAAGTGCAAGGAGTTGGTCAATAAGGCGTTGAAAGTTAAAGTCTATGGAGTGGAGTAACAGTTGGCCAGTTTCGAGTTCGGAAAGATCTAAAATGTCATTGATGAGAGTGAGTAGATATTCTCCACTGTATTGGATGATGTGAATGCCTTCTTGTTGTTTGGGGGTGAGAGTGGGATCGCGTTTTAGAATTTGAGTGTAGCCGAGAATGCCATTTAGAGGGGTGCGTAATTCATGGCTCATGTTGGCTAGGAAGTTACTTTTGGTTTGGTTGGCCAATTCGGCAGCTCGTTGAGCTTGTTCGGCTTGTAGGCGTTCTCGTTTTAAACGCTCTTGGTCTTGGAGTTGTTGGATGGTATGAATGAGCATTTCTCCCAATTGTTTGATTTCATTGTTGGGAAGGTGAAGGGGAAGTTTGAGTTGGTGGGCGGGGGAATTGAGGTCAATGGTTTGGTGCAGTTGGTAGAGGGGACTGAGGACTTGCTTGCGAATGAGCAGTGCCATGAAAAAAAGGATGAGCAGGTTACCCAGAAGTAGGGTGAGGGTGGAGTTGAAGAAGATATATTGAGCTTCTTGTCGGATTTTGTTAAGATCAAGTAGTACAATAATGGCACCTCGTTTTCCCGGCATGTCAAATATAGGACTACTAAAAGGGAGTATTTGCACAAGGACTGATTTGTGATTGAGTTCCAGGTCAACACTGTTTTCAATTCCCATTTCTATTGGCTTGTTTAAGAAGAAGTCTAGTTTTGGATACAAGGTTGGGTAAAATTTGTTTTGAAAAGGATAGTGGCTACTGGCAATAACCCGCTTATTGGGGTCAATTACAGTGATTTCAAGTACGGTCGGTAAAGTTGCGTAATTTTGAACGATTCTTTTGAGTAAGGACAAACGACCGGCTTCTATCAGTGCTTCAATGCTGAATTCTATTCCTTGGGTAATGGATTGGGCTTGTTTTTGGACTTGTTGTTGGAGGTTGGATTGAGTTAGGAAGTAGTTGATACTTAAAGTACCGATACCTACAATAAACAGGAGTATTGAAAATTGCAGTAACAATTGTTTTGAAAGTTGTTGTTTAAGCAAGGAAAAGTCAGCTAATTTCAAATTAATACCTATGTAAAGCATACATTATCACAGTGATGTTGTAAAGCATTCATCATAAACCAGGAGCATTAGAAAGTGAAATTATTCCCTATAATTGTCATGAGCGTTATTTGGTTTACCCTCAGTGCTTGTACTTTTGATAAGGAAATTGAGCAATTACGTATTGGTCTTGTAGCTTGGCCAGGTTACGATGTCATTTTATATGGAGTGGAAAAAGGGTTATTTAAACAACAGGGTATTGATCTGGAGTTGGTTCGTTTTCAAAATGATTCGGATGCATGTCGGGCTGCGATGCGTGGGAACTTGGATGCGGCTTTTACTCCCTTATGGAATATATTGCAGGTTGATGTTGAAAGCGATCATCCAGTTATCTTAGCGGCAGTCAATATTTCTTATGGCTCAGATGGTATTGTGGCTCAATCAGAGATTCATCATTTCCGGGATCTGCAGGGTAAAACTATAGCGGCCAAATTAGGAACAATCAGTCATCTCATCTTGTTGGAAGCTTTACGGTTGCATAATATGCCCCTTACGTCTGTTATCATTGAGGATATATCTAATGAGGCCGGTATGCAAGAAATAATTGATCGGCAAGTGGATGCAGCGGTTATGTGGGAACCACTGTTGTCTGAAACTCGGCAGAAAACTCAAGGAAATATTGTTTATACTACTCGAGATGTGGACAGTTTGGTATTGGATGGTTTGGTTGCTCGTGCCAACACTGTTGCCGAAAAGCAGGATACGTTTGTCCGTTTCTTAACCGTGTGGTTTGACGTGATGGACGCCGTAGAAAAACGTCCAGAGGAGGTTTATGCCAGTGTGGGCCGACAATTGGGACAGACCACGGAAGAATTTA
Organism: Thiomargarita sp.; assembly: GCA_020721005.1. Taxonomy (GTDB): domain Bacteria; phylum Pseudomonadota; class Gammaproteobacteria; order Beggiatoales; family Beggiatoaceae; genus DYNP01. The sequence goes on from DYNP01000002.1 coordinate 57,028, forward strand.
AAAGGGATTATCAGGGGTTGAAAAAGGGGGATATTGCCATGAACCAGTTGATGTTCTCTAAGCGTTTTAAAGAAGTTATTCCTCAATATCTCAGTTTATTGAAAGAGGATCAACGACATAAAAAGGCGTTGCGAGATGATCTGTTAATTGATGCCGGTCCGATCACTCAGGCCATCCAGCGTTGGCAGTCTGCTAATCCATAGTAATTGCATGGATTAAAAACAGGTTGAGGTAAGGATTTTCTAGCTGTTTCCTTGACAGCATAAGGTTATTATGCCATACTCAACACTAGATAATTTTAATTTTACGCAGGCTCAATCCACTTCGGGCTGACCAATGAATAAGTTGCCAGCTTATCCTTTGGCAATCCCGAGTTTGTGGTAGGAGTTAGAGTATGGCAAAGTCCACCCTAAAATTAATTCATGATGACAAACCCGGTGCCCGCCCATATTGAGACCAAGTCGGAGAGCAGTAAAAAAACAAACGTCTGTCACAACGACAGCTTGTTTTAAGGAGCAGAATCATGTTAGTAGAAAAGTATATTTTCAAAGTTCACCGTAATGGTCAAGTGGAACGTATCAAGGACTGTAATCAGTTGCGAGTGTCTGATATCACCGCGGGTTTGGGAATTGACTCCAAACAGATGACCTACCGACCTATTCAGGATAGTGGGGTATACGCCTTTTACGGCAATGATCAGTGTGATATATTGATTTTAGGGGTGCCCGAAAAAACCTCTCAATTGTCAGAAACTGATATCATTCACGGTTTTTTTTCCAATCAATTTAAAATTCTCTCCACTCAACAACCTTCCTTGTAGGAAATAGCCCACACTTTACTTTCATAGGGTTGCAACAAAGCGTTGTTGTAACCCTTTTTGTTGGCTATAATGAATCAGTTATCAATATCACCGTTAATTATTTATAATCCCCTCTTCTCACCCAATCGAAAAGGACTGTATGCAAGCTACAAAAGTATTCATCGTACGCCATGGTGAAACGTATTGGAATGTCGAAGGGAGAATTCAAGGTCATGATGACAGTCCTCTCACTGAAATTGGCATTACTCAAGCAGAGTCTTTAGCCAAACGTTTAAGGGACTACCAATTTGCTGCCATCTACAGCAGTGATTTACCTCGTGCCCAAGAGACTGCTCAACACATTGCCAATCGACGTAAAAATCAATCTATCATTTTAAAACCCTGTTTGAGGGAACGAAATTTCGGGATTTTACAAGGAATTGTCAAAAAAGACTTACAAAAGTTCTTCCCAGAAGAATCCACTCACTATGAAAACAATGATCCCGATCATATCATTCCCGATGGAGAAAGTCTAAGGACCTTTCGACAACGTTGTGTAGACTGCCTAGAAGATCTGGTCTCACAACATGAAAATGAAGTCATTCTGGTTGTTGCTCACAGTGGAGTACTTCGCAGCATTTTCAAACACACCTTTAACCTTCCTTTTAACATCCCTCGCTATTTTGAAATGTTAAATGCCAGTGTCAACGTCTTTCTGCGCACCAGGGAACATTGGGTACTAGAAACTTGGGGAGACATGGGACATTTACAACACATTCGCGCTTTGGACGACATCTACTGATTTTTACCCTACCTTCTCATAAGGAGATGAGAATCAACTATTATTATAATAGACCTTTTATAAAAGTATGCGATCATGAAAAAATGAGAGTTGCCCCTATAGGTCCTTGGAGTAGAGGCTTTAGCCGGTCAGCGGTAAGTCCTTGGAGTGGAGGCTTTAGCCGGTCAGTGGTAAGTCCTTGGAGTAGAGGCTTTAGCCGGCCAGCGGTAGGTCCTTGGAGTGGAGGCTTTAGCCGGCCAGCGGTAGGTCCTTGGAGTGGAGGCTTTAGCCGGTCAGTGGTAAGTCCTTGGAGTAGAGGCTTTAGCCGGCCAGCGGTAGGTCCTTGGAGTGGAGGCTTTAGCCGGTCAGTGGTAGGCCCTTGGAGTGGAGGCTTTAGCCGGTCAGTGGTAAGTCCTTGCAATTTGTGTATGTGGGGGGGATACCTACCGCAGACTGGCTAAAGCCTCCATTCCAACCTACCTTTTAGAGTCTCCACTCCGGCTAAAGCCTCCACTCCAACCTACCTTCTAGAGTCTCCACTCCGGCTAAAGCCTCTATTCCAACCTACCTTTTAGAGTCTCCACTCCGGCTAAAGCCTCCACTCCAATTCCACTCCAACGGGGATTTCCCCTTTATTTTTTCGTATCTCATCTTTACCGCACCATTTACTTTTGCAAGAGGTCTAATACCCTCACTACAATCACCAATTTACCCACGACTTAAGGAAGACCAACATGGCCTGTGATTTTTTCCAATTAGCCACCCCTGGAGTGCAAGGATTACAACCTTATCAACCCGGTAAACCCATTGAAGAATTGGAACGGGAATATGGTATCAAAAATGCCATCAAATTGGCCTCCAACGAAAACCCACTGGGTCCCAGTCCGCGTGTCCTCCAAGCTTTGGAAAAAGCCCTGACTGGTATCACCCGTTATCCTGATGGGAATGGCTTCCTTTTAAAACAGGCCTTAGCCAAAAAATGGGGCGTAGATTTAGATAATATTACCTTGGGAAATGGATCCAATGACATTCTCGAACTCATTGCCAGAGCCTTTGTCACCTCAAACCATTCTGTCATTTTCTCAGAATATGCCTTTGCAGTCTATCCCATCGTTACTCAAGCCTTGGGTGCCACTGCCTTAATCGTCCCAGCTCAACACTGGGGACATGATTTGACCGCCATGCAAGCCGCGGTGCGGGAAGACACCAAAGTCATTTTTATTGCCAATCCCAACAATCCAACGGGCACTTGGTTGGACAAGGAAAATTTACAAAACTTTATTCAACAAATTCCCGAAGAAGTGATCATTGTATTGGATGAAGCCTACTTTGAATATGCGCGGGAAAATCCTGCCTATCCCAACAGTTTAGAATGGTTGCCCAAACATCCCAACCTGATTGTCTGTCGCACCTTCTCAAAAGCCTTTGGATTGGCTGGATTACGGGTAGGATATTCCATCTCTACTCCCCAGATCACCAACCTATTAAATCGTGTTCGCCAACCTTTTAACGTCAACAACCTCGCCCTGGTTGCTGCCACCGCAGCTTTGCAGGACGAAGATTATTTGACCAAGGGACTCGCAATCAATCGGGAAGGTATGTCGGAATTAACAGCAGGATTTCAAGAATTGGGCGTGAACTACATAAATTCCATAGGGAATTTTATTTTGATTGACGTTCAACAACCGGCGGAAAAAATCTACCGAAAATTGCTGGCGGAAGGGATTATTGTGCGACCGGTAGGTACTTACAATTTACCCCAACACTTGCGCATCAGCGTCGGTTTAGAGGAGGAAAACTTTTTATTTTTGGAGGCACTCAGAAAAGTACTAAAATTCATGTCCTGAATACTTTTCAGGAAAACACAAAATAGGGGGATGCAAAAACAGATGGGGAAGGGAGCGATTATGAGGGGGTAACCGCTCCCTTTTAGGGGGAAGGATAAAACAGGGAATCCAAACGAATTCCACTAAAGAGCAGGACAACAAGTATAGGAGGTTACAAAAATTGGCTCCCCGGGACGGACTCGAACCGCCGACCCACTGGTTAACAGCCAGTTGCTACTACCGACTGAGCTACCGAGGAATCACTTCAAATATTATGCCCAAATAATAGTGCTCTCTCTTTAAAAAGTCAAGCGTTCAGTCAAAAATTTTATACATCCCATTTTGACCCAAGGGATAATACACCTTAAAAGAGTGTTATCCCTCAAATCTTTCCGATAATCCGTTTTTTGGTTCGGGATGTTACCCCTTAAAATAGTTACTACCTTGAAAACAAAGGATAGATCTATGCCCCTCTTTAAAATACCTCTCAACGACTTAGAAATGGAAGAACAACTGGAACGCTTTCTCATTTCTGCGCTATCCTCAAGAAGGACAGCAACGGGCATTGCCAAAATGTTGGCCACTTGTCAACGCACACAACAAGAATTTGTGCTCCAATGGGTAGAAGCCATTGCCCACAGCAGTGCAGCTGAATTGGCCTATCAATTTGCCAGTCATGCTCGACAAGCCTTTGAATACCTGGATGAAAAAGGCATTGAAGCCTGGGTGATTCATGCTATGGACATCTATGATCAAAAGGGACTTCATCCTGCAATAGCGATATTACAATCCGTTGCCCAATTTGCCCAAACCCAAAAGGCCGCAGGACTGACTTTAGGAGAAATTGAAAATATCTTACTCACCTTTTTACAAGGACTCAGTGGACGCTCCTTAAAACTTCAAACTCATTCCATTGCCTACACTGATACAGACACTATTTTTTTACCCACGTTCATCAATTACTTTTCTCAACCTGAACACAATTTTCGACTTTACAAAGTGATCGCAGTTCACCTGTGGGCTCAAACCCGATTTGGCACTTGGCGCCTCAATGTACACCAAGCCTTAACTCAGTTTTCTCAACCCGATAAAATGGTCGCTCTCTTTCACCAATTGGAACGATTGCGCCTTGATGCTTGCATTGCCAGAGAATTGCCGGGCATCTACCGCGATCTCAACCAAGTCCTCACTGCGCTGGGACAAACTCGCATTCCCCCAGGGTGGCAAACTATCGCTGAGCACCTTACTCAACCCACTGCCACTGTGCAAGACAGCTATAATTACTTATCCCAAATTCAAAATTGGGAACTTCCTCCAACCCTTTGTTATCAAGGCATGTTAATGCCGGAGGAAGTGGAAATAATCAAAGCCGTGCGCATGGCTAAGGAAAGAGAATTATTTCGTTTGGGACTGGTCCAACTTGCCCAAGATCATCCAGAATTACATTCCCCACTTGAACCTTTGGAAACCTTACAAGGCCGTTTTACCCTAGATGCCCTGCCTGATGAAGATTCCCCATTCACCCAATTAACCTTTGAATTGCGCTTAGATGGACAACCATTAGCACCTCCCACCGCACTTAAAAGCATCATTGAATCCATTATCCAAGACCTTGGAAAAATTCCCGAGGAATATCTAGTCCCAGCCGGAGATGGCAACTACAAACATTTTCTTGAACTGCCCAATGAACCTGATCCAAGCACAGTTTGGCAAGGAATTTACCATGAAAAAGGCGCTTTTTTATACCATGAATGGGACTATAAACGCAAACACTACCGCAAAGACTGGTGTGTGCTCCGAGAATTGGAAGTTGACCCCCAACCAGAAAGTTTTATCACCACCACTTTGCAGCGTCATCAGGGAACAGTCAAACAACTGCGTCGAACCTTTGAAATGTTACGAGGCGAAAACAAATTACTCAAGGCGCAACCCAATGGAGAAGATATTGATTTAGAAGCCCTCGTAAAAGCCTATACAGAAATGAAATTGGGATTGGAAATGGACCCCTGTCTATTCACCAAAATGTACAAAGAAGATCGCAATATTGCAGTCATGCTCATGATTGACATGAGCGGCTCCACTCAAGGCTGGATTAACGAAGCAGAACGAGAAGCCTTAGTTTTACTGTGCGAAGCCCTAGAAATTCTAGGAGACCGCTACGCCATCTATGGATTTTCCGGCATGACCCGCAAACGTTGCGAAATTTACAAAATAAAAACCTTTCAAGAACCTTACAATAACCTGGTCCAACAACGCATCAGCGGCATAAAACCCAAGGATTATACCAGAATGGGAGTTGCAATCCGCCATCTAACAAAAATTCTCCAACAAGTTGAAGCCCGCATCAAACTGTTAATCACCCTATCTGATGGTCGCCCCGATGACTACGGTGATAATTACCGAGGACAATACGGTATTGAAGACACTCGACAATCCCTGATTGAAGCCAAGCGGATGGGTATCCACCCATTTTGCATCACTTTGGACACTGAATCCAAAGACTACCTGCCTCACATGTACGGTGCAGTCAATTACATTGTCATCGATGAAGTCCGTAAACTGCCCCTCAAAGTTTCAGACATTTACCGGAAACTGACCACCTGAAAAGGAAGGCAGCAGTGTTAAGTGCCTACAATTTTGTAGCGCAGGATATTTATTGGGGAGATTGGGGATATGAAGGTAAAGACAAAATCTATATGGAGGGGGGGGCACGACAGATGCGCTTCGCAAGAAGCGCTCGCACATTCTACAAAGCCTAAGCAACTACAAAAATAAGTAATGTCACTATCGCAAATAAACCTGCTGTTATACCTGATCTTACTGCTACATCTGAACTACCGGACCAAGTAAGTGTAAGAGCGGCAAGTACAGTCACAACAAATGAAATAGACAATCCAGCATACAGTAATTCTATAAGTTCTTGTGAGTACGTTCCTTCTTTTTGCAAAGAACACCCATTCAAAAAAAGTATAGAAAATAACATAAAGTATGCGTAAGATGCGCTGTGCGTCTTTCTTAAAAGGGCATAAATCGAGGAAGGCAATATTCGAGTCTTCATAATTTTTTGGCGCAGGGTGTTTATTGGGCGGATTGAGGATATGGGGTCAGTTTGAATTCCATACCAGAAAGCAACGCGACAGATGCGCTACAGAGTCTTCTTATGGTGCATTAGCCAGTTATAAATTCGAGTACACTCATTTCAAATTTCATGTTACAATCATATCAGTCTTAATGAGTTGAAGTACACTCTCACTTTGTTATAGCTACCTGCCCAAAATTGGTAACTTTATGCACCTTCATGAAAAACTCGGCTTGATACGACTTTTAAGAGGACTGACTCAGGAAGAAATGGCGGATAAACTCAGTATGTCAACCACTGGTTATGCTAAGATTGAGAGGGGTGAAACGCAGCTAAAAGTCCCTAGGTTAGAGAAAATTGTTGGTGCTTTGGAAATGGAACTTAAGGATTTTTTGAGTTTTGATGAGAAAATATTATTCACAGCATCATTTCACGATGAGAGTCATCAAAATAATTATGTTAATTCGGCCAAAGAGATGGTACATGAATTGGAAATTTTGCGGCTGACTGTTAAACAAAAAGATAAGGAAATTCATTTGCTGAGTGAGCAGATTAAGTTGTTGATTGAACAGGTAAATCAATTGAAAGAATTGATAAAGTTGAAAAACAAATAGTCAGCCAGGTTGAACTTTTAAGATCGATTGATCAACGGGAAGTTTTTATCAATCGCGATTTTCATCATGCCAAACAACAACCTCTTTTTTTACTTTGAGGCAAAGATCGTTTTACCAGCACAGTACATTGGCATTGGAGGATCATGCGATCGATGGATGGACCTCCTATCATCATTCCATCCTACACATACTTTTTTCAAAGAGAATAATGAAGTTTCCCTCTCCCTTCTTGAAAAAAGTAGGCTCAGTTAAACAAAACTGGGCCCTACTCCTCCCTACCAAAAGAATAATTGCTCACCTCTCTCCTTCTTTAAGAAGTAGAGTCAATCCGCCCTTCTTCATATAAGAGTGAAAAGAGGAGAGCATGGCTATGCTCCATTTCGGAGAACAATTTTATACTCTTGCTATCATCACGTATAAAAATACCAATAAGGTCATGTGATTTTCTCAATTAACGATTATTTAATTGACATTATCCTTGATAACTACCCACTAATCATTGGTATAATAATACTGGATAAACCTCAATAATAAAGTCACCCTTTATGGAAATACACCAACATGACCCCTAACACGATATTAGTTGTTGATGACAGTAGAGTATCTAGGATGCTAATTCGGGCCATCATTGCCCACGCCGATCCGCAAGCCACAGTCATTGAAGCACAAGACGGCAAAGAAGCCTTGGCAAAAACTGAAAAAGCCACCATATCCATTGCCACCTTAGACCTTAATATGCCCGGCATGGATGGGTTGGTCCTCGCCAAAGAATTGCTTCAACGCTTTCCCAATGCCAAAATTGGTCTTCTGACTGCCAACATTCAAGAAATGGTTCGTCAAAAAGCCAGTGAATTGGGACTTTTCTTCATTCCCAAGCCTATCACTGAAGAAAAAATTCTCAACTTCATTCATCATGAGGAAAAAATTAAGCGTTAATTCTTCCCTCGTTTTCCTAACCCATCTCTAAGTAAACTATTTTATGGATGAACACATCCGACTATCTGAACTCCACTGTGACGCCATCGTAGAACTCCTGAATATTGGTATGGGACAAGCAGCAAATTCCCTCAGTGAAATGGTTCGTGAAGAAGTCAAACTTTCCGTGCCCAGTCTTGAATTGCTCTCTCGACAAAATGCCATCAAACACCTCAATGGACATCCAGATAGGCGTATTGCGGCGGTCAAACAACACTTTGAGGGTCCCTTTTGGGGAGACGCGCTCCTCTTGTTTCCGCAAGAAAAAAGCCTAGAACTGGTAAGAGCCTTGATGAAGGACGAAGAAGTTCCCCTGGACATGCTCACCGAACTTGAACAAGATGCCTTAACTGAAATTGGAAATATCATTCTCAACTCCTGCATAGGCAGCCTAGCCGATATCTTATCTCAACAACTGTCCAGCGACCTCCCCATTTTTATCACAGGCTCGGTAAATGAAGTGCTTGACGCTTGCGTAGCTCAAGGCGATGACATGATCATGTTTCTAAGAATGGACTTTGCCCTACACACCAAAGATATTGACGGTTATGTTGCCTTTATCTTGGAAATTCCGGCCATGGAAAAATTTAAAACCAATATCGATCTCTATCTGCAAGGTCTTCAACACATTCAATTTTAAACATCACTCACCATAATCTCATGACGTCTTCCCAACCCCCTTTGCAAGATAATGCCGCACTCAGTCAATTGGTCTCCACAGTCATTGACAACTGTAACATTGGGATCATTGTGTTAAACGCTCAACAGCACATAGTTGTATGGAACACTTGGATGATTAAACACGCCAAGATCAACCTGACTGAGGCTCTTGAAAAACCCCTGCTTAGCCTTTTTCCTGAAATTGCCCATTCTCGAATCAGTCAAGCAGTGCAAATGGCATTATCCCAAGGACTCTCCTCTATACTTTCTCAAAGTTTGCATGGCGCCTTGTTCCCACTGTATCTACTCAAAGGACAACCCTATTTTGAAGAAGGTGGACAACTCCAACAATCAGTCACCATCAGCCCTCTTAACCTGCCCGATTTACCCCGTCACTGTCTCATCCAAATCACTGACATGACCGATGTAGTTAGGCGAGAATACTTGCTACGTTCCCAATCTCGTCAAGTGAGAATGTTAGCCAATGAGTACCATACCAATGAATTGTACTTGAAAGCGGTGTTAGACAACGCTATGGACGCCATTGTCACCATCAATGAACAGGGTAACGTAGAAATGTTCAACCCGGCTGCTGAACGCATTTTTGGATATGCAACCCACGAAGTCAAAGGGAATAATATTGGAATGCTCATGTCTCATCCCCATGATGAGCGCCACAATCACTACCTACGAAACTATCTTCATACCGGACAGCGTAAGATCATAGGAACAGGTCGAGAAGTGCTTGGCAAACGCAAAGACGGTCATCTGATTCCCCTAGAACTCTCAGTCAGCGAAATGAAATTTGCCGACAAACACTGGTTTATCGGCATCATGCACGACGTCACTCAACGCAAAATCACCCTTGAAGAACTCCAAAAAGCCAAGGAAGCCGCTGAAACTGCCAACCAAGCCAAAAGCGACTTCCTAGCCACCATGAGTCACGAAATTCGTACCCCTATGGGAGGGGTGATTGGCATGATTGAACTGCTCAGCAAAACAGTCCTCACTCCCAAACAAGCTCACTACGTTGAAACCGTTAGACGCTCCAGCGAAGCCCTGTTAAACCTCATCAACGACATTCTTGACTTCTCCAGAATTGAAGCCGGCAAACTCAACCTAGAAACCATTGAATTCAGTTTAACCACCCTGGTCGAAGAAGTGGTTACCCTGTTTGCTGCCTCCACCCAAAATAAACAACTGACCCTCATCTGTCAATTCTTCCCCCTTCCCACCCACCTATTACTGGGAGATCCCAGCCGTCTGCGTCAAATTTTGACCAATTTATTAGGGAATGCCATCAAATTCACCGATCAAGGTCAAATCATTCTTAAAATCCAATTTACCCCCACCCCCCCTTATACCGTCCGCTTTGAAGTCATTGACACCGGAATCGGCATTCATGACACCGTCAAAGACCGCCTATTTCAACCTTTCTCTCAAGCCGACAGCTCAACCACTCGACGATATGGAGGCACTGGACTGGGTCTGGTCATCTCCCAACGCCTCATCCATCTCATGAAAGGCAAAATTGGTCTCCACAGCCAACTCGGACAAGGCAGCACCTTCTGGTTTGAAATTGATCTCCCCCCTTCTTCCACTCTCAGTCCCCTAAAACCCCACTTAGACCAACTGAACAACCTAAAAGGTCTCAAAGTATTAATATTAGACTCCAATTTACCAAGAGGTCAAATCACCAGCGACCTCTTAAAACACTGGGACCTGTTTCCAGAAGTCGTTACTTCTCCAGAAGAAGGAAAACAAAAACTCTCCCTGTCCTATGACATCATCATCGTAGACGACAGCTTTCTCCCCCACCTCACCCTCGACTGTGGCGAAAACTGTCGCTTCATCATTCTCACCTCCATTGACAAACTTCTCGAAAATCACCACATTGAATCCAAAGCCCTCCTCATCAGCAAACCCATCTTACCCTCCAAACTACTAGAATGCTTACTCAACCTATTGCTAAAAACCCCCCGACTGCCTAAAGCAATAGAAACATCCCACCTATTTAAATCACTCCTCAGCCTTCCCCAAAAGAAAACATCCATCCTAGTTGCTGAAGACAACCTCATCAACCAAGAAGTAGCCAAAGCCATGCTCAGCCAACTGGGCTATGAAGTGAGCATTGCCGAAGATGGACAAAAAGTCCTTGAAACTCTGGCAGTTAAAAACTACGATCTCATCTTCATGGACTGTCACATGCCCAATATTGACGGTTTTGAAGCCACCCGCCAAATTCGTCAACTCAACTCTGCCAAAGCCAACATTCCCATCATTGCTCTCACTGCCAGCGTCATGCCCAGCAATCGCCAAAAATGCTTTGAAGCCGGCATGAACGATTACCTCAGCAAACCCGTAAAATCTGCCGACTTCCAAAAAATTCTAAAATTCTACCTAAAACAAGAAGATTCCTCTCCCGATTCCACCAAAACAACAACTTCTGAACCCAACAAAGAAACCAAAGAAATTCCCGTGCTCAACCTCGAACTGTTGGAACAAATGCGTAAGGACATGAGGAACCGAGGCATTAACTGGCTAATTGATGTATTTTTGAATGAATTGCCCAACTATGCCCAAGCTCTTAAAGAGGTGGTCTCACAACAAGAAAATACTGGGGAACTTTTATACATGCAAGCCCATAAATTCAAAGGGGGCTGCAAAAACCTAGGTGCCCTGCGCATGATTGCCCTCTGTGAACATCTGGAAAACCTAGCCAAACAAACCCTATTACACGAAGCTGAACTTGTTCTCTCAAGAGAACTTGATTCCGAAATCACCCGATTGCAAGAGGCCTTAGCCATTGAAAAATTAAAGGAACAACCCAAAACCAACTGAAAAACCCAAACACCGTCCCTACTTGTTTACTCCAAACTTTGGACACTCACTTAATTATGTTTTCCCTGTGAGTCTGCCTCTAACTCACGCCGAAGCTTGGGAACACGGTTTGTTAAACTATCTGAAACTCAAGCCAACATGCAGCAGGCAGAATTTTTTCAAAGTGGGTAACTAATAGCAGTTACCCACTCTACCTGATTAAGGCACCGCCAACAATTCCCCAACCCGGGCTGCCACCTTATCCCAACTGCTTTTTGCCACCGCAGCTCGTCTCTTCTCAATCAAAGCCACTGAATCTTCCCGAAGAGCAGTCCCAAGATGGTTTAGGAAGTCTTCATGAGAATCAGCCATATAAATCAAGGAGTTATAAACTTCAAAGGCTGGCAAACGCATAACTACAATGGGATAACCTGCTGCCAAATATTCTTTCAATTTGGTGGGATTGCACATTTGATTGAATTCATTTTGTAAAAAGGGAATAATACCCACATCAAAATGAGCCGCATAACTGGCCAGTTGTTCGGGACTGATCTGATCAACATGGACTACATTGGCTTGAGCCAACACCTGGGACAAATCCATTTGTTTGGGACCGACCAGTACCAAAGTGCCGGGCTGAATATGGCGAGCGACTTTGATCATCAATTCCACATCCATACGATATTCATCCATCCCCCCATAAAAACCAACAATGGGCCGTGGCAGTCCCTCCAAAATTGCAGGCATTGGACAACGGGGACCAGTCAAAGGTCGGGCCTGGACAAAATTCTCAAAATCCACGCCGTGCCCAATAAATACGGATTGTTTGACCAGACCATATTCCCGTTCCATCAATCCTTCATGAACATAGGCTGCCGCATCAGACAGGGTCAATAAACGTTGTTCCAGTGCCCAAATCTGTTGTTTATTCGCCTCTGGCAAAGTGGTGAAATCATCACAACGATCAAAGACCACTTTGACCCATTGCCCTCGCTCCACAGCAGGCACCATGGTAGGCATGGAGACTAAAGCAGAAGGTTGTTTAATTCCCAACCGCCAGCATATCCATTTCACCTGTTGGGCCAACAAGTGACCATTGAACTCTAACATGGCTGGAGAATAGCGGGGCACAAATAGGGGACTGTAAATATACAGTCCAGACACGGGATCTCTTTTCAAACCTCGAGTTAAACTTTTTAGTTTTCGCCAGTATCGAGACCAGGCAATTTCAGTTTTGCCCGGAACAGGCATACGCATGCCAATGCTGTTGATCCAGACAGTAGGCACTCGTTGGGCCAGACGAGAAGCCATTCTCACTGAAGCATGTCCTCGATTATGATACCACCAATCGACATTCCCAAAATGGATGACTCCATCGCAATGTTGTTGTGTCATAACTGTTCTCGTTTTGGATCAGTGTGTTGCAAGATTAAATTGCTGGCAGTCAATAGATCTGGAGAAACCAGCCAATTCACAGTTTCTGGAACGGTAAATTCTTCTAACCCTTTGCCAGTTTCTACCAAAATTAATCCCTGACAATGGGCATGATAACCGGCCAGAATGTCGCTGATCATGTCCCCAATCATCCAAGAGCGGGTTAAATCCAGGTGTAATTCTTCTGCAGCTTTGAATAATAACCCCGGACCGGGTTTGCGATCGTAAAATTCTACCACGGTCCGATCTTTGATTTTGGTCTCTTCTGGAGAATAGTAAAATCCATCCAATTGAGTGCCTTCCGCAGCGAGTTGTTCGCATAACACGTGATGAATTTCTTGTAATTCTGCTTCTGTAATCAAGCCTTTACCGATTGGAGACTGGTTGCTAACCACAATGCAGGCAAACCCGGCAGCGCGCAATTGTCGAATGGCAGTCCCTGCGCCCGGCAATAAACGCACTTGTTCCGGGTGAGAAAGGTAATGAACTTGTTCTATTACGGTCCCATCTCGATCCAGAAAAATTGCAGGTGTTTTGCCTTGGTAATGGCCTTGGGCTTGTCGCCAGTCGACTACGTCTCGTTGGGCTTGTAGATAGGCAACATAAGTTCCCATGTCTCGATGATAGCTATTTTCTGTTGTCCAACCCCGCATTCTTCCTACCAATTTTGGCAAGATTTCAAAACCAAAATCAAAGGTTTGTAAGGCGGCTATTTCTCGATATAGGTTTGCATCTAACACATAAACCCCGGCATTGGCTAAATCACCAATCGGCTGAGCTGGTTTTTCTTCAAAATGAATAATGCGTTGGTCCTCATCCAGTTGAGCGATACCGCAGGCTCGTGGATTGGGGGCATGGAATAGCAGTAAGGTTGCCGGGTCTGTATGTTGACGATGAAAGTTGAGTAAGGCAGATAAATCAACTGTGCTCAAATTGTCGGCATAGATGATGATGATTTCATCAGTTTCATCAGCAAAATGGGGATTGGCCGCCAGGGTCCCAGCTGAGCCTAACAGTTGAGGCTCATAGGTTTCTTGCAGGTGTATAGTCCCTTGAGCATGGATGCGTTGAATATAGTCTCGTACTTGGTGAGCCAAATGATGGGTGTTGATGAGAACTTCTTTCACTCCAGTTTGACATAAGGCAGTTATCCAATAGTCTAACAGGGGTCGACCCGCAATGGGGACCATACATTTGGTAATGTGATGAGTTAAGGGTTGCAGACGAGTTCCTAAACCAGCGGCCAAGAGCACCGCTTTGGGTGGGCGCATGTTCTGAGCCAATGTGTCAGTGAGCCTGGTGGTCATTTGGTTTATCCAAGTTGACTTTCTGCCACGATGGCTCGATTGAGACGTTGGCCAAGAATGTGTCCAATGGACATGTGTAAGTCTTCGATAATCCCGTAATTGTCATTGGGCACGTTGATATGGAGGTCAGCGAGATTTTTTAATTCTCCTCCATCAAATCCAGTTAAGGCGACCAATACCAGGCCTCGTTGTTTTGCCAAGTGGGCGGCTTTTAAGACATTGGGGGAATTGCCGGAGCCGCTGATGGCTAAGGCAATATCTCCCGGTTGACCATAGGAAGCGAGGGGATAATGGAAGATTTCTTCATAGGAGAAATCATTGGCTAAGGCGGTTAACATACCAACATTGTCTGGCAGGGCAAAGGCTCGCAGTCCCCGAGATCCTCCAACTCCGGCGGTCATGACCAATTCGATGATAAAATGACCGGCGGTGCAAGCACTGCCTCCATTCCCAAATACAAAGACTTGTTGATTATCACGCCAAGTTTGTAACAGGCGATCGGCCAGGGCATCTATTGCCCCATAATCAAGGGTTTGACACAGTTGACCCATGGTTTCCAAATAATCTTTTGCGGATGCAGACATCATTCTAGCCATGACGATTTCCTCGATAATTCAAGTTGTTAGTTAAAAATTCACAGTTTATGGAATTGTTGCCACCATGGTCAAAATCAGTTGATAACCTACCGATTGGTATAAGATGAGTTGCTAAATCAGTCTACCTTTTCAGCACAGGCAGGTAAGGTAAAATAAAATAAACATCCTTTACCCAAATCACTTTCTACGCCCACTTCCCCTCCCAACCGTTCAATCACTTTCTTCACAATAGACAGTCCCAAACCATGTCCTTCAATTTGCCCATGGTGCAGGCGGGTAAATGGGATAAATAATTGATTCTGAGCTTCTCGTGATAGACCAGTCCCATTGTCTTTGACCCAGAATCGAATCATTCCATTGAGGGATGGATCTGCTCCTAAAATCAATCTAGGGGGCACCCCCCCATATTTCAAGGCGTTGCTTAAATAATTGGCCCAAGCTTCTTCAACCCAAGGAGCATAACCCAATGCATTGGGCCATCGTTCCGGTAAACAAACTTGGCCTTGAAATTCTTTCAACACATAGGCTAAACGGTGCTCAACGACTTGTTTGATAATATGATTCATGTCCAACATAGATTTTTCTATAGTTTTCTGCTTAGACGCCCTGGCCAATAACAATAGGGCATCAATGATATTTAACATTTTTTGACCGGCTTGGGCAATAAATTGCAAATTTTCCCAAGTATCGGCACTGGGCAATGCATTGGCTTCATATTCTGCAATTAACAGATCACTTAAACCTACAATGGCATTCAGGGGATTTTTTAAATCATGAGCCACAGTCCGGGAAAATGTCTCAAGCTCTAAAGTATATTTCTCAAGTTCCACTGTCTGCAACTGTAATTCCTGATTTTTTTGCTCCAATTGTCGCTGCAATTTCTGAACTTTCAAATGGGCATAAACCCGAGCCAACACTTCCTCTGGCTGCACCGGTTTGGTGATATAATCAGCAGCCCCCAATTCAAAACCTTTTACCTTATCAACTGTATCTACCAAGGCAGTCATGAAAATAATGGGAATGTTTTTAGTCTGCTCATTCGTTTTCAAGATTCGACACACTTCAAAACCATCAATGCCTGGCATCATCACATCCAACAAGATCAAATCTGGCTTAGTTTGTTCTGCAGTATGAATGGCTCTCTTACCTTCTTGAGCAACCAACACCTTAAATCCTGCCTTGCTCAAAAATGAAAACAATACACTGACATTGTTGGGAATATCATCAACTACCAGTATGGTATCTTTCTGTGAGCTTGAAAAAGTCATGTAGAGTTTTCCAAATAATTTTTGGCAATTTCACAAATTTTATCAGCTTGAAACTCTCTAGCTAAAGTATAAATTTTGTCTGCAAAGGGAATTAAAGAATCTTGTTCTCTCAACTGTTTAGTCAATTCAATGATGCCAGCAATATCCCCTATTGAAGATAATTCAAACAACAAAGCTGCCTGATCAGCCTCCAATTTAGCATGCAATTTTTGATTATTCTGACAATTTTGCACAATTTCAGCAATTTTTTCAGTCTCAAGTTGCAAAGCCAACTCATGGATTTGATGAGCAAAATGACTTAAGACAGGATATTCTTGTCCCAAGAAAGTTGCAATTTCTAAAATTCCCTTGACATCACCCAAAGTTGTACATTTCAATAATTTTTTAAGTAATTCCGCTGGTAACAGGGACAAATCAACTTCTGAAAACTTCTCCACCATTTCATCATGAAGATTTTTGACCTCAAACGAATAACATTCCTGTTCATATACCCATTCTAGATTTAAATGTTTTTGCAAACAAGTCAATATCCTCTCAGCACAAATGGGTTTGGGAATAAAATCACAACATCCAACCCTAAAACTTTCCTGTCGGTGATGCTCGAAAACACTGGCTGATACAGCAATAATTGGAATAGAAGGAACAAGGGACTTAATACGTTTTGTGGTCTCAAATCCATCCATGATCGGCATAAACAAATCCATGAGCACCAGATGAGGAGACCACAAATCAAATTTTTTCAAACACTCTTGACCTTGAGTTGCTTCTATAACTTCAAAACCCAATGGAATCAATAAATTAGTTAAAAAAAGACAACTTTCTCTTTTATCATCTACAATTAAAATTCTTGGAGGGGAACCATGGAAACCAATGATCGTGGAATGATGAATTATTGCCGTCTTGAAATTTTCTATGGTAGGCAAATCCAAAATAACCTGAAAGCAACTGCCTTGTTTAAGTTGACTCTTAACAAACAAAGTCCCTTTCATCAACTCAACCAATTTTTTGGTTATTGATAAACCCAATCCGGTACCTTCAGCGCGGTAATTTGGATCACCCACTTGTTGGAAAGGCAGTAATATTTTAGGCAATTCCTCTTCAGAAATGCCAATTCCTGTATCTTCCACCTTAAAGTAAATTCTCAACCAATTGGTATTGTCAATTGGATAAGATTCTGTTGTCGATTGCTCCCCGAAAAAGTCAATCGGTAGGGGGAAAATTGGAGTTGGATGAATATCTATTGTAAAAGTGACTGACCCTTGTTGAGTGAATTTGATCGCATTGCTGAGCAAGTTAATTAAAATTTGTCGCAATCTTTTTTCATCTGCATGAAGGGCTTTGGGCAATGGGGATAAAATTTGGTAGGAAAAACCAATATTTTTTTGTTTGGCCCGTAATCGAAACATGTCAATAATGTCTTTTACAAAATTTTCGAACTGAAAATCAACTGGATAGAGTTCCAAGCGTCCAGCCTCAATCTTAGAAATATCTAAAATGTCATTGATCAAAGTTAATAAATATTCCCCACTTTTTTGAATAATTCTAATTCCTTCTTGTTGCTCTGAAGTTAAAGTTTTATCCAATTTAAGCAGTTGAGCATACCCAAGAATACCGTTCAAAGGAGTGCGCAATTCATGACTCATATTAGCCAAAAAAGTAGTTTTGGCATGATTGGCAATTTCTGCCTCTTGCCGGGCTTGTTCCGCTATTTCTTTGGCTTGTTGCAAATGGATCTCGGCTTGTTTACGTTGTTCAATTTCATAACTCATGGTCTGATTGATCAACCGTATTTTGGCCACCATGCTGTTAATGCCAGTTTGAATAATGCCAATTTCATCATTGTTGGTTACAGGAATATGGGTTTCCAATTCGCCTTGTTCAATTTTTCTCAAATAAGAGAGGGTATTTTCAATTTTGTGAGTAATTTTCCTGGTCAAAAAAGCAGAAAGATTCAACACTATGGTAAAAATTATCAAAGTAGTGATCAAAACCATTTTTAGGTAAAATATTTGTCTTTCAAAAATTTCATCTTCAGCAATTGTAATGGCAATAATCCAGTCCCAATAGGAAGAGCTTGCAAAAACACAAAGATACAGCTTATTCCTATAGGTGTATTCTAAAACCCCTTTCTCCTTTTCCAACACTGTTTGAATCAAATGAGAATCAAATAATTCATCCTTTGAATCACCGGTATACAGAATCACTTGTCCTTGGGAATCTATAACATGAAGGTAACCCGTTTCTCCAAATTTATAGTGGGACAGTTTTTCTAATAATTCTTGTTGCTGGTCAATAACGTAACTTTCTATACCAGAGACTCCAGTCCTTTCCAATATTTGGTAAGTTTCTGCAATTTCTATATTGATGTTGGCAATTTCTCGGTAGAATTTTTCAGAATTGAGAGTGTAAATAATTTGATTGATGATCACATAACCTGTAACGATAATCGGTAATCCAAACAAAATCAAAATACTAAACAAAAATAGATTGATTTTGTTTTGAATTTTCATTGGCATCAGATCTTGAAATTAGTGTAGAACTGTAGCCACTTTGAGTAAAGCCGGCTTGAATATGATGCCCAGTTTCTTGCCAATTCGGAAGTTAAGAAATAATTGCCCCTCTTTATTCTGGGTAATTGGAATATCACTGGGACTGACTCCATCGAGAATGCGTAAAGCAGTTTTTGCAGCATAGATACCTTGTTCAGAGGGAATACGACTGATGCCCATCATGGATAAACGCATATTGTTGGGATTGGTTGTGGTTGCGGAAGGTATCTTAGTATGCTCTTCAACAAAACGTTGGGCTTCTGCAAAGTCCCAACCTTTAATACCAACTGGGCTCAACAGGAATACGATGTCCACTTCTTCTTGGAGTTTGAGATATTTGGCTTTCCAGTCTTCAAAAGTTTCGACAAAATAAATTTTGTCATATTTGAAGTTGAACAATTTTTGTTGGTAATCGACTGATTTTGTTTGAGCATAATGCTTTACGGATAATATTCCCTTTCGTTCCCCTTTGGCATATTCTTTGACCAATTTGAGGACTTGAGGTTCCAAGGAAATTTCTTCCATACCAGTTACATTTTTATAAGGAAAACCGTAAACCGAAGCATCCCAATCTATGCCACAAAATACGAATGGGAGGTCGGCATCTTTATAGTAAGGCATAATCAGGTATTTAGAAGCATTGTCATCACTGGCAATTACAACATCTGGCTTGAATTCTTCGATCAGGGCTTTGGCACGCAAAGCAGCTTGTTGGGCAAATGCTTCTTCGGTATGATTTTTAGTATCCATTTCCAGGGTTTTCAAGTCAACCCCGGTGTCTTTCAAGACTGTTTGAATGGACAGGGCAATTTCATCACTCCATTCAAAACCGGTATGATAGGAGTTGATATAGAGTATCTTTTTGCCGGCATAAGACAAATTTGGAGTTGAATCTGCCAAAGTTGAGGTTGAAATGAGAGCGAATAACACATAGGTAACGAGTGTGAATAAATGTGACATAATGTTCTCCATAAGATTATTGGACAGGTTAAAATTATCCTCAATTGAGACAGTAGTATCTGAATTCAGACGGGATGTTCAATCCTAATTTTCAGATATAATGATGCTTGTGGAAGATGTGTTAATTAAATTATAAACTTGTTGGGCAATGTTTTTTTCTTCATCAGTTGGGATGACCCAAATCGAGACCGGACTGTCCTTGGTACTTATCTGTGACCTTGATTGTTGGTTAGCCAATTCATCTAAATGAATGCCGAGCCAGTGTAATTTTTCGCATACCCGGCTTCGAATAATTGCAGAATGTTCCCCAATGCCCCCGGTAAATATCAGAGCATCTAGTCCTTGCAATGTGGCTACCAAGGCGCCAAATTCCCAGATCAATCGATAGATGAAAACTTCAATCGCCAAGGCAGCTTGGGGAGTTTCACTTTGTAATAATACCTGCATATCATTACTGATTCCAGAAAGCCCCAATAAACCAGATTGATGATAAAGCAATTTTTCAAGGTCTTGGGTTGACCAACCTTGTTGTAACAGATATAAAATGACCCCCGGATCCAAAGTGCCACAACGAGTTCCCATGACCAGTCCATCCAAGGCAGTCAGTCCCATAGTGGTTGCCAAACTGCGCCCGTCCTGAATAGCAGTTAGACTTGCCCCATTGCCCAAATGAGCTACAATCAAACGTTTTGGTAATTCGTCTAGATAATTCGGTAAACTGTGTAGAATATATTCGTAAGAGAGTCCATGAAAACCATAACGTTTGAGACCTTGTTTTCTTAAGGCATGGGGCAGTGCAAATAGTTGAGCAATTTCAGGTTGTTGACTGTGGAAAGCAGTGTCAAAACAGGCTACCTGTTGCAGGGTATGTTTAAAGTGTTGTAAAATTGGAATGGGCGCCAAATTATGAGGTTGGTGCAGTGGGGCAAGGGGAGTGAGTTGTTGTAATTGTTGATAAATTGTAGGGGTCACCAATACTGGGGTGGTAAATTGTTGGCCTCCATGAACAATTCGATGGCCAGCCGCAATCAAATTATAAGTATTCTCTTGTTGTTCTATCCAAGCCAATAAGTGGGCAAAGGCTTGCTCATGGTTAATATTACCCAGTGTTTTTTCAGTCAATGTGCTGCCTTGGGAATCCTTGGTCAGAAAATGACTGTGGCTTCCAAGTCCGGTGACATAGATGTGACAAATAATTTCAGGGGTGGGTTGATTGGTAAATAGGGCACATTTAATACTTGAAGATCCTGCATTGACTACAAGGATAAGATCGTGAGTCACCATGGTTTTACTCTGAAGATTTTTGAGAGTGATTGACTTTAAGAGGGTTTGGATTCTGGTCCCGAATTTTCAGTTTTATCAAACACTTCTTCTAAACAGTTGGCTTCAAAAATTTGTAAACCCCATTCATCCAACTGCAATGGATTGGCGGTTTCGAGTCGAGTGCTTGCCCAAGGAGGAAGAGGACCAAAACGTTTTTCTAATTGACGACGCAATAAGGTGCTCTTGCCTTGTTGTTTTCCGCGTTGCTCACCTCGTTGCTCACCTCGCTGTTCTCCTCGCTGTTCTCCCCGTTGCTCTCCGCGTTGTTCAGCTTCTTTGGCATAACGGGTAAATATTTCCATAAACAAAGGATTTTTTTCTAAATCAATTGAAATAGGCATATTGGCTTCCTTTTGAATCAATGGTGGCAATTCAGTGGGACGCAAACCCGCAAGTATTGCCAATTTTTGTAGGGTATCTGCCCGTTTTTTCGTTGGTAAATGGGCAATTTTGTACATTACTTTTTTGACAGCAGCGGCCTTATTGTTTAATTTTCCCAACAAAGCCAATAGGTTATCGCCAAGCGATTCGCTGTCAAGTAAAGTAGTACAGTCTAAGTCTTTAATATCAATCAGATGGTAACGATACTGTAAGTCTGGGGTGTTGATTTCGGTTTTAAAATGGGCACTGGCAGCGCCTACATATAGGACTATTTGTTTTGGAATTTGTTGATAACGTTGGGCTATTAACCCACAATATTCAAATTCTCGCCACAACATTGTGTCATCATAGTCACTTTGCAATTCTAAATGTAATAAACTGTGGTCAGCCAACCAAGCCACTATATCAGCTCGACGTTGTTTCACACTGGCATATTCGATGTTTTCTACTCGTATTACTTCACTGTGAGTTAACAGGGTAAACAGTGCTTTGAGATCAGGAAATAGGTCTTTAAGGGTGGTATCATATTTCATCAACGGTTCCAAAGTTTTGCTGGATAAACAAGTGAATGTACTGCCATGATTTGAGAACAAACAAGATACCATAACCTATTGATCTTGCGAAATTAAGGTGAAAAATGAGAGGATTTTAGGTTATCATGAAGACAGTGTGAAGTCAATGAAAAAGTGATTTATTTTTCGGTCACTTGAGCCTCATTGGGTAAGGTAACTTTTAGGGTGCTTAATAATTGTCCCCCGCTGCTTAATAGTTTGAATAGACTTAATAATTCTAAGTATTGGGCTTGGATAAGCGCTGTTTTGGCGTTGAATAATTCATTTTCAGAGTCCAATACGTCTAACAAACTGCGTTGTCCCAGTTTCAGTTGTTCTCTATAGGAACTGATAACTTGTTGGCTAGTTTCAACGTGTTGTTTTAGATAATCCAAATGAGTTTGGAGGGTTAATAAGCTGTTCCAAGAAAGGCGTACTTCTTCTTCAATCAATCGTTCTACTTGTCGAATGGTGTCTTTGGCAATGACTACTCTATTAATGGATTCTTGACGTTTTGCTGTGTCTGCCCCACCTTGATAAAGAGAATAGCGCATCTTGATCATGGCACTTAAATCATTGTGAATGTCTTCCACTCCATCCAAATTTTTATTGTTACTTAAGCCCAGTTCTAAGTTGACTTCAGGCAAAAAATAACCTTGGGTTTGTTGATAAGCCGCTTGGGCAGCCGCCAATTCAGCATGGGCAATATGTAGGCTGGGATGATTGCTTAGAGCTTGATGAAATGCTTGTTCCAAACTGAAAGGTAATGTGGGAGTAAATTCGTCTCGTTGAGGTTTGGACAAGGCTATTGGGGACTGACCAGTCAGGCGTAAATAGACAGTTTCTGCATCTCGTAATTGACCTTGAGCATTGATCAGGTAGGCTTTTGCCAGTGCCAAGCGACTGTCACTTTGTTGAATATCTACTTGACGACCTGCACCTCCTTTAACCAAGATACTAATTTGTCCTTGTAACTTTTGATGAACAACCACATTATGTTTGCTCAGTTCCACAAGGTCCTGATGGTGTAAAACTTCCAAATAAGCTTCTGTGATGAAAAATGCTAAATTTTCAGCAGTGTCTTTTATCCTGTAAGCTGAGGATTTTACAAGATAAATTTGCCTAGAGATTTTATTTTTAGTTTGAAATCCATCAAATAGAGTTTGTGATAAAGTCAGTCCCATTTCCTCTCGAGTTAACGTCACTCCTCCTCCGTCATGCTGATTATGAGTAGTAGCATTTTCGGTATGCTCAATTCCATAACCGAAAGTCAATCCTAAATTGGGTAAGTAACCGGCTTTGGCTTGCGCAAGAATTTGATCGGTGGCTAAGCGAGAATTAATAGCAATAGAGACATCAGGATGAGTATCCAGAGTGTGCTGTACTACTTCTTGGACAGTCAAGGCAGCCGCTAGGATAGGTATATTTAAACCAATAACTGCAAACACAAAAGCAGGTTTTCTCATGAGTGGATAATCCTTGGCAATTCTTTGAGGAAAGTATACATAATCTTTTCCATTTTATCAAACTTTGATGTTTTAATAAGCATTGATTGTGTTAAATTAAATAGGTCATTTTGCTCTCAAACTTAAGAAAACAATTGAAAGGCAAAATCTGGGCTAATTGAGAACTCTGCACTTTCGGCTATATAACGTTGGTATGATCCTTCAAATTCAAAGTTCATTTTTTCTGCTTGCAATAAATTGTGATCTTGGCTACCGGTAGAAAAATACTCATTTTTGGCCAAACCTAAAAAGAGAGTCAACTCTTCATTCTCTTTGAATAACTCAAAGCTTTCTATATCTAAAATCAAGTGGGTAGAAGGGACCGAATTAACTTTGGTAATATTTGAAATTTCCAACGGATTGGCTATAATGTGATCCAAATGACTTTGTTCAACTTGTTGATCAATAAGGGTATTTATCAATAATTGCGTGTCTGGATTCACTGATTCAGTTGGAGAAAAATTGAGTAAATTTTGTGGCGCCATGAAAGCAGGAAAGGGGGTTATCATTTCTATTTCATCAGCCGATTCCTGTAGACTGCTGAGAGGATCGGGAATCGTAATTTGATCCTTGAGAATAGATTTTTGATCATCATTGGCAGTGGAAGATTGCGAAGTGGATTGAGTCAATAGGGTCACTTGGGCTTGGGCAGTTCCCCCTTTATCGTCCTTAACTAAGTAGGTGAAGCCTCCTTGACCGGAAAAATTATCTGCAGGTTCAAAGAGAATATACTGTTCTCGGAGGGTGATCTGACCATTGGTTACACTGGTAACAACCAATTCAAGTGGATCTCCTTCTGGATCAGAGTCATTAGCCAACAAGTCGGGAATGGAAAATAACCAAGGCGGACTGGTATCTAGGATAAATTGTTCTCCTTGAGCTTCCGGGGATTGATTGTTTAATTGTAAAGTTACTTTTGCTTGGGAAGTTTGACCTTGAGAGTCTTGAATTTCATAGATAAAACTGCCCAGTTTTTGTTCAAAAAATTGTTTATCAGGTACGAATAATAGAGTGGTTGAATCGGAGAAGACGAGTTGCCCATGAGTTACTGCATTGAATTGGTAGAATTGAATGGAATCTCCCTCAGAATCATAGTCATTGCCCAACAATTGGCTCAAGGGAATGCTCTGATGTTCTCCAGTGAAATTTAGAAAATCCGGGCGCGCAACGGGAGCTGCATTGTTGAATTCTATGATTACTTGAGCCTCATCTGAATTTCCTTGTTGATCAGTAACTTGATAGTAAAAAAGTCCAAATTGTTGTTCAACAAATTGCTGGTTTGGGGTGAATACAAGATTGCCTTGTTTGTCAAAATTTATGTCGCCATGTAGACTGTCCATAACTTCAGTGATAGTGAGACGTTCCCCTTCAAGGTCATGATCATTCTCCAATAAGGTGCTGGTCAATAAGGTTAAGGGTTGGCGACTGGCAGTTGACAGGGTGTCATTTTGGGCAGTGGGGGGAGTGTTGTGGAAAAATAGGGTGACGCGAGCGCTGCTCAGATTGCCATGGCCATCGGTGAGTTGATAGGTGAACTGGCCAGTGGGAGAAAGTGGGGGAATAGTATTGGGAGTGAACACAATATTATGTTCCTGATCTAAAAAGACTTGACCATTGGTTGGCTGATTGACGTCAACAAAAGTAAGGGGATCGTTTTCGGGATCTTGATCATTGGCCATGAGTTGATAAGTGCTTAGGAAAACAGGGTGGGTGCGGGGTAATTCAAATTGGTCTGGATAGGTAATGGGAGGTTGGTTATCAAGGATGAGCTTAACTGTGGCAGTGCTGAGGTGACCGGTGGCATCGGTGATGGTGTAGTGGAAACTGCCTTGTCTTTGTTGTAAAAAACTGGGATCGGGGGTAAATAGGATAAGTCCTTGAGTAAACTCAACTTTTCCTGCATTTACTTCTGTAATTTCGGTGAGCGTCAGTTCTTGTCCTTCGGGGACCAGGTCATTGGCCAGCAGTTGTTGGGGAACAATAGGAAAGGGAAGAGTGGCATTATGAGTGCTCAATTGGTCATCATTGGCAATGGGAATTTGTTTATCATCCGTGGTGGAAATGGTTTTAAGGGTAACGGTGGCTGTGGTGGTCCTTTCACCGTCACTGAGAATGTATTCAAATTGAGCATTTTCCACATTGGGGGCAGTGGGAGTGAACAAGATGTCTTGAGAAGTCAGTTGCACATTCCCAGTGGTTGGATTGAGCACTTCAATGATTTGTAAAGGTAGATTCCCATTGTCATTGGCTAAGAGAACTTGGTGGGGAATTTTCCAAGTGCTTGCTGGACTCAGTAAAAGTTCATCATCCACCGCTGTTATGAGATTGTCATCCATGGAGACTTGAACAGTCACTTGTTCAATGGTTGTGGCACCTTGTTGATCTTGAACGGTGTAAGTGAAATAGGCATTGCCTTGAAAATCGGGGTTAGGTTGGTAGGCAATGGGACCTTGTTCAGTCAGTTGTACCGTGCCTTGGGTGAGATCACTGAGTACTTGACCTTCCTCATTGTAGAGGAGTAAGGGCGCCACACTGACTACAGTTAAGCGGTCTCCGTGGTCAGGATCAGTGTCATTGCCCAACAGTTCTTCCGGGGATAATACCAGTCGGTCTTCATTGTGTAGGTAGAAGGTGTCTGATTGGGTGAGTGGAGGGTCATTGACCGGAGTGATGAGCAGATGGACTTGAACTTTGGTTTGGTGGTCAAGAGTATAAGTAAGACTGTCATTTCCGTGGTAATTGAGTTTGGGAATATAGAATAGATGATTGGACGTTATTTGCGACAGGGTGCCGTGATCGGGTTCAGTCCATTGGGTAATGGCTTGATTTTTTGGAGGAATAATATCAATACCTTCATCTTCTCTCAGTAGAAGGGTGTGTTCTGGAGAGGGCTTATTTTCTGGACGAGAATTGGGGACCGAATCAGGTTTTCCTTTGATAATTTCTATTAGGTTCTCGGTTTTAGGGGGTAAAAGTAAGGGGTTATCCGGAGATATGCCGAAAGAGGGGTCAAGAAAATTGGGTTGGAGAAAGGGTTTGGGATCATGAGGCATGGGGGGAGGAAAGGGAGATTCTCCCTTGATTGGAGGAAGATTGTTGCCAAATGGCATATCTTTGTAGAGGAGGAGAGGTCGCTCATAAGGAGTTGTGATATTAAAAGGGGACGGAGTAGGGAAGTCAAGGGTGAAGGTATAGTTGTTGAGAATGCTGGGTTCTATGGAGGCCTGTTGGGAATTGGGCAGTTGCCAGAGTTGGTGTTGTTCCTCAATTTGTTGCTCGTTAAGGTATTCAAAAGTAATAGAATTGACGCTATTGGGAATATGAATGGTGGTCCCCCTTTCATAGACAGTGATTTCTTGAGCGTGGAGACGAGAAGTGATGGTGAAGAGACCGTTAAGATGCAGGAGGGTGGTACTGCCGTCTTCCATAATTTCCCCACTGAGTTCACTGCCACGAATGCCAATGTTGGCAGAAGGGGTGGTGATGATTGTGTGAGGTTGGGTGTCATTGCTGAGTTTGCCGCTGAGATATCGAAATAATCCATTGATAACATTGAGTTTTAAGAAACCAGTTTCGGTAGAGGATGAATATTGGTAGTCTTCTAAGAAGAGTTGGGAACGGGGACCCAGTTGGATCAATCCACCTTCGTTTAGGGTGATGGAGATTTCGCTGTTGGGAGCGGTTTCCAGAGTGTCTTGTCGATAAATGGGATCGCCTGTTTTTAACAGTCGAGGTGGAGTTTGGGGCAGGTGAGCGGTGACTTTGCCTTCAATTTGAGAGGTCACTTGGCCAATCAGTTTTGGCTCCAAAAGGGGAATTTCTGCAGTTGGAGGTGTGGATTTTTGAGCCAAAATGGGGGGAGGGTCAATTGAGACTTCTACTTTAAATACGTTGTTAAAAAAAGAGTTGGAGAGGGTTAAAAGGGTTTCTTGGATTTTGTTTAGAATGGTAGGGACCGATGGCTCTAGGGTCAGATCATCGTTGATTGAAGGATATTCAGTATTATGACGGAATTCAGCAGAGGTGGGTGAAGCGGTGGGGGTGGAAGGAATTAGCGTAGTCATGTTCAAGAGGTCCTATTTTTGGGGAGTGAAGGATGAAAAGTGCTACTATATTTTAGCACAGAATCTTGTTATAGTGCGATCTGGATAGTCTGGATACCTGCGGAATGAAATCATTATTTGCATTAGAATGCTGGCAGGATTTGTGCCTAAATGGTTTAATTACTTCTGGTTATCCTCTTTGGAGTAGAGGCTTTAGCCGGTAAGAAGGAGGGGATAAATGATTGAGTATGTTATTAAGTCATTGGTTGAAAAAGACAATGATTTTCTTGCAAATTCTGTGGGTTGGGGGGTGAATGGAGTTTAATTTAGATTGACCTAATTATGAGCAGAGTTAACCCTTCAATTTTCCTAGATTAACGGGTTTACATTCATAACTTATCCTAAAATTTGACGGCGCATCGCAGGCGTCCTTTTGTAATGAGGATTATTGTGTGAACAAGGTAAATGCTTTAAATCTCATGAATTCTACCATCTTGGTGGTTGATGATACGTTGACTAATTTGGCTTTGTTGAATGCGATTTTACAGCAGCAAGGTTATCGGGTTTTATTGGCCAAAACCGGGGAAAAAGCTTTGGTTTTGGCTCAACAGGAACATCCCGATCTGGTGTTATTGGATGTGGCTATGCCGGGTTGGGATGGTTATGAAACCTGTCAACGTCTTAAACAGGAGCCACGATTAAGCCGAGTCCCGGTATTGTTTTTATCAGGATTAAGTAGTGCTGAGGACAAATTGCGGGCTTTTAGGGCAGGGGGGGTTGATTATGTACATAAACCTTTCCAAGAGGAGGAATTACTGGCTAGGGTACATACTCACATTGAGTTATATCGATTGCGTGAACAGTTGGAGCAAGAGATTCAGCAGTTGGACCACTATACTCTTAATCTAAACAAGGCTAAGGAAGCAGCTGAAGCGGCCAATTTGGCGAAAAGTCAATTTTTGGCCAATATCAGTCATGAATTGCGTACCCCGTTGAATGCGATTATTGGATACAGTGAAATTTTGTTGGAGGAGGCAGCCGATCTTGAACAGATGGCTTTTGTTCCCGATTTGCAGAAAATTCACACAGCGGGTAAGCATTTATTGGGCTTGATCAATGACGTGTTGGATCTTTCCAAAATCGAATCTGGGCGTATGGAGTTGTATTTGGAAGAGTTTTCTTTAGAAACTTTGGTGAATGAAGTGATCACCATGATGAGTCCTATGATGGAACAGAAACGCAATTATTTTCAGGTGGTTAAGGGAGAAACATTGGGAGATATTTACACTGATTACACCAAAACTCGTCAAGTGTTGTTGAATTTATTGAGTAATGCTGCAAAATTCACTGAGGAAGGTACAGTTCGTTTTGAAGTGCAGCGACAGAATACACAACAAGGAGAGAGAATTCTATTTACCGTCAGTGATGAGGGAATTGGTATGACTCCTGAGCAGCAGAAAAAACTATTTCGGCCATTTACCCAAGTCGATGCCTCAACCACCCGGCGCTTTGGGGGCACTGGGTTGGGATTGGCGATCAGTAAAGAGTTTGTGGGCATGATGCAGGGAGATATAAAGGTCAGCAGTGAATTTGGTCAGGGCAGTGTTTTCACCGTCAGTCTTCCAATCAAGGCTCAATCTCAAGTGGTTGAAGAGCCTGATGAAGTTACCCAACAAGTGCAATGGCTGTTAGAAGGGAATGGCATTGTCTTGGTCATTGATGATGACCGATTGATTCGAGAATTGCTCAAAAGTTACCTCAGCAAATTGGGCTATTCAGTGGCCATCGCTCCCAGTGGGGAAGAAGGACTTAAGTTGGCTCATAAGCTGCGTCCGGATGCCATTTTGCTCGATGTGAACATGCCCGATATGGATGGGTGGGGAGTGTTGGCCCGATTGAAAGCAGATCCTTTGTTGGCTGATATTCCCATCATCATGACCTCCGTGGAGGAAGAGCGCAATAAAGGACATGCGTTGGGCGCTACGGATTACCTCGTCAAACCGGTGGGAAGAGACCAATTGGCCGAAGTGCTCAAGAAATACAAGGTGGGGGATGATACCATGGAAATGGTCATGCTGGTCGAGGATGATACCATGACTCGAGAAATCATGGCCAGTCGATTAAGAGAGCAGGGGTGGCGGGTATTTAAAGCAGAGAATGGTAAAGTCGCTTTGGAACAACTTGAGGGGAAAAAACCCAGTCTAATCTTATTGGATTTACTCATGCCAGAAATGGATGGCTTTGAATTTGTCGCCCGTTTGCGCAACAATCCCAACTGGAGAACCATACCCGTCATAGTATTGACCTCAACCAAACTGAGTTTACGGGATCAAGCGCGTCTCACTGGAAATGTCGAAATCATCTTTCAGAAGGAAGCTCAGAGTCGAGAATGCTTATTAGAGCTTATATCTCAACAGTTGACCACACTGAAGCAACAGGCTCAAGCCACCTCTGATTCAACTTGAGTGAGAGTAAAAAGGTAAGTTGGAGTGGAGGCTTTAGCCGGAAAGGAGAGGAGTAAACGAGCGGCGCAATAGTTTAACGTATTGCGCCCTATATCTACCCCCATTTTTCAAATCCTAAATTAACAACTACTTAGTCAGTCCCATAAACAAAGCCGGTAACTTTTCTGGCAAGCGCTGCACATGGTCGACAATTGTGTAGCCATTGGCGCCAAAAATGCGGGACACATAATCATCTGCTCGGGCATCTAAGGTCAAACAGTAGGTGTTAATGCCCTTGCGACTCAACTCTTCCACCGCTTTTTTAGTATCCTGCCGCAGATATTGAGGGTCCCGGACATCGATATCAGCTGGCTCTCCATCACTCACCAACAACAGCAACTTCTTCTTTTGAGGACGCTTGTTCAAAAAGCTCGCGGCATGGCGCATAGCTGCTCCCATACGAGTTGAAAGACCTCCCCGCATACCAGCCAATCGGGCTTTGGCCTCTTCATTATAGGGTTGCTCAAAGTCTTTGAACCGATAGTATTGCACATCATGGCGACCGTCTGAGGCAAAGCCATGAATGGCAAAAGGGTCTCCAATGCCATTGATGGCCCATCCCAGCAAAGCCGTGGCTTCTTTAGCCAGTTGAATCACAGGTTTGTCTGAACCGTCTAGAGTCTCATTCGTCGATTCCGAGAGATCTAAGAGGACTAAGACAGCCAGGTCCCGAACCTTACGAATGTGACGCAAATTAATGCGAGGGTCCGGCATGTAGCCCATGCGAATATCCACCATGGCGCGAATGGCCGCTTCCAAATCAATATCATCTCCTTCCTCTTGACGCCGTAAACGAATGACGCCCTGAGGTTGGAGGGCATCGATGATGTGGCGAATGCGGCCAGCCAAGGGTTTGTATTCCTCCAACACCTGATCGATGTCAGATGGGTTGCCCTTGGGCAGGCGTTTTTCCAGGACAATCGACCAGTCTGGACGGGAGAGTTGAATTTGATAGTCCCATTCTGGATAGTGGAAAGGGCCACTGACTGGCTCTTTACCCTCCAGTTGATTGAGGCTGATTCCTACCGGGTCACCGTCTCGGAAAAATTCCGTTTCTAAAACCCAGATTTCTTGGGCGTCATCTCCCGCCAATTCACAATCAATCTCATCAATCATTTCCATCACTGATACTTTTTTGCGAACTTGGTGTCGACTGGCAGCAATGTAGTCGAGCT
Organism: Thiomargarita sp.; assembly: GCA_020721005.1. Taxonomy (GTDB): domain Bacteria; phylum Pseudomonadota; class Gammaproteobacteria; order Beggiatoales; family Beggiatoaceae; genus DYNP01. Next base: position 88,178 of record DYNP01000002.1, read on the forward strand.
CTTGTTGCCAATCATTGTCTTCAAATGCCCAGATGAAGCGGTTGTCATCTCGATAGGGAATGGAGAATTGCTTTTCCAATTGGTAAGCATTGGGAATAACTTGGTGGACAGTCAGTTTATTGTACCATTCCACACCGAGATCCCAACTCATTTGACTGTTTTCCAGGTCAGTTTGAGCTCGTTGGTGAAAGGCAGTTGCAGCGCCTTGTACCCAACTCGATTCGTCTTGGTAGCTGGGATCTAACATTCCTAAGGCTGCTCGTTCCATGAGACCAATTACTTCATTTTTGGTCGTTAGATTGTCTGGGAACAAGCGTCGCCACAATTGGCGCAAGCCGGGGAATTCTCGAATAGCCAGGGATTCTACTCGAGCATCTTCAAACAGAGCGATAAAGAGCATTTGAATGGGCGTCAGTGCTTCTGGAGACAGACGTTTTTGAGTGTAAACCATGTGGGCTGCAGTGTGGGCCACTGTGGCCCGATAGATTTCACTGCCGGCTAGACCTTGAAAGTCGTCAAAAGCATCGGGGACATGAATGATTTGCCGATCAATGTGGGGACGTAAGCCTTCTCGAGTTTCAAAGTCTCCAGAGGTTGGACGCAAGAAGAAGTCTCGTCCCCAAAAGGCTCGCAGGTAAAAGTTGAGGCGGCGGTGCACATCCACAAACAGGGTGCCTCTTCGTTCCTGTTGTAAGATGGCTAAGGAATCGGCAGATTTTAAATCAAAGTAGTCTTGCAAGGTTTCAAAATTACGGCCGTGGGCTTGAGCGCCCCACAGTGCCCAACGTCGTAATCCTCCCAGAGTCAGTTGCCCTAATAGGACATCCAGACGATTGAGCATGGGTCTTAACCCCCGTGCTGCTTTGGCTGATAGTTGGTGTACGAAGGCCAAATAATCGCGCAATAATTCTGCATCTCCCAAGCGATTGGAGGCAATGGATAAGGTGGAAAATAACAGGGCAATCACTGATCCACTGGTCATTGACGAGAGTTTAAATGCAGCGCCCAATACATCGCCAATGATGTCTTCTCCGACTTCTTTAACGACCATAGGCATGGCTTGTAGGTAAGAGACGACCAAGTCGGTGCCCCGACCTAATTCTGATAGGGCTCTGGCCCCTTCCAAATAGTTATGTAAACCTCTGGGAGACATGACTTGGGCGGCTTCAGCCACGCTGGCAGCCAAAATATCGTGCACTTCCGGAGAGATTTTTTCTAGCAATTCACGATAGTCATCTAAATTCACACTCATAGTTAAAAGTACTCGCAGTAGTATTATGGAAACAATATAAGGATGGGAGTATACGTTCCTCAATAGCTGAATGAAAGTTAATCCCAAATAAAAAGTTTACCATGATATTGACAATTCACAATTATTAATTATTATGATCAGCATCACATATCATTGATATAACCGCTGAGTCGAGGATCTTATGAATCACCTTAAATGTAGCAAGTATGGGTTACTGATGGTTTTTTTCAGTAGCTGTATTGCCTTGGCAGCTGATGAAAATTCTTCCAATGCTTATAAGTGCTGGACTGACGAAGATGGGATTACTTCTTGTGGCAATGTCGTGCCTAAGGAGTATTCTCAAAGAGGATTTCAGGAATACAATGATCAGGGAATTATTGTCAATAAGGTACAAAAGGCCAAGAGTGATGAGGAAATCGCAGCCATCCGGAGAAAGGAGGAGGAGGCTGAGAAGAAGAAAAAACAAGATGCTGAGGATCGGGCCCTACTGGACTTGTTTGGGACTGAACAAGATATTGAACGGGCTAGGAGTGCTATTTTGGCAACCATTGATGGGCAAATTCATTCTATTGAGACCATCGTAGCCAGTTTGGAGAAGAATTTGTCCGATATGTTGAAAAATTTAGAGGACAGTAAGAATAATCCTGATGTGTCAGAGAGTCAGTTGCAAATCATCCAGAAAAACATTGACGATGTCAACTATCGGATCAAAAGCAATCGGGATACTTTGCAGTCCAAACAAAAAGAGAAGGAAAACGTGAATAAGGAGTATGACGCCTATTCACAAAAGTTTAAGGACATCCTCAATCGAAGAGGAGGAGTCTTACCAGAAAAGGAAGAATTGGGGGAAAAAGAAACGGGAGAAACTCCGGCTCCACCTGCAGAATCGGTGCAATAATTTGGACAGAATACTCTCATTTTGACCATGCAACGGTCTGCTACTTTGGGGGTAGTTACTGATTGAAAGATCCGACGAAATCAAGCGTACCAAACTAGGAGTGTCACTACTCCCTTTCAATAACATACTTAACGTGTAGAGGTTGTATTGTAATGAACCAACAAAAATATATTTGGATATCTTTGGTATCCATTTCGATGTCAGTATGGGTTACGTTTGCCCAGGCTCAACAGGCTGACCCGGTACTAAAATGTGACAGTCCTGCTCAATTGGATGAGAACAAAAATATTCATATCCCATGCGCAGTTTATGAAGGACAAGTGTTTGAAGTTACCTTGGAGCATAAGGTAGGTGAGGATGGCACTGAACAATGGGAATTGCCGATTGATAACGTTAAAAAGGGTTCCTGTGCTGAGCGCAAAAGTGTGTGTGCTGCGGTAGACGGTTCTGGAAATACCTACTTTGAAGCATTAGATATAGACGGCACTGTCCATACTGGGTTACTGGCAATCAGCGATACGAGTTCAAATACGTGGAAATGGCAGGTTTTGGAAACTGCTCCCAAGTGGGACTTTAGCAACCTGATGACTGAACAGCACTCGGTAATACCTGACTTTAGCTTGTTGATTGGTTCAGATGTGCACATGGGGATTTGCGGGGATTTTGGACAGGGAGAAGTGATTCAACAAATGAAAACGGTGGCCAATGCCAACGGCAATACGGTGGGCCTTATTTTTAATGGCGATATTATTGCCACCGGCACGGCTGATCAGGGCTTACCTCTGTGGAAGGATTTACTGCAGGAACTGAATCTGCCGGTTTATGAAGGACTGGGCAATCACGACTACTTCAACTATGCCAGACTGATGAATTGCGCCACTGAGGAATTTGCAGAATGGGGAGTGGATGCTTGCACGGTCAGAGTACTTCAGTACCTAGAATCTCAAATAACCAATATCCCTCAAATGAAGTGGATCGATCCGAAGAGCCGGGCCTATGCCTTCCTACTCAACGGTTACCTATTTGTCCAATTCCTCTACTACCCTTCCTTTGAGCAAAACATCCAAGACTCTGAGTATAGTACTCAAGATTCGATACTGTGGGGAAAGAAAGTATTGGCAGCCAATGCAGTCTCTCTTAAAGCCCCAGTGGTTGTGAATGTCCATGACTACTTTACCTATTCTCATGAAATTGCGGACATTGTGTCTGGAGAAGGCGGTCAATATGTGGTCGGAGTATTTGCCGGCCACATGCATGAAGTGCGTGGATATGTGGAGCGGGTCGGAGATCCCAACCAAGTGGGGAACTATGATCTTAAAAATATCTATGGTGTGAAAGTACCTAAAGCCCAATCCGGCGCGATTCCTGTGTGGAACTCCGGCTCTATGACCCAATTGGAAAATTACTTTACTGACTGTAATACTCAAACCAATACGATCACTCGCACCACGACACGTTCCTTTTTTGAGATCAAATTGGGAGCTAAGGGATATAATCTCAAATTATGGGAAGGGGACCGGGTCAGTGCCAGTTACGTTGTAGAATGGACTTGGTAAACAACTCATCATGCGTGGCAGCCCTACCTAGCCAATACAGGGCAATCCTGCGTTAAACCCGACAGTTTTTTTAAAACCTGTCAAATTTGAATAAATTTCTCATTCCCACGCTTTGCGTGGGAACCAGAGAGAGCACCGGCACTGTTAACTTGTGCATGCCCTAAACCTGATCCATCTTAACAGACTGATCAAACGTGAAAATGCTCACAACCTCCGTTCCCCAGACCCAACCGACCTACTTATTGACCAAAGACTAAAGGATTATGAGCAATGAATAGCACTTCACACTCCATTATTTGCTACGCCCCGGCAGAAAAGATTTACGCCATCATTTCAGATGTTCAACGCTGGATGGGACTTTTTGAGGTCACTCGAGAAGTCTCTATCGTTGGGACCGGAGAAAATCACCTGCTGGCCCGCATCTCTGCCAACATCAATGGAGTTGAAACCACCTGGATAACCCATCGTAAATTTCAACCCGAAATCCATGGAGTCGATTTTGAAATTCTAACTCCCATGCCTCTCGTACAAGCCATGCGTGGACAATGGCGAGTCATTCCCTTAACCACCGGCAGTTGCCTGACTCTGGTTGAACATCATTTCACCATCAAGGCTGATATCACAGGTTTGGTCGAAGGAATTCAGACCCGTCAAGAAGCCCTAGATTACGTGCTTCGGGCTATTCACAACAATTCTGGACATGATTTGGAACGGATCAAAGCCTTTGTGGAGCAAGATTCCCCAACTGCCAATCCACTGGCCTATCATTTTGCCATCCATAAACTTGTCGCAGCCCCGATAGCCAAAGTGTACTCCTTTCTAAGAGAAGTCAATCACTGGCCGAAACGAGTGCCACATTGTGAAGCGGTGGAAGTAAATTATGATGTGGAAGGTCGACAAGAATTTTTCATGGAAATCTCAACTCCTCAAGGCAGAGAACGGTTTCGCAGCATTCGTATCTGTCATGACTCTACATTCTCTATCGATTACTTTCAGCCCCAACCACCCCGTGTATTGCAATTCTATAGCGGCAACTGGTTATTACACAGCGTGGCTGCGGGCACTCAAGTGACTGCCCATCGTCACATCATCATCAATCCAGAAGCCTGTCACCAAGTGTTTGGGGAAGGCAGCATCACTGATTACCAACAACGAATTGCTGCTAACATCATAGAAGCCACCGAAAAATACTTAGCCGCATCTGCTGAATAATTGTAGAGATTTAAACTCCCGAACCGAATAAGGAGCACAACTGACATGGGACAAACTGCCTTAATTACCGGTGCCTCAGGTGACATTGGACAAAGCATCAGCCTGAGATTGGCAGCCGCCGGCTATGACCTGATTCTGGTCAGCCGCACCTTGGAAAAACTACAAAAAACTGCGAATGAAATACACGCCCACCATTCCAACTGCCAAATTCAACTAAAAACCTGTGATGTCAGCGATCGCAACAGTGTAGCCCAACTGTTCACTGCCTTGGTGGCCGAGAAAGCTGTCATTAACGTGTTAGTGAACTGTGCCGGAATTTCTGGAGGGGGTGTCACTGCTCAATTGGACCTCGACCTGTGGCTCAACGTTATCAATACCAATCTCAATGGGGTATTTTTTGTCACCCGGGAGGCACTGCATCACCAATTAATTCCCGCGGGTGGTAGAATTATCAATATTGCCTCCACGGGTGGAAAACAAGGCGTTATGCTCGCTGCTCCCTACAGTGCCTCCAAACATGGCGTAATCGGTTTCACCAAAGCTTTGGGACTGGAACTGGCCAAAAATCGTTCCCTGATCACGGTCAATGCAGTTTGTCCAGGATTTGTAGAATCGGAAATGGCCGTCAAAGTTCGCAAATTTTATGCCGGTCAATGGGGAGTTGAAGTGGATGAAGTGAAACGACGCATTGAAGATCGAGTCCCTCTGGGACGCTATATTGAGCCCGCAGAAGTTGCTGAAATGGTAGCTTACTTAACTTCACCCTTGGCTGCCGGAGTCACCGCCCAAGCCCTCAATGTTTGCGGTGGGTTAGGCAATTACTAATCCTCTCCAAGGACCGACCGCCGGCCGGCTAAAGCCTCCACTCCAAGGACCTACCGCTAACCGGTTTTACCCCCCCCACCCCCCCTTGAAAAGAAGGGGGGGCTATCTCCCCCTCCTTATTAAGGAGGGGTTAGGGGTGGTTTCCCCTCCTTGTCAAGGAGGGCTCAGCGCATCTCCTACACTGTTATAGAACAAGTTTTTCATGAATACCCCTCTGACATTTATTGACCTCAGCGTAGCAATCGACCCGACAGATTGGGAACCAATCCCAGTAAGACGAACCGTCCTGGACCATCAAAAAGGCGCTGACCTGCTGGGCAAAAGTCTGGTTATCTACCATTCCTCCGGTCCCTGGTCAAAACTTTGGCTCCGCTTAAAAAGTCTATTCAAACCCAACATCACCCATCGTGATTTTCCGGATAAGATGGGACTGTCCTTAATGACCTATCAATTGACCACTCACACCGGTACACATGTAGACGCCCCTTACCATTATGGTTGGCGAGAAGGGACCCGCTCGCTTCCCCCCACCATCGATGAAATACCTCTGTCTTGGTATTATGGGGACGGCGTGTTATTGGACTTTAGTGATCAACTGCATGACTGTGCTCCGATTACCCAACTCGAAGTGGAACAAAAATTAAATACCATTGGCTATCAACTACAACCTGCAGACATTGTTCTCATTGCGACTGGCGCCGATAAACACCTCGGCACCCAACGCTATTTTACCCAGTATCGAGCGGTCAGTCGAGAAGCGGTAAATTGGCTGCTAGACCAAGGCATTCAAGTCATTGGGGTGGATGCTTTCAGTTTTGACCCCCCTTTCATGAAAATGCTCCTCCATTATCAAAATACCGGTGACAAAGAAAGCCTGTGGCCAGCCCACTTTTTAGGCCGCGATCGCCCTTACCTACAAATTGAACGCCTCACCAATTTACAGGGGCTGACAAAACCCTTTGGATTTAAAATTTCCTGTTTTCCCATCAAACTGAAAGGTGCGGATGCTGCTTGGAGTCGAGTGGTCGCCATATTTCCACCTGAGGAATAACATCCTCTAAGGGAATCTCTGAATTCCTTTCCCTAAGTAGAACCTCGGGGTACTTTTTTTATCCCCTTTTAGAAAGAATTCTGGAACAGTTAAAACACTTTTACGAGGACTTAAATGGTCAAGCAACGCCTGATTGGAACTTGGAAACTGGTCACGGTCGAAACTGTTTATGCCAATGGAGAAAGAATTCCCACCTTTACTGATCCTCAGGGCATTCTCATCTATCAGGCAAATAACATTATGTCCGTACAAATTGCGGGGAGCTATACAGAAAAAGTATTAGAGAACTCAGCAACTCAAGTCACCGCAGAATCCAAAAAAACCATCCCTACTTTTCGAGCCTATTGGGGCAAATATACCATTGACGAAACTCAACACACGGTAACTCATCATATTTTGGGCGGTTCCCCTCACATCACCGATTTGGAAGAAAAAAGAGAATTTGTCTTTCAAGACCATTCCTTAATTCTGAGAATGAAGGACAAGCCCTGGCTACCCACAGGCTCTTCTGTGGACGTGACTTGGCACCCATGGACCTAACATGGTCCTAAATTAAATTCTTACAATAGACCTCTGGAGTGGAGGCTTTAGCCGGAGTGGGGGCTACTGGAAAGTAAGTTTGGAGTGGAGACTTTAGCCGGTCAGCCGTAGGCATCACCCCACATGCACAAATTGCAAGGACCGACCGCTGGCCGGCTAAAGCCTCCACTCCAAAGGCCTACCGCTGGCCGGCTAAAGCCTCCACTCCAAGGACCGACCGCTGGCCGGCTAAAGCCTCCACTCCAAATCACATACTTTTGCAAGAGGTCTAATCAAGAACTTGACTCCAAAGAAATTCTCTTCTTTTCCTGAGGAGAGACACATAAATTTCACCTCAACCAGTTAGAATAACGTAAAGTCATCGTTTAACTCACAACATAAGGAGAATATCTTTTGAAACACCCAATTCATGGAACTTGGAAACTGGTCGACATGAAAAATTATTTTGCCGACGGCACCGTTTTGAACACCTTCCAAGATTCATTCGATGGCATCAGCATTTACACTGAAAACAATCTCGCCGTCCTATTTGTTGTTGGACAAACGTCTGATGCTGTTTTGGCTAGATCGCCGGTGGCAGCCCCCGAAGAAGTGAGAAAACGCAACTTTAGAGCCTATTGGGCTCGTTATGAGATAGATGAAACCGCCCAAGTCGTTCGCCATCATTTTCTTGGAGGATCAGAACACCTGCAAGCCATTGAGGAACGAGCCCTACGATTTGAGGGGTCTCAACGCATGATTCTAACCAAACGCAATGAACGTTACTTGGCTGCTGGTGGATATGCCGAAAGTGTCTATGAGCGTTGGACTCCGTAATTTCCTAACTTTTACCACTGGGAACTCAGCGTGACTCAGCCTTTGGTCAATGCTCACACTCATCTTGAGCTGTCAGACAAATCTCAACTGCTGCCGGAACCCAGTGCGGAATTTTCCCGATGGCTGACCCAAGTGATTCGCAGCAACGCTCAACGCACTCCAGAAACTGTGCGGGCGGCCTGTGCATTTGGAATTGCCAAACTACAATCCGCCGGCACCACCCATATAGGTGATATATCTTCCACCGGTCTCAGTGTGGAACTGTTGATCCACAGTGGTTTACAAGGCATTGTTTGGTTGGAAATGTTGGCCACCACTCGGGACTCAGGATTGGCAAGACTGGAAACCATGAAAAGCCAAATTCATCATTTGCGAGAATTGGCGGCCCATTCCCCTATCCAGATTGGCGCCACCTTGCATTCCACTTACTCCATTCATCCCAGTTTGTGGGATCCCGTGTTGCGATGGGTAGAGACTGAATCTCTACCCCTGTGCATCCATGCTGCAGAATCTCCTTCGGAATGGGAAGTGTTGGTGCATGGTACCGGTCCATTTAGGGAATTTGAAGGTCAACTGGTTGCCTCCCAAATGTCTCTTTCTCCCAAAATGAAGAACTTCATGGCTTACCTGTTGGCTATTCTTCCCCCACAATTGCGGAAAATGATTGCCAAAGGGGGCATTCCTTACCACTTGCCTGCCCCCATGAAGAGCCCAATTGCCTATTTGGAACAACAGGGCGCTTTGGCTTTTAAACCCCTGCTGGTTCACGCTGTGCAGGTTTCTGACGAAGATATCCAACTGATCAAAGGCAGAGGAGCCGCAGTAATCCACTGTCCACGCTCCAATCAACGCCTAAAATGTGGGAGAATGCCTTTGGAGAAGTATTTAGCGGACAGAGTGCCAGTGCTGATGGGCACCGATTCCCTAACCTCCAGTCCCTCTCTTGATGTTACCGAAGAAGCCACTTTCGCCTATGCCTTGCATGAAGATAAAGTGTCTCCCCCGGTCATTGAAGCCTTACTCCGGGACACTGTCACATTTATGAACTATTGCCATTGAACTCGCCTATTTAGGCGTTTGGGATATAATGAGAATGAAACCCACTATTATTCAAAGATTCAAACAACAGGCCACTCAATTTCCTGAAAAAAATGCCTATGTTCTCCTAACCGAAGGAGATACAAAACATTCGATCTCTTTTGCAAACTTGGATCAACAAGCTGAAGCGATGGCTGCCCGAATTCAGACTCGGCTGCCTCTCGGTGCCCCCATTGTGCTTTGTCTGCCCCCAGGCATTGAGTTCAAGGTCTCGTGGTGGGCCTGTTTGTATGCAGGTATGGTTATCATTCCCTTACCTCCTCCCGAGCTTACAGCCGATCCCAAAACTTTTACTGTGGGGCCTATTTTTGAGGACACACAAGCCAAAACTATCTTGACCACAGACAGTTTAAAAGCTTATTTGAAACAGGCCTTAAGTGACCTGCCTTACTTTGACAGCTTAACTATTCTCTCCAAGGAAGATTTGCCCACGGTCCCAGCCAGTCACTGGCAATTGCCTGCGTCCAATGAAGACACAGTGATGTTTGGATCCTACACTTCTGGCACCACCGGTCAACCCAAGGGAGTCATTATCACCCAAGGCAATTTATTGGCCTCGGTTCAAGACATTTCGACCAATTTGGGACTTAACCAGGATCAAGCCCTGTGTACTTTGTTCAATCATTACCACATCATTATGGCTCTTTGGGAAATGGCCATCAATTTGAATGGGGGACAAAGTGTTTATTTACCGATAGCTCTGGTATTAAAAAAACCCATTCTGTTGCTAAAAACCCTGTCCGACTATCAAGTCAACATTTTGATGGGCGTTAATCTTACCTTAGATCTGTGTGTCAATAGAATTCAAGACCATGAATTGTCTGGAATTAATCTCAGTCACTTGAGACTACTGGTCGGTGGAGACAAAGTAAAAACCAGCCTGTTGGAACAATTTGTGGCCCGCTATAGGAACTATGGTTTTCGGCAAAATGCAGTGCAAAGTCGCTATGGTCAAGCAGAAGGATTTGGCTTTACTTCCAGCATTCTTGATGAATTCCCTCGCATTGAATCCATCAGTGAGGAAGCCCTGGCTGACAATCTCATTCTTCCTCCCCAAAATGATCACGATCGCATCGACTTGGTGACCAGTGGAATTCCCTTGAGCAGTGTCACTCTCCGCATTGTTGATCCCATCACTTTGGAACCTCGTGGGGTAAAACAAGTGGGGGAAGTTTGGATAAAAGGCGATGCAGTGGGCAAAGGCTATTGGAATCGTCCCGAAAAAACTGCCGAAACATTTAATTTCTATCTTTCTACCAATCATGAGGGACCATTCTTAAGGACTGGTGACATAGGTTATTTAAATGGTCGTGGGGAATTGTTTTTGGTGGGGCGTCTTAAGGAAAGATTGACCATCAATGGACGTTACTATTACCCAGAACCTATTGAAAATACAACTAAAAGTGCTCATCCACTTCTTGAGGCCAAGGCTTATGCTTTTGCCGCTTTCACCATCAGTCCCCAGTACCGAGATGAATTGGTGGTTGCCGTGGAACTTGAAGACTTGCCTTCTGACGACTTAGTGGAGCAGCTGAAATTGGCGGTTTCGGAAAAGATTCGACAAGTCCATCATATCGAACTTTATCAATTGCTGGTGCTGGGAAAGAATGCTTTGCCTCGTACCAAAACTGGCAAGATCAAGAGAAACCAATGTGCAAACTTATTAGTCCCAACAACTGGAGGTAAAAACCCATGACTGAAGCAGTTATGAATGAAGCGCCCCTGCCCCTGTTGTCAACACAACCTACCTCCGTAGAAATAAGAAAGGAACGAAAGCAAAAGGCCGTGAATTTGGTCAATCTCTATGCCTTGGCATCGGTTGGAACCATCGTGGTGCCGGGACCTTTGGTAACTCAAGTTTTGATGAGTGGAGTGTTAGCCAAGTTATTAAGCGATCTCAGTGTGATTTACAAAGTTAAGCTAACTGACCATAAAATCAAGGTCTTAATAGCTGCTGTATTGGGAGGTGCTCATTCAACTTGGATCAGTTTTTATATTGCTCGATACATTGACTTTGTGCCCGGCATTAACATCGTGGCCAAGGGAGCTGTTTCAAGTGCTCTCATCTATTTCATAGGTCAATTGTTTATTCACCACTTTGAATCTGGGGCTTGGCGGTAGGCATTTGCGAATGGCCAGTTTCCAACATGGATAAAATAATGACTGGGCTATTTTATCCAACAAATATAACTCTTTGTCAATTAGAGGTCACTTTCCAATGAAATCTAAAATTCACCTTTTAGCGGCTTTCACAGCCATATTGACCATTGCCACCTTTTGGATCTCAACTGTGGTGGTTGAACTGGGAGGCGATCCCCAGGCCATTGCTTACGTAAAAAACTTGATTGTCATGCCAGGCCTATTCATTCTCGTTCCTGCCATTGCGATTACTGGTATGACCGGTTTTTTCTTGTCTCAGTCGAGAAGTGGGCGCTTGATAGACAGTAAGAAGAAAAGAATGCCTTTCATCGCAGCCAATGGTCTGCTCATACTTTTACCTTCTGCAATTATGCTCAATTTATGGGCTGCAGATGGCAATTTCACTACCCAGTTTTATATTGTACAGGGACTGGAATTGGTTGCAGGACCGGTCAACTTGATTCTGATGGGACTGAGCGTGCGAGATGGGTTTAAAATGAAAGGACGCTTTAGAACCAAAAGTTAGACAAAAAAACTCCTCACTCAAAAATGGAGTAAAAAATTTCTTCACTGACTCGATTGGCTAGACTTTCAAAAAGTTGCCTGATCAGGGGACTGTGGTTTTCTCTTCCACGTTAGAAAGAGACTATCTTACTTATTGAGATCAAGACCAACAATTAGGGGACCAACAACAAAAGTTATGATGACGGAACAATTTAAAACTGTTTTTAATATGTTGGAAATCGAACCCAACGAAATCACAAATGACATGACTCTTGAGGATGATATTGGCATGGATTCTCAGGAACTGGTTGAACTCCACTGTGCCATTGAAAAGGTCATGGGGATTAAACTGCCTGAACAGCTCATCAAGAAATCAATGACAGTAGAAGAGTTAATGAAGACCATTGATGAAGTTTGTAATAACTAAAGGATAGAAGACTTACTCAGGAATGATGGCCCTTTATCAATCTCTCCTTCTTAACTTGAAGTGAGTAACAACCAAGAACACTGGCAAATTCCAATAGGGTTGCCAGTTTTGCACAAGTAGACATTTGGGACCTTATAGATCTCTAAGGGGGGTTCTGGTCCCAATTAAATTGTTCAGGAACTAAAAATAATGCGTATGAATTCGACTGAGAGGACCGTTGTTGTAACGGGCATGTCTACCATCAATCCTCTGGGGCAAGATCTTACAGAATTCTGGACCGCTTGTAAGAAAGGAACTTCCGGGGTGAAAAAAATCGAAGAGTTTTACATTCCAGATGAAATGAGTCAGATGGCAGGTATCGTTGAACATCTGGATCTCTCTTCCTTAAATTTATCCCCGGAACAACTTGAGAATTACGATCGGAGCTTACTTTTTGCTCTCAAGTCCAGCCATGATGCCCTTCAACACTCTGATTTAAAATTAGATTCTCGTCTCAACTTGACCAATAGCCGTTGGGGAGTATTTGTTGCCAACGCCATCTCCCAAATCTCTAACATGGAAAAAAGTTTCTGCCAACAATCAGCCAAGGGCATTTACCCTTTGGCGCCAATAAGAAAAAACAGTGGCCGTCGGCCCAACAGCTACTTTTTTAATACCACAAATGCGGAAATTGTCAATTACTTCAATTTAGGCTGCGAACAAGTCACGGTGGTAACCGGATGCACCGGGGGACTGGATGCCATTGGCCATGCCCTGCAAGCCATTCGCAAAGGTAAAGTGGATATAGCCATCACTGGCTCAACTGAAGCCCCAATTACCCCCTTGGTCGTCGCTTCCTTTAGCAAGATTGGCGCAACTTCCACCCGCAACTATGATCCTGGTACGGCCAGTCGTCCTTTCGACGTCGATCGCGACGGCTTTGTGCTGGCTGAAGGTTGTGGCATTCTCATTCTGGAATCTTTGGAGCACGCTCAAAAACGAGGTGCTAAAATCTATGCCGTCATTTCTGGAATTGGCAGCGTCAACAACTGCTATCACATGACTGATATTCCAGAGCCAGGTGAATCCATTGCCAAAGCCAGTTTGGAAGCCATCAAAGACGCCAAGATTGAACCAGAGCAAATTGATTTTATCAATGCCCATGGCTCTTCCACTCCCCAAAATGATGTGGCAGAATCCAATGCCTTTCACCGCATGTTTGGTCCCAAAGCTCGCGACATTCCAGTGACTTCGATCAAATCTCAATTGGGACATACCCTGTCCTCAGCAACCAGCATTGAAGTCATCAGTGCCGTCTTATCTCTCAATGACAATATCATTCCCCCCACCATCAACCTCTGTTCCCAAGACAGTCGTTGTGAATTGGATGTGGTGGCCAATAAGGCACGCACCTCCCCAGTCAATTGTGTACTTAAAACCAGCAGTGGATTCTCCGGTATTCATTCCAGTCTAATCATTGAGAGATGGGTTGCTTAAACCAAATGAACAAAAATAAAAATTATACTATAACAGGTTATGGAATTTGTGTGGCTAAGGGCGGCAACCGTGCCGATTTTTGGGAACTGTTGTGTCGGAATGAGACTGCTTTTTCAGATTACCACTTGTTTGGACCAGATCATCCTCCACAGACAGTTGCTAAGATCAACAATCAAGATATTCAACACGGTCTCACCAAACGACAACTCAAAAAATTGGACCGTTTTACTATTTTGGGTATCGCTGCCACTCGCCAAGTCCTTCAAACTTCACAATTTCCTTTGGAGAATGAAGAGTTACGGTCCCAATGTGGAATTTTACTGGGGAACAACACTGGTGGTTGGGGATTTGTAGAACCTCAGATGGCCCCGTTATACGCTTCAGGAATGGAAACTCTCAGTCCCTATGTTGCAACCGCTTGGTTTCCCACTGCAGTGCAGGGAGAAGTTTCCATATTATTTGGGTTAGGGGGTCACAGTAAAACCTATTCCGCAGAAAACATCAGCGTGGGTTTTGCCTTTGAGCAAGCCTTAGAATTGTTACAAGAAGGGGTGTTAAGCAGTTGTTTAGTCGGCGGTTCAGAAGCGCCTATCACCCAACTGGTTTACAATGCCTGCATGTCCAGCGGCCTGCTCTCTGAAACGGGAAAATATGAACCCTACACTTCTCAAGCTCAAGGCAGTCTCTTAGGGGAAGGCGCTGCTCTATTCATGTTAGAATCCAAAGCGCAAGCCAAGCAACGTGGGGCAATAATTGGAGCAACAATTGAAGGCATTGGCAAGGGTGCCAATTTTGTAGAATCGATGCGCAACAGTTTGGCCCAAGCGCAAAAAGTGGCCAAGGACGTTGACTACATCATATTAAGTGCCAGGGGCACTATGCCAGAAGATCAAGAAGAATATGCAGCAATTGCCCAAGTGTTTGCCGACCATCCTCAAATTCTCATGAGTGCCCCAAAAACCAAATATGGTAATTTGCTGGGCGCCAGCATGGCCATTGACACAGTAACTGCTTGTTTGGCCTTGGAAAAACAAATGGTCCCACCCACTTATGCTTCCAAATCAACAATTTTGCCTCCCCCGGTGGGCCAACACGTGGTGGACGTTCCCAAATCAGCACCCTTAAACAACATCCTTATCAATGGACAAGATAACTATGGACAATGTTTAACGCTGTTGATTTCCAACTAAATTGGGCTCACTATGTTAGTCACTCTTCTTGTCATCAGTAAATTGACTGCCTATGGGGCAGCTTCCTATGCTGGGGTGAAATTGTATCAGCAGAAAAACAAGGTATTTGCATCTCAGACCCCAACTGCCCCACCGAATGTTGCAGAAGATCCTCAACCCTCCCAAATTAAGTTTCCTTTGGCTAATTTGACAATCGGTCCTGATTTGGCAAATAAAATCAAATCCATTATCAATTCCAAACTTAAGCCTCCACCGGCTTCCAAACTTAAACCCTCACCAAGCTCCAAGGTATCCGTCCACAAACCCCAAACTCTTTCCAATCAAAGGACCGCCATGCCCGACCATGAACAATGGTCGGCCGTGCTTGACTTTCGAACCAATTTGGGACTGGTGGCTCTGGGCAGCTCAGTTTCCTCCATGGCTCTTTCCGCCCCCCTATTGACCTATTACAGTGCGGGTCTGATGGTATGGGGAGGTGCTTTTTTTTGGAAATACATGTTCATCAAATTAAGAGAGGAACAAAAAGTCTCTTCCGAAACTGTCATTGTCAGTTTGAGCATTATGTGCTTAGCTTCTGGACAGATTACGGCTTCCAGTTTGGCCCTGATTTTCGCCTCAATGGCTGACCGTTTACAACTGAAAACCGAAGATAACACCCGTAAAAAACTCTTACACTTGTTTGATCAACAATTGGGAACTGTTTGGGTAGTTAAAGAAGGCGTGGAATTGAAAACCCCTCTGGACCAACTGCAAGCTGAAGACATCATTGCCATTCATACCGGAGAAATGATCCCGGTGGATGCCATTATTACCGAAGGCTTTATCAGCGTCGATCAACACGTTCTCACAGGGGAATCACAACCGGTAGACAAGGGCATTGGGGATGAAATTTTTGCCTCCACCTTGGCAATTACCGGGAAAGCTTATGCCAAAGTCATCAAAATGGGCAAGGACACTGTGATTGCTCAAGTGGCTGATATATTGGACAATACCTTACAATACACTCAGCAAAATATTCAAGCTCGATCTGCCCAATTTGCCGACAATCAAGCCGCCCCAGTTTTAGGGACCACAGCTGCCCTGCTCCTGTTGACCAATTTCTACACGGCCACCTCTTTCATCATTTCTTGGTCTCCTGGAAAAGTAAAAATTCTTTCCTCCATAGCCATGCTCAATCATCTGCGCCTTGCTTCAGAAGGAGGAATTTTGATCAAGGATGGTCGAGCTTTGGAACAATTTAAACATATTGACGTGGTTGTTTTTGACAAAACCGGCACTTTGACCAATAAACAACCTGAAGTTGGGAAAATTTTAGCCTGTTCAAATTTTAGCGAACTGGAAATTTTAACTTATACCGCTGCTGCAGAAGCCAATTTAACCCATCCCATTGCCAAAGCCATTCTACAAAAAGCCAAGGACAACCACATTGCTCTGCCAACCCAGGAAGAAGTTTCTGAATACCAAATTGGCTATGGCATTCGCATGGGCATCAATGGCAAAATCATTCATGTTGGCAGTAAACGCTTCATGGAACAACAAAATATTCCAATTCCCCAACTCATTCAAGATGCCTATGAACGCTTTCATGAATCCGGTAATTCTGTAGTCTTTGCGGCCATGGACAACCAATTGATGGGAATCATTGAACTTCGAACCACGGTGAGAAAGGAAGCGGTGGAGATTATCCGTTCATTACGGAAAAATGGCATCAGCCAAATTGCCATTGTTTCTGGAGACCACGAAGAACCCACCCGCAATCTTGCTGAACAACTGGGGGCTGATGACTATGTGGCAGAAGCTTTACCTCAAGATAAAATAAACTATATCAAGAAGTTACAAGCAGAATCTAAAGTTGTCTGTTTCGTAGGTGATGGAGTCAATGATTCTCTGGCGCTTAAACAAGCTCAAGTCAGTATTTCCATGACGGGTGCTTCTAACATTGCCACAGAAACTGCCCAGATCATTCTCATGAAAGGAGATTTGTCCAGCATGACCCATTTATCCTATCTGAGTAAGAGTTTAAATGAGAACATTAACCGCAATATGGTCATCGCCTCTTGGGTACCTGGAATTGTTGGCACCGGCGCAGCCTTACTCCTAAACGTAAATGCCTTACCGATTATCCTATTTGGGACCGTTTGTTTAGGGATAGGATTTGGCAATACAGCCCTACCTCTGTTAACTCACAGTTCGGAGAAGAAGAATTGATTATTCCGCCATTCAAGAGATTGATTTTCCAAGTTTCTTGTACAGACATTCCCACGTGGTAGAATACGATAAATTACCACCACATTGCTTTCATTCTCAAACAACTTTGTAGCAGTAAGTGAGTTGGGACAAGCCTGTTTTGCGGCATGACCCGACCACAATTCTGCGCAATCGGACACTCATCCGATTATTTTGTAACCATCACAGCGGCTAGAAAAGTGCTGGGCTTTTCGTTGCATCCTACAAAGGGCTTTTGCAAGAGTTCTAGTGAGAACAATGAATCGGTTAATGGCGCGGCACCTCAACTTTACTCAAGATGCTTTTTAATACCCCATCTGACTCATAGCCCTCAATTTCTAACTCGGGAGACAAGGCGATGCGATGGCGCAAAGTGGGCAACGTGACTTCTTTCACATCGTCAGGAATAACATATTCTCGACCAGCCAATAGGGCCGCAGCCCGTGCAGATCGAATCAGGGCAATGCTGCCTCGTGGTCCTGCCCCCATGCTGACACCGGGCCAAGAGCGGGTGTTTTGCACAATATTCACTGCATACTCATAAACCCGTTGATCAACCAGCAATTTGGCAGTTGTTTTCTGCAATTCCACAATATGCTCTGGCTTCACCACCACTTGCACTTTATCCACTTCCAAACGTTCCCCTATTTTCCCCGCTGTAACTTGTTTAACCAATTGAATTTCTTCTAAAAGGGAAGGATATTCTATTTTAATCTTTAACAAAAATCGATCCAATTGCGCTTCCGGTAATGGATAGGTCCCTTCTTGCTCAATGGGATTTTGAGTGGCTAAAGTCATAAATGGGGGAGAAACCTCAAAACTTCGTCCTTCAATGGTCACCTGTTGTTCCTGCATGACTTCCAATAAAGCCGCTTGACTTTTGGCCGGTGCCCGATTGATCTCATCAGCCAACAATAAATGGGTAAACACGGGCCCTTTACGAATCCGAAATTCTTCCGTTCTCAAATCATAAATGGCATGGCCAGTTACATCGCTGGGCATTAAATCCGGGGTAAATTGTATGCGGTTGAAATGCCCATCAAAAGTCTTAGCCAATGCTTGGACCAATAAAGTTTTTCCCAATCCAGGCACTCCCTCAATTAAGACATGACCGGCAGCCAATAAGGCAATAATTACCTGATCAATAATCATTTGTTGTCCCACCACAGCATAACTCATTTGCCTGCGTATTTTTTCGGTCGTCTCAATTGCCCACCGAATGGATTCATTCTCCATCATATTATCTTTCCCAAATAGTCTTATTAATCTGACCCAACACTTGAATTCCCTTCACAAAACTGATCTCCCTCTCCAATCCCCTCTTTTTGGCAACCCCCTGACTTATTAGCACATTCCTCACTTCCTTGGCTGGTAAATGGTAACTTAAGATCAATTGTTCTGTCAACTCTGGGAGACTCAAATGAGACCATTCTGGATGTAATAGACGTACTCGTTTAAGTACGCTCTTCTTGACACTTTCTAATAATACCATTTCTTGTCCATTTCTCCACAGAAAATGACCACTGGCCTCAATATGTTCCAACAAACGTCGTCTTTCCAAGACTGGCATGGGCAATAATGGTCCAAAACGCCGGGTAATGGACCATAGACCCAAAATAATCAAAACTAGGATCGTGATCCACACTGTCCACAATCGTTCCCAGATTAAATTTAGGAATTGAGAAGCTGGAACAATTTCCCCATGTAAAAAATAATTGGGATGAATTAACCAAACTCGATCTACAGTTTCCGAAAAATGTACCAATTGCCAAAGAAATTGGGCATGATCATATTGTCCAATATATTCATTTTCCATAAACTCCAAATCACTCAAAACAGTGACTATTCCCTTGCCAAAATAACTGGTCAACAAATGAGTCCCTAACTGACTTTTGATTTCTCGCACTGGATTTCCAACTTGCATCTCTAAACGGGAAAATGGTTTAAAAGCAATATTCAAGTCATAACCATCCCAATAAAAATCCGTAAGATCAAGTTCTTGGATCTCAAGGTCAGTAATGTCCTCATTTTGCAAATATTTAATTCCCAATCGTTTTAACAAATGTTCCCCATTAATCTCAATATCTTCCGAAAGTGGATCACCGGCTACGATCAAATGACCTCCTTGATTCACCCAATTCAACAGGGATTTGGTTTGACTTTGATTTAAGGTTAATTCTCCAGTCAACAACAATACAACTGCATCCTCTGTATGCAATGAGGGATAATAATTTTCAAATGGACCAGTTTTAAAAAACTTCATTCCCATCTCTTTTAATAAGTAACCGGCAGCCAACCAAGGATCTTGCAAGGCTGGTCCTTGAAATCCAGTTTCTACTCGCTTTATACGTATCTCAAAATGTTGGCTGATCCAATAGTGGCCAAGACCGATTAAGCTCAGTAAAAATCCCAAAATAACTTTATATTTTAAACGCATATATTAATCGTCCAAGCATAAACTGGGTTGAGGAAAATGAAGAATCTTCTAAGTTGAGGGATAAGGAAAATCAAAACAGTGTTTCCAACGTTCACATAAATGTTGAACTGTCCGATCAGTGGGGAATTGTTTGGCATAAATCATTTTTTGCCAAATTTCGATCAATTCACCGAAAAATTCTATAAAAAAGGAAGGTAACTGTTGTTGAATTAACAGTTGTAAACATTCCTTTTCTGAAGTACTGATTTCAATTGGCAAATTCTGTTGTTCAATCAAACGATTTAGAGCGCCCCTGTACAGTAAACTGATGGCAATAATGGGCTGATTTTGTTGCCATAATAACCAAGCTTGCTGTGCAATTTCGTCTGGCAGTGATTCTTGTGCCAAATCATTTCTGATCACCGGAGGAGGCACAGTGAAATGGGCTGGTAAAGACAGGCGCCAAGATTTTTTAAACCAACGAGGGGCATAATAGACTAAAAAGATGATGAGAGCAGCCAGCAGAATCCATAACAACAATTCAAAAATTTGGGCTAATAACTCAAGTGTTGCTCGAGTAAATATCCCTTCTAAGGAAGCTGAATTTTCTGTAGGAACAAAAGATTTTTCTGCAAAATCTCCTTTGTACACCAAAGTGCGTTTTTCCCGAAAAGTTTCAAATGCAGGCCGGCTCAAAATATCAGTAATATGTTGTTTGGCCAATTGTGGGTCAATAGGCTCTGCAGGTTGAGCAGCGTGGACTATATTATCAAAACTAAGGAATAAACTACAGAGGAACCAAAGGGTTATTAAATGTTTAATCGTATTATTAAGTCTCATTGTTCACTATTCCTAGGTCACATAAATTTATAATTTTTAGGGTGAGAGTTATTTTTTTATTTAATTTCTGAACAAATTTATGCAATTCACTCACAAGAATCATTATTTTGGTAAATTCTCGATTATTAGTTTATAATACCAATATCGATTTGACAAGATAAATCATTTGTCATCTTGTTTAATAATAGTCCGATCCCAAGAGACAGTAAATATTGATGGGTTTTTTGTGGTCAGCCTATTTTATATGTACTAGGGCGTGTCATCAAAAAGGGTGAAAAAGGGGTATAATGGGAAGAGTAAAAAAAGTGAAGGGAGTAAAGTAGGTGAGCAGAAGATAGGGATTGAGTGAAGAGTAATGGGTACAAGTCAAGGATTTGTTACTAGGAAGAGCGGGAATTGTTGGAAGGACGAGCAAAGGATAATCGATTGTTTGTAGAAGTGTGTTATATCGTTATCAAGCAGGAATTCCCTTCAGAGGGATTTGCCAGGGCGATCTGGTGATTTTCGTGTGGTGTATTTGAGGGTGTTAGGCGTTGGGCAAAAAAGGGAGTTTAGGGGAAGGTATTCAAGCAGTTAGTGACAATTGCTGACAAAGGCCATGATGCCTATTGGCATGTAATTGACCCGCTGCTTGTTTAAGGCAACATGGTTGTTATCCCCTTTTGATTTTATGACAGCGTTAAATTGCTACTTATATCGTCTTTTGAGGATATTGTCTAGTTGAGTTGAGTTAAGGGAGAGAAATCAGAGGCGTAGCGATTGATCCATTCTAAAGCAGCTTCGTCAATACTGAGTTTTCTACCTTGTTGTTCCAAGTGTTTTTTGTATTGTTGAATTTGACGTACTTGAAGCATCATGCGGATTTCAAAGGCATCGTGAATCTTCATAGTTGATTTCTCCAAATCGGTTGACACCGCCGAAAAATAAATTATAGGCTATTAAGGCAAGTTATATGCCATAGATAGTTAAGCGATGTCATCGAGCAGGTAACCTGAAGTTTCCGAAACTTCTTCGGCAATTTCCACTAGCATTTTTCGATATCGTTCAATCTCACACACTTCATCAACCATACCTTCGTTAATTTTCTGATTTTTCTCAAGAAATTCTATCCCAACTTCAAAATGTTGTGAGGCAGTGGCTTGACACCAGACTACTTTACCGAATAGATAACAAGGGGGGTTGATTAAGACTCGCATGCTGATTAAACTGCCTTTTTCCCAAGAAGTATTGGATTCAAATGCCAATCCCCCTAAGCTGACATTGTGTAAATGTTGTCGATGCAGTTCGTCTTCTTGAGTTTCCCATACTTCTATGGGAATTTCAGTAGGATGGCGATAAAAACGTCTATGTTCTTCCGACATGATAAGTTCTCCTTATATTCATGCACTCTTTGTCTAAAAGTTTAGGTAATAAAATGCTTACTTGCAACCCAAATTTCTGATTTAGGGTAAATTATACCAGAATTGTCCATGATCCAAACTTTTTGGAAATGCAAAGTCAGTTCGTTAAAAATGAGTAAGGAAGGAGAAATTTTTCTCAGCCCTCGAAAAATCGGTCAGGTCTTGAAGAGCTGAGCGGTTTCAGTTGCAACTGACCGGGGGATAGTTTAGGCTCTTCCCAAGAGCAATCTCATGTGTAAAGCTATCCGGAGTTATTAGAATGACAGGATTTACGTTCCCAATATGAAGGAAGGAAGCCGGGGTAAAAAGCTTTCCGCCCGTCCAAAATATTCTGTAGGGTAAAAATTTTGTACGGGATAATCGCAAAATGGTTAAATACCCTTTTATTATGTAAATAATTTTTATTTTTTGCAAGAATTGTTGTATATTTCTAAACAGGCCCCCAAAATCAATATGAATGATGGGGCGGATTGGTTAAGATTGTCCTATTTAAGGATAATTAATCAAAAATCGGGCATTCAAAATATCCCTCCTATCTCATTTGAGAAATGTCGTCATTTCCACAAATAAAGGGCGAATAACATGACCATTGAACAATCTACTGGCTCTGAGCTGAATTCAGATCCTACTGAATTTAAAGTGGAATGGGTTAAAATCTCTTTGCCGGCTGTCATAACCCTATCTCAATTAAATGAATTGAAAACCGAACTCCAACAATATCTGGGTAATAGGGTACAACTGTATGGGGACCAGGTTAAGCGAGTAGATACGGCGTCTCTACAGTTACTCCTTGCTTTTATCAATGATCCAGAAATCACTGTGGGATGGATGCGTCCTTCTGAGGAATTATGCACATCTGCTCGCTTATTGGGTCTCTCTAACCAATTGGGTCTACCCCTAATCTCTCCTTCTGTTTAAAATTGAAGTCTATGAAATCGTTCATCTGTTGTATTCTAATTCATTTGAATTTTCTGTTGCCCATAGCCCAAGCCGATTCTGCCCGCATTGCCACCACTGATGACTTTCTAAATGCCGCTCTGGCTCTCAAACAACAATTTGAAAAAATTACCCCTTACAGTCTCATATTGGTAGCGGATACCAGTGAAGATTTATATCAACAAATTCAACAGGGAGAACAATTTGATGTTTTTATGACTGACAATGCTCAACATCTCAAACAATTAGAACAACAAGGTAAGGCCATTCCCCAATCTGCTTTCACTTATGCTATTGGAGAATTAGTTTTGTGGAGTCCAGATTCCAATCTCATTGACAGTCAAGGCAATGTCTTATTGAAAAAACGATTTAAAAAAATACTCATTCCCAATCCTAAGACCAGCTATTATGGGCAGGCTACCCAACAAACTTTGCAAAAACTAGGTCTGTGGCAAAGTTTACAATCTCAAATCATTCAGAAAAGTTCAGTGATGGAAGTGTATCAAGCCATCACTGCTGGCAAGGGCCAACTGGGCTTTATTGCCGTTTCTCAATTGACGCAATTGGAGCCGCGCCTGTCTCGTTGGTCTGTGTGGACTATACCTCGTCACCTGTACAGTCCCATTGAACACACGGTGGTACCACTCAATACTGCCGAACAAAATCCAGTGGCTCAAGAATTCATCAACTTTTTACATCGATCCTTAGCCCATTCAATCTTAGAAGAATTTGGCTACACTGTACCCTAGAAATCATACCTAGAAAAAAATTCCCCCCCCTAATATTATTACCGATTTAACTGTCAAATGATCCCCCGATGAAAATTACAACTGAACAGGTTAAGGGAACAATTTTAATTGTCGATGACACTCCCGCCAATGTAAGCATTCTCTTTGATTTTTTAGCGGAGAATGGTTATAAAGTGCTGGTTGCCCAAGAAGGGAAGCGGGCTATCCAGAAAGCGGAATATGCAGTTCCAGACTTGATATTACTGGACATTATGATGCCGGGCATCGATGGATTTGAAACTTGTAAAATCCTGAAATCGAATGAAAAAACCAAAGAAATTCCCATCATTTTCATGACTGCCTTGGCTGATACCATCGACAAAGTGAAAGGCTTTAAACTGGGTGCAGCAGACTATATCACCAAACCCATTCAACATGAAGAAGTGTTGGCCCGCATCAACAGTCAACTGAATTTTCGCCGTTTACAAAAACAAATTCAACTGCATGCGATTGAATTGGAGAAACGCAACCTGGAATTAGATGCTTTTGCCCGCACCGTGGCCCATGATCTGAAAAATCCGCTCAATGCCGTTATTGGTTACACCGACATGTTGATTGGAGAATGTTCACTCAATTCTCCTCCTAACGAAGAAACAATAGAAACCTTACACTTGGTACAACGCGCCGGCTATAAAATGGTCAGCATTGTAGAAGCCCTGTTGCTGTTGGCTGGCGTCAGTAAACAAGGACAAGTTGAGACTGAACCCTTGAATATGAAGCACATCATTTCTCAAGTAGAGCAACGTTTGGGTTATATGATGAAGGAATACCAAGCCCAACTGCTGCAACCGGAACAGTGGCCCATTGCCTTAGGCTATTCCCCTTGGGTGGAAGAAATTTGGGCAAATTACATGACCAATGCCATGAAGTATGGCGGGAATCCTCCTCGTATGGAGTTGGGAGCGGATTGGGAAGATGCAGACAATATTCGCTTTTGGATAAGAGACAATGGACCGGGACTCACCCTAGAAGCTCAATCTCAAGTATTCACTCCATTTACCCGCTTGCATAAAGACTCTGCAGAAGGTCATGGCTTGGGACTGTCCATCGTACAACAAGTGGTTGAGAAATTGAACGGTAAAGCAGGAGTTGAGACTCAATTAGGACAAGGTTGTCTATTCTATTTCACCTTGCCAACTGCCAATTCCGACTCAAAGGAGGAATAGGGACCGCTTTATTCTTCCCCATTTTTATCCCCTTTTAAAATAGGGAAAGAGACCTGCCAGGTTTTAAAACTTGGCAGGTTTGCGGAAATGCCAAATCCCAATTTGGCCAACTGGAGGAATTAAGTTACTCTTCAACTGGTCACTGAACAAAATTGAGTTTCTCTTTTTGTCGCCACATTGCCAAGCGGAAGCCTACGGACAGTGGCGCCCACCAACAGGTCTAATAAACAGTAAAAAGCCCCCGCACAGGCTGGAGGATTAGTGCTGGTCAAGGCGGTCCAAGGCACTTGAGTTGACCAGGTCCAATTGCCCAGACCGGTCCCATAAATCTCCAAGATTAAGGAAATCATGAACATGGTGGCATACAACTGTTTGTCTTGACCAAAAATGATGCACAATACAAAAGTAAGAAACAATAAGCCGCCGAATGTGTCCAAATTATGCAAAATGGTGAATAAAACGTAAGGTGAGAAAACCAAGGGCACGACCCAAATGATCCAGGTGGGTAATTTTTGCGCCAAATACAGTCCCAAGGTGAATAAGAGCACATGACCTGGGGGAACAAATAGGGGAACGTTGTGTAAACGGTATTCATACAATCCCCAAACCAGTGAGAGAAATAATTCTCCAGCAGTGGCATAGAGTAAACATAAGACCAACCCCAATTGTTGGGAACGCTCGCTGGTTTTAAGCAAGTACAGGAAAAATATCCAAATTCCAATATTAGTTAAGGTTTGTCCCCAAAAATCCACTGTTTGGTCAAACCAAAGTCCCAGAGCAAGGACTAATGTAATGAGTAAGGGTTGCATGAAAAATACCATTTAGAATCAATGAGAAGCATTATTTAATATTGGGAATCGAAAATATTACCTTCTTTCTCTAACCACTGTATGATGGAAGGAGAATAATAAACAATTTGTTATTTAAACAATCTAAGGATTTTACCAATGGAAATCACAGTCACTCTTGAAGATGGGATGAAAGTCAATGCGCACTTTAAAAATTTTACCGTGCACACTGATCAAGCCAAAATAGTGGGGGGTGAAGAAACTTATCCTGATCCTTTTTCCTATTTTCTCAGCAGCTTGGCCACTTGTGCTGGATTTTTTATCTTGCGGTTTTGTCAATCGCGCCATCTTTCAACAGAAGGGATTCGTTTACAAATGAGCAACGATTGGAACAAGGAGAAAGGCTTAATGGAGAATATTCATTTAGAAATTCAGATTCCAGCTTCCTTTCCGGATAAATATCATTCTGCCTTGATTCGGGCTACCAATGAGTGCAGTGTCAAAAAAGCCCTCATGTCGCCTCCTAATATCGAGGTGACAACCAAGGTCCTTGGGTAGTCAACGCGATTGTTTTACTCCAGTCCCGGTTCCCAAATTTCCATTGGGAACGGAGACCAGTGGTTATTTGGAGGGGAGAATTGAGCTAGCTCGGATAGGTATGAGAATCTCCATTTTTCAGAATTCCACAAAACATGCCTGCTGGAGCATTGGGATCAATATCATAGTGGTAAAGGAGACATTTTCTCTGAATTTCTGGATCTAACTTATTGATTAAGTCTGAAATGTGAGGATGGACCCCAGAAGGGAAAGGAGAGGTTTCACAATCCATATAGATACGATTGGCGCGTTTATAATGTCCCTCCAATTGAGGAGGAATCATGGATTGAATGTCGGTGGGCATGAGAATGTTATAACCCGTTGAATGTTGAAGACTGACCCCATAACTGGGCATTTCTTCAGAGCTGGAGATGACATGCATGGCAAATAACGGGGTTAAGGTCCATTCCCCATCACCATCTTGAAAGGTATAAGTTTTGGTCTGGCCATTGCCTCTTTTGCCAATCACGTGAATGTCAAAATAAGTCTCCAAAGTGACATCGGGTACTCCTTGTAGAGTATCTAAACCTGGTCCCAATGCCCTTTTCAAGGGTTTCAATACTTTTTTATGTACAAACAAATCGGGTTTAGAATTGCTTGGAGGGGTGGGCCACCATTCATGTTCTAAAAATAATTTGTCGGCAATAAATTGTTTGTTGAGCCATTCTGTTTTAGCCGGAACATAAAAAGGGTTAAAAAAGGTGGTTAAAGCAAAGTATTCCATTCCCCCAATATGATCATTGTGAGGATGAGAAATATAAACCCCATCTATATTAGCTGAAGTTAATCCAAGTCCCTTCAGAGCATGTCTGGCATCTCCCCCGATGTCTATCAATAATCGGTAAGGTCTCTTGCCACGCTTGCCCACCATATCAAATTCTACCAAAAAATTAGATTGCCATTTTGGTAAATAAACCGGTTGAGAAAGTTTTTTGATTTCAGCTAAAATGTTTTCTTCGCTAGCGCCCTGAAATTCTGGGGACCTAAGTACTTTTAAGATAAGTTCATAAGTTTGCTTTGCCGTAACTGCTTCTTCATACGTTCCCGTTGCAAATGCGGAATGAACTCCGATGGCTGTTACTTTCACTGTCGTCTCCGTTGATGCCTAACTTTAATTCTTAAAATTGATTTTTAAAAATTAGGGTAAGGTTAAGATGAAAAATATTGATTGACTCACATGATTTTGTGGTGGTGTGCGAAAGAATAAATGCAGCGACCTCTTGATAATTGCCTAAGGGAACTCAAATAACTTGAATGGGTTGAAGTTTATGGGAGATAGCCGCCAACTCCCTTGTCAAAATTCCTCATACTCAGAATTATTGAAACTCACAGTTGGCCTTCATTTAATTTTCAATAACCCCCCAATGCCCTGCTTTCAACCAATTATATCAGAAACAAACGCATTTTTAAAAAGTTATCCGCATAAATCCTTACAAATGTTATTTAATCGTACAATAATCGTTCCAAATGAGCCACATAATTCACCGGGGCATGGTCAGATAGAAAATGAGCTGGCTTAAAATAGCCATTATCCTGCAACAAGTGATCCAAAATCCGGTCTGAATTTACTATTTCAGAGGAGGGATTGATCCACATTTGTTGATGATGTGTGATATAATGTAATTCTCCTACGGGCCTAAAGTCAAGTATTGTCGCAACTGAAAAGGGTAATTGAGCCACAATATCGCGATGGTTGACCACTCGATAAGCCGGAATTGATTGACAACACTCAGCAAAATGTTTATCTCCTATTTGAGGAGAACCAAAAGTGTATAAAGCATGGGGAGGGCGTAAGGTGGCAGCCAAGGTCGCCAAAGCCGCACCCAAACTGTGTCCAGTATAAAAAACAGGTCCTGGAATTTCCGCTAAACAAGCATCTACTTCCTTCCAAACTGCAAAGAGAGCCTGTGTAAACCCCTGATGTACAATTCCTCCTGGTGGCCAACGGGTTGGCCATAAATTCAAATTAAATAACCAATTTTGTAACTGTTGAGAGCCTCGAAATACCAAGACTGAAAATGCAGGTCGATCCTTGGCTGGAGAATGGATGAGTGCACAATGGATAGATTGTTGAGAAAAAGAATGGATCTGTTGTAGATGCACGGGCTCTAAAAATTCTTGACGGGATCGCAAATCACCATTGGCTTGTGGAGAATCGGAACGGTAAATCAAACGAGACAACTCAGCCATCCACAACGCAGTCCCCGGATTGTAGGTCCGGGAAGTCAATTCTATCGGCGGAAAATCAACGTTGAAATATTGGGTGGCCTTCTCTGGTTGCAACACAGCCTGCCAAGAATTATCGAATGGAGTACTCATAATAATTATGCAGTTTCAATCAGTTATATATTATCGTTGAAGTTTTACATTGCCGAAAACTGAAATTGCAAGTTCTCAATTCTCCTGTTTTGGGTAAGCCCACACTCTTAATTCCCTTGATCACCAATTTTAAACTTCTTAAACTGGCAGCCCTTTTCTTACCATTTAAAGAGATTCTCTATGCACAAAATTACTTCCAAAACCACGGCTTCCTTGGAATTCCAGCTCACTTGGCATGATGATCAGGTGACTCATACCGACTGTTATTTGGGACAAAAAGTCAATTTTTGGCGAGACTATTTACCTCCCCTATTACAAGAAGATCTTATGGGAAAAATGCCCGGCGATCAAGTTGAAATTCCCCTTTCAACTGAAGAAATCATTCCCCCTTATCAGTCCCAACAAATTTTTACCGTGGACAACAAACAATTCAATTCCCATTTTATCCCCGGCAAACTCCTCCAACCTCGTCTCGGACGTTTCTATCCCAGAGGCATTCTGCCAGATGTACGAGGCACTTTTAAAGACACTATCACACCTTGTCGCTGCATTGGGCAAACTGAAACTGCCCTCACGGTTGATTTCAATCACCCATTGGCTCAACGTAAAATCACTCATTTAGCGGCAAAAGTGCATGACATTCAAGCCAAATCGGATGAGAGAGGCGGACGTTGCACTGATTGGACGGAGCTACTTACTGACAAAGGTGTGGGATTTCAAAGTCGCTACGGCCAGCAACCTACGGACTTTTTTGCCGACCAGCCCTTTGCTAGATTGGATGATAGCACAGACCTCCAGTTTTATCATCAACCCCGTCTCACCGCCCACCTCGATCAACAAGCCATGCAATTGCTTGAAGAGAATTATGGACAACTGTTACACCCGGATATGCAGGTGTTGGACCTTATGAGCAGTTGGAAATCCCATCTTCCTACCCACCTCAACTTGGAAAAAGTAACCGGCTTGGGACTCAATGCCGAAGAATTGGCGGCCAATCCTCAACTCACTGATTATTGCGTGCATGATCTTAATACCACCCCGGAACTGCCTTGGGCCACCCATACTTTTGATGCAGTTATCTGCACAGTCTCTGTAGAATATCTCACTCAACCTTTTACCGTTTTTAAAGAAGTGGCTCGCATCCTAAAACCAGCCGGCCGTTTTATTGTCAGTTTCTCCACTCGCTGGTTTCCCTCCAAAACAATCAACATTTGGCCGGAAATTCATGAATTTGAGCGAGTGGGACTGGTCTTAGAATATTTTCTGCGCACCGCACAATTTACCCACTTGCACACCCATTCCATACGCAATTTTCCCCGTCCAGACACTGACAAGTACAGTCACGAAACTTCATTGTCCGATCCCATTTTCATCGTCCATGGACAAAAAATCCAATCCCCAAGGATCACCTAATTCCCAATTAAGAGTATATGACTGATGGCAAAACCCCTTATTGCAATTACCTTAGGAGATCCTGCTGGAATTGGACCCGAAATCACGGTCAAATCCTTGGCTGATCCCAAACTCTATGAGCACTGTCGGCCAGTGGTTATTGGCGACTCTGCCGTTCTCCAACAAGCCCTGAGTCTCTGTAATTCTCCTCAGCAACTTCAGATCATCACTGATCCAGAGCAGGGATTTTACCACCCTGGGACCATTGACCTCATTGACCTGCGCAATCTTGATTTAACCTCTTTACAATGGGGAATCGTTCAAGCCCATTGTGGTCGCGCTGCTTACCAGTATATTGAAAAAGCCGTACAACTGGCTCTGAGCGGTCAAGTCCATGCCCTGGCGACCACCCCCATCAACAAAGAAGCCTTACAAGCCGCTCACGTTCCCCATATTGGACACACCGAAATTTTGGCTGAATTAAGTCAGTCTCATGATCCACTGACCCTATTTGAAGTCAGAGGGTTACGCGTGTTTTTCCTCTCTCGACACGTTTCCCTGCGCCAATCCTGTGATCTGGTGACCAAGGATCGAGTCTTTCAATACATTGTGCGTTGTGCCCATGCCTTACAACAATTGGGAATCACTACAGGCACCATGGCCGTGGCCGGTCTTAATCCCCACTGTGGAGAACACGGTTTATTTGGGAATGAAGAAGTGACTGCCGTAGAACCTGCAGTAAAAATGGCTCAGCAACAAGGTTATCAAGTGGTGGGTCCCATTGGAGCAGATTCAGTATTTCATCAAGCCCTGCACGGCCAATACAACAGTGTCTTGTCCCTCTATCATGACCAAGGGCACATTGCCACCAAAACTTTAGATTTTGAACGCACTATCTCTATTACCCTCGGCCTGCCTTTTTTACGAACCTCTGTAGACCATGGCACTGCCTTTGACATTGCCGGCAAAGGCCTGGCCAGTCCAGTCAGTTTAATCGAAGCCATTTCATTGGCTGCTCACTATTCCCCTCATTTTTACACTCCGAGATGACAATCATGCAAGTATTTGGCCCCATTCCCTCCAGACGTTTGGGACGTAGTTTGGGTATTAACAATATTCCCCCTAAAGCCTGTTCCTACTCCTGCGTCTACTGTCAAATTGGTCATGTGCCAGAAACTGAGGTCAAACCACGTGGATTTTACACCCCAGCCTATCTTTTTCAACAGGTTAAGCAACGAGTGGAGCAACTCAAGTCCCAAGGAGAAACAGTTGATTATCTCAGCTTTGTGCCCGATGGGGAACCCACTTTGGATACTCAATTAGGAGAAACTGTGGATTTATTGAAAGTGTTGGGAATTAAAATTGCGATCATTTCCAACGCCTCCTTGATTTGGCGTCCAGAAATTCGCGATACTTTACATAAATTTGACTGGGTTTGCTTAAAAGTGGACACTGTGAATGAAGCAATTTGGCGACAATTAAATAAAGCTCATGGTCAATTGAAACTGGCGACTATTTTGGAAGGTATTGAACAATTTGCCAAAACTTATCAAGGAACTTTGGCCACCGATACCATGTTGGTTAAAAATCTCAATGTGGATGAGGAATCTGCCCGGGGCATTGCTCACTTTCTTGGCAAAATCAATCCCAGTAAGGCCTATTTACTGGTGCCCACTCGACCGCCAGCTGATTTGGAAGTGGCGCCACCCAGTCCCTTGGAAGTCAATCGTTTTTATCAAATCGTCAGTGCCACAATTCCCCAAGTAGAATGTATCATGGGGAATGAAGGCAACGCTTTTGCCTCAACTGGGAATGTTGAACAAGATGTGTTGAGTATTACCGCAGTGCAGCCTTTGAGAGAAGGTGCAGTTCGAGAATTGTTGGCCCGCAATCAGGCTGATTGGCAGGTGATAACGCAATTATTGCAACAAGGACAGTTGTTAGAAACCGATTATCAGGGAGAAAAATTCTATATTCGGCGCTTTAAATCGGCTTCATGAATACCCCGCATTCTATCCTGCGAACAGTTTTTGGCTATGACCAATTTCGAGGTCAACAGGAAGCTATTATTCAACACGTGCTCCAAGGCCAAGATGCTTTGGTATTGATGCCAACTGGGGGCGGAAAATCCTTGTGTTTTCAAATACCTGCTTTGTTGAGACCTGGGGTGGGAGTGGTTATTTCTCCTTTGATTTCTTTGATGGAAGATCAGGTGACGACCTTGCGCAATATGGGAGTTAAAGCGGCCTTCCTCAATTCTACTTTGAGTTGGGAACAGTCAAAACAGACGATTTTTAAACTTAAGCAGGGTCAGTTAGATCTGTTGTATGTGGCCCCGGAACGTTTGAAAGTTGCCAGTTTTATGGAACAGTTACGAGGATGTGAGATTTGTTTATTTGCCATTGATGAGGCGCATTGTATTTCCCAATGGGGACATGATTTTAGACCTGATTATTTGCAATTGTCTGTATTACATGAATTATTTCCCCAAGTGCCTAGAATTGCTCTGACTGCCACCGCAGATTCGATGACTCGTAAGGATATTATGGTCCGTTTGCAATTGGAGAATGCGCAAGTGTTCATCGCCAGTTTTGATCGGCCCAATATTTGTTATCGAGTGGTGCCAAAAAATAATGCGCGCCAACAATTGTTGGAATTTTTGACTTCGGAGCATCAGGGAGATTCGGGTATTGTTTATTGTTTGACTCGTAAAAAAGTGGAAGAAACTGCTGATTGGTTGCAGAAGCATCGGTGGCCGGCCTTACCCTATCATGCAGAGCTGCCGATTGCCACGAGACAAAGTAATCAGGCGCATTTTTTTCGTCAAGAGGGTGCAGTAATTGTGGCTACCATAGCATTTGGATTGGGCATTGACAAGTCCAATGTGCGATTTGTGGCCCATTTGGATTTGCCTAAGAGTTTAGAAGCTTATTATCAGGAAACCGGTCGGGCTGGACGAGATGGTTTGCCGGCCAATGCCTGGTTGGCCTATGGTTTACAAGATGTGGTTTTGTTGCGTAAACTCATGCAGACTCAGGATGCTGATCAGGCATTTAAGCGAGTGGAGCATTATAAGTTGGAGGCCATTTTGGGTTATTGTGAGGCGTCCAGTTGTCGACGGCAGTTGTTGTTGCATCATTTTGAGGAGGAGTTGCCCAAACCTTGTGGGAATTGTGATATTTGTTTGGAGCCCGTTGAAACTTGGGATGGGACTGAGGTTGCTCGTAAGGCTTTGTCTTGTATTTATCGGACTGGGGAACGCTTTGGTGTACAACATCTGATTGAAGTGTTGTTAGGAAAGTCAACTGACAAAGTCAAACATTTTCGTCATGAGCGCGTGACTACTTTTGGGATTGGTCAGGAGTTGAATGCAGAGACTTGGTATTCAGTATTTCGGCAATTGTTGGCCAGAGGGTTGGCCACAGTGGATATTGAGGGTTATGGTGGGTTGCGATTGACTGAACAAGCTCGTCCTGTGTTACGAGGGGAACAGTCGATTTTTTTACGTAAGGAATTGCCGACTAAAAAACGGTCGGGTCGAAAATATGCTCGACAAAGAGGGGCTTTGGTGTTGAGTGTGGAACAGCAAATGTTGTGGGAAAGTTTGCGAGTTCATCGTTTGGAATTGGCAGAAGCAGAAGAAGCGCCTCCTTATACTATTTTCCATGACAGCACTTTGATAGATATGGTGTTGCATCAGCCTTTGAGTTTGGAAGAGTTGAGCCGAATTTCTGGAGTGGGAACTTATAAGTTGCAAAAGTATGGGGAATCTTGTTTAAAAATTATTGAGGCGCATGTGGTTTGTCATGGTACTCAGTCTGCCCCTGTTGCTCAGGTGATGGATGCAGTCAGTGCAGTGTTATCAAACAGCGCGGAAATCACTTTTTCCTTATTGAAAAAAGGCTTAACCCCTTTAGAAATTGCCAGGGAACGGGGTTTAAAACCGTCTACTATTTACACACATCTGGCTGAAGCGTTGGAAGCCGGATTGGTAAGTATTGAGGAAGTTTTGGATATGAGTGAGGATGAAATGCAAGAGGTTAAATCCGCTATATTAGGGGAAGGCGTTAAAAATCCATCGATTAAGGGAGTGTTTGAAAAGTTGCGGGGTAAATACGATTATGGAGTGATCAAGTGTGTGAAAACTTATCTCCTCAGGAACTCTTAGTTTCCCTCTGTCTTTTTTTATCCAGTGAATAATCAGAAATTTAGGGCCTGTCATCAATCTAAATTTGTTACTTAGGGAACAAAAATTTACCCCCCTTGGAAAGAAGGGGGGGCTATTTTTCCCTCCCTTTCAAGGAGGGGCTAGGGGTGGTATGGGTTAAGGAGGGGCTAGAAGTGGTATGGGTTGCGGAAACAAATAGACCTGTCCGATTTTGGAAACCGGACAGGTCTGGAGTTGGTTTTGGATCAATCCGGTTTTAAAAACTGGCTCGATTCAAGGTTAAGTGTCGCAGTCGTTCTGACTGTCTACATCAGAATTTTCAGAATAACCGCGTATAAGGTAGATCGGAGTAGAGGCTTTAGCCGGTAGATTGGAGTAGAGGCTTTAGCCGGTCAGCCGTAGGTATCACCCCACATACACAAATGGGGCCTATTTACCGGCTAAAGCCTCCACTCCAGCACCGGCTAAAGCCTCTACTCCAAAAAGATTTTCCCTCTAACCCCCCCAACCCCCCCTTGAAAAGAAGGGGGGGCTATTTTCCCCTCCTTATCAAGGAGGGGCTAGGGGTGGTATGGGGTGCGGAAACAAATAGACCTGTCCGGTTTTGGAAACTGGACAGGTCTGGGATTGATTTCAGTCCGGCTTTGGAGACCGGCTTGAGTTCGGGTTAGTTACTGGAGCAGGCTTGGCCGTCTGCACCTACACTGACGTTGCTGAGCGGTGCGGCTGGAATGCCTTGTTGACGAAGCATGGCCAGCATTTCAACTTGGGAAATGGTGGTTCTCACTCTCATAATGCCCCGGCCTGTCCAAGGAGTAGTGATGCCAGCCAGTTCGGCAATCTTGTCGGAAGTGAGGTGGGCCGTTTGACCTTTTTCAAGAGTTTCGATTAAGGGAATTCCCAATTTCAGTTCACCACCATTTTCGTCGTAAAGGTCACCGGTGACCGAGCCTGCAGCCGCAGAATCGTTGGTGATACGAAGGTTCAGCACATCAGCACCGATAACACCTCCAGTTGGGGGTGGCACGTTGTAGATGGTGCATACAGAGCCGTCTTTGGTGATGCGTTTGAGGTCTTTTTCCTCGGTGATCAAATCCAGCATGAAGGTGTCGTCGAAGTTGACTTCAAGTACACCGACGGGTGGATTCTCCACGGAATTGATGGTGTTGGTGCCGTCCACTTGCATGAGAATCTTGGCACCAGGTTCGCCCTTGTCCATGATGGCTTGCAGGTCGGTGCTGTCCAGACTCCAAGTGGCAGTCCAGAAGCCGTCACCGTCAATGGTGAGTTGATCGGCGTTGATAGCGCCGTTGACGCCTTCAATGGCCACTTGTCCGGGAGAGACTGCCGAGGCTTGGAATTGTCCGCCGGTGATGGTGAATTTCGATTGGCTGGCGGCGGCTTTGTCGAAACTGAATGGGTTGGTGGCGTCTTGTAGGTAGCCATCTTCAGGGCTTGAAACTGTGACGTAACCAATGTAAGCGCGGTTTTGGTCACCGAAAGCGTCATTGCCATCTGCCGCTTCGCCGGTGAATTCTTTTTCAGAGGCGTTGATTGAGATTTTGACGTCACCGGTGGTGGGCGTCACGTCCACTTTCAGAGCTTCTACGGAGCGGGCAACAGTGATGGTGCGTTCGGGGTTGACGAGTTTGTCAATGGGAGCGCCAGTGCTGAGTTTGGCGGTCATATTGACTTTGCTGCCGGGTTCAGCCAGAGCACCTAGGTTGGTGAGCCGATAGAATAGAGCGATTTGGTCATAGGTTTTGAGGTTGAGGTTGGGACTGGTCTTGCCGGCGGGCATGGTGAAGGTGGCAGTGGTGTTGCCGGCGCCGAGAACTGCGGCTGGCCAAGGACTGACCGTGGTGGTATTCCATTCCGCATCGCCTTCTATGTTGGTGTCAAAGATTGTTTCTCCCCAATTAAAACCAGCCTCTTTAGAATATCCTGCTAAAGCGCAGACCAGAGGTTTAGAAATGGTGATGGTATTGGCCAGGGCCCCAGTCCCAGCCACTGCTGTGAATGTAGGATTGTCGTTGGGGTAAATAACAGTACCTCCATAATAATCAACAACGTTGTAAGCATTTACTTTATTGAGAACCGTGC
This sequence comes from Thiomargarita sp., assembly GCA_020721005.1. Lineage (GTDB taxonomy): Bacteria > Pseudomonadota > Gammaproteobacteria > Beggiatoales > Beggiatoaceae > DYNP01. The sequence continues at coordinate 124,301 of DYNP01000002.1, forward strand.
CAACTGTTACAAACCCAGAAAACTTATAGGGTTTGGCGTCGCCGGTGAAGATGTTGTTGAGAGTTTGAGCCGTGCCAGTTATACCGGCATATCCTTTCACATCACTGACATGAATAATTGTATCCCCAGCCACATGCACTCGATAGATCGAGTTTTGGTTAGCGCAGGTTCCATGAGTGCCCATGGTAGAGGGAGCGATGCCGGGCTCAACCACCACCACCATTTCAGCTGCAGTTCCTTTGGCGACACTCTTAGCCTTGAAGATGGGCATGTCAATGTCCGCATAGCCACCACTACAAGTATAAGCCCAACCCGCCACTAGGAAATCAGTTTTGGGAGAAGTGATGACCATGGTCAGGGTGTTGGCGAAAGAGGTTAGAACTCCAGCCAGTGTTCCAACAAGGGGGTTATAGGGAAAGGCTACTGGATTTTTGGCTTGAATGGTCAGTTTGGTGGTGCCTGCAACCACCCCAGAAGGCAGTGCAGCCACGGCCTCAGGTTTGCCGCCCAGGCGCCAAAATTGGACAGTGGCAACAACATCAGTGGCCGTTATAGTAGCAATATTTGACAACACATAGGTGTTGGTGTCAGTGGCAAATTTGAACAAAGTCCCTGTAGTAATAGCACCGGTCCGATCAATCACCATGGTTGACGTGCCCGCTGAGAAACTCACAACTGTAACATCTGGATTCTGCATGTCCCGCACCCCTACCAAGGGCTTATCGGCAAATTGGGCGCCATTGTCCAGGCTGACTTTCAGTTCAAAATCTTGTACAATATCACCGTCTATAGTGTACAGAGCCGCCAAATATCCACCGGTCCCAGTTGTCACTTCAGTGGGAATGGCCACAGTGCCGCCAAATAAGATATTGGCAAAGGGCGTGCCTTGAGTGACATTGGGAATCTCATTGGGAGATGAGGCGGTACTGTCATTGGCCACCTTAACTGCAGTGGTTTGGTCAAAACGATAGGCTGGACTGTTGCCACTTTCAAACAAGGGCTGAGCCGCGCCTTGTAGGTTATAAGTGGCATTGGTGGAAATTCCCTCTCCCACATTGACAAATTGTTCAAAAGAAGTGGTCTGGGCGAGACCTGTCAACGGTACCAGCAAGGCGCTGCTGATCGCCGTGGTTAATAATGTATTCTTACGCATAGTTTGAATTCCTCATAAAAAAGATAAGCTTAAATCCCCTTAATCACAACCGTCACCTGTAGTACCCACACTCATATTCATCAAGGGACTGTCAGTGAAAGTGGGCAGCGGTTGGGTGGCAGCCCGTAATAAACCATAGGCTTCCATATAACCTTCTGGGATATTGCTTTCTACAGTCAACACAGCTCGACCTGGCCATTCTGTTTTACCTGCAGCAACGGCTGCGGCGATGATGGCCGCGGTGTCCAAGTGAACAGTCTGATTGGGAACTAGACCGTCTGCAGGAATCAATATGGCGCCCTTGAAGATGTCAATCCCATCTTCTCCTCTTAGAGTACCTTTTACAAAACCACTGACTGTAGAATCATTGGTGATGCGAATATTCAAACGATCTAAAGCGGCGGAATTGGGAATGTTGTACAGGGTGCAGACAGAACCATTTTTCTTAAGATGCCGTAATTTGGTGCTGGAGTTGATGATTTTACCGCCGGCAAATTCCACAGTTAGAGTACCGGTGGGTTTGACTTTCCGATTCTCATTGATTTCGGTGACGCCATCGACATTCAACATGATATCCCGAGTAGTAGTACATAAAGCGGCCAGCTGAGTGGTGTCGGTAATGGTCCATTTGGCTGTGATATTGTCATCCAGCTTCTCGGTGGCAGGAATGGGCGTTCCAGAAGATCCGGTTTCGATGAAAATTTTATCAATGGTGGAAGCGATAAAATTACCGTCACTGATAGATAACTTCACAGAAGTTAGGGTGCCAGCGGCGCAGGGATCCCAATATGCAGAAGTCAATTGGCAGGCGGTGTCACTCACCACTCCTTGAGAACCTCCATTGGGCAGGATGGCTGCTTTACTCAAACCCGAACCGGCATTGGCAATTTTGATGTTGCCATAGTCCACAGCAGTGGTGCTGGTAATAGAGGGACCTTCAAAAATTTTGCCATCGCCTGCTACACTGATATAGGCGCCAGAATTAGGAGTAGGGGGCGACAATTGAATGGTAGCTCCACTCTTGGAGGTAGCCAGGGGCAGAGTTTTTGCAGTGTCCGCCACAGTCCCAGAAGTGGGGTTGGTTTGAGCGGTGGCGGCAACCCGCAAATCCATCGCTACGCTGATTTGCCCATAGTTGGCCAGGGCTTTTTGAGCTTTACCGACGGTGAATTGGAAATCTAAAATGTGAGCAAGAGTTGCGGGAGCGCCAGTGCCAGCTTGTACGATAAAAGATACGGTGCTTTCAGTGTCCTTGCCGCCTTGCACGATGGCGACCAAAGGTGCTCCGGAGGCAGCAGATCCATCTGCACTTTGGATGACAAAGCTAGAAGTGGTCAGGCTTTTGCCCCAAGTTGCTCCGCCGCTTAAAGTATAAGTGACATAAAATTGGTCGGTTAATTGCTTAGCTAAAGTATAACGTACTCGGAAAGGCATGTCCAAGCCAACATCTGTAGTCCCAAATTGTTCAACTGCATACTCCAATGACTTAGTGATGACATCACCGTCATCGATCAAAGTGGCGGAAGTTCCGCACTGACCTTTACTGATATACGACTTAAAGTCGCCAGCCTGCACGCTGCCCACTCCTAGGGACAGGGCGAGGGCCATGGCCAAACCAAATTTTTGGTTAATCATAATTAAAATCTCCTGTAACTGATGAACTGTTTTGCGGTTTCAACTTGCAAAACCCCGGGTGTTGAACTGACTGTATTTTAAGTACCTCAATGCCAAGACAGTGAACAAGTCTATAAAACTGTAGATACCTAACTCACCCATGTAACTTTATTTTAGCAGATTTTTTTGTATTTTAAACTGCTATTTTATTTCGAGTCCGGGGGTTTGCCCTCTAGTGTATAAGCTAGCGGGTTTTATTGCAATTGGTTGGGATAGAAAAATAAACGGTGTTTTTTTAAGGATGGGTGGAGTGGAGGCTTTAGCCGGTGCTGGAGTGGAGGCTTTAGCCGGTAGACTGGAGTAGAGGCTTTAGCCGGTGTTGGAGTGGAGGCTTTAGCCGGCCGGCGGTGGACGCCTGCAATTTGTATGGGGAATGCCCACGATCGGCCGGCTAAAGCCTCCACTCCAAAACTGGTTAAAGCCTCGACTCCGGCTAAAGCCTCCACTCCAGCACCGGCTAAAGCCTCCACTCCAACACCGGCTAAAGCCTCTACTCCAAAACCGGCTAAAGCCTCCACTCCAAAGGGATTTTCCCTCTAACCCCCCCACCCCCCCTTGAAAAGGGGGGGGGGCTATTTTCCCCTCCTTATCAAGGAGGGGCTAGGGGTGGTTTTAAGCTACTTCTGGTTCTCGGCAATGGGCAGTAATTCCAGACGTTCACGCAGGGTTCGAGTGATGGCTACGGCCTCTTGATCAGTCTCAATCACGTAGGGCACAATCATCATCACCAATTCCGTCCGGTCTTGAGAGCGTTTGTTGACTCGAAATAACTCCCCTAAAATAGGAATATCCTTTAAAACAGGTACTCCAGACTCTGCATCTGAGCGACTGTCAGAAATCAAGCCGCCCAGCAAAATAGCTTGGCCGTCGTTTAATGCAAGTTGTGTGCTGATCTGCCGATTCAGGATAATGGGAGAGTCAATGTTGCTGGTGGTATTCTGCTGGGAAGAACTGACTTCCTGCGTAATAGTTAAATCCACACGCCGTCCCGCATAAACTACGGGCTGAATGTTTAAATTAATTCCAGTCTTCCGATACTGAATTTGCTGCAAAATAGCAGAATTACCCTCTTGAGTGGTCTGATTGGTGGTGGCTTGACTGGTCAAGGTCGGAATCTCATTGCCCACCATGATGCTGGCAGTCTTGCCACTTTGTACCATAAGACGGGGAGTTGACAAAATGGTGGCTTGACTGCTACTGACAAATGCGTTGACAATGGCCCGCAGTTCATTCCCACTCCTTAACGTATAACTTAAGCCAGCACCGGCCACACCCAAGCCATTCAAAGTACCTAAACTGCCGTGTAACCCGCCCAATCCAGCCTGTTTGATGACCCACTCAATGCCTCGCTCATCTTTGTCAGTCAACGTAATTTCGGCAATAGTGGCCTCAATCAATACCTGTTTGGCAGGCTTATCCATTTCCTGCAAAATAGGCAATAATCGCGTCCAATCCTCATTGTTCCCAAAAAATAACAGGGCATTGCGCTGCGCATCCACACTCAATTGTTCGGTAGTCTGACGTAAACCATTGACAGTCGCCGCCAACGAAGAAGCTGAAGTATTTTTCACCGGATAAAAAAATAAATTGGGCTTGGTGGTGATCTGGGGATTTAAACGGTCCAATTGCTCTGCCCAGTGCTGAACATGGGCTAACACGGTTTGATCAGCGGCAAATACGATAATGGAGTTGGTTTCTGGAATGGGCAGGATCAAAATACTTCCCCCAATAGGAGAACCACTGGCGGCATACCCTTGTCCCCTCAACACTTCAGTCAATTTACCGGCCAAATTCTGAGCAGAAAGAAAGGCGGGTTCAATGCGCATGCCATGCTTACCCTTCATAGAAGGTTGATCAAGAATCCGCACTGCCTCCGCCGCCTGTTGAATAAGGGCTGGATTGCCAATCAACATCAGGGCATTATGCAGGGGTTCCGGCGTAATTACCAAGGGATGCCCCTTAAAAGCATTACTCAACCAACCATTAGCCTCAGCGGCGTTAACCACTTTCAAAGGTAAAAAATGAATGACGGAACGATGGGTGGGAGGAATTTCCGGTAATGAAGTGCCCTGCAAAATCAAAGACGGGGGCACCAGGCCCTTAGGATCAATGGCGACAAACCGCAATAATCCGCCCTGTTGCTCCAATTCTACTCCATAACCCACCAAAACTTGCCGGACCATCTTATAAAAGTCCAAAGGAGGACGCGCTTCAGCGATTCTCAAGGTGACTAAATCGCGTTTGGCCTGCACCTCCGGCGAAATTTCAAAAGACAGGCCCAACAGATTGCCAAACACTTCATTAACAAAAGCAGGTAGAGGTAAGTTATCAACGTTGATTTTAATGGGGGTCGTAGCCTTAAGATCAGGAGTAATTTCAACTTGCTCCACCTGAGACGCTCCCGAATCCAAAGGCGGAATCTGCGGGGTAGACGTAAAACGAATCTCAGGCTGCTGTCGGTCCAACAAGGGACTGTTCGGAGGCGTGGGCGCAAGTTCTGAAGTCAACGGCGGACGCAAAGGTGCTGGCAATTGCTGATTGGGCGGAGGTACTTCTGGAATTAGGGTAGAACAGGCCGCTAAATAAGGCAGGACAAGTAAGCAGAATCGCTTAAACACTTTCTTAAACACAGTTAAAACCTTGGGGTGTATCATCAATAATTTACAAACATTGACAAAGATATTGACAAAATAGAGCCGATGGGTGGATGGTCTGAATCAGGATTTTCAGAATAATTGCAGGGAATTTTGGACATGCGGCTAACCTTAAAATACTCTGATTCACCTCGATTGATGCGCTTTGCAGAAAACGCTCAGCACATCCTACATGAAATTCAACTGATCTGAGGCTATTTCAATTTCATTCCTACTGTTCGGTCTCATACAATAAAACAGACTCCGTTTTACCTTGTTTGGCTACCCGAATAGAATCTGCATCAATACCCAATAATTGGCTGTCATCGGGTAACCGACTGGATGGGGGATAGGCTTTGACTTGGTTGTCTACTGACAATAGCACATAACGACGCGGACCTTGTTCGACAATACCCAACAATTGCCAGTTGCGAGCAGATACTTTAGATGGTGGTGGGGCCACTGGAACTGCGGCAGCCTGGACTTGGGCTTGCTTGGTTTGTTGGGCATTGAGTTTCCATACTGCCAATTCCCGAATCGCTTGATAATGAGGGTGCACAACAGTTCGACGCACTTCGCCCACAACCGGCAATTCCCAAGATTTAATTTGGGAAGAAGATTCTGAAGAAATGGTGGGCAACGGGAACAAGGTCCAGGCAGCCAGGGCAGTTAATAGCCCAGCGCCCACCCATGTCACAATCAACCATTTTAACATCGATTCAGAGTCCTCTTTTCACGCCATAGCCACCCAATAATTACCTGACCATACTTAATGATTTCTACCATTTTCGATCTGTTCAATCTCACCTATTGACAACCCAGTGATTTCTGCAATAAAATTTACCTCTAACCCTTTAACAAGCATTGTCTGAGCAATCTCCAGTTTGCCCTCCAACTTGCCCTCCAGTTTACCTTTACGTTCACCTTCTTGCATTCCCTCATAACGCACTTTGG
>DYNP01000002.1:130814-191497 GCA_020721005.1 Thiomargarita sp.
GAGAATAGTTTTTTATATCCCCTGTCATATATTTGGGGAATTTTTCCGCTCATTTTTTCTCCTGACCTTTCAGTTTTTACACAATATTTTAGCATACTTACCCCATAAGGTTGGGTCATTGGACCCAACCTATTGAGCTACTGTGTAATATCAGTTTTCAAGATGGCCAACACTTCTTCCAACTCAAGTCGTATTTGATGAATTATTTGCCAACTGGATTCTCCATGCGCAGCAGACGAGTCATCCACCAGTTGTTGCTTGGCGCCTCCAATGGTAAATCCTTGTTCATAAAGTAGGTTTCTGATTTGACGAATGAGAATAACATCTTGACGTTGATAATAGCGACGATTGCCGCGCCGCTTGATGGGTTTTAATTGGACAAACTCCTGTTCCCAATAACGCAATACATGGGGCTTGACAGCACATAACTCACTGACTTCCCCTATGGTAAAATAGCGCTTGGCGGGAATAACAGGTAACTCATGATTATTCGTCGTGTCCAACATAACTTTCTACTCGCGCTCTTAATTTCTGTCCGGGCCGAAAAGTGACCACCCGACGAGCACTGATCGGGATTTCTTCCCCAGTTTTGGGATTGCGGCCGGGTCGTTCATTTTTGGTCCGCAAATCAAAATTGCCAAAACCGGACAATTTAACCTGTTCCCCTTTCTCCAGGGCTAACCGAATCTCCTCAAAAAACAGATCCACCATTTCCTTAGCTTCCCGCTTATTCAATCCCATATCCTCAAATAACTTTTCTGCCATTGCTGCTTTTGTTAATGCCATGTCACTTATTTCCTTAATTGTGCACCCAAACTTTGTTCAAGTGTATTGAGCACTTCTTGCACTTCGGTCTCCACTTCGGATTCTCTCAGATTGCGAGAAGCGGCTTGAAATAGTAAGCTGATCGCCAAACTTTTTTTCCCAGGAGGAATAGTTTCTCCCTGATAAACATCAAATAAATTCAATTCCATCAAACAGTCAGAGGCACGGTTTCGTATACAGCTTATCACTTGTTCGGCACTGGTTTGAGCGTTGATCAGAATTGCAATATCCCTCCTTACAGACGGATATTTAGAAACGGCTTTGAATTTAGGAAGTGTATAGTTTAACAGTAAATCCAGCTGTAATTCAAATAAATAAACTGGAGGTAACAAATCCAACCGTTGAATAATCTCCGGATGTAGGGCACCCAATACCCCCACTTCCTCTTCTCCACGGTAAATAACCGCCGCTTGTCCTGGATGCAATGCCGGATGAAGTGCAGGTTGATACTGTAAATTTGCCAGGTGGCTTGAGGGAGTTAACAGGGCTTCAACATCCGCCTTTAGATCGAAGAAGTCCAATGGTTGATTGATTACGCCCCATTGCTCAGGCCACCGGGAGCCTGTTGCTACGCCGGCAATCATGGGTTGTTGTTGCAGTCCCTGAGGGGTTTGCATGAAGCACAAGCTGACTTCAAATAAACGGACCCGCGGTTGTTGACGTTGTTGATTGTACAAAACTGCCGGCAACAAACCGGCCCACAATGTGGATCGCATTACTGCCAAGGTGCTGGCAATGGGATTGGCCAGGCTCAATAGGGGTACTTGAGGGGCCAATTGCTGTTGCAGTTGAGGGTCAACAAAACTGTAGGTGATGGCTTCTTGATAACCCCGATGCACCAGGACATTTCGTAAATGTTGCACAGTTAACCAAGGCTGAGGATCCATGCTTAAAGTGGCTTGGGGGGCTCGACTGGGCAGTTGTTCATAGCCATAAATTCGGGCAATTTCTTCAATTAAATCAATTTCTTGACGAATGTCAAATCGATAACTGGGGGGCGTGACCTGCCATTGCCAAACCGCGTGACCACCTTCCCAAACGGCTTGGGGAATTGGGTTCATGCCCAGCCGAGTTAAGATATCCACAATTTGGGCTGCGGGCACTTCTTGCCCCAAGATTCGAGTTACCCGGGCGCTTCTCAATACCAAGGTGGGAATTTCAGGCAATGCCTCAGGCACAACCACGGCTTGCTTAGGTCCCGCCTGCCCCCCGGCAATGGCTAAAATCAAGGCGGTGGCGCGTTCCAACGCTTGATCTTGTAAATGGGGGTCCACGCCTCGTTCAAAACGATAAGCCGCGTCGGTTTGTAAACCATAACGGCGAGCCGTGCCAGCCAAAGGTTGGGGACTGAAAAAGGCACTTTCTAAAAAAATGTGTTGAGTGCTGTCCTGCACTGCAGAATGTAGACCACCCATGATTCCCGCCAAAGCCAAGGGTTGCTGTTGATCGGCAATGACCAAGGTTTGAGCATCCAACGTGACAGTTTGTCCATCCAACAGGGTCAATTGTTCCTGATCGGTGGCCAAACGCACTTCGATGCCACCCGATAAGCTTGCCAAATCAAAGGCATGCAAAGGTTGTCCCCATTCCAACATTACATAGTTGGTCACGTCCACCAAGGCGTTGATAGTGCGCAATCCACTGCGTCTCAAACGTTCAACCAACCAGATTGGAGAGGGGGCTTGAACATTGACGTTTTGAATAACCCGACCAAGATAGCGCGGACAGGCTGCCGAGGCTTGGATAATTACCGGAATTGTTGTATCAATGGTGGGGACCACAACTTCATATTCTGGGGGGGTGCAAACGGTATGAGCCAATACTGCCACTTCTCTGGCTAAGCCTCGAATGCTCAAACAGTCGCCCCTATTGGGAGTAAGACTTAATTCTAAACTGACATCATCCAATTGTAAATAGTCGCACAATTCCATGCCCAAAGGGGCTGTCGAAGGTAATTCCAAAATGCCTATTGAACTGTCAGCTAAGCCCAATTCTTCTGCGGAACAGAGCATGCCTTCCGACTGCAAACCTCGCAGTTCAGTGGTCTCAATGAGTCGTTCAGATATTTGTGCTCCAGCCACAGCAGTGGCCACGCGCAGTCCGACGCGGACATTGTTGGCGCCACAGATGATTTGTAAGGGTAAATCTGAGCCCACCGTGACTTGACAAAGGGTTAATTTTTCCGCGTGAGGATGAGGAGAGACGGCGATGATTTCTCCCACAATTACTTGTTGACAGGTTTTGGCGACTGGAGAGACTGATTCGACTTCCAGGCCCGCCATGGTCAGGCGTTGGATCAATTGTTCCGTGGAAAATGGGTCGTGAGCCCATGTGTGTAACCAATGACGACTGAATTTCATTGTAATTTCCGTTGTTACCAGTAGATAACTGAGTGATTAGATCTTTTGCAAAGGGATGGGATTAATGATAAGGATGAGATCTGCCATTCAGTTAAGATACGTTGGAGTGGAGGCTTTAGCTGGTCAGCATTAGGCGCTTTGCAATTTGGGTGTGGGGGGGGATGCCTACGGCTGACCGGCTAAAGCCTCCACTCCAAGCCGAATGAGATTTGAGGAAAAAGTCCTCTTTGGGAATGTTATCCTTATTTAATATACAATTTTATGCACTTGTTGGCGCCAAGCTTCAAATGCACAATCTCCATTTACTTGTGGAATGTGTAACAGGGGAATTTGTCGCTCTGCGGGCAATTTGGCAAGCTCTTGATAGATCAATTCGTCAATGAATCCAATGGCAGCCGCCTGTTCCCGGGTGTTGACATAATAAACTCGTTGTAGACGAGCCCAGTAAATGGCGCCCAAGCACATGGCGCAGGGTTCACAACTGCTGTAAATTTCGCAGTCGGCCAACTGAAAACTGTTGAGTTCTTGACAGGCTTGGCGGATAGCTATGATTTCTGCATGGGCTGTGGGATCTCGTTTGGAAACTACTCGATTGGTGCCAGTAGAGACCACTTTCCCCTGTTTCACAATCAGGGCTGCAAAGGGGCCGCCTTGCCCAGAAAGGACATTATCGACGGCCAATTCAAGTGTTTGTTGTATAAACTGATCGGTGTTGGTTTTCATAACAGTCTCAACCACATTTGTAAGAGATGGCTGATCAATTCTCCCATGTAACGCAATAAATCAGTGCTCATGCCACTGTGGAAACGAGACACTTCTCGGCTGCCCATAGCCAATAGACCTTGTGGTTTGGGAATGCCCAGAGGAATGAGGACCACCGAGGCTACATTATTTTCTGGGAATAGGAAATCATGTTGCTTGTCTGACAATCGTCCGCAAATAAGTTGATTGCCTTCAAGAATGTTTTCAAATAACAGAAAAATTTGGGCATCGTATTCTACAAATTCTGGGCGTTCAATCAAGGGAGGAGGCGGCATAAAGAGTCGAATCACGGTGGCTTCAGTATTAAATTCTGCAGGTAAAATTTGATAAAGGGTGTCAAAAAATTCATCCAGATGGTTGACCGCAGCCAATACCGTGATTAAACGTTGTATTTTTTGGTTGAGTTGTTCATTGTGTTGAGCAATGAGAATTAAATTTTCTAATTGGTGCTGTAGATGTCGATTTTCGTCTCGCAGCACTGAAAGTTGTTTTTCGATCAAAGAGATGGCATTGCCTTTAGCCGCATGGGGAATTTCCATCTTGGCCAATAACTCTTCATGGTAGGTAAAAAAGTCAGGATGACGCCGCAGATAATCGGTAACGGATTTTTCGGGCAGCTCATCATTGAGGGTTGATTTGTTCATAGTTCAAGATGACCTTCAAAAACATAGGTGACAGGTCCGGTCATGAATACCGGATGGGAGTTGCCTGCCCAGTGAATGGACAGTTGTCCTCCCGGCAGATGCACTTGCACTGTGGAGTTTAATTTTTCCCATAATATCCCCAAAACCACCGCAGCGCAAGCCCCGGTGCCACAGGCTAAGGTTTCTCCAACGCCTCGTTCATATACTCTGAGTTTAATGGCAGATCTGTTGAGAATTTGCATAAAGCCAGCATTGACGCGTTGGGGAAATAGGGGATGTGACTCCAATCGAGGACCTAAGGTGTTGACTGGGGTTTGAGTTACAGAGTCTACCTGCAAGACTGCATGAGGATTGCCCATGGAGACTGCTCCAATTCGGTAACTGATATTGTCAATTTCCAACATATACTCAGGGGCTCTGTCTTTAACCAAAAGGGGAATTTCAAGAGGATTAAATCGAGGAGGTCCCATGTTGACTGTGACTTGGCCATCGGGCTCTATATGGGGATAGATGAGCCCGGAAGCTGTGTGCACAACCAGTTGATTTTTTGAGGTCAATCCCTTGTCTCGCACAAAGCGGGCAAAGCAACGGGCACCATTGCCACATTGAGAGACTTCTTGACCGTCGGCGTTGAAAATTCGATAGCCAAAATCAATGTTTGGAGCAGGACTATTTTCCACCAAGAGAATTTGGTCACATCCAATGCCCAAGTGTCGATCGGCCATCCAGCGCAATTGTTCCGAGGTTAGGGACAGAGATTGAGTTGTGGTGTCGATCATGATAAAGTCATTGCCGAGGCCGTGCATTTTGGTGAAGTGAATTTTCATATTTTGTTTGTCTGATTTTATTTGTCTGATTCAGGATGTTTGAATCAGAATTTTCAAAATTTTGGAATTTTCAGAATAGCACCTCAATCCTAATAAATCCTCGATACCCATTCTGGAAATTTTATAATTCTGAAAATTCTGATTCAGACAAATAAAATCAGACATCTTGATTCAGACATCCGTGAGTCACGCAAGGCTGGGAATGAGAACAATGTTCCCAAAATAAAAGGTAAAGGAGAAAATGATGAGCAGTGCACCGATTATTCGTAATTTGGAGTTGTTATTGGAACAGGGTCAAGACACTGCTGTGTTGCGTTTTAGCTTGGGAAGTGCTTATTTGAAAGAGAAACAGTGGGTTAAGGCAATTGAACATTTACAGCAGGCCGTGATTTGTGATCCGGAGTATTCAGCGGCTTGGAAACAGTATGGCAAAGCTTTGGTTGAAAATGAGCAGGTTGCCGAGGCTGTGGCAGTGTATCAGAAGGGAATAGAGGTTGCTCAGAATAAGGGCGATATACAAGCAGTTAAGGAAATGACCGTGTTTTTGAAACGATTACAGAAATAATTTATGGGTTTAAAGAAGGTTTTTGATAAGTTGCTGGAGTCGTTCCAATTCTGCATTTAACGGGAAAGGCGCATGAGTCTTTGCTTCATTCAAGTGGTTAGCCAAGGTTTCCAGCAATAGATGACACCTTCTTAGGGCATGTTGGGACTTGATCAGTTGTTGAGTAATGCTGGACAGGTGGCTGGTCAAGGCGACCGGGTCTGTTAAAGGGGTGGTTTCATGTTCCCGGCCCTTGTCATGGGTGGCTTCTGCTTTGATTTTCTCCAGTTTATTGAAGAAGTTATCTTCCAATTGCAGAGTGGGGAAAACTCGGGACAGTTCTGTCAGGGTGATTTTTCCTTCAAAAGTGGCCAGTTCATTGTGTTTGATTTTGGCTTGTAAAGTGCCGCGATTCACACCCGCAAGTTGGGCGGCTTTGGATAAGGTCAGTAGTTCGGACATGGTGAGGGTGCCTGGTGGATGAGAGTATGGAATGCCCTCACCGCCGTTGACTCAAAAAGGGTGGCTGATCGGGTATTACAGGGTAAGCAAGGGCAGGTAAACAGTGGATTATCAGAACATGGTATCCAATTTGGGCAGGGGGGTTAATTTTGCCATCGATTGAGTTTGAGGGGTAAAGTGTACAATATCTACCTGACCCAATGCATATTCTGCCATTTTTTCCAGTAAAGCTGCAACTTCGGAAAGATAAAGTTGATCCGTGTAAACTTTTCCCGATTTGGGAATTAAGTAATATTCCCAAGCAGTTGTTTTGGAATCCAGCAGTTGCTTTAAGAAAGTTTCTTGGAGGTCAAAAGTAATGTGTTCATTATAGACACATTTGCCATAAATTTCTAGCGAGGAACAGTTTTCTTGACGTTTTAAGAGGGAAACGGGAAGGATTTTATTACCTTGATTAGGGTCGTAATTGACTTGATAAAAATTTTGCCATCCCAAGCCATTGCCGGGACCTGTGTAGTAGATGACATTGTAGACTCGATAAGCACTTTTGCCGGTGCGCTTATCTAAGGTACCTTGAAGAAAATTATCATCTAAAATGGTGTCGTAGAGTCCTTGGGCAATTTGAAAACCTTTCAACGTAGAAAAAGTAACGACGTTAGTATGAGGATCTTCTTGAATTTCTATTGCGCGTTTAAAGTAATCTTTACTGGGGGCAGGTTTGGTGGGTTGAAACCCACAATTTACGAGTAAAAGTAGGGCGCCAATTGTCAGCATGATCAATTTCATAATTATCCTAATTGTAGATCAATGAAGTTAAATCAAATAGATTATTTCTTAAAAATCAACTGGTTGAGAGATTTTAGACTGCCTTGAAATTTTTAGCAGTTAAAAAATAATCAAATTTCCATATTCATATCTAAAACTGTGCCACTTCTTTCCTCCAGTAGAGATTTCCTCGTTTATCTCACTTGATTAAATCCGTCCTGTAAATAGGCGTTGTAGAAGCCAAGTAAAATAGTAGGATTTGTGCAGAGTAACTCCATGAAATAAGGGAGTAATGACTTACTCACCTTACACAAGGACCTGGTTATGCGGGTCAATTCGTAAGCGTAGTAAGACGGATAGAAGCACGCCATAACGCTTGATTTTGGTATAAACTTTGTCGCGCCGAAACTCATCATAGGGAGCTTATTCTTGGTACATAAGCCGAGGAGCTGCCCAACTTAGCAACCGGTTATCGAGTGGGGTTCTGCATTTCTAGGTATTAAGAAAGTATAATACTGCAATTTCTAGATTAATGCTTGACTATTTTAGCGAAACCCTTGGGCAGATTCAATTTTACTCATTTTTTTGCCCTTCTTAAAAGGGTTGATTATTTTACCCCTAAGCAAGATTATCGCTCTTTCCGTATTGCAGCGCACCTTCAAATGATCTAAAATGAGCCTTCTCAATGACCAGGACAGTGCAGATGGCAACGACGACGTCCGCTTGGACAGAAACCCTTGATCTGTGGTGGCAAACTTTACTTCCCTCAGTTGCTCCAGACTCGTATCAAGTACTTAAAAAATTCCTAGAGCAGGGTAAGCATTATTTTCGTTTCAATGAGGAGTTTTTAAAATCATTTCAAACCTTGGCTCAGCAACCGACCAGTTCTCCCGATGACTGGCAAACTTTGTGGGAACAAAGTTGCTCCTCTTTGAAGGAACAGTTCCTAGCCACCACGCAAGAATATTCCAGTTTTAGCACTTTCCCTCTAGAACATTGGCAAACCTTTGTTGCCAGTTTTTTTGCAATTCCCAAGGAATTATTGGCCCATTTCAATGTTGCAGCTCTAGATCCAACTTCCCCCCAATTTGCCGACAAATTAAAACCATTATTGACACTGGCCAATGCCAAATATGCTCAAGAATGGCAAAAGCAAATTTATACCCTGTTACAATTGGCCACTCGCTATCAAAAAGCTCAAGAAGCCTATGTTGCCAGTTTAAATCAGATCACCTATCAAACCGTTGAATTATTCAAAAAAAGAATGTTAGAACTGAGTGCACATGAGCCCAGCATTGACAGTTTGAGAACAGTTTATGATCAATGGGTTAATTGTGGTGAGGAAGTGTACACTCAGGTGGCCAGCACCCCAGAATTTGGCACCGTTTATGCCGAATTGCTCAACAGTTTCCTGGCGTTTCAACACAGTCGACAACAATGGCTTGACAGTGGCTTAGCTCAACTAAACATTCCCACTCATCAAGAATTGAATACCATGAACAAGCGCCTGCATCAGATGCGCCGAGATTGGCGAAAACTTCAAGAATCTTTGCCACAAATTCAACATTTGCAAGCTCAGATCGACAGTTTACAATCAGAATTAGCCATTCTTAAAGCCGCTTCCACTCAGGTTACCAAAAAGAGTTCCCCCAAAAAAATCATTCCCCCTTCACCAGGAAAGTAAATTGTGTCCCTGTTTAAAATCCGTCCCGATCAAATTGCTCAAGAAGTGTTAGAATTTCACAAAAAATTGGCCGAGGGACTTAAGATATTGGCCGAAATTGATGAAGTTGCGGTAGGTACAACGCCCAGAGAAGCAGTATATCAGGAAGATAAATTGGTGCTTTACCACTATAAACCTATTGTGGACAAACCCAACCCCACGCCTTTACTCATCGTATATGCTTTGGTCAATCGTCCTTATATGCTTGATCTGCAACCGGATCGATCGCTGATCAAAAATTTGTTGGAAGTTGGGCAAGATGTTTATCTCGTGGATTGGGGCTATCCGGAACAAGCTGATCGTTATTTGTCTCTGGAAGATTATATCCAAGGATATTTGCACCGTTGTGTCAAAACTATTGGCAAACGTTATGGAATTGAACAAGTCAATTTATTGGGAATTTGTCAGGGAGGTACGTTGAGTCTCTGTTACAGTGCCTTGCATCCAGAAAAAGTACGTAATTTAATAACCATGGTTACCCCGATCGATTTTAAAACCCCGGACAATTTGCTCAGTCATTGGTTGCAACAAGTGGATATCGATTTGTTGGTAGATACATTGGGCAATATTCCAGGAGAATTGTTAAATTGGACCTTTTTGAATCTAAAACCATTTCGATTGACCGGCCAGAAATATTTGGACATGGTGGACAGTTTAACAGACGTTGAAGCAGCCAAAAAGTTCCTGCGCATGGAAAAATGGATTTTTGACAGTCCCGATCAAGCCGGTGAAGCCTTTCGTCAATTTGTCAAGGGGTGTTTTCAAAAAAATGCCCTGATCGAAGGTAAATTAATGATTGGGGAACAACGAGTCAATTTGAAGGAAGTGACCATGCCGGTGTTGAACATTTATGCCACCTTAGATCACCTGGTACCCCCCAGCGCTTCGATGGCGCTAAAAAAATATGTGGGCACGACAGATTACACTGAAGTATCCTTTGTGGGAGGGCATATTGGCATCTATGTCAGTGGCCGGGCACAAAAAGAAGTGCCTATGGCTTTGGGCCAATGGTTGGATGCCCATTGAGCCTCTACTTTTTTATGAATAATAAGGATTTTCCCAAGTTCGATTGGATTTTTCATAAATCAGCCCATAAGTCATATTCATCACCGTGGTCAAATCCAAGGTATCCAATTTTAATTTCAAATCTAAGGCATCCAGACCCGGAGAAATTTCCACAATGGCTTTTCGCACGCGTTGCAATAAGCGGGGCGTAGTTAACGCCAACATTTCATATAAATTATCTTCCCCATTTTTCAAAAGGGCCTTAAATTTACTTTCCAAACGGTCGCTGTCAATGATCTGTACACACAATTTGATATTAGTCAAAATGTTCCGAATACAACCGCGAATTTGTTTAACCTTGTGTAAAATATCCAGGACACTTGAGCCCAAAAAAAGTACTCTCAGCTCATCAGGCAATCGATCCTTAGCCCCCACATCATTGGCCCCATCATCTTCAACTCCTGCAATCAGAAATTCAGAAATTCCTATAATTAACAGCAGCTTATCATTGAGCAAACCAATTAATTTGTCACTGACATCATTAAAATCTTCATATGCCAAACGAGCATCATATTGAGAAAAATTCAAATAATCCTGTTTTAAAATAGCCTTAATTTCGGTCAAATTAGGCTCAGTAATGTTATTGGTTAAGGCATTATTGATCTCCATTAACAAGGGATCATTCTCATGATGTCCCTCTTTATCCTTAACTTTTAAAATGGCTTTGATGACCGGAATAACCTCATTTACGCGAGCAATATCTTTTTGAATTTGCAACAGATTCACCGTAACATTGTGCAAACCACGACTCACTTGATCCAATAATTTTAATTGCGTGGTCAACGGTTTATTTTGCATAAAGGAGCGCAAGGCCTTATTCTTCTTATGTAGGGTTTGCACCAATTGATGAGTGGTACTGACATCCAATCTCTTATCCAAATTGATTTCAAAAATACTGCCGGCTGAAATATTAATCGTTTTCTGAATATCTAACAATTTCTGAGATTCTTCATACACTCGAACGTACTTATTCATCTGCACGTATTCGCTCACCCGATCTTCCAAACTGTGAGAAATGCGATCAAAATACCCTTGCAATGAAGCAAAGGCCGCATTGTTGCGTGCCTTGGGTTGTTTTAATGGTTTTTGGCGCATGGTCTTCCTCTTAGAGCCTTATTACATGAACGTTAAAATCTCTCAACTTACCTTCAACCCATTTTCCCTTAAAAAATCATGCCAGTTTTCATGAGTTATTCTCTAGGAAAATACGTATTCTCCATAAATACGTCTGCCTAAACTCCAGAACTTTACTCAACCCAACGAGATAATGCCTTGTATTTACACTCATCGCTCAGCTCTTCAACCGCTCACTTTCCAACTCCTATCTCTCGGATTAAAACTGCATTTTTCAACCCCACACCCTCTAGAAACTCCCAAATGACTGCCTAACTCCATCTCTGCATGCCATTGAACCTATTGAATTTCAACAACCTGCTGAATTTCAACACTCCCTCGACCGGGCGGAAATCACCATGCCCCCCAACCCTATTCATTGTAAATCCAGATTGAAAGACACCAATCGAATACTGACAAAAGGTTGATTTGCTAAGATAATCGTAAATGCCCAACTCAAAATAGCGGATTCTACCACCCAAATTCAACCAACTACTTACCCAAAAATTCTGACAGTCCTTAAAGCCCATTCTTTCAATCACGCGACCCACACTCATTCCAATGGTAACCACGACAAATCCTCTACTGACTTCCAGTGATGCCGTCAACCTTGAACAATGGATTGAACACATTACTCAAAAACGAACGCAAACTGAACAACAACTTCTGCGAAAAGCAATTGCTATCGCCAAAGAAACCCATCATGGCCAAACCTTACCTTCTGGACAACCCCATTTAATTCATGTACTTACCGTAGCGGATACCATGGCTGAGCTGGGCATGGACACCGAAGTCCTCATTGCCTCCATATTACACGAAGCCATAGAAAGCTCCCTCACCATTCAAGTCATTGAAACTCACTTTGGTCCCAAAGTGATGCGGCTGATCGATGGGGTCAATAAAATGAAGTATATTGAGAATTTCAAGGATGATCGTCCTCCTTCAAACACCCAAGTTCCAGAAAAAAATCAATCTCAAGAAGAAACTGCCCAAATCGAAGGGCTGCGCAAAATGCTCCTTGCCATGGCCGAAGATGTGCGAGTCGTGCTCATCAAACTTGCCGATCGTTTGGACAACATGCGCAATTTAGGCTATTTATCAGACTCCAAACAAAAACGCTATGCCCAAGAAACTCTCGACCTATTCGCCCCCTTAGCCAATCGCCTGGGCATCTGGCAAATTAAATGGGAACTTGAAGATCTTGCCTTACGTTACCTGGAACCCACCATTTACCAAAAACTGGCCAAATTGCTTGCCGAGCGGCGAACCCATCGGGAACATTATATTAACCAAGTCATGCAACTGTTGCAAACTGCCCTGGCAAACGCTGGTATTAAAGCCGAAGTGTCTGGACGACCCAAACACCTCTACAGCATTTGGCGCAAAATGCAACGCAAAGGTCTTGATTTTGACCAAATTTTTGACGTTCGAGCCATTCGCGTTATGGTCAATAACATCAATGAATGCTACAGTGCTTTGGGCATCATTCACAACTGCTGGCAACCCATTCCCGGAGAATTTGACGACTACATTGCCAATCCCAAGCATAACAACTACCAGTCCCTACACACAGCCGTGTTGGGACCTGAACAAAAGATTTTTGAAGTTCAGATTCGTACCCATGACATGCACCATCATGCAGAACTGGGAGTTGCCTCCCATTGGCGTTACAAAGAAGGAGGTCATGGCCAACACAGCGACAGTTTTGAACAAAAAATCGCTTGGCTGCGTCAAATCTTACAATGGAAAGACGAAGAAAACACCACCGGCGACCTCATTGATCGTTTCAAATCCGAAATCTTTGAAGATTCCGTTTACGTGCTCTCCCCCCAAGACAAAGTCATCGAACTGCCCCAAGGCTCCACCCCCTTAGACTTCGCTTACTACATTCATACCCAACTCGGGCACCGCTGCCGAGGTGCTAAAGTCAACGGACGTCTTGTTCCCCTCACCTATGTTTTAAAAAGTGGAGAACAAATTGAAATCCTCACTTCCAAGGAAGAAAAACCCAGCCGAGACTGGCTAGCTCCTCATGTTGGCTACCTCAAAACTCCCCGAGCCCGCGCTAAGGTACGCCAATGGCTCAAAAAACAAGACGTGCACCAACACATTGATGAAGGGCGCTTAATTCTTGAACGAGAATTGCGTCGCCTCAACATCAGAGACTGCAACCTGGAAAAACTCGCTCACACTCTGCGTTTTAAAACAATAGACGACCTATTAGCCGCGTTGGGCAGAGGCGATCTCAGTTCCGCTCAAGTCACCCATTCCTTTAACGAACAATTATTCCCTGCCAAAAAATTCACCCTCCCCACTGAATTCTCCCCTCCCAACCTCCAGACCAAAGGGCACTTCTATATCAAAGGGGTAGAAGGTCTCCTTACCCAAATGGCAGGATGTTGTAAACCCGTTCCCTATGATCCCATTGTGGGTTACATCAGTAAAGGACGAGGAGTCGTTATTCACCGCTGTGATTGTGCCAATGCCTTACGCTGGCAAGACGAAGGCAATGAACGCCTAATTGAAGTGCAATGGAGCGACTCTAAAACCACCTCCTCAATTTACCCTGTCGACATTCAAGTCATCGCCCATGATCGGACGGGACTGTTGCATGACATCTGTCAAGTAGTCTACAACGAAAAAATCAATATCATCGCCACCCATACCATCACCGACAAAAAGGACAACTCCGTAGATATGATTTTTACCCTAGAAGTCAATGATTTAGACCAACTGAGCCGTGCCCTAGCCAAAATTGACAACCTGCTCAATGTCATGAAAGTCTGGCGCAAAACATAACTGACAGCACACAACCCACTCATCGCACAGTTACTAATCCCAACTAACCCCAATTGCGTTCACCCCGATTTTCTGTTACAATCCCCCCCCGAAAAATCATCACCTCATTCAAAGGGACCCACCATCAATATGCCTTACCCCACTCAATTCCCAAATACCCGTATGCGCAGAACGCGCCGTCATGAATTCTCCCGACGCCTGGTCCGTGAAACCCTGCTCACCTCCAATGACCTCATCTATCCCGTTTTCGTCACCGAAGGTCAAAAACAACGCATTCCCATCCACTCCATGCCGGGTCAATTCCGGCTCAGTTTGGACGAATTACTCAAAGAAGCCGAACAACTCCTTAAACTCAAAATTCCTGCCATTGCCCTATTCCCAGTCGTGCCCCCCGAAAAAAAATCCCTCGACGCTCAAGAAGCCTATCACCCTCAAGCCCTGGCCCAAACCACCGTCAGGACTCTCAAGGAATACTTTCCCGAACTGGGCGTTATCACTGACGTTGCCCTTGACCCCTTCACCATTCATGGTCAAGACGGTCTCATTGACGACACTGGCTATGTCGTCAATGACCCGACCGTAGCCGTGCTTGTCAAACAAGCCATTTCCCATGCCGAAGCCGGTGCCGACATCGTTGCCCCCTCGGACATGATGGATGGACGCATTCAAGCCATTCGACAAGCCCTAGAGACCGCCGGCCACACAAACACCCAAATTTTAGCCTACTCTGCCAAATACGCCTCTCACTACTACGGTCCCTTCCGAGAAGCGGTAGGCTCATCTGCTTCCCTGGGCAAAGGGAATAAACACAGCTATCAAATGGATCCTGCTAATACGGACGAAGCCTTACGAGAAGTGGCCTTAGATTTGCAGGAAGGGGCAGACATAGTCATGATCAAACCCGGTCTACCCTACCTAGACATAATTTACCGTATCAAAACCCACTTTCAAATTCCCACCTTTGTCTACCAAGTCAGTGGCGAATATGCCATGCTAAAAGCCGCTGCTCAACAAGGTTGGCTCTCTGAAAATGACACCCTGCTGGAATCTTTATTATCCATTAAACGAGCCGGTGCCGACGCCATTCTCACCTACTTTGCCAAACAAGCCGCTCAACTCCTCTCCAACTCCGATTAATTTAACTCCATAACAATTATAAACTCATTACCTATGAATCAAACCACCGAAAACATCGATACCCTCAGTGGGATTGCCATCATTGGCATGGCTGGTCGTTTCCCCGGGGCCAAAAACATCGACACTTTTTGGAACAACCTCAAAAACGGTCTCGAAACCATCTCTTTTTTCACTGATGAGGAACTGTTGGCAGCAGGCCTCCCTCTGACCACCCTACAAAACCCTAACTATGTCAAAGCCAGAGGTTATTTAGAAGACACCGATTGCTTTGACGCTGCCTTCTTTGGCTATTCCTCCAGAGAAGCCGAATTGATGGACCCCCAACACCGCCTCTTTTTAGAAACAACTTACCACGCCCTAGAACACGCAGGCTATGATTCCCAACGTTATACCGGTTGGATTGGCGTATTTGGGGGCGCCAGTGACAATCATTACCTCCACTACCTTCTCAGTCAATCGGCAGATCCCCTACAAACCATGCAAGACACCCATGTGTTTTTTGGGAACTACCGGGACTTCATGATCACTCGCACCTCTTACAAACTCAACTTAACCGGTCCAGCCATCAACATCCAAACCGCCTGCTCAACCTCTTTAGTCGCCACCAACCTGGCCTGCCAATCCCTGCTCAATTACGAATGTGACCTCGCCGTGGCTGGAGGCGTTTCAGTACACATTCCCAGCAAATCCGGTTACCTCTACGAAACCGGTGGCATTCCCTCTCCAGATGGACACTGCCGCACTTTTGACGCCCAAGCTCAAGGCACTGTCAGTGGAGACGGGGTGGCCTTAATCGTTCTCAAACGCCTAGAAGAAGCCTTGGCTGATGGCGATACCATCTATGCAGTCATCAAAGGTTTTGCCACCAACAATGATGGTACCGACAAAATTGGCTACACTGCCCCCGGCGTAAACGGTCAAACCACAGTCATCGCCCTCGCCCACCAAATGGCAGGTGGAAATCTGGACAATGTATCCTATATCGAAGCTCACGGGACCGCCACACCTCTAGGAGACCCTGTAGAAATCAAAGCCTTAACTCAAGCCTTTCGTCAACACACCCAACGCACCGGTTTCTGTCGCATTGGCTCAGTCAAAAGCAACGTCGGCCATCTCGATGCTGCTGCGGGAGTTACCGGTCTCATCAAAACAGTCCTAGCCTTACAACACGAATTCATTCCCCCCACCCTACACTTTCAACACCCCAACCCTCAAATTGACTTTGCTCACAGTCCCTTCCTGGTCAATGCCCAACTCACTCCTTGGCCACGCGGAACTCAGCCTCGCCGTGCTGGAGTCAGTTCCTTTGGCATTGGCGGCACCAATACCCACATCGTCCTAGAAGAAGCCCCTGCCCATTCCCCCTCCAGTCCCTCTCGACCCTACCAACTGTTCCTATTCTCTGCCAAAACTGCTTCTGCTTTGGAGGACATCACTGCCCATCTACAACACCATCTCCAACAACACCCCCAGATCAACTGGGCAGATGCCGCTTACACCTTACAAATTGGGCGCGGTCAATTTGAACACCGTCGATACATTCTCTGTCAAGACCTCGCATCCCTATTACATCCACACCCCACCAACACCGGCACTCACCTCAAAAAACCAGCGCCCCCCGAAGTCATTTTCATGTTCACCGGGCAAGGCGCTCAATATCCAAACATGGGGCAAGGTCTCT
The DNA here is from genome assembly GCA_020721005.1 of Thiomargarita sp. Taxonomy (GTDB): domain Bacteria; phylum Pseudomonadota; class Gammaproteobacteria; order Beggiatoales; family Beggiatoaceae; genus DYNP01. The sequence goes on from DYNP01000002.1 coordinate 147,522, forward strand.
ATCAACACGAACCTCTATTTAGGGAACACTTCGATCACTGTGCCAAATTGCTCAAACCCATCCTAAATGTAGACCTCTGCACCCTATTGTATTCCACTTTAGAACAACAAACTGCAGCCCAACAACACATTCACCACACTGCATTTGCCCAACCCTTACTCTTCAGTCTCGAATATGCCCTAGCCAACCTACTCATAGCTTGGGGAATTCAACCCAAAGCCATGATTGGCCACAGCATCGGTGAATATGTAGCTGCCTGTTTAGCTGGGGTATTTTCCCTAACAGACGCGCTTACCCTCATCGCACACCGCAGCCGGCTCATGCAAACCTTACCCACCGGTGCCATGCTGTCCATCACCTGGAGCATAACGGAACTGACCCCCTTTCTCAAAACACAACCCTATGCCCACCTAATCTCCATCGCAGCCATCAATGCTCCCCTCTCCATTGTAGCGGCTGGGCCCATCGACAGCATCGAACAATTACAAACCGACCTCCAAACCCAAGCCATTCCCACTCGACGCCTACACACTTCTCATGCCTTTCATTCCCACATGATGGAAGGTTGTCTCAACGCCTTAGCCACTGTTTTTAAAACTATTACTCTGCATGCCCCCCAACGTCCTTTCATCTCCAATCTCACTGGGACCTGGATTCAGCCGGAACAAGCCACCGATCCCCACTACTGGCTTAACCACTTGCGCCACACTGTCCAATTTTCCCAAGGCCTCATCACCCTTTTAAACTCATTCCCAAACCAAATCTACCTTGAAATTGGTCCAGGCATTACCCTCAGTTCCCTATTACGCAAACACCTGATCCCTTCCAATCACGAAATCGTTCTCTCTACCCTACCTGCTCCTCAAAATCCTCAATCTGATCAAGAAATTATCCTAAACACCCTCGGACAACTTTGGTTAAGCGGACTTGAAATCAACTGGGCAACCTATTACCAACACGAACAACGTCACCGCATTCCCTTACCTGGCTACCCATTCACTCCCACTCGCCACTGGGCAAAACTCCAAAAATCTTCAACTCCCTCTCAAACTTCCTCAGATTTCAAGAACTTGAATAATGAGAACATAGCAGAAATAACTGCTCTGGTGCCTCCTCCCAAACAAGATGACTTGACAAACTGGTTCTACGCCCCCCAATGGCAACGAATCTTACCTCCAATACCCACTTCTCCCACTGACCAATCCCGCTGGCTATTGTTGATGGATGACTGTGGAATAGGCCAACAACTGATCGACGAACTCCACCGTTACGGCCAATTCCCTATTCAAATCACCGCTGGAGACCGTTACCAAATTCTCTCTGACCACGCCTACACCCTTCGTCCTCAACACCCAGAAGATTACCTTAACCTGTTACAACATCTGACCATTCTCCCTAACCGAATCGTTTACCTATGGGGAATCACCCAAAATTGTGGAACGGCAACCACCGCCTACCAACACTATAACCAATTGTTATATCTGATACAAGCACTGGGAACTCACCACCCAGTCCCTTCCACTTCAAAAATCGAAACTGGCACCCTACAACTCACCCTTGTCACCAACCAAATGCAAGCGGTATTGCCCAATGAAGCACCTTGTCCAGCCAAAGCAGTTCTATTGGGACTGTGTAAAACTATTCCCCTAGAATATCCTCAATTCTCCTGCCGTTCCATAGACCTCCCAATTACACTCGACATTCCCGCTGCTCAACTGCTCCAGGAACTCATTGCCCCCGGTCCACAAGCTCCGCTCACTGCCTATCGTCATCAACACCGTTGGATTCAAAATTACCCTGCCATTCCTCTACTCGCTCCTCTTTCAACTCCCCGATTAAGGGAAAAAGGCACCTACCTGATCATTGGTGGACTGGGAGGAGTGGGACTTGCTTTGGCAGATCATCTGGCTTACCACTGCCAAGCCAACATAGCCCTGGTGGGACGTTCTCCTTTTCCCTCAAAATCCACTTGGGAACATTGGTTAAAAGAAGGACTGTCCAGCGCTTTGGAACACTGGGCACCTGCTCTGCTCACCGAAGAACAACACCTGTGGGAAAATACCGCCATTCGTGGCATTCCCGATTACCCAAATCTCAATGCCCAACTGCTTGAATTGTGTTGTAGTTACGCTTACGATTACCTAAAAAGTCCATTGGGAACTGCCTCCAGTATTACTCTTTCTGCACTTAAAAATACCCTGCACATCCAACCCAAGTTTGAAAAATTCATCGATTTCATGGTGCAATATCTCGCAGAGCACCACCGGGTAGAAATATCTGCACATTCCCATCCACACCCCCTTATCACTTTCCTTGAAGCGCCGCGGTCTCCAACAGATTTACTGACTGATTTACACGCTCAATTTCCAGAATTTCGCGGTTTATACACACTATTAGAGCGTTGTGCTGCTCATTATTCTCCAGCTCTCTCTGGAGCAATTCCTGCCATCAGTGTTCTCTATCCAGATGGCAAATCAGACTTCCTAAATGCCTGTGAACAAGACAGCATTCCCCACAGCTATGAACCCATTTATCGGAATTTACTGCGGCATCTACTTGAAAAACTGGTAGAAATCCATCCCCAAGGCAGACCACTGCGGATTTTAGAAGTGGGTGCCGGGCAAGGTTTATTAACTTGGGAATTAATTCCCAGTTTGGAAGGTAAAGCCGTAGAGTACCACTTCTCGGATCTGGGTCCCTCTTTTATAAAACAAGCCCAACATAAAGCCCAAACCCAAGGCTTCAATTGCCTCCGTTTCCAAATTTTAGACATCGCTAAAAATCCGTTGGATCAAGGGTTTGAGCAAGAATCTTTTGACATTATCTTGGGCATGAATGTGGTCCATGCCACCCCTCATTTAGAAGAGACCTTATTTCACCTCCAAACTCTATTGGCCCCCCAAGGTCTATTGGGACTTATCGAAACCACGCAATCCTATCCATGGGTAGATATGGCTTGGGGACTTACTGAAGGGTGGTGGTATTTTAAAGACTACCCATTGCGTTCTCAATCGCCTCTGTTGTCCCTAGAGCAATGGGAATCTTTCCTAAAAACTCAGCCTTTTGACACAATAAAAATTTACCCCAACGCTCCAGAAATTCGTTTCAAATCAGACGTTGGACTCATCCTTGCTCAAAAGCGGGCTCGTTCTCAACGATGGCTGCCGGCAGCTGAATTTTCAGAAATGGGTCATTTACAACGCATTCGGGCTCAAATTCTCAAATTACAAGCATTGGAACGACAAGGCGCTGAAATTGCAGTTTATCAAGCCGATGTTGCAGATCAAGCCCAACTGAGCAGCGTCTTGGCTGCAGTGCATGACCGTTTTGGTCCTCTAAATGGCGTGATTCATGCGGCCCTGGTGCTAAAAGATGGCATGATACAATTTAAAGATCCGCAACTGGCCCGGCAAGTGTTTGCCCCCAAAATTACGGGCACGGAAGTGCTCTATGAATTGGTAAAATCCCAACCGCTGGATTTCTTGGTCTTGTGCTCTTCACTGGCTTCTATCATAGGTACCTATGCCCAATCGGACTATTGTGCTGCCAACGCCTATCAAGATGCTTTTGCTCATCAAAAAAGACATCAAGATCAATTCCCAATTTGGTCAATCAATTGGGGAATCTGGCAAGACACTGGAGCAGCTATGCGGTTGCTGATGAGTAAAACGGCTGCCGCCAGTCGACCCCAGTGGGTCTCACATCCCCTTTTTGACTATCGCTTGGTTTTTGCCACGCAAATTTTATACTATGGACGATTGCAAATTGCCAAAGATTGGATACTCAAGGAACACCGTCTCAATCAACAGGCCGTGCTTGCCGGGACTGTTTACTTGGAATTGGCTCGAGCCGCTTTTCAGCACCATACTCAACAGTCTACTTTGGAACTGCACGATGTTTACTTCCTAAAACCGTTGGTGGTCCCAGAAGGTGCAGAAATTGAATTTGTCACCTTACTTGAACCCATGGTGGACAAGTCTGGTTTTCAGTTCACTGTTCTCAGTGGAGACCATATTGAACATGCCACTGGCACACTTTTGCCCGGCCCAGCAGTGCCATCTCAAACTCACAATATTGAGTTGCTCAAGCACCATTGTCCTCAATTTTTAATCACTTCCTCAAATCATACTTCTTCAGAAATGGATTTGACCGCAGTGGGACCCGTGGCAGTGGGACCGCGGTGGACGCAAGCTATACAATCTATACAACTGGGTCAGCACCAAGCCTTGGCTTTTCTCAGTTTGCCCACTCACTATCAAGACGATCTTCTGCATTATCACTGCCATCCTGCTTTGTTGGACATGGCCACCAGTTTTGCTCTTGGCCAAGGCGACTTTTATTTACCGCTCGCTTATCAAAAAATATCGTATTATCAAGCACTTCCCGCCAATTTCTATGCCTATGCCAGATATTTGGAAGACAGCACTTCTGGGCAAGAAACTCTTTCCTATGACCTCATATTACTGACCGAGACTGGACAAGAATGTCTCAGCATCACAGGCTTCACATTACGCAAAGTAGACACCGCTCATTTATCCCTAGATACTTTCCCAGTCACCCAATTGGACATGAGTCGACGCGTGATCCCCAGTTTTAACCCGGAATTACAGGAAGGCATGACTTCAGAAGAAGGTGCCCAAGCCTTCATCCGAATTTTATCTCAAGACGCTCCCCAAATCGCAGTCTCCACCCAAGAATTGACGGCTGTCTTAAAACGCAATCAAACTCAATCTATCCTGCGCAATAAAACCGAACATTTACAATCCTTTCAAGTAATTGCCCAACAAATCGAACAACGCCAAACCCAAGTTCCCAAACCTCAATCTACCGATTTTTCTCATCATTGGGAATTTATTCTAACCTCTATCTGGCAAGAAGTACTTGGAGTTCCCATGCTGACCACAGAGGACAACTTTTTTGAACTGGGGGGAGATTCCCTACTGGCAATTATGGTCACTACCCGACTCAAAAATGCTTTGCATCTGGAGGTTTCCCCTACTTTACTATTTAAGGCGCCCAGTATTACCCTATTGATCCAGGAATTGGAAAAACTGCAAACCAAAGAAAAATCACTTGCCCTCCCCCTTCAACCTATAGAAACTGTTTCGGAAACTGCCGATACGATCAATATGTTACCTTTGACCTTTGGACAACAACGGATGTGGTATCTTGCCACTCAGTTACCACAGGATGATGTTTATATTATTCCCAGTGTCTATAAAATTGTGGGACCTTTGCAAATTCAAGCCCTTAAATCCAGCTTAGCGGCTCTGATTGAACGTCATGATGCCCTGCGCACCACCTTTATTCGGCAACATAACTTGGTGAAACAAGTTATTAACAAACATCAAACTTTGGCATTGACAGAAATCAATTTATTGGAACTTCCACCTTCGGAAAAACTTTCCAAACTGCAACAGTTACTGTCCCAACAAGTACAGCAACCCTTTCATTTGTTAGAACAATTACCTTGGCGCTTCCTATTAATTCAAGTAGCTGCCGACGAATTCATCTTGAGCCTGGTATTCCATAATCTGATTATCGATGGCTGGTCATTTGGACTCCTCAATCAGGAATTGGCCCTTTTATACAATGCATTCAGTTCCCATCAACCCTCTCCGTTGCCCCAATTAAGTACTAATTATGCAGATTACACCCGTTGGCAACAACAGCATTTTCAAGGCGCAACTTTGGCGACTACGGTCTCCTATTGGCAACAGAGACTGACCACTTTACCAGCCACCTCTCTGCCCTATGACCATTCCCCTGAAATTGTTCTCAATCTATATCGTGGTAAAGTGATCAACCTTCACCTACCCACTTTGTTAGCTAACCAACTGAAAATATTCAATACTAAACAGCATTCCACCCTATTTATCACCCTGTTAACCACCTTTACCCTATTGTTACGAAATAACTTATCTCAAGATCATATCACGGTATGGTCCCCATTTGCAAACCGGCATCGTCAGGATTTGGAGAACGTTGCGGGACTGTTTGTCAATGCCCTGCCCATCGACCTGGATTGCAGCGGGTATCCTTCTTTTATAGAACTGGTACAACGCTGTCAATCCACTCTTTTGGAGTTAACTCAACACAGCCATTTCCCTTTTACAGCCCTGCAAGAGCAATGCGATTTTGTGCCCAATAACCTCAGTAGAGTGGAATTTGTTGTGCATAATTACTCATTTGAGCTAATGAAACTCAACGAACTGACGGTAACTCCCTTACCCATGGATATTGATTCCACCGCCTTTGATTTGGAACTGCATCTATGGGAACTTAACCGCAGTGGCTTCTCCGAACCGGTCCCTGATGAGGAAAGTGGGATTGCCGGCCAATTGTTTTATAACACGGCCTTTTTTGAACATATCACCATTCAACAACTGATAGAAGATTTTTATCAACTGTTGGGCAGTGTATTAACTCACCCCGAGCACCCTGTTTAGAATCATTTTAATGCAAATGATGGCAGTCCTCAAGACTGCCACTGCCAACCTTTTGAATTTGTGTAGGGAAAATAAAGTGATTCTCACAGCAATCTTATTCAGTCTCCAATTAACACTGAAACTGTAAATTTTATGAATTCCAACTCGACTCTATCCAGCCTCACTCCCTGGCGACATTCTGCAGCCAGAGATAAATTACTGAAAATAAAGACCATTTGTTCTGAAAACCCGGTAACCCTGGTCGTACCCCCTGTGGCCCTGTTGGATCGACCTGCCCTTTCAGTTCATATCTTACAAGGGTGTGCTGCTCAAGACAGCCAAACAGCAGTGGGAATCTTTTACGCCAATCTTTGCTTCGGAGCTTGGTTGGGACTCTCTACAAACAATGACTTATGTTATCTCAGTCCCCGTTACCTATTGTCAGAGCGACTGTTTGCTCAAGTTGCCTATGGTGTGCCAAAACTGGGCCAACAATCCCAAGAAACTTATCTGACCATGTTACGGGAAGAATTTCAAGGTGAAAAACAGTTTGGATTGACTTATGCGGAATTGCAACAATTGGCTGAGGATATAGAAAACTGGGTAAATGATATTGCTCAAACTTTGGTCAGCTTAAATTCCCAAGTGATTGGTTGTACCACTATTTTTGAACAAACTGCTGCCAGTATAGCCATTCTCAACGCAGTCAAACGCTTATCACCCCACACCATTACCATTATCGGGGGAGCAAACTGCACCGGTGAAATGGCAGCAGGGATTGCCTCCTTGGGCTCTACAATTGACTATATTTTTTCTGGGGAAGCCGATGCCCAATTTCCCCAATTTCTTAAACAACTTCAACAAGGACAACTGCCTACTGAAAAAATTATTCACTGTTCCCCCTATTTTGATCTGGACACCATTCCAACTCCCAATTACCAAGAATTCTTTGAGCAACAACAGCATTTCTTCTCATCTTCTTCTCCAAAAGATGACAATCCACACGCATTCCCCATCAGCACAGATTTGCCATTTGAAAGCAGTCGCGGTTGCTGGTGGGGCATGAAACACCAATGTACATTCTGTGGTATGGATAAAGACTCTTTAACCTATCGCCAAAAATCAGCCTCACGCGCCCTATCGGAACTCAAAGAGTTGGTCTCTACCTACTCGATAAAAGCAATTTTAGCCTATGACAGCATTATGCCCCATACCTATTTCAAGGAATTATTGCCAAAACTGAAAGAAGAATTGTCTGGGGTCGACCTATTTTATGAACAAAAAGCCAACATTTCCCTGGCTCAAATGCGTCAACTGAAAGAAGCTCATATCGAAGTCATACAACCTGGTATTGAAGCGCTATCCAGTTCCCTATTGAAACGAATGAACAAAGGCGTCACAGCAGATCGAAATATAGCCACTTTACGATATGCCAGAGCCTGTGGAGTCGCTCCCAATTGGAATTTACTGTGTGGTTTCCCAGGAGACAGTTGGCAAGATTACCAAGAGACCTTGGCACTGTTACCCCTATTGCAACACTTGACTCCCCCAGCTATTCTCTGTCAACTCAACTTGGATCGCTTCAGTCCCTATTTTATGCAACCTGAGCAATTTGGAATTCGCAATTTACGACCTTTAGACAGCTATGCCCAAGTATTGCCCAAACAAGCTCATATCGACAAAATAGCCTATCGTTTCAATGGCGACTATGACAGTGCCATTTTCACTTATCCAGAACTCATTCCGCAACTTAATCAAGCCATTGTAACTTGGCGATCCCATTGGGTGCCCAGTGCAGAAATTCACAATCCTCGTTTAATTTTACCCCCCACGGCTGAAACTGAAACCCGATTGCCCACCTTGCAAGTAACTCAACTATCCACTGACTGTTACCAATTGCGAGACACTCGCCAATTGCCCACCGTTGACAAATCCTTACAATCGATCAACCGAAATCAAGCTCAAGCTGCCTTAGTCTCTTATCCACTATCAACCCCCCTATTATCAGCAGACACTCGTCAATGGGCCTTGGACCATCAAGTCGCGATCATCATGGACAATAAATGGGTACCTTTGGCCACCGCTCACCCAGACCTACTTGCAGAATTTGAACATCATACTCACCATATTCCTATTTTATCAGAAAGAGAACGAATATAAAATTACCTCATACTTTCTTAATTTCATATCGGTCTCTGAGATACAACTTCTTGCAAACTCAGTCCAAGTACAGTATTGCCCAAAAACCATTCACGCTTACCAGGAAGCCATCATGTCTGCCTCTTCTTCAATCAATACCCATTTTTTTGCCCACACCGACTGGAAAACCTCCAATTCCCGGGCAAAATTATTACAATTCACTCGTTCTCCTGCAACCCCTTTATCTGAAGAAAACTCAATTATTCTGGTAGTCCCACCCCCTGCCCTGTTGGATCGACCCTCCTTATCTGTCCACGTTTTACAAGGCACTGCCGCCCAACAACAACTCAAAGTAGAAGTATTCTATGCCAACTTATCCTTTGGAGACTGGATTGGAGAATTGGCTAATATTGAACTCTGCTTTCTGCCCCCCAAATATTTACTTTCAGAACGCCTATTTGCAAAAGTTGCCTATGAAGGAGTACCGTTGCTGGGACACCAAGCTGACACCCTATTTACTGAAGTTCAACGAGACTTTGCCCTTCGCAACATCCATTTGGACTATGATGAATTTCAAAACCTATCAACTGCCATCGCAGATTGGGTACATGATGTGGCTCAAATGCTGGTCAGCTGGAAACCGCAAGTAGTTGGTTGCACCACCACTTTTGAACAAACAGCTTCCAGCATAGCCATTCTAACTGCCATCAAACAACTGTCCCCAAACACCTTAACAATCATCGGTGGCGCCAATTGCTCAGGAGAAATGGCCACTGGAATTGCCTCACTAAGTCCTTACATTGACTATGTATTTTCTGGAGAATCTGAAACCGTATTTCCAACTTTTTTAAAACAAGTGAAATCAGGTCAACTTCCTCAAAATAACATCATCCAAGGTGCTCCCTGCACCACCATGGACACCATTCCCACCCCTGACTACCATGAATTTTATACTCAACAAGCTGCCCTCGTAAATCCCTTACCTCTTAACACTTGGTTACCATTTGAGACCAGTCGCGGATGTTGGTGGGGGGACAAACAAGCCTGCACCTTTTGCGGATTAAATGGCGACGACCTCAAATACCGACGCAAGTCTCCCTCTCGAGTTTTGGAACAATTACAAGACTTATTCTCCACCTATTCTCCTCGTAAAATCATGTCCTATGACAATATTATGCCCCATGCCTATTTTAAAGAATTATTACCTCAACTGGCTGAAATATATGGAAATAGCGACTGTGAATTTTACTATGAGCAAAAAGCCAACATGACTTTGGAACAAGTGCGACGATTACAAGCCGCCCACGTTCGAGTCATTCAACCTGGTATCGAATCACTTTCCACCTCCCTATTGAAACGAATGAGAAAAGGGGTCAGCGCTCCTCAAAACATCGCCCTGTTACGTTATGCCCGATCTTGTGGAATCACCCTGAATTGGAATCTCCTCTATGCATTCCCAGGTGACAAATTGGAAGACTATCAGGAAACCTTACGAGTCCTGCCCTACTTGCGACATTTAAGTCCCCCTCTAAGCATGGACGCTTTGGGATTGGAACGTTTCAGTCCCTATTTCAATCATCCTGAAAACTATGGAATTCGGAACATTCGGCCATTATCCAGCTATGTCGACATTTTGCCCAAACATTCCAAAGTGACACAAGTGGCCTATAACTTTGCTTGGGAATATGACTGTGCCGCTTTTGATCATCCAGAAATTATTGAAGCAATTCAACAAGAAATTTTAATTTGGCGAGGAACCTGGGTGCATGATGGAGATGTGTATACACCCAAAATTTTGCGAGTATCGGCAAACATTGAAGAAGGAAATTATCCACTGCTACACATCTATTCTCAAGGCATGGAGGGTTATCGTCTGATAGACACCCGGGGACTGCCTGGGACTGTATCAACTCAACTGATCAACCTGGAACAGGCCAAAGCGGCACTGGTGACAAAACCACTGAAAAATTTGGCTATTTCTGAAGAAACTCGACACTGGGCCAACACTCATCAAGTGGCATTAGAAATAGACAACACCTATGTTGCGCTGGCCACCGCCTCTCCAGAATTATTGGCACAATTTGAAGCAGACAAATAAATTTATTTAGAAAATGGTGAACAATTTCACATTTTCAAATCATCAGTTGTAAAATACAATAATTTCCAAAATAATGATGAACTCATTTTATTGATTGCAAAACTCTGGACATTCTGACTTAAACAAGCAACCTAACTTTAAAATTTCAAGCCCTATATTTATGACTGATCATACAAACAACCCTGATTTTCAAACGATTCATCAACGCTTTGAGTTTCAAGTTGAGCGGCATCCGGATAAACTTGCCATCATCGACAATCATCGCACCATAACCTATCGAGAACTCAATCAGCGTTCCAATCAACTGGCTCATTTTCTTCAAACATTGGGCATCCAACTTGAACAACCGATTGGAATTATTGCAGACCGTTCCATTGAAACGATCATGGCTATTTTAGCCATTTTAAAAGTGGGTGGGACCTATATTGCCCTGGATCCAAACTATCCCCAAAATCGCCTCAACTGGCTGTGGCAAGACGCTCAATTAAACCTACTTTTGACGCAAACCTCGCTCAACAATTCAACAGTAGCCACCTTTCCCGGTCGTCTCATTCCCTTGGATCAGGATTATAGCCACCATTCTGACCAAAATTTACCTCAAATCACCTCCTCACAACATCTTTCCCATATCATTTACACCTCGGGCTCTACCGGTCAACCCAAGGGAGTTTTGTTAGAGCATGGGAATGTCTTAAACCTCATGACTGCCTGCCAAACCGTTTTTGGTTTTACGGAACAAGATATCTGGGCTCTATTTCACAGTTTTGCCTTTGATGTGTCAGTCTGGGAATTGTGGGGTGCCCTGCTCCATGGAGGCACTGTGGTGATGATTTCTCATCTGCTCAGCCGTTCCCCCGCTGATTTATACCAGTGCCTGTGTGAACAACGAGTTACGGTGCTCAACCAAACTCCCTTGGCTTTTTACCAATTGGCTCAAGTGCAACAACATGCTCATCAACAACTCAGTTTGCGCTACATTATGATTGGAGGTGAGGTATTGGATTTTTCCCGTTTGGCCCCCTGGTTTGCCAGACTGGGTGACCAACATCCCCAAATCATCAACCTTTATGGGCTTACTGAGACCACGGTCAATGTCAGTTTTTACCGGCTGACTCAAGCGGATTGTCAACGTTCTCAATGTTTGATTGGGCAAGCTATTCCCACAGTGCAAATCCATCTGTTGGATGCCGACCAACAACCAGTCCCAATTGGGACCATAGGGGAAATTTATGTGGGAGGCAAAGGCATTGCTCGTGGTTATTTAAACCGACCCGACTTAACCGCCCAACGCTTTATTTTTCACTCTAATGAAAGACTTTATCGCACAGGAGACTTAGGGCGTTTTTCCAATAATGGAATCTTGGAATATCTGGGTCGCAGTGATCAACAGGTGCAAATTCATGGCTTTAGAGTGGAACCAGGAGAAATTGAAACTGTATTGAGACAACATGAATTGGTGGATGCCACAGTGGTTATTGCCCGTGAAGACCAACAGGTTGGGGAACGACAACTGGTAGCCTATGTGGTATTCAAACAAAACACTCTCTCCCAAGTCAAGGACCAAGTTGCAGATTGGCAAAAATTGTATGAATATAAGTATGGAGAATTAACTGTTCCAACTACCCCTCCACTCCATAATTTTCTAGGCTGGCACAGCAGTTATACCGGTCTACCCATTCCCAATGATGAAATGCAAAATTGGGTGGCTCACACTTTGGAACGTCTTCAAGCCCTAAAACCCCAACGAGTGTTAGAAATTGGTTGTGGAACTGGATTGCTGTTATGGAGACTGGCACCCCAATGTTCAGAATACATAGGAACTGATTTTTCTCAAGCAGTCATTGAATACTTACGATACTGGCAAACCCAATTGTCAGGCTTTGAGCACGTGCAATTGCTGCACCAAGAAGCCAATCAATTCTCCAGCTTAGGCACTCAACAATTTGACACCATTATCATCAATTCAGTCGTTCAATATTTCCCCAGTCTAGATTACCTACAACAAGTCATCACAAATGCCCTATCTCATCTGGTTCCCGGTGGACATTTATTCCTAGGCGATATTCGTAACTACTTGTTATTAAATGATTTTCACACTACTGTGCTCCTGGCCCAAGCATCCACTCCTCTGACCCCAGAACAATTGGCTTGGCAGCGTACACAAAATGTGGAGCGAGAAACTGAATTGCTAATTGATCCCACTTATTTTGGAACATTACCAACTCAATATCCTCAAATCAATCAAGTCAAAGTGTGGCCAAAACGTGGCCAAGATCGCAATGAATTAACCTGCTTTCGTTATGATGTAATTACACAAACTCATAACCTCATTTCCTCTTCAAATGAAGAAAAAAATGAAGCGATAACTCCCGTGATTTATGACTGGGAATCCTTAGATTTCAACATAATGCAACTTCCTCAACGTTTGACAGAATGCTCTCAAGCTATTAAAATTTGTCGAGTGCCCAATCAACGTTTAAAAACCTCCGGCCTTGATCCGGAACTATTTTGGGAATGGTCTACAAATCTGCCTTACCAAGTTGAGGTCAGTTGGTTGAATACTGATTTAGAGGGAAGTTATGAAGTGATCTTCACTCCAAATTCCCAAACGACCTTGGCAGCACAATTGCGAACGACAGGTCTCACTTCACTCAATGCTCATTCCCCTGATTCCTTGTCTCCACGGTTTCCCACAGACAAACGATATGCAAATACCCCTTGGCAAGCCAAGTTGGAACGCCATCTCATTCCTCAACTCAGAAAATTTTTACAAGATCGTTTGCCAGATTACCTGGTGCCCACTGCCATTGTCAAATTAGACCGTTTACCCCTGACAGTCAATGGCAAGGTGGACAAAAGAGCCCTGCCAGCACCCCCAAAAACTCGGGCCATTTTGGATTGCGACTATCTGGCACCACAAACTGTAGTGCAGCAACACTTGGCCCACATTTGGCAAACCGTTTTGGGAATTGAAGAACCCATTGGTATTCAAGACAATTTCTTTGAATTGGGTGGAGATTCTCTGAAAGTTATTCAAGTGATCAATCGAGCCAAAGATTTCCAACTCAATCTGTCTTTTGAACAATTTTTTAAATATCCAACCATTGCTGAATTAGTTATTCATCTTTCCCCATTTGAGTCTCCTCTGGAAATAGGCCCTGACCTTTCTCAAACCACCACCGATCAATCTGCGATTCAGACTTATCCGCTTTCTCCCTTACAAGCGGGAATGTTGTACCATATTTTACGAGAAGAGACCAGCACCGGAATGTATTTGATTCAATTCCTGCTGGATCTGCAAGGCGCTGTCAATCCACATCATTTTTCACAAGCTTGCCAAGCTATATGCAATCGACATCCGGCTTTGCGCAGTTCTTTCCACTGGCAGGGCCGTCAACAACCTGTGCAAGTGGTTCATCCAGAAGTTGAAATTCAGGTATCTCAACAAGATTGGCGATCCCGATCAGCAAGTCAACAACGTTTGGAATTGGAAAAATTGGTTGAAGCCGATCGTATACAAGGCTTTGATTTAACTCAAGTCCCTTTGTTAAGATTTACTTTAATTCAAACAACTGATCAACATAGCCAGTTGTTGCTCACCTATGTCCATCTGATTGTTTCAGAATGGGAACAATTGGTGCTGTTGGAAGAGTTATTTAAATATTATGAAGCGCTGCAAGCTGGGCAATCTTTACAATTACCCCCCACTCGACCCTATCGTGATTTTATCAGTTATTTACACAGTTTGGATCGCCAAGCTCAGGAACAATTTTGGCGCCACACTTTACGAAATTACCAACCCACCCGTTTCCCGTTAATTCGTCGTGAAAAACTTCCTATAGCCTATCGGGAACAACAGTGGTCACTGCCCAATCAGTTGACTCAGCAATTGACCAATTTGGCCCGCCAACATAAAATCACTTTAAATACTTTGCTAACAGGAACTTATGCTCTGTTGTTGAGCAAATATTTGAGAACAGATGATGTGGCATTTGGTTTGGTATTTTCTGGACGCAATGTAACTTGGTCTGGTTTTGAACATACAGTTGGACTGTTTATCAACACCGTGCCATTGAGAGTTCCCATTTCTCCTAATGAGTCATTGGGAACTTGGTTAACGGCTTTACAAGCGCAAGTGGTTGAACTCAGCCGATATGAACACAGTTCCCTAGTGGATATTCAAGGTTGGAGTGAAGTGCCACGCGGTCAGGATTTGTTTGAAACCATATTGGTATTTGATGAGGAGCGATTGGATGATTATCTCAATAAACACCTTTCTAGCTTACATATCAATGGGTTCCAAATTTTGTATGAGAGCACCAATTACCCACTGACTTTTGCAGTGATGAAAGGAACCCCGATGATGGTGCGTGCCATTTTCAATGAAGCGCAATTTGCCCCCACCACGGTTGAACGTTTGCTAGAGCATTATCAAACTTTGTTGGAAAATTTAGTGATGGGACTGCTTGAAAATCAAGCTATTCACCAGTTGTCATTGGTCTCCCAGACTCAGCGCCATCAAGTTGTGAACACTTGGAATCAGACGGCCACCGATTATCCCAAACAACGCTGCATTCACGATTTATTTGAGCAACAAGTCGAGCATTCCCCACGGGCAGTGGCACTGGTATTTAAGGATCAACGCTTATCTTATGCAGAATTGAATGCCCGAGCCAATCAACTGGCCCATTTTCTGCGACAACAAGGAATAAATTTGGGACAGCCCATTGGCCTGTGTTTGGAACGTTCCCTAGAGTCCATCATTGGTTTGTTGGGTATTCTCAAAGCAGGTGGAATCTATGTGCCCTTAGATCCTTCTTATCCCAAGGAACGCTTGGCTTTCATGTTGAAAGATACGCAACTGTCCATAATTTTGACTCAGCAATCCATATTACCCAACCTCCCCACCACCGCTGCTCAACCTTGGTGCCTGGATACCCAATGGCATCTTATTGCTCAGTCCAGTTCCCTTAATATTCCCAATAAGACCACTGCCAATTCGTTGGCTTACATCATGTACACCTCTGGCACCACCGGTTTACCTAAGGGAGTATGTATCACTCATCAAGCTGTGGTGCGGCTAGTTAAAGACACCAATTATATCCAATTGACTGCAAAAGATATTTTTCTGCAATTTGCACCCATGTCATTTGATGCCTCCACCTTTGAAATTTGGGGATGTTTGTTAAACGGTGGCCGTTTGGTCATCATGCCCCCTCACTTGCCCTCTCTAGAAGAATTGGGAACTGTTTTAAAACAGTATCATATTACTGTTTTGTGGTTGACTGCAGGCTTATTTCATCAAATGGTGGAGGAACGTCTGAGCGATTTGGCTGGGCTTAAATACTTATTGGCGGGAGGAGATGTACTGGGAATCAAGGCAGTGCAGCGAATTTTACAACATTTCCCAACCATAACTTTAATCAATGGCTATGGTCCCACTGAGAATACAACTTTCACTTGTTGCTATCCTATGTCTGGAAAAACTCTTTTGGATCATTCTGTTCCTATTGGTTATCCAATTGCCAACACCCAAGTGTATGTGGTCGATCATCATCAACAACCATTGCCCACAGGAGTACCAGGAGAATTGTTAATCGGAGGAGATGGTTTGGCAACTGGTTACCTAAATCATCCCCAATTGACCGCCGAAAAATTCATTCCCCACCCCTTTAGCCAGAATTCCCAAGATCGTTTGTATAAGACTGGAGACTGGGTTTATTACCTCCCGGATGGCTGCCTTGAATTTTTGGGACGACTGGATCAACAAGTGAAAATTCGGGGATTTCGTATTGAGCCTCAGGAAATTGAGGTAGTGCTGGCTCAACATTCCCAAGTCAGTGAGGCAATTGTTGCTCCTTGGACAGATTCCGCGGGGCAAAAGCAATTGGTAGCCTATGTCATCCCCAAGCCCAATTTTGACTTGTTAGCCAATGAGTTACGTGATTTTCTAAAACCACGTTTACCAGACTATATGATTCCCAGCTTTTTCCAAATCCTGACCAGTTTGCCTTTAACTCCCAATGGTAAGGTAGACCGGCGCGCCCTGCCCAAACCCATCCCCACTGCCTCCCGAGTCTATATTGCGCCCCGGTCTCCAGAGGAAGAATTGCTGATTGGGATTTGGTCAGAAGTATTGGGCATCAATCAACCTGGAGTGCAGGATAATTTCTTTGAATTGGGTGGTCATTCCCTATTGGCTACTCAAGTGGTCTCTCGTATCCGGGCAGTGTTTCAGGTGGAACTTCCTTTGCGTTATTTGTTTGAATTCCCCACGGTTGAAGAATTGGTTAAACGCTTATTGGAATTGCAAAAAGTGCACTTGCCCACGCTTCCCTTACAACCTGTTTCTAGAGCTGAACCATTGCCCTTATCCTTTGCTCAACAGAGACTGTGGTTCATTGAGAATTTTGCACCGGGGAACACTGCCTATATTGTGGTCAATGGATTGATTTTACGGGGAAATTTACAGATTTCTGCCCTTGAATTCAGTCTGCAAACCATTCTCCAACGTCAAGATTCTCTGCGAACCGTATTTCCCATGATACAAGGTCGTCCGGTCCAACAGATCTTACCCATGGTAAACTCTCCCTTAACTGTGGTGGATCTATCTGATCTGCCGGCAGATTCTCAAACAACGGTCCTGTCCCAACATATTGCATTGAATAATCAGACCACTTTTAATCTCAACACAGGCCCCTTAACCCGTTTCAAGTTGATACGTTTGGCGCTCCAACATCATCTCCTGTTACTTGCCTTGCATCATATTATTTCAGATGGATGGTCTCTGGGGGTATTTTATCGGGAATTGAGCACTTGCTATCAGGCTGCATTGTCTAAAACTCCAGTGAACTTGCCCCAACTGCCTATCCAGTATGTAGATTTTGCGGTGGGTCAACGGGCTTGGTTGACAGGAGAAATCTATGATCGGCAGATGAATTATTGGAAGTCTCAATTGGCTAATCTACCCGTTTTCCAATTTCCTACAGATTATTCCCGTCCCCCAATTCAAACTTTTTCTGGAGCCACTGTGCCATTCCAGTTGTCAGAGTCCATGACTGTGGAATTGGAAAATTTAAGCCAAACTCAAGGAGTTACGTTGTTCATGACCTTGTTGGCAGCATTTTTGGGATTGCTGTTTCGCTACACAGGTCAAACAGACATTGCAGTGGGTTCCCCCATTGCCAATCGCAATCGACATGAAATTGAGCATTTAATTGGCTTTTTTGTAAATACTTTGGTATTGCGAGCCAATTTGTCGGAACGATTGCATTTTGATGAATTATTGCAACAAGTGCGTCAAACAACATTACAAGGGTATGCCCATCAAGATTTGCCATTTGAGCATTTGGTCGAGGAACTTCATCCAGAACGCAACACCAGTGTGAATCCTTTGATCCAAGTCATTTTTGCCTTGCAAAACAGTCCATTAGCTCTCCCCAATCTGTCCGATTTGACGGTGGAATTATTTGATCATCCCATCAGTGCCACCCGTTTTGATTTAGAATTCCATTTGTGGCGTCAACCTCGTGTTGGATTAACTGGTTTTTTAATTTATAATACTGATTTGTTTGCATTGCCGAGTCTTCAACGTTTGTTGGGTTATTTTGAACGCTTCTTGCAATCAGTATTGCTGAATCCCAAACAGGCTTTGGCTGATATTGCATGGTTAACAGTTGAGGAACGTTTTGAATTGTTGCATGACTTGAATCAAACAGTGCTGCCCTATCCCAGAGAACAGGCGGTGCATACAGTTTTTGAGTCCCAAGTGGCACAAACCCCAGATGCTATCGCCTTGTTATGGAAGGATTCTCATCTCACATATTTGGCGCTCAATCAACGTGCAAATCAGTTGGCTCATTACCTACAGTCCTTGGGAATCAAACCAGAAACTCCAGTGGGAATTTATCTGTCTCGCAGTTTAGAGATGATTATTGGCATATTGGGAATTCTTAAAGCCGGTGGATGTTATGTGCCATTGGATCCAGCTAACCCGGCGGAAAGAGTGCGCTTTATTTTAGAAGATACCCAAACGCAATGGGTTCTCATACAACGGGATTGCATACCTGGAGCACCCAATGGAGTGATTCCCATTTGTTTGGAGCAACACTGGCCAATGATTGCTCAATATTCGGTTGAGAATTGCTCAGTGGAAGTGAATGCAGACAGTTTGTGTTATGTGACTTATACTTCTGGTTCCACTGGGAAGGCCAAGGGGGTGAGTGTGGTGCATCGGGGAGTGGTTCGTTTGGTGAAAAACAGCAATTATGTAACTTTCGATAAAACTGATGTATTATTACAGTTGGCCCCTTTGGCTTTTGATGCTTCCACATTTGAAATTTGGGGCGCTTTGTTGAACGGTGCTCGATTGGTCATTGCTCATCCGGAAAAGCCGACTTTGGCTGAATTGGGAGAATTGTTGCGGCAATATCAAGTTTCCGTGTTGTGGTTGACGGCCAGTTTGTTTCAAATGATGGTGGCTGAGCAGTTGGAAGATTTGGCCAGTGTACAACAGTTATTGGCTGGGGGAGATGTGTTGCCTCCATCTTCTGTACGTCGAATATGGCAACGTTTTCCCCAATGTACAGTGATCAATGGTTATGGTCCCACAGAGAATACTACTTTCACATGTTGTTATCGCATGCAATCTTCGACACTGTGGGGGGAAAGTGTACCCATTGGTAAACCAATTTCTAACACGCAAGTTTATATTTTAGATGCGCAAATGGCTTTGGTTCCTCGAGGTATGGTGGGAGAATTGTATGCAGGGGGAGATGGTTTGGCTCGAGGATATTGGCATCGTCCTGATTTGACTACGGAGCGGTTTTTGCCCAATCCATTCCAAGATGAGACCGGGTCAGCGATTTTATATCGTACTGGAGATTGGGTGCGGTGGCGAGAAGAAGGTGTTTTGGAATTTATAGGTCGCTTGGATGATCAAGTGAAAATTCGTGGTTTTCGGATTGAACTGGCTGAAATTGATAAGGTTTTAAGTGGTTACCCGGCGATCAAACAATCGTTGACCTTGGCCAAACAGGCTAAATCTGGAGACAAACGATTGGTGGCTTATGTGATACCAGACTTTGGCGTTGCCGAAGTGGCGGCTGAGACTCAATCTGATGCTCAGGAATTGGTTGCCGAGTGGGAAACGGTTTTTGATCAGAATATTTATGCTCGGTCTCCTTCTGATCAGGAAGTCAAGGTTGCAGAGCCAGTCAACTTTGTGGGGTGGAATAGCAGTTATACTGGGGAGCCTATTCCATTGGCAGAAATGCAGGTGTGGAGCAGTTATCGTCTCCAACAGTTGCAGGCTTTACAGGCTCAACGGGTGTTGGAAATTGGGTGTGGCATGGGCATTCTCTTGCTGCCTTTAGCCATCCAGTCTACACGGTACGTTGGCACTGATATTTCCCAAGTGGCTCTTGAATATGTGGCAAAACGAGCCCGTAATTTGCCTCAAGTTCAGTTGTTAAAAAATCCAGCTGAACGATTTGAGATTTTGGCTGATCAGCAGTTTGACCTGTGTATTCTCAACTCAACTGTGCAATATTTTCCCGGTGTGGATTATTTGCTAACGGTGTTGGAAGGCGCCTTGCAAACTGTGGCATTGGGTGGATGTATTTTTGTGGGCGATGTTCGTAACTTTCGATTATTAAAGATGTTTCAAGCCTCGGTGCAATTGCATAAGGCTGAGGCGCTGTGTTCACGAGAAGAGTTGCGACAACGGGTACAATGGCGTTTGCTACAAGAGAATGAGTTATTGTTAGATCCCAGTTTTTTTACTTTGTTACCCCAACGTTTTCCAAGAATTACCCAGGTACACATACAGTTGCAACGGGGCTGGGCTCATAATGAGTTGACTCAATTTCGTTATGATGTATTTTTGTGGTTGGATCGGGTCCCAGAAGTGACTCAGCCGCCAGCAGTGGTCATAGATTGGATGCAACAGGCTATGGATTTGTCTGCATTGCAGGCTTATTTGGAGCGTGAGCATCCTGATTCTCTATGGTTGACAGGGTTACCCAATGCCCGTTTGAGCCAGGCAGTGGCCACAGTGGCTTGGTTGGAGAGTGAAATGGGACCGTCTACAGTGGGAGAATGGAAGGCTAATTTGTCAAATCCCTTGCTTGGGAATGAACAAGGGGTAGAGCCAGAGGAAATATGGACATTGGGGGAAAAATTGGGTTATCAGGTGGAACTCAGTTATTCCCCAAATACTGAAACGCAAATGGGCAATTGTCAGGCTTTATTTTGGCGTTCCCATCGACCCACTTTAGTTTTGTCATCAAAATCTAATTTGGGAACTATATCATGGAATATGTATGCAAATCAACCATTACAGGGGGATTTTAATCGTAAAATTGCACCTAAATTACGAGATTATTTGGCTCAACGATTGCCTGATTATATGATACCTGCGGCTTTTGTGGTGTTGAGTCAATGGCCGTTGAATGCCAATGGTAAGATCGATCGTCGGGCTTTGCCAGAGCCGCGGGAACTTCAAACTGTGGCTAAACAGGTGGTGAGTCCCCAAACTGAATTGGAGCAACAGATATTGGCTATTTGGCAGGAAGTTTTGCAGGTAACTACGGCTGGAGTGGAAGATAATTTCTTTGATTTGGGAGGTCATTCCCTATTGATGGTGCAGGTGTGTAATCAGGTGCGAAAAACTTTGCATCGGGAGCTTAGTGTGGTGGATATGTTTCAACATCCTACAGTTAGAAAAATGGCGCATTATTTGTCTGCACAGGTTTCTACTTCGGCATTGATTGCAGAGACTCAAGATCGAGCTGACAAACAGAAGCAGGCTTTACAGCGTCGTAAACAGTTGCGTTCATAAATTTCTATTCTCTATAGGGACCGGAAACTGAATTGTTAAGTTACAGGATCTTTATATCAGATCATAGGTTTTCGGCCCTATATGAAAATAGGCAAACATTTTCACCCTTAAGGATCAGTTATGCTTATTGAGTTAATTCTATTTAGTGGTGCAATCGGTTTTTGGTCTGCTCATCGTCAACATCAGCAACAATCTGCTCAACCGGTTAAAAAGGGTGCCAAAAAGTCATTGGGAGGAGCCAAAAAATCATTGGGATCGGCTTTGTCTCAAGTCGATATTGAACGATTTTTTCAAGATGCCAAAAGTGTATTGGATGGACGGGAGCGTGAGTCTCAATTGATTCCAGATTTGGAGTTAAGACAGCAAATGCAAAAGGCGCAGGCCGGTGTGAATCGGGACTTGTTGATTTCAGTGGGAACGATTAGCACAGCAATATTGGCAGCCTATTTTCCCCTGTTGGCTCTATTCAGTGTAGCCGGTATACTTTATTCAGCGCGTCATGTTTTTCGATTGATTTGGCGAGATTTTAAGGCTAAGAATTTTTTCAGCACTTTTTTGATCAGTGCAATTTTAGTCGTGGGCATGATAGCCACAGGTCACTTGGTGTTGGCTGCCTTGTCCAGTTTACTTGGGGGGTTTTTGGCTAAGATTATTGAGCGCACAGAACATCATTCTAGGGAAAAACTAACTCATCTGTTCAACCACCAACCTTCTAAAGTGTGGTTAGAGAGGAATGGTATAGAAATCGAGGTGGACTTTACCCAACTTCAAGTGGGAGATATTGTGGTGGTCAATGCTGGAGAAGTCATTCCAGTGGATGGTAGGATTGAAGTGGGAACGGTCAGTGTGGATCAGCATTTGCTGACTGGAGAGAGTCAACCGGTTGAAAAAGGGCCTGGAGATCAAGTATTTGCGGCTACTTTGCTGCTGTCCGGAAAGGTTAAAATTCGAGTGAACACCGCAGGGGAAGATACCGTGGCGGCTCAGATTGGTCAGGTGCTCAATCAAACTCAAACTTATAAGGAGCAATTGATCACGCGAGGCAAAAAGATTGCTGACACTTTTTTACCTGTGGAGTTGGGAATCAGTACTGTGACTTGGTTGCTATTGGGACCAGGAGCAGCACTGACAGTACTTTGGGCTGCTTTGGGGACTAATATGATTGCATTAGGACCTATGAGTGTGTTGAATTATTTACAAATTCTCTCTCGGCACGGCATTTTAATCAAAGATGGTAGAGTGTTGGAATCTTTGCGACAGGTTGATACGGTAATCTTTGATAAAACGGGAACGTTGACTGTGGAGCAACCCACCTTGGTCCATCTTCATTGTTTTGAAAATTGGGATGAGAATACTTTGTTAACTTATGCGGCAGCTGCAGAATATCGTCAGTCTCATCCCTTGGCTAAATCCATTGTGGAACAAGCTGCTTTGCGGGAATTGGTTATTCCAAAATTGGATGAGGCTTGCTATGAAATTGGATATGGAATCAAGGTGTTGATCGATGATCAACTGATCCGGGTAGGCAGTGCCCGTTTCTTGAGTCAAGAAGGTATCGGATTGCCAGAAAGGGTGCACAGTATTCAGAAGCAAGCGGAGGATCGCGGTTGCTCATTGGTGTATTTGGCTATTGAAGAGAAATTGGCTGGAATTTTGGAGATGCAGCCTACGATTCGTCCAGAAACTGTTGATATGGTTAACTATTTGAAAAAACGTGGAATGAAAGTGTATATCATTTCTGGCGATCATGAACAGGCCACCGCTCATACCGCAGAAAGTGTGGGAATTGATCGTTATTTTGCTGAAGTGTTGCCAAAGGACAAGGCCAACTTGGTGACTCAGTTGCGAGAAGAAGGACGATTTGTGTGCTTTATTGGGGATGGGATTAATGATGCTATCGCCTTGAAAACGGCTCAGGTTTCCATTTCTTTAAAGGGCGCTTCTACTGCAGCCACTGACACTGCGCAGGTAATTTTGATGGATGGTACCCTAAACCATTTGCTGGAACTGTTTGAGTTGACTGATGAATTTGAGGAGACCATGCGGGTTAATTTGTTGAGCAGTTTTGTGCCTGGAGTTGTTTGTATCGGTGGGGTGTACTTTTTGCATTTTGGGATGGCAGTTGGGATGGGAATATACTATGCAGGCAGTGTGATTGGTTTGTCTAATACTTTGTTACCTTTGATAAAATATCAGGAGCCTATTTCTGATTCGGATTCTTCAGGTCAGATGCGTTACGGCGCAAAAAAGCGCGCCTAACGCACCCTACACTTGTTACACTTGCTTTTTGAGCAGTGGCAACAGTTGGGTTGTGATGGAGAATCAGTCGTAATGAATCTGGTGGTAGGGGAAGTGAATGGTTTTCCCTTCTAACATTTCAGTTAAAAAGGTCCAAATTGCATCTCCAGAAGGGGGACATCCAGGCAGGAAATAGTCGATTTTGACTACTTCGTGGAGAGGATGCACTTTGTCCAATAGCAAGGGAATTTCTGGATCGTTGGGAATATGGGCATTTTCCACGCCCACAGCATGTAAATAGGATTCTTCCAAACATTCTTGGAGGGTAAAATTGTTGCGCATGGAGGGAACACCCCCATTGATGCCACAAGCGCCTATGGCAACCAGCACTTTGCAATTTTGTCGAAATTCTTGCAATACGTGCACATTCTCTGCATTGCATAATCCCCCTTCAATAATGCCAATGTCACAAGGTCCACAGTGTTTGATGTCAGTTAAAGGGGTGCGATCAAATTCCACATGTTCCAACAGTTGTAACAGACGTTCATCAATGTCCAAAAATGACATGTGACAGCCAAAACAGCCTGCCAATGAGGTGGTGGCCACTTTCAGTTTTTTAGCCATGGTGCTTTGCTCCATAATGAGGTTCCGCAGCGTCTCCCACCACATCGATGGGATTGAGGTCATAAAACCGTTGTCCAATGGGGACGGTGTAGGCTTGGCGTTTTAACAGGATGGCACCGACCGGACATACTTTTGCTGCTTTGTCTTGGGCATCAAAATTGGTATCGCCCAGTTTACCGGTGGGGGAATTGACAATCAAGTGGGTTTTTAAGCCCCGACCGGATAATGAGAATACATTTTTCTTGTCTATATCGCGACTGGCTCGCACACATAATTCACATAAAATACAACGGTTAAAGTCAATAGCTACATCCGGATGGGAAGCGTCGACTTCTCGTATTGGATAGAAATGTTGGAAACGAGGTCCCAACATTTCTACATAGTAGGCTACGGCTTGTAATTGACAATTGCCGGTTTTTTCGCAGGCTGGGCAGATGTGATTCCCTTCCACAAATAGCATTTGAATGAGCGTGCGACGTTCCTGTTGCAGGGTTTCAGTTTTGTTTAACACGACTTGACCAGAGGCTGCTGGGGTGTTGCAAGCGGTTACTTTGCGGCCATTGACACTGACTGTGCATACCCGACAACTGCCATGGGGTTTAAATTCCGGGTAGTGACAAAGGTGGGGAATGTAAATGCCTGCTGCCATGGCAGCTTCAATAATTGTTTGCCCTTCTTGAAAGGGCACGGTTTGTCCATCAATTGTAAATGTGTTTGCCATAACCAGTTATCCTAAATGAGCCTCACTGTCATTGCGTTGAGTAAGGCGACGCGCCGCTTCTAACGAGGCTTCCAAGTTAAAAGTGGGGGTCAATCCAGAGGTGTTGAGTTTAAAATGTTTTTGATAGATAAACGGGAATTTTTTCAGGGTGTCTTGTACAAAATTGGTGGCAGTGAGTCCCAAACCGCAATGGCTGGTGGTTTTAATTAAGTGACTGAGTTCAGTCAATTCTTCCAGTTCAGCAGGACTCCCATTGCCTTGGGCAATTTTTTCAATCAGTCCCTGTACGAGACCGGTACCAACCCGACATGGGGTGCAAAAGCCGCAGGTTTCATGGACAAAGAATTGGGCAAAGTTGCGAGCCATTTCTAACAGGTCTCGTTGTTGATTGAAGATCATAAAGGAGCCGGTGGTGTTGAGGTCTTCAAAACACAATTTGCGATCAAATTCAGCTGGAGAGACACAGATTCCCGCGGGACCTGCGTTTTGTACTGCTTGCACTTCTCTGGCTCCGCAGGCGGCCAGCACTTCTCGTACCGTGACTCCAAATGGGAATTCGTAGATACCCGGTTTGTCACAGTCGCCACTGATGCTCAGCAATTTAGTGCCCTTGGATTGGGTTGTGCCCAGTTCAGCAAAGCGGTCAGCGCCATAAGTTATGATTCTGGCAGCCAAGGCAAAGGTTTCAACATTGTTGACTACGGTGGGCTGATTGAGATAGCCTTGGGTCACTGGATAGGGGGGAGCTTTGCGACAGGCAGTGCCTCGTTTGCCTTCTAAGGATTCAATCAGAGCGGTCTCCGCGCCACAAATGTAGGCGCCTGCTCCCAGGTGAATTTCAATGTCAAATTCTAGGTTGGGATTGCCTAAAATATTGGGTCCCAATAAATTAGCTTGGCGACGTTTTGCTAAGGTGGCTTGTAATTCTGGCAGCAGGAAACGGTATTCTCCACGCAGATATAAGAATCCACGTTTTGCGCCAATGATATAGGCACAGAGGGTCATGCCTTCAAATACTATATCTGCATACTTTTGCAGTAACACTCGGTCTTTAAAAGTCCCGGGTTCTCCTTCGTCGGCATTGCAGATAACAAAGCGTTGGTCAGAGGGGGTGTTGCGACAGAGTTTCCATTTGACTTCGGTTTTAAATCCAGCACCGCCACAGCCTCGCAGGCCAGCTTGCCCAATTTGGGTTAAGCTGACGTCAGGACCTTGAGCAAGAGCGGTTTTTAAAGATTCGCCGCTGACAAAAGGGTGACCGAGCAGCAGTCCCGTTTGTTGAATGTTGGTGGCAATGGTGAACCATTCTCGCGGCCAATCGGTTAAGGGAATTTGTTGTTCTATCAAATTCGCCATTTCGTCAATGCGAGATAGAGACAGGCGAGTTAAGGCGTGCCCATTGACTAAGATAGCCGGTCCCTGATCACTCATGCCAATGCATGAAGTGTTTCCAACCGTGACTCGACCATCGGCTCGAGGTCGATTGAGTTCTACACCCAATTTTTTCAGCAGATAGTTCATGAGCTCTGGTTTACCTTGCCAGTGTTCGATGATGTTGTCGCTGAATAGAATGTCATATTGACCGCGGGGAGAATTGTGGAAGAAGCTGTAAAATCCAGCCACTCCAGCCACATGAGCATAGGTGAGATTTAATTCCCCAGCCAGAGTTTCGATGGCAATATTTGGAATGTAGGAATACTGTTCCTGCACACGCCATAACATTTGCATCAGGTCTGCGGGACGCTTGTTATAGGTTTGGGTAATCGCCTGCACGGCGGTTCGAACTGTGGTTATATCCAAAGAGGACACTAGAAACCTCCTAATTTTAAAGTAGTTTACCAATTGGGATTATAGGATAAAATAAGCGCAGATACAATTAAAAAGGTGGATTTGGTTAGGGCAATCGCATCAAACGCATTTTTCGAGCATTCCCGATCCATGTATGTTATACTTGTTACTCATCACAACCCTTGCAATGGTCATGAAGAAACTCAAACTTTATCTGGATAACTGTTGTTTTAACCGTCCATTCGACGACCAAAGTCAACTCAAAATTTATCTTGAAACTCAAGCTAAACTGGCTATCCAGGAAAAAATTCTGTCTGGTGAATACTCGTTGGTATGGTCCTATATTCTTGACTATGAAAATTTACACAATCCACACGACATCGTAAAACGAGAAATCAATAAGTGGCAAACCCTCAGTGAATGGTCTGTTGTCGAATCAACTGCAGTGTTGGAAAAGGCCCATTTGCTGAGGCAATCCAATGTTGAAGTTAAAGATGCACTTCATGTTGCTTGCGCCATCTTGGCAGAAGTGGACTATTTTATTACGACATGATCGAAAATTATTAAACAAACTACTGGGACATGCGGAAATTCGTGCCGTCAGTCCCATCACCTTCATTGAGGAGACCGACTGATGAAATCTGATGCAATCATTTTGAACGAGGCTATGGCTGCCCTTGGTGCCAGACTCAATCCCGTGGAAATTGAAAAATTCATTGTGCTAATCAATCGTAACGGTTTTGATTACCAACAGTGGCGAACACAGTTGTGGCAAGAAGAGACGCTGGAATCTTTGTCTCGTAAGGCCCAGACTTATTACGAAAATAAGCCCTCTGTGTAACTTATATGAAAAACTTTGTAGGGTGGGCAGCGATAAACCCATTGTCCATCCTACAAATTACTGTGGTTATATCCTAAAAAGGACACTAGAAACCTCCTAATTTTAAAGTAGTTTACCAATTGGGATTATAGGATAAAATAAGCGCAGATACAATTAAAAAGGTAGATTTGGTTTACGAGCCCTAAAATAATATTGTGGTTCTCCTAAATAGCCGTATAAATAACTCCAGTAATGGATCAATCCCACGGCTTCAAAACCTACAGTTTTCAGTTGATCTACAAAATCCCAACCAAAATCATGGAATACCAGGGCACCTTCTGCTGACAGTGGATTGCCATGATAAAGGGGAGGGAGTAAAAAATGCAGTTGGCCCTGTTCCAATTTTGCGCGTCGAACTGTCAGTTGGGAATTGGCATGAAAGGGAATGGTAATCAGCAGTTCGCCACTGGGTTTGAGAACGCGATAAATTTCTTGCATGGCTTGTATGGGATGGTTGACATGTTCCAACACATCGTTGGAAATTATGAGATCGAAGTGGGCAGTTTGAAAACTCAACTGTTCTACATTTTCATGTCGTAACCCATTGATTACAGTGCCCCCTGCAATTTCTTCCCCCAAATATTCGCTGCCCACACAATCGACTTGAGAGAATTGATGGGTTAGCCAGTGAAAAAGAGGGGTCACTTGTTCCATGGCATATAGGGAAAGCCGAGGAGGAAGATCCGGCTTGTCTATAATTCCATCTGTTCTCAAATTGGAATAATAACCGGATAAACGTTGAGCAACCGCCAGTTGTAAGGCATAAATCAGAGCTCGTTGTCGATTGTTCAGGCGACAGTGTTGGCATTCTAAACGTTCTCGCCAGTTGGGCAACCAACCTTGAGGAGTTTGTTGAGCACCATACAATTGGTCAACCAAAAATACCGTGGGTTGACGACAGGCTTGACAGTAACCTTCTAAAAAATAACGTTCTTCTGGATGATGACGTTTCACCAGAGCCGTTTCAAATTCGTAATGTCTGTGCACTTCTTGGTCAGTTTGTAAGAAATGTAGAAAGGGTGCTTGGTCAGCAAAAGAGGTTATTTTCATGAGTTAAATTTAAGTTAATAGAGGAAAAATTGTTATCCAAAAATTGAGAGTCTATTTTTTGATGATGAGTCAGTGAATATTCTGAGATGCCACTGGTTTTATCTTAATGACAATACCGGGTTTCAAAAGATATTGACTTTACTGGTTTAAAATATTATCTTGTGCTGGCCACTTAATATGGTAAGCAGTCATGATTTGACTTAATAATTTACTGGAAATCAGTTGATTTCAAAATGAGAAGGAAATATCTATATGAAAATATTAATTATTTTTAATCGAGAACCTTATGATAATACGGATATAACATGGAATGGATTGCGTTTGGCCGGAAAACTGCAGGAATCTGGACAGGATGTTAGAATTTTTCTAATGAGTGATGCCGTAGATATGGCACGCGATGCTTGTAAACCACCTGAGAGTTATGATCAAGATTTGTCAATGATGCTCAAACAATTGATCAGCAAAGGAGTTCCCGTTAAAGTTTGTGGGACATGCATGGCTCGATGTGGTATTTATAAAAATCACCCTTACTTTGATGGGGCGGAACAATCAACTATGCCTGCATTGGCCGACTGGGTGATTGACAGTGATAAGGTCATAACATTTTAAGCAGCCATCAGGGTTTGGCGACAGCCCTGTAAGTGGGGTCATTTGACCCCACAATTTAAGATACTGATAATATTGAGTTACGCTCTGCTAACTCGATTTACCTTTCTAAAAATTTTGGGTGACCAATTTTAAATCAAAAGAAGAATTGGTGCGAAAGTTTCTTAAGAATATTCATCAGGAATTTGGGTCAATATTTGTAATAGCACTGGCTGGTTTTGTTGCCACAGTCCCTGATATTGACTTTGTTGCGACAAGGAAACCAGGTTACCCTTGCCTTGACGCATGTTTTGTGACCATTCCCCTTCATAATAGTCGCCATTGGGCCAGGTCAATGTTCCCCACCCTGTACGTTGTCCCCGTTGCCAGCTGCCCTGATAAGTGCCGCCATCGCTCCAAGTCATGGTCCCATGTCCTTCTGGAAGGTCATTTTTCCAATAACCTTCATAACGGGCACGTTGATGAGAATGGTGTCCCTGCCATACCATTGTCCCAAATCCTGTCTTCTGGTCTTGTCGCCATTCACCTTCATAATATCCCTTCTCATTTGCCAGGGTTAACCGGCCCTGGCTATGACGTTGACCGTTGACCCAATTCCCTTCGTAGTGATCACCATTGGCCAAACTGAAACTACCCGTCCCAGAGGGTTTTCCCTGGCGCCAGTTGCCTTGATAGCGATCTCCATTTTTCCAGTACATAGTCCCATATCCATCTATGAGGTCTTGTCGCCAGTCGCCTTCGTATTGTTCCCCGTTAGATAAAGTGGCTTTCCCAAAACCATGACGCTGCCCGGCTGACCAGAATCCATCGTATTTTTGATCCTTGGGACTGGAAAATTTTCCTTGTCCTTCATACCGATCAGCGGCCCAATTGCCCTGATAGAGGTCCCCATTTTTCCAAGATTGAATCCCCTCACCGTGGCGTTTGTCCGCCAACCAGTGTCCCTGGTAGGAAAATTCAGAGGTGAGCAAAGTTCCTGTTCCCTCACGTTGACCATTTAACCAGTCTCCTTCATAGTAATCACCATGGTCCCAAATGGCAATTCCTTTTCCTGAAGGTTGCCCGTTTGGGTTGCATTCGCCTGCATAATGGAATTGGTTATGAGTATTGAAGGCTGTAACATGTTGAATGTGCAGGCTTGTCAATTCCTGTTGCAACTGTGTTAGACGATCTAATTTTTGTAAATTTTTTAGTTTGGCTATGTAGGTTTGTAGGTTGGTAAATGACCAGTCTACAATTAATAGGCCTTCTAACGCTGCCAGATGAGTTTCATCCAGTTGCAGAGCCCGTTGATAGGCTTCTTGGGCGGCTACCAATTCTCCGCGGTTACGCAAAATCGTCGCTCGTTTCTGCCATGTCATTGACAGTGATTGGGAGATGTGTTTGAACAGTTTGTATAGGTTTGGGAAGTCGTTAAAGGCAAATTGGGTAAATGGTTGTTGGTTGATAAATACCTTGTTTAAGGTTAGATTAATGGTCACAATTTCTTTCCATAACCAGCCACTCGTAAAATCAGAGGAGACCAAACCTTTGTCAGTCAGTAAAAAACCAGTGGTGGCGGTCCCGAAAAAGCTATTATCAAATAGCAACCCTGGTTTTGCCTTTTTGTAGTATTTTGCATAGTTCTCTTGAGCACTGATCAACTTTTTGGGTGGAATGGCGTTGAAGAAATAAACTCCGGATTCCTGTATAGTAGTATATTGCTTGAGTAGAGATTCTATCTGACTTCCCCAACTTTCAAAATCCATAATATCTTGTATTTCTTGATAAATATGGCAAAATTGTAGCAGGGGCAGTGGGTCTTCCTGAACCGGGTGGCTGGTGATTACTGTTTGCTTGACTTCTGCTGTCTTAGAGTCAACCAAAAGGCATTGAAGATAGATGTCTACACTTTGAAATGTTAGGTTGTGCATTTCGGTTTCAGGCAATAACAAGGGGGGAGTTAGGGCAACGCTTGGAAAAACTTTTTGTTGTTGATAGGTTTGCAAACCACTGATTTTGCCTGCAATCAGTTTCATGTCATGTTCAAAGAAATATTGTAAATCTGCAGCCACAAATGCGTAAGTTGATTCGGTGAGGCGATTTTTTATGGACCCCACATCACGTAGAATGCGTTTTTGCAATTCTTGGTAGCTGTGTAGGCCGGCTCGGTATTCTGATTGCAGACAATATATTTCTGAAATGGATGATTGAATTCCCCAAGAGCATTCTAGGCAGCGCAGGTTGGCTGCTGGATTCATGCCCTGGTTTGTAAGGAAATGGTCATAGATGGAGAGTGATTTTACAAACATATTCAAACAACTGCTGAGGCTATGGATGCGAATTTCTTTGTTTTCAATGAGCAGGGCGGCTTTGAGTTGTTCTAAGCCTTTGATATAGCAGCTATAGGCTTCCCCTAGGCGTTGTTGTTGCTGGTATTCTAATAAATTTTCCAGTTGGGCAGAAAAAAATAATTTGAGGTCAAGAAATCCATTTTCTAGTTTTTTGTCCAAACGATTCAATTTGTTATGTACTTGAATTATTTGGAATAGATTGACTGCGGACAATACACATCCAGCAACGCTGGAAATTCCAATGGCACCGATGGAACTTTGAATAATAGACAGTTTGTTGCTTTGATGCTCAATGTTGTCTAAAAAAGTTTCCGCTTTTTCGATAATATCAAACAGTTCAAAGCCAACCTTGCTTGCTTGTATTTGTCCATTTTCGTGCTCGATCAATGAATTTTGAGAAACTGGCTTTAAGTTGGGACTCAGTATGCCTAAATTGCCTTGCAAGACCAGTGGATTGAAAGGGGTCATGGTAAAATGTCCTGATTTTTAATTGATGGGACCAACTTGATTGATGCGCTTCGCAAGAGAACGCTCAGCACATCCTACAGGGTCTTCAGTGAGCACTTTCCATGCCATTTTGTCTACAGGTATTGATGGGTCCGGTAAATTTTACAGCGACCAAGCCAGAATAAATAATAGGGTGGCTGATACGACTATTGAGGGAGAAGCCGGGGTGTCCCAATACCAAGATAGGCTAAGGCCCATGATCACTGCCAGGCAGCCCACTAAGCTGGCCAGCAGGGCCATTTGTTCTGGGGTGTGGGAGAAGCGGCGAGCCACTGCCGGGGGAATGATTAATAATGAGGTGATTAAGAGAATGCCTACAATTTTCATGGCGATGGCAACGACTAAGGCTACGGACAGCATGAACAGGGCCTTGGTCCTTAAGACTGGTATGCCTTCCACCTGGGCTAATTCTTCGTGTAGGGTGATGGCTAATAGGGCTTGCCACATAAATAGTAACAGTCCCAACAGGACCAGTCCCCCTCCATAAATCCAATATAAATCAAGTCGATTCACAGCCAACAGGTCTCCAAATAGGTAGGCGGATAGGTCAATGCGCAGGCCTGGGATAAAGGCTAAAATGACCAGGCTGAGGGCAAGGGCACTGTGGGCTAAAATTCCCAAGGAGGTGTCGGTGGCCAACCGTTTTTGTTGTTGCAGCAGGATGAGCAGGGCAGCGAGGGTTAAGGAAACGATGAGTGTGCTGAGTTTTAAATCCAGTCCCCATAGAAATCCCAAGGCAATTCCCAATAGGGCTGAGTGAGCAAGGGTGTCGCCAAAATAGGCCATGCGTCTCCATACGATGAAACAGCCTAAAGGACCTGCAATCAGGGCAATACCCACGCCTCCCAAAAGAGCCCGCCATAAGAAATCTTCCATAATAAACCTCTTGCAAAAGTATAATGATGCGATATGAAAAAATAAAAAGGAAATCCTTCCCCCTTAGAGTGGAGACTCTAGAAGGTAGGTTGGAGTGGAGGCTTTAGCCGGTAGGTTGGAATGGAGGCTTTAGCCGGTCAGCCGTAGGCCTCACCCCACATACACAAATTGCAAGGACCTACCGCTGGCCGGCTAAAGCCTCCACTCCAAGGAGCTACCGCTGGCCGGCTAAAGCCTCCACTCTAAGGAGCTGCCGCTGGCCGGCTAAAGCCTCCACTCCAAGGAGCTGCCGCTGGCCGGCTAAAGCCTCCACTCCAAAGCTTCCACTCCAAGGTATTTTAACTGAGGAGCAACTCTCATTTTTTCATGATCGCATACTTTTGCAAGAGGTCTAATGGGTATTTTTAAGGGTGATGGTGAGTGTAAATAGCCAAGTCTCGACCTGCCCGGGTCCCAAATAGTTTTACATAGGCGGGGTGTTGACTGACGGTTTTAGGACGCCCGGAACAGCAGATGGTTTGGTTTAAACAGATAACGTAGTCAGTGGCGGCCATTACTAAATATAGGTCATGAGAGACCATGAGAATGCCATAACCTCGTTGGGTTCGCAGTTGGGCAATGAGTTCATAAAGTTCATATTGTCCAATGACATCGACGCCTTGAATAGGTTCATCCAATACGAGCAGATCGGGTTGTTGTAATAGGGCTTTGGCTAATAGGACTCGACGCATTTCGCCGCCAGAAATGTTTTGCAGAGGGCGATTTAATAGGGAATGTATTTTTAATTCGGCTAAAGTGTGTTCTAAAAGATCGGGATTTTGGGTTCGATTGAGATTTAAAAAACGGGTTACCGTGATGGGTAAACTGGGATCGATGACCCATTGTTGGGGCATGTATCCGATGCGTAGGTTGGGTGCCCGCACAATGTGTCCAGTATGGGGTTGAATGAGACCTAAAATCACTCTGACCAGGGTTGTTTTTCCAGCGCCATTGGGACCAATCAGGGTGAGAATTTCTCCACGGTTTAGGGAAAGTGAAATGTCTTTTAAGGCAATGTGTTGTTGAAAGGTGACGCTGATATTATGGGCTTTGATTAGAGTGTCTGAGGTCATTGGGAATGAGTGGTGGTTTGGGGCTTTGTCCCCAATCTCCTGTTGTAATTATTTAGGTTGGGTTATGGCGCGTTCTTTTGCGTCCTAACCCAACAACAATTTCCAACAATTATTGGGTTACGCTTCGCTAACTCAATCTACCTTTCTGCTTAACGTTTCACGTAAATAAAGGCACCGTTGAATTCTTGCAGTTCAAAATCCGTGGTGAGTTTCAAAAGGGATTCTGAAGCACCTACAAATAGATAACTGGGAATAGGCATACATTCAAAAAAATGGCGCACTGTTCGTCGAATGGTTTCTTCTGAGAAGTAGATAAATACATTTCGACAAAAAATAAATTGAGACAGGGCACCCACTGATAAACAATCGGCTTGGATTGTGATATTTGCGGTGGTCCATTCGATACGAGATAGAATATGAGGCGCCACTTTCCAAAGTCCACCGGGGTGTTCAATAAAGTACCGGTTTCGTAAATCGGTTGGAAAATTGCGCAGTGAATAGGGACGATAAATGCCTTGTTTCCCTTTTTGAATAGCTGAATAGCTCAAATCGCTGGCAACAATTTTAATGGGCAGTTGCTCAAACCAACCGGCTCTGTCTAAGGTTATGGCGATGCTCAAAGGTTCCTCTCCTGTGGAGCAAGCTGCACACCAGATTTTTAAGGATTTGGCACCATAGACTGCCACATGTCGCGGAATAAGTACTTCGCTTAAGACATCAACTTGATCTCGTTCCCGTCCAAAGAAGGTTTCTGGAACTCGCAAAGCATCGATGACTTTTTTCCATTCTTCTGCAGCCATGGTGTCATACTTCAGCAAGTAGTAATAATCCAAAAATGAATTAAATCCCTTATCAATCACTAAGGATAATAATTTATCTTCTAACAAATCCCGCTTATTCGGATGATAAAACAGGCCGATGCGTTCCGCAATCAGGTCACGCAAAATCACAAATTCAGCATCTGACAATTTCATAAAGATTCACTGACAAATAAATAAGGTCAAGCCCGCTCTAATACACTTTGCGCAGCTCTACGAACTGCCAAATTGGGATCGTTAGTGGGCAGGGCAATTTCTGGGGCCAATTGACCCAGGGTCGTGATGGTGGCCAATCTAATTACAGCCTCCTTGTCAGACAATGCCGGGACCAGAGCATTAATGGCATGTTGAGATTTGATCCGAGCTAACACTTCTACAATTGCAGCTCGAATATTCACAGATTCATGAAAAAGACCCTTCGCAATCCATTCAATTTGCTCTTTTCCCGAGCATTCAGCAAGTGCCTTGATAATCGATTCCCGTTTGCTGGATTGACCAATCAGAGCAATCAAGGCAAGCACGGCAGGCTCTGTGGCAATTTGGACCAACTTATCCATGGCCAAATCGACTAAACTGGCTTCTTTTTCTGTCGCAGCCAATCGTTGTAGAGCATGAATTACCTCCAATTCTGGATGCTCTGCCAGAGCTTCAACGACCACCATTTTTCTTTTTAACAGGAGCGCTGTAGACAAGAGACCAAGTAGCACTTCCATGGACTTCGGATGCTTAAGATGACCTAGAGAACTAATGGCAGCCAACGCCAAATCTTCCTCCTCCACTTTGGTGAGCAATTTCAGCAGCGGAATAGCTTCTGATTCATTGAGCAGTCCCAACGCTTCAACGGCTGCAATTCTCACGTGGTGAGCCGCATCAGTTTGAGCCATTTTCAACAAATCGTCCAAGGCGGTGGAAGCTTGTTGTTGACCCAAAGCACGTACTGCAAAATAGCGCACCCAAGCATCTTCATCGTCAAGGGATTTTTGCAACAAAGGAATCACTGCAGGAATCTCAATTTCCCCCAACGATCGAATTACTGAACAGCGAATGCGAGGGGTATCTTTGTTGAGTAGATCCGCTAATAAACTGAGAGTCAAAGAATCTACCTTGAAATTCGGTAAACTTTCCACGGCCGCTTGGCGAACATTCTCATCTTCATCCAAACAACATTGTTTTAATAGGACGGGACTGTTGGAATAGCCCACATAACCGATGATCTTGATGGCGGATTCTCTGACCAGTGGATTGGGATTTTTCAGTAAAATCAAGGCTTTTTCAGCCATCTTGGGGTGATTGAGAGCATTGAGCGCGGCAATGATAGCTTGGCGCACTGCACTGTTGGGATGACCTAGGAAATTGACCAAAGCTTCAAAACCTTGACGATCTCCAATTTTAGTAAGGGCGTTGGCAGTACTTATGATCAGTTCTTCATTATCTTCTTCGTTGAGAATTCGAATGAGAGCCGGGACCGCTCTTACTTCGCCAATCCGTTCCAAGGCCCCAATAGCAGCTTGACGAGCTTCAAAGTCACGGATATTGAGCTGTTCAATCAGCAATTCTCCAATTCGAGGGCCATAACGAACCAAGGCTTTGATCACCTCTTTTTGAGCAGAGGCATTGCCCAGTAGGTGAGTAAGTGCTTGCTCCACTTCGGGACCCTCGAGCCAACCGAGAATGATGACTAGGGCTCGCAGATATTGTTGGGGGGAATTTTCCAAGGCATGAAGTAGATTTTGAATCCCTTGGGTGTTAATAGTGAGTTGAACTATTTCACGGATTTTATTACCTTCATCGAAGAATTCAGTGTAGCGATCGTAGAGAGCAGCAATGGCCTGGGCAGCACTGAGAAGAGGGGTGTTGGGTTGATTGAGCAAGTTAACTAAGGGGGGAATGGTGGTTTCATCCCCCAGTTGGCCTAAGGTTTCAATCACCGGTTCACATAATAGTTCGTCGTTAAGGAGGGGGAGAATGCTATGGATGATGCCAAAATCGCCAATTTTGCGCAGGGCATCCAGAGCAGGAAAAGCCAGGAAAAAGTCTCCTGAAAGAGTAATGGCAAGTAACATGGGAGTGGCTTCCACTGCCCCTAATTTACCTAAGGCTTCGATGGCATTGTAGCGAACATTTTGATTGTCATCTTCCAAGGCTCGCATCAGGATTGGAATCGCTCGCCGATCACCTTGTTCCCCCAAAGCCAAGGTCACATAACCTCTCAGATCTTCATCGGGAATTTGGAGCAGTTCCGTGAGAGGAGTGACAATATCACCCTGCATTTGCGTGAGGACTTTGAGCACACTGTTTAACACGCTGATGTCCCGGTGCTCATTGCGGATTTTATTGACCAAAGTTGAGACTGCATTGGGATCACCGCGTTCCGCCAACGTTTCTACTGCCACTTGTCGAACTCGCCAACTTTTGTCGCCCAGGGCTTGGAGCAGTTTTTCAGTGTCTTTGAAATCATCCTTTTTGGTGGCAAGGGTTTGGGCAGCCCGCAAACGCATGGATTCATCGGTGCTCTTCAGTTGTTCCGCCAGCTCACCGAGTTCTTGTTCCCGTTCCAATTGGGGCGTGATGTCTTCAATGGTGACGATGGTGCCAATGATTTTTTCCCGTTCCCGCAGCGGAGCAATGACCACGTGTTGCTGCATGTATTCAAAATATTTCGAATAAATTCGAGGAACACAGGGAATTAGGTAACTGTGGGTTGTGAAGGCCAATTTTTCAACTTGGCCAGTCCTAAGCACTTTGTCAAAACAACAGTCCAAACCTTGGGTGATGAGGTTGGGAAAAATCTCCAGCAGGTGAATCCCCTTAACTATTTCGGAGGACAACCCAGTGACTTCAACCAACCAACTGTCCCACGATCGTATTTTTAGGCTGTTGTCGGTGGTGAAAATGCCGATATATTGTTCAGTTTGGGCCATGATTTTTAACCGATGTCAAAACGATTGATCAGAACGATTGATCAGGTGGATGATGTTTTCTGCATGCTCTATGGCATCAATGACTTGGCGACGCGATTCCTTGAGATTCCCCAAATAACCTTGGTTAGATTCCAAAATTGTGGTGAAAGATTTCAGTAATTTTTCGCCGATCACGGAGTGTTCCCGGTTGCTGCGAGAGATCATACCAATTTGTTTGGCTACGTTTTGGGTGGCAGTGGTCATGTCCTCAACGCCGGCAGTTTGTTCGCGCATGGACTTGGCCACTTGAGCCGCTTGTTGGCGCATCGATTCCGAGGCTTTGACAATTTGTTCGGTGGCTACCGATTGTTCGATCATCGCTTTGTTGACGGTTTCAATCAATCTGCCCAACATGCTGGTTTGATCGAGTACTTGATTGGAAAAAGCGTTTTGTTCCCCAAGCAAACGAGAAGTTGAATTCGCTGTTTTGCGCATTGATTCCACCGCTTGTGTAATTTGTTCCGCAGCTTTCGCCTGCTCAGCCGTGGCTTTGCTGACTTGGGAGGCTAAGGCAGCGGTGCTTTGAGCGGCTTTGATAATATCGCGGGCGGCTCGCGTTTGTTCATTCATGGCTTGAGTGGTTTGTTGGGCAATTTTACGCATTTCTCGCACAGTATGTACCATGCCATCCACAGTTTTAGCTTGTTCAGAAGTGGAAAGCGCCACCTGTTTCGCTTGAGTGACCGTGCTGTTGATCGCGTCGACCGCATTTTGTCCCAGGGTGATTTGTTCGGAAGTGGCTAAGGTGATTTTATTGGCAAAACTGGCGGTATTATTCACTCCGGATAATATTTTTTTCAACCCGCCCAAACCATCCTCAGCCAGTCGACCACTTTCTTCTGCAATCCGTTGACCCTCATTCGATGTGGAGATGGCTTCTCCGACCACTTCTTGTAAGGCTTTGATGATAGAAGCAATTTCAGAAGTCGCTTGCGCAGAACGATCGGCTAAATTACGAATTTCTTCGGCGACCACCGCAAACCCGCGACCGGCTTCTCCAGCACGGGCTGCCTCAATTGAAGCGTTTAAAGACAACAAATTCGTGCGTTCTGCGATCAGATTGATCGTATCCACAATTCCCGTAATTTCATCCGCACGTTTGCCCATTTGTTTCATCACTGTGGCAGATTGGGTCATCGAATTGCGCACCCGACCCAAACCGTGAATCGCTTTCTCCACCGCCAAACCACCTTCTTCGGCATCTCGGGCCGAACGTTGCGCCGTGTCTTCAGTTTGCCTGGCCAAATCCGCAACATTGCGAATAGAACGATCCAATTGATTGATATTATTGGCAGTTTTAACTGCAGTGTCAGTAATCTCTTGGGCATTTTTTGAAATACCCTGTACGGAGCGGGACAGCTCTTCCATCGACGTCGAACTTTGTTCCACCAAAGAGACCAAACTTTCACTGATGCCACTGACTTCTTCCACTGAGGAGGCAATTTCATTGATGGCAGCCGTGCTCTCATTGGCCGCATTGCTGAGATCGTTGGCATTCTCAGCCACACCTTGAATGGAACGAGCCATTTCTTCAATGCTGGAAGCAGTCTCATCCACTGCATTGGCCAGATTTTCAATGTCTTTGCCTACATTTTTGGTATTCGAAAGCATTTGGTTAATGCTCTGAGTCACCTTCAGGGAAGTGCCAGATAACTCTTGGGTCATTTTGGTGACGCTTTGTATGGAGGCGGTGGTTTCTTGTACTGAAGAAGCCGTCTGAGCAATGGCAGCGGAAAGGTCAGTGGTGTTGCGATTGACTTCTTCAATGGAGGCACTCATTTCATTAGCAGAAGAGACCAATTCCTCAATAGAGGTAGATACTGATTCCGCTTGAGAGGCAGTTTCTTTTAAAGAAGAGCTGAGTTGACTGGCACCCGTGATGGAGGTTTCGATCTGGTCTTTTTGCTTATGGGCAATATCCAAGGATTTTTCGTGTAACTGATTGGTTTCATTGGCAGTATTGATAATGTCTTGAACCTTGCTGATCAAGGATTTGAACTGGACAGAAGTTGGAGAGGGTTCCGGAGGGGTTACATTTTTAGTTCTGCGAGTGACCATAAAATAATTGTCCTAAAGACAGTGGTGAGAAGTAGGGGAGTGGGGGAAGTAACCCCTGCCCCCTAATTGGTAGAAGAAACATTGACACACCTTTACTTCATTGGAGAAGAAATTTTAAAGGGTTCGTTAGACCTCTTTCAAAAGAATGCGAACATGAAAAAATGAGAGTTGCCCATCAGTTAAAGTACGTTGGAGTAGAGGATTTAGCCGGTCAGCGGAAGTCCCTTGGAGTAGAGGCTTTAGCCGGTCAGCGGAAGTCCCTTGGAGTGGAGGCTTTAGCCGGTCAGCCATAATCCCTTGGAGTGGAGGCTTTAGCCGGTCAGCGGAAGTCCCTTGGAGTAGAGGCTTTAGCCGGTCAGCCGTAGGCATCAAATTGCAGTGGACTACCGCTGGCCGGCTAAAGCCTCCACTCCAAAAAGTTTCGACTCCAAGGGACTACCGCTGGCCGGCTAAAACCTCCACTCCAAAAAACGTCGACTCCAAGGGACTACCGCTGGCCGGCTAAAGCCTCCACTCCAAAAAGCGTCGACTCCAAGGAGCTACCGCTGGCCGGCTAAAGCCTCCATTCCAAAAAGCGTCGACTCCAAGGGACTACCTCTGGCCGGCTAAAGCCTCCACTCCAAAAGGCTTCCTAAAGCCTCCACTTCAAAAGGCTTCCTAAAGCCTCCATTCCAAGGAAAGGAAAAAAAGGGTTCATTGTGGAGAGTCTTGAGGGGATATTTCTGGCATATTGAGTACCTCTTGAATATCAAGAATGAGGATGAGGCGTTGTTGGAGTTTGGCGATTCCAGCAAGGTATTGTCCAGTGAGGCCAGAAAGTTTCTCGGGAGGAGGTTGTATGGCATCTGTGGATATTGATATGAATTCGCGGGCGGTGTCAACGAGTAGGCCAAGAGTGCGATTCCCCACATTAACCACAATGAGGCGGGTGCGGGGGGAGTGAGAGACTTTTTCCAGTCCGAAGCGGAGGCGTAAATTAATGGCCGGGATGACTTGGCCACGTGTCATGACAATGCCTTCGACAAAGGATAAAGATTTTGGGACTGGGGTTATTTCTTGTATGATCTCGATTTGTTGAACGAGGCGACTGGGAATACCATAGGTGGTTTTGCCAAGTTCAAATAGGATATAGCTTTCAGAGGTGGTGGGGGAGATGGGTTCCATTCTTTTAAACTCCTTTTAAGGTGGCAAGGTCGAGAATAAGGATGAGTTTTCCATTGCCCAATTCTGTAGCGCCCGATATGCCAGGTACTTGTAATAGGGGATCGGTCAGTCCTTGGACAACGATTTCTTGTTGGCCAAGGATGCGATCTACGGTAATTGCGAGGTTGTCATTGAGGAGCAGAGCATAGTAGGGTTGCGTGGGAGTGTGCTGGAGGGTGTTAAAGAGGCGGGTCAGTGGAATGAGGAGGAGAATTTTTTCTCTATTGCGTATAATTTCATGGTTATCAAATACAGTGGTGTTGTCAGGTGATATTTCAAGTACTTCTTGTATGGAGAGTTGTGGGATGGCATATTGTTGGGTGCCCGCTTGGATTATTAATGCGTCAATGATGGCTAGAGTGAGAGGGAGTTGCAGAGTAAATTGGGTGCCAATACCCTTTTGGGTTTTCATGTGGAGTGTGCCACCCATTTTACTGAGGGTCCTACGGACAATATCCATGCCCAGTCCACGGCCACTGGTATGATCGGGGGTGATTTGAGTACTAAATCCTGGCTGACATAAAATAGACAATAAATTACAGTGATCAATTGGAATTTCAGGTGCAATGAGTCCACGTTGTCGAGCTTGTTGAGTGATATACTCAAGGTCAATGCCGCGTCCATCGTCTGTAACTTGAATAATAACAGCATCGCCAGCGGTCTCAGCTTTTAAAGTGAGTTGAGCCTGAAGAGGTTTGTGAGTGCGCACTCGTTCGTCGGGCGTCTCAATCCCATGGCTGACGGCATTTCTTACTAAATGTAGTAAAGGATCCAGCAGTTGATCTACCGTAATTTTGTCGATCTGAGTGTCTTGTCCTTGCAGACTCAGTTGTATTTGCTTATGATTGTGTTTGACCAAGTCTCGAACGACAAATTTCATACGTTCAAAGGCAGTGCCAATAGGTACCATACGTACTCGCATAATGCCTTCATGCAACGAACGCAGTTGTCTTTCGAGTTGATTATTACTTTCCTGAAGCAATCTCCACTGTTGATGAGGCAATACTGTTTTAAGCTGTTTGAACAGATTCTGTTGCCGGGAA
Source organism: Thiomargarita sp. (assembly GCA_020721005.1). GTDB lineage: Bacteria > Pseudomonadota > Gammaproteobacteria > Beggiatoales > Beggiatoaceae > DYNP01. The sequence goes on from DYNP01000002.1 coordinate 189,844, forward strand.
CGGGCGGTGACGAGTTCCCCCACCATTCGCATCAACTCTTCTAAACGAGCCATTTCGACCCGCACAATATTGGCGTTGGTTAAGGAAGGTTCTATTTGAATTTCTGATTCCAAAGGAGGACTTCCTCCCCCTTGACCCTTCCTTAGTGCTGGAATGGGAATTGTTCCAGCGACCAATTCTTCGGGAAGAGAATGAAGTTGAGGATCTACCCCTTCTTCAGAACCGTCGAAAGAACTGATGTCTATCCTCTTTTCGAGAGAAGGATGGGCTGTCGATTCTAACTTTTTCTCAGGAGAAGGATGGCAATTCTCTGCTTTTACTACTTCCTTGGAAGTGGAATGAGAAGGCAGTTTTAATTTTTCGTCAGTAGAAGAATCGAGTGCTTCATAGGGTTGATAATGAATTCCTTCTTGGGACCATTGGGCAAATTGAGCTTCGGGAGCCGTAGTTTTAAGAAGAAATTGGAAAGCGAGTTCTCCGCCATGTTGGGGTAAAATCGGTTTAGCCTCTAACAACTCCCCTAAATTTTCCAGTCGAGCGCGCACTTGATTAACATTAATCCCCTTTTCAGCTAAGTAGGGTTTGGGGGTGAACTCAAATTGCCAGAGTCGAGGCGTAGACTCTAAAGGAGGTTCCTCCGCTACAATTTCTGCGGTTGTAGACTCTGGGCTGATAAATTCTGGAGTATTATTTGGAGTGCCGACGAGCCGTAAAAGCGCATTGAGAACCTGTACGTTAAAAGGAATGGAATGTTGAGCCTGATGAGCCCCGATCATAGACTCAAGATTATTAAGAGCGGTGACCAAAATTTCTATACCTAAAGGACTTAGCTCTGTTTGCTTTTGCCGCACCATGCGTAAGTACTGTTCTGCTTGGTGAGTCAGTTCTTCGGCATCCCCCAAATTGATGGTACCAGCTAGACCCTTAAGAGTATGCAAATGGCGTAAAAGAGTATCTAAAGCCAGGTCATCAACCGTATCTTGAGGAAGGTTTTGCTCCAAGTCCAGTAATATACGTCTAACAGTAGTTAGGCGTTCCTCATATTCTGCATAAAGATCATGAATGAATTCCGAAAAAAACAATTCTTCTTCAGTAGGAGTTGACATGGGCGTGATTTCACTGAGTCGCTAAGGTAAGCAATTCTTTAACTTTTTCTGCCAATATACTGGGCTCAAATGGTTTGGTGAGATAAAAAGAGGCTCCCGCTTTTAAGGTAGCTAACCGATTGGCTTCATCGCCCCGCGTGGTCAACACAATGACGGGCAGATCATGAAAAGTTTGATGATTGCGTATAAAATTGAGGACCTCTATACCGTGCATATCCGGCATATTAAGATCTAGAATCATTAAATCGACTTGAAGTAAGGTTAGGCGTTCTAAAGCCTCTAAGCCATTGCCGGCTTCTTCAAAATTAGCGCCTTCTAAAGTACGCAAGGATACTTTAACCATACGTCTCATAGTGATTGAATCGTCAACAATTAAAATGTGTTTCATAGGTGATTGTGAATAGCCATTGTCATTGGGTGATTGTAAATTAAGTACCTAAGCATAACCTGTATGGTTTTTCAGTATAATTTTTAAAACGGTTTGTGCTGATTTAAAAATAAATTCTTCTCCTTAGTAAGGAGGGGTTAGCGGTGGTTAATTGCTCAAT
>DYNP01000002.1:191597-378648 GCA_020721005.1 Thiomargarita sp.
CTGCCCCTCCTTACCAAGGAGGGGAGATTGATTCAAAAATAAATTCTTCTCCTTAGTAAGGAGGGGTTAGCGGTGGTTAATTGCTCAATCGTGAACCACCCCCTGCCCCTCCTTACCAAGGAGGGGAGATTGATTCAAAAATAAATTCTTCTCCTTACCAAGGAGGGGAGATTGATTCAAAAATAAATTCCCCTCCTTACCAAGGAGGGGTTAGGGGTGGTTAATTACCCTGCTCTGCCCCCTTCGCATAAGATCAAGAATCAGCGACAATAAAGGACAGGGGTTCATTTTAAATAGACTATTATTTTGTGTTATCATTACTCCCTGCTTTAGATTCAGCTTAATATAGGGCGCAATAGCGTTAGCGTATTGCGCCGTATGTTTGCCCCTGTTGCTCACCGATTATGAATCAACCCTCAAATAATAGTAAGATGGGCAAACTAACCTACGTTTACTCACTCTAATTATTTTGAACTGCCCATATAACAATTACTAAGCATAATGCGCCAAAAATCCATATTCTCAATTATATTCAGCCTATCCTTATTCCTGCTAGTGTTCTTTGCCGGATTAGTGACCAGTGATTGGCAACTATTGGTGATTAATTCCACAGTAGACACCTTGACTTTTTTGACCATTACTTTCAGTTTGCTCGGATTGTTATGGATAATCTACCTATTCTATCAATTCAACCAACAACTGCAAACTCAAATTCACAGTTGTTTGCAAACTGAACAAAATTTACGTCTTCAGGAAACTGAGCGTATCCAAGAATTGGCTGAAAAAAATCGCCAATTACAACAACAAATGCAGGAGCGTGAACAAATCACCAAAGCCCTGCGCTTCAGCGAAGAACGCTTTGAACTGGCCATGAGGGGGGCAAATGATGGACTCTGGGATTGGAACTTGGAAACTAATGAAGCGTATTTTTCCCCCCGTTGGAAGCATATTTTGGGCTTCGCAGACTACGAACTCAGTAATCATTTTGACGAGTGGCATAAACGGCTGCACCCGGATGAATTTGATACCGTGATGCTGGGTATAGATGCCTATTTGGAAAAGAAAACTCCCACTTATGAGAGTTTACACCGCATGAAACACAAGGAAGAATATTATGTATGGATTTTAGTGCGGGGAATTGCCGTTTGGAATGCTCAGGGAGAAGCCACTCGTTTTGTCGGTACTCATGTTGACATGACCGTTCAAAAACAAGCTGAACAAGCCCTGCGCGAAAGTGAACAGTATCGGCGTATGTTGGTTGAAGAATCCCTTATTGGCCTAGTATTGATTGACCTACAAGGAGGTATAAAAGAAATCAATCCTGCCTACGCTCAAATCACTGGCTATACCACAGAAGAATTATCGCAACAAAGTGTTTGGGAACTGACTCCCAAAGAATATCATGGACATCTTGCCGAACAATTAACCTTAGTGCAACAACAAACTCGATTTGGACCCGTAGAAAAAAAATACCAACACAAAGCAGGGCAACTCATTCCCATTCGCTGGTCTGGGCTCCTACTTAAAATCAAAGCCCAAACCTTTGTATGGTGCTGTGTGGACGACATCACCGAACAAAAACGTGCCGAGCAAGCTGAAATTGCCAAATTGGAAGCTGAAATGGCCAATCAAGCCAAAAGCACCTTTTTAGCCAATGTCAGCCACGAATTGCGCACTCCATTGAACGGAATCTTAGGTTATGCCCAAATCCTAGCTCGAGACCGACAACTCACCGCCAAACAACGCGAAGGCATTCACATCATCCAACAAAGCGGAGAATATTTACTCAATCTCATCAATGATATCTTGGACATTTCCAGACTGGACACCGGTCAAATCACCTTACACCCCATTGATTTCAACTTTCAACAATTCTTAGAAGAATTAAACGCCGTATTTGAGACCAGAGCCACTCAAAAAGGCCTCACCTTTGGCTATGAACCCCTCACCCAACTGCCCTTGGGAGTACAAGCCGATGAAAAACGACTTCGCCAAATCTTCACCAACTTACTCAGCAACGCAATCAAATTCACCCATAAAGGTGGAGTAATTTTCAAAGTCGGACACTATGAAAAAAATCAACTGTTTTTTCAAGTTGAAGACACCGGAGTTGGCATGACTGCCCAACAAATCGAAAGAATATTCCTGCCCTTTCAACAAGCCAATACCCATTCCGTCTACAACAAAACCGAAGGCATCGGTCTCGGCCTACCCATTACCCGCAGTCTCATCGAAATGATGCAGGGCACACTCCAAATCACTTCTATTCCCAAACATGGCAGCACCTTTACCCTCACTCTACACTTACAAGAAACCGAAGGTCTCATTCTCCCGGAACACCAAGAAGGAATCATCACCGGCTATCAAGGTGAAAGACGCACCTTATTAATTGTCGACGACAAATGGGAAAATCGCTCTGTCCTCGTCAGTCTCCTCAATCCACTCGGCTTTCAACTCCTAGAAGCAAACCATGGCCAAGAAGCCCTCACTTTACTTGAACACAACTTTGTAGACCTCATACTCACGGACCTGGTCATGCCAGTCATGGACGGTTTTGAACTGACCCGTCGTCTCAGAAACCTCCCCCATCCAGATTCCAATCCACTCACCCATCTTCCCATCATTGCCATTTCTGCCAGCGTTTTTGAAAGCGAACAAGCCGCCACCTTAGCCATTGGTTGCACCTACTTCTTAGCCAAACCCTTGCGAGTCAAAGCCTTACTGGACGTTTTAGCCCGTACCCTCAGCCTGAATTGGATTTATGAACAACCCAATTTAGACCCTCCCTCACGTCCAGAATCCCTCAGCCAAAACATTCGTACCCTGGAAGACGTATTTGCAAACCTAATCGGTCCCTCTTCAGAACAAGCCGATCAACTCTATCAACTCGTCCTCACCGAAGAGTTAGCCGACGTCATCACTCGGGTCGAACAATTTGAACAACAAAACCCCCAATTAACCCCCTTTGCCAACCAAATTCGACAATGGGCCAAAGAATTCAAAGAAGAACTTATCTGTCGTATAATCGAACTTTACCTATAATAACCTAGACTTGGCTCATTATTCTCCAATAGCCCCTAACCCCTCCTTATTAAGGAATGGGAATAAACACAACAAGATAGAATGACTCACGGGAAACCCATCAATATTGACCCAAACCCCATCACATTGGAAAATGGCGATCTGACGCGATTGATAGACTTCCCGTAGATCAGTTCCATCCTACCTGTGCTAATCATTTATAACTCATAATTCACCATTAAATCGCTGAATGACGGCGTGAAAAAAAACAATTATCCACCCGTAAAACAAACTTACTATAATTCCCCACTTCTATCTAAAACATCCACTTCACCTTAACACTCTGCTCTCATGTCAAAAATTACCTTACTCGTTGTTGACGATGTGCCCGCTAACCTCAGTGTACTGTCTGATTCCCTATCCAATGCCGGATTTAAAGTGCTGGTCGCCCAAGATGGCAAACGGGCCATTAAAAAAGCGGAACATGTCCAACCTGATCTGATTCTCCTTGACATCATGATGCCTGAAATGGACGGTTTTGAAACCTGCCGCATTCTTAAATCCCAACCCACCACCCAAAACATTCCCATCATTTTCATGACCGCCCTCACCGACACCTTAGACAAAGTCAAAGGCTTCTCCCTGGGCGCTTCCGATTACATCACCAAACCCATCCAACATGAAGAAGTGTTAGCCCGCATCAACACCCACCTTAAACTTTGCAAATTACAACAAGAATTGCAAAAACACACCCTGGAACTTGAAAAACGCAATTTGGAACTCGAAGCCTTTGCCAGGACCGTCGCTCATGACCTCAAAAATCCACTCAACTTGATCATCAACTACACAGAAGAAGTTTTAGAAACCTGTCCGCTGGGCACCCCCATTGACGAAGAAGCCACTCAACAATTGAGCAAAGTTGTACAATCAGGTCAAAAAATGATCAACATCATCGAAGCCCTATTGTTATTAGCCGGTGTCTCCAAACAAGAGAATATTCCCACTCAAGTTTTAGACATGGGCAAAATCATCACCCAAGTCATCGAACATCGCTTGGCGCATTTATTCACTCATCATCAAGTACACATTGAATTCCCAAGCCATTGGCCAGCCGCAGTTGGTTATGCCCCTTGGCTGGAAGAAGTGTGGGCAAACTACCTCAGTAATGCCCTGAAATATGGTGGAAATCCCCCTCACATCACGTTAGGCGCCGACGTCCAACCCAATGACAAAATTCGGTTTTGGATCAAAGACAACGGTCTTGGACTTTCCCCAACCGCCCAAGCCCAACTATTTACCCCATTCACACGCCTACACCAATCTCGTGCGGAGGGACATGGTTTGGGACTGTCCATTGTACAACAAATCATTGAAAAATTGGGGGGAGAAGTGGGAATAGAAAGCCAATTAAACCAAGGTAGCCTATTTTACTTCACCCTACCCACCCACTCTACCCAACCAACATGAAAGATTCATTCTTACTCAACCTGCTGAATTTATTTGATAATTATGGGACAATTTTACTGGCAATCAGCCTGCTAATTACCAGCATCATGCTATTAATCCTTGCCAAATTCACTTTACAGAAATTGGCAATTCTCAAACATTATCAAAAAACTGAACAACTGCTTAGCGAAACCAATCAACGACTCAAAACGATTCTTGACAGCCTAGAAACTATTATTTATGTGGCTGACTTCAAAACTCACGAAATCTTATTTGCCAATCAACACCTGAAAAATACATTTGGCGAGGAAGTTTCTGTCGAAAAAAAATGTTGGCAAATTCTACACGATCAACCAACAGATCTTTGTGAATCCTGTGAACATTGTCAATGGTTTAACAATCTTACTGCTCATAAAGCTCATACATGGGAAGCGCAAAGTAACCTTAATCACCATTGGTACTACATACACAATCGCCTTATCACTTGGACAGACGGTCGACTGGTTAGATTGGAAATCGCAACGGACATTACAGAGCGCAAGCATATCGAAAACTCTTTGCAACAATCAGAAAAAAAATATCGTCAACTCTATGAAACATTACAAGAGGCTATTCTAAACATTGACTTGCAAGGACATATCTTGGAATTTAATCCCCCATTTCAACAACTTTTAGGCTATTCCAAAACTGAACTCTACCAACTCCATGCCCAAACCATTACTCCCGGCAAATGGCATAAAATGGAAGAAAGAATTACCCAAGAGCAAGTCATGCTCAGGGGTTATTCAGACGTGTACGAAAAAGAATACTTTCACAAAAATGGCCACGTCTTCCCTGTAGAAGTTCGCCGTTACCTACTCACCGATGAACAGGGGCAACCCATTGGAATCTGGGAATTTATTCGAGATATTACGGAGCGCAAATGGGCCCAAGAGAAGTTAAGATTAGCCAGTGCCTACAATCGCAGTTTGATCGAAGCCAGCCTCGACCCTTTAGTCACTATCACCCCCACCGGCAAAATCAGCGACTCCAACCTGGCAACTGAAATGATCACAGGCTATTCCCACCAAGAATTATTCGGCGCTTATTTTGCCAATTACTTCACCCAACCGGAACAAGCCAAAGTCGCTATTCGTAAAGTATTTATTCAAGGAAAACTCTATGATTGCGAACTAGAAATTCGCCATCGACAAGGTCGCACCATTCCCGTCCTTTGTAATGCTTCACTGTATTGCAACGAACAAGGAGAAGTGATTGGCGTGTTTATTGCCGCTCGTGACATTACCCAACAAAAACAAGCTCAAGAAGAATTGCGCCAAGCCAAGGAAGCCGCTGAATTGGCTAACCAAGCCAAAAGCAGTTTTTTAGCCAATATGAGCCATGAATTACGCACCCCCTTAAACAGTATTCTGGGTTACACCCAAATTTTGCGTCGAGACAACACCCTCACTTCAAAACAACAAGAAGGTATCAATATTATTCATCGCAGTGGAGAATATTTATTAACCCTCATCAATGACATCTTAGACCTGTCCAAAGTCGAAGCCGGCAAAATAGAACTTTACCCCTCTTACTTTGGATTCAGTGAATTTTTAGAAGGCATTAACGAACTATTCCGACTGCGCGCTCAACAAAAAGGCATTGGTTACATTTATCAACCCCTCTCACCCATGCCGGCTGGAGTCTATGCCGATGAAAAACGATTAAGACAAGTGTTGATTAACTTACTGAGCAACGCCATTAAATTTACAGACCAAGGAGAAGTCATCTTAAAACTCAGTCGAGTGGGCGAAGACAAAATTCTATTTCAAGTTGAAGACACTGGAGTGGGCATTGCCCCCCAAGACCAGTCTAAAATTTTTCTACCTTTTCATCAAACTGGGGAACAATATCATCGCACAGAAGGGACCGGGTTAGGCCTGTCTATCACCAAAAAATTGGTTGAACTAATGGAAGGGACATTACAAGTAGAAAGTGTGTTGGGCAAAGGCAGTCTATTTTGGATGGTATTAAGTCTACCCGAAGTTCAAACTTTTCAATCTGTAGCCAACGAATTGCAACCGATTATTGGATTCGAAGGCACCCTAAAACGTCTACTTATTGTTGACGATGAATGGCAAAATCGTTCGGTATTAGTAAACTTTCTCTCTCCCTTAGGTTTTGAAGTTTATGAAGCCAGCAATGGTCAAGAAGGTTTAGATAAAGCTTGCTTTCTAAAACCTGATCTTGTTATTACCGATTTGGTCATGCCTATCATAGACGGTTTTCAGATGATTCGAGAATTAAGAAAGTTACCAAAATTCAAGGAATTACCAATTGTGGTCACTTCTGCAAGTGTATTTGAACACCATCAACAAGAAAGTTTGGTCGCTGGCTCCAATGCATTTTTACCCAAGCCCATCCAATTTGAAGAATTACTGACCGTGCTACAAACTCAACTGCACCTATCTTGGCGCTATGACTCTAAAGGCAATGCACTCCACTTAAATTTTACAGACCCAACACAATTCACCGGTCCCTCCTCAGAGCAAGCCAAATCTTTATATGAACTTCTATTCTCAGACGAATTGAGTAAAGTCGTGACCACCGCAGAACACCTGGCCCAACATACCCCAGAATTAAAACCCTTCGCCGCCTACCTTAGAGAATTGGCTAACGGTTTTCAAGAAGAGCGAATTTGTCAACTTTTAGAAAGTTACCTATAATTTTCCACACCGATCGGGATAAATCTCAGCCACTCCATAAAACGATCCCCAAACTACAATTCTATCCCCACTGACAACCTGCTGTTGAGCTGCCTCATAAGCATCAGAAATACTTAAATATTCTTGAACCTGAGCCACTTCCAACTCAACTAAACACTGTTTTAAAAAACGGGGACTGGCCGAACGACTCGACTGCACCGGGGCCACATGCCACACCTGCACCTCATGCTGTAAAATAGCCAACATCTCCATGATCTTCTTATCTTTCAAAATACCCACCACAGCATGAGTCATTCCTGTACAAGACAATTCCCTAAGCGAATCTCGCAGCACCCGAGCCCCCGCCAAATTATGAGCCACATCAAAGATATGAGTCACCGTTCCGGGAAAAACTTCAAAACGAGCAGGCAACTGTAGATTGGGCAAACTATTTTCAATAACACTTTTAGAACAAACAGTTAGAAACAATTGATCACTCAACAAACAGCCACCCAGAATAGCGCCAGAAGCATTGGCCAATTGAAATTCTCCCTTTAAACTGGGCACAGGTAACCCTCTAAATTCAAGCTCTGGTCCCCACCAATTCCAAGTTGTGGGACTGGTTTTCACATAACCAAAATCCCTGCCCAAACAATATAACGGAGTTTCTAAACTGGCAGCCATTTCCAAAACACTGTGGGGAGGATTGGGATCGCTACAAATAGCCGGTCGCTGAGCCCGCAAAATACCTGCCTTTTCCCGTCCAATCGCCTCTCGATCCGTGCCCAAATATTCGGTATGATCCAAATCAATACAAGTGATCAAAGCCACACTGCTGTCAAAAAGATTGACCGCATCCAAACGTCCCCCCAAACCCACTTCCAAAATAGCGACTTCCACTTGAGCCTGTTGAAACAAATACAGGGCCGCCAAAGTCCCATATTCAAAAAAAGTCAAAGAAACGCCCTGCCGATGAGATTCTATGAAAGCAAAAGCTTGGCAGAGCGCAGAATCTGAGACCTCCTGTCCAGCAATGCAAATTCGTTCATTGTAACAAAGTAAATGCGGAGAGGTGTAACGTCCAGTGCGTAAACCGGCGTGGCTAAACAAAGCATCCAGATACGTGACAGTAGAACCTTTGCCATTGGTGCCCGCAACAGTAAGAATAGGAAATGAAGGAGAAAGTAATTGACAATTCAAAGCCACTTGACGACAACGTTCTAATCCCAATTCAATGGCTTGCGGATGTAAACGAGTTTGCCAATCTAACCATTGTTCAAGAGAATCAAATTGCATAATGAAAAAGTCCTCGTAGACCATGTAGGATGTGCGAGCGTTTTTTGCGAAGCGCATCAATCGCGTTTTTTTATTGTGTTGACCATATTCAAACTGATTTATCTTCCAAAAGACTTTTTAACCGATAAATTAAGTCCAAGGCCTGTCTGGGCGTCAAATCCTCAGGAGAAATGTGCGCCAATTGTTTCAATATCGGATGCTTATTCTCTTCCATGGAAGGCATGGGAAGTGGCATTTTTGCCTGCTGAGGAGACAGGGTCAAAACTTGGGATTCCAGTTGTTTTAAACGATATCGGGCTCGTTGAATAACAACCTTGGGAACACCTGCCAACAAAGCCACCTGAAGACCATAACTTTGACTGGCTGCGCCTTCTTTAACCGTGTGCATAAAAGTCAATTTGTCTTGTTGCTCAATAGCTTCAAAGTGAATATTGGCAATGATTGGATTGGTTTCTGGAAGGCGAGTTAACTCAAAATAATGAGTGGCAAACAGGGTAAAAGCACCCAATTGCGCCAAATGTTCTGCACAAGCCCAAGCCAAGGAGAGACCGTCAAAAGTACTGGTGCCACGTCCAACTTCATCCATGAGAACTAAACTGTGATGAGTGGCATTGTGGAGAATATTGGCAGTTTCAGTCATTTCCACCATAAAGGTCGATCGTCCCCCAGCTAAATCATCACTGGCGCCAATACGGGTAAATATGCCATCAATGGGACCAAGACGAGTTTTTTGGGCAGGGACAAAGCAGCCAATATGCGCCATGAGAATGATAAGCGCAGTTTGTCGAATATAGGTGCTTTTTCCTCCCATATTGGGACCCGTGATGACGAGAATGCGTTTTTTGGGAGTTAATTTTAAGTCATTGGGAATGAATGGGGTGTCTTGCACAGCTTCCACAACTGGATGTCGACCTTCAATAATTTCAATGCCTTCTTGAGTGGAAAATTCCGGAGGATATAATTTTAGGGTGTCAGTGCGTTCGGCAAAATTGTTGAGCACGTCCAATTCAGCCAAGGCTGCTGCACAGGCTTGCAAAGGTTTTAGAGATTGTTGAATTTGTTCTAAAAGTTGTTCATAAAGGTATTTTTCTCGATTGAGAGCCCGCTCTTTGGCACTGAGCACCTTGTCTTCAAATTGTTTAAGTTCTTCGGTAATATAACGTTCTGCAGCTTTTAAAGTTTGGCGACGAATATAGTTATTGGGAACTTTTTGAGTGTGTAACTTACTGATTTCAATGTAATAACCTTGTACTTTGTTGTAACCGACTTTTAAATTAGAAATACCTGTTCGCTCTCGTTCTCGAGCTTCTAAATCGACCAGAAATTGGTCGGCTCGTTCCCCCAAATTGCGCAATTCGTCCAATTCTTGATCATAACCGTAAGCCAGGACTCCTCCATCTCTTAACAGTAGGGAGGGAACTTCAACAAGAGCTTTGGAGAGTAAGGCGTGAAGTTGGGGGAATTGGGCAATTTGTTGGGCCAGATGGTGCAAATGGGGTTCGTTAAGAGGGGCTAAGTGGGTCTGTAATTCAGGCAGACGACCTAAGGCAGTGCGTAAATGAGTTAGATCTCTGGGGCGTGCAGATTTGAGGGCGATTCGAGCCAGAATGCGCTCCATGTCACCAATGCCACGCAATTGTTCATGAAGACTTTGGATAAGTTGTTGTTCCAGCAGACAATTTATGCTTTTGTGACGAGCCTGCAATTGGGTCAAATCTCGTAGGGGACGATGAAGCCAGCGTCGCAATAACCTTCCTCCCATCGGAGTGGCACATTGGTCGAGAATGGCGACTAGGGTGTGTTCCCGTTTGCCAATGAGACGACTGTCAAGTTCCAAGTTGCGGCGGGTGGCGGCATCCATGTAGATGCTGTCTTCCCTACGTTCCCAATGGAGACCTTGCAGATGAGGCAGGGCTGTTTTTTGGGTGTTTTGGGCATATTGCAATAGGCAACCGGCGGCACAAAGGGCTACATCCAGGTGCTCACATCCAAATCCTTGTAGGTCTCGAGTGCCAAATTGTTGGGTCAGCAATCGTTGGGCAGTGTCTCGTGCGAAATACCAGGCGGGTTGTCTGCGTAAAGTGAGGGAATTGGGCAGTGACAGTGGACAGTGTTCGCTGATGAGAATTTCGGCGGGTCGCAGTCGTTCCAATTCGCTGATGAGTTGAGTTTGTCCATTGATTTCAATGAGATTGAAGCGACCGGTGGACAGGTCAAGGGTGGCAATGCCAATGGTAGGCTCTTGGGCATGAATGGCTAAAAGTAGGCTGTCTTGTCGCTCTTCTAACAGAGCTTCGTCGGTCAAAGTGCCTGGGGTGATGATGCGGGTTACTTTGCGATCAACCAGTCCCTTACTGGTGGCGGGGTCACCAATTTGTTCACAGATGACGGCAGATTCTCCTAAGCGTACTAACTTTGCCAGGTAGTTGTCTAGGGCATGATAGGGTATGCCAGCCATGGGAATATTTTGTCCTTGGGGTCCCTTACCACGGGAAGTCAGTGTGATATCCAAGAGTTTAGCCGCTTTTTGAGCATCTTCAAAAAATAGTTCATAAAAGTCTCCCATGCGGTAAAATAGCAGTCTATCCGGATAATCGACTTTGAGGCTGAGATAGTGCTGCATAGAAGGTGTATGTTCGGTAGAATTATACGTATTCATAGGGATAATTGAGGGGGTTGATCGATTGGGTCCAACTATAATCCCTTCTTGTTTGAGAGGGAACTGAGGAAGATTAAAGCCAGTTTTTGTAAAGAAATACTATTGTGGAGGAATAAATCATGCCTTACATAGAGTGGCAGGAAGAGTACAGTGTGGGTATTCAGTTATTCGATGAGCAGCATCGGCGGTTGATTGCTATTTTAAACCAGGTTCATGAGGCGGTGGCTGGGCAAGCGGGTAAGCCGACTCTCAGACGGATTTTTGTCGAATTGGCGGAATACACTGATTATCATTTCAGAGCTGAGGAGTCGTTATTGGAACTGTATGATTTTCCTTTCAAGGAGGAGCATAAGAAGCAGCATTTGGAGTTGTCGATTCAGTTGTTGGATTTGCAGATTCGTTTTAGAGAGGGGGATTATAACATTTCCAATGCAATTTTGACATTTTTAAATGAGTGGTTGGTGAATCATATTTTGTCTCAGGATAAGGAATATTCGGCATTTTTGAATAACAAGGGAGTGTTTTAAGATGGTCACGGGGCCTTTGATGGTGGATATAACGGGGTTCAATTTGACTGCAGAGGAGTTTGAATTGTTGCAGTCTCCAGTGATTGGGGGGGTCATTTTGTTCGCCCGCAATTATGAAAATCCTGTGCAATTGAAGAAGTTGACTGCAGAAATTCGTTCAATACGTCCGTTATTGATTACGATTGATCAAGAGGGTGGGCGGGTGCAGAGATTGCGGGCGCCATTTGTGAAATTGCCTGCAATGGAACAGTTGGGAACGTTATATGACCGGGACCCAAAACAAGCTTGTGAGCTCACTGAGCAGGTGGGTAAATTGTTGGCAGTTGAGTTGCGAGCAGTGGACATCGATCTGAGTTTTACGCCGGTATTGGATTTGGGCAGGGGAATTAGCACGGTGATTGGAGATCGAGCATTCCACGCTGAGCCTGCGGTCATTGTCAATTTGGCTCAAGCGTTGGTGAATGGGATGCGACAGGCAGGCATGGCTGCGGTGGGTAAGCATTTTCCTGGTCATGGTTCAGTGGTTGCCGATTCTCATGTGGCAGTGCCGATTGATTCCCGACCTTGGTCAGAGTTGGAGGTTGATTTGTTCCCATTTCAGCAAATGATAGCCCAAGGATTGCCAGCTCTGATGATGGCTCATGTGATTTATCCAGCCATTGATGCCCAACCGGCTGGATTCTCTAAAACTTGGATTTTAGAAGTGTTGCGACAGCAATTGAGTTTTCAGGGGGCTGTGTTTTCAGATGATTTAAGCATGGCAGGCGCTGCGATTGTTGGAGATCCAGTGACTCGGGCTCTGCGGGCTCTGGAAGCAGGTTGCGATTGTCTATTGGTGTGCCATGATCGGATGGGAGTTTATCAGTTGGTTAGAGAATTGGCTGATTTTCCATTTCCAGAAATTGCTAAGACTCGCTTAAATGCCCTGTATGGTCAACAGATCTGGGAATGGGAAGCGTTACGCACGCAGGCAAAACAATTGAATTCCCTGCTCACCGAATGTCTTGATGGCTATAAACCTTACCCGGCAATTTTAGAATAGTCACAGGTCTTAGACTTGTATAAGCCGTCATTCTTTGATAAAATCACCATTTGCCCTCAACGAAAGATGAAAACGGGTTGTTTAAACTGATCTATTGACATGGGAATGAACTCACTATGAATGACCATCCTGTTGATTGGCAAACCATTGCTCGCCACATTAGTCAGGCCAATGGCAGTCATTTTCAAATGGACACCCTCTACAACATTGTGGGGGGGACCACCAATACTGCTTACCGACTTGAGGGAGGAAATCAAAATTATTTTGTGAAAATCAATTGTCATCCTCATTTTGAATTTTTTGCTGCCGAAGCCGCTGGTTTAGCAGAATTGGGACAACCGGCTGTTATCAAAGTGCCTTTGCCCTTATGTTGGGGGACCACTGAGCAACATGCTTATTTGGTCATGGAATATATCACCCTAAAAACAGATATTACCACCTCTGCCAGCATTTTATTGGGTCAGCAATTGGCGGTGATGCATCAAGTCTCCAAAGTGCCGTTTGGCTGGTATCGCAACAACTATTTGGGACTGACTCTGCAGAAAAATAATTTAGAGGAAAATTGGGTAGAATTTTGGCGCCATCAACGATTGGGTTATCAATTGCAGTTGGCCAGTCGCAATGGATACAGTAGTTTACAAACCATTGGGGAACGTTTACTCGCAGATTTGCATGGGTTTTTCGGCCATTATCAGCCTCATTCTTCATTATTACATGGCGATTTATGGTCTGGGAATTATGCTCAGGATATGCAAGGACAGCCGGTGATCTTTGACCCTGCAGTCTATTATGGAGATCGGGAAACGGATTTGGCCATGACTGAATTGTTCGGAGGATTTCCGCGAAGTTTTTATGAAGCCTATCAGGAGCGTTGGCCCTTAGACCCTGGGTACAGTATTCGGAAAAATTTGTACAAGTTGTATCATGTTCTTAATCATCTTAACTTGTTTGGAGGTAACTATTTGAAGCAAGCGGAAAAAATGATTGCCTCATTGCTAAGCGAGTTATAATTTGTCTTTTATTATCTACTTCATGGAAGTTAATTATGCTTAAACACTGGTTATTATTCAACGTAAGTTTTTGGCTATTACTGAGTTGTGCTACTTCTCCATTGGGTCGTTCCCAATTGGTACTTATGCCAGAAGAACAATTGAGTCTTATGGGGGCTCAAGCATTTGAGAATGTCAAACAAAAAACACCATTGGAAAACAGTCCTCAGGTAAATGGTTACATCAATTGTATTGCCAGTTCAGTGATCAAAGTCAGTGGCAGTGCTACCCGCAGCTGGGAAGTGGCGGTTTTTCGAGAAGACACAGCCAACGCTTTTGCCTTACCTGGAGGGAAAGTTGGAGTATACACAGGCATGTTGAACGTGGCTAAAAACCAGCACCAGTTGGCTACGGTTATCAGTCATGAGGTTGCTCATGTTTTGGCTGACCACGGTAATGAGAGAGTTTCTCAAGAATTTGCACTTGAGCAAGGTATGGTATTAGCGCAATCTGCATTGGGGAGTCCGCAAACTGAAAGAGGTCAATTTGTGATGGGCTTGTTGGGAGTAGGTATTCAATTTGGAATATTACTGCCTTATAGCCGTACACAAGAAAGTGAAGCCGATTTGCTGGGCTTGAGATTGATGGCGAATGCGGGATTTGATCCCAGAGAAAGTGTACAACTGTGGCAGAATATGAGTCAGGGAAGTAATAATGCAGAAACACCAGAATTTATGTCAACTCATCCTTCGCACACCACTCGTATCACAGATTTAAATCGAGAAATGAATCAGGCTATGACGCTTTACCAGCAAGCTTTGAACAAAAGTGTCTCCCCTCAATGTGGTTGATGGAGTTTAATCGTCCATCTTATGAGGAGTATAAACTGAAGTTTATACTTCTCTTCTTTAGGCTTGAGTTGTACAACTTATTACCTTATTTAAGGTGGACATCAACTTTTTTTATTGATTTGGGAGTTAAATTCTTGACAACCTGCTTTTCAGTGATTATTCTTATGTTGCAGTGCACAAGTTTTCTGAATATCCCCAGTTTACTGCCCCCATTTTTCCAAATGGAACGATTTGGAAAACTGAGTGATAACTCGTCAGTTGTGGGATCCAATCTCCTCCATCATCCTCCTTTGGTGGTTTCAGCGCTTTTGAAGTCCAATGCTATTGGAATTCTGAAGCGCTTTTTTTTGTCCTTCATTGTAATCAGGAGGGGGCAAATTTGTCAACTTATTATTCCTATTGGTTTAAAATAATTGTTTTTCAGATTAATTTCTTGTTTCTATATTAGACTTCTTGCAAAAGTAAATGATGCGATACGAAAAAATAAAAGGGGAATCTCCGTTGGAGTGGAGGCTTTAGCCGGTGGTGGAGTGGAGGCTTTAGCCGATCAGCCGTAGGCCTCATCCCACATACACAAATTGCAAGAGCCTACCGCTGGCCGGCTAAAGCCTCCACTCCAAGGACTCCAGTCTAAGGACCTACCGCTGGCCGGCTAAAGCCTCCACTCCAACGTGTCTTAACTGATGCGCAACTCTTATTTTTTCATGATCGCATACTTTTGCAAGAGCTCTATTTTAACTTAATTCATATCAAATCACTTGTGCAACGGCTACTATTATGTCAAACCCATTATTGACCATGAGCGGTTTACCGCCTTTTTCCCAACTTAAACCAGAGCATATCGTTCCAGCCATTACGCAAATTTTACAGGATAATCGTCACCATATTACTCAGTTGGTAATTTATGCTCAGCCTTACAGTTGGGATAATTTTGTGCA
This sequence comes from Thiomargarita sp., assembly GCA_020721005.1. Classification (GTDB taxonomy): domain Bacteria; phylum Pseudomonadota; class Gammaproteobacteria; order Beggiatoales; family Beggiatoaceae; genus DYNP01. Next base: position 207,051 of record DYNP01000002.1, read on the forward strand.
GCAGTTGAATGAATTAGATGATCGATTGCGGCGGGTGTGGTCAATTGTTGGTCATTTGCAAGGAGTTGCTGATTCAGCGGAATTACGAGAGGCTTATAAGCAGTGTTTGCCTTTACTTTCCGCTTATCGCAGTGAACTGGGACATCACCAAGGTTTGTATCTTGCTTATCAGAGCATTGCCAATCATCCTTCTTTTCAAGGACTTGAGCGGGCTCAACAGACAGTGATTGAGCATGAATTGCGGGATTTTCGCTTGTCAGGCATTCATCTCAATCCTGAGCAGCAACAACGTTATACTCAAATTCAACAGAGTCTTTCTGAATTGAGCACTCAATATCATGAGCAATTGTTGGATGCAACTCAGGGCTGGAGCAAATCTATTACTGAAGAGTCTCAATTGAGTGGCTTGCCAGAATCAGCGAAGAATTTGGCCAAACAAAGAGCGGAAGAACGAGAGTTGCCAGGTTGGTTGTTGACTTTGGATCTGCCCAGTTATTTGCCTACAATGAATTATTTGGATGATCGGAATTTGCGTCAGGAAATATACACTGCCTATACAACTCGTGCCTCTGATCAGGGTCCTCAAGCTGGGCAGTGGGACAATGGCCCTGTGATGGAGAAGATCTTGGCGTTGCGCCATGAATTGGCTGTGTTACTTGGTTTTAAGAATTATGCGGAATATTCTCTCAGCACTAAAATGGCTGAATCTATTGAGCAAGTGGAAGATTTTCTGTTGGATTTGGCTCAACGTTCTCGTCATATGGCCCTGCAGGATTTGGCTGAATTGCGCGATTTTGCTCGGGACCATTGTGGAATGGAGCACTTGGAACTGTGGGATGTTCCCTACTATTCAGAAAAATTGCGTCTACACCGCTATGCTTTGTCTCAAGAAGATTTGCGGCCTTATTTTCCCCTGTCCAAAGTGCTCAACGGCTTGTTTAAAATCATCGAATTATTGTTCAACATGCACATTCGAGAACGAGTGGGAGTGGATGTTTGGCACCCAGAAGTTCAATTTTTTGAAGTGGTTGATGAATCGGGACAGGTGCGGGGGCAATTTTACATAGATTTGTTTGCGCGCCAGGGAAAACGCAGTGGGGCTTGGATGGATGATTGTATCAGTCGACATCGTACAGAACGAGGGCTACAGCTTCCAGTGGCTTATTTGGTGTGTAATTTTACGCCACCTGTAGGGGATGTGCCTTGTTTGTTGACCCATCAGGAAGTGACAACTTTATTTCATGAGTTTGGGCATGGTCTGCATCATGTATTAACACAAGTTGATTATGCACCGGTGGCTGGGACTTATGGCGTGGCTTGGGATGCAGTGGAATTGCCCAGTCAATTTTTGGAAAGTTGGGCTTGGGAAAAGGCGGCTTTGGATTTGTTTGCGGGTCATTATCAAACTGGGGCACCATTGCCAGAAAATTTGTATCAAAAAATGGTAGCGGCGAAGAATTTCCAAGCCGGATTGTTCATGGTTCGCCAATTAGAGTTTGCTTTGTTTGACTTACGGTTACATGCTCATTATCACACCGATCTGCAGATCCAAACTGTGTTGGATGAAGTTCGAGCACAAGTGGCAGTGCTTATTCCCCCGCGATTTAATCGTTTTCAACACAGTTTTTCGCATATTTTTTCAGGTGGCTATGCAGCGGGTTATTACAGTTATAAATGGGCTGAAGTGTTGTCTACCGATGCTTTTTCAAAATTTGAGGAACGCGGAATTTTTGATCGGCAAACCGGGTTGGAATTTTTGCATCATATTTTAGAAAAGGGAGGCTCAGAAGATCCTATGACATTGTTTGTGCGATTCCGCGGGCGCCCTCCAGAAATTGAGGCCTTGTTGAGGAAGTCTGGGATTCTCCCTGAATAAAGCAGTTACCCATCCTACCATTACCTGCCATTCAGTTAAAGTACGTTGGAGTGGAGGCTTTAGCCGGTCAGCGGTAGACGCTTTGCAATTTATGTGTGGGGGGCGATGCCTACGGCTGGCCGGCTAAAGCCTCCACTCCAACAGAGAATTCCCTATGTCTACCACTGGCCGGCTAAAGCCTCCACTCCAACAGAGAATTCCCTATGTCTACCACTGGCCGGCTAAAGCCTCCACTTCAACGGAGAATTCCCTACGTCTACCGCTGGCCGGCTAAAGCCTCCATTCCAACAAAGAATTCACTCCAACAGAGATTTTCTTCACTGAATAACAGGGTAGGAATTGGGTGGCCATCATTTGATGACATGCTTTACGCTAATTTACCATGACATTGCTTATATTTCTTGCCGGAACCGCAAGGACAGGGATCGTTGCGTCCTACTTTAGGATGATCACGCACAAAAGGTTGTTTTTGCACCATTTCTCCCTCTGGAGGCGCTTCTTCTTCTCGTTGTCCTCCAGAAAAAGCTGCGAAACTGGCGTGTTGATATTGCACAGCAGCGGCTTTTCGACGTTGTTCCTCCACGGCTTCTACATCCGATTGCGTCCGGACTTGTACCTTGGAAATATACTCAACTGCTTCTCGCTTAATGCTGTCCAACATCCGTTGAAACATTTCAAACGCTTCCCGCTTAAACTCATGTTTGGGATTCTTTTGCGCAAGACTGCGTAAATGAATACCCTGTCTCAGGTAATCCATGGCAGCCAAATGCTCTTTCCAGTGAGAGTCTAAGACTTGTAACATGACGGCCTTCTCAAATTGGCGCATAGTTTCGCTGCCTGCCATTTTTTCCTTCGCTTCGTAGATTTCCACAATAGCGTCTTCAATTTTTCGGCGCAACGGCTCCTCATATAAATGACTGTCCTCTTCCAACCAGTGGGCTACGGGCAGACGAACTAAAAAGCTGTCCTCCAATGCCTTCTCCAAGCCGGGTATATTCCATAATTCCTCCAAACTTTGTGGGGGAATATAAGAGTCAATCAATTCCATCAGTACTCCATGCCGAATCAATTTGATAGTTTCTGCAATACTGGACTCATCCATCAGCTCATTGCGTTGTTCATAAATGACCTTGCGCTGGTCATTGGCGATATCATCATACTCCAATAACTGTTTGCGAATGTCAAAATTGCGCCCTTCGACCTTACGTTGAGCATTCTCAATAGCCTTGGTTACCCAACGATGCTCAATCGCCTCGCCTTGTTCCATGCCCAGTTTCTGCATAAGACCGGCTACCCGATCTGAGGCAAAAATTCGCATGAGATTGTCCTGCAAAGAGAGATAGAAACGACTGGAGCCTGGATCCCCTTGTCGACCCGACCGACCCCGCAATTGGTTATCAATGCGGCGAGATTCGTGCCGTTCAGTACCAATGATATGCAAACCGCCACTGTCCACGACTTGATTATGGCGCTTCTGCCATTCTAGGCGCATCTGGTCAACCCGCTCTGAAGGTATTTTTTCTTCTCCCCCAAGGACCTTAAATTCAGCTTGCAAATTGCCTCCCAGCACAATATCAGTCCCGCGACCTGCCATATTGGTGGCAATAGTGACCGCGCCAGGACTGCCTGCTTGAGCGACAATTTCAGCTTCCTGTTCATGGTATTTGGCATTGAGTACCTGATGCACAAAGCCATCTTTTTTAAGCATTTTGGAAATTAACTCAGAACTTTCAATCGACGTCGTTCCAACAAGCACGGGTTGACCCCGATGCTGACAGTCTTTGATATCTTCGATGATCGCCCCGTATTTCTCTTGGGCAGTGAGGAATACCAAGTCTGGTTTATCTTCCCGAATCATGGGTTTGTGAGTGGGAATAACGGTGACTTCCAATCCATAAATTTGTTGAAATTCATAGGCTTCGGTGTCTGCTGTACCCGTCATGCCTGAAAGTTTCTTATAAAGTCGAAATAGATTTTGAAAGGTGATCGAAGCCAAAGTTTGATTTTCATTTTGGACTTTCAAATATTCCTTAGCCTCAATTGCCTGATGAAGACCTTCTGACCAACGCCGGCCTGGCATGGTGCGTCCGGTGAATTCATCCACAATCACAATTTGATTGTTGCTGACAATATAATCGATGTCCTTGTGAAATAGAGTATGGGCTCGCAAGGCAGCGCTGACATGGTGCATGAGAGTGATATTGCCGGCATCATAGAGACTGGCCCCGGGCTTTAGTAAACCCTCTTTGCCCAACAGCTCCTCTACTTTTTGATGACCCGCCTCACTGAGCACAACTTGGCGACTTTTCTCATCAACATAATAATCTCCGGGGATTTCCTCGACATCGTCCTTTTGGGGCTCTTGTTCCTGAGGATGCAGGAAAGGAATAATCTTATCAATATGTTGGTAGAGTTCAGAATTGTCGTCAGTGGGACCAGAGATGATCAGTGGAGTTCGGGCTTCATCAATTAAAATGGAATCCACTTCGTCGACAATCGCAAAATTGAGACCCCGTTGCACCCTGTCCGTAGGACGAAATGCCATATTGTCGCGCAGATAATCAAAACCAAACTCATTATTTGTGCCGTAAGTAATGTCTGCAGCGTAGGTTGCTCGTTTCTCTTCTGTGCTCAGATTAGAGACAGTGACACCTACTTTTAAGTTGAGGAAACCGTAAATTTTACCCATCCATTCTGCATCACGACGCGCTAAGTACTCATTGACCGTGATAATATGGACGCCATTACCGGACAAGGCATTAAGATAAGCGGGGAGAGTGGCCACTAAAGTTTTACCCTCACCAGTGCGCATTTCAGCAATTTTACCTTGATGGAGAACCATACCACCAATCAACTGTACATCGAAATGGCGCATATTTAACTCCCGTTTTGCCACTTCTCGGACTACGGCAAAAGCTTCGGGGAGTAAATTTTCAAGAGGTTCACTGTTCGAAACACGCTGCTGAAACTCAGCGGTTTTGGCAGCCAGTTCCTCACCAGTCAGGAGTTGCATACTCTTTTCCAACTCATTAATCAGTTGGACTGTCCTAAACATACGCTTAATCAGTCGGTCATTACGACTGCCAAACAACTTTTTGATAATATTCATAAATGGAGTGAAGGCTTTAGCCGGTAAAAAAAGTAGGGGAAGAAAGAAAACTGCCAAACAACTTATTGATAATAGTCATAAATAGAATGGAGGCTTTAGCCGGTAGAGAAAGTGGGGGAAGTGGGAAAAAAGATCGAGAATTGCGAATGGTGCAAGGGGTCGATTGGCAATTCTCAATCAAAGGGGCGTGATTTATCTCAGGGACAACAAACGATTATCCGAAAGCCGGAAGTCACTGGCCACGTTCAAGTATTGACGCGGATTGATGGGTTTCCCATACTGGCGCACTTCAAAATGAATATGAGTTCCCGTAGCCCTACCTGTTGCTCCTACCAAACCGATAACTTGTCCCCGTCTAACTCGATCACCTACTTTGACCAAGTTTTTACTATTATGAGCGTAACGGGTACTGTAAATACCACCGTGTTCCACCTCTACAATTTTACCATAACCGCGCATACTCTTTGATATAGTGACGATTCCATCATCCACTGCAAGCACTTCCGCTCCCAACCTGGCGGCAATGTCGATACCGTAGTGCATGCGTCTGCCACGCCAACCGTAATTGGAAGATACATAACCAGATGCAGCTGGCCAACCCATGGGCAGATTGCCAGCCATCGCTCGGGTCGTCGGGATGTTCAAAGGTTTGTCGACGAAAGCGAAATTTGCTGGGGAGGGAAAAGCGATGGAGGCGATCCTATTTTCAATCGGTTGAGGTCGTCTTGCTAACTGGGACGTATTTTTGGAAGGGCGATTACCCCCTTCCGCAGCAATCACTTCTTCCCAAGACAAAGTACTTTTAGACGCCGGTTCTTTAGTCAGCAAGGACTGAGTCAGTCTATCCAAATGACGTCTTTTAGTGGATAAGGTTTTCAGTTGGCGAGCATGCGCCTTTTGTTGTGCATTATTTTGAACCACTGAACGGTGGGTAGCTTTTTGAGGATACTGCTGATACTGATAAGCTGCGTAGGGAACGCTACCGAGTAAAGTTAATAACAGAGAGGCACCGGCTATTGCAGCTTGAGTGGCATAGCGGGTGTATTGCTTTTGAGAGTTGGGTTTACTTAAGATATACATGCGAATTCAGTTACCTCTTAAATGGTACTCCATTATGTTAAAATCAGTGGGTGATTTATTATTGGCTTCTAAGGGGACTTTACAGTCCTTATACCGTCATTGCCAGTTACTCAATTGTTTACAGGCAGAATTAAAACTTCATCTAGGATCTCCTTTGAATAGTCATTGTTGGGTGGCCAATTTTCAAAATGGGCGGATGGTAATATACGTAGATTCAGCAAGTTGGGCCACTCAGTTGCGTTTTAGAATTCCGTCTCTGTTAGCCCATTGGAGTTGTGAGGAAAACGCAACGCCAGATTCTCATCTTATTAAGGAAGTAATCATCAAAGTTTATCCAAAGTCCCCATAACAGTGGAGTGGAGGCTTTAGCCGGCCAGCGGTAGGCACTTTGCAATTTGATGTGATACATGGAAAAACCCCTCTTAAGTATTTTAGCAAGGGGACAGCCAAATTTGGATTATACAGGTTTTAAATTGGTATAGGGTGTGGGTGCGGCCATTCTGTGGACTGTTGGGGATTTTTTTCGAGAGTAATTATCTCCCAAGCAGCAGGATTGGCTAACAAAGTACGTAAAAGTTGATTATTTAAATGGTGTCCAGATTTATAGCCAGTGAAGGATCCCACTAGACTGTGCCCCAATAAATAAAGATCGCCAATCGCATCCAATATTTTGTGTTTCACAAATTCATCAGGATATCTTAAACCATCTTCATTAAGAATACGATAATCATCCATAACCAGCGCATTATCCAAACTGCCTCCCATCCCCAGTTTTTTCTCGCGCAAACTCTCGATATCCCGCATAAAGCCAAAAGTACGAGCTCGACTGATTTCCTTCACATAAGAGGCTTTAGAAAAATCAATTTCTGCAATCTGAGGAGTGCGTCTAAATACAGGATGATCAAAATCGATTTTGAAGCGTATTTTAATACCTTCAAAAGGTTCAAAACGGGCCCATTTGCCAGCCTCTTCTACCTGAATAGGCTGTTTTATGCGCAAATATCGTTTAGGGGCAACTTGTTCCTCAATACCGGCGGATTGAATCAAAAATACAAAAGGTCCAGCGCTGCCGTCCATAATTGGCACTTCTTCTGCGCTGAGATCAATAATAACATTGTCAATACCTAAACCGGCCAATGCCGAAAGCAGATGTTCGACAGTTGCAATCCTGACGGCACCTTTAACTAGAGTAGTCGATAACCGAGTATCGCCGACATTCTCGGCCAACGCCTTAATTTGTACAGTAGGTCGCAGATCTATACGTCTAAAAACAATACCCGTATCTACTGGGGCAGGTTTCAGAGTAAGGTAGACTTTGTGGCCAGTGTGTAATCCGACACCAGTCGCTTTAATCGTGTTTTTTAGAGTTCGTTGATTGAACATGGTGGGTTAAATGTAGAGTGAGTAGTGAATGGGGTATAGTTTAAGCAAATTGGGCGCCAGATCTTATTTAAACCTCAATATCAATAACATAAGATCAAATATTGATTATCCGTTATTCGGCGCCATTGAAAATTTCCAAACCTTCAATCGGCTTGTCGTCGCAGAAAAGCCGGTATGTCCAAATAATCACTGGAGTGGCTATCATTAGACTCAGAATTATCGCTGACGCGATGGGGAGGAGTAGGCAAACGAGTAACCGACGGTTTATCATGTTCTTTATAATCAACAACTTTAGCCGCTTTATCCGGTTTTGCAGAAGTTCGTCCAACCATTCTAACTGAAGGACGCTCTTCCTGTTGAGCCTTACCCAAACTGGCAGAACTCCGATGAGCAGTACCGACCCCAGTAGCAATCACCGTCACTCGCAATTCATCCGTCATATCTGGATCTAGCACCGTCCCAACTACGACAGTAGCATTCTCCGAAGCGAATTCCTCAATAACATCCCCCATCTCCTCGAACTCACCAATACTCAGATCAGTACCGGCAGTCATATTGACCAAAATACCGCGAGCCCCAGTCAGATCGACATCTTCGAGTAGAGGACTGGAAATCGCTTCATTGCCAGCTTTTCGAGCTCTACCCTCTCCTTTAGCATACCCAGTACCCATCATGGCCATACCCATTTCCTGCATAACAGTAGTTACGTCGGCAAAATCGACATTGATCAATCCTGGGCGCGTGATAAGTTCAGAGATACCCTGCACTGCGCTATACAGCACATTATTGGCAGCCTTGAAAGCATCCAATAAAGTCGTATCTCTGCCCAGTACAGTGAGTAATTTTTCATTGGGGATGACAATTAGGGAATCAACATGTTTAGACAACTCTTGGATGCCCTCTTCGGCAACGAGTCCACGTTTTTTGCCTTCAAAAGGGAATGGGCGGGTGACTACAGCTACGGTTAATACTCCGAGTTCTTTAGCAACTAGAGCGACAACTGGAGCGGCACCGGTGCCAGTGCCTCCCCCCATACCGGCAGTTATAAACACCATGTCGGTACCCTCGAGTACTGACATAATTCGTTCACGGTCTTCAAGAGCGGCTTGCTGACCGATTTCAGGATTGGCCCCGGCACCGAGACCTTTGGTCACATCCGTACCAAGTTGTAAAATGGTCCGGGCAGAAGAGTTTTTAAGTGCTTGAGCGTCGGTGTTGGCGCAGATGAATTCCACACCTTCAATATTGCCTTTCAACATATGTTCAACAGCATTGCCGCCGCCTCCGCCGACTCCAATAACCTTGATAGTGGCGTTTTGACTGTAGGTGTCCATGAGTTCGAAGGGCATGGTGAATTTCCTTTTTGATTCAGAGTTGATTCGTTAATAGTTACCTTGGAGCCAGTTTTTTATACGTCCCCAAAGTCGATGTTGAGGGAGGTGAGGGGTGATTTCAGACACTCTCTGATAGCGGTGTTGGTGTCCAAACAACAGTAATCCAACGCCGGTGGCATGACAGGGATTTTTAACTACGTCAATCAAGCCGGTCACTCTTTTGGGATAGCCAATCCGGACGGGAACTTGAAATACTCTTTCAGCCAGTTCGACGACACCGTCCATTTTTGCACTGCCGCCGGTGAGGACAATCCCTGCGGCAATGAGGTCTTCATAACCGCTCCTTCTGATCTTGTCTTGGACAAATCCCAGTAGTTCTTCGTAACGGGGTTCGACGACTTGGGCAAGAGTCTGTCGAGCGAGGTAACGTGGAGGACGGGCACCGACACTGGGGACTTCAATGGTTTCGTCGGGGTTAGCCAGATGAGCCAGTGCGCAGGCATACTTGATCTTAATATTCTCAGCGTATTGGGTGGGGGTGCGCATGGCAACAGCAATGTCATTGGTGATTTGGTCGCCGGCAATGGGAATCACAGCAGTATACCGTATGGCGCCCTCGGTGTAGATGGCAATATCCGTGGTTCCCCCGCCAATGTCAATTAGGCAGGTGCCGAGTTCTTTTTCGTCCTGAGTAAGGACGGCCTCACTGGAGGCGAGTTGTTGGAGGATGACGTCATCAACTTCGAGTTCACAGGTCCGTATACATTTGATGATGTTCTGGGCAGCGCTGGCAGCTCCGGTAACAAGGTGTACCTTTGCCTCTAAACGAGTGCCAGTCATGCCAATGGGCTCACGTATTCCTTCTTGATGGTCAATGTTGTATTCCTGAGGAATGACGTGTATGATGCGTTGATCAGCGGGAATTGCCACTGCCCGCGCCGCGTCAATGACGCGATCAATGTCATCTTGAGTGACTTCTTTGTCACGTATGGCGACGATGCCATGGGAGTTCATGCTGCGTATGTGATTGCCAGCAATGCCAGTGTATACTGAATGGATCTCACAGCCGGACATGAGTTCGGCTTCTTCGACTGCGCGTTGTATGGAGTGGATGGTGGCCTCGATGTTGACAACCACGCCTTTTTTGAGTCCCCTAGAAGGATGTTGCCCTATGCCGATAATTTCGATGTCATTGGTTTCGGGGTTGGCTTCTCCGACAATGGCGACGATCTTAGAGGTACCGATGTCGAGTCCGACGATGAGGTTTTTTTCTCTGGCCATGGATGGGCTCTTCTGTATTAATATGATGGTGTAGATTAAATACTGCCGGCATGAGGAGTTAATTGTGTTGTTGTGGTGTTTTCATGCGGCGCAATACATTAACGCTATTGCGCGGTATTTTCTGCCGGCATGAGAAGTTAATTGTGTTATTGTGGTGTTTTCATGCGGCGCAATACATTAACGCTATTGCGCGGTATTTTCTGCCGGCATGAGAAGTAGTTAGTTGTGTTGTTGTCGCATTTTTATGTGGCGCAATATGCTAACGCCATTGTGCCCTATTTTCTGGTGAGTTTTGGGGTTGTTGTGAACAGAAAAGGTATAAACCCCATTTTCCTTGTTTCTTTACTGTGGTTGGTTGGTGACGGCGATGCCCTGTCGATGCCGTAAGTCAATATGAATAGGAGGAGATTCCGATAGTTGGGGGGCTATTTTAGCAAATTGTTCCAGTGCCTTGGGGTTTTTTTGAGGGTTATGATGAAGAATATATCCCTTATTGAGTTGTAGCTGGCAGTGGGTGGGTGTTGGGCAGTGCACTCGTTGTATTGTTAAAAAACTGCCCTGCAGTTGCTGAACGTAGTGTGCGTAAATAGTGAGTATTTGAGGCAGCCTCCCCTGTAAGACAGGAGGATGATGGGCGGTTTTCCAGTACTCTAAGTAAGGGTCAGTGGCGGGAATGGAGAGTGCCTGCCCATCGGTACTGAGAACTTGATATTGACTGAGTAGAGTAGAGTCTCCTCCCCACAAGCATAATGGAATATGCTCTTCTATAGTTATGTGTAAGGTAAAGGGAGTAGTTAAGCGGCGTTGTAGATTAAGCGATTTCACCCAAGGCAATTGAAGGACGGCAGCTTCCAAAGCCGACCGGTCGAGTTGATAATAATTCAGAGTGAGGTAGGGGGCGAGGACCGCGCGCAGGTGCTGAGATGGGGTTTGGTGGCCGCCATGCAGTTGGTAGTGGGTTAATATTGCGCTCAACGGATAGCTTAAGGTAAGGAGGTTGATGAGCAGTAGCCCCAGTTTGTACATAGGTTATCAATCAATGGATAAGTTAATTTGGGCAGAGGTTAAAATACGCAGTACTAATTGGTCGAAGTTGAGTCCGGCAGCTTGGGCAGCCCTGGGCACAAGACTGTGATCGGTCATGCCAGGAACGGTATTGGCTTCAAGTAGCCAGGGTTGGCCGTGGGGGTCACACATTAAATCAATGCGTCCCCAAGAACGTCCAGGCAGGAGTTGGAAGGCCTGTAAAGCGAGTTCTTGCAAAGCCTGCTCCTCTTTTTTGGGTAACCCACAGGGACAATAATAACGGGTTTGAGGATCTTGGTATTTGGCCTGGTAGTCGTAAAACCCCCGCGGAGTCTCTAACCTAATAACAGGCAACGCTTCTGCATCCAACAGGGCCACCGTGTACTCTGGACCTTGGATCCATTGTTCTATCAGTACGGGACCATAAGCTGCTGCGAGTTTCCAAGCGGATAAGAGTTGTTGAGGGTGGGCTACTTTGCTAATGCCGACACTCGATCCTTCGGCAGTCGGTTTCACGGCCACGGGGTAGGTCAATTGAGGGGCTAAGGTTTGTAATTGTTCAATGGATTTAGTCAAATATGAGGGCGGAGTGGGCAGGTGGGCGGCCTGCCATAGTAACTTGGTGCGGTATTTGTCCATGGCCAAGGCTGAGCCCAAAACTCCGGTCCCTGTATAAGGGAGTTTCAAAGATTCCAGTAGTCCTTGCAAACTGCCATCTTCTCCTCCTCGACCGTGTAAAGCAATGAATACGGCTTCAAATTTCCCTTCCAATAAGGGGATCAGATAGGGTTCTGCGGTGTCAAAAGCGGTGACTTGGATGTGGTTACGAAGTAGAGCTTGTTGAACTGCGTGGGCACTGTGGAGGGAAATAGCACGCTCAGATGAAGTGCCCCCCATTAACAGGGCTACTTTTTGAAAGGGAAAAGACATAGTCGGTGCTCGTAAAGTGGTGAATAGTGATTAACACGGGTAGGATGGGCTTCCGGTCAGCCCATCGTTCGCAAGATTGTGGTTCAGCCTTGACCGGCTAAAGCCTCCACTCCAGCTTAATTGTGGGGTTCGGGCCTTGGACCTTGACCGGCTAAAGCCTCCACTCCAGCTTAATTGTGGGGTTCGGGCCTTGGACCTTGACCGGCTAAAGCCTCCACTCCAACTTAATTGTGGGGTTTGGACCTTGACCGGCTAAAGCCTCTACTCCAGCTTAATTGTGGGGTTCAGTCCTTGGACCTTGACCGGCTAAAGCCTCCACTCCAACTTAATTGTGGGGTTTGGACCTTGACCGGCTAAAGCCTCTACTCCAGCTTAATTGTGGGGTTTGGACCTTGACCGGCTAAAGCCTCCACTCCAGCTTACGATAATACGTAACTTATGCATGGTTATCAAAGTGAATTTATTCTTCAGTTTCAACGGGTTTGAATTGGGCAACCAGATGTTGTTGGAAGGGATAAGGTACCGGTTCGTAGTGACTAAATTCCATGCTGAAGAATCCATGTCCCCCTGTTGAGGATTTCAATTCGGTTTGATAATGGGTCAGTTCGCCGAGTGGAACTTCGGCTTTAACGCAGATCAAATTGGGGGGACGAATGTCAGAGCCTTGAATTCTTCCTCTTTTAGAAGATAAATCGCCACTGATAGCCCCTATGTATTCATTGGGTACAGTGACTTGTACTTTGACAATCGGTTCTAAAATCAAAGGTTTGGCTTTGTGAACAGCATCCAAAAAAGCTTTTTTCCCTGCCGATACAAAGGCAATTTCCTTGGAGTCGACAGAGTGGTACTTACCGTCATAAACGGTGGCTCGGATGTCCTGCATGCGATATCCGGCAATAGCTCCAGTTTCAAGGATTTGTTGAATGCCTTTTTGAATGGCTGGAATGTAAACGGAGGGTATTGAGCCTCCAACTGTGGCATCGACAAATTCAAAGCCTGCGCCTCTGGGCAGGGGTTCCACTTTTAAGAAGACTTCCCCAAACTGACCGGCACCTCCGGTCTGTTTTTTATGACGATGATGACCTTCTGCAAGTATACTGATGGTTTCTCTATAGGGAATTTTGGGAGGTTGAGTGTCCACTTCAACATTGTAGTGTTTCTGCATTTTCTCCAAAATAATGCGCAGATGAAATTCTCCGAGTCCCCGCAGGACAGTTTGGTTGAGCGCACTGTCATGTTCCACCAGTAAACAGGGGTCTTCTCCTTGCAGTTTTTGTAAAGTGAGGCTGACTTTTTGCTCATCCCCTTGTCGTTTGGGGGAGATCGCAAGTCCATACATGGGAGCCGGAAAGTCAAGCGATTTGAGGTGAATCATATCCTCTTCATGAGAATCATGCAATACGGCATCTAGATGAATGGCATCGATTTTGGCAACGGCACAAATGTCGCCGGGAATGCCTTGATCAATTTCGAGTTGTTGTTTGCCTTGCAGCTTAAAAAGATGCGTGACTTTAAAGGGTTTACGGGCGTCTCCAATATAAAGTTGACTGTCCTTGTTAATAATACCCTGATGAATGCGAAATACGCCCAGTTTGCCAATAAAGGGATCGGCAGTGACCTTGAAAACATGGGCAATGGCATGTAAGCTGGGGTTGGGTTGGGCATGAAAAGAGGTCACAGCATTTCCTTCTCCCTTCAGAAAGGGTTGAGGATTGCCTTCCAAAGGATTGGGCATCAGTTTTGCGAAGATATTCAGTAATTCGGGAACGCCTGTTCCTGTTTGAGCGGAGGTGAAACAGATGGGCACAAGGTGTCCTTCTCGCAAGGCTTTCTCAAAGGGAGCATGAAGTTGTTCAGGGCTGAGTTCTTCCCCTTGCTCCAGGTAGGTTGCCATCAATTGTTCATCGACTTCAACAACTTGATCGATCAGTTTAGTGTGGGCATCGGGTACTGAGCTGAAATCAGCATCCCCATTGGGATTAAAAAAACAGTCGACCACTTTAGTAGAATTCTCAGCAGGCAGGTTAATCGGCAAACATTCAGTGCCAAAGGCACTTTTGATTTCGGCAAGGAGAAGTTGCAAATTGAGATCAGGAGCGTCTATTTTATTGATGATAAGGAGTCGACATAACTTACGTTGGGCCGCTTGCTCCATCATGCGTCGTGTCACCATTTCAATGCCGATCTGAGCATTGATGACGATGGCCACGGTTTCAACGGCTGGGAAGATGCTCAGGGCATGACCGAGAAGATCGGGGTATCCAGGAGTATCAATCAAATTGATATGCGTACTTTGATAATTAAAATGGGTAATTGCTGCACTGAGCGAATGTTGATAGGCTTTTTCAACTGGATCAAAATCACAGACGGTATTCCCATTTTCTACTTTTCCCGGAGAATTGAGAGCACCGGCGTGGTGAAGTAAAGTTTCTGTCAACGTGGTTTTGCCGGCATTGCTGTGTCCGACCAACGCAATATTGCAAATATCTTTTGTAGTATATTGAGGCATGTGAGTTGCCTTTTATGTGGTTGTTTAGGAAGGGTAATAAGTTATCAGACTGGCGCGATTAAGAAAAGTGGTTTTTAGAATCGGGAAAAGTGTCTATCAGCACGCTTTGCACCTGTCCAGCTTTCAGTTGCCGCCTGACACGCCAATTTTGAGGTAACCAATCTAGGGGAGTAGAACTGGGCATTTCCAAATAAACGCTGGCTTGAGGAGTTAACCAAGCTTGTTGAGTGAGTAAAGTGCAGCAAGAGGGGAGTAAATTAAGCGCAAATGGAGGATCTAGGAATACCAAATCGAAAGCTTGAGGGGGAGGTTGACGAAGCCAATGGAGGGCATCGGTTTGCATGAGCTTCAATTTGGAGGCAGCAAAACTAATTTGGCGTAAGGATTGGCATAAAAAAGGATCCTTTTCGATCAGCCAGACTTGAGCCGCTCCTCGAGAAGCCGCTTCTATCCCCAAAGCACCTGTACCTGCAAACAAGTCCAAACAATGGCTGTTTTGCACTTGCAAATTGATCCAGTTGAACAAAGTTTCCCTCACGCGATCAGGGGTTGGACGGAGCTGAGGTTGATCGTGAACGGGTATTTTGCGACCGCGCCACTCTCCTCCGATAATACGTAACTTATGCATGGTTATCAAAAGGGATGATTCTTTTTTAAATGAATGGGTTAAGGAAAAATAACTTTCGACTATTTAAGGTTGGGTGTATATTGGATAAGTTATGTTACGCCTACGGCTGACCGGCTAAAGCCTCCACTCCAACCTGACCGGCTAAAGCCTCCATTCCAACCTGACCGGCTAAAACCTCTACCTTTTAGTAGCATAGAAGGTAGGTTGGAGTGGAGGCTTTAGCCGGTCAGTAACATAGGGCGCAATAGCATGAGCGTATTGCGCCGCATGAAAACACGATAGACAAGGGAATCCCTCCAATCTTTGATTTTGTTATGGGTGAACGAAATGAAGAGAGTGACCGTAAATTTACTGCCAACATGCGGCGCTGACCGCAACGCGGCCAAGAGTTTCCAAGTAGCACTTGGGAACGAGAAAATGTTCAGAAAAGTTGAAGGCATTTTGGAAATTCCAAAATTCTGGTTCAGATATTTCTCCCTTTAAATTATAATAGCTTCCCTACCAATTACCGGACTTAAGGATTTAGAACATGCCAGACACACAGAAAACCCCACAAGAGTTTTATCACGCTCTGACTCAACAATATCAGGATTTTTTCAAGGGCTTTGCCAGTCATCAAGGTTTGGAAATGTTGACTCAATTTACGCACGCTTGGGAGGCTTGGTTACAACAGACACAAAAAGATCCTAACGCATGGAGCGACTTACTACTTCAATATCAACAAAATCATGTGAAGTTATGGTTATCGCTGTGGGGATTCCCAGCCAAAGAGGGGGAAGCTCCCGTGATCGCTGCCAAACCCACTGACCGTCGCTTTAGTGCCAAGGAGTGGCAGGAAAATCCCGTATTTGATTACCTCAAACAGTCCTACTTGTTGGCTGCCGAATTTCTAACCAAGGCAGCAGAAGCAACCTCTTTGGATGAGGAAAATAAAAAGAAACTGAAGTTTTATACCCGTTACTATATTGACGCGATGTCTCCCAGCAATTTTGCCCTGACCAATCCAGAAGTGATGCAACTGGCATTAGAAACCCGAGGGCAAAGTCTGGTGGATGGGCTTAAAAATCTCTTGGCGGATTTGGAGAAGGGACATATCAGCATGACTGATGAGTCCGTGTTTGAACTGGGCAAAAATCTGGCGACTACGCCTGGCGCCGTGGTTTATCAAAATGAACTGTTTCAACTGATTCAGTATCGACCCACGACAGAAACGGTTCTCGATCGACCCTTACTGATTGTGCCTCCTTGCATCAATAAGTACTATATCCTGGATCTTAAGGAAGAAAATTCCTTGGTCAAGTATGCAGTTGAACAAGGAAATACCGTATTTATGATATCTTGGGTCAATCCGGACAAAGAGTTAGGAAACTACAGTTGGGAGGACTATCTCACCCAAGGAATTTTTAAAGCATTCGAGGTCGTTAAACACATTACGCACGCTGAAAAAATCAATACAGCCTCTTGGTGTATTGGGGGGACCCTCCTGGCCAGTGCTCTTGCCGTCAAGCACACTGACCCCAGCATTGCCTCCGCCACGTATTTCACCACCCTCCTCGACTTTTCAGAACCTGGAGAACTGGGGATTTTCATCGATGAAGTGCAAATTGCCCGCCGTGAATCTCAACTCAAGTACACCCAATTGCTGTCAGGTAAAGATCTCGCCTTAACCTTCTCCATGTTACGCGCCAATGATCTGATCTGGTCATACGTGGTTCAAAACTACTTGAAAGGTCAAACGCCTCCTCCTTTTGATATACTCTATTGGAACAGTGACCCCACCAATTTACCTGCCAAAATGTACAGCGATTATATCCGCAATATGTACATGGACAACCAACTGATTCAACCCAATGCTCTTACCCTGTGTGGAGTACCTGTTAATCTCCGCAATATCAAAGTACCCAGCTACTTTGTCTCTACCTTAGAAGACCATATCGCTCCTTGGCGTACTACCTTTACCAGCGTTAAACTGTTCAACGGACCAATTGAATTCGTACTGGGTGCCAGTGGGCATATCGCCGGTGTCATTAACCCTCCTGCCAAAAAGAAACGTAATTACTGGATTAACGGACAATTAACTCAAGACGCCGACCACTGGTTCAGTACTGCTCAATCCCAACCGGGCAGCTGGTGGCCGCACTGGCAACATTGGTTGAAAAGTCAGGGAGGGGCTGCCACGCCTGCCCCCAAAACCCTGGGGCATGCCGACTATCCTATTTTAGAACCAGCCCCTGGCAGTTACGTTAAAAAGCGCATTTAACTGCCATTGTCTTCCTGTAGGGTGGGAGTATGCGGCGCAATACTATTGCGCCCTATGTTATGCTACTTTTGCTTGCCCACCCTATCATTGTCTACTTTAACGTGAGTTCGATGTAAATTTGTAGAATAATCAATGTGTTGTTTTAAATCGGTACAAAAACCGCGTTACGGCGCAAAAGACGCGCCTAACACACCCTACACTTTCTACAAAACCACAAATAATTCATCAAGTTATTATTTTGTTTACCTCTCACTCACGTTATTTTACGCGATGTCTGTTTCCTTACCTCCTAAATTAATAGGAAAATTTCCTTGAAAGACCTCATGAATCTCATCAACAACCAAGGGCAGGTCGAAGAATTTGATCGCATCTGCATTGGCCTTGCCTCCCCAGAAAAAATCCGCTCCTGGTCATATGGGGAAGTTAAAAAACCTGAAACCATTAATTATCGCACATTTAAACCCGAAAGAGATGGCCTCTTTTGTGCGAAAATTTTCGGACCCACCAAAGACTATGAATGTCTATGCGGCAAATACAAACGTCTGAAACACCGCGGTGTCGTTTGTGAAAAATGTGGCGTTGAAGTCACCATGGCCAAAGTGCGTCGTGAACGAATGGGACACATTGACCTGGCCAGCCCCGTTGCTCACATCTGGTACTTAAAATCCCTGCCTTCTCGTATGGGACTGCTACTCGATCTTACTTTGCGCGATATTGAACGCATCCTCTATTTTGAAGCCTACGTAGTCATCGACCCTGGCATGACTTCATTGGAACGGGGGCAGTCTCTCACTGAAGAGGCTTATCTGGACGCCTTGGAAGAACATGAAGATGAATTTGATGCTCGTATGGGTGCAGAAGCCATTTATGAACTGCTCCGCACCATGGACCTGAGCGCGGAAATGGCCAAACTGCGAGAAGAAATTGTCACCGTAGTCTCAGACACCAAACTCAAAAAACTCAGCAAACGCCTCAAACTCATCGAATCTTTTGCCCAATCCGAAAATCGTCCCGAATGGATGGTACTCAAAGTATTGCCCGTATTGCCTCCGGAACTTCGACCTTTAGTGCCCCTGGACGGCGGTCGATTTGCCACCTCGGACCTCAATGACCTGTATCGACGAGTTATCAACCGCAACAACCGACTCAAACGTTTGCTTGACCTCAATGCCCCAGACATTATTGTTCGCAATGAAAAACGCATGCTCCAAGAATCAGTCGACGCCTTATTGGACAACGGTCGACGCGGCAGAGCTATCACCGGGACCAATAAGTTGCCTCTTAAGTCCTTGGCGGATATGATCAAGGGCAAACAAGGTCGCTTCCGCCAAAATTTACTGGGCAAACGCGTTGATTACTCTGGACGCTCAGTCATTGTAGTGGGACCCACTTTGAAACTGCAACAATGCGGTCTCCCCAAAAAAATGGCTTTGGAACTCTTCAAACCCTTCATTTTTGGCAAATTGGAACTGAAAGGACTGGCCACCACTATCAAAGCCGCCAAAAAAATGGTTGAACGAGAAGGTCCTGAGGTTTGGGATATTTTAGAAGAAGTCATTCGCGAACATCCCGTGCTGCTCAACCGAGCCCCCACTTTGCACCGTTTGGGAATTCAGGCGTTTGAACCCGTGCTCATCGAAGGCAAAGCCATCCAACTGCATCCCTTGGTCTGCACCGCGTTCAACGCAGATTTTGACGGCGACCAAATGGCAGTGCACGTGCCCTTGTCCATAGAAGCCCAGTTGGAAGCCCGGACCCTCATGATGTCCACCAATAATATCTTATCCCCAGCCAATGGTGAACCCATTATCGTTCCCTCTCAAGATGTGGTGTTGGGACTTTATTACATGACCCGGGAAATTTATGGCGCCAAGGGCCAAGGCATGATTTTGGCTGATGTCGCCGAAGTCCATCGCGCTTATGAAACCCGCATGGTTGAATTGCAAGCTCGAGTTCAAGTACGTATCAAAGAACGTTTGTATGATGAAAATGGGCAACTGCAAGAGATCATTCGACGTGTCAAAACCACAATTGGGCGAGCCCTATTGTCCGAACTGTTGCCCCCCGGTCTTCCTTTTAGCCTGGTCGACTGCAACCTTACGAAGAAAAATATCTCCCGCCTTATCAACACTTGCTATCGGAAAGTGGGACTCAAAGAAAGCGTCATTTTTGCCGACAAACTCATGTACACCGGCTTTTCTTTTGCCACTCGAGCAGGAATTTCCATTGGCATCGAAGATATGGTCGTTCCCCATGATAAGCCGGAAATTATCGGCCAAGCAGAAGCTGAAGTCAAGGAGATCGAGGAGCAATATTCCTCAGGACTGATCACCAATGGGGAACGTTATAACAAAGTAGTTGACATCTGGTCCCATACCAATGACAAGTTGGCCAAATCCATGCTCAGCAAATTGGGAACGGAGCGAGCTCCGGGTCATAAGATACTACGTTATTTTGATAAGGGCAATGCTTTAAAGTATTCTCCTATGGGAGAATTATCTGTACCTTCAACCCGGGATATAGAACCTGCGTTTGCCGAGGAATCTTCCATTTCCCCTGCAATTCCCATCGTTTCTTTGGAAACCACTGACATTCCCGCTCCAATCAACGTTGGCTTGCTGCCCACTTCTCCGGTTAACATCACTCCTTTGGAGGAAAACCAAGAGGAAATGGCTTCCGTTTCAGACTCTCTTTCTCAACCCAATTCAGAGACAGAGCACTCTCAATTCAGTCCAGAATCAGATTCCTCAAATCCAGAATCAGATGTCTCATCTCAACTGGAAATTGCTGAGTCTCTAACTGATGAGGAGGATATAATACTCGCCTCCCCCCCCACAATTCCAACTCCTCAATCGGAAGTTTATCATCCTCCAGCCACTTGGCTATTGGAAGACTTGTTCAAATACCAAGCCAACAAAAAAGGACTTTCTTTACTTTGGGAACGATTGCATCGAACTGCAGAGGAATTGGCTGAACATCAGATTCATTACCAAAGCCAATTTATGCCCACTTCTCCCAGCAGTAAGGCAAAATATACCAGCGAATTTGTCGATTACCTGATTGAAAAAGTCTTACGACCAAGTACAAATCATGCCCAAGATCTTTTAGACTGCTTACTGGATTTGGAGGTTGAGCAAGCTTCTCTCAATTCCATCTACAAAATGGCTGATTCTGGAGCTCGAGGAAGTGCAGCTCAAATTCGCCAACTGGCTGGTATGCGAGGTCTTATGGCCAAACC
Organism: Thiomargarita sp.; assembly: GCA_020721005.1. Taxonomy (GTDB): domain Bacteria; phylum Pseudomonadota; class Gammaproteobacteria; order Beggiatoales; family Beggiatoaceae; genus DYNP01. The sequence goes on from DYNP01000002.1 coordinate 227,705, forward strand.
AGATGGCTCCATCATTGAGACTCCCATCACTGCCAATTTCCGAGAAGGTTTAGATGTATTACAATACTTTATTTCCACCCACGGTGCCCGGAAGGGACTGGCAGATACCGCTCTCAAAACTGCCAATTCTGGCTATCTGACGCGTCGATTGGTCGACGTTGCCCAAGATATGGTCATTTTGGAACAAGGTTGCGGCACCCATCGCGGCTTGTACATGAGTCCCTTGATTGAAGGAGGAGAAGTGGTGGAAGCTCTGCGAGATCGGGTATTGGGAAGAGTTGTGGCAGAGGATGTGTTTAAACTGGGGCAAGATGAACCTTTGATCACGGCTGGCACTTTGCTTGATGAACAATGGGTTGATGTTTTAGATCAGGAAGGCATTGACCGAGTAAAAGTGCGCTCTGCCATCACCTGCGAATCTCGCTATGGCATTTGTGCCCAATGTTATGGTCGGGACTTGGCACGAGGTCATCTGGTCAACATTGGCGAAGCTGTGGGTGTCGTAGCTGCCCAATCCATTGGCGAACCTGGAACACAGTTGACTATGCGCACCTTCCATATTGGAGGCGCTGCTTCCCGAGCAGCTGCGGTCAACAATATCGAAATCAAGTCCAAAGGTTCAGTTAAACTCTATAACATCAAATTGATTGAACAACAAAAGGATTCCACCGTCAATAATGCCTCCACCCCGGAACTGGCCACCTTTTCCAACCAGACTGCTCGCTCTACTTTTGTCACAGTTTCTCGCTCCGGAGAAATCAGTGTCCATGACGAACTTGGACGGGAACGGGAACGTTACAAAGTACCTTATGGTGCAGTTCTTACCGTACAGGATGGAGATCCAGTGGAACCGGGTAACATCATTGCCACTTGGGATCCTCACACTCACCCAGTTATTACTGAAGTGGCTGGTATCGTTCGCTTTGAGGAACTGAATGAAGGACTCAATGTGCATCGACAAGTTGATGAAATCACGGGGTTAACCAATTTAGTGGTGGTCGATCCCAAACTGGTTAAAACTTGGGGGGCCGGAGTTAATCAAGGTCAAAATCTGCGTCCAATCATTAAATTGGTGAATGAAGAAGGTCACGATCTCTATATTCCTGGCACTCAGCATCTTGCCAGCTACAGCTTACCTCCCAAAGCCATTATCAATGTGGAAGAGGGACAGCGGGTAAAATCAGGAGATGCCTTGGCTCGGGTGCCTCAAGAAAGCTCAAAAACTCGAGACATTACTGGAGGTTTGCCCCGGGTCGCAGACCTTTTTGAAGCCCGCATTCCCAAAGATCCTGCGGTACTGGCAGAAATCAGTGGCACCGTCAGTTTTGGTAAAGAAACCAAGACCAAGCAACGCATTATTCTCACTGGCAAACAGGAAGGGGAACAATGTGAAATCCCTGTCAATCGTTGGCGTAATATCCAAGTGTTTGAAGGGGAACATGTTGAACGGGGAGAAATGATCGTAGATGGTGCTCCCAATCCTCACGATATTTTGCGCCTCAAAGGAGTCAATGAATTGGCCAATTACATTGTCAACGAAGTGCAAGAAGTCTATCGTTTACAAGGGGTTAAAATCAATGACAAACATATTGAAGTCATTGTGCGCCAAATGTTGAGAAAAGTCACTGTGGTAGACCCTGGAGATACTCGATTGCTGCCCGGGGAACAGGTGGAACGGTCTCGAGTATCAGAGGAGAATGATCAAGCCATGAAGGCTGATAAGAGACCCAGCTACTTTGAACCCATTTTGTTAGGCATTACCAAAGCCTCTTTAGCCACAGAATCCTTTATTTCTGCCGCATCCTTCCAAGAAACCACCCGCGTATTGACAGAAGCTTCAGTCAGTGGCAAATGTGATAACTTACGGGGACTTAAGGAAAATGTGATTGTGGGACGCTTGATACCTGCAGGGACCGGGTTGGCCTATCATGATGAACGTCGTAAACGAGGAACTAAACCTATTCCCCCAGAAACCAAAGTTCCTGCCCCATGATTTAAAAGGGACCAGATTGCTTTTAACAGGGAAGTGCAATTTGAATTTAGGTAGGATGGGCTGAGTTCTGTATCAGAATTTATAGAATTTGCAGAATGGGTCCGAAATATTCTGGAAATTTCGGTTCAGATAATCAATCTGGTCAGTATATTGCAGGATGGGCTTCCTGTCGTCAGCTTATCCTACTGTGTTGCGCTCTGATTGTCGGAGCGCTTACCCATTTACTACAACAACTGAGTTTTTGCGTAAGGTGAGTATGATCGTTTTTAATGAAGTTGGAAAACGTTATATCAACGGTTATGAAGCTCTCAAAAATGTCAGTTTTCATCTGAAGAGAGGTGAAATCGCTTTTTTGACCGGCCATTCTGGGGCTGGGAAAAGCACTTTATTAAGACTTGTCGCCCTCATAGAACGCAATACTCATGGCCAAATTATCGTGGCTGGTCAACAACTCAATCGTTTACCTGATCATAAAATTCCCTATTTACGTCGTCGCATCGGTATGACTTTTCAAGACAATCGATTATTGGCAGATAGAACTGTTTTTGATAACGTGGCCTTGCCTCTGATCATCACCGGTTATCGTCCTCAAGAAATTCGGCGCCGCGTCCGGGCTGCCTTGGATAAAGTGGGACTGTTAAGTAAGGAAAGAAGTTATCCCATTACTTTATCCGGGGGACAACAACAACGGGTTGGCATTGCGCGTGCCGTGGTCAACAAACCGCCCATTTTACTCGCCGATGAACCCACTGGGAATTTAGATCCCAATTTAGCAAAGGAAATCATGGGACTCTTTGTACAATTCAATCAAGTGGGAGTCACAGTCCTCATTGCCTCCCACGCCTTAGGTCTGATCAAAAGTATGGGTTACCGCACACTGGTTTTGCAACAAGGCAGCCTGGTCGGTGACACCTATCCACGCCGTTAATGAAACGTCCATTCCTTCGTCCTGCCCCAGAAACTCCCCGTCGCAATAAACCAGATCCGTTGATTTATGGGCATGTCTGGTTATTGCACCACTGGTATGTGATCGTATCCAGCGTGGGACAAATTGCACGGGCGCCCTTATCCACCCTGATGACCAGTGCCGTCATTGGCATCGCTTTGGCTTTGCCAATGGGACTGTATTTGTTATTGGAGAATGTGCAACAAATCAGTGGAGAATGGGGGGGTAATGTGCAAATCTCTCTCTTTCTCAAACAAGAGGTACCCGAGAATAAAGCCCATGCCCTTGCAGATCGTCTGTTACAAAAATCGGATATCAGTACCGTACAAATCATCACCCCTGCCGAAGCCTTGGAAGAATATCGCACTCTGTCTGGATTTGGGGAAGCTTTAACTACCCTGGAAACTAATCCATTGCCGTTTGTGCTCATCTTACAATTGTCCACTCAAGATTTGAGCGCCCAAGCCACCGAGCACTTATTAACTGAGTTAAATCAAATCCCTGAAGTGGAAATAGCCCAATTTGACATGCTGTGGGTCAAGCGTCTGCTGGCAATTCTCCAATTGGTGAAACGAGGCATTTTATTACTGGCCACCTTCCTGTTCCTAACCGTTGTATTGGTCATAGGGAATACCATTCGTTTGGCTATTTACAACCGTCGTGAAGAAATTGAAGTGTACAAACTGATTGGCGCCACTGACCAATTCATTCGCCGTCCCTTTTTATACACCGGATTCTGGTACGGTCTCTCTGGAGGCATGATTGCCTGGCTGCTGATCAGTTTCTCCCTGTGGATATTGGCTGACCCCATTAAACAATTGACTGCCGTCTATTACAGCCAATTGAATATCATAAGTTTAGATTGGCTATCCACCTTGGGACTGTTGGCTGGGGGCAGTTCATTGGGATTGAGTGGAGCATGGTTGGCGGTCAGCCGTCATTTAAAGGAAATCAACCCATTTTAATATAGGGCACCCACAATTTTTTATTGCCTCTGGATATTTTTAACTTATGGAAAATGATCATGAAACTATTTGCAACATCTATCCTAATTGCCAGTTTGTACCCATTGCCAGGATTAGCGACCTCTCCCAAAGTCACCGTGACCTTGTCACCCATTCATTCCTTAGTCAGTCAAGTGATGGAATCGGTGGGCACACCCTACTTGCTGTTAGAAGGGAAAGATTCCCCACATACTTACAGTTTAAAACCTTCTCAAATGCAGCAATTACAGGACAGCAACTTGATCATTTGGGTGGGACCGGGTATGGAAAGTTTTTTGGTCAAACCCCTGTCCACCTTGCACACTGTGCCCCAATTGGAATTGATGGAAATTGCAGGCCTGATTCGGTTGGGAAGTCAGGAAGTTGAGCATACCAAGAATGAGGAAACGAATGCCACTGACCAGGATCATGTTGGCCAGGACCATGAGTACAATTCTCATGAGCACGATCATGAAGAGGGGCAATTTGATCCCCATATCTGGCTGGATCCACACAATGCACAACGGATTGTAGAAGCGGTGGTGAGCGCCCTTGGACAACAGGATCAAGCTCATGTCTCAGTGTATCAACGGAATGGAGAACGTTTAAAACAACGCTTAAAGGAATTGGATGAACAATTGCGGCAACGGTTGGATAAAGTCAAAAATCGACCCTTTTTGGTATTTCATGATGCTTATTTGTATTTTGAACAACGTTACCACTTAAATAAAGTAGGTAAGGTCAGTTTACAAGTCGAGCAAGTGCCTGGGGCTCAACACTTGTCAAAATTAAGATCGCAAATTAGGAAATTGCAAGTAGTTTGTGTGTTCAACGAGCCCCAATTTGAGTCTGCTTTGGTGACCACTTTGATCGAAGGCAGCTCAGCCAAAAGTGGAATTTTAGATCCCTTAGGAGCTGATTTTCCAACGGGACCTGAAACTTATTTTCTGTTGTTGAATAAATTGGCTGATTCTCTAGTGGCCTGTTTGCAAAGCGATTAGGGATAACATCCCTCTCAGGGATGTTATCCCTTTTTTAATAGACCTCTTGCAAAAGTAAATGATGAGATACGAAAAAATAAAAGGAAAATTCTTGTTGGAGTAGAGGCTTTAGCCGGTCAGCCGCAGGCATCACCTCACATACACAAATTGCAAGGGCCTACCGCTGGCCGGCTAAAGCCTCCACTCCAACCCACCGGCTAAAGCCTCCATTCCAACCCACCGGCTAAAGCTTCCACTCCAACCTACCCGCCAAAGCCTCCACTCCAAGTTATCTTAACTGAGAGGCAATTCTCATTTTTTGATGATCGCATACTTTTGCAAGAAGTCTAATCAAAAATAGGCAGTCCCTAGATTGTCAAAATTACTGTGTCACAAGATTTCCCCATTGTTGGAGAACAATTTCTTCTAGGGGTTGAATTTTGCCCAGACCATCTCCTTGTCCATAGTCAAGGGATATATTTCGCAACTGTTCCAATATCGCTGGATTTTTGACGCCATCCGCAATGGTTTTTAAATTCATCAGGTGAGCGAGACGATTCATGGCTTCAACAGTGGCAGAATCCAAGTTGTCATTCAGGAGATTGCTGATCAAAGAAGCATCAATTTTCAGGAAGTCAATGGGTAATTTTTTGAGGTGGGTAAAGGAGGCTAACCCGGCTCCAAAATTTTCCAGAGCCAATTGGCAACCGTGTTGTTTTAGGGACAGCATGAGGGTTTGACTGTCTGTAAAGTGGGTGAGCACGGCAAGTTCTGAGAATTCAAAGCACAGTTGTTGACAGGGAATTGGGGAAGCAGTCAGCAGCGATAATAGAGTACTGACAAATGAGAAATCGGTGATAGAAGCGTCGTTAAGATTGATGTGTAGCTTAAGTTGAGAGGGGAATTGTGGGATATTTTTCAGCCAAGTGAAAAGTTGGCGAATGGTCCATAGGTCCAGGGTGGAAGTGAGGTTGTATCTGGCTGCAGCGGAGAGAAAAGCACTGGGTGGGACCAGTTGTCCTTGATGATTGTCCATGCGCAATAGGATTTCATAACGTTGGTCTTCAGTGGTTTGGATGTGGAGAGCAAGAATGGGTTGGTGGTGTAGAAATAATCCTTTGCTTTGTTCTAAATTGTCATTTAATACCGAAATCCATTGAAAATCTCGATCAAGCTGTTGTTCATCTTGTTTCTGGTAGAGATGTACTTGGTTACGTCCCGCATTTTTGGCAACGTAGCAGGCCGCATCGGCTTGGGTAAGTAGTTGTTTTGGATCAGCTAACGGGGGGTCGATGGGTACGAGACCGATGCTAACGCCAATGCTGAAAACGGCTTGACGGCCGCGCTCCTGCCAGTAAAATCGGAATTTTTCAATGGCTGCACATAATATGTTGCCCAGTTGCAAGGCGTCTGAGATTGAGCATTGTTCCAATAAAAGTCCAAATTCATCTCCCCCTAAACGAGCTAAAGTGAATTGGGAATAGGTATAGTATTCTTCAATTTGTCCTTTAAGAATGGTGGCCACATCTCTTAATAGCTGGTCTCCGGCTTCATGTCCACAGGTGTCATTGACCACTTTGAATTGATCTAAGTCCATGTAAAATAAGGCCCCAGACGGTATGGGCTTGAGGTTGAACAGGTGGTTTAAACGGTTTTTAAATTCTTGTAAGTTATACAGTCTGGTGAGGGCATCATGGGTGGCTTTGTAAGCCAAGGCTTGGGTCATTTTGCGATTTTCGGTGACGTCGTGAAAGACGAGCACGCTGCCAATCACTTGTCCTTGACGGTCTCGGATAGGGGCTGCAGAGCTTTCAATGGCAAATTGGGTTTGGGTATGATGATTGTTTAATAGAATTCCTTGGGAAAGTACAATCGCTTTGCCTGCTGTCAAACAGTCTTGGATGGGGAAGATGATTGGCTCTTGGGTTTGTTCATGGGTCAAACTAAAAACTTCTTTTAGGGAATTTCCTTTGGCCCTGCGGGTTGACCAGCCGGTGAGTTTCATGGCGACCGGATTAAGGTAGTCAATGGCGCCTTTAACATCGGTGGTGATCACTCCATCTTCAATGGAGGCAAGGGTGACCTGGGCTTTTTCTTTTTCTTGGAACAGGGCTTCTTCGGCTTGTTTGGCTTGTAAAATATAGCGGATGCGATTGCGTAACACGTCCCAATTGACTGGTTTGGTGACATAATCTGTGGCACCTGCCAAATAAGCGCCATCGACCCAATTTTTTTCGGCAAATGAGGTGACCATGACAATGGGCAAATGTTTGGCTTCGGGCAATTTGCGCAATTGGGCACAGGCTTTGACGCCATCTAAAACAGGCATGTCAGCATCCATGAGAATTAAATCTGGGTGTTGTGCGATGAAGCACTCAATGGCTTGTTGTCCATTTTCAGCGGTGCTGACATCATAACCATATTTTTCCAATACTTGGGACAGTAAACCTCGAATCAATGGGGCGTCATCGACCACTAGGATATGGGCCTTATTTTTCATGCGCGGCAATCCGACTTAATATCTGACAGGCTTGAGTTAATTCTGGTTGTAAATGTTCAAGATAAATGGATAATTGGTTTGATTTTTGGGGAGCTAATTGTTCAATGATTTGATATAATTCTCCCAGTCGTTGGGCGCCTAATTGCCGACATTCTCCCTTGAATTGATGGGCTTTAAGGCCCAATTCTTCATAGTTTCCAGTGGTTAAGGCGTGTTGCAAAGAGCTCAATTGGTTTGAAGCGCAACTGATAAATTGTGTGGCAAGCAGTAAGCAGGCGTCTGGACCGATTACGGCAGCCAATTCATCCCATAAGAGGAGATCAATGACGGGCAGTTCAGATAACAGGTCTGAAATACTCGCGTCGATTTTTGAATTAGCCGCAGGACATTCTTCAGCAGTGGGAGAGGGAAGGTGGGTTGACATGAGTGAGTTTCCGAGGTTAAGTACTTACAAAGTGAGTTTAATTATAACTCATAAGTACACAGTGACCTAATGACTCTATGATCATCCTAGCCAGAAGTATGAGGACCGTAACAAACTGGGCAATTGCGGTTTTTGGATAATCGGGTTTCATACCATTCCATAGTCAAGGCATCCAACCACCACAAACGTCCTTTCAGAGTTTCCCCAATCCCCATGATGAGTTTTAAGGTTTCTAAGGCTTGTAAACTGCCAATAACTCCGACTACCGGAGATAAAATGCCGGTTTGAGCACAGGATTCTTCAGTTAATTGACGTTGAGTATAGAGACATTGATAGCAGGGACTGTCCACGTGATCACCTCGAAATACAGCCACTTGTCCTTCCATGCGTATGACCGCTCCCGAAACTAAGGGACGTTTATAGGCAACGCAAAAACGGTTAACGAGTAAACGAGTAGCCAGATTATCAGTGCAATCAACGACAACGTCAACTCCAAGCACTTGATTTGCTGACTTCTCATCAAAGGGCTGTTGGAGTGGAATTACTTTAACAAGAGGATTGATGGCCAACAATTTGGCTTGAGCGGATAATACCTTAAATTGTCCAATGTCGTCTTGGGTATGGACGATTTGACGTTGTAAATTCGACAAATCCACTTTATCATGGTCACAAAGCCGTAATTCTCCCACTCCAGAGGCAGCTAAATACAGGGCAACGACTGAGCCTAAGCCCCCCATGCCAACGATGAGTACTTTGGCATTGGTCAAGTGCAACTGTCCCTCGATTCCTACTTCAGGCAATAATATTTGACGGCTATAACGTAACAATTGAGCATCATCCATTGGGTTATTTCCTAACCTATAATTAAGCAAAACTTATTATCTAACAAGAGGATACAATTTTTTCTGTCCCTTATTCCTCTATTTGGAAAATGGTCAGTGAGTTGGGTTACACCATGCTGATCCAACCTTACAAAGACCTGCAGATTTTTAAAACAGGGCAGGTCTGCTTTCTTGGATTGAACCTGTGTTAGTGAAGTGTTGAGTTATAGTTTATGCTATGCTAACCTGGTTCACTGATTTTTTACCCACGGAGGGGTAAGGGGTAGTTAGAAGAAAAAATAGACCTCTTGCAAAAGTATAATGACGCGATAAAGATGAGATACGAAAAAATAAAAGGAAAATCCCCGTTGGAGTGGAAGCTTTAGCTGGAGTGGAAGTTCTAGAAAGTAGGTTGGAGTGGAGGCTTTAGCCGGCCAGCGGTAGGCCCTTGCAATTCGTGTATGTGGGAGGATGCCTACGGCTAACCGGCTAAAGCCTCCACTCCAAAGTATCTTAATCGATGGGCAACTCTCATTTTTTCATGATCGCATACTTTTACAAGAAGTCTAATGAATTTCTTCCCTTGACCTATTTTAAGTGAAGCCATCAATAAAAAAAGTCCCCGCATCTTACGTAGATACGGGAACTCTCTAAATTTCGTTCCAATCAACAACTACTCAGAAAAATTTACTCAACTGGAGGTGGACTGGCAGCCTCATCGGCAGCTTTGTTGGCTTCTTCAACTGAGGAATCTGCTTTAGCTGCACTACTTTCTGCGGTATCCGCTGCTTTATGGGCAGCAGATACTGCGGCGTCTGCAGCAGCCTTGACAGTATCTGCAGCTTTGACAGCCGCATCTGCAGCAGCTTTAGCCGCATCTGCTTCTACAGCCTCTGCAGCCGCCACTTCAGGTGCAACTGCGCCTACTGCAGCTGCATCTGCAGTGGCATGAGCTTCTCCTACTTCCTTATTGGCAGCAGCTGCAGTGGCATTAGCCGCTTCTGCTGTGGCATTGGCTGCATCGATTGCTATATTAGCTGCAGCCGCCGCTGCTGCTGCAGTATCTGCAGTTTGATGGGCAGTGTCGACTGCTTGATCCGCGGATTTTGCGGTTTCTTCAGCCTTGACTTGAGTCACCACTTCAGGTGTCGCTGCTGGAGCAGCTTCTGTGGCCTCTTGAGCAAGCAAAGGGTTAACCGTTAACATGACCGCAGTTCCAAAACCTAACAACAACATTTTTTTCAGCATTTTCGTCATTATAAGTATCCTCCTTTTAATTTTAGGATATATCAGGAATAGGCTTATCGAGGTCACCAACCGAGTCCATACTCTTCACAACACTTCCAGATCAAGCAGGTGACTTGCCCAACAAACCCACATTGCCATTCTAGTGCACCTTATCCAACAATGCAAGCAAAAATTAAATTTTCCCTTTCCTCTCAAACCATTAACTGAACAATTTAAGGAGTATAATTGATGAATCTTCGACCCTTATCAATGCAATCCCTCATGAAATCGAAATATCCTCTGACATTGCTCACACTGTCTCTGATCTCCGCCCTACTTTGGGAATGCTCCTTCTCCTCGGATCAAGACTGCCAAGTGCTCAATATTTATGACGGAGACACCATGACTGTACAATGCCAAAGTTCTGAAAAAATAAAAGTACGTTTATACTGTATCGATTCCCCAGAAATGCAACAAGCACCTTGGGGCAAACAAGCTCGAGATCACTTGCGTTCCATCACTGGGTCCCAAGTCCAACTGGTTGCAGTGGAAAAAGATCGATACGGTCGAACTGTGGGAGAATTGTATCAAGGTAGCACCAATTTAAACCTGCAACAAGTTCAAGCCGGTCAAGCTGCAGTCTATCGGCAATATTGTAAAAAAGATCAATATTTTCAAGCAGAAAACCAAGCCAAAAATGCTCGACAAGGCATTTGGTCAACCTCAGGTCCTCACCAAGCTCCTTGGCAATGGCGCAAAGATAACAAATAACCTTACCTTATCTAAAAACTTTTATGGACATTTCAACATGCCACATGATCAGTCTCGCCCCACAATAGGCTTACTCGTCACCTGTTTGGTAGATTCTTGGCGCCCCAATATTGCCTTTGCGGCGCTCCGACTGTTGGAAAAAGCTGGTTACCAAGTTGAAGTGCCTTTGACTCAAACCTGCTGTGGCCAACCGGCTTACAATCAAGGTGATTGGAAAAACACTCGTCTTCTGGCCCAACAGATCATCCTCGCTTTTGACCACTTTGACTACCTGGTAGCACCTGCCAGCACCTGTTTAGCCATGGTCAAATACCATTACCCCCAACTTTTTGAACAAGATTCCCATTGGTACACTCGAGCCCAGGCCTTGGCTCAACGCAGCTATGAACTCACCACTTTTCTCAGCGAAATCGCCCACTGCCAAGACATCGCGGCCCACTTTCCATATCGGGTCACTTATCATGACACCTGCGCGGGCTTAAACCAATTACATCTGCACGCGGCACCCAGACAACTCCTAAACCAAGTCTCCGCACTTCAATTAATTGAACTTCCAAAAACCAACTGCTGCGGTTTTGGGGGAACATTCTGCCTCAAATATCCCCACCTCTCCACCCGTCTGGTTTCCGATAAAGTGCAACAAATTCAAAGTACTCAAGCCCAAGTGGTGCTGGGTGGGGACTTGGGCTGTCTGTTGAACATCACTGGCCGCCTAAAACGTCTTCACAGTCCCATTCGAGTTTACCACATTGCTGAAATTTTGGCCAACCAAACCGATTTGCCCGCCATTGGGGGAACCCACAGCAGTCACTTAAATTCTTGCTAGCACGCAAGGACTGGTCCCGACAAGCCAATTCAATTCTCAACGCTATTATAATCCATCACCATTATAACGTGTTAATACGACATTCAGCACTCGCCATCACTCAAAACTGCCATGCTCAAAAAATTCGTCCAACGACTCCTCCTCACAGAACAAACTGCTACAGAAATCACTTCCTCAAATCCCCAAACAGTGCCGGCCATGTTTCCATTCTCCACGGAAGAAACCCAACGAATTCAAGAACATACATTGGAAATCCCCCAATATGCCTTAATTCCCCCCATGTCCCCATTCAAACCCTACCACGATCAACTGCGTCAACACTTACAAACCCAACTCAATCAGCCCCCCCAAAGGCAAATTCTCAAACTCATTCCCCAAGAATATCCTGGTCCCCTGTTTCTCAACAAATCCATGATCATTGACGGTCAAGGCGCTACTCTCTGGGCATTTAAGGGACCGGTGCTGCATATTAATGCACCCACTTTGGCCCTAAAAAACTTACATATTGAAGTGACTGGCGAACAATTTGAAACTTTAGAAGAAGAATGTGCAATTCACATTGAGAATAGCACCGCATTGCACTTTGAAAATGTACAAATCCGCGGCACAGTTTTGGGACTGACTGGGGAAATAGGACAATGGCAATATCCTCATTCCCTACAACTGGGAAAATTGCCAACTCACCGTCCCTATCACTTTCAATTTACCTTACAGGTGCCCACATCTTGTCGTTTGGAATCGAATATTGAAGGTTTACAACTAAAGCCCATGGCCCTGGTTGCAGGCAGCCATGTCATCCATCTCAACATAGCGCCTTTGAAACAAGAGGTTACCTTAGATGGGGATTTATTTCTCAAAACTTATCATCTGACCAGACGCATTCATCTCACCGCTCATTTTCGCCAATGCCCTGACTCTCAGCCGCTCCAATCGTCACATCTGGAATTGAAATCTGTTCCTCAAGCATCATTCCCAACTCAGCAGTTACCCGGTCGACCCATCCCAGTCCATTCTCAAATTACCCCCGCTGCCAATAATTATCACCAACAAATGGCTCAATCTGTATTTTTTAAACAAGTCCCTACTTCTCAACGCAATTCAAATTTCCCTTCCTCAACCCCCACAGAATATACTGGTAATATATTTCTAAAACATTCTAAACAACAATGACCAACTAAGCCTTTGGCAATATAAAATAAAATACACTGCCTTGACCTTCCGCAGAATTCACTCCCGCTTTGCCTCCCAGTTTCTCAATAATCGTTTGCACAATAGACAGCCCCAGACCATGTCCCTCGCGAAAATGTTGATTTTCCAAACGGGTAAATGGAGTAAATAATTGTTTTTGCTTACCTTTAGCCAAACCCTGTCCATTGTCTTGCACCCAAAATTGCACAGTGTTATCAGCCAACTCCACATAACCCAATTCCAAATGAGGTGGATTCCCACCATATTTCAAACCATTGCTCAAATAATTCATCCACACCTCTTCTATCCAAGGCGCATAACCTTGAATTTTGGGCCAACGACTGGGATACACAACTTCTCCCCTATATCTTCTCAACAAGTATGACAAACGTTGTTTGACCTGAATAATAACTTCCTGCATATCAACCAGCTCTGGCTTAACCTGTTGCTTACTAATTTGGGCTAACAGCAACAATGCACTGATAATACTCAATATGTTTTCACCAGTTTTCAAAATTTGCTGCAAACATTGTTGACCTGGGGGCACTAAATTAGGGGCATATTCTTCCAAAACCAACTCTGTTAAACTGATCAGATCAGTGATCGGATTTTTCAAATCATGAGCCACAGTGCGACTGAAAGCATCCAATTCCTGATTGCGCACTTCCAATTCCAAATTTTTCAACTGCATTTGTTTTTGTAACTGACAAATGGTCAAGTGAGTGTTAATGCGCGCCAACACCTCTTCTTGCTGAAAAGGTTTAGTAATATAATCAACTGCCCCCAGATTAAATCCTTCTATCTTACTGATGGTATCTGAAATGGCGGTCATAAAAATGATGGGAATAGATTGAGCTTCGGGAATGGATTTCAAACGTCGGCAAGTTTCAAAACCGTCCAAACCCGGCATCATAATATCCAATAAAATCAAATCAGGATGCTCATATTCAACCAATTCCAAAGCCATTTCTCCATTGCGCGCTACCAACAATTCAAAATGATGTAAACTCAACAAGTGAAATAAAGCCGCCACATTTTCGGGAATGTCATCAACGATTAAAATAGTGGACATTTTTTGAGAATTCATCAATTATTCTCCCTTCCGCCTAATTTTCCAAAGAAGCCACCGCATACAGTACCACTTGATTTCTTCCCCGAGCCTTCGCTTCATACAAAGCAGTGTCTGCAAATTGTATCAATGATTCTGGGGGATATTGTCCGTTGGGCACCATGCTAGACACGCCAATACTCAAAGTGATTGGTTGAACATTTGGCAAGTAACCCATTGAATTTATAGAATTATTTTCCAACTCATGTTGAATATTATGAGCCACATGGACTGCTCCTTGGGCAATCGTATTGGGCAAGATCACCACAAATTCCTCTCCTCCGTAACGCGCCACTAAATCGGCTGGCCGTTTCACTGCCCGACCCATGGCTTTGGCCACTTGTTGCAAGCAATTGTCACCTGCCAAATGTCCATAATTGTCATTATAACGTTTAAAATGATCAATATCACACATCAGTAAAGACAAAGGCAATTGTTCCCGACGCAATCGTTGCCATTCTTGTTGTAAACGCTCATTAAATACTCTGCGATTGGCAACTTGAGTCAATTCATCCAAACTCGCCAACCAATGCAATTTCTGATTGGCCTCTTGCAAAGCCAATTCTTTGGCTCGTAACTGTTGCTGCAAATGATACAAAGTCAAATGCGTTCTCACTCGAGCCAACAATTCCTCAGGCTCAAAGGGTTTAGTAATATAATCCACAGCCCCTAATTCAAACCCTTTAACTTTATCCACAGTCCCATTCAAAGCGGTTGTAAAGATAATGGGAATATCGCTGAGTATAGCATTCGCTTTTAACTGTTGACAAGTTTCAAAACCACTGATGCCCGGCATCAACACATCCAACAGCACCAAATGAGGATGCTCCATTTCAGCAATATGCAATGCACTTGCTCCATCTTGAGCAACAAGCACCTCAAACCCATGCTGAGTCAAACAGTTAAACAACAGACAAGCATTCTCAGGCCTATCATCCACCACCAAAATCAGAGAGGGAGATAAGGTATCCATCATGATCTTGTTGAAAAATTGCCCAAAAAAAACAACTCATCATTGGCCTTCTCCAAAGCCAACTCCATTTTCCTTTTTTCCTCAATTTCCTGCTGCAACTGCTCATTCAACTGATGAGTCATGGTATATTGAGCCTGTAATTCCTCATTCCTTTTTTGTAAGGTCTCATTCAATTGCAAAGTCAACTCATATTGGGCCGCCAATTCCCTATTTTTGACCTGCAATTCCTTTTGTAACTGACGAATGGTTAAATGAGTATTTAAACGAGCCAACACCTCATCTTGCTGAATAGGCTTGGTAATATAGTCAACTGCCCCCAGTTTTAAGCCTTTAACTTTGTCAAGAGTGTCATTTAAAGCAGTCATAAAAATTACCGGAATTTCTTGCAGTTTACAATCGCTTTTAATCCGCACACAAGTCTCAAAGCCATCAATGCCTGGCATCATCACATCCAACAAAATCAAATCCGGCAATGATTCTGAATAGCCTAACAATTCCAACGCATCCTCACCGGAACGAGCCACTAAAATTTCAAAGTGATTTTCATTCAAAAAATCAAACAACACGCCAATATTGTCTGGCATGTCATCGACAATTAAAATGATAGGAAGTTGTTCTGAAGTTGCCATGTTCAATGTCCTATTATCTTCAATAAGGAGGAAGTTGAAATATCCAAGGGATCTTATGCCAAGTGGGACAACATTACAAGTAATCTTTAATCAGTTCCCTTAACTTAACCAAATCAAAATTTTTTGCAAAGCCCCTAATTTGCTCTATAAATTCATCAAGTTGTGGATTTTCATCAACCAACTGCTCTGCATATTCCATAATTTTTTTGATATTACCTCGTTTCACCAAATCCAACAACAAACTTGCCTGCTCTGAACTGGGACCCACAAAGACAGCGCTGGACTCAACATCCGGAAAAGAAGGAGAAAATGCCGTGGTCTCATAACGCCACTCAATTGGTAAATACCTTTTTAACACATCCAACAATAATTCGGTACGAATGGGTTTGGCGATAAACTCATTACAACCGGCCTTTAAACTTTCTTGTTGATAATGTTCAAAAACACTGGCTGAAGTCGCAATAATCGGTTTATTTTTAAGTTTGGGAACATTTCGCAATTGTCGAGTCAATTCAAAACCATCCATGCCTGGCATGATCAAATCAGTTATGATCAAATCCAAATTTTGAGTCGCTGCAATTTGTAAGGCTGTTTGTCCCTGACTGGCTTCCAATACAGTAAATCCCAATTCTTTCAATAAATTGACCAGTACTGAACGATTTTGCCACTTGTCATCGATCACCAATAATTTAAAGTGAGTCTGTTCCCCAGTTCCCTGAAAGCCCCGAATCACAGTTTGAGGCGCATATTTATGTTCCGAAAATCCCTGCACTTCGGTGATGGGAATTTCAAACCAGAATAAACTGCCCTTGCCCACTACACTTTCCACTTGCAAACGTCCCCCCATAACATCAACCAACCGTTTGCTGATCGACAAACCTAGGCCCGTGCCTTCCTGTTGAGAAGCAATGGCGGTTTGTTGGAAAGGCAGAAAAATGCCTTCCAATTCATTGGAATAAATGCCAAGTCCGGTGTCTTCCACTTCAAATCTTACCTGGCCGGTGGTGTAGATAACTCGAAATTCGACTCCCCCTTTATGAGTGAATTTAATCGCATTGCTGAGCAAATTGAGGAGAACTTGACGCAATCTTTTTTCATCGGCAAATACGCCAATGGGAAGAGGATAAAGTGCCTGGTAATGAAAAGTAATTGCTTTTTGATGGGCTCGCATTTTCATCAGATCGGCCACATTTTTTAAGAATTCAGTGAAACAAAAATGCGTGGGAATGATCTCCAACTTGCCAGCCTCAATCTTTGACAAATCTAAGATATCATTGATTAAGGTCAATAAATGTTCCCCGCTGCGATGAATGATTTGGATCCCTTCCTGTTGTTTTTCAGTCAATTGAGGGTCCCGGTTTAAAATTTGGGTATATCCTAAAATACCATTTAGTGGAGTACGAAGTTCGTGGCTCATATTGGCCAGGAAAGTACTTTTGGCCTGATTGGCCACTTCTGCTACTTTTTTAGCCTCTTCAGCAGCCCGCTTTGCTTGTTGCAATTTAGCCTCGGTTTGTTTACGTTCCGTGATATCTCGAACGATGGCGATAAAAAATCCTATGGTCTCAGTCTCAACTTTTTCGGGAATGTACTGTAGGAAAATTTCAACAGGAATGAGTTGACTATTTTTACGACGATGAATAGTCTCAAAAGTAAGAGCAGGAAATTGGCTGCCTTTTCTCAAGGGGGATAAAAAGGCTTGTAAACTGTTAAAATCCCATTTGGGGTTGATATCCAATAGAGTCATATTCAACAGTTCAGTTTGAGAATAGCCCACTTGATTCATAGCCCCTTGATTAACATATGAAAATTGGAAATTTTCAGCATTGAACATAAACACGCCATCCAAAGTCATATCCAAAGTGGTTTTAAATTGTTTTAATTCTCGATTTACCTCTTGTAATTGCATCTCAATTTGTTTGCGTCGAGTAATATCTCGGGAAATGGCCAAGATTTCTTGCACTTCTCGAGTTTGAGTATTATAAACCACTTTGCTGGTGGTCTCAAACCAAATGTATTGTCCTGTTTTGCGACGAATCCGATAACTTCCAGTGTAATAACTGACAGTCCCAGTTAATAAATCGGCATGTAAGTTTTTAATATTAGCAACATCTTCCGGATGAAAAGCATCGTAAGGTGATAGACCAATTAGTTCAGCGGGCTCATAGCCTAACAGGGAACGGGAAGCGGGAGATACATAAAGGTAAATGCCTTCTCTGGTATGTCTGGAAATCAGATCAGTGGCATGTTCAGCGATGAGACGGTAACGAGTCTCACTGTCTCGTAGAGCATTCTCAATGCATTTGCGCTGAGTAACATCATGGGCAATGCCTTCGATGGCAATTACTTCTCCTTGGGGATTGACAATGGGCGTTTCATTGATTTCCAAGTAGTGCAAGCTGCCTTGTTTGTGATAAATTTGAATTTCACAAGGTAGGGAATATTGTATTATGGGTAAACAGTTATGGTTATTCTGTTCTCGACCTTGATGATGTAGGTGTTCCTTAATGCAATCGGGATAGTAGATCAAAAATTCAGCTGGAGAATACCCTAAAACTTGAGTTACCGAGGGACTGATATAGGTATAATTTCCTTTTGAATCAATGGTGTACAAAAAACTGTTGTGTAAATTGTCAATCAGGCGACGATATCTGAGTTCCCCTTCTTGTAAAGCGGTTTCCATGCGCTTGCGTTGGGTAACATCGATGATTGTTCCTTGGTAATGAGTCACTTGGCCTTCGGAATTGCGTCTGATCCACGTTTGATCTTCAATCCAATAGGTTTCCCCTTGGGCACTTAGAATACGATAACATTGAGTGAATTCTAAATAGCCCTGTTTGGTGTAATCTTCTACCTCTTTAGCGACTTTTGGTAAGTCTTCTGGATGGACAATTTGGGCAAAGAGCACGCGTTTTTGCAGGAAATCTTGATCGGTATAACCAAATTGAGTGATATTTTTAGATACAAATTCCACTGACCATTGGGAATCTGCCCGCCATAAAAAGGTGATGACCGGACTTTTGTTGATAATGCGTTCCAATTCTCTCAAGTCATCGGGGGTGAGTTTATGTTCGGCGGATTCTGGGGAGGAAGGTGAGGAATTTAAAGGAGGCAATTCATCGAAGACTGGTTTTCGTAGCCAAAAGTAGATTAAAAAGCCAGTGATCAGAGTGATCAGAATCAGGGGAGGCAACCAATAACTGGTGGGGGCTTTGGAGAATAATATCAACAGCAGTCCTAAGAAACTGTAGGAAATGAATAGCAATAGAGTTTTGGGAAGGGCAGCAGTGATGAATAAGAAGAGTTTCTTAAGCATAATTATAGTAGGGTTAATAGGTGCCTTTTCTTAAATGAAGGACATTCAATAACTCTTTGCATGAATGGCGAGGAATGCTTAGAGAGTCTTCGCCATCAGTTATGATTGTAACTTATTGACTATTGGGCATTTGAAAACTTGAAGACCAGACTGTGAAGTGATTGGTTTTGCTATTGTGATGAGGAGGCAGTTCATCTATAATAATTTCTTAGGCTATCATGGAAACGTCATGAAGTCAATTGGTTATTTGGAGGGTGCATAGCTACTTTTTCAAAGTAATTTGTTCCGTGAATTGTTTTATTTATACCGTAAGTTATTACGTTAATAACGGAGTTTTTCTATGAAATTGCGTCGGAAATTGCGTATTCAATTGGTCATCATGATCATTTTTTTGACGAGTTTACCTATTTCAATTGTAGGTTGGTATATTCTTCAAAAAAGTGTAGATTCTCTGGAAGGTCAGGTGATGGCTCATCAACTGACTCAAATTAATTTGTTAAAAGCAAATTTTGAAGCGGTTTTGATGGGAATGAGAGAAGATTTGCTATTTTTGAGTCAATATTCCTCTTTCACTCACTACTTAAATTTACAAGGGGCAGCGTTGACTTCTGACAGTCTTCAAGGTCAGGATTCTCCGGCAGAAGCCAAGGCAGCTGCTTCTAAAGCGGTTGAGAATGTATTGCTGCAAAAAAGACAATTGTTGGAGCAAGATTTTTTGTTATTTTCTAAGGCTCGACCGATTTATCAGCAAGTGCGCTATTTGAATGAACAAGGTTTGGAAATTGTGCGAGTGGAGAATACAGGCAGTAAAAGTCAATTGGTGAACAGGAATAAATTGCAGAATCAGGTGGGATGGGATTATTTTAAGCAGGTCATGAAATTGTCTGGTCGACAAGTGTGGGTTTCACCTTTGGGACTGTTTCAAAATAAAGAAGGGGAAGTGTCTTTTAAGCCTGTTATTTATTATGGAATCAATGTGTATTATAACGTTCGTACGGCTCAAAAAGCAGGGATTCTGATATTCACAGTGGATGCGCGATCATTTTTACAGGCTTTGGGAACTGTACGTTTGATCGATGAAGATGGATTTTTCTTAAATCATCCCGATCCGGAAAAGACTTGGGGCGGTCCGCGTGATCGAAAGACTGGGTATGATAAAGTGCGAGAATATGGACAGTTATTGGAAGAGATACAGGGACGGGAAGGGGTGGTAAAAACAGCAGGAATGATTTTATCGTATCAAACTGTATCGATTCCCGAATCCAAGCAAAAATGGCTGCTGGTGGCACAGCAGGAACTTGAATCTGTGTTGGGGGAAATCAAACAGGGAGAATTGGCATGGCAGGCGAGTTTGGGAATGGTGATTGTGCTGGCGTTGGGAATGGGGATTGTGATCAGTATTCGATTGGGTCGCCCTTTGGAGGAATTGGCTGGATTGGCAGAGGCTATCAGTTTGGGGCAGTCTTTGGAATCAACGCGGATTGAGGGATATGGGAATAATGAGTTTGGACAATTGGCTGAAGCGTTGGAGAGGATGAGAATCAGTATGGTCAAGGCGTTGGAGCGGGTGCGTCAACGTTCTTAAGCGTTCTCAGTAACTGAGAACAGTGGATTGTGCAGGGAATTTTTATTCAGCCTGCTCTCAAAGTTTAAGAGCAGGCTTGGGATTTTAGGGTTGTACTGTGAATTCTAAAGGACTGAAGTTGAAAATAATTTCTCCAGTGGGACGGCGATAGCCCAGATATAAGGTATAGTGCCCTTCGGCATGGAGAAATTGGCCACTGAACAGTGTAAGGTTATGAACTGCAGGGGCAGTTTCTAAATAGTCAAATCGAGTGGGATTTTCCACAGTTACGCCGCCGTCCCAAACTTGATAGGGAAAAACGGTGCTTTGATTTCTCATATACCAATTGCCTATTTCATCGCCCGGAGGTTGATAGCGGACAATCATCAGCAGTTCAAGGGGGTTATTGAGATCGTTATTATGAGGTCGCAAGCGAGCCACAATGTTAACGGTTTCTGTGCTGTTGAAGGTGGCAACATTGCCCACTTCTTCTCCCAGTAAGACTCCACCCTCAAAGCTGGCATCGGGAAAACTTTTTAGAATACCTTGTAAATCAACAATTTGGGCGTTGCCATTTGAATCGTTGAGACTGGGGAATTCCAGATCGGGCGGCAGCACTGTTATTGTTTGAGTAACAGAACTGATTTGATTAAGGCTGTCTTGAATTTGAAGAGTAATGTCATAAGTGCCTGCTTCCTTAAAGGTCATGGAGGTGTAGACTCCATTGCTGCTACGTTCAGCTATGCTGCTTTGAGCCTTCTTGCTGCTCCAAATATAGTCGGTGAGATTAGCCTGAGTGGAAGGAACGGAGTTAGAAGCGTCTAAGTACACAGTTAAAGGGGCAAAACCTGTATTAGGAGTTAGAGTAAATTGGGCTTGAGCAGGCAGACTGTCTTGGACGAAAATGGTTTTGGCTGGAGAGGTGTGATTGTCATTACCTTGCTCATCTGAGGAGGCGACTAAGGTAATATTGTATTCTCCAGCTTCACGAAATGTAATCACAGCGAGAGATGAATTTTTGCCCTGCAGTTCATATTCCCCATCCCCTCTAATTAACCATTCGGGGTTATAAATCGGTATATTGGGATCAGCACTGAGTTCCACTTTTGAACCGGTCAGCACTGGGGAGGCAGGTGTGATGGTAAAATCAAGAAGTGCTGATGAGGATAAAGTTATAACTTGGGTAATTCGATCAGTTTGTTCTTGAGCGTTACTGACGACTAAGGTTATGGCGTAATTTCCAGGAGGGGTGCCCGTGGGAAAGTCGCGTTGAGCTTGGGGATTGGGTCCTTCAGCAAACAATTGTCCTTCTTCATCCAACCATTGGTAGTATTCAGCATCGCTGGAGTGTGTGGCATCCAGTTGTACAGTAAGAGGAGCAGTGCCTGAGGTGGGAGTGGCTGTGAAGCGGGCTACCGGGGGTGAATCTACAGGAGGGGGAAGTACTTTGATAATGGTAGAAGTACTGTGAGATTGCCCAGCGCTGTTGGTTACGGTCAAAGTGATGTTGTAGTCACCTGGCTGGATGCCGGCTGGAAATTCTACTGCAGTTTGAGCCCATTCACCTATAGTTTGTCCGCCGGTGCTGGTCCATTGAAATTTTTGGGCATTGGTGGAGGCAGTGGCATCCAATATTACCGTAAAGGGAGCAATTCCTGAAGTGGGAGTGGCAGTGAAGCTGGCTACCGGGGGAAGAGTTTGGGAGGGAGAGGTGCTGAGACGAAATAGTTTTTGACTGCCAGGCCAACGATTGAGGTTGGTGGCGTCAGCATGACCGTTGACTGAGAAGTGGTATTGGACATAGCCGCTGCCAGTGGTTCGGGCGTTGGCAGCTTGGAACCAGAAGGATTTATTTGCGCTGATTAGGAAGGGATAGCTGCGTTTGCAGCTGCCAGCTGGATAATTGGGACCGGTATTTTCTAAATGGTGGTAGTAATCATTTGCCACAAAGTTGTTGTTTTGACCTGTATCTTTAAAGGTGATGCCATCTTGTACACAACGCACACCAATTTCTTCAACATCCAGTTTCACTAAAACATAGTTGATATTCTGACCTGGAGGAAGACGGGTAGTATCTACCCGAGGGGTGACTGTGAAGATGGTTTTGCCTTTGGCAGGTACGTAAATATCGCAGTAATTTCCACCAACGCAGGTGGTTTGATTATTGAGTTGGGTACTGATATCTAGGGTAATGGCAGGGGCTAATTCATTGTCTGCCAGTCCTTCTCCCTTTAGACTGAGGGTTTGGCTGGCAGTGGCTATGGAATGGGTTTCCGAGGCATTGACTGACCCTACTTGAGCTGGCGCAAAAAAGTGGTTGATAGCATTTCCAGTGGTTGGCTGGTATTTCGATACGCTTAAAAGGGAATTAAATATCCATTCATTGTTGGGATTTTGTTCTCCAAAATAAATAGAACGTCCAGTGAATCCAAAATTTTGTCCAGATATTTGTAGGACCAAGCTGTCTCCAGCAGTGGATCCTCCTTGCCATTGTATAGCATTGAAGTCAATATAAGCTGCGCCTACTAACAGTTGTCCGCATTGATAGGTGTTGTTGTCAACGGTATTACCGCAGAGATTGACTTGCAGATTAGGCACATTGGCCAAGGAACTTTGGATATAGAACAACAGGAGAGATAGGAAAAAAGTGTTTAATTTAAACATGTTAAGTTAACCTGAATTCGATATAAAACTTTTGTAATTATCTGAAAATGGAGAATATTACCCTGATCTGAGTTAGAGTGAGTGGTTTTTTGTCTAAAAGGATTGTCGGTCCTCAATGACAAGAAGGAAAAGCGGTTAGGTTTTAAAAACCTGACAGGTTTGTCAATAAAAACTGTGTATTGAGCAGGATATGCTTTCTTATGTCGAACTCAGAATAGGTTAGCTTGGGGAAGGAATCACCCTGTAGGAAAATACAGAATTTACGCAGGAATCAGGAATATTCAAAGTCCTGAAGAGAGGAAGAGAAAAACAATCAGAGGGTGCGGCTTGTAGCGGAATGGGAAAAAATGCCACCTCCCACAAGAGGTGACATTTCTTAAAGGTATCTTCTTCAAGTAAAGTTTGAAAACGCTCTATGTCTCTCTAAAATAATGAGAACATAGAGTGTTTAGGAGTTTAACGATGCATCCGTTGCATTGGACGCCAATGAGCTAAATTCAAAGCTCCATCCCATTCAAAAGTGTACATTAAACCGGGCCAACTGACCATATAACGAGTAGGATTTAGGGCAGTGTTGTCAGGAAATTCAATGACTACTCGTCCAGCTGAGAAAGTATTCACTAAGTCACCCCCAACAAAACCTTTAATGTCATGAATACTCAAAAAGCTGAGTTCATGCCCAAACACTCGTCCAGCAGGTCCTTCAACTACGCAACTGGTGGCGGGAGAAATGCAATTGGAACCTTGAACAGTGCCGCGGCCAGTTCTTTCAAAATTGTCCCATACTTGCAGTTGGACTGATTTGGCTAAACGGAGTAATTCAATAATTGCGCGGTTGCGATAAGGAACAAAGGAAGGTATTGAATAGAACACTCTGTCCTCACCATAGTAGAATTTGGTGGGGAAGAAGGCTAAGTAGTAGCTACTCAGTATAGAGCGAGTCACTTCACTGGGTTGAGCTCGAATCAAAGGAACATCTGGACAAAATCCTTTGTTATTGGGGTAACGTGTGCCATTTCCCTCGCAAGATTTGTCAAACAGGTCATCAGCCATGTAGTAGGCGGTGAAAATTTGGGAACCTGGTTGATACACTGCAGGATGTTTAGAGACTCCTAGACGAATGGCTTCTTCTACTTCGGCAATACTGTTGGCGGATGTAGCCGTGCCGTCAGAAAAGTCGTTGCTGTCCAAACCATGAATACCTACGCTTGAAACATCAAAGTCATCCAGCTCCGGATCACCATCATTAGTACCAGCATTAGGTCTTAAGGTAGATAAGTTGTAATCATTGCCATCTGCTAAAGTGGGACCCCAAGTGTTATTGAAAGAGATACGAGCTTCATCATCCCGATCTTCCGGACCTAAAGCAGAAGCAGGATTGGCAAAGGCATACACATAGTCACCTGCTGGGCTATTACCCCATGCTGGACTGGCTCCGTCTTCATGGTGAAGAATAACTGCTCTGTCTTCCGCAGCAGCACAAAAACCTTCCCGTTCTTCTTTCACGGATTCATTGCCAGTGCCGACATGTATGTAGTGACGCGGATGGTCGTAAGTAACGCCTGCAGTGAAGCGGCGAGTGTAGTTGTCAATCCGATGTTGACCGGTATGTTCGTAATCGGGATCACCAACGCATTCATCTCCCTCTACATAAGTAGAGGTACGGAAATTAACCAATGCAGAAGCATTGTAGGCCAAACCATGTCCCACACCAGGAATGGTGATAAAGGCAGTTCCAGTCAGTGCATTGGGAACGTCGCTCAATCCACGGTTGTTAGCGAAGTTATTGCCGGCATCACTCCACGCCCAAGCACTGGTACCACGATGACTAAACACCTTGGTTTGGTTAGTCCCCCAGATTCCAGGATTGTTACTCAGGAGGATTTCCATGATCTGGTAGTTTAAACCATCCAACACGGCTTCCCCAATGAATTCAACATAACCCATAGTTTTGTGGTGATCAATAACTGCTTGAGCCTCGATTGTATCCGCGAACAATCCGTTGGGGTTGCTGCTGCTTTTGACCAAATCAGCAGCCACAGGTACTAAGTCATGACTCAAGTCCATACATTGAGGGTATTTTATGTCAGTATTATTTACCGGGCTACATGTGAATTCGCCAAGCCCAGTATACTGGAAATTCTTAATGTCTAAGCTCTGATCAATTTCCCATTCACCGTCTCCGTCAATATCTGCCAAGCGAAATACGAACACGTCTCCAGGACTTAAAATGACGTCGAAATCCCGCAATTCACCACTCCAAGCTGCGCCTCGAAACCGCAGATGTCCTTGAATAAAGGCATCATGGTTGTTCATGATGGTGAAATAGTTTTCAACATTGCCATTATATACGGGAAATAACAGAGCATCCCCTCGACCATCCGGATGGAACTCGATTTCTGCACTGGCGGGAGCGGTTATCCCCACGCTTAGCGCTACCGCGATGGCTGCGGTAATTTTATTGATTTTCTTCATAGATGAAGTTCCTCATAAATGCGATTAAAACCTTGATCAGTTTGGGATGATTGAATTGTGGAGGATAACCTCCCACACTGGAAAAATCAATCATCCCTCATCCACTTGTGACTGCTGGTATGGATATTACCCAAGGCACTTGAATTTGTCAATATACAACAGTGTGAGTTTTTTATGCAACAAAACAGTGAGTATAAGGTGACAAGGCCACTCTTCAACCGTTAATTTCAGGCAAAAAATACACCAGGCTGGTTTTATTTTTTATCCGTACTGCTAAGAGGTGAAATCTTGTCAGTCAGGAACGTTTGAAGAAGGTGGTTTGGGGGTATGATGTTTTCTCAGTAAGGCGCCTACCCACCTTCTGAAATTTCTTAAAGGAGCAGTTATACGCCAAGAATGAGACCTTTCAATCCAATCTAATTGATATCTTAACTCTTTATAAGCTTGTTCACAATCCCATAGGGCTATTTTTCTATATTTACCCTCAATTAGGATATCCGGAGCTGGGACGGCTTGCTGACACAGAGTTTGTAAAGGGGCTGTCACCACGGACCAGCGATAGGCGAGTGCTAGATTTCGCACTCCTGTAACACAGTGGTCATAATAGTCAGGATCTTGCATTTTTTCAATGGCATGCACCCAGGCTTGCACGTCTTGAGGAGGCAGGGCCAGTCCGGCTTGATAATGCTCAATAGCCGCAGCCAGCACATCGCCTTGAGTGGTTAAAATGGGTTTTCCGGCCCATAAGTAATACAACAAACGGGTACGAAAAGAGTAGTGAGTTTCCAGGCAGTCAGCATGGGCGCTGACCCCAACTTGAGCCTCTAACAGACAGCTGCCCAATTCCTCATAGGGTATCCAGCCGTCTAAAAAGTAAACCTGTTGATCCAAGACTCCCAGTTGTTGGGCTAAAGCCTGAGCTTGATACTGCATGGCCATGGGTTGAATACTGCTATTAGGGTGCTGAGTCCCCAGAAATACCAGAGCAAGTCCGGGATAGCGGGGGGCCAACTGGTGAACGGCCTTGATGAGAGTGAGGGGATCAAACCATTGCCAAATACCACCTCCCCAAAGTAGGATAAAACTGGGTTTTTTTCCCAGTCGGGTTTGTAAGCCAGGACCTTTGCGTTGCGGAGGTTGATCGGGTAAGCCAAAAGGAATGGTCAATACGCGTTGTTGAATATCTGGATAAGTATGAGGATTAATCCGTCCTAAAGCCAAAAGATGTCCCATCCAGAGATCTCGTTGTCTGTCATTAGCGCATAAAAAGTAATCCGCCCATTGCAATTGTTCATTGATAGTATGCACTTGTTCGGCAATAACTTGCTGGGCGTTTGCCGTGGGCTGCCGGTGTTGTTCCAGTCCTTCTAGGGGAATGGGGTCATACAAATCGGCAATAAGAACTTTGGCAGAATGTTTAACTAAAGGGTATTGTTTGAGGATATGTCCTTGAAAAATAATGAGTTCTGCCCAGGCTATCAGTTCAGCAATGTTGTCAGGACGGTGTTGAACCAAACGGACTGAAGGTAGCGAGGGAAGCAGATCATCTATGGGATTGGGAATGGCCAAGGTGACCGTATGTTGTTGACTGAGGGCGTTGGCAAATTCCCAATAACGGATAGCTGGACCGGCCATTTTGATTGTAATTACGTCAGGACAGAGAAGTAAAACAAGAGACATGCAGAGTGCTCGGGGTTGTTGGGGTGAGGGTAAAATAGTTATTGAATGGATTTGAATCGAAAGTAGGTTGGAGTAGAGGCTTTAGCCGGTGGGTTGGAGTGGAGGCTTTAGCCGGCGGGTTGGAGTGGAGGCTTCAGCCGGTGGGTTGGAGTCGAGGCTTCAGCCGGCTAGCAATCGGCCCTTGTCATTTGTGTATATGGGGTGATGCTACGGCTAACCGGCTAAAGCCTCCACTCCAACGTAAGCATCGACTCCGGCTAAAGCCTCTACTCCAACGTAAGCATCGACTCCGGCTAAAGCCTCCACTCCAACGTATCTCAATTGAGGTGCAACTCTCATTTTTTTATGATCGCATACTTTTGCAAGAGATCTACTATAACTGATGGAAATCTTGTTGACTATATTCTCAGTAACGGACAGTCGATGAAATGCCGGGATGTATCATCAAGGTCCTTGCTGAAAAGGTGTTAAGTGACAAGCTGATTTTAGACGGATTTACACTGGGGCAAACTGAGCATTAAAAAAACAATTTTTTAAGATTACAATTTGGTATACTATCTGCATGCAACATAAAGGGTGTCCTAAAAAGTCTAATACTGTCTGCAATCAATCCCTTAATTTGGTCAGTTTGCCCCCTGGATCTGTCCCTGTTGTATAAATGCTACAGTATTTTCGTAAAAATATCTTTACTGTTGTACAAAAAACTCACACTGTTGTATGTTGACAATTCAAACTCCCTTAGATAATATTCATCCCAGCGGCCTTTAGCTCACACCCCTTTAAATTTGCTTTACCAGTTGTTGCTTTTCAATCAGACAACAAGCACAATAGACAAGTGTCAGCTTTACGGTTAGGAGAAACTGAGTCACTTGAACTGACGTAAGGTTTTTATAACATTTTGATGAGGAATTTCATATATGAAAGAAATGAAAAAACTCTCCGCAGCCGTTGCTCTAGCATTGAGCATGGGCGTGATGTCCCAGGCACAAGCGGAGATAGTGTTGAAGAACGGTGGCCTGGGTGATGCGTTGCTGTTCCCGGCATATAACGCCTACGTAGAGAACTATTTCACAATTAATAACAATGATAACAAGTGGATACAAGGCCACCTGCGGTTTCGAGGTGCTGCTTGGAGCGGGGAGTTGTTGGACTTTGACATTATCCTATCTCCAGGTGACGTCTTCATCTTCCGGTTGGCTGACGTGGATGGGGATGGTTATTGGGAAATTGACCAAAGTTTAGACATCCATAATTTCATGTACACCGGTCAAGTGGCCAGTTGTTCACCCACCGTGCCTAATCCCAGTGCTGCAGGAGCGGCAACTCAAAATTGTATGGATTTCAGCACCATGTTGGTACCCAGTACTCTAAGTGACGTTGTGACTTCAGACCGGATTATTCATCATCTGATGACTGGTTATATCGAGTTTGTCGGAGAGGCAGTACTGGATGGAATGGATGCTGACACGATGAAGGCTTTGTTGAGCGATACTCCAGGTGCAGCTTTAGCCCCTTATCAGACTCGGGCTGGCAGTGGACGCGGAGTTACTGCTTGGAGTTGGAGTGATGCTGCCAATCAATTCGTAAAAGACAAGGGTTTAAGTGACGTCCCCAATATGTTGAGTGGCACTGCTTTTGTCACGTTGCCAGGATCCAGCCATGGTTTATCCTATAATGCAGAATCTTTGGTCAATTTCCGGACTGGAATGACTGCACACCGGATTGACAACTATCGCATGAATCACAATAAGAAAGATGAAATCTATGTGAGTTTGGATGACGATGGGACGCGAGCCACCAGTGAAAAAACCAGGGCCAATCGGGCTGTTATCGTTCATGATGAAGATGTTAATGGCAAAGGAATTGCGGATCCTTACAAACCTTATGGTGATTACCTATTCCGGTTTGAATCGTTTCGCAGTATTCCCAGCAGTCGGGAGGATCGTTTGGATGAATCTCGTATGAGCTTCCAAAACACTTGGGGTCCTACTTTAGCTGATGGTGATGATTATCTGTTGGCCGGCTTACGTCCCACTTATGATACTCCAGACATGGATGATTTTGATGCCGATTGGAGACTGAATCCCTTTGGATACGGTGTTACCAACAGTATTGCTGAAGTGGAAGAAGCCGTGCGTAAAGGCGGTCAATCCTTCATTGGTTTCTATTTTGATGACGGTACTTTACCTCAATCCAGTGCTGGTTTGAGCAGTCAATACTTTGCATATTTTCCCACCAAGGTATTCTGGAGTGAACTGTATGATGAGTACAACCAAACCTCCTTTGCCGGTTATCTGCAAGAAGCTGTGCAGTGGTTATTAACCAAATCTAAAGGTTATCATTTAGAATTGTGGGATCATCAGGAAAGAGAAGCTTGCCGCAAGAGTACTACCAGTGCCTCGACTTCCCCATTCCAACCTGGGGCCAGTGGATGCACCGTAACCACCAGCCCTTCTTTTGGTTGTCAAGTTGCTGACGCTCCTGTGGTTACCACTGCCCAATGTGAAATTGATCTGGGTTTTGAACTCAACTTCTTTGACATCAATGACATCAAGGCCCGTTTCCCAAGCAGTAAGGAGGGAGGCTTTGATCTCGACACTGAGTTCCAAATTGGTCGAGTCGTTTTTGAACCCTATGAAGAGTATAACGATACTTATCAAGACAATCTCCGTCAAAGCTGGCCAGCTCTGATGTATGGCTTTGAGTGGAGTGGTGATGGTCACTTGGCACATTGGAGAAATTTGCACCGCTAAGCGGGATTTGACCTTAAACTTCATTTAAAAACGGGACTTACGTCCCGTTTTTTTTACCACATTTAGGACCCTTATTAGATGAAAATCCGCATTATCGCCCTTATCAGTCTCGTCTGCTCATTGGGCAGTTATCCTGTCTTTAGCGAGGATAAACCTAATGTTGAGGATAAACCCAATATTTTTGAAAAAATTACCCCCCCCTCCAATTTGGAAGCACATGCCGAACTCAAAAATACAGTTTCAGATTACTTCAAATCTTGGCAAAATAAGGATTTTAAAGCCATGCTGACTTATGAAAATTGGGAAGGGGGGAGTCCATTGGATGAGATCGGCTACCTGAAGGCCATTGATACGGACTTCACCATTCACCAGTGGCAAGTGACTCAAATACATCCCTCCAAAGATGGCGGTGAGTACAAAGTCTTGATTTTAGTCACTCACAATCCTCCCAAGCAAGTGGCTGCTTTGCTTCCACCTGGAAAAACAGTTCGCTCCACTCTTAGTCAGTGGTGGAAACAAGAGGGAGATAAATACGTGCACTTGTTCAATGTGGAACGGGATCGTTTACTTAAGCCAATGGAACAACCTCCCGCAGGTAATCCATTCAAGGGACTGCCCAAACCCGCCCCTGAGGAAGATACACCTAAAGAAGAAGCCCCAGCCAAAGAAGGCGCCCCCAGCGCTTCCTAAGGTCGAAGTGTATCTGTAACTCAACACAGATTCAGACGAGGATACAGTGTGATGGGCTGCGCATTTTTTGTAAAGCCCATTATTTAATTGGGTACCTTATGAGAATTTGGGGAAAAATAGTCCCCAGTCAATCAACTTTCCTTCCTCAGCCATTGACGAAGTTCGCCCACTCGGCTTTCAATTTCTGTCCCCACACACTGAAAAACCGGCACAATCCGGCTTACCGTTTGTCGGTAAAGTTGCAGTTGCTGACCATTGGTTAAAATTCCATACCATGCTTTGTGATTGATCATCCACTGGTATAATTCTGCTTGGTAAGGACCTAACTTGTCTTGAGGAGATTTAACCAGAATGATGAGCTCCAAAGGTTCGTCCCAAGGTAAGACGAAGGGAATTTCTGGGGACAGCAGGAATAGGAAATCTAAGCGACGACTGATTAAACGGACTTGTTTATGCCAAGTTGAAGGAGAATAGCCCAGTTCTGGTAACAGGTAATTGAGAACAAACTGGCTTTCAACTTCTTCAGTGTCTTTGAAAAAGTATTGAGAATTCAAGGAAATATCAAAAAGAGGGGCGGATGATGGTAGGGTGGGCAGCTGCTGGTTGCCCACCAATTGCGGAGGATTTGGGAATGAGATTCATCCCCTACTTCCTTTTATGTTGCAGCAGTATCCCCAAAACAAGCTTGCAGCCTATTTTGAGGTAAAACTCGCATCAGGTCATGCTGTTGTTAGAGGAGGAATTGCCAGAAGGAGTATCTTCTGCGGCATCGTGAGAGGAAGCTGCTTCTGAATCTTCTTCAGAGGAATTTTCGACACTGAACAAATGCAAGGGGTCTTTCAAATATAAATAGCCAGCTACACTGCCAGCTGCAGCGCCCATAAAAAATGGAACTAATAACAAGGGAAAGGGCATTGTTTTCTCCTGATTGAGATAAACCGAAAAACTATTATGAAGAAGCCAGTCGTTTTACATCGGTCAGCCATGGTTTAAGATTTAGTACCGTATTTACGACGGAATTTATCCACTCTTCCTGCAGTGTCGATCATCTTTTGCTTGCCCGTAAAAAAGGGATGACAAGCCGAACATATTTCCAAATGTAAATCTTTCCTCGAAGTAGAACGAGTCTTAAACGTGTTGCCGCAACCGCAAGTGACCGTGATTTCTGTATAGTTAGGATGGATGTTGGGTTTCATATTAACTTAATTTATTACCTGTTTTAAAAATCATTATTTGAGGCTGTTCATTTTACAAGAAATGCTTGGCAATGGCAAAAGGCATTTTAAGATTTTCTTATCTACTGCAAATTACTGGCTGATGCAGAACGCTTGACTCCACTCGAGAAGCGAATCTCCCAACTTACTCCTTACTTTTAACCATTATCAGGGTATTTGGGACCGGACAAAATTCTTCCCTACAGATGTAAGTTTGCAACCCGCATACTTTGAATTATTTTGAATCCATTGTAAAACTAAAAAATGCTCACTATTCAGCACATGTAGGATAGGTTGATGAAAGGAAAACCATCAATTGCATTAACTACAAATTGGTTTAAAAATAACCTATTCAACAAGACGCTCTTTCGTTCCCACGCTCTGCATGGGAACGAGAGAATAAAGGGCTTTTCACTATTTACTGATTGTAATTGTGCTATAAAATACAGTATAACTTTACTTTTTATTCCCCTATTCCAAAACCACTGATCCAAATTTCCTTACTTTCCAGAAACTGCCACCAACTTACTTTCCAGCCGCTCTATAGCCTTCTTCTCCCGTTCCAAAGCACCTTCAGCCTTGATCATTCGGCTCCTTACCGAAGTCATCTCCGATTTGGCTGTCCCCAATTCCAACTCCAATTTACTTAACATCTCTTTATAACCCCATTCCTGAGACTCAGCTCGGGCTGCAATCCCAACCAACCTCTTCTCTACCTCGACCCTGGCCTTTGCCTCATTCTCCAAATTCCCTCTCAACTCTTGCTTTTCATCTTTAAGTAATTTAACCTCAGTTTCCAACTTTTTAACCACTTCTCTCAACTCTTGCACCAAAGATTCAGCCACAGCTGCCTTGGTTTGCTCAATCTTTAACTGCTTCCAAACCTGCTCAGACTCTTGAGTAGCTGTTCTCAAATTGGCCTCTAACCGTTCCTTAGTCCGTAAATTAACTAAACCTTCTTCCGAAACAGTTTTCAACGCCTCTCGATCCTGCTCAGCCTGTCGACTCACCTCATACAGACGTTTCTGCAAATTATCCACCTGCTCCTTGGCCCGCCCCAACTCCTCAGTCAAACGTTTTGTCTCCCCCTCCTGTTGCACCAATTTACCCTCCAAATGAGTGGATTGATCAAGAGCACTTTTTAATTCCCCCACCTGTCGATTCAAATCCACTTGCAACGACTTATTCTCCCGGTTCACCGTCTCCATTTGCGCCCGCACTGCCGTGATCTCAACCTGAGCCTGTTGAGCCCGCTGTAAAGCCTCCTCCCGTTGCTGTAACAACTCCTTTTCCACCTGCTGATAATGCTTCTTTATTAAATCAATCTCCTGTTGACCTATCCTTTGCGCAGTATGCCACAATAACTGCAAAGCCTCCATACCCATGCGTTGCACATTATCAGGAATATCTAATTTTTCGGATTCCAAAGTAGACAAAGTTATATGCTGTTTGGACATAATCACCTCAAAAATCTGTTAATATTAAAACCCTTAAACCACCTTTCAAAAACAACCTACGAAAATAACATCCTATTTCTCATAAAATCTTTATCCCGGGTAAATTTTAAACCCAAAGCTACAATTTTCTGATAAAGTAAGCGCTCCTTAACTCTAATTCTGGAGTCATTGCTATGCTCAAAACCTACCGCCATCTCATCATATGGACTGTCACCCTGTGGCTTATCAATAGTGCCACCTCTTTTGCCCAACCGCTCCCCCTTGAAAAAGTACCCACTCCCCTACAACCCTGGGTAGACTGGGTACTATTTGAACAACCCTCTTTTAATTGTCCCCTCTATTATAACCAAAATTTATCAATTTGTCGTTGGCCCTCCCAATTAAACCTACAATTGGACGCATCCAAAGCTGAATTCCAGCAAACTTGGACTCTACACAAACCCGATTGGGTTACATTACCTGGAGACTTAACCAATTGGCCCCAGGAAGTACAAGTCAATGCAGCCCCCGCACTGGTCATGGAACGTCAGGGCTTACCTCAAATTTACCTACCGATCGGACAAATCAACCTCAGTGGTCAATTCTACTGGGAAAAACGTCCAGAATACCTACAATTACCAATAGACAGCGGGCTGATCAACCTCACCTTAGACGACAATCCAGTAACCCTCCCAGAAATTGACGAACAAGGCCGACTTTGGTTACGCGCAGGGGGACAAGCCGCACCAGCCGCCACAGAAGAAAATCGCTTAGAACTCAAAGTCTATCGCCACCTCTTGGACAACATTCCCCTACAAATCACCACCCAAATAACCCTAGAAGTCGCCGGACGCCATCGGGAAGTCATCCTCGGTCCAGTCCTCCTTGACCAACAAATTCCCATGGAACTCACCAGTCCTTTGCCCGCCCGTTTAGAAGCCGATGGCCGACTGCGCGTGCAAGTGCGTCCGGGCAGCTGGACCCTCACCCTCAAAGCCCGCCATCCCCACCCCGTCTCTCAACTGACCCTGCCGGAACACCATTCCGAACACTGGGTACCTCAAGAAATCTGGGTATTTCAAGCCCAAAGTGCCTTACGTACCGTCGAAATCACCGGCATTCCCGCCATCGACCCCCAACAAACCACCCTACCCGCAAACTGGCGAAGTTGGCCCACCTACCTGGTCAATGTTGGCAGCACCCTCACCCTGGTTGAAAAAAGACGTGGCGACCCCGAACCCATGCCCGACCAACTTCACTTGGAACGACACTTTTGGCTGGACTTTGACGGACAAGGCTACTCTGTTCAAGACCATATTCGCGGCACCATGACCAAAGATTGGCGACTCAATATGGCTGCTCCTGCTTCATTGGGACGTGTCAACATACACGGACAAGACCAATTCATCACCTACGCCCCTCAATCCTCCCATCAAGGCGTGGAAGTGCGACTGGGTGACCTCGACCTAATCGCCGACAGCCGTTTAGAAGAAGCCCTCTACCAAGTACCTGCAGTCGGTTGGTTATACGACTTTCAGTCAGTCAACGCCGCCCTACATCTTCCCCCTGGATGGCGTCTTTTCAATGCCAGCGGCGTCGACTCCATTCCCCAAACCTGGCTAAGCCAATGGACCCTATTGGACCTGTTCATTGTACTCATCATTGCCACCGCCATCGGCAAACTCTGGCATTGGCGCTGGGGATTCTTAGCCCTACTCACTCTGACCCTAATTTACCATGAAACCGATGCCCCTCGTTGGGTATGGTTCCACCTCATCATCGCTTTAGCCCTACTAAGAGTATTACCCACTCTCAACTGGTTCAACTGGCTAGCCCGCTCCTATCGCAACCTCAGCCTAATTACCCTCCTGATTATCGCCGTTCCCTTCATGGTTCAACAAGCTCGCCAAAGCCTCTACCCTCAATTAGAGAATCCGGACATGTTACTAGAATCCCCAGACTTTTCCCCAGCAGAGGCCGGATTGCTGTCAGGTGCTGCCTCTCCCTCTCTGCGACCAGTAATGTCGCCCCCTGAAACTCCACAACCCCAAACTGAAGAAGCCTTCGACGACACCGATTCCCAAAATGTCATGCAAAAAGAAAAAGGTTACTCTGAGGACTATCGAGCGAAAAAACGCGCGTTCTATCAGGGATCATTGTCCATGGGATATATGGAAGAAGAAAAATCCAGCCTGCTCCAAATCGATCCCAATACCCAAGTTCAAACTGGTCCCGGCTTACCTCAGTGGGACTGGCGACAAATCAACCTCAACTGGCACGGTCCCGTTGCCGCTGAACAAACCATCCAACTCTGGCTGATTTCTCCTCAAGTCAACCAAGTATTAGGGGTGCTTCGCATCTTATTACTCGGCTTGCTCACCGGCTTTTTCCTGCTTGTCGTTTGGCAACCTCAACACCGGCTTGCCAAAGGCAGTCTCTTCCAGAAACCAACCCCCAATTCCCTGGCTAATTTAATGGGACTTGGTCTACTCACCTTCTTGCTGGTAACTCAAAATTTTGCATCTCCGGTCCATGCCCAAGTCATCACAGAAACAACCACGGAACAGGCAGTCTCTGCTGATGAATTACCTTTGGAACCCCCAGAATCGCAACCCGCACAAACTGAAGGCACCGAAACTCCATCCAACCTGATCCCTGAACAATCCATTGATCAACAAACAATTTCCAAAGTCCCAGATGCCAACAATCTATTACCAACCCAAATTCCAGACTATACTTTTCCCCCTGACCATTTGCTGGAGACCCTAAAACAACGGCTATTAATTCCAGCCGATTGTTTACCCTCTTGCGCCAACATTTCTCAAATGCAACTGGATCTAGAGCCAGATTACCTGAGAATTCGCCTAGAAATCCATGCCCAAACCCATGTCGGTCTGCCTCTGCCCGGCACTGCCAAACACTGGCTGGCTCAACGCGTGTGGCTCGGAGAACAAGCCGCTCAAAACATCTTTCGAGACCCACAAGGACAACTGTGGCTCAACCTACCTGCTGGCATTCACCAAGTCTTGTTAGAAGGTCCCTTGCCCAACCGCAACACCCTACAACTGCCCCTGCCCCTAAAACCCCGTCTGGTCAAATTCAAATCCAAAGGCTGGCAAGTGGAAGGCATTCACGAAAATGGTCTTGCCGATCAACAACTTCAATTTACCAGAGAACAATCCGAAGAAACCCGAGCCCTGCTCGAAATTGGTAACTTACCCCCATTTGTCAAAATTGAACGCACCCTGTTATTGGGACTCGATTGGCAAGTACACACCACTCTCAAACGCCTCACTCCTCTGGGCTCTGCAATTGTGCTCGAAATTCCCCTGTTGACAGGAGAATCAGTCACCACTGAAAAAATTCGCGTCTCCTCTGGAAAAGCCTTGATCAACCTTTCCCCCGAAGAATCCGAAGTCAGCTGGACCTCCACCTTTAGCAAACGTGACACCATTGAACTGATCGCCACCGAAAGTCCAGCCAGTATTGAAGTGTGGCGGCTGGAAGTCAGCGCCATTTGGCACGTTGAAATTGCCGGTATTCCCATCATTCACCACCAATCTTCTGGACGTTGGCTTCCAGAATGGCGACCCTGGCCGGGAGAAAAGGTCAGCCTAAAACTCACTCGTCCCCAAGGAGTTACTGGACAAATTGTCACTATAGACCGCACCGAACTTCTAGTAACCCCAGGACAACGCACCACTGACAGTCGTCTGACTCTAAGTTTACGCAGCAGCCAAGGGGGACAACACCAACTGACCTTGCCGGAACAGGCTGAGCTACAAAAAATTTCGATCAACGATCAAACCCATCCCATTCGTCAAGAAGGCCAAAAAGTCACATTCCCTATCACTCCCGGGCTACAAAAAGTGGAACTGACCTTTCGGCAATCCTCCTCCGGTCTCACTAGCCACTTTGAGACCCCCACAGTAGACTTGGGACTTCCCAGCGTCAACACCCGCATCGAAGTCAGTTTGCCCCCTGATCGCTGGATTTTATGGGTGGGCGGCAACCTGATGGGACCTGCAGTGCTGATTTGGGGAGTATTGATCATCATTGCATTGGCGGCTCTGGGATTGGGACAAATCAAAACCACCCCGCTGAAATTTCGCCACTGGTTACTGTTGGGAATTGTCCTTACTCAAGTACATATTGTAGGCATTCTCATTGTGGTGGGCTGGTTCATTCTCATGGGACAACGTGCGCAACTCTCTCCTGAAACTCCTCCCACAGAGTTTGCAATCATCCAAATTAGCCTTGCTCTATTTACCCTGATCGCCTTGAGCACCCTACTGATGGCCATTCACCAAGGACTGTTGGGACATCCCCAAATGCACATTGCTGGCAACGGTTCCAGTGCCCACTTATTACGTTGGTACGAAGACCGGACCACAGGTCAACTGCCCACGGTTTGGATATTCTCTTGGTCAGTCTGGATTTACCGCTTAGCCATGCTAATTTGGGCACTTTGGATCTCACTTGCCCTGATGCGCTGGTTACCTTGGGCCTGGAATTGTTTTAGCACTCACGGCTTATGGAAAGGGTGGCGTTCCCCAATTGCCAAATAATTCTCCTGTCCATTAAGAACTACAGAGGTTTGCCCAACCATGCAGTGTAAAACTCATACCGATATTTTGGCCCAGTTGCGCCACCTTAAACCACTCTTACAAGCACGCTACAAAGTTCAGAAAATCAGCTTGTTCGGCTCGTATGTGCGCCAACAACAACAGGCAGACAGCGATATTGATTTGTTGGTAGAATTTGCTACTGACGCGGATCTATTCGATTGGTTGGGCATGACACAATACCTGGAAGAACAATTTCACCAGCGGGTAGATGTGGTATCTTCTCGCACCTTGCGAACTGAACTTACGCAACAGGTTTTACAGGAACTGATTTCGGTATGAGAAACCATGCGCTGTATGTAAGTGACATGCTCACCGCCATTCATAGTATTGAAGCATTTACGGTGGGCATGGATTTCGAGACATTTGCTGCCGACGATAAAACCACCAGCGCGGTTGTACGTAAACTGGAAATTTTGGGTGAAGCAGCCAAACAAATTCCTCTCATTATCCGTGAAAAGTACCCGCACCTACCCTGGAAAGAAATGGCGGGAATGCGTGATAAACTGATTCACTTTTATTTCGGCGTAGATAATCGCTTGGTGTGGCAAACCATTACTGAACGACTGCCAACTTTACAATCTGAACTGGAAACCTTGCTCGCTGACTTAGAGAATTCGCAATAAAATGTCCCAAATCGCCCGAATTCGGAATAAATAATCCTGTTTGGGCACTTTGGATCTCACTTGCCCTGATGCGCTGGTTACCTTGGGCCTGGAATTGTTTTAGCACTCACGGCTTATGGAAAGGGTGGCGTTCCCCAATTGCCAAATAATTCTTTCACTTATTTGTAAACTGTGAAAACTGACCTGATTTAACATAAGGTGCGTTAGCAATAGCTTAACGCACCATTTTTTTGAGACTGGCATAAAGTGACTGAGAATTTATAATCAAAATTTTCTATGTTGCAAACCAATAGTGAATAAAATAAACATCGATAATAAATGAGAAAACTTAAATTTCCTGACTTTTTTTCATCAACGTAATGATTTCCTTGAGATAAAGAATTTCCTGCTCTTTCTGTTCAATAACCAAACGGGCTTTTTCCAACTCATATTGACAGTCTGATTGAACAACTGTATTGCTATGAAATTGCTGTTGTTGATGAATAAAGCAGCCACCGTTTTCTATAAAATTAAATATATTCTTCTCACTTAACCCCACCAATTGAGCCACTTCCACTCCAAGCGTTTCTGCAATTTGCTTCAATCTGGACAAATTGATGTCAACCTTCCCCTGCTCTATTTTAGTATATCCATTCAAAACCATCCCCAATTTTTCCGCCATTTCTTCCTGAGACCACCCCCGAAATAAGCGAATAAACTTAATTTTTTCGTGCACTTCCATAAAATACCCTTATGGTGGGTGAAATTAGCCTTATCAGTTGGTGTTTTATCTCAAAAGTGTCTGCTAAGATGATATAAACTCAAACAATTAGAGATCTAAAACCAAACTTCCTAAAAATCAGTATACCACAGTAAGTACAGTCATATAAGCTGTCTACTGAATAATCATACCACCTAAGCTTAACAATAAACAATCAAAATTTGACCTAAATTATGGGGTGTGGATCTTTACTCTTCATTTGTTTTAACTTAAAAGCGGATAATATTTTATGATCAAGTGGATAAAGGTATTTTTTGAAAAGTATGTAGTACAGATTTTTGTGGTGATTGTCGGGAGCACTGCATTTATAGAAGCGCTTGATATGATTGAGGGACGTTACTTAACGGAGGATAAAATTGTATTGGAAGTCCAACAAGACTTTGAGGAAAGTGATAGCCACTTCGTCTTTTGGACAAGAGGAATTTCTGATAAACCTTATGTTTTAACGGGTGTGAGAATTCGCACTGATAGACCGTCAACTCAGGTTAAATTACAATATGGTGACTTACGGAAACCCTTACTTTTAAGCAGTAATCCCAATTTAAAGGAGCATCACTATGCGATTTCTGAACAAGAAATAGGGAAGATTTCCAAGGATGCAGGTTCTTTGTGGGAAAGTAAAAGTCCTTTTTTCATCCTTGTTGAATTTGAGGAAGTAGTTCCATTTTCAGCGTTAAAAGGATGTGAGTTTTCCGGCTTCAAAGGTGACTCGATAACTGAAGGAACCAGTCCTTCCAACATAAGTTGTGAAATTGAGGATTTGGGTTATTCTACTCGTAAAGAGATAGTATTATATACCTTTTACATTGGCTCTATCACATTCATGTTGGCGTTGATTGTTTGGCTGTTCAGACTTTGGAAAAACAGAAAGAGGAATGGAGTATTTGTTGAAAGATCCTCTACCGATTAACTGCTAATTCAAACATTTAATGACAAATCATATGCAAAAGGAGGGGTTTTAACGTGGATTGGCATCTCATTACCAGCAGTAAGGGAGGAGTTGGAAAAACGTTGCTGACTATGTTTTTGTTTGTAAATATGGTGTTAGACGGTAAAAAAGTATTAATTGTTGATTTAAATGGTATGAATGCCGATCTTCGACGTTTGATTAGACGAGGAGGGCCCAGAAGACCTGAAGACATTATGGAATTAGAAGGATCGGCAGGTCTTTTTCCTGATAAGTTTCATATCGAACTCATTGGTGGTGACCAAAAAGGTGGATATATGCTTGCCTGGTCATTGAACCCTTTCAAACTGTTCAACGGTTCTGATTTTCCAGGATTTTTGGAACATCTGTTGAAATCGAAGGATCGGATTGAAAAGAAACTCTTAAAGGGAAGGGCTCAAATTGATGCCGTCCTTATCGATACCAATTATCATTTTTGTAATCTCTTTCCAAAACAGCATGACGATTATGACAGGTTATTTCCTGGTTTTACTGAAAAAGAAGGGAATGAAAATTTGTTTATTTGGTTTATATGGGTTTATAGGCAGCTTAAGAATCTGGCAGAGGCCCTTGCTGGGAAAAATTTGGATGACCCTTACGCTATAGATGCGCGACAAGTACTTGATTATGCGGACGTGATTGAGGCAAAGTTAAAAAATAGAAAACTTGAAGGGAAAACTCCATTTGTACACGTCATTAGTCCAAAAGTTTTTTCCTCAATGCAGGATGTAGGACTTTTGGGAATTCTCAGTCGTATGGGTGGTATTCTCTCAAGTAGTCAACAGGAAGAGGTCATGGAAATTCTTCCTATAAGGCAGCTGGCTTTACTTGAAGGACGGCGAGAGATGGTAGTATTCCAGGACTTAGTTGGAGATCTTAAAGAACTTAAAGATGATAATTCTCCGTCTAAGGATGAAAATGCGGTAAGGTATTTTCATCGTGTATTAGAAAAATATGTTGAGCGACGAAAAGTTAGAGAACAAGGATGTCCGCTCAATCTTATCCCACTCTACTGTTATGAGAAATCGTTGAGTGAGTATACTGAAGGGGATGTGAAGGATGATGTGATAACAGCAATAAAAAAATATCGTTCCTACGAGCTTTTAGGGATCTTTCTTAAACAACTCACCGAAGAAAAGAACACCAAAGAGAAAAGTTAGTTTGTACGTATTCATGGAAATGTATGAAAATAATAGTTTATAGAGTGCCCAACCAACAAGGAATTCGCCTTTTGAGGGAAGAGCAGAGGACAATTTATATTCCAGATGCTGTTACACAGTATAGATGTCGTTGGCTTACGGGAACGGCTGATGAAAAACAACTTGAAGAACAAAAGGAATTGTTGAGAAGGTTTACCAGAGAAGGAGCTTTAGAGAATAGGATTGTTATTTTTATACCGGAAGAACCTCCCATGTTAAAAGAATGGTTCAGTGCCTTGTGGAATACCCTTTTCAACGGAAAAGGAGAACGATTGCCTCCACCACAGCCATATGATGATGACCACTTGGGCGGGAAAGAGGAAGCAGATCGTTATAAAAGGACAATAGCTGAAGACGAAGAAGTAACTGAAATAGAGTTTATCCAAACCTTTATGGAGGAAAGAAATATGCCCGTTGACAGAGCTGAATTTGAGGCTTTCCTTAGCAAAATCGCTAAAGATGAAAACAATGAAGTAGATGCCATTTTTGTAACCACCAGTATGGGAGGGGCTAACCCTATTATCTATCGCTCTGCCCTTCAAACAAGCAAGTTAGGTAAAAGAGTTGAGATCGATAAGTATGGATTACAAGTATCCCCATTTACAGATCTGATCAGACAAATGAGTAAGGTGGGTGAATTGGGCAACTTAGAAGAGGCCATCTTTCATTTCAAACAAGGCGTAGTCAGTATTACTCGATTAGGAGATAAAAATCCTGTTTACCTTTTTTTCGTAAGTATGGCAAATGATTCTTTTGCCGCTTTAGCAGATGTTGCTTGGATAAGACGCGAACATC
The DNA here is from genome assembly GCA_020721005.1 of Thiomargarita sp. Taxonomy (GTDB): domain Bacteria; phylum Pseudomonadota; class Gammaproteobacteria; order Beggiatoales; family Beggiatoaceae; genus DYNP01. The sequence goes on from DYNP01000002.1 coordinate 269,817, forward strand.
TCGAAGAGATCACAAATAAACTCAGGGAACTTGGCAAAATCAGTTGATGGATTGAGCAAGGCACAGAATATTGTGATTGGCAACAATTGATTTTCAGTTTGTCAGTATCTTCAAAAGGCAGATTGATTACTGAAAGAGGTGAGTAAAATGATATTGGCAGGTGATGTGGGAGGAACCTCAACCCGCTTGGGCGTTTTTGAGCGGCAAGATCACAGGTTAATTTCTCACTTTGAGAGACAATATGACAGTTCCCAGGCCAACAGTTTAGGGGATCTGATCCGGAATTTTTTGGGTGAGTTGTCAAAGGAAGATTTAACCCCTGAACAAAAATACATTGGGGTGGCCTGTTTTGGGATTGCCGGTCCCATTAAGTCCGATGATCAGGGCAAACGTTATGTTGCAATGACCAATATTCCCAATTGGCCCCTCATTAAAGAGGAAGAGTTGTCACAACTTTTGAGACTGGAAGCAGGGAAGGTCAGTTTGCTCAATGATATGTCAGCAATTTGTTATGGTATAGAGGTGCTTTCTGACAATGATTTGTTGGTTCTCAATCCGGGTAAAACCTTGCCAGGAAACAGGGCCCTTATTGCTGCAGGCACTGGATTGGGAGAAGCCCTGTTGTTTTGGGATGGGAAAAATTATCATCCTTCTCCTTCTGAAGGTGGACATACTGATTTTGCTGCTCGTAATGAGAATGAGTATAAACTGCTATGTTATTTTCAGGCACAAAAATCGACTGAGCATATCAGTTATGAACAGATTGTTTCTGGCAGTGGCCTTTTGGGTATTTACAATTGTCTACTGGAAAATAGCGAGTCCTCTAAAAATTCTGATTTTGTGGGTTCTTTAGAGAATTTTAATCCGTCCCCAAATGAGGAAGATCAACGCCCTGCCCTCATCAGTGAAGAAGCATTGAAGGCAGATGGGGACTCAGTGTGCAAACAAGCGTTGGATTGCTTTGTGTCATTGTATGGGGCTGAAGCGGGTAATTTGGCGTTGAAATATTTGGCTTTTGGAGGAGTATATGTTGGAGGAGGTATTGCACCCAAAATCCAACAAAAACTTAAGGATGGCAGTTTTATGGAGAATTTCAAAGCAAAAGAAGGTATCTTCTCCCAGCAAAACGCCGACATCCCGGTCAAGGTGATCCTGAACTCTAAAGTAGGACTTTTAGGGGCAGCTTGGTATGGAGTAAAAAGATAGCTTTGCTCATTCCCCAAGAAAAGAGTTTGCATCCAATTCAACAAACATATTTCGAGGCAGTATAATATGATTCTAGCGGGCAGTATAGGCTCAGCAGTCAGTGATTTGGCAATTTACCCTCAAGAGGTGGATGGACGTTTGCCAGTTGCGCGAAAGAAGTTTCCCAATAAAGATTATTCTAGTTTAGAAGAAGTTGTACAGGAATTTCAGAAACAAAACCAGGAGTTATTGTCCAAGGAAGCTATTTTTTGGGCTTGTTTTGGCGTTGCTGGCCCAGTGATTGAAGGGGAGGTCATGATGCCAGAAACCGGGGGCAAGAGTCCGGGTTGGACTATTACGGAACAAGGACTGCGGGAAAGGTTGAATATCAACAACGTGATAGTATTGAATGATATGCCTGCTTTGGGTGAATCAATTCCCCATATTCCTCCGGCAAATTTGATTGATATTAACCCCGGGGCTACTCCTAAAAATGGCAATCGAGCTGTGCTTTTGGCCACGGGTCCTGGAGTCGGAGAAATGTTATTATACCCTAATTTTGATGACTTCAAACCCTCTCCAGGAGAAGGTGGACATGCCAATTTTGCGCCTCGCAATGAACTTGATATCGAATTTTTAAGTTATTTTCGTAAAGAATGTTCTCATGTGAGTTGTGAAAGAGTCCTTTCCTGGAAAGGACTTAAGAAATTGTATGAATTTTTTCGGGATGTGAAACGGGTTAAGGAATCTCCTTCAATAGCAAAGGCTTTGCTCAACAAACCGTATGAATATGAAACAGTAATCACAAGTTCAGTGGAACAAGATATCTTGTGTAAACAAACCGTGGAGACTTTTGTATCCTTGCTTGGAGCGGAGGCTGGAGACCTTGCTTTGCGAACTCTGGCAGTTAATGGAGTGTATGTGGCCGGCGGTGTTGTTGAGAACCCCCAGATCCTTGCCGAGCTAAAAAAGGGAACAGAGGGAACGTTTTTAAAGTCCTTTACTGATAAGGAAGGACAATTTGCTCAACAAAACAAAGAGACTCCTGTCAAAGTTATTCTCGATCCAGATGCGGTATTGATAGGCTCCGCTCGTCGAGCAAGAGTGTTGGCAGGTTTGGAATGAAAAATCATTTTAGGTCTAAGGACCAAATTCAACGGTTATCTTAGACTTCTTTGCATATCGAATGATGGGCTTGTTGGTCAGCCCATCTTGCATGTCTTCATCCTTGCCAACGCCCCACCCAACTGTCCAAGTTCATCATTCCCATACTTTTCAATCCGTGTTAGTTTCAGAAGAATTTCCATTCCCAGCACCATCACTATTCTCAAGTTCACCTATCATATCCATTCTCTTTATTCATTTTCCTTGTTTAGTTCTCGTTTACTTCCTATTTAATTCCCTCCAGTATAAAATCAGGTTTTTGTTGTGCCAGCAGCAGGCACAGATCGCATAGGATGCGCGATCGCATTTTGCGAAGCGCATTTATCGTATTTCTTATTTTCAAGGAGGGAAAAAGGGGTGATTTATTTTTTTCTCGTTCCCAAGTAGGACTTGGGAACGAGAGATCATGTGATTTTTCAGTTGGATAAGTGGCAAAAAAATAGGAGCGAATCATTCTTTGCTCCTATGATGTTGGCAGTGAATTGAGTGAATTGGTCGAAGTGGAAAATTTTATACACTGACTTGTTTGATGACAGCGCAAACAGATGCGTTTTATTTATATTTTTCCCTACTGGTTACGATTCTGTCCATCCAAATATATCCATTCGTTTGAGAAGTCCCTTCTGTTGACTGTCGCAATTGGCCCCTTGATTATTGGCATCACAAGTCACTTTTTCCAAAATGGCCAACTCCTCCTTAACTACCTCGTCAGGAAAGGATAGCAGTTCAGAAGCGGTTAGAAGTGCTTGACCTTTGTCAGACCCAATAAATTTGATAAACTCGTTTTGCACTGGCGGTAACAATTTATGTGGCCGTTTGTTCACATACAACCACAGTGGACGTGCCAGAGGATATTGACCTGACATGGCATTGCTCAGAGTCGGTTTGACCCAATCAGACAGATAGCCACTGCCTTTGTTTTCAATGGGCAGGGCTTTCACGTCTGGAATGCTCTCTTCCGTCAATCTTGCAAAACTGAGGTTGTTCACGGCACGGTTTGCAACCTCAATAGCTGTTTCAGAATTGGCAACCAGGGTAATCTTTTGTTTCCATTCGCCTTTGCACAATGCTATTTCTTGAAAGAGTTCAGCAACTGTTGATTCTGGCGAATGACCAAATAGTTGAATAGTCAATTTATCCCAAGCCACCGCTTCCCCACCGCCTAATCCCAGCCATTTACCTGTATCTTTCATCCAAATATTGGTCACTCCCAGATCGCCCCAGACTTTGGCTTCTTTTTTGGCACCTCCACATTTTCTGGCAGTGGAAAAAATGGCATCTAATTGAGGGATGGTTAAACCTTTGATAGGGTTGTCATGATGGACATAAACCGCCACCGCTGCCAATCCCACCCGTAACCCGGTCGGTGCGTAACCAAATTTTTCGGTAAATGTTTGAATTTCCTGAGCAGTCATGGGACGCGGTAAAAATATTAAATTGCTGGTGCCCTCCAACAAGTCTGAGAATACAGTGGCAATTTCTGCTTGGGTATAAGGTTGAGACTGTACTTTAATTTGAGGATGACGCGTTTTATATTCGTGCTGCCAAGAGTCTATCAAGTGAGTAAGAGATTTGGGCATCCGGCTGGACAAGAGACCCACAATATTTTGAACTGTCCATTCCTTGTTGATGCCAGTGAGCACTGTTTGTTTAATCACCACTTTGTTTTTATGCAAGGCTAAGTAAACAAAGACAGGCTTTTGGGAACCTTCTTCCCACAAGGCTTTGGCATCTTCTCGTAAAGCGGCAATATTGCTGAGGGTAGGCGGGTTCAAGGATCGTAACCAACTGTTGGATTTCAGGCGTACTGGAAAAGTTCCACTGGCCAGATCATAGTCTTCTCGTAGCAGATGAGCAACCCCGGCTTGATAACGGGGATCATGGTGTTGTACGGCTTTGTTATAATCTTCGATCAGTTGTTGCCAACGCTTCTCAAATTCTTGAACGGTCTCAAATTCTCCTTTTTTGAGCGTTAACAATGAGGTGAAGTCCAGTTTTTTCTCATCGACTAAAACAATTTTCTTAGCCACCACTGCCCCATCACCAATCACGACTTCAAGGTGTTGGCTTTGTTTGCCTGGTTTACTCACTTCCAGCCGATGTTTACCCTCTGGTAGTCTGAGAACAATCGGAGACGAGTTGGCTTTGAGAATGCCATTGATGTAAATTTCGGCATCGTTGGGATCAATTGTAAGAGCCAGTGCACCTTCGCCCGCCTGTGTTGTGCAAGAAAAAATGGTTAAAATCAGTGCGATAATAATTCGCGTTAAGTGATTCATGGTTAAATTGTCCTTATCAAATTTTGGGTTGGGACACTGTTGACCTATCGTGCCATCATTCAGGGTAGTGTTACAGTGGTCATGGTAAACCACTGGGATAGCCTGGAATGGAGGGTTTTGGGAAAGGCTGGAGTGGAATCTTTTGAGAGAGGCTGGAGTGGAGGCTTTAGCCGGTGGGGGTTGACACTGACTTAAACTCAGCGGAAAAGCCACCGGCTAAAGCCTCTACTCCAAAACCTCTATCATTCAGACCTGACCCATTTTCAAAACGGATCAGATCTTTGCGTTTCAGAAGGTTTTTGCAAACAATATTGCCTGTTGAAGAGTTGGGCTGCTAAAAGCGTTGATGATGGTGGGTAACACTCGTTTGATGAAACGGGCTATCGCTATTCCTTGTTTTACTGCCGGTACGAAAGCGGCTACTAAATCACTGATATCACCAATAATATCTTGTTTTCCAAAATTATTTATGCGTTGATTGAGTTGTTCCAACTGTTCAGACAGGGCTTGATTGTGAGAAGCAATTGCGGCCTCTAAACGCTGACTGTGAATTTTTAATTCGGTTTTCACGGTTTTTTCAAGATGTTGCATTTGCACTTGAACCGTTTTTTCAAGATGTTGCATTTGCACTTGAACCGTTTTTTCAAGATGTTGCGTTTGCACCTGAACCGTTTTTTCAAGATGTTGCGTTTGCACTTGAACCGTTTCTACCACAGCCTTATGCATTTCTTGAATACTCTTGATAGTTGCGGTCTGGTGTGCCTCCATCAGTTTTTGATAAGCAAAACGTTCCTCACGGTCTAGCATTTCAGTAAACACTTTGGTGTCTCTGAAAATATCCAAACTCAGCAAGCGATAATGACGGGAAGACAATAACGTATTATTTTCTTTTTCAGCCACTCGGGCCTCGTTGAATAAACGACGCGCCATATTTTCATGTTGATCATGATTATCCTTATATTTTTCAATGGCTTGTTGTGCTGCTTGAAAAGCCAAGTCAATGGCTTGAGGAATTTGTTTCGCCCCCGGAAAAGTGGTGACGAACGCATCAAATACCAAAGGATCATGGGCTTGTGTGGCGCGTTCAAAAGCCAACTCCTGAAGTTTCAACAAAGCCTCAATGGACTCGACCACGTCTGGAAATTCTTCCATGAATTTTTGATATTTCTCCATATCATTCGCAGCCTGTATCACCTTAAATAAAGCATTGATGGCTTGCGCTCTCAATGGTGAATCGGGTTTAATGGTGAGAAAATCCCGATAGATTTCCTCCTGATTCAAAGTGTAGGCCTGTTGCCAGGCTTTTAAATAGGCTTGGTCATGTTTGTCAAATTTGGCATATTTGATGGCTACATCGCGCCAGGCTTGGTAAGTCTCTTGGGTTTGGGCTTGTTGGTAAGCTAAAGGATAAGCGGTCTCCCATTCGCCCATGGCTTCCAAGCCGCTGATAATTTCGGCATCCGTGATGCCCCATACCAAAGGCTGAGTGCTGAAGGTCAACACGGCTAACAATATTCCCATTAGCCAGGCGTGTTGATAACGAAATTTCATTATAGTTCCCCTTGATAAATAGACAATTGAAAGTGAGGCGCCAAGCAATGCCTTGGACTCCTGGAGGAGACGCCAAACTTTGTGGCAAAATTTGTTTTGGAGGGAATTGGGTTTACAAGTACAGTGCTTCCATACTCTGCAAATTCTGATCCAGAGCGATTGTTTTCTGAGGTCTGAATTGGGATTTACAGAATTATGGAATTTCCAGCAGATGTAGGATGTGCTGAGCATTTTTTGCGAAGCGCATCCATTGGGGAAGGCAATATTCAAGTAGCCCAGTAGGGTGGGCAACTCATTACTAAAATAGTTGATAATGGCTAACATTAGTTTTAACATAGTGCATCTAAACTCAAAGGTGTGTTACGTGCGTAAATACGAAAACTGCAAAGCACATGTTGGATGTTTATTCCAACATGTTGAGAAACTGGTTTCGTCAAGTCTCGCAAGTAACATATTGATTTTTCGCATTCTTAACCATGAATCATCCGAAATCATGAAAGAAACCCTCCTGTCCGAATTCCAGCATATCGTCGTTAACCGTCCCAATTGGGATAGCGATGAGCTTACAGCCTCTCTCTCCTTTCCTGCGTTTTTTATCCTCATACCATCGTGCTATGGCTCTATCTTGTTGCGCGTCATGCTGGACCGGCTTTCTGGATTATTTGCCCCGCCGCAAGCAGTGTACCCATCATTGCAAAGTCCAGTGCAAACTCAAAGTAGGAGGAGAGCGTGAGCAGTTTCGGTAAAATAACATTTCCCCTGACTTCCCCGCAGCGTGAAATCTGGTTTGACCAAATGATGTATCCCAGTGTGCCCTTGTATAACATCGGCTCATGGGTTGAAATCAATATCGCCGTTGACAGTGCCTTGTTTCGCCAGGCCGTGCAGTATTTAGCAGCGGGGCACGATGCCTTGCGCATGGTATTGCAGCCCAATCCTGTATTAGAAGAACCGCCGCTACAAACTTTTCTTGACGAAATCACGGTTCCCCTCCCGTTTCTTGATTTTTCTACCGAACCAAGCCCGGAACAAGCTGCCGAAGCCTGGATGCAATCCCAGTTTATCCAACCCTTTGCCTTATTAGAGGATAAGCAGCTATTTCGTTATGCGCTGCTTAAACTGCGCCATGAGCATTTTCGCTTCTTCTCGGTCTATCATCACCTGATCAGTGACGGTCTGGGTATATCCCTGCTGCACAAAAGGCTGGGCATTATTTACGCCGCCTTGGTAAAAGAAAGACACACGCCATTCCACGCCGAGTGGCAGTTTCCCGCATACCGTGATTTTATCGAGAACGACCAGAGTTATCGTCATTCCGCGCGCCACAGCGATGATCTCACTTACTGGACAGAAAAATATCCTTCCCTGCCAGAACCCTTATTCCGCTTGCGCCAAACTCACTCTGCTGGCCGCGTCGTGCCTTCCGAGCGGCAAGTGTTGTGGATAGAGCGGGGGTTTTATCAGCGGATGGCGGACTTTGCCAGCCTATCCAACTCCACCCTGTTTCATCTCATGCTCGCAGCCCTGTACATCTACTTTGTGCGCACTGCGCGCCGTGAAGAATTGGCCATTGGTTTGCCCATTCTAAATCGCAGTGGCGCAGCGTTCAAACAAACCGTCGGAGTCTTCATCAACATGATTCCGGCCCGGATCCAGTGCGGAGTTGACCTGAATTTCCGTCAATTACTCCTGGCGATTGGCAAAACCTTAAAAGCCGATTACCGCCATCAACGCCTGCCCATCGGTGATTTATACCGCGAACTCGGCTTTTATGCCTCTGGCCGGCGCAATCTGATTGAAGTGCAATTCAACTATGCCAAGCACGACCACGCCACCGAATCCGGCATTTTTCAGGGGCGAACCATTGCGCTCACCAATGACAGCAAACAAAGTCCATTGATCATTTCGGTCTGGGAACTCCATCAACAAGCCGATGTACAGGTCGATTTCGTCTACAACCTAGCCTATCTCGATGCCAGTGAAGCGTTGCGCATCCAGTCTTGCTTCTTGCGGATTTTAGAGCAGGGCTTGGACACCCCGGAGATTCCGCTGCGTTCCATTTCCCTGCTCAGCCCGGCGGAACAAATGCAGCTCATAGCCTGGAATCCGTGCACAAACACCACGCCAACCACATTGGTTGCCCTATTCGAGGCGCAGGCCGCCAACACCCCCAACAACGTGGCGGTGGTCTGTGAGGTCCAATCACTCACCTATGCCGAACTCAACCGGCAGGCCAATCAACTGGCGCATTGCCTGCTTGGTATGGGAAGGGAACGCCTGGTCGGCGTGTGCCTGGAACGCTCGCTGGACATGGTGATCGGTGTCCTGGCCATTCTCAAAGCCGGCGCGGCCTATGTGCCGCTCGATCCCGACTATCCCAAAGAACGCCTGAGCTTTATCGTGGAAGACGCGGGACTCCGGGTATTGCTCACCCAAAGCAGCCTGTTGGACGCACTGCCAGCACACGGGACAAGTCTGTTGTGCATAGACAGCGGGCAGTCCGAAACTTACCCTGCGCACAATCCAGCACTCACCATCCAACCGGACGATCCGGCCTATGTCATTTACACCTCCGGCTCTACCGGCAAGCCCAAGGGCTGCTTAGTCACCCATGCCAATGTCACCCGTTTGTTCGCGGTCACTGAAGATTTATATCACTTCTCCGCCGATGATGTGTGGACTCTATTCCACTCCTATTCCTTTGACTTCTCCGTGTGGGAAATCTGGGGCGCATTGCTGTATGGCGGCAAACTGGTGGTGGTGCCTTATCTCACCAGCCGCGATCCGCAAGCCTTTTATCAACTCCTTCGCAAGCAACACGTCACAATACTCAACCAAACCCCCTCCGCGTTCCGACAATTGATCAGCGTGGCGACCCAGGCGGAAAAACTGCCCTTGCGCTATGTGATTTTCGGCGGCGAAGCCCTGGACTATGCCGCGTTGAGCCCATGGTTCAAGCATTACGGCACGGACAAACCGCGCCTGGTGAATATGTACGGTATCACCGAAACCACAGTACACGTCACCTATTGCCCGTTGAGCGGGGATGAAAAGGAAAGCGGCAACATCGGGCGCCCGCTAGCGGATTTGCAGGTGTGGATTTTGGACGCCCAACAGCAACCGCTGCCCATCGGCGTTGCCGGCGAAATGTACGTTGGCGGCAACGGTGTTAGTCGGGGTTATCTCAATCGCCCCGAATTGAGCGCGTCGCGATTTCTGGAACTGGAACTGTTCGGCCAACTCCGGCGTGTGTACCGCACCGGTGACTTGGCGCGGCAACACCCCGACGGTAGCCTGGAATACTTGGGTCGGATTGATGAGCAAGTCAAAATCCGCGGATTCCGCATCGAGTTGGGCGAAATCGAGACCTGCCTGGCCCAGCATGAGGCGGTGCAAGCGGCGGTGGTGCAACCGTTTGGCGAAGGAGACAATATCCGCCTAGTGGCCTACCTGACCTTACGCCAGCCAGTAGTGGATGTCGAACACCACTTGCGCGCCTGGCTGACGGAACGCCTGCCGGATTACATGCTCCCCGGTGCCTTCAGGGTGCTAGAGCAATTCCCCTTGACCGTGAACGGCAAGATAGACCGCAAGGCTTTACCTGCGCCGGATACTCGATCAAGGACGGATTTTGTCGCGCCGCGAACCGAGGCCGAAAAACTGGTGGCCGACATCTGGCGCACCATTTTGGAGGTCGAGCGCATCGGCATCCATGACGATTTCTTCGCCATTGGCGGCAACTCGCTCAACGGCATTCGCTTTATCAACGAATTGAATGCGCGAACCCAGGAAATTTTCCATATTTACGACTTGTTTACCGCGTCCACCCTGAGCCAATTTGTCGCCGGCATGAGAGTCCATTATCCCAAGTTGATGGCACGGTTGGAAGGGACGGAAATCGTCCCGGCAGCCGTGCTAAACAGGGAACAAGCCGCTGATTTGGCGGATTTGCGGCGGTTATTGATCAAGCCCCGCTTCAAACCCGCCACCGCGCCCAAGAATCCGCCTGTAGTCTTCGTGCTGGCACCGCCGCGTTCCGGCACCACTTTGTTGCGGGTGATGTTGGGCGGGCATCCTGCTATTTTTGCCCCGCCGGAACTGGAATTACTGGGCTTTGCCGATTTGCGCGAACGCGCTGCGCGTTGCCAGGCACGCGACAGTTTTTGGCTGCAAGGCACGGTACGCGCTCTGATGGAACTGCGCGGCTGCGATGTTGAACACGCCTGGCAAATGATGGCCGAGTTCGAGCAACGCGATTTGGATGTGCAAGCGTTTTACCGTGAACTGCAAGGCACGGCGCACGGGCGGTTGCTGGTGGACAAGACCCCGTTTTACTCGGTGGATACGGCAATTCCGTCCCAGGCCGAAGCCTATTTCGACAAACCCCTGTATATTCACCTGCAACGTCATCCTCTGGGTATGATTCGCTCGTTCGAGAAGGCGCGCATGGAGCGCATTCTGTCCGGGCATCCTTACGCGGCAGCCCTGGCGGATTTGGCCGAATCTACTTCGTCCATCAGGCTGGGCGAATTGCTCTGGCAACTCTGCAACCAGAATATTCTGGAGTTCCTCGCCGGCATCCCGCGCGAACGCCAACACGCCCTGAAATTCGAGGAGTTGGTCGCGCAGCCACGCGCCAGCCTGGAAAAACTCTGCACCTTCCTCAAGCTGCCGCTGCATGAGGATATGCTCAATCCTTATCAGGACCTGAAGCAGCGCATGACCGACGGCTTATACGCCGAAGGCAAAATGCTGGGCGACCTCAAATTCCATAGCCACGGCAAAATCAATGCTGCGACCGCCGACAATTGGCGCAGTGCTTACAAAGAAGATTTCCTCGGCCAAGCCACCTGGTCGCTGGCCGAGCGCCTAGGCTATCCCCGCGATGTTCACGGCATTCCCCGCCTGTCTGAACACCAGCCCAAGCCGCTGTCTTTTGCCCAACAACGGCTGTGGTTTCTCGCTCAGTTGGAAGGCCAAAGCGCGACCTACAACATCCCGCTCGTGCTGCGCCTGCAAGGCAAGTTAGATGAGCGCGCGCTGCGGCAAGCGTTCATGAGCCTGCTTGAGCGCCATGAAAGCCTGCGCGTCAGCTTCCCAGCGATAAACGGCCAGGCCACGCTGCGGCTGAATCCCGTCTATGATCCGCTGGTCTCAGTGGAATTGCCCGCGCTGCCCCCAAATGAGCAGCAACCCTGGCTGGACGAGTGGCTGGTTCAAGAAATCCATCGCCCTTTTGATTTGGCGAATGGCCCCTTGCTGCGCGTGTATTTGCTGACACTCCAGCCGGAAGAACACATTCTGCTGATTTCCATGCACCACATCATCAGCGACGGCTGGTCCATGGGCGTATTGGTCAAGGAATGGGCGCAGTTATATGGCGCGGCGGCGCAACAGAAAACTTTGCATTTACCGGAATTGCCCATTCAGTACAGCGATTACGCAGCCTGGCAAAAAACCTGGCTGGAACAAGGCGCGCTGGCTGCGCAACTGGCTTATTGGAAAGAGAAACTCGCTGGTCTGCCGGAATTGCTGGAACTGCCCACCGATTTCCCGCGCCCGGCGATGATGCGCCATCAAGGCTACCATTTCAAAAGCCGTATCAGCGCCGCCATCGTTGACCAGCTCAAGCGCATCAGCCGCGAGCAGAATGCCACCTTGTTTATGACCCTGCTCGCCGCCTTCAAGGTATTGCTGTACCGCTACAGCCAGCAAACCGATCTGGCCGTCGGTACGCCCATCGCCAACCGCAACCATCAGCAAACCGAAGGCTTGATTGGCTTGTTTGTGAATACCCTGGTGTTGCGCAGCCAGATTAACCCGGAACAGGGCTTCGCGGAGGCGTTGCGGCAAGCGCGGGAAACCGCGCTGGAAGCCTATAGCCATCAGGATGTTCCATTTGAATTGTTGGTAGAACACCTGAACCCGGCCCGCAGCATGAGCCATGCGCCGCTGTTCCAGGTCATGTTCATGCTGCAAGCCATGCAACCAGCCGACTTGCCTGGCCTGGACATCACCCTGCTAGAGCCGGAGTACAAAGTCGCCAAATTCGACCTGACTCTGACCGCTGCGGAGCAAGACGGCGGACTGCTGTGTACCTGGGAATATGATACGGATTTGTTCCGCCGCGAAACGATTGCCGCGCTGGCCGAACATTTCGCCGTCTTGCTGCAAAGCATTTGTGCCGACCCGCAGCAGGCAGTGGCGCATTTGCCGCTGCTTACCCCGGCGGAAATCCAGCAGCTTGCCGCGCCCAAGCAGGTGAGTTATCCAGCGGATCAAACCGTGATCGCCCAGTTTGAAGCGCGGGCCGCGCAACACCCCGACAAAGTGGCGGTGGTCTTCGCCGAACAGCAATTGACCTATGCCGAACTGAACCGCCGCGCCAACCAACTCGCCCACCAATTGATGGTGCTGGGCGTGGGGCCAGAAACCCTGGTGGGCTTGTGCGTGGAGCGTTCCCTGGAGATGCTGATCGGCGTGCTGGGCATCCTCAAAGCCGGCGGGGCTTACCTGCCGCTCGACCCGGATCAACCGCAAGAGCGTCTGCATTTCATTTTGGAAGACGCGGCAATCCCTATTTTGCTCACCCAATCCCATTTGCAAGCGCATTTGCCCATCACGGACAAACTCCGAGTCCTGATGCTGGATCAACCGGCGCAATCCCCTGGAATTCACACAAACCCCGTCTTGCGCGCCGGGCCGGATAACTTGGCCTACGTGATTTACACGTCCGGCTCTACCGGCAAGCCCAAGGGCTGCCTCGTCACTCATGCCAACATCAGCCGCTTGTTTACCGCCACCGACCACTGGTATCACTTTGATCAACACGACACCTGGACCCTGTTTCACTCCTATGCCTTTGATTTCTCGGTGTGGGAAATCTGGGGGGCACTGTTGTACGGTGGCAAATTGGTCATCGTGCCTTATCTGACCAGCCGTGACCCGCACGCTTTTTACCAACTCCTGCTGGAGCAACACGTCACCATCCTCAACCAAACGCCATCGGCTTTCCGGCAACTGATGGGCGTGGATAACCAACCGGAAAAACTGGCCTTGCGCTATGTCATTTTCGGCGGCGAAGCACTGGACAGCACCCTGCTCAAACCCTGGTTCGCCAAACATCCGGCTCAACCGCGTCTGATCAACATGTATGGCATCACCGAAACCACCGTGCATGTCACTTATTGCCCGCTTGACCCGCCTCAACTCGGTGGCATCGGCATCCCCATTCCCGATTTACAGGTCTGGATACTGGATAGCCTGCGGCAATCCGTGCCCACCGGTGTGCCCGGCGAGATGTATGTCAGCGGCGCGGGCGTGGCGCGCGGCTATTTAAACCGCCCGGAATTAACCGCCAGCCGGTTTATCGAAATGGAACAGTTCGGCAGGCGCGATCGCCTGTACCGTACAGGCGACCTGGCCCGCCGCCTGACCGACGGCAGCCTGGAATACCTGGGGCGGATTGACAACCAGGTCAAATTGCGCGGTTTCCGTATCGAACTGGGGGAAATCGAGACGCTGCTGCATCAACATCAGGCGGTGCAAGAAGCGGTGGTATTGCTGGATAATAACGACGGCAATCCCAGGCTGCTGGCCTATGTCACCGTTATCAGTCATCAGTTATCAACCAACAGTCAACAGTCAGCAGGTAACAGTGACGGCGCGCAAACTCTGTTCACTGATCACGGTTCACTGATCACTACCTTGCGTGATTGGCTCAAAACCCGCCTGCCCGACTACATGGTGCCCACGGGCTTTCATGTGCTGGCGGCTATGCCCCTGACCGGCAACGGCAAAATTGACCGCAAGGCACTGGCCGCGCTGGAGGTGCAAACAACCACGTCTGCTGCTTACGCCCCGCTGGAAACCGAACACCAGCAACACATGGCCGACATCTGGGCTGAACTGCTGCAACTGCCGGTAGCGCGCATCGGCGCGCAAGATAATTTTTTCGATTTGGGCGGACATTCTTTACTTGCCACCCAACTCGTCTCACGCATCCGTAGCGTTTTTGGCATAGACCTGCCTTTGCGGCAGGTATTCGAGTCGCCCACTGTGGCGCAATTGTCCCGGCTGATTGCCGGTATGACGCAAGGCCAGGAAGACGTGGCGGAATTAGAGGAAGGCGTTTTGTGAAATATATCCAAGATTTTCTATTTGAACTCAAACAAAAAAACATCGAACTATGGGCTGAAGACGGACAATTGCGCTTCAAAGCACCCAAAGGCGCGCTGACCGAGTCGTTACGCGCTGAACTGGGCGCACGTAAAAGTGAAATACTGGAGTTCCTGCACCGCAAGGCCCTGCTGGAGCAGCCGATTCCCCGGCTGGCCGAGGGTGAAAAGATACCGCTTTCTTTCGCGCAACAGCGTTTACTGTTTTTGGAACAATTGGAAGAACAGCGCGCGGTATATAATATGCCGGCGGTGTTCCATTGCGCCGGGCAACTCGATGAAAATGCTCTACAAGCCTCTCTCGCCGCCTTGATTCAACGCCATGCCAGCCTGCGGACATGCTTTCCCAGTGTAAACGGAGAAGCCACCGCGCAGGTGGGGGAAGTTTACAACCCGCTGCATATCACCGACTTAAGCGCGCTGGACGAAGCGGCGCGGCAAGCCGAAGTGGATCGCTTGATTGTCGAACACGCGCAACTCGATTTCGACCTCCAGCACGGCCCTTTATTTGATTTACTTTTGTTGAAGCGAGGGGAAGGGCAACCGCTTTTGCTGTTCAACATGCACCACATCATCACCGATGGCTGGTCTATCAGCGTCTTCATTCGGGAATGGAAGGCGCTTTACAACGCCTATCTCCAGGGGCAGGAAGCCGCTTTACCCGAACTGCCGATTCAGTACGGTGACTATGCCGCCTGGCAACGGCAATGGTTGGCGCAGGGACTGTTCGCCGGCCAGCTCGAATACTGGAAAAACCAGCTTGCCGGGCTGCCGGATTTGCTGGAATTGCCCACCGATTTCCCGCGCCCGGCGCTGATGGGCACTGAGGGCAATCACTGCCGCGTGACCATCCCCGCAGAACTGGCGCAAAAAATCAAGCAACTCAGCCGCGATCAAGGCGCAACGCTGTTTATGACCTTGCTCGCCGCCTTCAATGCGCTGCTATACCGTTACAGCAGACAGGAGGATTTCGCGGTAGGCAGTCCGATTGCCAACCGCACTCATCCGCAGAGCGAAGGGCTGATCGGCTTTTTTGTCAATGCGTTGGTGCTACGCGCTCAACTCAGCGCCGGGCAAAGCTTTCTTGAACTGCTCCAGCAAACCCGGCAAACCGCGCTGGATGCCTACAGCCATCAGGACATTCCCTTCGATTACCTGGTCGAGCAATTGAATCCCACCCGCAATATGCGCCATGCGCCGTTGTTTCAAGTGATGTTTGCGCTGCAAAACACGCCGCAAGAAGACTTGGAATTGGGCGGTGTGAAACTGGCGTTGCAACAACCCGATTACCACATTGCCAAATTCGATTTATCCCTGAGCGTGACGGAGCAGGCGGAGGGCTTACAGTGCGATTGGGAATACCGCGCCGACTTGTTCCGCCCTGAAACCATTACCCGCATGACCGGGCATTTTCAGCGCCTGCTGGAGGAAATTGCCGCCAATCCGGCGCGGCCAATCTCGCGCCTGCCCTGGCTCACCGAGGCGAATGCGCAACAGCTAACCGCCTGGAATCAAACTCAAATGGCCTATCCTGCCGCTAAAACGGTGGTGAATTTGTTTGAAGCCCAAGCCGCGCAAAATCCCGGCAAAACCGCGCTGGTGTTTGTCGGCCAACAACTCGGCTATGCCGAACTCAACCAACGCGCCAATCAACTTGCCTATCAATTGATAGAACTGGGGGTTGAACCGGACACCTTAGTCGGTATATGCGTCGAGCGTTCGCTGGACATGATCACCGGCTTGTTGGGAATTCTCAAGGCGGGCGGCGCTTATGTGCCGCTAGACCCGGATTATCCGCAAGAGCGGCTGGCCTTCATGATCGAAGATGCCGGCGTGGAAGTGCTGGTCACGCAATCGCACTTGCTGGCGCGGCTGCCTAAACAAACAACAGCGAGCGTTTGCCTTGACCAGGCGGACTTGGACGCCTATCCGAACACCAACCCGCCGCGTCGCGCCAGCCCCGGACACCTCGCTTACATTATTTACACCTCCGGATCCACCGGCAAGCCCAAAGGCGTGATGATCGAACACGCGGCCCTGGCTGCCTATGTTCATACAGCCATTGCCACGTATGGGCTGCAAGCCCAAGACCGGGTGTTGCAGTTTTCTTCCATCAATTTCGATGTCTCGGTGGAAGAGATTTATCCCATCTTGATTCAAGGTGGCTGTCTGGTGGTGCGCGACAACGCCATGTTGAATACGGATAAGGAATTTCTCCAAGCCTGTGACCGACAAGCGATTAGCGTGATCATGCTGCCCACCGCCTACTGGCAACAGTTGATTCACTCGCAGGGACAGTGGCCAGCCGGACTGCGTACCCTCATCATCGGCGGCGAAGCGGCTGCCGTGGAGCAGGTGCGCTATTGGTTGCGCGAGTTGCGCCCGACGGCGCGGCTATTCAATGCCTATGGCCCGACGGAAACCACCGTTTCATCCGTGTGTTACCGCTTTGGCAGCGATATAGAGGAGGTTTGCCCGATAGGCCAACCACTGCCAAACCAGCGAGTTTACCTATTGGATGCCCAACTCCAGCCGGTGCCACCGGGCGTACCGGGCGAATTGTGCATCGCCGGCACGGGCTTGGCGCGGGGTTATCTCAACCGCCCGGACTTGACCGCCGAAAAATTCATTGAACTCGAATTGTTCCGCAAAACCGAGCGTATTTACAAAACCGGCGATTTGGCCCGCTGGCTGCCCGATGGCAATCTGGAATACCTGGGGCGGATTGACCAACAGGTCAAACTGCGCGGTTTCCGCATCGAATTGGGCGAAATCGAAGCCGCCTTGAACGCGCATCCGGTGGTGATTGAGTCGGCTGTCGTGTTGCGCGAACGCGAAGGGGACAAGATCCTTGCTGCGTATGTGACGGCGGCGAGTGAAAAGCAAGCTGCCACTCAGCACTCACCACTCGCCACCACCCTCCGCGACTGGCTGAAAACCCGTTTACCGGATTACATGATTCCGGCGAGTTTCACGGTGTTGGACAAACTGCCCCTGACCTCCAACGGCAAGATAGACCGCAAGGCGCTGCCCGCGCCCGAGATGCAGAGCCGGGATACAACCCGCCTGATCAAGCCCAAAACCGCGTTGGAACAAAAAATTGCCGCTGTGTGGCGAAAGGTTCTCAAACTGGAACAGGTGGGCATCCAGGATAATTTCTTTGATCTGGGCGGCCATTCCCTGCTGTTGCTTCAGGTGTTGAGCCAGTTGCAGGAGACGCTGAATCTATCCCTGCCGCTGGTAACGCTGTTCCAATACCCCACGATACAAAGCCTGGCCGCCCATCTCGCCAGTGACAAGGCCACTGCGCCGATCTTGGGCGCGGACACCGCACAGCGCGACAATCCGCCTAACGACCATGCCGATGACATTGCCATCATCGGCATGGCCGGGCGTTTTCCAGGCGCGGCAGACATTGATGCGTTTTGGGAAAATCTGCGTAACGGTGTCGAATCCATTCAATTCTTTTCGGATGAAGAATTGCTGGCAAGCGGCATCGATCCCCAGGTGTTCAATCATCCACATTACGTTCGTGCTGGCGGCGTGATCGAGCAGCCGGAATTTTTCGATGCCGCGTTTTTTGGCTTCCCGCCCAGCGAGGCGGAATTGCTAGACCCGCAACAGCGCTTGTTTATGGAAACGGCCTGGACCGCGATTGAACACGCCGGCTATGATGTAAACCGTATGCCGTTCGCGGTCGGCATCTTTGCCGGGGCGGGTGCCAGCTCCTATTTTCTCAATAACTTATGGCCGAACCAGGCATTGCTGGCGCGGTTCGGGCAGCAGCAAGTGCTGATGAGCGGCGACAAGGATTTTCTGGCCGCCAGGGTAGCCTATAAACTGAATTTGCGCGGCCCAGTGGTCAGTCTCAATACCGCGTGCTCGACCTCGCTGGTGGCGGTACACATGGCGCGGCAGAGTCTGTTGCAGAACGAATGCCGGATGGCGCTGGCTGGCGGCGTGAGCGTGTTCTTCCCGCACAAACAAGGCTATCTGTATCAGGAAGGCAACATTCTGTCGCCGGATGGACATTGTCGTGCCTTCGATGCGGATGCAAAAGGCACAGTGGGCGGCGCAGGCGTGGCGATTGTCGTACTGAAGCGTCTCTGTCACGCCCAGGAAGATGGCGATGCCATTCATGCGATAATTAAAGGTTCGGCGATTAACAACGATGGCATGGCCCGCATGGGGTTTACCGCGCCTAGCGTGACCGGTCAGTCACAGGTCATTCGCGACGCCATGCGCGGGTTGGATTATGAATCCATCAGCTATATTGAAACGCACGGCACTGGCACCTTGTTGGGCGACCCGATTGAAGTCAGCGCATTGCAGCAAGCGTATAAAGCGGGCACGAATAAAACCGGTTACTGCGCCTTGGGCGCGGTCAAGACCAACATCGGCCATCTGGATACAGCGGCAGGCGTTGCTGGTCTGATTAAGGTGGTATTAGCCCTCAAGCACCGTGAAATTCCGCCCACTTTACATTTCAAATCGCCCAATCCACAAATTGACTTCACCAACAGCCCGTTCTTCGTCAATACCGAACTCAAACCCTGGCAAGCCGACGCGCCCCGGCGGGCCGGGGTCAGTTCCTTCGGTATCGGCGGTACCAATGCCCATCTGGTGCTGGAAGAGGCGCCGGCGCAGGAATCTTCCGCTTCCCGCGCCTGGCAGTTGCTGTGCCTGTCTGCCAAATCAGATACTGCTTTGCGCCAGTATCGCAGCGATCTCGCCGACTATCTGGTCTCTCTCCCCGATCTGAAGCTGGCGGATGCCGCCTACACTTGCCACTCTGGGCGCGGCGCGTTTGCGTACCGGGGCTTTGTCGTGGGCCGCGATGCCAGCGAAATGGCCGCGCAACTGCGCCAAGAAAAATCCAGCCGTTGGCAGCAGGGCCGGGTGGGCGAGCAAGAGGCCAAGGTGGCATTCATGTTCCCCGGACAAGGAACGCAATATATCAAAATGACGGAGAATTTGTACCAAAATGAACTGAAATACCGGGTAACGATTGACGAGTGCGCAGAATTATTGATCCCTCACCTGCAACTGGACATCAGAGAAGCGTTGTTCAACCCCGATTCGCGGCAGGATATTCACCAAACCACATGGACTCAGCCCGCGTTATTCACGGTTGAATATGCCTTAGCGCAGTTGTGGATACAGTGGGGCGTCCAACCGGCGGCATTCATAGGGCATAGTATCGGGGAATATGTTGCGGCTTGCTTGTCTGGGGTGTTTTCCCTGCAAGATGCGCTGGCTCTGGTCGCCTTCCGAGGGCGGTTAATCCAATCCTTACCGGCGGGAGAGATGCTGGCAGTGCCTCTTTCCGAACCACAAGCGCAAATGTGGTGTTCGGAGGCGATTTCCCTTGCGGCCATCAACCATCCCAAGCAATGCGTTCTTTCTGGTCTTCCCTCCGCTATTGCGCAATTGCAAGTCGCCTTGCAAGAGCAAGGAATCGAAAGTAAACGTTTGCAAACTTCTCATGCCTTTCATTCTCATCTGCTGGAACCGGTATTGGCAACATTTTTCGACCGCTTACAGCGAATCCAGTTTCAAAAGCCGAAATTTCCCTATCTATCCAACCTCACCGGTGATTGGATCAACCCGGAAGCGGTCACCCATCCCCACTACTGGGTACAACATCTGCGGCATACGGTGCGTTTTGCCGACAATTTGGAGAATCTGTTTGCCAGTGGCGTGGATGTGCTGTTGGAGGTTGGACCAGGACACTCTCTTTCTAAGTTGGCGCGCCGATATCCGGCTTACCCCGCCGACTGCATGGCTCTGCAAACGTTGCCGCCCGCCACCGATGTTTTGGAAGAAATACATCATTTACAGGAAACTGTGGGCCGGTGTTGGCTGCGCGGGATAAATCTCGACTGGCAAGCATTTTATGCGGATGAACAACGCTTGCGCTTGCCGCTGCCAACGTATCCATTTGAACGGCAACGCTACTGGATCGAACCCATAGCCAGCAACCCACTAGCTAACGCCAATATGCCAGCGTCCACCCAAGAAACCGCTGCAACGGTGGATGCTCGCTGCGCTGGGGAAACGGGACTGGTACCTAGCGTCCCCGATGACAACGCACCCAGTACCGAGACCGAACGAAAAGTCGCTGCAATTTGGCAGTTACTGTTAGGCGTTACACCGGGACGAGACGATGACTTTTTTACGCTGGGCGGAGATTCTTTGCTCAGTGTTCAAGTGTTATCGCGCCTGCGCGAATCCTTTGAAGTTGAAATTTCGCTCAATCTGCTGTTTGAACGTCCGGCTTTAAAAGACCTCGCCAACTGGCTGGACAGCCACCACGGCGCAGCGCCCGCCCGCCTGTCGCCGATTTTGCCCCAGCCTGCCGACGCGCCGCTGGTGATGTCGTTCGCCCAGCAACGGCTGCGTTTTCTGGCGCAACTGGAAGGCGAAAGTGCGACTTACAATCTTCCTGGCGTCGTGCATCTGGCGGGCAGATTGAATGAAAGCGCTCTGCGCAAGGCATTTACCGCGCTGATCCAGCGCCATGACAGCCTGCGCCTGTCCTTTCCGGTCATCAACGGGGAAGCGCGTGTATGCAAGGGTGACGTTTATGATCCGGTGGACATTGAGGACATCAGCAAGCTGCCCGCTGCCGAACAGCAAGAAATCAGCAAAGCTTGGCTGGCTCGCCATGCCCAGACGCCGTTCAATCTGGACAGCGGTCCGCTGTTGCGCTTGAATGTCCTTAGGCTGAATGCCGAAGAACAGATCGCGCTGATCAATGTGCACCATATTATCAGCGACGGCTGGACTATCGGTCTGTTGATCCACGAGTGGAGCCAGTGTTACAACGCCTATGCGCAAAACCGCCAGCCCGATTTGCCCGCGCTGCCGATTCAATACACAGATTATGCCGCTTGGCAACGGCAGTGGTTACAGGGCGAAGTGTTGGAACGGCAATTGGGCTACTGGAAACAGAAATTGGCCGATGCTCCCGCGTTGCTGGAACTGCCCACCGATTACCCGCGCCCAGCGATCATGCGTTATCAGGGCAGTTACCTGCGTCTCGCTGTTGATAGCGCATTGACGCAACAGATCAAGCAGTTCAGCCAGGATCAGGGAGTGACGATCTTTATGACCCTGCTGGCCGCTTTCAAGGTACTGCTGTATCGCTACAGCGGTCAGCAAGACCTGCAGGTCGGTACTCCGATAGCCGGACGAACCCGGCGTGAAACCGAGGGTCTGATTGGCTTTTTCGTCAATACCCTGGTGTTGCGCAGCGTGATTGCCGGAGAGAAAAGTTTCCTACACTTGTTACAACAAGTGAAACAAACGGAATTGGAAGCGCACGAGCATCAAGATATTCCGTTTGAATATCTGGTAGAGAAATTGAATCCGGCGCGCAGCCTGAGCCATTCCCCCTTGTTCCAGGTCATGTTCGCCTTGCAGAATGCGCCGGAATATGCCTTGCAACTAGACGGTCTGCAAGCGCGTCTGCTGGAATCTGAGGCCAGTACCTCCAAGTTTGACCTGACCCTGAGTATCGAGGAACGGGGACAAGGTTTTACCTGCCACTGGGAATACAACACCGATCTGTTCCGCACCGCAACCATCGCCCGGATGCACGAGCACTGGCAAGTGCTGTTGCGTGGCATTCTGGCTGACCCGCGTCGGCAGATTGCCCACTTGCCGCTGTTGACCCCGGAAGAAATCTACCAACTGCAAGCGTGGAACGACACGGCGGTGGATTATCCCAAAGATAAAACGATTGTGGATTTGTTTGAGGAGCAAGTTGAACAAACGCCGGATAATATTGCCGTCGTGTTTGAAGGCAAACTTTTAAGCTACCGGGAATTAAACCAAAAAGCCAACCAGATTGCGTATCATTTGCTCAATCTGAAAAATAATTCTGACCACTCGCCACTTGCCACTAACCCCTTAATCGCCATCTGCGTCGAGCGTTCGCTGGAAATGGTAATTGGGCTATTAGGCATACTCAAGTCCGGCGGCGCGTACGTGCCGATAGACCCGAATTACCCAACAACGCGGATTGAATACCTATTAAAAGACAGTGCTGCGCCGTTGTTACTGACGCAGAGTCACTTAAAAGCCCAACTGCCGGAATTATCCCAAGATTGCGCGGTGATATGCTTAGATGAAACTAAATTCGCCGGACAATCCACGGCAAATCCAGGAGTAAAGTTAAAATCCACTGATTTGGTGTATGTGATTTACACCTCGGGTTCTACGGGGATGCCGAAAGGAGTCATGATAGAACACCGTAATGTCATCAATCATCTGCATGGATTTGAACAACAAGCACCTCATGTAAAACCGCTGAGCAGCATTTTTACCGTGCCATTCAGTTTTGACCTTTCGGTCTGGGAAATTTTTAACCCCCTCTGTTATGGCGGCACATTGCACCTCTTATCCAAAGATAGGCTTCTGGAAATCGGCGCATTGGCAACTTATTTAACGGATAATCAGATTTCTACCGCGTATCTGCCGCCAGCACTACTGGAATCTGTTGCCAAGCATTTGCAACAGCATGGAAATCCTTTGCAACGCTTGCTGGTCGGGGTTGAACCGATTCCTCAGAAAACACTCCAGGCATTCAGGGACATTGCAGACGAACTGTACATTATCAATGGCTATGGCCCGACCGAAGCCACAGTCTGCGCAACTTTTTATTCTTTTACCCATGCCACGGACGGAGAACGGCGCACACCGATTGGCCGCCCGCCCGCTAATTACCGGATTTATATTTTAGATGCCCAGCACCAACCGCAACCGCTCGGTATTCCCGGTGAACTGTGCATTGCCGGTGCCGGACTGGCGCGTGGTTATCTCAACCGCCCCGAATTAACTGCTGAGAAGTTTATTGAAATCGAATTATTCGGCCAAACCGAGCGCATCTATAAAACCGGCGACTTGGCGCGCTGGTTGCCGGATGGCAATTTGGAATATTTAGGCCGCATTGACCACCAAATCAAACTGCGTGGTTTCCGTATTGAGTTGGGAGAGATTGAAAGCGTGCTGGCGCAGCACGAAGCGGTCAAAGAAGTCGTGGTCACGCTGTATGAGGCTGATGGGAATAAGCGGCTGGTGGCGTATGTTGTAGAAAGTGGGCAAAATCCATTGCCCATCCTACAGTTGCGCGATTGGCTCAAAACCCGCTTGCCCGACTACATGATTCCGGCACATTTCGTGGTGTTGGACAAATTGCCCTTAACTCCGAACGGCAAGATAGACCGCAAAGCCTTGCCCGCGCCGGAACGTGAAAGTGAGACCGGGGTTTTGCCGCTGACACCCAGCGAAGAGCTGCTGGCCGCATTGTGGAGCGCGGTGCTTACAGTAGAAACCATTCACCGCCACGCCAATTTCTTTGAATTGGGCGGTCATTCCCTGCTGGCAACCCAACTGGTCTCGCGTGTGCGCGAGGCATTTCAAACTGAATTGCCGGTACGCCAGTTATTTGAAACGCCAGTGTTGAGCGATTTGGCGGCTTGGCTGGATCAGCAGCAGCGCGGCGAAATTCTGCCGCCTCTGCAACCCCTGCCGGAGTTCGCGCCCCTGCGTCTTTCCGCCGCTCAGGAGCGGCTCTGGTTTCTTGCCAAATTGGAGGGACCATCCGCCACCTATAACATCCCAGCGGCGGTCAGATTGCATGGCAAGCTGGATATAGACGCGCTGCGCCAAACCTTTGCGCTGCTGACCGAACGCCATCAAAGCCTGCGCATGTATTTTCCGGATATTGACGGACAATCCACGCTCAAACTTCTGCCCGCCTATGACTCGCTACAGATCACCGATCTCAGCAGCCTCGCCGAAGATCAACAGGCGGCGGAACTGCAAAGCGAGATTCTGCGGCACGGAGCCACCCCCTTTGATTTGGCCACTGGCCCGCTGTTGCGGAATGAGTTGCTGATATTAGGCCCCGGCGAGCATGTCCTGCTGTTCAACATGCACCACATCATTTCGGATGGCTGGTCTATGGCTATCCTGCTGCGAGAATCGGCGGCAATCTACAAGGCCATCGCGGCGGGACAGCCCCCAGTTTTGAAACCGCTGACAGCGCAGTATGCCGATTACGCGGCTTGGCAGCGAGCGGTTTTGACCGGTGATACGCTGTTTCGCCGGATTGCCTGGTGGAAAGAATACCTGGCTGGCATACTGCCCCTGCTGGAGTTGCCGACTGATCATCCGCGTCCAGCAAAGCAGAGTTTCCAGGGCGCTACCCTGCAAAGCGGGATTGGGACGGAGTTGACCCGGCGGCTCCAGGAATTGGCGCAACAGCAGGGCTGTACCCTGTTCATGACCTTGCTGGCCGCCTTCAGCGTCCTGTTGCAGCGCCACAGCGGCCAGAGCGACATCGTGATCGGCAGCCCGATTGCCAACCGCGCCCACAGCCAGACGGAAGACATCATCGGCTTTTTCGTCAATGTGCTGGCATTGCGTACCAGAATCGATCCAGAACAGTCCTTTACCGGGCTTCTGCGCCAGACCCGGCATAGCTGTCTGGGTGCTTATGCCCACCAGGACACGCCCTTCGAGACGCTGGTGGAGCAACTGCAACCCACGCGCAGTCTCGGCCACAGTCCGCTATTCCAAGTCATGCTTGCGCTGCAAAACAATGCCAGCGAAGCATTTGAACTGTCCGGACTGACAGTGACGCCCCTGCCGGTTGATTACCCGATGGCCAAGTTCGACTTGACCCTCACTGTCGAAGAAAAAGGCGGCCAACTCCAGTGCCACTGGGAATACGCCACCGATTTGTTCCAAGCCGAGACTATCGAGCGCATGGCCGGCCATTTTGCAGTCCTGCTCCGCGGCATCGTGGACAATCCGGGGCAGTCCATTGGCCGCCTGCCGTTGCTTACCGAGGCAGAACTCCAGCAATTGGCGGCCTGGAATGACACTAAGGCCGACTTCCCCAGCGATCAAACTCTGGTCAGCCTGTTTGAAGCCAGTGTCAATGCCACTCCAGACGGCATCGCCGTGGTATTCGAGGGCCAGTCCCTTACCTACCGGCAACTTAACGAACGGGTGAACCGGCTTGCCCACCACCTGCGCGAACTGTCCGCCATCAGCCAGCCCAGGCGCGCCGCCGACAATCTGATTGCCCTCTGCGTCAAGCGTTCTCTGGATATGGTCGTTGGCCTGTTGGCCATCCTCAAGGCTGGCGGGGCTTATGTACCGATGGCCGACGATTGGCCGCTGGAACGGATGAAATACATCTTATCCACGCAAAAGATTCGGCATGTGCTCACCCAATACGAATTTCTGCCCGGCCTGCAAACCTTGCAGTGGGAGTTGCCGGAACTGAAGAATATCGTTTGCCTGGATATAGAAACCGCCGATATCCCCCTGGAAGCAATGGACACCGGCATTGTTCAATCCTTGTGGGACAGTGTCGCCGAACGCGCCGTTGACGACAGCAGTGCCGCCGGTTTCATCAGCAGTTACACCGGCGAGACATTCAGCGCCACCCAGATCGATGAGTACTCGCAGGGTATCTTGCAACATGTCAGTCCTTACCTGAAGCCGGATGCCCGCCTGCTGGAAATCGGCTGCGGTTCGGGTTTGCTGATGTTTGCTATCGCCCCTAACGTGGGTCTCTATGTCGGTCTCGATCCGTCCGGGCTGACACAGCAACGTAATCGTGCGCGTGTGCTTGAGCATGGCCATGCCAACATCGAGTTGATCACCGGGTTCGCCCATGAATTGGAGCGCATCCCGCAAGGCCCGTTCGATCTGATCCTGATGGCCAGTACCACGCAGTTTTTCCCAGGCTACCGCTATTTGCGGGCGACGCTGGCGGCAGCGTTGGACAAATTGGCGCCGGGTGGCGTGCTGGTCATTGCTGACGTCATGGATCCCCGGCAGAAAGACGCCTTCCGGCAGTCCCTGGATGATTTCAAAAAAGCCCTGCCCGCCGGCCAGACAGCCAGAATCAAGACCTCGTTGGACAGCGAGTTCTACATTGATGAAAACTTCTTCCAAGCGCTGCCGTTGATGCAGAATTCGGTGGCTGAGGTTTCGGTGATCAAGCGAGAAAGCGGATACACCAGTGAATTGCGTTATCGCTATGACGTTCTGGTGCAAAAGAAAACAAACGAAGTTGTGCCAACGAGTCAAGTAGCCGAACTACCCAAGCAGGTTTGGACCAACTGGCATGTCAGCCAGCGGCCAGTGGAAAATCCGGCCCCGGTACTGACGCCGGACGACTTGGCCTACATCATCTACACCTCTGGCTCCACTGGTACGCCTAAGGGCGTGGAAATGCGCCACCAACCAGTCGTTAATCTGATCGACTGGGTCAACAAGACCTTTAATGTGAGTTGCAATGACCGGCTGTTATTCGTTACGTCTTATTGTTTCGATCTATCGGTTTACGACGTGTTCGGTATCTTGGCCTGCGGTGGCTCGGTGCATATTGCTTCCAAAACAGCGCTGCGGGAACCCCAGCGGCTGCTGCGGTTGCTCAGCGACGAGCGCATCACCTTCTGGGATTCCGCCCCGGCGGCGCTCCAACAGTTAGTAGCCTATCAGGGAAATACT
Source organism: Thiomargarita sp. (assembly GCA_020721005.1). GTDB lineage: Bacteria > Pseudomonadota > Gammaproteobacteria > Beggiatoales > Beggiatoaceae > DYNP01. The sequence goes on from DYNP01000002.1 coordinate 296,710, forward strand.
CCTATTCCGAGCAATGACTTGCGTCTGGTCTTCCTCAGCGGCGACTGGATACCGGTGAGCCTGCCGGACACCATCCGTGCGATCTACCCGAACGCCAAGGTGATCGGCCTGGGAGGCGCCACCGAGGCGGCAATCTGGTCTAATTATTATCCGATTGGCGAGGTTGATCCAAACTGGAACAGCATCCCCTACGGCAAGCCGATCCAGAACGCCCGCTATTACGTCCTCGACAGCCAACTTAATCAATGCCCTATAGGCGTACCAGGTTTCCTGTACATCGGCGGCGACTGTCTGGCATCAGGCTACGCCAACGAGCCTGAGCAGACCGCGACCAAGTTCATCCCGTCGCCGTTCAGTGAAGAACCCGGTGCGCGTATCTACTATACCGGTGACTTGGCACGTTGGATGCCCGACGGCAACATGGAATTTTTGGGACGCATCGATAATCAGGTCAAGCTGCGCGGCTTCCGCATCGAGTTGGGGGAAATCGAAACCGTTCTGACCCGGCACGACGCGGTCAAGGAGGCCATCGTCACGGTGCATCAACGCGAGGGTGAGAAGTCTCTAGTGGCCTATCTCCTAAAAGAGGAGTATGTCACCGATCAAGCCGCCTTGTTCGGCGAACTTCAGCTACATCTCAAAATTCAGCTGCCGGAGTACATGATCCCGGCTCACTTCATGGTTGTGGAGCATATCCCCTTGACCTCCAACGGCAAGGTTGACCGCAACTCGCTGCCGGCACCGGAGGCGATCCAGTCGGTTGGTGGGCAAGTGCCCGCCAACCCAACCGAGGAATTGTTAGCCGCCATATGGGCGGATGTGCTCAAACGTGACGCCATCTACCGCGATGACCATTTCTTTGAACTCGGCGGCCACTCCTTGCTCGCCGCTCAGCTTGTCTCCCGTATCCGCGATGGTTTCAAAATCGAACTGCCGGTGCGGACGATCTTTGAATCGCCGCGCTTGTCGCAACTGGCGGCAGACATCCAAGCCGTCCGTCGCGAAGTGGATATGCCGTCCATCCTCCGGCAGGCCGTTGACGCACCCAAGGTATTGTCCTTCGCCCAACAACGCCTATGGTTCCTGGCGCATCTGGAAGGCCAGAATGCCGCGTATAACATGCCGTTTGCCCTGAAACTGCATGGACAATTAGCGGCAGCAGCTTTACATCAGGCCACCACGGCCTTGATCCAGCGGCATGAGTGCCTGCGTCTGTGCTTCCTGGAAGTGGATGGCATCGGCACGGTAGAGCGCATTGCGTCCTACGATCCGTTCAACGTCATTGATCTCTCGGCTTTGTCGGATGCGGAGCGGGCACGCCAGGTCAATGACCAACTGGCGCGGCATGGCAAGGATGCCTTTGACCTCACCAGCGGCCCCTTGTTCAGCCTGCATTTGCTGCGCTTGGGCGAACAGGAACATGTGCTATTGTGCAACATGCACCACATCATCAGCGATGGCTGGTCTATGGGGGTCATGGTGCGGGACTGGAGCGAACTTTACCGCGCCGCCACCGAACAACGGGAGCCGGTGCTGCCGGAATTGTCTATTCAGTACACCGACTATGCTGCTTGGCAAAAGGACTGGTTGCGCGGCGAGACCCTGAAAGCTCAGTTGTCTTACTGGCGCGACAAACTGACCGGCGCGCCGGAATTGCTGGATTTACCCACTGATTTTCCGCGCCCAGCGGTCAAGACCTATCAAGGCCAGCATCTGCAATCCACTCTGCCCGTTGATTTGGTAGACGACATCAAGCGCGTAAGCCACGAGCATGGCGCAACTGTGTTCATGGGCTTGTTGTCGGCTTTCAACGTCTTGCTGTATCGCTACAGCCGGCAAACCGACGTGCTGGTTGGCAGCCCGATTGCCAATCGCACCCAACGGCAGACCGAAGACTTGATTGGCTTTTTCGTCAATACCCTGGTGTTGCGCAGCCAACTCGACAGTCAGCAGACCTTTGTAGAACTGCTCCAGCAAGTTCGGCAAACTGCGCTGGGGGCTTACAGCCATCAGGATATTCCGTTTGAGTTCCTGGTCGAGCAACTCAATCCGGCGCGCAGTACCAGCTATTCACCCCTGTTCCAGGTGATGTTCATTCTGCAAAACACGCCGATGGAAGCCCTGGCATTCGGTGACATCAAAGTCGAAATTCTGGAGCCTGAACTGACCACCGCCAAGTTCGATTTGACCCTGAGCATGACCGAAGTGGGTGGCGGCTTCATCTGCGATTGGGAATATTCCACCGACCTGTTCGAGGCGGATACCATCCTGCGCATGGCCGGGCATTTTGAAACCCTGCTGCGGGAACTGATGCGTGTCCCGGAACAAGCGGTGAGCGCTTTCTCCTTGCTGTCGCCGGCGGAAGCCGGGGAATTGCAGCGGTGGAACGCGACTGCATTCGAGTATCCGCGCCACCAAACCATGGTGGATTTGTTTGAAGCGCAGGCCGCGCTGCATCCAGACAAGATTGCCGTCCGCTGCGCCAGCGCCGAGCTAAGTTTCGCGGAACTCAACGCGCAAGCCAACCAATTGGCGGCCTACCTGCGCGGCCTCGGCGTCGGCCAGGATACCCTGGTGGGTATTTGCGTGGAACGTTCCCTTGAGATGCTGGTTGGCCTGCTCGGCATCCTCAAGGCTGGCGGCGCTTACGTGCCCATGGACCTGGACTATCCACGGGAACGCCTGCGCGTCATGCTGGATGATTCCGCTATACAGGTATTGCTTACCCAGCAGCGCCTCATCAACCATCTGCCGGAAAGCGGCTTGACCCTGCTCTGCCTGGATCGCGGCTGGCCCGCCATCTCGGCGCATTCAACGGCGAATCCAGACAGATCGAGCAGCCCCAATCATCCGGCCTATGTGATCTTCACCTCAGGTTCCACCGGGCGGCCTAAGGGCGTGATGATCGAACATGGCGCGTTGCTGAATTTCTTGACCTATATGCGGCAACGTATCGGCATCCGGGAAAGCGACCGATTCCTGGCGCTGACCACGCTATCCTTCGACATTGCGGGCCTGGAACTCTACCTGCCGCTCATCAGCGGCAGCCAAGTGGTGATCATTCCGCGCGAAACCGCGATGGATGGCGAACGGCTCATGCAAGCCATGGATGAACAGCGCATTACCATCATGCAAGCTACCCCGGCCACCTGGAAATTGCTGCTGCAAAGCGGCTGGCAACAGCGCGCGCCGTTGACCATCCTGTGCGGCGGCGAGTCCATGCCCGGCGAATTGGGTAAAAAACTACTAGAGAACAGCCAACAACTGTGGAATGTGTATGGACCGACCGAAACCACCATTTGGTCAACGATGCAGGACTGTACCCGCCAACCGGAACGGCCAGAATTGATTGGCCGCCCCATTGGCAATACCCAAATCTATATCTTGGATGAACATGGCTGCGTGGTTCCGCCGGGCATGTCGGGCGAACTGTGCATCGGTGGGGATGGACTGGCCAGAGGGTATCTCAACCGTCCTGAATTAACCGCCGAGAAGTTTGTCGAGATGGATTTGTTCGGGCAGCGCCAGACTCTCTACAAGACCGGCGATCTGGCGCGTTTGTTGCGCAACGGTCATCTGGAGTGCCTGGGACGCATAGATCATCAGGTTAAGCTGCGCGGTTTCCGCATCGAACTGGGCGAGATCGAGGAAGCCCTCAACCGTCATCCGCGCTTACAGGAAGCCGCCGTGATTAGCAACCAGGCCAAGGATAGTCTGCTGGCTTATGTGGTGCCGCGTTCAGTTGCTGATGCCGACAGCCACGATCAAAGTACCCAGGCCGAACAAGTCAAGCGTTGGGAACAGGTATGGAGCGACGCCTACAGCCAGTCTTCCGCCGAGATCAAAGATACGCAACGCAATACCATTGGCTGGAACAGCAGTTACACTCTGGCGCCTATTCCAGAGGCGGAAATGCAAGAATGGCTGGATTGTACGATTGAACAAATCCTGGCCTTAGCGCCTACGCGCATCCTGGAAATCGGTTGCGGCACCGGCATGTTGTTGTTCCGCCTAGCGCCCCATTGCGAGCATTACGCTGGCGTGGACATTTCCCCGGCGGCTCTGCGCTGGATTGAACAGCAGACGCAGGGCTGGGCATTCGCGGATCGGGTCACGCTGCGGCAAGCCGCTGCTGATCAAATCAGCGGCATTGAGCCTGGTTCGGTGGACTTGGTGATTATCAACTCGGTGATTCAGTATTTCCCCTCGGTGGACTATCTGATCCGCGTGTTGCGCCAGGCCACAGAGTGGGTGGCTCCCGGCGGCCAAATTTTTGTGGGCGACGCGCGCAACTTCCAATTGCTGGAGGCTTTCCATGCTTCCATTCAATGGTTCCAGGCCGAGGCGGAATTAACCGCGACGCAGTTGCGCCAGCGGATCAGCGCTAGCCTCAAGCGGGAGCGGGAATTGCTGATTGACCCGGAATTCTTCTCCGCGCTGCAACAGGAATTGTCCGCCATCAGCCAAGCGCGGATACTACTGAAAAACGGCGTTGCCGATAACGAGATGACCCGCTTCCGCTACGATGCGGTATTGTCTATCAGCGCGGCGGCGCAAGCGCCTGGCCAGGCGGTTCGGAAACTGGACTGGAGCCAGGACACGCTGACGCTGGACAAGCTCAGCCAAATGCTCGCGGATCACTGCGCGGATATTCTGGAAATCAGCGGCATCCCCAATGCCCGCCTAGCCACCGAACAACGCCTGCTGGCGCGGCTGGAGCATTTTGAAGGCACGGTGGCCGGCCTGAAGGAAGAAATGGCTGATGGCAAGGATGGCGCATGGGTTGCCCCGGAAAGCCTCCGCGCCCTGGCGCGGGACAAGTCTTATGCCTGTACTCTGCATTACGGCGACCGCTTCCGCTACACGGCGGCCTTGCAGCGCGTGACGCCTGAATTACCGCCTTATTTCGTGACCGTCAAAGCGGCATCAACCCCGCGCCCCTGGCGCAGTTATGCCAACGAGCCGGCGGTGGATATGTTAGACAAAACCGCTTTTGCCGCTGAACTGCGCGATTATCTCCAGCAGCAGCTACCCGCCTATATGGTGCCAAGCAGCTTTACCGTATTGGACAAATTGCCGCTGACGCCCAACGGCAAGATCAACCGCAAAGCGCTGCCGGAGCCGGATGCGCAACGCCGGGGCAATGCCTATCAGCCGCCGCGCGACACCGTGGAACTGCAACTGGCGCAAATCTGGGAGGAACTGCTGAAAACCCATCCTGTCGGCATCAGCGACAATTTCTTTGACATCGGCGGGCATTCCCTGCTGGCCGTGCGCCTAGTGGCGCAGATTGAGCAAAAGTTCAACCAGCATATCTCGCTGAGTACGCTGTTCCATCACGGCACCATTGAGGACATCGCGAAAATTTTACGCCAGCAAAGCGAACGCCGGCCATGGTCTTGCGTGGTGCCGATTCAGCCCGCCGGCAAGAACGAGCCGTTGTTCTGCGTACATCCGGCTGGCGGTAACGTGCTGTGCTACTTGGAACTGGCACAACAATTGGGCGCGAATCAGCCGCTCTATGCGTTCCAAGCCTACGGACTGGAAGCTGAACAAACGCCGTACAGCGAAGTGGCGGAAATGGCGCAAATCTATATCACCGCCATGAAGACGGTTCAGCCGCATGGCCCTTACCAGATTGTCGGCTGGTCTTTTGGCGGCCCGGTTGCCGTGGAGATGGCAACGCAATTACAAGCCCACCATGAATCTGTGACGTTCCTGGGACTGTTTGATGCCATCGCGCCGCATATTGTCCGCGACATCGTGCAAGAACCGGAGGATGATGCGCAATTCTTTGCCGATTACTTCGCGGAAGCGGATGCCGAACTTTCTCTGGATTATCTGCGCCAACTCCGCCCGGAAGACCAAATCGCCTATGTTATCGCGCAAGGCCGGCAGGCCGGCATTTTCCCGGCGGATGTTGATCTCATGCAGACCCGCCGCCTGGTGAATGTGTATCGTACTAACATGTCCGCCCTGCTGCGTTACCGCGCGTGTGCGTATCATGGCCGCATTACCCTGTTCCAGGCCAGCGAGCGCCGCCCGGAAGACCCGGCGTTGCCCCCTGAACACGGTTGGCAAACCTATACAGCGCAGCCGGTGGAGGTGATTCAGGTTCCGGGCAAACACCATGCCATGATGAATCTGCCGCATGTGCAAGCGCTGGCGCAACGCTTGAAAAGCTGCCTGGAACGCAAGGCGACGCCAGCCGGCGCGGTGGCGAGCGTGGATATAGGCATCGAACAAACCGAGGCAGCGCCGGCATGATGATGCCGCGCCGCAAATTCTTCACTGAACGCTAAAGGTAAAAACTATGGATATTCAGACGGTCGGCGTCATCGGCGCTGGCGTGATGGGAGTCGGAGTTGCGCAGAATCTTGCCCAGACCGGGCATCAAGTCATCCTCGTGGATATTGGCGATGACATTCTGCAAGCGGCTGGCGAGCAGATACGAAACAATCTGCGCTTTCAAAGGAATTAATGGGAATAGCGCGTAGGTGAGTCATTGCACTATATTCCATCCCCCTTGATGGGGATATGATGAAGGAGTTTTATGAATACAGATGACATCCGTGAGGAAATTCTATTGTTTCTCGAGCAATTTGTCAGCGTTGACCGGCTAAAGCCTCCACTCCAATACTTTTGAGGTGAACGATGATGAAGATTTGTTTGCCGCCGGACTGGTGAATTCGCTGTTTGCTATGCAATTGGTTCTGTTCGTTGAAAAGAAGTTTTCTATCAAAGTTGAGAACCAGGACCTAAGATATTGCCAATTTCAAGTCAGTCAATGCCATTACCCAGTTTATCCAACGCAAAATCTCATAGTAGAAAAAGGAACGTCCATGTATATCGCATTAACTCCCCAATAGCAGTCGGCTCAAGACTGTTTCCGCGCGTTTTCGGCGGAATAAATCGCGCCGAAGGAACTGGTAGATAATGGCAAATCGCCAATTGTAGGGGTAGCGGTTTATCCCTGCTCTATTAAGGATTGGGGCAAGGAGAAGGGATTGCCCCTACGGGTTCAAAAGGATTGGGGCAACTACAAGGGGCGGATTATTCTGGAAAATGATCGCAGCCAGATGCAATTCTTCCCTGCGCATATCACTGTCAAGGTTGCGCCCTGTTCCTGGAAATCCTGACTACCCTACAAAAGACTGAATCAGTTGCAACGCTAACTCAAGCTGTGGATGATTGCAGTGCATTTCTTGACACAATCGCAAAGTGTCTTCTTGAGTAATCACGTTTTCAGGTAAAACAACCGCAGGTTTGCATAAAAGAGACATAGTCTATCCTTTCTCTTAGACACACGACAACATGACGATGCCAATGTCGTACATGGTCTGATCGATGGATGTGCAAAAATGTTCGCATATCCTAACGAATTTAAACTGTTTTATTCCCTTAGGTGGGTTTTGCGGCCGTTTTCCAAGGATATAGTTTGGGAATGTAGAGGGTTAATAGGATCGCAACGGTGAAGGCAATGATGAGACCGATGGTAAGCACATCCCAACTTGCTGGTCTGAGTCCCCCCAGGGTTACGATCAGGAAAAAGATCGGTAAATCAAGGAAATGGGTGAATGTGGAGAGGGTTTCGCCGCGAGCTTCTTGTAATTCTGGGGTGAAGTCTCCGGTTGTCAGGGCATGTTGGGTCAGTCGTCTTAAGCGCATGAAATAGATGCGGGTGATGGTGTTGCCTTCGATAAATTCGATAAGGAATAAGACAACCATGCCGGTTAACCAGGTGATTTGTAGGAATTGCCAGCCTCCTAAGAATCGGCTGATCATCCAGGTCCCAGAAAAAAGGAGTAGTAGGGCGCCAGGGACTACTAATCCATCGTAAAATACAGCAATACTTCGTACTGCTTCTGAGAAGGCTTTTATTTCGTGAAGTTGACGAGAACGCAGGTCAGAAATCCAGACTCCAATCAGTCCAGATCCCATTAACACAAATCCCAAAATGTGCATCAGTCTAATGATTTGATATTCCATGTTGTGTTTTCCAGTGTCGATTTAAAGGAGTAAGAACAGCTAGGCAGTTGATTTACTCTTGTTTAGAGTTAGGGTTTAGTTCTGATCAGCGTGTAACATTTGGTCTCGCTCGGTAAACCATGCTTGAGCATATTCGCAGGTTTGCCAGTTTGAAAAGTAGGGACCGCCAATGGTGTAGTGAACTAAGGACACTTCTTTGGAAGGGGGATCATAGCCTACCAAATGATTCCAGCGGTGAGGCAATTCGCCAATGAGTGCTTCTGAGTCGAGCCATTGAAATTGGTGCAGATCGAGACCGGTAGCTGTGTTGACATAATTTGGAGTCAGGGCTGTACAGCGGGAATTGTTGAATAACATGACACTGGACCAGTTTTTCTTTGCATAGGGAGTTTGGGGGGCATTGAGAAATTTATGGGTTTCTTGGGGCTGGTGTTGGTGTTTGACGACTTGCACGGCATAGTTTGGGTCCCTGTGCTGCCATAGGTGAGCGATGTCGTCAAGCATAAGCATGTCGCAATCTATGAAGAGGGCCCAGCCTTGATAGTCGCAAAGGTAGGGAACTAGGAAGCGGGAGAAGGAAAAATCTGTGGATTGTAGGGGGTGACGAGGACGGTTAAAAATGGTGGTGAGGTGGTTAAGGTGAAGTGGGGTGATGGCCACGGGGCTGGAGGAACGGGCTAAGATGCTGTGATTTAAGACGTGATAGGCGACCGTTTCCCGGGGGTCATATCCAATAAAGATTGTTATCATTATGATGATATTTTGCGTTAGGGGTCATTGGTTTGAGAGGGTCGAACTTCCTTGCCCCCAAAAAAGGGGGAGTTAAGAAGTTCTCCCTGTTTTGGCAAGGAGGAGAATGGGGAATGTTTTATTTAAAATGGTCAATTTGGGCTAAGATTTGAACAGGCGTATAAGGTTTTTGGACCAGCCCTTTACCTCCTTGCATTTCGGCCCACATACGGTCAGCCTTTTGGCCTTTGCTGGTTACAAAAATGATGGGAATATTTTTGGTGGCATCGTTATGGGTGATTTCTCGACAGGCTTGGTAGCCATCCATTTTTTGCATAACCACGTCCATAAAGATGAGGTCTGGTTTTTCGGAATAGGCTTTTTCGATGGCATCTTGACCCGAATCGGCGGTAATGACTGTGTAACCGGCATCCGATATGATACCTTGGATGTTCATGCGGTCCACTACTGAGTCGTCAACAACTAGGATTTTACTGATAGGCATGGGTGAAAACTCCTTCTCTTACATTGAAACACTCAAGTTAGGCTTGAGCAAGACTGGGTAAAATTTGTTTGATAACTTCTTTGAGTTTTTCTTGTTCCACCGGTTTGGTGAGATAAACAGTGGCGCCGGCCATAGTTCCCCTGAGTTTGTCAAAAGATTTGCCTTTGGCAGTGAGCATAACGACTGGGGTGCTTTTGGACAGCTTATGGGACTTGACTTCTTTACAGACTTTGTAGCCATCAATGCCGGGTAACATGACGTCAAGAAAAATGATGTCATAAACGTTTTTTTGAGTGAATTCCAAGGCTTCTTCACCGGTTTCTGCAAAGTCCATATCCATGCCAAATAGACCCAATTGAATTTCCATGGATTTGCGGACCGGCAAACTGTCGTCAACCACCAGCGCTTTTATTCCGGAACGAGAAGTTTGTTGGGCACTTTGGGCAGCGCCTTGCAAAGCGGCTACACTTTCTTCATTGAGTTCACCTTCTCCTCCCACAACTAACTCAGGTACGTATTTATGGGCTTCGATGGTGACCTTGTCTAAAATTTCCAATACCCTTTTAAGGGTAAGAGGCCGGCGCAAATATACCTCTTCTCCAGTTTCCGCTGGAGCTATTTTGACTACTTTTATAGTAGGAATTTGGCTGTGGTGCACACTGAAACTTCGCCACTCATTGACTGCATTGTTGTCATCCGCATCGACCAGTATGATTTCAGCAGTAGCACGCTCTTGGGGTTGAACCATGACATATTGTCGTGGACGGGAGGCCGCCAATTTAAAAATACTTCCTAAGGTGTTCTGCTCGTTGGAAGCGAGTCCAAACACGCCGACTTTAAAGACCTTATCCATTTGCTTGTTTCCTATCTTTTGGTAGCCAATTAAGAGGTCGTTGGATTGGCTACGGATGCTTTAACTTTTTCCCGAAGTTAGGGGGAATTTTTTCAATCAGGGTTGGTTTTGAGCAACGCAAGTGTGAATGGTTATAGCATACAACAAGCCAGCTCAAAGTTCACATCTTGTTCAGTGGCTACCGCACGTTTCTCAACGGAAGGTTGTTCATAAAAGCGTACTGTAAAGCGTTGTTTACCTCCATTGATCTCAGGGTAACAGGAATGTTCCAATGGTAAAGAGACTTGGATTAATTGATGGGTGGTATTGGCCTCTAATTTGGATTGAAATAGCCCACGGGTGGCGATTTCTTGATAGGTAACGGCATTATTCCTGATCATGTACAAGTCTAAAATTAAAGCGTCTTGTAAAACATCCAAAGGCGTTAACCATTCCGTAATTTCCTGATGGCGTTGTTTGGGATTTTTTTGGAGCCAATGATAATAGGCCGGGAGATCGGAACGTGAGGTACCTCCCAGAATACTTTGTCGTAAGCGTATTAAATTAAGTAAAGGATGAGGATTGAGATGAGTAGACAGAGGACCTGTAAAGTGTTGCAATTGGGTGATGCACTGGTTGACCTGTTCGAACAACTGATTAAGGCGTTCTATATTCACTTCCGGCAGGGATTTCCAACGTTGTAGAGTTTGCAAATGCAACTCGAAATCTTTAAGTAATTCTGCTTTAAAATCAAATCGATCCGCAAAATCTATGATGGTAATCAGGTTATCAATCACTGCCCGACTGTCCCATTCAGAAGGACCTTTGAGACGATAAGACATTTCTGAGAACAAGTGTTCTAAACGCAGCCAAGTCCTAATGCGTTCATTCAGTGGTTGTTCATAAGTGATTCTTTTTTTCACGTGATACCCTAATTTCTATGGAATGATCGGCAATTGACGGAATATGACTGTATGCGTGCCCATGTGCAGATCACTGATTTTGAGTATTTTTGGCCCAGGGGTGAGCTCATTATAACCTGAATGATTGAATCAAGGAAGAGTGGATAAGTGAAGGGTATCCTGCAGTTGTCGGTAAAAACGGTCCAAAGCAAGTACCTGGGGGACCAGGTGAGATGGGCCACGGTGGTTGTCGATGACCTCGTCAGCTAAGCTCAGACGAGTATCACGATCCAGTTGAGCGGCCAAGATTTGAGCTAACAATTCATCGGACAATTGACTGCGCGATTTAAGACGTTGTATTTGTAAGGGCAAGGGACAGTCGACAACCAACACCCTTTCCACAGTATATTGTTGGTTCTTTTCCAACAACAGGGGAATACTGAGGATACAGTAAGGAAAATCGCACAACTTGGCGATATCTTGTTGCATACGTTGTAGAATGCGGGGATGTAAAATAGCCTCCAATCGTAAACGTTGAGAGGAGTCTGAAAATACCATTTCACGCAATTTTGCTCTATGCAATTCCCCATCAGCCGTCAAAAATTCTTTGCCAAATTGGGCGATGATCTCGTCCAAAGCCGGTTGACCGGGATGCACCAGGGCATGGGCCAACTGATCAGCATCCAATACTGGAATTCCCAACTGGGCAAACAGTTCGGATACAGTGGATTTACCACTGGCAATACCTCCGGTCAAACCGACAGTTAACGGGAGATGGCGCATCTTTTGTTCTGCACTCATACTTTCAATATCCTGTCTTAGTTTGTCCTTGCAAAGGAGAAACAGGTATTTCTCACTTCTCCGGTAAACAGCAGGGGGAATAAACTAGACCTCCTGCAAAAGTATTGGAGTGGAGGCTTTAGCCGGTTAGCCGTAGGCAAAAATACTGGATTGGAGGCTTTAGCCGGTTAGCCGTAGGCATCCCCCCACACTCTTAAATTGCGAGGCGCCTACCGCCGGCCGGCTAAAGCCTCCACTCCTAGTATCTTAAGTGCCGGCTAAAGCCTCCACTCCTAGTATCTTAAGTACCGGCTAAAGCCTCCACTCCTAAGTATCTTAAGTGCCGACTAAAGCCTCCACTCCTAAGTATCTTAAGTGTCGGCTAAAGCCTCCACTCCTAAGCACTTTAGAGGGTCTACTTTAAAATGTTTGCAAAAGCGTGGTCCATAATTCTGTTCCCCATAATAAACTGATCCAGCCTGCTATTGCCAAAAAAGGTCCAAAAGGTAGAGGTTGATTGCGGTCCCGACCTCGTATCACAATCAGAGTGATGCCTAAAATTGCTCCGGTTAGGGAGGAAAGCAAAATGATCAAGGGCAGGGCAGTTGCGCCTAACCAGGCTCCCAAAGCGGCCAATAATTTGAAATCTCCATAACCCATGCCTTCTTTACCGGTTATCAATTTAAATCCCCAATACACTGACCACAGAGTCAAGTAGCCTAATACCGCTCCCAATACGCTGTCTTCCAAACTGCAATATAAATTCCCATAATTCAATAAAATGCCCAGCCATAGCAAGGGGAATGTCAAATGATCAGGCAACAGGTAACGGTCAAAATCAATGGCTGCAGCTGCCAATAGGATCCAAGTGAAGATTAAGGCGCCCAACAGTGGCCATCCCCAGCCCAATTGCCAGGCACAGACTGCAGACAATAAGGCAGTCATGAATTCTATCAAGGGATAGCGAAGGGAGATGGGTTGACGACAAGCCGTGCAGCGACCTCGTTGCCATAAGTAACTGAGTATGGGAATATTTTCCCAAGCTCTGATCAAATGCCCACAGTGAGGGCAACGGGAAGAAGGATGTATCAAATTGAATGGAGAAGGCAATTTATCCGGGGAAGAAATTGAGTTGGTCTCAGATAAATTCCAATATTCTTGACACTGCTGTCGCCATTCTCGTTCCAACATGATGGGCAGCCGGAAAACAACCACGTTTAGGAAGCTGCCTATGATTAAGCCCAGTAGAAACACGGTCCCAATCAGGGCACTGGGCTCTGTGGCCAAGTGCCAAAATAGATGATCTAACAAATATCCCCCTTAAATTTGTTGTGCAATTACCTTGCTTAACAGTTGAACCGAGTCCCTCGTGGGAATGACTGAGGGAACAAAGTATCCACTGATATACACACTAAATATTTTCACCCATTTTGAAGATGGGCATATACATTGCCAAAACCAATCCACCAATGACCACGCCCAAAAAAGCCATAATCATCGGTTCCATCATGGAGCTGAGCGCGTCGACCAAGTTGTCCACTTCTTCCTCATAATAATCCGCCACTTTATTCAACATTTTATCGATATTTCCCGACTCTTCCCCAATCTGGGTCATTTGCACCACCATATTGGGAAACACGCCACTGTTACGCATACTTTCTGCCAATGTAACGCCCGTCGAGACTTCCTGTTTGATTTTGATCGTTGCTTCATAAAAAACAATATTGCCGGTTGCTCCCGCCACGGAATCCATGGCTTCCACCAGAGGAGTGCCTGCTGCAAACATAGTTGCCAAGGTGCGAGTGAAACGGGCAATTGCCGATTTTTTGAGCAATTCCCCAAACATGGGAAGTTTTAAAGACAGTCTTTCTAAAAAATTGCGGAATGCCAGTGATCGTGCCTTAGCTTGTTTAAACGCAGTTTTTAACGCGAATATGGTACCAAGTACCGGTGCCCAGTTAGCCACCATAAAATCAGAAAGCATCACGACAAATTTGGTCATGCCGGGTAAATCTCCACCCAAACCGCTGAACATATCTGCAAAGACTGGTACCACGTAGATCAGCAGCACGGCACTGACTATGAGCGCCACGACCAAAATACTGATCGGATAACTCAATGCCTTCTTGATTTTCTTTTTCATACTTTCACTTTTCTCCTTATAAGTCGCCAACTTATTCAAGAGAGATTCTAAAATTCCGGCTTGTTCCCCAGCCTCCACCAAGTTGCAAAATAGGGAATCGAAATATTGAGGATATTTCCGCATGGCATCAGCCATAGTTCCCCCGGCCTCAATGTCTGCCTTGATATCCATGACTAATTTTTGGAAACGAGGATTTTCATGGCCTTGGGCAACCAAATCAAATGACTGTAACAAAGGAACTCCAGATGTCATCATTGTGGCCATTTGCCGAGCAAATAAGGACACATCAGAAGTCTCAATAGGTTTACCGCCACCTCCAAACAGGGATTTGGGCTTTTTCTTGACTTTGGTCGGTTTTATTCCCTGTTTACGTAAAACTGCCTTGACAGACACCTCATTGGTACCAGTCAACTCTCCCGATCTTTTTTCTCCCTTTTTATCGGTCCCTTCCCAAATGAACATCACCTCTTTTTTCTTAGCAGCATCAGCGGCGGCCATAATGATTCTCCTTCAACACAGCGAGATTTTCGCTCTAACCCAACTTATTCTTTATTGGTAACCCGATTGACTTCTTCCAAGGAAGTCAACCCATCCTGAACTTTCTTCAAACCAGACTTGCGCAAATCGGGAATGCCCTCTTTGGCTGCCTGATCAGCGATTCCTATGGCATTACTGCCAGTCATAATCAATCGTTTCATTTCCTCACTGATGGGCATGACTTGGTAAATTCCAACTCGACCTTTATAACCGAGATTGGTACATCTTTCACAACCCTGAGGATTTCTAGCATACAACTTCAAAGCAGAAATATCCTCCTCTTTAAAACCTTCGCTTAACAGGATATTTTTGGGAACTTCTTGTTCAATTTTACACGTGCATAACCGTCGACATAAACGTTGTGCCATAATCAAATTAACGCAAGTGGCAATCGCAAATGGAGCAATTCCCATGTCCACCATACGAGTTAAAGTTTGCGGTGCATCATTCGTATGTAAAGTGGACATGACCATATGACCGGTAGAAGCCGCTTTAATTGCAATGCCTCCGGTCTCCAAATCCCGAATCTCCCCCACCAAAATAATATCGGGATCTTGCCGCAAAAACGCTTTCAACGCCTTGGCGAACGTCATCCCAGTCTTTTCATCCACTTGCACCTGATTGACCCCGGGCAAATTAATTTCCACTGGATCTTCGGCAGTACTGATATTCACATGTTCCTGATTTAAAATATTAATTCCCGTGTACAAAGAAACAGTCTTCCCACTCCCAGTGGGTCCGGTGACCAACACCATGCCATATGGATTGGCGAGAGCTTCCAGATACAACTTCTTTTGATACTCTTCATAGCCCAACGCATCGATATTCAAGCTGGCGGCATCGGAGTTCAAAATCCGCATGACTATCTTTTCCCCGTATAAGGTGGGCATGGTACTGACTCGAAAGTCGATAGCCCCTCTGCCATACTTGATTTTAATGCGACCATCTTGAGGGACACGACGTTCTGATACGTCCAATCGCGACATAACCTTTAAACGAGCCGCCAATTTGCGCGCCAAAGTTACCGGAGGATTTGCCACCATTCGCAGCATTCCATCGACTCGAAATCGCACACGATAAAACTTTTCATAGGGTTCAAAATGCAGATCGGAAGCTCCCATCTTGATGGCATCATAAAGCATCTTATTGACAAACTTAACAATGGGAGCTTCATCTGCTTCCCCCCCCTTATCATCATCCTTCTTGTCAGCGTCATCATCGACCAAATCGACATCCGACAAATCATCATCTAAATCCTTCATGCTGGTATCAAACACTTCCAAGGCCCGTTCAATCACCTTGGCCAACTTATCTTCTTCGGCAATGATAGCCTCAGTATTCATCTTGGTTTGAAACTTAATGTCATCTAGGGCAGGAAGATTCACTGGATCGGATAAGGCGACAAAAAGACGTTTTCCCCGTTCGAAAATGGGCAACACTCCGTGTTTACGGATAATTTTCTCATCCACCTTCTTAATAATTTCTGCATTGAGCTCAACCCCTTCAATATCCACCAGTGGGAAGCCAAATTCCTCTGCTGCCGCTATTGCAATTTTCGAACTCTCCAACAATTTTTGCTTGACAATGTAACTGACAAACGGAACTTTATCCTTTAATGCCTGATCAAAAGCTTGCTCAGCCTGTTCCGGAGTCAACAGGCCATCCATGACCAATTTACGAGCTAAGCCGGTTAAATTACTGATTTTTGCTTGCGGAACTGCCATAATATAATTCACTAAATTTAAGGTAAAAAGGTTAAGGGACTTTATCGATTGATTAACTATTTATTGCTGATTTAACTTAATTTAACCATAGCTCATTTTAACCCACTTATCCAATTGTTCACAACCCAAATCACATCAATAACCTCCCAATTTTTCCAATTTAAGGGAGTATTATAACTCTATTAACGGAATAAATACTCATTTGCCTTCGGGTAAAGTGATCAGTCCCAATTGAATTACCCCAGCCTGTCGAATCACAGCCAATACCTGAGCTAATTCCTGATATTGAGTACTTTTATCTGCCTGCAAGTGAACAGGCGTTTGAGGAGTTTTTTTAACAAGCTCACTCAACTGCAAAGCCAATTCACTCAGTTCGATAGGCTTATCCTCCAAAAATACCTTACCTTCTCCATCGATCACCACTACTGCGGGAGGCAACTGCGCACTTGGCAAGCGCTCAGTGGAAACCTCCGGGACTGCCACTTTTAAACTCTGCAAAGTGAGTAAAGGGGCTGTCACCATAAATAGAATCAACAAGACCAACATCACATCCACCAAGGGAATGATACTAATTTCCGCCAATGGTTGATGACTTTCTACGTCCTCTAATTTCATATTACTCTCCTGTTCAGTGCTTAAACACCGTTAAGCAGAACTAAAATAGTAGATTTCTTGCAAAAGAAGGTATGTTGGAGTGGAAGTCCTTGGAGTGGAGGCTTTAGCCGGTCAACCATTAGAGTAGATGCTTTAGCCGGTTAGTGGTCGGCCCTTATAATTTGTGTATATGGAGGGATGCCTACGGCTAACCGGCTAAAGCCTCCACTCCAAAAGCCTCGACTCCGACCGTTAACCGGCTAAAGCCTCCACTCCAAAAGCCTCAACTCCAACCTATCTTCCAGAGCCTCCACTTTTGCAAGAAGTCTATTATCCCCACCACTCCATTTCAACAGTGCCTGTTCATTGTACACCAATCCTTGAAAAACACTAAAAACTGCGTCATCACTTGCCTCCTCTAACACTCTTCAGCTATGATACTCCCTTCACTCAACCATTAGGAATCCCTCATGCAATCCCCTGTAAAATTCCCTTCTTTAGCAGCCCTGGCCAAAGCCGGCAGTCAAAAAGCCCAAGAAGATTATCTTAACTACCATCGTTATGCCCACATTGCTGCCCTCCTATTGGCTGCCTCAATCCTCTTTATCAAACATCCGGAACTGCTGGTGGCATTATCAAGAAAAACACTATCATCACCTGTCCAGGGAATTGACTCGGCGGGCTCTGTTACAAGATGCCTTTGGGCAATCCGGTGACCCCACAGAAATTTCACATTTATTGCAGGATATGCACAGTCCTCAGTTTATTGCCCAAGCCACCCAATTGGACGAACTGTTTAAACAAGGCGGCGGATTTTTTACCAGTCAATTGCCATTGGGAATGCAACGCTGTTTGGACAACCTGCAAGAAAGTGCATTTTGGTCAGCCTATTTGTACCGTATAGCTGCGCTGCGAACCGCCTTAATAATCGTAGCTGGATTTTCAGTCGCCATGATCTTAGGCTTTGCAATTGTGCCCATAGTGGCCCAAGGACACATTTCTGTCTTGCCTAAATTATTCAGTTTACTCTTTATTTTTTGGTTGGCTGACGAATTAAATGTAGCTGTCACTTATCATTGATAATGATGTACCATGACGTCTATGACCCATCGTTAGAGGTAGGAATAGCAGCACGACAAGCATACAAACGTCTTCCTTCAATAGTTGAGAGGTACGTTGTCCCCTTTCTTTCAGGCAAAAAAACCCGCCTTTTTGGGGCGGGGGAGGCGAGGGGTTAATTCCCATAATAAGTTTCTACCTTTTATCGTTCATAGGGACATGCTCTTTTAACATAAAATAAAGCTCTTTCAGTAAGTATTTTTATACCTCCTGGAGTTTTTAAAATAAGGGCCTCGCCCTGACAGGGCGAGGCCCTTATTTTAAACCTTTTTAAGTATAAAGTCAAATAAATTCTTATTGACCTATAGGACTCGTCAATTCAGTTATGCTCATGTGTAGAACATCTGGCCCGAATCTGCTCCCAACCGACTGCAGGCGCCTGAACCGCCTCGGCCAGAATGGAGCTGGGACAAATCCTTGATACTCTGCGATCTGCAGCAACCGTATCAACGTTATCTGTATTTGATGCCCTGGGGCGCCCAATACAGTCATCCCAAAGATGATTCTACCAAGACACGTCCTGGATTATTGGACAGTGTGCGTTGGAAATCCAAGTATCAAAGTATAAATCCCCATGAAGAGCGGGCGGTGATCATTCAACGCCATTATGATGAGGATACCTGGCGGCAACTGGGTTGGCAGGCACAACTGTCAGATGAAAGAGCCGTGCAAAAACAACCCGTTAACCAAGTGGTTGGAAAACTGGTCGAGGAACTGGTGGATCGTTACCAATTTGCCGAACCTGAAGTATTGACTGAGCCCCCCGTTGCCACTCATTCGCAGTTTGATTTACAACACG
This sequence comes from Thiomargarita sp., assembly GCA_020721005.1. Taxonomy (GTDB): domain Bacteria; phylum Pseudomonadota; class Gammaproteobacteria; order Beggiatoales; family Beggiatoaceae; genus DYNP01. Next base: position 315,363 of record DYNP01000002.1, read on the forward strand.
GTCGCTTGTGGGCACTGCCCATAGCCTCCCAAACAGTGCCACGTCCAACCCAGCTGCAGCGAATTCTGACTGAGTTGGAACGCACGCCAACCCGTCGTTTATTATTGGAAGGTGCATCCGGCAGCGGCAAAACAGTGGTGTTGGCGCAATTGTATCAACAGGAACACACGCGTCGAAAAGTTGTATTTATCAAAGCCGTCAATGCAGAGTTCAGCTCAACAACTCAAGAATCGGAGCGCCTCGGGCTCAAATCGGAGAACACGGGGCCCAAGAACAGTGCTGCGTTACGCTCCATGATGTATTGCATGACCGTATTGGGTGCCGAGCCCTTGCAAATGGAGTTATCTCTTCAGCAGTTGCATGATAAGTTTCGGCAACAAGCCCAACAGCGGGCAGAGCCTTGGTTGCTCATCATCGACGGCTTAAATGAGGCCCCTGATCCTGGCTGTTTTACCGGAAATCTGTCCGATCCATTGCCGGAGCATGTGTACATCGTGGCCAGCAGTCAACCCCAGGATCGAGTGTGGACCGTCCTCACCGGCACTGATCCGCAGGCGTGGAAACGGCTGGAATTGGAGCGATTGTCCCAGGAAGAGGCCCACCACATTATCCAGCATTATTGGCAACAACCTGTAGAAGGACAGGAAGTGCCCGCTGCCCATCTGTTATCGCCGGAATTACAGAAACAATTGTGGCTTAAGAGTCAGGGACTGCCGGTATTTTTAGAAGGATGGATTCGGCGATTACGGGAAATTTGGCACACTGACCCCCATCACTTTGCCGAACAGGCGTTACAAGAGTTTACGCAACATGCTGATGACTGGTTGCCCCAGTTTCTGCGTCAAAAACTGCATGAGCGACAACAACAGTTTCAATCACCCCGCCTGATTGAAGCCCTGCTGTGGTCCTTAAGTTTAATTCCCAAAGGTCTAACCCTGCAAGAATTACAAGAATGTCTGCGCAAACTGCGAGACCTGCCTGAATTTGCCGCATTGCCTCCCGTCAGCAAATCCGAGATTGAAGACGGATTGGACAAATTGGGAGGATTTGTACACAAAATACCCGGATGGGAAACGCGTTGGCAACTGCTCCATGAAAGCATGGGCAGTTGGTTTATCAACCACAAAGGACCCCCCGAAACCCTGCCCAAACTGCGGTTGAGCCTGGTGCAATTTGGGGCGATTCCATTGCCAGCCACCGCCACCAAGGAAGAATTCACCCAATGGCTGCAGTGGGTAATACAGGAAGATGATAAGCATTACGACAGTTTGCCTCCAGAATTACAAGTCAGTGTATGCCAAAGTTTATTGGCTCACCTGCCACCCTCAGGGGCAGATTATGTGATCATACAGTCTAGACTGGTACAGAGATTTTTATATCGTACTGGAGAACAATCCCGTGGATTTGCACTGAAATCCGTTTTGGAACAAGCATTACAACAACCCCATTTACCTTGGGCAGCCCAAACACAGGCACTTTGCGCCCTGGGAGATATTAAGTCAAGTTTAAATGAATTGGGACCTGCCCTAGACTATTACCAGCGTTACTTGGAAAGCAGCCAACACTGGCAACAGGAATCGCCCACTCCCCAAACCGCCCGGGAGTTAGCCGCAGCCTGGAGTCGGCTTGGGGAGGTCCATCAAGCCCGCAATGAACTTGAACAAGCCCAGCAGTGTTTTGAACAGTCCTTTGAAATACATGACAAGTTGCACCGCGAGGCACCCACTCCCCAAACCGCCCGGGACTTAGCCATCGCTTATCATCGTTTGGGCACCATTTATTTTGATCAAGAGCAGTTTGGGCAAGCTCTTCCCTATTTTGAGAAAGCGCTACAATTGTTTGAAGAGTTGTTGGCTGCAGCCGATATTCCCGATTTACGACTCAATGTGGAAATAGCCAAAGGCTGTGTGGCTGATACGCGGGAAAAATTGTTGCCTTCACAACTCCCCCCTATAAGCCTGTGGGAGAAGTTGAAACGATTGTGGAAAAAGTGAGCCCAGCCGCATGTTCCCCGTTTCTACCCCCTTTGAAAAAAAGGGGGAAAATTATCGTATTTTCTCGTTCCCAAGTGCCATTTGGGAACGAGAAAAAATTCATGAAAACCAAGTTCCCCATTTTGGACTGATGAATGACTGACCGCGATGCGGTCAAGACGGCAACGAGAAAAAGATATGTTTTGGTATCTTGTGTAGGGTGTGTGCTTTGCAAAAAATGTTCGCACATCCTACACAGGATATGCGGTCTCTTTTTATGGTTCGTTAGCTATATTTTTTTATTAAGGAGCGATTATGTCTAATCACAGCGGCAGCTATATGTTGAATGCAGTACTGGAATTATTGGAACAAGAGCAAGTTTTTGCAATGTTGGGAAAGGAGGAAACAGTGCATTTGATTCAAAAAATTATCGGGTTGTCATTTGAGTACGATTGTAATCCCGGAGAGATTTTGGAAAATATCGGGGAAAGATTCGGAATCTGTTACTGTTGTGCTAAAGCCGCGCCAGAATTAAAAGACGGCTTATGCGAAAAATGTTATTTTTGAATAGTTAATCATTTTAGCGCAGTAGGATATGCCGAAGACAAAAAGTGCATCAATTCTGACACCACTTTGCCTTGCCCGGAATTTACGGTTTGTTTCGCAGGGTGGCTTGGATGGCGGTTAACATGCCTCGTAGTAGGCTGACTTCGGAGTTGAGCAGTTGGGTACGATTGAATAGGCGTTGTAGACGACGTTTTAGGAGTTTGGGTTTTTTTGGATCAAAATAGTCTATTTCAATCAAGGTTTGTTCTAGGTGGGCGTAAAAGCGTTGTAATTCTTCTACGGAAGCGACTGTATCTTGAGGGGTGGAGAGGGTGGGCGGTGAGGAAGGGAGTTGTTGGACCAGTTGTAATTCATAGGCAAGAATTTGGACTGCAGAGGCGAGATTCAGTGAGCTGAAATGGGGAACTGTGGGAATTTGTATGAGGAAGTGGCATTGTTCCAGTTCTTGATTGGTGAGTCCAGAGTGTTCCCGACCAAATACGATGGCGACTTTTTGGTGTGGAGTTGCCAGTGCACGTTCGGCACATTCTCTTGGTGTTAGGGTGGGCCAGGTGAGGGTCCTTTTGCGGGCACTGGTGCCGAATACCAGTTGACAGTCTTGTAGGCTGCTTGAGTAGTCTGAGAACAGTTGGGCTTGATGGAGCACGTCGTCTGCTCCTGAGGCTCTGGCAGTGGCTTCAGTATTGGGAAAGTGGGTGGGTTGTACGAGGCGAAGTTGAGAGAGACCCATGGTCTTCATGGCCCTTGCAGCGGCGCCAATGTTGCCGGGATGGGTGGTGTTGACAAGGACGATGAAGATGTTGTTGAGCACGGTTATATTTAGACCTCTTGCAAAAGTAAATGATGCGATACGAAAAAATAAAAGGGAAGTCCCCGTTGGAGTGGAGGCTTCAGCCGGAGTGGAGGTTTTAGCCAGAGTATAGGCTTTAGCCGGACTGGAGACTTTAGCCGGAGTGGAGACTTTAGCCGGAGTGGAGGCTTTAGCCGGTCAGCGGTAGGCCCTTGCAATTTGTGTCTGTGGGGTGATGCCTACCGCTGGCCGGCTAAAGCCTCCACTCCAACTATGTTAATTGAGGGGCAATTCTCATTTTTTCATTTAGCCGGAGTGGAGGCTTTAGCCGGTCAATGGTAGGCCCTTGCAATTTGTATCTGTGGGGTGATGTCTACGGCTGTCCGGCTAAAGCCTCCACTCCAACTATGTTAATTGAGAAGCAATTCTCATTTTTTCATGATCGCATACTTTTTTTCATGATCGCATACTTTTGCAAGAGGTCTATTTTATAGTTTGTGGTGAGTTAAAAAGTAGAAGACCTGCCAGGTTTTGAAAATCTGGCAGGTCTTGGTTTTTCTACAGTTATTTGTTGACGAATTCTGGGTAAGCTTCCAGTCCACATTCAGCCAGGTCAACGCCTTCATATTCGTCTTCTTCGTTGACTCGAATGCCTATGAAGGTTTTGAGTAGCCACCATAGGGTGAAACTGGTGGAGAATACCCAGGAGAAAATGACGATTGCCCCAATGATTTGGTTGAGGAAGCTGGTGTCTGGATTGGTGAGGGGCACAGCCAACAGTCCCCAGAGTCCAACGATGCCGTGCACAGAGATGGCGCCTACGGGATCGTCTATTTTGAATCTTTCAAAGGCTAAGATGGCAAATATGACAAGTACTCCTCCCACGGCACCAATGATGGCGGCAATTAGGGGGGAGGGGGTATCAGGTCCGGCAGTGATGGAAACAAGTCCGGCGAGAATGCCATTTAGAATGATGGTGAGGTCGGCTTTGCCAAAGATGAGGCGGGAGATGACAAGGGCGGTGAGGAGTCCACTGGCGGCTGCAATGTTGGTGTTGACAAAGACCATGGCGACGAGGTTGGAGTCCGCAACAGTGGAGATGATCATTTGAGATCCCCCGTTGAATCCAAACCAGCCGAACCAGAGGATCAGGGTGCCCAAGGTAGCCAGGGGAAGGTTGGCGCCGGGCATGGGGTTGATTTGTCCATTTGATCCATATTTGCCTTTGCGCGGTCCCAATAACAGTACTCCAGCCAGAGCAGCGGTGGCGCCAGTGAGATGGACAGTCCCAGAGCCAGCAAAGTCGCTGAATCCCATTTTGTCTAAAAATCCTTCTCCCCAGCTCCAATAGCCTTGAACAGGATAGATAATGCCGGTCATGACGATGGCAAAGAGTAGAAAGGACCAGAGTTTCATGCGTTCAGCCACTGCTCCAGAGACGATGGACATGGAGGTGGCGACAAAGACGACTTGGAAGAAGAAGAAGGCTAAGGCGGCTTGATTGTCGGTGGGGTTGGGGGTGTCTTTGGTGGTGGTTATGAAGTTGAAGAGATTACCGAGATTGGGAATAAGCCCACCTTCCGGGGAGTGAAACATGAGGTCATAGCCGATGAGCATGTACATGATACAAGCAACAGCATATAAGGTGATGTTTTTAGTGAGAATTTCAGCGGTGTTTTTGGAACGAACCAGTCCCGCTTCTAGCATGGCAAAACCGGCTGACATCCACATGACCAGGGCGCCAGTCAGTAGTAAGTAAAGGGTGTTTAGGGCAAAGGTGAGTTCCTGATGGGCAGTGAGTTCCACTGGGATTGACTCCTTGAAGTCGATTTGTGTCGTGATAAACTGATGTCGGTGAGATAAAGTTGGGGTAGAGGGAACGATTTTTTGTTCTCTAAGGGAATCATGGCTGGAGTGCTAATTCGGTATTTGGAAAATACGTGCACTCCAGAGAGCAGATTTATGAGATTAATCAGTTGATTTTAAATGATGTAGCCTCGCTCATTGTGCAGTGCCATATCCAAACCTTCAGTTTCTTGTTCTTCATTGACTCGCAGTCCCAAGGTCAGGTCAATCAGTTTGAGAATGATGAAGGAGATGATGGTGGTATAGCTGATGGTGGCTATGACGCTGATGAATTGGGCCATGACTTGTTGGCCCATGGTGGCGTTTTCTCCCCCAAATCCAGCTCCGCCCAAGTATTCAGCAGCAAATACTCCAGTTAAAAGAGCGCCTACGATGCCGCCCACTGCATGGACTCCGAAAACATCTAAGGCGTCGTCATATCCCAACCAATGTTTTAGTTTGGTGGCAGAGAGGAAGCAGATGACTCCCGAGGCCAGTCCAATCATGAGGGCGCCAATAGGTCCTGCAGTTCCGGAAGCTGGGGTAATGGCAACGAGTCCGGCAACCGCACCAGAAGCAATTCCCAAGACGCTGGGTTTGCCGTGGTGCAGCCATTCGGTGAACATCCACCCCAAAGCAGCGGTGGCAGTGGCGATTTGGGTGACTGCCATGGCCATACCTGCAGTGCCATCTGCGGCAAGTTGGCTACCGGCATTGAATCCAAACCAACCTACCCAGAGCATGGAGGCGCCGATGATGGTGTAGGTGAGGTTGTGAGGAGGCATGGCTACGTGGGGGTAACCGCGTCTTTTACCAACCATGAGGGCCGCGACAAGTCCGGCAATACCAGCATTGATGTGAACAACGGTGCCACCTGCAAAGTCTAAAACACCGTATTTGTGCATCCAGCCTCCTCCCCATACCCAATGACAGACTGGAGCATAGACCAGAGTGGCCCAGAGGGCCATAAACCACAGGAGGGCGGAGAATTTCATGCGTTCGGCAAAGGCGCCAACAATGAGGGCGGGAGTGATGATGACAAAGGTCATTTGAAAGGTGAGATAGACAGTTTCTGGGATGGTGCCATTGAGACTGTCTACCGTGATACCTATGAGAAAGGCTTTTTCTAAACTGCCGATGAAGCCATTGAGAGCTCCCCCATCAGTGAAGGCGAGACTGTAGAGAAAGAATACCCAGAGCACAGTCATTAGAGAGGTGATGGCAAAGCATTGCATGAGCACAGACAGGACGTTTTTGCTTCTTACCATGCCGGCATAGAATAGGGAGAGACCGGGAATGGTCATAAACAGGACCAAGGCAGTGGCTGTGAGCATCCATGCAGTGTTCCCAGAGTCAAGGCTGTTGTCCTGGGCCAAAGCAGTATCGGACAAGCTGAGCAGTGTGCCCATGACGATCAGCAGGAACCAGAGCAGTTGTGGAAGCGCAAGGATTGGGGAATTCTCGGGAGTTGAGAATTTTAAAAGGTCTGTGTCAAATTTCTTCATCGGGGAATGTCTCCTTTAAAGTGCGTCAGTACCAATTTCGCCAGTGCGAATTCGGATGGCTTGTTCGAGATTAAATACAAAGATTTTACCGTCGCCAATTTTACCGGTATTGGCCGCCTTGGTAATGGCATCAATGACTCGATCTAATAGATCATCAGTAATGGCAGCTTCGATTTTGACCTTGGGCAAAAAGTCAACAACATACTCTGCTCCTCGATACAGTTCAGTATGACCTTTTTGGCGGCCAAATCCTTTCACTTCGGTTACGGTGATCCCTTGCACTCCAATTTCAGAAAGGGCTTCTCGCACGTCATCTAGTTTGAAAGGCTTAATAATTGCGGTGACTAATTTCATTATGTCTCCTTTTAAAGAGGATTAACTATTTTTTAGAAAATGAGGGGCAATTTGAATAACATGGAGAAATCAGTTTCAATTATAAATTAAATTCTGATGAGCAAAAATGAGTCCATTTATAAGTATTTGAATATTAAGGATAAATAATTCAGTTTTGTGTGATTGTGAGATAAAATTAAGGGGAGTTGTGAGTTTTACGACAAGCATTTTAGCGGAGTTGCAGGCTGAATTCAACGCGCCGAGAAGCCGTACTATCTTCTTGGGAATGAACAGTGACTACTTGACTAGAAGAAAGTCCATGTGCGGTCAGTACTTGTCGTAACCAAGGACGATAGGAGCTGACTTCGGGAAGGAGTAAGCAATACTCTAAAACTTGGCGAGTGCGCTCATGAGCTAATCGCATGTTGTGCAGGTAGGCTTCTTCTGGAGAGGCCAAACTCCTCCATTCTGAAGAAGTATGACCTTCAATCCTAATACTGCGGATTTCGGATTGAAAGGGGATGAGCGTCTTTATGTACTTCGGGAAAAATTCCCCCAACAGATTTTGATAATAAGGGGTTAATTCGGCACTCCCCGCTTTAAAAAAGACTTCAGAATTTTGGAAGGACAAAGTTAAAGGTTGGGGATGAATAACCGCCGATCCAGCAGAAAGTTGGTCTTGAAATACTTGAATAAGAAGTTGATAAATACGGTTTTGAGCAGTAATCGGGGTGGAAGGTTGGGGGGGAGCTACACAATCCGGTGTTACGGATTGGGCAGCTGATAAGGGAATGGTTTCAGGTTTTTTTTTTCAACATCAACGGTTTGTTCCGTCTCAGCCCAGGTTTTATCTTGTTCAGGATAGTATAAAACCTCAAAAGTAGAAACTATCAGAAAAGTTAAAATTAGACCCAGTAAAGAAGCGATTAATAGATGTGAAGCGGTCATGGTTTTTAAAGGGTATTCTTGACCAAAAAGCTGTTCTATGTCCTCCATTTATCTTCTCCATCAATCGATACTTAAAAAAAGGTATATTGTTCAATAGTACGGGAATAGAAAGAATAAAACACACTTTTTAACTCCTAGAAAGTATCTCAGTCAGTGATTGACCACGAGGGGTGAATGACCCAAGTTTGAGGCACAGAGGGTTTAAATAGACCTCTTGCAAAAGTAAGTGATGCGACACAAAAAAATAAAAAAGGGAAATTCCCGTTGAAGTGGGAGCTTTGTCCAGAGTGGAGGTTCTAGAAAGTACGTTGGAATGGAGGCTTTAGCCGGCCAGCGATAGGCCCTTGCAACTTGTGTATGTGGGTGATGCCTACGGCTGACCGGCTAAAGTCTCCACTCCAACTATCTTAACTGAGGGGCAACTCTCATTTTTTCATGATCGCATACTTTTGCAAGAGGTCTAATAAAAAATACTAAATTAATGATAATAGATCAGAGCGCAAACTGAAATAGCCAAAGTGAGAAAAACTGTATTTTGAGGATTTTACTGAATACCTTAACTGATGGAAAAAATGGGTATTCTGCGCTCAATTAAACCGTCATTAATTCCCGAGTAGGTAACGTAAAATAGAATAAACAGCCTTGTCCCAGCTCACTTTCTACCCCCACTTGCCCTCCCAATTGGCCAATAATTTGTTGGACAACTGATAACCCCAATCCATGTCCTTCCGTATGCCCTTTGTGTAAACGCATGAATGGTACAAATAACTGCCCACATTCGGCACTGGACAATCCCTCCCCATTGTCTTTGACCCAAAAACGCACTTGCCGATCTTCCCAAGGTTCACACCCCAACTGCAAACGAGGCGGCTTCCCCCCGTATTTTAAACCATTACTTAAGTAATTAGCCCACACCTCTTCTATCCAAGGTGAATAACCCACTGCAGGCAACCACACTTCCGGCATCCTCAATTCACCCTGAAATTCCTTGAGAACATCAGACAAACGATGCTGTGTCACCTGAATCAAGATCTGTCTCATATCCACACTGTCCAACTCAATTTTTTGCGATGAAACTCCGGCTAATAGCAATAGAGACTCAATAATTTCCAACATTTTTTGTCCACTTTGCTGAATAGCCTCAATATACTCCATGTCTCCTCCCTTTTTTTCGTTATACTCCATTAATAACAACTCACTAAACCCCAAAATAGCACTCAAGGGATTTTTCAAATCATGAGCTAACGTATGGGAAAATATATTTAACTCTGTAATTCGCTTCTCCAACTCAACCACATAATGCCTGCGAACCTGTAACTCCTGTTCCAACTGCTGCCGCAATCTCCGCAAATTCAAATGAGTCTCCACTCTGACCAACACCTCCTCAATTTGAATAGGCTTAGTGATATAATCCACGGCGCCCACTGAAAATCCGCGAATCTTATCCTGAACATCAGCCAAGGCAGTCATAAAAATCACTGGAATATCGCAAACTCCAACTTGAGACTTTAAATGCTGACAAGTCTCAAAACCATCCATACCCAACATCATCACATCCAATAAAATCAAATCTGGTCTGGCAAAATTAGCCTTTTCCAAAGCAGCCGGACCATTCTTGGCCACCAACACTCTGTAACCCGAACTTGTCAATAATTCGAGCAACACCTTAATATTATCCAGCACATCATCGACAACTAAAATCGTGCCTTTTGTAGATATATTCGTCATAAAAAACCATCCATTTTTCATGAGACCTCATCAATTTTCTGTGTAGAGACGCGATTAATCGCGTCTCTACATCCGGGCTTCCCAATAGTAACGCGGCTTGCGCCCCGCCGGATCGAAAAAGTAATTGAACTCGGCTATTTTCGCCACTTCAGGGGTTTTGATACCTTTGTAATACTGATATTTTGCCCAAAGCTGTTCAGGTGTCGGGAAACATTCCAGACTGTGCTGTATTTCAATCAGTTGTGAATAACCGGAACGGTCGTGTTCAATAAAACTGTCGCCATTCGTGCTGAATACCACAGGAATATCTAAAATCTGTCCATAATCAAGCACCTGCTGTATACCCGCCGATTCGCTGAGGGTGTTTTTCTTGATCTCGATAATGGCAACCGGAATATTGGGCTTGTAATATAAAATCACATCGGCAAATTTTCTTTTGCCGCGTGTGGTTTTCTTGCCATTGACATAAATACGCCCATCCGTGAAATACACATTCTCACGGATTTGCTTTTGCAAATCCCAGCCACTTTTTACTAGGCTAGGCAAAACATAGTGGGTGTAAATACTGTTTTCAGAAAGTCCTTTTTTGCTAACCATTTAATTTACCTTTTTCAATAAGTATCAACGGTGCTTAAATTTATGTTTCAGAAAACTATCTTTAGGCTTAAATTAACAACAATACAATTGCAACTCCTTATTTAAAAAATGAAGGACTGTACACATTCCTCTTTACCCACCGCAGAATCACTGATCAAATGATGGACCTGCTGAATCAGCTCATCCTTGCTATAAGACTCTTTATGAAAAATTGGGACTGCAAAACTGTTTAAACGAGCCTGCTCCTCGGTAGTCAAATGTCGGGCAGTCAATACCACCACGGGAATTGATTGCCACTTCTCATGCTCCTGTAAACAATTTAAAAACTCAAACCCATTCATCACTGGCATATTCAAATCCAACAAAATCAAATCTGGCTTTTTATCATCCAAATGCTCCAAAGCCACCTGCCCATCTTCCGCCTGAAATACCTTCCAACCTTCTACCTCCAAAATAGCCGCCACAGCCCGCCTTAACAAATTCTCATCTTCGATCAACATGATCAAACTTTGTGACTTATCTTGAAGATGATATTTTTCCAAAACAGTGACCAATTTATCATGAGACACTGGCTTGGTCAAATAATCGGTAGCCCCCAAAGCATATCCTCGTTGTTTATCCTCCTCCATGGAAATCATGATTACCGGAATATCACATAACAGGGAATTACTTTTTAAAGCAGACAACACCCACCAACCTTCCATTTCCGGCATCTGCACATCCAACAAAATGGCATCTGGCCGCAATTTTAACGACAACTTCAAACCATCTTCCCCATTGGCTGCCACTGCCACCGCATAACCCAAATCACTCAAATCTTTTCTCAACATTTGGCGCACATTGGGATCATCATCGATCACCAACACAATACCATCCCCTTCTAACAAACCAGGCTCAGTCAACAATTCTGACTCGGGAATAGACCCTATTGGCTTCTCCAAATTCATTGGCAAAGTAATGGTCAACGTGGAACCTCGCCCAAACTCACTTTGCACCTTAATTTCCCCTGCCATCATATTGACAAATTCCTTGGTGATCGCCAAACCCAATCCAGTCCCACCATAACGACGAGTGGTTGAAGAATCAGCCTGCATAAAAGGTTTGAACAAACCTTTCTGCTGCTCCTCGGTCATTCCAATTCCATTGTCACTGACTGTAAAATGGATGAATTCCCCCTGTGGAACAATCTCCAAATAAATACTACCCTTCTCGGTAAATTTAGTGGCATTGGTCAATAAATTTAACAACATTTGTCGCAATTTACCCATGTCGGTGCACATCTTTCCCAATCGGGCAGGTCCTTTGACAAACAACAAATTGGCCCGTTTCTCAACCAAAGGTTGCATAATTTTAACCACATCCCCAATAACTTCATTTAAATCAAACTCCTCCACCACTAAATCGATTTTTCCAGCCTCAATTTTAGAAATATCCAAAATATCGCTGATAAGTCCCAACAAATGGTGACTGGCAGACTGAATTTTAACCAAATCATCCATACATTCAGTACCCCCTAAATCTCCAACTTCCTCCATCAACATTTCACAATAACCCAAGATAGCATTCAATGGGGTACGAAGCTCATGGCTCATATTCGCCAAAAATTGAGTTTTTGCCAAACTGGCAGTCTCTGCCATTGTCCGCGCCTGCTCTGCCTCTTCCTTAGCAATCAACAATTCTGCGGTTCGCTCCTCCACCCGTTTTTCCAATTCCTGACGAGCCTTGATCAGTTCCACAGTACGTTCCATCACCTTCTGTTCCAACTCTAAACGATGCTGTCGATCCTGTTGAATAAAACGCAAATAAGTTTGTAACTTACTGATCAGTTGCACGGTATCAATGGGTTTGGTCAAATAATCGGCAGCCCCCACCGCAAATCCCTTTTGACGAAACTCATCTGTTTTATAGGCTGCCGTGAGAAAAACAATTGGAATATGCTGAGTTTTTTTGCGAGCTCGAATCGCCTTGGCCGTTTCAAAACCATCCATTTCTGGCATTTGAACATCTAAAATGATCAAATCGACATTTTCCTTCAATAATATCTTAAGTGCCGCAATTCCGGATTCTGCCTCGATAATATGGGCTTGGATATATTCTAAGATCAGAGTTTTAAGAGTAAAAAGGTTGTTTCTATTATCATCTACAATCAGGATATTAAAGCTATCATTGGTGATCAAAGTCATATAAGTTCCCCTAGATATTTTGACGTTTAGCAACTGAAATGGTTGAGGGTTATACCATTGCCAGTAGTACTTGTAGGCTCTTTAAAAGTGGATTGGCTAATTAAATTGTGAATATGCAATGTCAACTCATGCTGATTATAAGCCTCCTTTTTAAACACACTGCCCCCTTCATGACTTAAACGCTCATATTCTTCTGCAGTTAAACTTTTGGCAGTCAACACGATAACGGGTACACTTTTCCATTTCTCCTGTTTGCGCAACTGTTTTAAAAATTCAAAACCATCCATTTCTGGCATGATTAAATCCAACAAAATGATAGCGGGCTGCTGCTCTTCTAAGTGTTCAAGAGCCACCTTACCATTTTCCGCTTTAAATACTTGCCATCCTTCTTTAGTCAAAAAATTACTCATCACTTCTCGTATAATCACATCATCTTCAACCAACATAATCAATTTTTGAGCCTGATGAGCCACATGATATTTTTCTAACAATTTGCCCAATTGTTCCCGCTGTATTGGTTTGGCTAAATATTCTGAAGCCCCAGCCACATAACATTTTTGACCAGGGGTTTCCATAGAGATCATGATCACCGGTACTTGCACAAATAACGGATTGTCTTTTAAAATGGACAGCACACGCCAACCATCCATTTTTGGCATATTAACATCCAATAAAATGGCATCAGGTCGCAATTTATAAGCCAATTTCAATCCTTCTTCCCCAGAATCGGCCACTGCCACCGCATAGCCCAATTTGGTCAAATCATGCTTTAAAGTTTCCCTTACCAAAAGATCATCGTCAATCACCAATACAATGCCATCTCCTAAGGATCTGGTAATATTGGCGGGAATATCAGACAATATCCCTGAATTAAAAATATTACTGGTCGGTAAACAAATGGTTAAGGTGGTGCCTTGTCCAAATTCACTGTAAACCTGAATGTTGCCGCCCATCATTTCCGCAAATTTTTTAGTGATGGCAAGTCCCAATCCCGTACCTCCATAACGACGCGTCGTGGAAGAATCTGCTTGGGTAAATGGCTTAAATAATTTTTTTTGTTGTTCCTCAGTCATGCCGATCCCATTGTCAATCACACTGAATTGAATACTTTCTGAACAAGGATATTGAATATCCAATATAATTTGGCCTTGCTCAGTAAATTTAGCCGCATTGCTGATCAAATTCAACAACATTTGTCGCAACTTAGTGGTATCACTGCTGATGGTCGGTAAATTAGGGGGACGCCTCACCGTAAGCACATTCCCTTTTTGCTCAACTAAAGGCTGGACGGTACTGATAACTTCATTGAGCAAGGCCTCCATATCCACAGATTCCCAAAATACTTCCATTTTACCTGCCTCAATCTTTGAAATATCCAAAACATCATTGATCAAACCCAGCAAATGCTTGCCTGCACTTTGAATTTTTTTCAAATCTGGAGTAAAATCCAATTCCAATTCTTCAGATTCTTCAATCAACATTTCACTGTAACCAATAATGGCATTTAAAGGGGTACGTAATTCATGACTCATATTGGCTAAGAATTGACTTTTGGCAATGTTGGCTTCCTCAGCCTTCTCCTTGGCCTGTTGTAGCGCCTGCTCTATCTGTTTGCGTTGAGCAATTTCTTGATTGAGCAACTGATTGGCCTCCAAAAGTTTTGAAGTGCGCTCTTGTACTTTATTTTCCAACTCCTGCTTATGTAACTGTTCCTGCTCAATAAATCGCAAATAAGTGTTAATGCGGCTGATCAGTTGGGCTGTGTCAATAGGTTTGGTTAAATAATCAGCCGCCCCCACCGCAAAACCTTTTTGACGAAAATCCTCAGTCTTATAAGCAGCCGTTAGAAATACAATGGGAATATGTTGATTTTTTCTACGGGAACGAATAATTTGAGCTGTTTCAAAGCCATCCATACCAGGCATTTGTACATCTAAAATGATGAGATCAACTTTTTCCTTCAAGAGAATTTTAAGGGCCATTGGGCCAGAATCCGCTTCAAAAATTTGAGCGTTTAGATGTTCAGTGATTAAAGTATGTAAAGTGAACAGATTGTTTTTATTGTCATCGACGATAAGAATATTTAGCATTGGGATGTCAATTGTCAGTGGGGTGAACTGAATTTATTTGGCCACAATCATCGGTAAAGCCAAACTCTCATAAGAGATATCAACTTATCCGGATCAATGGGTTTGGCCAGATAATCGTTAGCGCCTGCCTCAATGCACTTGGCTTTATCTCCCTTCATAGCCTTGGCAGTCAACGCAATGATGGGTAGCTTTCGGAATTGAGGTTGTTCTCTAATCTGTTTTATGGCCTCATAGCCATCCATTTCTGGCATCATAATATCCATCAACACGATATTAATATCGGGTTGAATGGCAAGGAATTCTAAAGCTTCTCTACCAGTCTCAGCTACAAGGATTTCCATATTTTTATCTTCCAAGATGGTGGTTAAAGCAAAAGTGTTGCGCATATCATCATCGACCAAGAGCACTTTTTTATGACTGAGAATAGCCTCCTTATCATGTAATCTTCGCAACATGACCCGTTTTTCTTTAGGCAGTTGAGATTCAATTTGATGTAAGAATAAAGTGGCCTCATCTAACAATCTTTCCGGGGAACGTGCTGTTTTCACGGTTACATTGTCAGTGTGTCCCTGCAATAAGGATTCTTCTTCATAAGTCAGTTCCCGCTCAGTGTAGAGGATGATGGGGACCTGGGATAATTTTTCTTCTTCTTGAATAGACTCCAACAATTGAGGAATAGATATTTGTTGAACATCAATGTCCAAAATCAGGCAGTCAATATCTTGGATACGTAAAATGTCCAAAGTGGTGTCCAGATCGTGGACAATCTGAATTTGCACCTGTTGTTCGCTGACTGTGTCTAAAATTTTCTGCTGATGATCCAGGTGATCAACCAATACTAATAAACTTTTCACCTGTTTGGTGATAAATTGTTCTATTTTTTTGAATGCTTCTCCCAATTCGGACATGCTCACCGGCTTCAACAAGTAACCAATGGCACCCATTTGTTTGGCATCGTGACTTTGGTGGGAGGCAGACATGAAATGAACGGGAATATGACGAGTTTTGGGATTGTCTTTCAAGTGTTCCATCACTGACCAACCGTCCATTTGGGGCAAACTGATGTCTAAAATAATGGCTTGAGGTTGATAGGTTTCGGCAAGGGCTAGACCGGTTTTTCCGTCGTGAGCAATTAGACATTTAAAGCCTTTTTCATGGGCCAAATCCAGCAGCACGCGAGCAAATTTCACATCATCTTCAACCACTAACAGTCGTTGATCAGTGGTTGATAAGTTGTTACGATCATCGTAATTGTCTTCAGTCCCTTCTTGATCGGAAGGGTAGGAAAGAGGGAGAGAGGGAGTGATTTTTGGTTGAGCGGGCGAAGGAGAATTTTCTTTGTTCTCACATTCTGAATCAGTTTCATTCCCAAATTCCGAGATGAGAATTTTTGTTGTTTGCTCTTGCGATACAATCCCAGATGAGATGGGAGGGCTCCCAGGTTGTGAGGATGGATGGTTTTCAATCTTGGCTTGATGGGAAGGAATATCTGCACGAGTTTTTTGAGGGTCCAGGTCTTCAGTAACTGATAGGGGAACAGGATTGAATTTTTTGGTTGTGGAGGGAATTGGGATTTGATCGGGTAAATAGAGAGTGAAAGTGCTGCCTTTGCCTTCTTCACTGTGTAGGGTAATTTCTCCGCCCAGTAGTCGAGCCAGTTGGCGAGAGATAGAGAGTCCCAAACCAGTGCCTCCATATTTGCGGCTGGTGGTGCCATCGGCTTGTTGAAAGGCCTCAAAGATCAATTGTTGTTTGTGTGGAGGAATGCCAATGCCACTGTCGATGACGCTGATGGTGAGAAGTTGGGTATTGTTGGGCAGGGAATTGGGATCAAGTTGGGTTTCTTTGAGGATTTGGGATTTTTCTTGACAGTGGACATGCAGTTGGATACTGCCGCGGCTGGTGAATTTGAAGGCGTTGGAGAGTAAATTGTTGAGAATTTGATTGAGTCGTTGTTGATCGGTGTGCCAGAAATCGGGCAGTTGGCTGGACTCTGCAAGGATGTAAAATTCCAGGTGTTTGTTTTCGGCAATGTGGCGAAATTTGTGTTCAATGCCCATGATCAGGTCAGAAAGGGGAATTTTGTCAACTTGGGTTTGGAGTTTGCCGGCTTCCACTTTGGAAAGGTCAAGTATATCATTGATTAAATTGAGTAAATCGACTCCCGCGGAATGAATGGTTCGAGCATATTCGACTTGTTTATGGGTAAGGTTATTGGTTTTATTTTCGGAAAGCAGTTGAGCAAGAATGAGCAGACTGTTGAGGGGAGTGCGCAGTTCGTGGGACATGTTGGCTAGGAATTCTGATTTGTATTGACTGGCCAACATTAATTCTTGTGCTTTTTCTTCCAGGATGGTTTTGGCTTTTTTCAAAGCGGTATTTTTTTCTTGGACTTCGGCTTGTTGGCGTTCCAATTCATGGGTGCGTTCCTCTAATTCTTCATTGGCTTGACGCAATTCTTCTTGTTGACTTTGTAATTCTTCGGATTGACTTTGTAATTCTTCGGTTTGAATTTGGGTTTGACGCAGCAATTCTTGCATTTGGGTGCGAGATTCGGCCATGTTGATGGTGATGCCAATGTCCGGGCGAATTTGTTGAATAAATTCCAGTTGCAGAGGGGTAAATGGGTGAATAGTGGCAATTTCAAACACTCCAGCCACTTTGTCCTCGTACAAAAAGGGTACGAGTAGCAGTTGTTGAGGTGTGGTGTTGAGAATACCTGATTGTAAGGTGATGGTGTCGGCTGGAACTTCGGTGATGATGATGCATTCTTGTTCCAAGGCGGCTTGGCCAAGCAGTCCTTCTCCAAAATGACATTGTAAGGGGGTATTTTTGCGCCAGGTGTAGGCATAACTGGCTACCAATTTTAGGAAAGGAAGAGATTGGGCATCTGAGTTGGGGTGATAGGCGATGTAAAATACTCCAACTTGGGCAGAGAGGTATTTGGTGAGGAATTCAATGATGGATTTGGAGAGTGTCAGGCTGTCTTGTTGGCCGCTCATGACTTGAGCCAAACGCATTTGACCGGTTTTTAACCAGTCTTGCTCTGTGTTGTGGCGAGTGATTTCTCGCAAGGTGCGCGTCATGTTGGAAAGGGCTTGGCCAAGTTGATCATTGGAGGATAGGGGTCGTACTTCTTCGGTGTAGTGACCATTGGCAATGGAATTGGCTTGTTTTACAATGCCACGAAGGGTTAAGACCATGTCGGATAAGGCATTTCCCAATTGATCTTCATAGGACAGTAAGGTGATTTGTTTGGTGTAATCGCCGGCAGCAATGGCATTGGCTTGTTGAATGGTGGTTTTGATTGCGGTTTGTAAGGTTTGAAAGGAGTTGATCATTTCAGCCACTTCATCTTGACCTTGGTAGTTCAAGGGATGGTTGATGATTTTACCCAAGGCTAGAGTTTTGAGTTGTTCATTGACTTGTAATAGGGGGAGAATCAGAGTTTTGCTCAGGTAATGGATGGCTAGGAGGAGAAATAGGATGATCATGATCACTATGCCAGCTAACCAGGTTTGTAGACTTTTGACGATGGCAAAGGCTTCGGGTTGGTTGACTTCGGCAAGTAGGCCCCAAGTTTCATCACCCACTTTAACAGGAGCATAAGCAGATAAAACTTGTTCTTTTCGATAGTCAAGGGTAATTTTTTGGCCAATTTCTCCTCGAAAGGCTGCTTGACTGGCTTCGGTATCGACTGCCCCGGCACTGGGATTGGCAAAGGAGGCTTTGACTGAATGGGTTTGGGGGGAAAGGAAGGAATTGGAACGCATGAGGTTGTCACCGCCGACCAGATAGGTTTCTCCACTCATGCCCATTCCAGCACGTTGTTGCATGACTTTGTTCATCACTTCATCCCCCAATTCGAGGGCCACCAGAAATTCGATTTGGTCTTGCTTGAGTAAGGGTTGTATAATAAAGGCTTGAGGATTGCCATTGGAAGGGGAATAGGGGGCATAGTCGGTGAGGTGAAAATTTTTGGACTGTAGGACTTTTTGTACTGCTTTTCCCAGTGGAGAATAGGCATATTTACCGGTTAGAATATTGGTGCCATGGTCGGCTTTACGTCGTGCCGTGTAGAAAATTTGTCCATCCGGCAGTATTAATAATAGGTCGTCATAACTGTTTTGACGAATGTAATCAGTCAAAAAATCCGTTTTCTTATGGGTTAGGTAAGGAGTTAAGGTTTCTTCTAAGGCCACGGTGCTGATCAGATACCAGTCGAGTCCCAAGATATCAAGAGGGGTGTAAGCCCCCAATACAAATTGCCCAGGTTTGCTCATTTGCACTTCAATATGAGTTTGTTTCCCAACAATGTGTCCAATTTCAATTTCAATACTTGCACTGTCAAGAGCACTGGTCTCAGTTGAAGGTTTGCGATCGGTTCGATAGGTAATTTTATCTTGGGATCTGGCAATGATATGGGACTCATCGGTTGTTTTCCAGTCTTCTTCCAGGGGCAAAACCAAGGTGTTTAAGATGGATTGGGGAATGGAGAGTGCAATGACGCCAATTGATTGGTGTTGTTCATTTAATAGGGGCGCCGCTAAAAAGGCTAACGGGCGACGATTTTCAGTAAATGGATAAGTTTGATAGTCTTCCAGGACCATTTGATAGGTGGCTTGAATGCGTTGGAAAGCTTTGCCCAAACCTGTGGTGGCTAATTCTCCAGTGAGCACAGTTTGTCCCAGTTCCCCGCTGGCTTGAGCTGTATAAAGCACCTTTCCTTCATTAGAGAGCAGGTAAAGGTTATGAAGTTGATTTTGTTCCACATAAGGAAGTAATTTAGGGTGCAGTTGTTGAATTGAAGTTTGCCAGAGAGATCGATCATTGAGATTGGTTTGCAATTCAGTTAGGGCATGATGCATGATTGGAGATTGGGTCAAATTGGATAAATCATTCATGCGGGTTTGAAAATAACTTTCAATGGCTGTTTTCTTAAGTATTTGTAGAATTTGCAATTCTTGATGGGCATTTTTCCAAAATACACTGATGGAGTTAATTAAAACATCGATTTCACTTTGTTTGGTAAAAAACAGTTCTTCAATCTGAACTTTTTTTATTTCGCGTACACTTTCCAAATGATTAAAAATTTGTTGATATAAAGCATTTTTAGTGGTTACTCCTATCACTCCGGACAGTATTAGAATGGGGAATAAACTGAGCAGTAACATGATGATCAAAAATTGAGTACGGAGTTTGAATTTTTTTAGCATAATGGAGTTATCCCTGTAATTTTAAGGAGGGATATGAAATAGTGGGCGGCTTTGAAATCAAATTCTTGGACAATGACTAAGTCCAAAGGGTTGTCATTTTAGGCAAATGATTTTATCATCTATTAAAAAATAATCACCATTTTATCATTTTTATTAAGGCTTAACATGGACAAGTTACTCATTACCGGGGGTTATCCCTTAAATGGTGAAATCCGTATTTCCGGAGCTAAAAATGCTGCCCTACCCATCTTAGCCGCCACTTTGTTGGCTGAAGGTTCTTGTCATTTGAGTAATGTTCCTCATTTACAGGATATTACCACCATGATGAGTTTGCTGGGGCGTATGGGAGTTGAACTGATTGTCGATGAAAAAATGAATATCGAGGCCAACAGTCGTTCCGTACATACTTTGGAGGCTCATTACGAACTCGTTAAAACTATGCGAGCTTCCATCCTCGTTTTGGGTCCTCTGTTGGCGAAATTTGGTCGTGCCCAAGTTTCACTTCCTGGAGGATGCGCAATTGGGGCTCGCCCAGTCAATCTGCATATTCAAGGTTTAATAGCCATGGGCGCCGATATCCAAGTGGAAGGAGGCTACATCACAGCCAAAGCCAAACGCTTGCACGGCGCTACTTTACTCATGGATCTGGTCACTGTTACTGGGACCGAAAACCTTATGATGGCTGCTACTTTAGCGGAAGGAATTACTCTCATCGAAAATGCCGCTCGTGAACCTGAAGTCGTTGATTTGGCGAATTTTCTCAATAAAATGGGAGCACGTATTCAAGGCGCTGGGACCGAAACTATTTGTATTGAAGGAGTGCCTCAATTGACCGGTGCAGAATACTCAGTACTTCCAGATCGCATAGAAACTGGGACTTACCTGGTGGCTGCGACGATGACTGGGAGTTCCATCAAATTGAAGGGTACTGATCCCCATCTATTGGATGCTATACTGGTCAAATTACGAGAAGTGGGCGCTAAAATTACATTAGGCACGGATTGGGTCGCGTTGGATATGCAAGGACGACGCCCAAAAGCCGTCAATATTCATACTGCCCCTTATCCTGCTTTTCCCACTGATATGCAGGCTCAATTCACTGCCATGAGCACTATATCGGAAGGAGTGAGTATCCTCACTGAAACTGTATTTGAAAACCGTTTCATGCACGCTTTAGAGTTACAGAGAATGGGTGCTGACATTCGTCTGGAAGGGAATACGGCCATCATCAAGGGCATCGCTGAACTACAAGCCGCACCCGTCATGGCTACCGATTTAAGAGCCTCAGCCAGTTTAGTACTGGCGGGACTGGTTGCTAAAGGGGAAACCTGGGTGGACCGGATTTATCATATTGATCGAGGTTATGAACGCATTGAAGAAAAATTGACCCAATTGGGGGCAAAAATCCGTCGAGTCAGAAACCATGTTTAAAATTGCCATCTCCAAAGGTCGTATCTTCAAAGAAACTCTGCCCTTATTGGCAAAAGCGGATATTTTTCCCCTCGATGATCCCGAACGCTCTCGAAAACTTATTTTAGACACTAACCATACGGAGATCAAACTGGTGATCATCCGAGCTTCCGATGTCCCCACTTATGTGGAATATGGAGCGGCTGAAATGGGGGTGGCAGGTAAGGACGTATTATTAGAACAAGGGGGAGAGGGTATTTATGAACCTTTGGATCTCAAAATTGCCCGCTGTCGTCTTATGGTGGCAGGTCCTCCTACCCCTCCGTTACGCAGAAGATTGCGCATTGCCACCAAATACGTGAATACTACACAACGCTATTATCTTGGAAAAGGGGAACAAGTCGAAATCATCAAGCTGTACGGATCTATGGAATTAGCGCCTCTGGTGGGACTTGCAGATCGCATCGTAGACGTAGTTGATACGGGCAATACTTTGCGTGCCAATGGCCTATTGCCCCTGGAACACATCGCTGACATTTCTTCTCGTATCATTGTCAATAAAGCAGCGATGAAGATGCGTTCTCCCCTGATAAAAAAACTCCTACAACAACTGAAAATTGCGGTTGAACAAATGGCCTGAACCCAACCTAAAAAACTCCATTCCAAAAATACGTTTGCCGGCTAAAGCCTCTATTCCAGTCTTGAAGTCGAGGCTTCAGCCGGTACTCCCTGATCTTTGAAACTGCCGGCTAAAGCCTCCATTCCAAAAATAGGTTTGATTGGGCATCTTTTGAATCCTACGCGGTCTACTTTACCTTCTTACGGCTCTAATTTCAACCTGGACCGCGCAGCGGTCTGCTACTCTTAACCCAACTGAAAAGGGAAAATTGTCATGGGATTTCTGGAACACAAAAAGGCGCTGATTGTCGGCGTTGCCAGCAACCGCTCCATTGCCTGGGGCATCGCCCAAGCCATGCATCGAGAAGGTGCGCAACTGGCCTTTACCTATCAAAATGAAAAATTGCGAGACCGGGTTCAAAAAATGGCGGCGGAGTGTCAATCTACACTGGTCATGCCCTGCGATGTTACTCAAGATGAGCAAATTACCCAAATGTTTGCCCAACTGCAAGCAACTTGGGGAGGACTGGATATCCTCATTCATTCCGTAGCTTATGCCCCTTCTGAAGAATTGAAAGGCGAGTATTTATCTGGTGCCAGTCGCGAAGGTTTCCGTACTGCTCACGAAGTCAGTGTTTACTCATTAACTGCATTGGCGAAGGCAGCCAGACCCCTTATGCAAGGACGAGCTGGCGCACTCTTGACCCTCAGTTACTTGGGTGCAGAACGAGCTGTTCCCTATTACAATGTCATGGGCCTTGCCAAAGCCAGTTTAGAAGCCAATGTGCGGTACTTGGCTTATACCTTAGGGCCAGAAGGCATTCGAGTTAATGCACTATCGGCTGGTCCCATTCGCACTCTGGCCGCCTCTGGAATTGCAGATTTTCGCAATATGTTAGATTATGTGGAAAAAAATACCCCTTTACGAAAAAATGTTACCATTGAAGAAGTGGGCAATACTGCAGCTTTTCTATGCTCTGATTTAGCATCTGCTATAACCGGAGAAGTTATCTATGTGGATGGAGGATTCCACATACTTGCAATGGGAAGTTAACCTTCTCAAACTCACTTAAAAAAAAGACTGGATTCACCAATCCAACAGGAGACCGCTTATCATGAAAACACCTGACGAAAAAAAACAGCAGGTTGCCAAAGCCGCTTTAGATTATCTTGAGCCCAACACTATTATTGGAGTTGGGACTGGCAGTACTGCCAATCATTTCATCGATGCCTTAGCCACCATTCGACACCGAATTGAGGGTACAGTTGCCAGTTCCCAAGCCACCGCAGAACGCCTTAAAAAACATGGCATACCAGTTTTTGATCTCAATCAAGTTCAAGAAATCAATGTTTACGTTGATGGTGCAGACGAAGCCAATCATCATCTTCACCTGATAAAGGGAGGTGGTGGCGCCCTGACCCGGGAAAAAATCGTGGCCGCGGTCAGTCAACGATTTATCTGTATAGCCGACGACACCAAATTAGTCAAAATGTTGGGCAAATTCCCACTGCCTGTAGAAGTCATTCCCATGGCTCGCAGCTATGTCGCTCGGGAAATAGTCAAATTGGGGGGACGACCTTTGTGGCGAGAAGGATTTGTAACTGACAATGGGAATATCATTTTGGACATTCACGATTTGGAAATTCAGCAACCGGTGAAGTTAGAAACGGAGCTCAACCAAATTGTAGGAGTCGTCACCAATGGCCTATTTGCCTGTCGACCGGCTGATGTGTTGTTATTGGGAAGTGAAGAAGGAATTCAAGAAATCAAATAACTTCTCTCAATTACAAGTTTTTGCCTGTTCCTAACCTACAAATTTATGATAATTTTAATTACAAAATAGGTTAGCGTAACCTGTTATTTTATAACGATTATTTTATAGCTAACGAACTATAAAAAGAAACTTCATATCCCGTGTAGGATGTGCTGAGCGTTTTTTGCGAAGCGCATCAATCGAGTAAGGCAATATCGAATATTTATAATTTTGTGGCGCAGGATGTTTATTTGGCAGATTGGAAACATGAGGATCAGTTTGAAATCTATACGAGAAAATGCGACAGATGCGCTTCGCAAAAAACGCTCAGCACATCCTACATGGTCGGTCTTTTTATGGTGCGTTAACTATGATGCCAAGATTGGAGAATGGACCGTAAGAAGTACTTTGCCTTATCAATATCTTTATCCAATGATTCCTTCAGGCTGAAGATATTTATGAAAATCAGATAATTACAATGACTCTTAAAACTAAATTAACGCTTTTACTTATCCCCCTGATTGTGATTCCCATAGCCTTATTGGGAAAATTGTCTTATGATCATTTGTTAAAAACAACTCGTCAGTCCATTTTAGGTCCTATGAAGGTTTTATTGAACCAAGTTCATCAGGAAACCGAATATCATCTTAAGGGTGCCCGAGCCAGTATTGAATTTTTGACAGAATCTGGCCGTTTGAAACAATATTTACTCAGTCCAGAGGAAGATCGGGCCATGGCCATGCAAGTGATTGCCACCCCCACTTTACGCTTATTTGCCACTTATGCTCATGTTTATCAAAATGCTTATGAAATGCAACTGATTTTACCCGATGGACAAACTATTTTGCGCTTTCCCACGGAGCAGGAACCGTATTTGAGCCCTCAGGAATTGTTGCCTTATTTACAACAAGTGAGCTTGTCCCCAAATGAGACCAATGTCTTCCTTATCACGCAGGGTTATCAAAATAAACCGTCCTTTGTCGTGATCAAGAAAGTCAAGGCAGAGGCGGGAGGAATATTGGGTTACTTTTTGATCAGTCTGCGCCCCAATTTCCTATTGGAGCATGTTAAATTGGGAGAAATCAGTGAGCATGGCTATTTATTTTTGGCTAATGCTCAAGGTAAATTGCTGTTTCACCCTCAATCTGCAATGATTGGCACACAACAGACCGCATTGATCAGGCAGGAAGAAGGTTATGTGGGACCGATCAGAACTCGATTATTTGAGCAATGGGTCTATTTGCAAAGTAAACATTTGTATGAAGATCTTTATTTGTTTGCCCTGTTGCCAGAAGAAGATTTGCTGGTGGCTGCCCGGTGGTTACGTTTAATATTCATTGTGGCTATCATTATCAGCACGGTGATCACAATGATTTTATTGTTTATCGTGTTGAATTATTTGGTGATTCGACCCGTCCAAGCTTTGGCTGTGGCCAGTCGGGAAATCGGATCGGGGAATTTGAATGTGCAACTGTCCTTACATAATCAGGATGAGATTGGAGCTTTGTATTCCTGTTTTAATCAGATGGTGAGACGATTACGGACGGCTTTAAACCAAATTGAGCAGGTTAATCAAGAGTTGGAGGAAAAAGTCAAGGCTCGCACATTGTCCCTGGAAACTTTGAATCAAGAATTGGCTTTGCAACGGGAACGGGCAGAGGCGGCCAATTTGGCTAAAAGTGAGTTTATTGCCAATATCAGTCATGAATTGCGTACTCCCCTAAATGGTATTTTGGGCATGACTGAATTGATTTTAGAAACTCCTCTTGAGACTTTTCAAACGCGCCAATTGAAGATTATCTACGATTCTGGGCAAATGTTATTGACTATTATCAACGATTTATTGGATGTTTCCAAATGTGAAGCGGGTAAAATGCGTTTGGAAATCGATGCTTTTGATGTGTTGAATGTGCTTGAAGATGCCCTGGCTTTGTTGCAAACCAAAGCGGCTGAGAAACAATTACCCTTGCAATTAAGTATAGGACATTTGTTACCAACACCTCTTTTGGGAGATAAACATCGTTTTAGGCAGATCATTTTGAACTTATTGAATAATGCCATCAAATTCACGGATCAGGGACTGGTGACTGTGGAAGTGCAGTTGCTTCAAGTAATCCAACGCCAAGTGTTACTAGAAGTTAAAGTGATAGACACGGGGATTGGGATTCCGGAAGATGAATTGCCTAATTTATTCAATAAATTTCATCAAGTGGATGCTTCTATCAGTCGTAAACATGGGGGGACCGGCTTGGGTTTATTCACTTGTCAACAATTGATCAAATTGATGGGGGGAAATATTGGGGTTGAAACTGCAGCCGGCAAAGGATGCAGTTTTTGGTTTACTTTGGAGTTGCCTTTGGCTAAATTGGTGGATGCGCTCTCAGAAAGTAAGCCGCTTCTACAAGCCAATGTTGAAACTTCCTCTGCTCGGCAACCTCATATCCTATTGGTGGAGGATGATAAGATCAATCAGATAGTGGCGGAAATGATGTTGGAGGGATTGGGCTGTCAAGTCAGTATTGCCAGTCACGGGCAAGAAGCAGTGGATAAAGTCAGTCAAATTAACTACGATTTGGTCTTGATGGATTTGCACATGCCCGTTTTGGATGGATACGCGGCCACCCGTAAAATTCGGGACAGTGAAAAATTCACTTCTAAATCCATGTTAATCATTGCCATGACGGCTAATGCGCTGGCCAGTGATTTGGAAAAATGTTTGGAAGAAGGAATGAACGACGTATTAATTAAACCTGTTGCCAAACAGGCGTTGGCCCAAAAACTACAACATTGGTTGGGAAGTAATTACGTCATTCATTCGGATAAGTGAAGAATACTTAAATATCTAAAAAATCCTGTTATAATAGCCACCGTTTAGCCATTGACAAACCAATTCGACTGACACATAGGGAATTAGATGAATAAAATGAACAAATTAACATTGACTTTTTGTATTTTAGCCCTGACTCACTCCGTTGCTAATGCAGCTTCAACTGCTCTAGTAGGAAATCCAGAAGCCGGCAAAGAAAAAGTGGCCAGCGTGTGTTCAGCCTGTCATGGCGCAGATGGTAACAGTGTAGTGCCCATCTGGCCATCTCTTGCAGGACAACACGTCAGTTATTTAAGTCAACAATTGCATGCCTTCAAATCCGGAGCACGCAATAATGACGGTCAACAAATGGCCCCCATGGCTGCGCCACTCACTGAGCAGGAAATAGCCGACGTATCTGCCTACTTTTCCAGTCAAACCCCCAAGATTGGTACAGTGAGCACCGAAGAAGTTAAATCGCAGGGAGAGAAACTCTATCGTGGTGGCAATAAAGCCAGCAAAGTCCCCGCCTGCATTGCTTGCCATGCTCCCAATGGCAGAGGCAGTCCCCAAGCCATGTATCCTTCTCTAGTTGGGCAACAAAAGGATTACCTGGTGAAGCAATTGGGCGATTACAAAAAGGGCGCTCGTGGTACAGAGGGCCCAGGCGCTATTATGCGGGATATCGCCCTGAAAATGTCCGAAGATGAAATCAAACTCATTGCCGACTACATAGCAGGTCTACATTAATCCTAAAAAAGAGGAATTCTTCTCAAGCTAAAAAGGATTCCTCTTTTTTTAGGCAATTAACCCTAGAAAGGCTATGTTCTCCCTCTTTCAATTAAAGGGACGGACACCCCCCCTTCCTTAAACATAACTGATGAGAAAAATGAATTATGTCCAGACAACTCACCCTACTGTTCCTCCTACTCTGCTATTTTACTCCTACTTTAGCGCAACCACTCAAAAGTCCCAACTCTTACCAAGGTCAATACGAACGGATTTCTCCGGCAGCAGAAACCTATTCTAACTATTCCGATCAAACAGTGGAAATGTTAGAAATTTTTCTCTACACCTGCCCCCATTGCCACCGTTTTGAACCTTTTCTAAGTGCTTGGCAAGTCAGCAAACCCAAGGACATTCAATTCGTCCAAATGCCCGCCGTTTTCAACGAGACCAATACCCTATTGGCCAAAGCTTTTTACGCTGCAGAAGAACTGGGCGTCCTCGCAAAACTCCACTCTGCTCTTTACGAGGCCATTCACACCCATCACCGTCAATTCGACACGGAAGCCGCTTTGATGGACTTTTTCGCCGAACAAGGCGTCGACAAAGCCGCTTTTAAAACCACCTTCAATTCCTTTGCAGTCGACACCAAAGTGCGACGTGCCCGCATGTTAACTGCGGATTATGGAATCACTGGAGTGCCTGCAGTTGTCGTTCATGGCAAATACCGCCTCACCAACAGTAAGGCAGGTGGCTACGAAAATCTACTGAAAATCGTAGAACACCTGGCTGAAGAACTGCGAGACACACCAACCACCCCATAGCTGAGGAATATTACGGGACCATGGCCACCTACGCAATTGGCGACATCCAAGGCTGTTACCAGGCACTCCAAAAATTATTAACCTTAATTCAATTCGACCCCGCCCAAGACCACTTGTGGTGCACCGGTGACCTGATCAATCGTGGTCCTGACTCCCTTAAAGTATTACGATTCATAAAAGAACTTGGCCAACGCGCAGTCGTCGTATTGGGCAACCACGAAGTCCACCTGTTGGCCACCTACTACCAACAATCTCGTTATCGGCATTCCAAGGATACTTTGGATGAAATATTACTGGCGCCCGATGTTCAAGTACTGATAGAATGGTTACGCTATAGACCATTCCTTCACCATGACCCAGTCCTCAATTACACCCTGATTCACGCCGGCTTCCCCCCCCAATGGACCTTATTACAAGCACGACAATATGCCTGTGAAGTAGAAGAAGCCCTACGCGGACCTCAATATTTAAAATACTTATCTAAAGTTTATGGTAACGAACCCAACAAGTGGTCCGACAAATTGAAGGAATGGGATCGCCTGCGCTTCATCACCAACTGCTTCACACGGCTAAGATATTGTAACGCCAAAGGTAAATTGACCTTAGACAAAAAAGGTCCCCCAATTCTACCTAAAGCTGACAAAGTATGGTCTGAAAAAGACGATATCCCCTGGTTCCTTGTCCCTAACCGAGCCTCAGTATCCGCTAGAATCATATTTGGCCACTGGGCAGCCTTGGGATTGCACATCCGAGACGGGATTTTTGCCTTAGACAGCGGCTGCCTGTGGGGAGGCGAATTAACTGCATTGCGGTTAGATGACCAACACCTATTTCAAGTATCCTGTATTGAGCAATGTGTAATTGACGAAATTTAATAACCCATGAACGCATCAAAACCCCTCACTCTACCCGAATTACGCTGTGGACTCCCCACCTGGCTCCCCTGGCTACTGATCATCGGCATGCTGGCAAACACTGCCTGCTCCACCCGACAATGGATTTGGCGTCCCGTCAACTATGACAGCCAAGCCATTTGGGCTGATGACGCAACTGAAGTTGCCATTGTACGCATCAGCTATGAAGAAAAACAAAGCCTAGATCCCCTGAATGGTACTACGGACAAGCGTAATTTCCGTCATCAAATCATCTTACAAAAACCAGATGGCACTGACAGACGAGCGCTCACCGTTCCCCGTCCTCATCAAACCGGTCGCCTCTACTATATGCGTACTGCAGGTTATCTCATTGTAGAAGTTCTACAACCGGAACTGGGAGCTGCCTACTTTGAAAAACTCAGCCTACGCAATGAACCCCCAGTCCGTCTATTAGATATTCCACCGTTAACTCAATGGGGATGTCAGGATTCTCACTCTCAACCTCCCCTATCTCAAGGCGACCCTCCAGAATCTCCCGGCCGACTCGATTACACGGTCCTTCCCTCTCCAGACGGTGCCCATTTACTTCTGGGTTACAGTCCAACCTGTCAGCAAGTCCGTTTGGAATTACGACGGGCAGACAACTTACTCTCCCTGTGGCAAAAAAACCTTCCTCTACCAGAACCCGCCAACTTAACCTGGCATCCGGCTGGCCATGCGATACTCGCCGGTTTCCGTCAAGCCTGGCAAATCAACCTAGATGGTACCGTCGTCCCCGCTCCCTTACCCAACTGCCTGATTCCAGCCACCACCAGTAGCGACATCAACGCCCACCATCAAAGCCTGGCTTTTGGTCCCAACGGACTGGAAATCATTTCGAATAACGACAGCACCGTATTTGGTTGCCAATAAACTTCTTCTAAATGGAGTGGAGGCTTTAGCCGGTGATCTGACCCCTACCGGCTAAAGCCTCTATTCCAACGAACTCACATTAGAATGGAGTAGAGGCTTTAGCCGGTGATTTGACCTCTGCCGGCTAAAGCCTCTATTCCAACGAACTCACACTAAAATGGAGTGGAGGCTTTAGCCGGTGATCTGACCCCTACCCCGGCTAAAGCCTCTATTCCAACGAACTCACATTAAAATGGAGTAGAGGCTTTAGCCGGTGATTTGACCTCTGCCGGCTAAAGCCTCTCAACCACCCTTTCCCCTCCTATCACCCCGCTACCTATTATCCCAAAGGAACAATAGAGAATGGCCACTTCCTTAAGCATTGTTGGTGGCCGGGTTATTGACCCAGCCACCCGTTTAGACACCCTCACTGACCTTCACATTGCCAACGGCAAACTCGTTGCCATTGGCAGCCCACCTCCCAATTTTGCCGCAGAATGGCAAATCGAAGCCAAAGGCCAAATTGTCTGTCCAGGCTTAGTCGACCTCAGTGTCCGATTGCGAGAACCGGGCGCTGAACACAAAGGCACCATCCTGTCAGAAACTCGGGCTGCAGCCAATAGTGGTATTACAACCCTCTGTTGCC
Source organism: Thiomargarita sp. (assembly GCA_020721005.1). GTDB lineage: Bacteria > Pseudomonadota > Gammaproteobacteria > Beggiatoales > Beggiatoaceae > DYNP01. The sequence goes on from DYNP01000002.1 coordinate 345,688, forward strand.
CACCAGACACCCTTCCCGTTATCGACACTCCTGCCGTGGCAGAACTCCTACAACAACGCGCCAACAACGCGGGCATGACCAAAGTATTGCCCATTGCCGCTCTGACTCAAGGCCTGCGTGGGGAACAATTGGCAGAAATGGGCGACCTGAAAGAAGCCGGTTGTATCGCAGTCAGCAATGTACAACCCATTGTAAATACAGAAGTATTACGTTATGCCCTAGCCTATGCAGCCAACTGCAACCTCACCGTATTCCTGCACCCTCAAGACCCCTGGCTGGGCCGTCGAGGATGTGCTCACGAAGGATTTATCAGCACCCGCTTAGGACTCGCAGGCATTCCTGAAGCCACGGAAAGCATTGAAGTCGCCCGTAACCTACTCCTCATTGAACTCACCGGAGTTCGTGCCCACTTCTGTCGTCTCTCCACCGCCCGAGCCCTCACTCTGATCAAAACCGCCCAAGCCAACGGTTTACCCGTCACAGCTGACGTCAGTGCCCATCATCTCTACTTCACTGAACACAACTTGACCGAATACAACTCCCAATACCATGTTATCCCTCCATTTCGTACACTTGAAGACCGTCAAGCCTTGCGAACCTCCCTGATAGACGGTAATCTACAAGCCATTTGCTCCGATCATCAACCCCATGAAGCAGACGCCAAACTCTCCCCCTTTGCTACAACAGCTCCAGGTATTTCCGCAGTCGACAGTTTGCTGCCCTTAGTCCTACAACTTGCCAATGAACTGAGTTGTGACCTCCTCACTGCATTGAGCTGGGTCACCCTGCAACCAGCCCGCATTTTAGGTATACCGGCTGGCGCCTTAACAATAGGAAACCCAGCGGATATCTGTATTTTTAACCCGGACCTGCATTGGACTCTTACCAAGGAAAATATACACAGTTTAGGAGCCAATTCCCCCTTTTTAGGTTGGAAACTCAAGGGACATGTCACCCACACCCTGATCAATGGTCGAGTTGTCTATTCCTATTGTGAACCTAAAAAAACGCTCACCGACTCATTGTCCAACCTCGCCGAATAAATTCTCTAACCCTCCTTTTTTTGAAGAAAGAATCGGATAATTCAAGGAGAATCGCATCTGAAAACACTCCTCTTAACCCTCATCATTCTCACCAAAGTTAACCTAAGTACCGATGCCACCCTCACCTTAGACAAAATACAACAACTGGATTCCCAAATTGAACAATTACAAACTCAATTACTCAACACCCGCACCGAATATGGCCTGCTACAAACTCAATTAAAGGGCAACGAAGAACAAATTGGACAAGTCGCCCACCGCTTAGAAATTTTACACAGTGCCTTGAAAGACAAGCAAAATACCCTAATCGACCTCAAAAACCAACAACAAGTTCAACAACGACAATTGGAGCGACAACGCAAACAATTGGCTCAACAAATTCGAGCTGCTTACATTGTCGGTCGTCAAGACTATTTGAAACTGTGGCTTAACCAAGAAAATCCTTTCCGCATGGGTCGCTTACTTTCCTATTACGACTATATCAATCGAGCCCGCACTCAACAAATCCAATCTTTACACAACACTCTGCAAAATATAGAAGATCTAAAAAATACCATTAATCAAGAAAAAACCAACCTTGATCAAATGGCCACCGAAGAAAAAAATCGAGTTGAACATCTACAACTGACTCAACAACAACGACAACTGATCCTCGCTCAATTGACCAGCACCTTAGAAGGTCAAGAGCAAGAATTGGCTCGCTTGCAAGAAGAAAAACAACAACTGGCAACCCTACTGGAAACCCTGGACAACACCTACCAATTCCTACCCAATTTTTTCGGCAAACCCACCCTATTTGACAACTTGAAGGGAAAATTGCCCAAACCAGTGGAAGGACAAGTCAGCCATCATTTTGGAGAACGACTCGTTGGCAGTCTCAAATGGCAAGGCATTTTCATCGAAGCCCCAGCCGGTCAAAAAATCCAAGCAGTTGCCCCAGGAAGAGTGGTTTTTGCCCAATGGTTTCGCAATTTGGGTTTACTGATCATTTTAGATCACGGTAAAAATTACATGAGTCTCTATGCCCATAACCAGAGCCTATACAAAAACGTAGGCGACATTGTTAAAACCCAAGAAATCATTGCCAGCGTTGGCAACAGTGGGGGACGCAAAACCACCGGACTTTATTTTGAAATTCGTCATCAAGGCAACCCCATTAACCCTTTAGAATGGGTAAAGTAATATTCAGCACATTCACTCACCTCACCCTTAGATCCCACGACCCTTAGGAGTTATCATGGCCCCCTTACAACTTACAATTCTCATTTCTGTTGTTTTAATCGCCCAATTAACCATCTTTGCTGCAGTTGCCTTCTATCGACATTGGCACTCTTTCACTGAACTAAAAAGACGCTTAGCCATTTGGGAAGGACACCCGGAAAATAATCTGCCTCTTCCCAAAACACCGGTTCCCCCAACTGACAAACTCGCTTGGACTGACCTTAGAGAATTTAGAGTCGACCGTAAAGTAATTGAAAATAAACAACAGACCCTATGCTCCTTTTATCTGGTCCCAGTGGATGGAAAGCCATTGCCTGCCTTTAAACCGGGACAATATTTGACTTTTCACTTACCCTCAGCAGACCCCAATAAACCCTCGATCAGATGCTATTCCCTATCCGATAAACCCCACCCGGACCATTATCGAGTGACCATCAAAAAGGAACCGTCGGGTCGAGGCTCAACTTTTTTCCATGAACAAGTACAAGTCGGCGACATCTTAAAAGTCAAAGCCCCAGCCGGTCAATTCTACTTGGACACTGCCGAAACCGGTCCCATTGTGCTAATTGGCAGCGGCGTTGGAATTACCCCTGTGCTCAGCATGCTCAACATCAGTCTCGGACACTCTCCACAACGCCCCATTTGGTTCTACTATGGAGTGCGCAATGGAGAAGAAGCAATCATGCAGGAACACCTTAACACCTTGGCAACTCAATATCCTAACCTACATCTGTACCTTTGCCACAGTCAACCCAAAGCCCATGAAATTCAAGGCACCGATTATCATCACGCAGGTCGCATCGACATCACCTTATTGCGCCTGACTCTGCCTTTAAAACCCCACCAGTTTTATATCTGTGGTCCCCAAGCCATGATGGACACCCTAGTTCCCAATTTAAAAGACTGGGGCGTTCCCGATCTGCACATCCACTATGAATCATTTGGGCCAGCCTCTCCTACCCAATCTTCATCCCCTTCAAAACATTCCCAATCTTCCTCAGACCTGACTGTAACTTTCAGCACTTCTGGAAAAACCATTCCTTGGCAACCCGAATCTGCCTCTCTGCTCGAATTTGCTGAGGGACAGGGAATTCGTGTCGATTTTGGTTGCCGAGCAGGTGCTTGCGGTTGCTGCACAACCACGCTTGAAAGTGGAGAAGTGACCTACACTCGAACACCCGAAGCAGAAGTCAACTCCAACACCTGTCTGTTGTGCATTTCCATCCCCAAAACCCATATCACCCTAAAAGCTTAACTTTTATGAATCCCTCTCTGTTCCGCACCCAAATTATTCCCTTTGTTGAAATGTTTATATTATTGATCATGTTGGCAATCATAGCTGATTTTCTATTGCATCAACTGGATATGGTTTGGATAGGACGTTACCTGGGCATTCCCGGCACCCTCCTCATCCTATTATCATTCCCTTATTCTCTCAGAAAACGTAAATTGATACACAGCGGTCATCCCAAACTGTTACTCAGCCTACATGAACTGTTGGCTTGGGGAGGTGCTCTGATGATTTTAGTGCATGCAGGCATTCATTTTTATGCCATTTTGCCTTGGTTGGCAGTGATCGCCATGTTGATCAATGTTATCAGTGGGTTAACCGGTAAGTTTTTGCTGGAAAAATCGCGATACCAATTGTCTTCTAAAAAGGAACAACTGTCCCAACAAGGACTTTCAGAGTCCGCAATTGAAAAAGAAATTTTTTGGGATGCTCTGACCCTGGAAACCATCAAAAAGTGGCGAGCAGTGCACTTTCCCATTACCTTGGCTTTTGGAATCTTGGCACTGTCCCATATCTTCAGTATCTTCCTATTTTGGCAATGGCGATGAAAAAATTAACTTTTACCACAGTTATCATTGCCAACTTATTAGCCATTGGACTACTGGTAATCAGCTATCCCCACCTTATGATCAGTCCGGGACCATTGATGGAAAAACATCAAGAATTAACCACCGATTGTTTTGCCTGTCATGCTGGATTCCGAGGCAGTTCCCCAGAAAAATGTATTACTTGTCATGAAGTTAGCAAAATAGGTCTATTTACAACCAAAGGTATTAAAATCGAGGATCAACGAGAACAGGTGGCTTTTCATCAACATTTATTAGAAGAAGATTGTGTGGCTTGTCACAGCGATCATCGCGGAGTGCAAATTTACCGAGTGATTAAACAATTTTCTCACGAATTGTTAAATTCTTCTACGCAAAAGGATTGTGACAGTTGTCATCGAAATCCCGCTGATGCTTTACACAAACATCTGGCAGTTGAGAATTGTAGTCAATGTCACGGACAAACGCGTTGGCAACCGGCAAAATTCAAGCATGAGTGGGTTACTAAAACTGCGCAAAAAGTTTGTGAAGCCTGCCATGATAAAGATAAACCAGAAGATAATTTGCATAAACGCTTGGTGGGAAATTGCGGAAAATGTCACACTCAAACCGAATGGGAACCGGCTACTTTTGATCATAATGAACATTTTCAGTTGGATGTTGACCACGATGTGCAGTGTGTAAAATGTCATTTAAATCATGATTATAGTCAATACACTTGTTATGGATGTCATGAACATCGTCCGGCTAATATTCGAGAGGAACATTGGGAAGAAGGGATTCGGGAATATAAGGATTGTACAGAGTGTCATCGGAATGCCAATGAGGATGATGCTAAACGACGTTGGCGGTTGAAGAGATTCAGTTTGGATAAAACCTCGCCTCTTCCAAGCCAAAGAGAGCATGAGGAGGAAGAAGAGGAAGATGATGATTGAGTTGGAAATACCACTCTCGGTCTTTCTTTAAAAAGGAAGGGAAGTTGTTCTCTTCCTCTTAAAAGGAGACCGGAAATGATCGAAATTGCTTTCTTAGTCTTGTCAAAAAGGGCAGAATGGGAATTATGCCAACATTTCTGCCATGTCGCAAGTGGCCTCCACCACGGCTGACAACATGGTGGGCTCATTCATGATATGATTGTCATGAGGTAATATTCTCAATTGGGCAGCTGGCCATTGTTGTTCCAGTAAATAGGCACCTTGTAAAGGACATAACAGGTCTCGTTGACCATGCAACAGAATGGCAGGAACATCGGCCACTTTTTCAAGATCCCGAAGTAATTGATTTTCGTCAATAAAACAGCGGTGAAAAATGTAATGACAAGCCAAGCGTGCCTCATTAAGCAGTTCCGGGCTACATTCTTTGGGAGGATCGAGTTGTCCAAAACTGATTAAACATCCTCCCCAAGCCAGCCAGGCTAGAGCAGCAATTTCAGCTTCTTTGGGACTGCCCGTGGTCAGGTAATGATGGTAGCTGGCCAATGGAGTGTCCCAATGGCCTTCGTGAGGTAAAAATTGGGTGAAGTTATCCCATTGTTTGGGAAATAAACGGCTGAGGTAGCCTGCTCGATATACCCATTCAATATCTTCGTTGCGGGCTAAAAAAATGCTGCGCAAAATCAGTCCCACTACATGTTCCGGATGGGTTTGGGCATATAATAAACCCAGGGTGGCTCCCCAGGAGCTGCCAAAAATGACCCAGTTGCTGATTCCCAAATGCTTTCTTAATTGTTCTAAGTCATTGATCAAGTGGTGGGTGGTGTTGTCTTGTAGATGTTTGGTGGGAGTGGAACGACCGCTGCCCCGTTGGTCAAATAAGATGATGCGATAAGTCTCTGGAGAGAATAGGGAACGGTGATAGGGCTTACAATGAGCGCCAGGCCCTCCGTGTAAAAATACCACAGGGAGCCCAACTGGATTGCCACATTCTTCAACATACAAATTCAATTGGTTTGTAACTGCCAATTGATGAGTGGCATAAGGTTGGAGAGTTGGATATAATGGGCTGGGGGGGATATGGTTCATAACAAGGGTTCTCCTACTTACCCTAACAGAAGATGAGAAAGGACTTCTGTCAATGAAAAATAACTGTGTGGGGATGAAAAGCAGCATGGCTTCAAATCGGGCCAATGACTGAAATGAATATCACCCGGGTGTTGAATCGAATATTCTCTGACAACTCCTTTATGGTGTTTATATGCTCAGTGACCGATGAGCATGATCAAAATTGATATTTTCACACACATTTAAAGTCGGGGGGTTGCCAGTGGCACCCCCTTTGAAAGGAAAGTACTATGCCAACTTCAAAACTTGTCACCATCAGCATGATTGTCTTCATGCTGATAGTTAGCAAAATACATGCTAATTCTGATTTAACGCCCCCTGCTCAACCCATTCATTTAAAAGTGGGGTATCAACCTTATTACACAGAGTCTTGGTCTGCCGTGATTATCAAGGGTAAACAACTCTGGAAACAGTATCTTCCAGCAGGCAGCACGGTGGAATTTGAAAGTGCCTTAAGAGGAAACATTATTGTAGACACTCTGGTTGAACAACAACTGCACATTGGATACGTTGGGGACATGCCAGCCATTGAAGCCACTTTTCGTTATCTTCCTCCAAGAGGAGGAGTTGATATTCGAATCATAGGAGTATCAGGGACTTCAAAACAACTATGTAATATCGTACTGGTAAAAACAGAAGCGGCAAATTTAACCTCTCCTCGAGCCATTTTGGAATGGATGGTTGACAAGAGAATTGCCACTCCATATGGCACTTGTTCCGATCGATTCGCACGCACTGTCTTTAAACAATACCAACTGTCTCCTCAGAATTATTTAAATCAAAATCAACAAGTTATCCTGCATAATTTTCAAAATGGCCTGTTAGAAGCAGCTATTCTATGGGAACCTTGGGCCTCTCAATTGGAATCCTCTGGTTTAGCGCATCGAGTTTTGACCGGAGAAAACTTTGACATGACCGATGCCGGATTTATCATCATGTCTCAAAATTTAATTGAGCAACGTCCAGACATCCACAAAGCCTGGTTAGAAGCAGAATTGGATGCCCAACTATTTTTGGCAAACCCCTCCAATGCTGATGAAATCCTTCGTATTTTGAAGGAAGAAACTGTGGACTTTGACTCTTCGGTATTGCATACAGCCTTATATGGTGATTCCAAAAATCGAATCAAATTACAATTCGATTTCATTTTTACTGAACGTATTCAAGAATTATTGCGAGAAGCCACGCGTTTTTTACACGAATTGCCCAGACGGCCAGCAGCTCAACCTCAATTGAGACCGGAAAGTATTCAAGGTCAAATTGCTCAACAAATTTTAACCGACCGTAACTTAACCAGTCCTGTGGGTGTTATTCGAGGAAAGTGATCAAATTAGAATTTCTAGACTGCCTAGGATGTGCTGAGTAGAAAACGTAGGATCTGCGAGTGTTGTTTGCGAAGCGCATCTGTCGCGTTTCTGCTCATCTCTCAACAATAACCTAAGGAATCATCCCAATATGCAATTGTTTCACTTAAATTTTTCAATCCACTTTCCAATTCACAGATCGGCGATAATACTATTACTTTTCATCACCGGTTGCTCGGAACAACCCACAACTTCCAGTTCCACACCCACCCCCATTCCTTCAACAACCACAACGCCATCAACATCCCCAAAACCACCCAGTTTTCCCACCTATCAGTTGCCAGTCCCCTTTGCAAATTCAGAATTGATCGTGAATCGCATCAATCAATTTGCCTTTGACCTGTATCGGCAGTTAAACGATCACGAGGGCAACGTTTGGTTTTCACCCTACAGTCTATTTGCCAGTTTGAGCATTCCCTACACAGCTGCCAGTGGTTCAACCAAAACTCAATTGGCAAAAATTTTACAAGCCAGCAATGAAACCGAATTATCTAACCAGTTAATTTTGCTGAAAAATTTTCTGCAAAATCGGCAAACTTCAAGTTATTATAAATTGCGCACTGTCCAAGCACTGTGGGGACAGAAAGGATATGCGTTTTCCTCCACTTTTCTAAAAACTTACCCTCAACTGATTCAAACTGTTAATTTTATGGGCGATGTGGGGTCTATTCGTAAGACTGTCAATCAATGGATTGCTCAACAAACTGACAGTAAGATCAACAACTTTTTGCCAAGTCATGCCATTCAACCCTTGACTCGTTTATTATTGACCGATGCCATTTATTTTGAAGGAGATTGGCAAAAACCATTTAATTCCAATGCCACGCAAAAATTACCATTTACCATTGCGGGAGAAATTACCCAATCAATATCCACTTTACGTCAATCAAATCAGTTTGGATATTGGGAAAACAGTCAGGCTCAATTTTTGGAACTGCCTTATTTGAACAGTGGCTTGGCATTGTTGGTAATCTTACCAAATTCAGATAATAATTTGAAAACTATAGAAAAACAATTTTCAATTTCGACCTTCAACCAATGGGTTTCCTCGTTGAAAGAACAAACAGTGGACGTTTATTTGCCTAAATTTCAGGAACAAACCACTTACCAAATGCAGAGATATTTGGAAAAATTGGGAATCACTGAGGCTTTCAATCAAAAGGCTAATTTTTCAAAATTGGACAGTAAAAAAGTTTTACGGCTTTCTGGAATTTTACATCAGGCTCAGTTCAAAATTCACGAGCAAGGCAGTCGAGCCACCAGTGGGGGAACATCGACAGTCCAAGCGATGACCAATACAGCCAATTTTTCATTTAAGGTGAATCGACCCTTTTTTGTGTTTATTCGAGATCAGGCTTCAAAAACCATTTTGTTTATGGGACGCATTGCTGATCCCAGCGTGAACCAAACGGCTGGATAATTTTAAAATTTTCTGGATTTCTAATAACTTATGTCAGAAACTTTATTTATTGCCGATGTGCATTTGGATGTGAACAATCCGTTGTTGACTCACTTGTTTATGAAATTTTTAGCCACCCGAGCCAGACAGGTGACTGATTTGTATATCCTGGGGGATTTATTCGAAGTTTGGATTGGAGATGATGATCCTGATTACCAGCCCATTCTGCAAGCTTTGCGGAAACTGGTGGAGCATGTTGAACGGGTTTTTGTAATGCCTGGCAATCGGGATTTTTTGTTGGGGACAGGGTTTGTCAATTTGACCGGCTGTCAGTTGTTGACCGATCCCACCGTGATCGATTTGTATGGAGTGCCGACTTTATTGACTCATGGGGACAATGTGTGCACTCAAGATTTGGCTTATCAAGCTTTTCGCCAGCAGGTGCGTAACCCATTGTGGCAACAACATTTTTTGGGATTGCCGTTGAATCAACGGCGCTTGTTGGCTCATCAGGCTCGGGCAGAAAGTCATCAGCATGTTCAACAGTTTTATACCAGTGGACAGTTGCAGGTGGATGCCCAAGCCTTACGAGAATTGTTTGTTGAGTATCAAGTGACTCGAATTATACAAGGTCATCTTCATCAGGCTGGGATCTATACTTTCAGTGATCAGGGACCGGTTTTAACTTGTTATGTGTTGGGAGGTTGGCAATTGTTCAAGGCCATCGGATGTGCTTGGAATCAAACAGGGGGGTATTGGGTCGACGTGGCCAATTCAGTTTCAATGGGTTTTGAGGAGGATGTTTCCTGAGTGGAATTGAGGCGAATGGCATGACCGACAAAGTAGCTGAAAATGGGCACGCCTAAAATAAGTCCCCAAACATGAAACAGTTGGCCAGCCACTGTGAGAATGATGAGCACAATCACCGGGTTGATGTGTAAACGGGAACCATAAATGCTGGGATTTAGAATATAGGCTTCGACAGTGTGAATAAGGGTAATGCCAAAAATGGTAATGAGCATGTGTTGTAGTCCAGCATACTGCAATGCAATAAGACAAATGGGAATGGAGCTGATGATAACGCCCACCACAGGGATGAAACTGCCTAGAAATACGATGACTGAAAGGAAGGCAATATGTTGCTCCAGTCCCAATAAGTAGATAAGAATGGCAGTGAGTAGGGAATTGATGATGGCAATCATGAATTGGGCTTCAAAAGTTTGTCCCAAAACCACTGAGAAATGGTGAATGCTGTCGGCCACTTCGGTGTAAATGAATCTTAACTTGGTGTTTTTAAAGCCTATGACATTTTCTTTCAGTCTGGGCAGGTCTAGGACAATCAGGAAGGAAAACAATAGGGCCAATAGAAAGGTGGCTACACTGGAGATGATGATTGAAGCGATTTGAGTACCAATATTGGTCAGGTTGTCAAAGATAATCTTGATGTTTTTCTCCCCTTCCACTTCTTTGCCCAACCCAATGAACAGTTGAACAATGATGGAAATGGTGGGGGATTTTTCGAGAGTCCAATTTTGTTCAAGTCTGGGTTTTTCAGGAGGGATAGTTGTGGTTTCGTCTTCAATTTCAGTTTTCTTTGTATTTGGAACGATCTCGGCTAGGGAAGGATATTTTTCAGTCAAATCCAAAAACATTTGATCAACTTTGTGAACATAGGTTTTTAAATCAGTGATGAATCCCTTGGTTTGTTGAGCCACGCCTGGGGCTAAGAATAGGCTGATGGTGACCAAGAAACCGAGAAATACAATGCCCACGAGAATCACACGGGCCACGCGGTTTTCGAGGTAGTTTTCTAGCCATAACACCCCACTGTTTTGAATGTAGGCGAATACAAAAGTCAAGAAAATCAGGGCAAAGAAAGATTGTAATAGGTATAGGAGACCGAAAAATCCGCTCCAAACCAAAAGACGGGCAAGTAAGGAAAAAAAGTGTTCCCAGTAAGTGTTAGAGGTATCGTTTATCATAAAGTGGTCTCGAAAAAATTGAGGGAGGAGGTTGAAAAAAATAGGTTTACAGTTTAGGATAGCAATTGGGTTAATAATTTTTCTAATCGGGGAGCATGAACCAGTTGCGACAGTCTTTGGCTGCGTATAATGGATTGCAGGTCGGCTAAGGCAGTGTCAAAATGGTCATTCACAACCAAGTAATCGAATTCCACATAATGACTGATGTCTTCCAAGGCTTCTCGCAATCGTCGGTTAATCACAGATTCACTGTCTTGGGCCCTGGAATACAGTCGTTGCTTTAAGATGTCAAGGGAAGGGGGCAAGATAAAAATGCTGACGCAGTCAGGTTTTAAACGACGAACTTGTTGAGCCCCTTGCCAGTCAATTTCTAAGATCACATCAATTCCCCGATGTAACTGTTCCTGTAACCAACGTTGAGAAGTCCCATAATAGTGATCATACACTTGGGCATGTTCCAAAAATAAGTTATAAGTCAGCATTTGCATGAATTCTTCTTGGCTGACAAAGTGGTAATTGACACCATTTTTTTCCCCAGTTCGAGGAGCACGAGTGGTGTGAGAAATCGACACCATTAGATTATGGCTTCCATCGACTAAGGCCTTGACCAAGCTGGTTTTTCCAGCTCCGGAAGGGGCTGAGAAAACATAGAGCGTGCCTTTACCCATGGGTTCCTCCTTGAGAATTAGAAATAGGAAAAGGTAATTGTTTAGGGAAGAGACTCAATGATTCTTCCTGACTTGTAATTTGCTGATTAAGTTTTGCATTGCCACAGAGGGCGCCACTGCCTTTCCCAAAAAATAATCGTACAACAATGGGGTCGGCAATTCAACAAGTTGTGCAAAACACTGTTGTTCCACGAGAGATGCTTGAGGGTAATCCTGTTCTAAATACGCTATTAACAGCACTTCTAACTCCTTAACCCCACTTCGACAACGCCATTTCAATTGCGCAGTATTGGACATAAATTTCCTCATTTAAAAAATGAATAACACTCCTTCAAAGCGCGATCAACCGTTTAAGGGCAGAAGCATTTCCCTACTGACCTTAAAATATGCTATGCTTAAAAAGCATTAAAAATGAGTTGAACTTCGATAATCAGTTAAGATGCCATTATACCCCATTCATGATGTTCAATGATGGTAGGATAAGTCATTTATCTCCAGAAACTTACGACCAAAAGCAGGAGATTTTTTTATGTCCGTTGCAAATACTGTAAATGATGCACTTAAACAACGGCTTGCAGACTTGGAAGCCGAACAGGCCCGTCAATATCAAACTTTATCTGAGGAATTTGGATGGTTGCATTTAGAACTGCAACAAAAGCAACGTCCTCAACCCACGGCTTTAAAAAAACATCCGTCCAATCCAAAATCCCCCCCTAAATCCTCTTCAAAACCAGGGCAGTTTGTCATTCACCTCACTTTAGACCCAAAACAAGTATTGGAATGGGCGGGTACGGGTTGGCAAAGATGCGGAATGGGACGCATCTATCCCAGCTTAGAGACCGCTCAACAAAGTTTGCAACAACTGCAAAAACATTGGCCCCCTCAATACCTCGTCATTTTAGAACAGTCCGCATAATGTTTCAACAGCCACCGCCCCTAAGTTTATACATTCACATTCCTTGGTGCCTGAAAAAATGTCCCTACTGTGATTTCAACTCTTATGTGCGGATGGCAGACTCCAGGCTCGAGTCGGCTTACCAACAAGCCCTATTGGCCGACTTGGTCCAAGAATTGCCCCACATTCAAAACCGGCCCATTGAGACCGTTTTTATAGGAGGAGGCACTCCCAGCCTATTCTCCAGTCACTGTCTTGGGACTTTGCTGGAAAAACTCTACATCATTCTCACCATACCCGCTGGAGCTGAAATCACTTTAGAAGCCAACCCAGAAACGCTTAACCGACAACGTTTGCGAGAATTTTTAGACCTGGGAATCAATCGGCTTTCCTTGGGAATTCAAAGTTTTGACGAATCCAGTCTAAAAAAATTAGGACGCATCCATTCTCGTGACACGGCCCTCACCATGGCCCAAACCGCTTTAGCCACCGGATTTACTCACGTCAATTTAGACCTCATGTTTGGACTGCCCGATCAAACAGTCAGTATGGCTTTACAAGATTTGGCTATCGCTGTCGCCCTACATCCTCAACATCTTTCCTGGTACCAACTGACCCTTGAGCCCCAAACTGTCTTTGGCAAACATCCCCCCACTCTGCCTGATGAAGAGACCCTTTGGACTCTACAAACCGAGGGGCAAGCCTATTTAGCCAGCCAAGGCTATGAACACTATGAAATTTCTGCCTATGCCCAACCCCAAGCCCACTGTCGGCACAACCTAAATTACTGGCAATTTGGAGACTATTTAGGTATTGGAGCCGGGGCACATGGCAAACTGACCCAACCGACTCATTCACAAATCACCCGCTCTTATAAACAGTCCCATCCGGAACGTTACCTACACACTGCCCACAGTGCCGATGTGAAAATCACAGAGCCCCCCTTATCCGAATCGCAGATCATTCTAGAATTCATGATCAATGCCTTACGACTCACTCAAGGCTTTTACCGTTCCCAATTTGAACAACGCACTGGAATTGACCTCAACCAATTGACCCTGCCCTTGACTCAAGCCATTGCCCACAACTGGCTGATCAAAGATCACGACCACATTTATCCAACCCCATTGGGACTTCGCTATCTCAATAATTTACTGGAACTTTTTGTCTAACCCAAACCTCGCTTTTCCCCCGCAAAATACACGGACAACTCCCTGATCAAATCCCCCGGCGGCACCTCTTTAAACACCCCATAATGACTTCCCCAATAAGGACGCATGCCACGCAAAAACAAATAAAAAACACCCCCGATATGCTGCTCATATTGATAATTGGGCAAATGCACCTCCAAATAACGATGCAAAGCCACCATATACACCAAATACTGTAAAAAGTAGGTCTCTTCTGCCATCACCCCTTCCAAACTGAGCCGATAATAATTCTCCATCTGGTAACCCAGGAAATTAGACTTATAATCCACCATATAATAACGTCCCTGATATTCAAACACCAGATCAACAAATCCTTTCATCATGCCGCGAGTCGGCAAAAATTCCACCCTTTTACCCCTCATCCAGCGGGCACTGAATTCCTCAAATCGCCGCAATATTCCCCATAAGCCAGATGGAGTTACTGGATTTACCAATGGATAATAAAATTCCCACTCATTTAACCGTTGTTCCCCACCGATAGCCGATAAAGTAAATTGAACTTGACCTGCTTCCAAAGGAGTATTTAATACATCGTCCACCATACCTGCAATCACTGTTGACCACCGTTTAACATCATAACCAAAATTCCCCAACCACTGAGAAATTAACCGATTTTCCTCTTTCACAGACTGAGTAAAATCCAAATGTTCAAACAAATTGTGCATAAAATGTCCTGCCCTAGACCCCCGTGGAAAACTGAAAATATCATCCGGTCTCTCCAAAAAATCTCGTTCCCACCAACTCACAGCATCATAATCAGGCTGCTCCCCCTCCTGTAAATTGCTTGTTAACCCGGTAAAACTGGTCACCCTCCAAGTTTTATCGATCAGTCCCTGAAAGGAACGAGCTTGTAACTGCACTGATTTTATTGACAAAATACCATTCTCATGTTTAGCTTCCATGGGAAAAGTGCATACTTTTATCCCCCCCCCTGATTGGGATGCTAAAGCCTCTATATCAGCCTTTAATACCCCATCTTCCTCTTTCAAACCAGGACGATGAGGATGTAATAAAGTGGCCAATGCTGACTTTTCTGCCTCTTTAAACCTACCCCAAATGACATAACAACGATGACGAGCCCGAGTCAAAGCCACATAACATAACCGTATGTTTTCAGCCTGTTCCTCAGCCATGGCCTGTTGTCGATGCTCTTTTTGCTGCTCAGAGCCCAAATCAAGAATTAACTGCTGATTATCATCATGAAATATAACTTGATGACTGTCTTGTCCTCCTCCTGTATGCAAATGTCCATCCCATAAAAAAGGGCAAAATACCACCGGATATTCCAAACCTTTGCTCTTATGAACAGTGACAATTTTCACCAATTTCTCATCACTTTCCAAACGCAATGGTTGAATTTCAAGATTTTGATTTTCCAAATCATGTTGCCCAATCAACCACTGATATAAGCCATTCATGCCCAACTGCTCTTGCACCACGGCTTGTTGCAATACTTCGGCAATATGTAATACATTGGTCAGACGTCGTTCTCCATCTGGATAACTGAGCAAACGCTTGGGGACCTGCTCTTGCATCAACAATTTTTGAAACATTTGGATAAAGCCACGGTTTCGCCAATCCTCATGATATTCCCAAAAATGATAACAACGCTGTTGCCAAGCTGCTCGCTGACTCAACAATTCATGCAAGGCTTCTCCGGAAAAACCCAATAATTCAGTACTTAAAGCAGCTTTGACTTTAGGCTCATGCATGGGATACAGAATGCCCAATAACACTTGTCTGACCTCATCCACTTCTCGAGAGACCAATAGACTTTCTTGGGTATGTAAAACACTGGGAATAGACAATTGACCCAATGCTTTCTGCATCCAAGCGGCCTGACGATGGCTTCTGACAAGAATAGCGATGTCTCCAGCTGTCAATGGTATTTTCTGCTCATCTTCTAAAAAATAGGCTTGTCCTGATTCTGCCAAATTCAATAATTGCAAAATCTCCCGAGCCACGGTTTGGGGAATTAAACGGTGGGCGGCTTGTTTGAGAATAGGTTGTTCCAATTGCTCTTGATCTTCGGAAAATTGTTTTCGTTCGGCAAACCACAGTTGTAAGGGGCTGGAATCAAGAGAAGGTAGAAAGAAAGGAAGCAACTTAGAATTTGGAGGAGGATTTATAGGAATAAATTGAATATTTTCAAGCAGAAAGGGAGGGCGATTGTGTTGGGAAGGGTGAGCAAATAGGGTGTTAACTGCGCTTATCAAATCAGGTTGAGAACGCCAATTGGTGGATAAGGTTTGTCGCAGGTTAACATCTTGATAGGCTTGAATATAGGTGAAAACGTCTGCGCCTCGGAAACTGTAAATAGCTTGTTTGGGATCGCCAATCAGAAATAGAATGTGAGTGTCCTTTTCCCCGTAAATGGTTTTAAATATTTGATATTGCACCGGGTCAGTGTCTTGAAATTCGTCGATTAGGGCGGCGGGATAACGTTCTCGAATTTGTGCAGCCAAAGTGGGACCGGTGATTGGGTGGTTTAAGGTTTGGTAGAGGTTGACCAGTAAGTCTTGAAAGGAATGGACTCTTAATAGGTGTTTTTTATGGATGAGTTTTTCTTCCACTGTTGCAATCAGTTGCTTTTTAAATGCAATGAGTTGTTGTTCTAGGTGCAGTTCCAATTGCTTGTATTGTTGGAAAAATATTTCAAATTGGTTAAAAAAGGGGTGTTGGGGGGAAATGGTGCCTTTTTTGGTGGCGGCTTGTATTGCAGATTGGGTGAATTTTTGCAATTTTTCGTTGGCATCTACTTTTTTTCCAAAATGTGGTTGATCTTTGGCAAGAAACTG
This sequence comes from Thiomargarita sp., assembly GCA_020721005.1. Classification (GTDB taxonomy): domain Bacteria; phylum Pseudomonadota; class Gammaproteobacteria; order Beggiatoales; family Beggiatoaceae; genus DYNP01. Next base: position 362,165 of record DYNP01000002.1, read on the forward strand.
GTCTAGAGTTTGACACCAAGTGGGAACATATTTTTTTCCGTATTTATTGCGATTGAGACTGGGGTGATTTTCTAAGAGATCCTTGACTTCTAAATGGTGATCTTGCCAGGCAGTTTGTAGTTTTGTCCAGTGAGTTTGTAATTGGGAGCCGATTTCTGATTGCAAATCTTGAGTGTAATTGGGAATGATTTTGAGGAAGGGTTGTCCAATGCAACGTTCTAAGTTCAGGTGTTGGAGTAAATGGTGAGGAGTGGGATGGTTTTCAAGTAAATAGTTAAGAAATAAGGAGATTGTTTTGGGATAGAGTTGTTGGCGCCAAAAGTCTTCGACAATTTCTTTTAATAGGGGGAATTGGTTTTGTATCAGGTCAATGTCGAACAGTAAACCGGTCTCAAAAGCATGGTCTTGTAACATGCGTTGACAGAAACTGTGGATGGTAAAGATGGCAGCTTCGTTGAATTCTCGTAAGGCAAGGGTCAATTGTTCATGGGCAGTTTGAGGGTTGGGCAATATAAGGGAAAGCAGTTCGAGCAGTTCAGGATCAGTGGAATTGGGATGGGCAATTTGAGGGTTGGATGATATGAGGGGGAGCTGTTCAGGATCGGTAAGATTGGGAATGAAGTTTAGGGTTTTTCGTAAACGACGCCGAATCCGGTCTCGCAATTCTTCTGTGGCAGCTTCGGTAAAAGTGACGACTAGGATTTGATTGATTTGCAGTTTTTGTTCTAGGATCAGTCTGAGGAATAGGGTGGTGATGGTGTAGGTTTTGCCGGTCCCGGCACTGGCTTCGATGAGATGAGTGCCATGAAGGGGGATAGTGAGGGGGTTAAATGGGGAGGTCATAGGAAGTGTTTGGGTGAGATAGAGAGGGTGATTGGTTTAAAAATCGTCTCTCTTTTCACCCGGGGTTATATAAACCGATTTGGTTTTTGTGAGCGGTTGAGAACCGTGTTTTGGTGAATTATTGGGGTGGTCAGTCCATAATTCGTTAAGATTAGAAGGGGGGTGTTTAGGGAATAACTTCAAACAGAGAGAGTGGGTAATCGGGCCATTTGGTTTTTAATTCGCTGAGGCGTTGTAGGGCATGTTGTTCACTGGGGTAGCTGGTCCCTAAGTCTTTGCTACGCCATCCATGGGTTTCATCTGACCATTCGCTGATGGGGGCGCCGGCTCCAAAGTCTAGACGAATAACGAATCCATTTTTGGATTGCGGTTTCTGGCTGACTTTTTTAGGGGCAGGGGCAATGTCTGTGGTCAGTTGGGTGACTTCTTTTTCTTGGCGATTTTGTTCTTGCTCTAGGGCAAAAAGACGTTTTTCTAATTCGCTGGCAGGCATGAGCTTTTCTCCTGATTTTTCCAAGTCTAATAGGTAGGGGTTAAGTTCAAACTTACATTTTGGGTAATTAAGTGGTATGATTCTGGCTGAGAAATGTTGTGTAAGTCCCAAAGGTGACGTTTGAGAGAACAGATCCATTATTTTTCAGTGATAACCCTTATTATTTTAGGTGGTTGTGCAACCAGTTTATAATGGTGTCGGCGGCAGTTTGCCAGTTGAGGTCTAACATCATAAGGTGAGCAAGGTTGGGTAAAATGAGGGGTTTTTGGTCATAAATTGAGGCAGTTTGTTCAATGAGAGGTCTGGGGAATAGGGCGTCTTGGGCTGCGCCTAAAATTAGTATCGGAGAGTTGAAATGGGGTGGTTTTTGTTGGGGAAGGTCTAAACCAAACATGTCCATAATAGCACGTTGGGATTCATTTTGTGTGAGATTCAGGTAGTCTAGGATGAGGTGGTCGGGCATGGTTTCTGAAAACAGCAATTTTCTTGCCAAGAAGGGGGTTGTGAATTTGAGACTAATGTTTTGAATGAGTCCCAGTTGCCACCATAGAGTAGGGGAAGTTATGCTGAGGTAGAAGGAGGATAGCCACAGCCCAGTGGGGGGAACTGAAGCCATAAGAACGATGGCTTGGTAGGGGTGACCGGATGCCATGTATTTTTGTACAATTAGGCCTCCCATGGAATGTCCTATTAGGATCGGGGGTTGGGGGAGGTGTTGGATGATGTGTTGGACATCGGCTACATAGTTTGCCAAACTGGCAAAAGGGAGTTGTGCATGACCGGCACTGGCGCCATGTCCCCGTAAACTAAGTGCGTAGGAAGGATAGCCCTGTTTTGCAAAATAGGGAAGAAAGTATTTTTCCCAGCACCAGGCTGCGCTGTAAGCACCGTGCACAAAAAGAAGAGGAGGGTATCGGGTGGTTTTGAGGGGCAGACAACTGAGCAGTTCAAGTTGCATAATTGGGTTCTTGTTGAGAAGCGGTGTTGGGGGTGTCAGGTTTAATATCGTACAGAGGGAACAACGATCAATTTTTCAAAGCGTGGGTTATGACCTTGAGTGTCTATCCAGGTGGTTACATAGGTGCAAGATTGTCCCCCTTTGGCTCGACAGGGTAAGTGATAGAGATGTTCCACGAGAACAAAAACTGTTTCTGGGGGTTTAAAACGGTGACAAATGGCTTCAATAACTCCTCGATCAATTTCACAGGAATAGGGGGTGGTGGAAATAATTTGTGCACAATGTTCATCAATTTGAGTGAAAAAATAATGTCCAATTTCTTCTTTAACTTGGTAATTTTTATAATAAGCAGCGTCTAAATTGGTCAAAGCTTGTCGAATATTGGTAACATTGGCAGCAAATGAGGCTTGATGAGACAGTTGGTGCCCTAGTTGAAGTAGACTGGGGGGACCTAGCATTCTGGTGATCAATTTTAACAATTTTAAACCAGTGTCATTGGGAGTCCATTCTAACCTAATTAGGTATTCAAGTTCTTCCTCCTTTAACAGAGCCAGTAATTTCTCCTTTTCAGAAGGATTGTTTAACCATTGTAAGTTTACCTCTGGTTCTAAGGGATTATCATGCATGTTAATTTCTCCATTTGGCTCATCATTGGGGATAATACAGGAATGGTGATTTTACCATCAATACTCTTAACACCCTTATTTTTGCAGAGTAATAGACGTTTATCAAAGACAATGCTCATACCCTAAAGAATACCTGCGAAACTCAATTCTACTCAACAACCTTTTCATGAGGAAGAAGAAATTATAAGGCAAGGCATTATTTTCCTCAATCGTGGTTGATCATTTTGCCAATTTTAAGGTATACTCTTTATAAGAGGAGGATAAAATTTTAGAATTGTCACTTAAAAACTTTCAAAACCCCACCTATTTTTATTATAGTCCTATTTTCAGTAACTTGTATACTGCCTTGATCAAACTCCTGAAAAAAGGGGTATGAACCATTGACCTTAATTCATACCTATCCACCTCAATCTCACCATATCAGTAAAGATTTAATCCCTCAATTTTTGAGAGTATTAAACAGTAAAGGGTAAACTCATTGTGTTGACCAAACCTAATCAACGTATAGCACTCCTCATTGATGGAGACAATGCTCAACCTTCCTTGATAGAAGCAATCTTTAAAGAAGTAGGAAAATATGGGGAAATCGCTATAAAACGTATCTATGGAGACTGGACTTCCTCAAACATGAGCAACTGGAAAAAAGTCCTGCAACAATGGTCCATTCAACCCATTCAACAATTCCGTCTAACTGCCAGTAAAAACTCCACTGATTGTGCCCTTGTCATTGACGCCATGGACATCCTATACATGGAAAAAATCAATGGCTTTTGCATCGTCTCCAATGACAGCGACTATACACGTTTGGCCACCCGCAGCCGAGAAAAGGGGCTATTCGTCATAGGCGTTGGGAAACCAAACACCCCTTCGGTATTCATGAATGCCTGTCACCTATTCCTGACCACCGAACAAATTTTACCCTCCTTAGAATCCACTCCTGATCCAGAGAAAAAACCGCCTCCTCTTCTCAAAACTCCCAAGCCCAATCTGCCCCATAAACTGGAATCTCAAATCACAGAAAATATTCAAAAACTCCAAACAATTGACCCCATCTTACCCCTTGCTCCCTCTCCTTGTCCCCCTAAAGAAAACCCCTCTCCCCTCCCCAAAACTCCCACCTCAAACTGGCATCATGATGACCTAGAGCCTTTGATCAACGAAGTTGTTCAAACACTTCAGCAAATGGCACTCACAGGCAACAGACCCAAAAATGTAACCACTTTGACCAATCACATCAAGATGTTAGCCCATTCCCATTCCATTTCTGAACAAACCATTCTCCAGATCATCACTTTGCTCAAACAACAAAAAATTTTAAACATCGCCGACAATCAAATCAACTACCCCTCTTTCCCTCTCCCCCCAACTCCCGCTGCAAACCCACACCATGACCTGGACTCTTTGGTCAACGAAGTTGCTCAAAAACTTCAGAAAATGCTGGTTAAAGGCAGACCCAAAAACTTAACCACCTTGACCAATCACATCAGGGCCCTGACCCGTTCCCATTCCACTTCTGAACAAACCATTCTCCAGATCATCACCCTACTTAAACAACGAAAAATCTTAAACATCACCGACAATAAAATTAACTACCTCTCTTGAATAAACCACTATGTCAACCGCTCAACTTCCCAAATTATCTCTTCTAATCAACTCTTTCCTAATCTTAACCCTAATTCTCATCGGATTCTCTATAACCCATTGCAAAACAGACCTACTCTATCGATCCCCACCTGCCTATGTCTTCGGCACCCTGATCAACATCAGCATTTGGGGACTTCCCCAAACTCAAGCTCAAACTGCAGTCAACCGCATTCTCCAAGACCTTCACACCCTACATCACGATTGGCACCCTTGGCAAACAAACAGTCCCTTGGTCAATTTAAACACAACTCTAGCCAACAATCAACCCTGGCCAACTGCCCATTGCCCCTCCCTAGTTCCCCTCATTCAACAGGCCCAAACCCTCTCCATCCACAGCCAAGGTCTCTTCAATCCTGCCATTGGCCACCTTATCAAGCTATGGGGATTTCACCAAGACGAGCCCCCACAGGGACCCCCCCCAGATCATTTAACTATCAAAAACTTATTGGCCACTCAGCCTCAAATCTCTGACCTTGAAATCACCCCTCAACACATTCGCACCCGCAATCCCAACGTCCAACTCGACTTTGGCGCCTTTGCCAAAGGTTATGCAGTGGACCTTGCCATTGAAACGTTAAAAGACATGGGCATTCACCATGCCATTGTCAACGCTGGTGGCAATCTTAAAGCCATGGGTCAAAAAGATCAACAACCCTGGTTGATCGGAATTCGTCATCCAAGTGGACAGGGAATACTCGCTTCTCTGAGCACTCAAGGAGCAGAAAGTGTCATCACTTCCGGACATTACGAACGCTATCGGGAATATCAAGGTCAGCGTTATTCCCACATCCTAGATCCCAGGACTGGCTACCCAGCCACTGGTCTCACTTCCGTAACAGTCATCCACCCCAGTGGAGCGATAGCTGATGCAGCCAGCACTGCCCTAATCGTAGCCGGTCCCAAGGAGTGGCAAAATATTGCTCGACAGATGGGAATCACTCAAGCCATAGTGGTGGACGAAACTGGCACCGTCTTTGTGAGCAAAAACATACATCCAAGGATCCACTTTCAAACTCCTCCCCCCAACCTGGTTATTGTGGATTTATCCTAATCTTTCAAGACATTATCAATGACCATTGGACAATCGTCTCTTATCCCAAATCACCAACAACAAACTAATTCCCAAGGCACCTCCGATCACCCCTAAAGTCACGCCAATCTCAGTTAATAAACTGGGATTCAACAACAAAATGCTTCCCAATCCCAACATCATCAAACCAGACATCAACTTGAGAGCTCGTCCTTCCGATTCAGCCAATTTTCGAGATCCCAAAGTATAAGTAAACACCAAGACAATCAATAACAAAGGAATGATGTAGATCAAATTATAAAGCAATAAATAGGAGTAATAAACCTGCATGGGCAACTCATTTAAAGTCAAAATTCTCGTGTAAACCATGGGAAAACCCGCAGTACATAATAACTCATAAGCGTTGGCTACAATAGCCAACACTACAGTGCTCAACAACAATGGAATCAAAGAATTTCCAGAAATTACTAAGCCCCGCATTTGCTGATATAAACCCGGTTTAGCCCCCTCTGGAATAGACAAAGAAATCCCATGTTTGAACCAAAAAAAATCCTTGATGTTGATTAGGGCAATTCCCACTGCCACCAGTCCCGCTATCAAAGTTACCTTTTGCAGTTCCTGTAACCACAAAAACAAATTTAACCAAGTTGCCATGAACAAGAAATAAATCAGTCCCGAGAAGAATATAAAAATTCCTCCAATCAACAACATACGAGAACGTTTTCGGGTATGTACCAGCAAACTCAATAAGAATAACAATACAAAAAAGGCACAAGGATTGAAGGCATCCAAACCGGCGATCAACGCAGTCAAGGTCAACAACGAATAATCTTCAGCATTGATTTTTCCCAAAACGGGCACCTGAAAGTCTTGAGTCACTTGAGGAACCTGGGTCTCAACTGCTGGCTTGTTATTTTGATTGTCTGCTGCTGAAGAAGTAGAAGAACTGATTTGTTCCGATTCTGCTGGATTGAGAACCGTCTCTTTAGATTGTTTGGCATTTGCAGATTTAGGATCTGCCTGAGCCGTTGCCGATTCTGTTGAAAAGTTAACTTGTGACTTGGCGTGACAATCTTCCAATCTTTGCTGCAAATCAGCTCCCATACCTTGCTCATTGTCATAACCTACAATCATCTGTTGACAAAATAAAAATGCTGGGACCGAAGAGGCTTTTTCCCCAATTTGCCCAGCCATCGTTAGGTAACGCTGGACATGCTCTGGATGTTCAGTCAACTCGTAAGTCTGTACCTGCAACCAAGGATAAATATTGGGCAATGCAGTCACAAAAGGCAGAGCCCTGTGACAATGGGGACAAGTTTTAGACCAGAAAAAATACAGATGAACTTGCAATTCTCCTTGAGCATTCTGACTGTACCATACCGGAGAATCAATGGTCTTGGATGGGACCAAATCATCAGCCCAAGCATTGATCCCTATCCAGTAGGAAAACAAAAATAATATTCCCATACGAATTATCTGTTGCACTGCCTTACCCCTTAAAATTATCAGAAAAAAATAGAAATTCCCAACTTGTCAGATTAAAACACAGAAAGACTTAACTCATTGATAGCACTCAACATATCTGCATCATCAGTCAAAGCTTGGGCCACTGCGCTGCGACAAGCAATGGACGCTTCCAAACCCGCCACCATCAGTTTGGCAGCATGGACCAGCAAGCGAGTACTCGCGCCTTCTTCCAAACCGTTCCCTTTCAAGTTACGAGTCATCTGCGCAAATTTAACCAAACTGTCAGCCATGCCTTTTTCGATACCTGTTTCATTCACAATGATTTTACTTTCCAACTGAGGCGTTGGATAATTGAATTCCAAGGCAATAAAACGTTGTCGAGTACTTTGCTTAAGGTCCTTGAGCACGCTTTGATATCCTGGATTATAGGACATAGCCAAACAAAATTCCGGGGGACTGACTAATAATTCTCCTAATTTTTCAATTGGCAAAATGCGCCGATCATCTGCTAAAGGATGAATAACCACTGTGGTGTCTTTGCGAGCTTCCACAATCTCATCCAAATAACAAATGGCGCCATATCGAACGGATCTTGCCAAGGGACCATCGACCCAAACTGTGTCTCCTCCACTGATGAGAAAGCGACCGACCAGATCGGAGGCTGTTAGATCATCGTGACAAGAAACCGTGATCAAGGGACGTTTTAAACGCCAAGCCATATATTCCATGAATCGGGTTTTCCCACAGCCAGTGGGTCCCTTGAGCAATAAGGGCAGTTGATGATGATAAGCAGCTTCAAATAAAGCAATTTCGCTAGCCACCGGTTCATAGTAAGGAGCAGTTTGAACCAAATAGGTTTCTATTTTAAATACAGGAGCTTCCATAATGATTCTCGTTATTGAGGGTATTAAATGACCAATCGAGCAGCGACCTAAAATAACCCAAAAACTTCTATTTTTAGAAAAAAGGTTGCTCAATAACCAAAATTTTCAAAAATCTCAGTTTTTTCGTCACTGTTCAATTTCAGAAGGCCATTGTTTACACTGATGTTTTTTGACAACATGGCTTGTTCCAAACGCTGTTGATTCAGTAAAGTTTGGCCTCGGTCGGCTTGAGGGTGCCAAAGGTGCAATACTGGGACTCTAAAACGACCTTCTTTGCGGGCAATGCCACTGCGTAATAACCGAATGACCATTTCGGCATCTTCATGTCCCCAACCTTGAAAGTCTTCATTAAACCCGTTGATTTTGATTATGTTTGATCGCCAAATTCCCAAATTACAGGTTTTTGCGCCTTGCCAAGGGCATTTTTTATGCTTGAAAATTGAATAGTTGGATGATTTAATTGGTAATTTTCTAAAGAGGGAAAGAGTATTTAAAGGCAGCAATGGCAACAGTCGATTGATTTTTTGTTGTAAGTAGGCGAGAGTCCAATCCCAAAGGGACCATGACCAAATAGGCAGTTGTTGATTGATAACTTGAGCAGTCAAAGTGGCATTGAGCAATACCCGATGGCCAACTACAAAGTGATTGGCTTCGGCCAATTGGGCATGCTCATATATAAAGGAAGGCAGTGGCACACAGTCTCCATCTAAAAAAATAAGGTAGTCTCCGTTAGCCAAAGCAATGGCTTGATTTCGCACTCGAGCAGCTCTAAATCCTTGATCGGGTTGCCAAAAATGTCGGATTGGATGCTGCGAGGTCAGGCTGGCTGAATGAATCAAATCTTGCGTTTCTCGGGTGGAACCGTCGTCTGCGATAATAATTTCAAAATAGGGGGAGTTTTGTTGAGCATTGAGGGCTTGTAAAATCAATCCCAAAGCATCGGGTCGATTGTAAGTGGTGATGATGAGACTGAAGTTAAGATTGTTTTTTGACATGCTCTTGCAAATAGAGTAATTTTAGATATCGGTAATAAGTTCCTTCCGCATTAGAAATTGCCAATAAAAATCCTTCTCGTCCATCTAAAAAACCTCTTCTCAATAGGTAGGTGCGAATAAATGCCCAGCAACCGTGCCCAATGGCTTGTGCCAAGTTGCTGCGTTGTCCTTGTTGAAAACGCATGTTAGCCCAAGCTGTTGAATAATGGTTCAATTTATCTAATACTTCTTCTAGAGAATCAAAGGGATGATGGAGTAAGGGACTGTTCAATCGTCCCACTTGTCCTTGAGTGATTTGCACTTTTTCATGCACTAAGTCTATTGTAAATTGTCCACAGTGGCGTTTGAATAGACGGGTGACATAGTCTGGTTGCCAACCACTGTGTTGAATCCAGCGGTGGCAATAACTGGATAGACGTGGTATTTGAAAAGCAGTATAGGTAGTTTGTTGAATGGCGTGTTGAATTTCAAGTTGTAAGGTGGGAGAAATTTGTTCATCGGCATCGATTGAAAGTATCCATTCTCCTTGGGCTCGTGCCAAAGCTCGATTTTTTTGGGGACCAAAACCTGGCCAGTCTGGAGTGGTTGTAATATTTGTGGTAAAAGGGCGAGCCAAAGTGAGTGTGTCATCTTGACTGCCACTGTCTAAGATGATGATTTCATTGGCAAATTGAACGGATTGTAAACAGTTTACAATGTGGGCTGAGGCGTTTTTGGTGATTAGAATGACAGAGAGTTGGGGCATAGAACATTTTTCATGGTTTTTCCCTTCACCAAGAAAAAATTTCTTGGTGGGGGAAATTTCAAGTGTTTTTCCTAAGAGTGTTTAGTCAATTGTTTAGGGTTGGGAGGGGGCATCCTGAGCAGTAGACGGAGTCAGGATTTCGATCTTGGCGGATTCTTTGAGTTGTCGGAGATATTTTTGCATTTGTTCAGTTTGTAGGGCATATTTGATTCGATCTTTGACCGTTTCAAAACTGGGCAGGTCAAGTTTGCGAATGTCATCTATTTGAATGATATGCCAGCCAAATTGGGTTTTGATCGGAGTTTTTGCAAGTTCCCCTTTGGTCATTTTTTCCATGGCGGCGGCAAATTCGGTGGTCACATGTTGTCGAGTGATCCAGCCTAATTCTCCTCCTTTCTTGGCAGAAAGAGTGTCCAGTGATTTTTCTTTGGCCAATTGGGCAAAATTTGCAGGCTGTTTTTTAAGTTCCTCTAAAATGTTTTGGGCTTCTGCTTCTGTTTTGAGCAATAGGTGCCGAGCTTGATACTCTTGAGGGGCTTCAAGTTCTGCAATTCTCTTGTCATATTCGGCTTTCAAATCTTCTTCTTTAATGGGATGTTTTTCCAAATAGGTGTGCATGCTCAGCGTGGTCAGCAGGTTGTCGCGCATTTGGGTCATTTTTTTGGTGAATAAGGGGGTTTGATCCAATTGTTGGGTTAATGCGTCTTGTTTGAGCAATTCTTGATTAATTATTTCTTCTAAGATGGCTTGGGAGTCTAGTTTTTGATCGGCGACTGGTCCCTCGCGGTTGGCTAGGTAGAGATCATAGTCTGTTTGGGTGATGATTTTGCCATTAATATTGGCAAGAGGGGTGTTGGGTCCTGCATAAGCATAGGTAAATAAAAAGGGGGTGATAAGGAGATAAGTGATTGATTTTAAATTCATGTTTTGAGATTCCAAGGGTTAGGAAGGCGTGAATTCTTCTGGAGTTAGGGCGTATACTGTGAGAGCATGAATGCGATTTTCCATCAGGGGGCCCAAGGTTATGTATACGGATCGATGTCTCTCAGTCAAGGGTTTTCCAGTGAATTGGGAACTGACAATCAAGAGTCTAAAATAGCCTTCTTGATCAAGGTTGGGAATATTACGAAAAGGAGGGGGTGGATCGTGGGCAATGAGTTCCAGACGTTGGGGCATAAAGGTGGTGTGCAAACGGGTTTTGATCAAGTGTTCAAGTTCAGTCATCTAAAGTGAGACCTTTAAGGTAAGACCTTTTTAAAGGGTTTTACAGTGATATTCGCATAAACACCGGCTTCTTGATAGGGATCGGCGGCTGCCCAGTTTTGGGCGTCTTCTAAGGAGGAGAATTCTGCAATAATGAGGCTGCCGGTGAATCCTGCAGGTCCCGGATCGGAACTGTCAATGGCTGGAAGGGGACCAGCAAGCAGGAGTCGTCCTTGTGCTTTGAGGGTTTCTAGGCGAGCCAAGTGGGCTGGACGGGTTTTTTGACGATATTCTAGGCTGTTGGGGTTGTCTTCTGCAAATAGGACATAGAGCATAGTATTTAAGTTTGGGAATAGGCAGCTGGGTGGATAGGAAGGGTTGGACCTTGGGTTATTGAGGGTGTTGATTTTAATCAGATTGGGTTTGATTTTGAAATTGGGATCGTGCCAATGCAACGAGTTGATCATAGTGTTTTTCCAGGTCAAGGTTAGCGCCCCGAACTCCAGAGATCACTTGTTCAGTCCAGTCGAGGTATTGCTGTCGTCTTTCTAATGACCAGTCGTGAGGAGGAGAGTGGATCAGGTCATGGAGGTTGCAAATTTTGTCGGCGAGTTTTATTTGTTTGGCTCGTTGAGATTTATGAGAGGCATTGTCGATTTGTTGTTGTTTGCGTTCCGCTTTGGGTAGGGTTTTGTCGTCGGTCAGTTCTTTGACCAGGCCGAGAATGTCGGGACCGAATTGGGTTCTAATTTCTTCAGGGGTGGTTGGGGTGTCTTCTAAAATGTCGTGTAGCAGACCGGCAATCAGTGTATTGTTGTCGTTGATTTTGCCCAGGGTCCATAGGGTCTCAGCAACTTGAATGGGATGGTTGATGTAGGGAGAGGCGTCTTTGTCTTTACGACGTTGCAGGCTATGTTTTTCTGCAGCAAATCGTAATGCTTTGAGAAATAGGGTCATTTCAGCATGGGTTTGCATGGTTATGTGATCTCGGGAGGATTGGGTTTGGGAGTGTCTTCTTCAGGTACAATGTATTGGCTTAGGTAAATGGCTTGGGCAATTACAAAGATAAGTGTGAGTCCCATCATGCCAAAGAGTTTGAAATTGACCCAGGTGTCGGTGTCGAATTGGTAAGCGACATAGAGGTTGAGCAGTCCCATGGTTAGGAAAAAGGTGACCCAACTGTAGTTTAAGCGAGACCATACTTTTTCTGAAGTGAGGGTGAGTTGGTCGCTCATCATTTTTTGGATGAGATTTTTTTTGAAAATGAGTTCACTGCCCAAAAAGATGAGTGCAAATGCCCAGTTGACTGCGGTGACTTTCCATTTGATGAAGGTTTCATCGTGCAATAGGATAGTGGCGCCTCCCAAGATAACGATGAGACTTAGGGTGATGAGGTGCATGTTTTCAACGCGTCGGTGTCGATACCATAGGTAGCCTACTTGTAAACAGGAAGTGAGTATGGCAACTGCAGTAGCTACATAGATGTCATAGAGTTTGAAGGCGATGAAAAAGAGTAAGATGGGCAGGAGATCGAATAGGAATTTCATCAGAATTATTCAGAGTAGTGGGTTAATGGCATGGAAGGTCCGTTCATTGCCGAGTTCAAAAAAATACGTCTAAAAAGAGTAGCGAGATGGTGCAGTGTTTGTAGCTTACTGATTTTATACGTATCATTGGGTCAATCAAGTTGAACTTTATTATAGACTATACCGTTTTGCAACTCAAGTCAATTTGGCATTTCTAAGGAGATGTGGGTAGGGTGTCAGGAATGAGGTAAGTTGCTTAAGCAGGCGGCTTGTATTTTTTGAAATTCTTCTCTGCGCAATTCATAAAGGGTGCAGGGGGTGACTGTGCGATAGATTTCTGTGACCAAGATGGGGTGTATCAGTAAAGATTGTTCTCCAAAAAAGTCGCCGGCCATCAGGGTGGCTAAATCGGAATAGGTGTGTTTCTTGGGATAGGAAACTCGAATGAGACCTTGAGCAATCAGGAATAGGGAGTCTTGCAGATCTCCAGGATTAAATAGGGTGTGGTTGGCAACCAGGTTGTGAATTCGGAAATGGGGTAGGATTTGGGAGGCACAGGTCTCAATGGGAATTTGTTTAAAATAGGGAATTCTGCGCAGCAGGTGGACGGGTTCCCAGTGCAAGTGAGTTAAAGCGTAATGGGTGGTGTTGTGAGTTTGTAGCTTGATATCCAATTCCCAAAGTAAGGCATTGGCGATGCCCGTGGGTAGAAAACCATTGTGGGTTTGTTCAAGGATAGTTTCTCGTTCTGCGTGTAATAATAGGCGCTCTGCCAGTTTTGCTTGCATGGTGTTGACAAATTCGGAAAATTGTTCTCCAGTGTGGTCAAGTCGGGTCCGGGCAGCTTCGTGCCAACGTCGGTAATGCGCGCGGATTTTTTCGATGACTTGAGGACGCAAGGTTTCTGTTTGAGCAAGGTCATCTAGGCAGGTTAGAACATGAATATTGCCTTGATGACGTCCCCAAGCTTCTTCATAGTCTTGAGCAGTTTGGCGAGCCCGCCATTGTTTTATCCAATGTTTGATCAGGGGTAAGTGGCTGCATAAATTGAGCAAATATTGTTGCAGCAAATAGCCTTTGTGGAAATGTAGGGTAAACTGAGGCAGTTTTCCTTCGTGCCGAATGGATTCACTTTGCAGGTCAATTGAATAGGTTAGATTTTGATAGCTGCGGGCTGATAAGTGTCCTTTGGCAAAGAGATCGTAATAGAGACTGCGTTCCATGGAGAATACTCGTATAAATAGGAGTCTTTGTTCAAGTTCTTGATCCATCAGTTGTTTACGCAAAGTGGCATAGTAGGATTGGGTGTGTTGAACTGCTTGTTCACAGCGTTGTTGTTGTTGTTGGGCAATGCGGGCTGAGAATAGGCCTCCTTGTTGGAATTCTGGAATTCTACTTAAAGCACGTTGTTGGGACTTTAAGGTGCCTTCTACTTGAAGTAAGTTGTCGATCAGAGAAGGTTTATTGAGTTTCAAAGTCCGAGTAAGTTGGGACAGACTCGTGCCTTGGATAAGGTGGGTAAGGGGGAGAATCAGCGCCACCAGGTGCAAAAAATCAGGACTGGCGTCAAATTCTCCCAGAGTCAGCAGAATGCCAAGAGAAATAACATTGGGTAAACTTCCCCAGTGAATGAGCGTACGATAACGCCAGTTAATCACTTTTTGGGAAAGTAGGAAATAGGTTAGGGAGGGGAGAGTGTGGGTGATCAGGCGACGAGTGAGGGGTTTGATAACTTGGGTGATCAAGAGACGACTTATAAAAATAGCCAATAGCATGAGAATGGCCAGGGGTAACTGTTTCAATAGAAGTTGGGACTCGAGTAATAGGCCAACGGTTAAAAATAAGGTGGCTTGGCTGAGATAGGCTAAATATTCCCAAAAGTGTTTAAGGTGATCCGAAGAGATGGTTGAGGGAATACGATTGGGATTGGGATGGGTAAGGGAACGAGATAGGGTCAGTCCCACTGCCACAGTGGCCATGATGGCATTGACATGTAACCAGACTTCAGCCATGTAAAAGGTGCCAAAGACCAGGAGTAGAGTGAGGGTAATTTCAAGGAAAGGATGACGATTTTGGGAACGTAATGGATAAGTTGAGACCAGTGCCGTAATCAACCAACCAACCAGCAGTCCAGTGGCGATGTCAAATAGAAAAGTTTCCCATTCTTGCCATAAGGTGTATAGGGGAAAGTCTTGTACCAGTAAAATGGCAATCAAGATTTGGGCACTGAGAATGGCAGTGGCATTGTTGATGAGACTTTCACCTTTTAGCAATAAAATGAGGCGTTTGGGAGCATTGATATGTTTAAATTGGTGAGTGAGAGATAAGGGATCAAGGGTGCTGAGAATGGCACTGAAAAGGAGCAATTGTAGAAGAGTGAAGGGAGTAGCGCCAGAAAAATGGAGTAGCAGAGTCATCAGTCCCGTGAAGAGTAAATTGCCGAGAATGCCCAATGATAATAGGGAAGGTAGAGTGTGGTGTAGGGGGCGTAAATCCAGTTTAAAGGCGACTTGAAATAATAGGATGGGTAACAAGATAAAAGTGACCAGTTCAGAAAGGAAGTCTGTTGCGAGCAATTCATTGAGAATCAGGGGATTCAGTTGGCTTTGGTTGAGCAAGAGACCCAAACTGATTAGGGTGAAAGAAGGGGGTAAGTGGAGACGTTTTTCCAGTAGCCAAGCTCCGGCAGTAAGGATGAGAAGGCTTAGGAACAGAGCTAACAGTTGGGGGATTGAGAGAGTCATTGTCTTTCTGTGGGGTATGATGAAAGTGGGTAGGCAAAAGGGTGGGTATAAGTTACCAAAACCCTATCTCAGTTTTAATTTACTATTTTTTAATGTTTAGGTGCCTAAATTGGGATCATGAGGAAAAATGGCAGTGGCTGAGGAATTTCAGAAATGAATTGTTTAAGTCTAGCGCAAATAAAAATCCCCGGCAATGTTTTACCATTGTCGGGGATAAAAATACGGGTTAATTTGCTTCGTCCCTCCCTTTTTCAGGAAGAACTAAGGAATGATCTGGACTGGATCAGAGGGTTGAAGGAAGTGTGTTACTTCATATAAGCTAAATTCTCACGCTTGTTACAGTGATTATACTTCATCTCTTCAAGCAGAAATATTCTCTTTACTGGATTATGGGATTTTGGACGGATTTGGGTTTTGACTGACTGGCATGAGGACATATCAACTCTTCTGCCTGCATTTCGTCATTTCGGATGAGACTGGTCAATTTCATGGGTTGAATTTTCAGCAGATGACATTCGGCTCGAATGAGAACATCCAATACCTCACCCAGACTTAACCAAGCTGGAGTGGCAGTTTGTTCTCGTAAAGTGCGAATGAATGCCAAAGTCCAACAGCCCAAATGTTCATTGAGAAAAGTACTTAGAGCCCGTTGAGTAATACGTTTGGGTTCTCCCCAATGCTGTTGTTGGGCATAAGCAAGTTTGATCAACAATAAACTGTAAAATTCCAACTCTGTGCCCAAATGATCAGGTAAATTGGGACTGTCTTCGGTAATTTTGAAACCAAAGGCCGTGTAAAAACCACTGATATCAGCCAAAGTAGTAGAACGACCCAAACTGCTGCGACCATCTCCATAAGCGGTTTCATGCAATGGACAGCTGGCTTTGGTGAGGAAAAGATGCAGATATTCTCCTTCCAAATGAGAAGGATGGGCATTTTTCCAAGCCTGGACAGTTTTGTGTAGAGACTGCTTGAGCAACCTTTGATACTTGATTGGATAACATTGGGGAATTTGCAATTCAGCGAGACTGGTTTGTAAAGCAATCAGATGTTGGGCATGGGGATAAATAAAACCTTGGGCAATGGCTCGAAACCAAGCCGCCCGTTGTAACTGATGAGTAATCGTGAGGTTTATCATGTTGTATTTTTCCAAATGGTTAAATTTTTAATAGACCTCTTGCAGAAGTATGTGATAATGAAAAAATGAGAGTTGCCCCTTAGTTAAGATAACTTGGAGTGGAGGCTTTAGCCGGCCGGCGGTAGGCCCTTATAATTTGTGTATGTGGGGTGATGCCTACGGCTGACCGGCTAAAGCCTCCACTCCAA
>DYNP01000030.1:0-5659 GCA_020721005.1 Thiomargarita sp.
TTGCTTTCTAGAAACTTTGGGTTATGGAAATTTTCTTTTTCTATCTTGTTGCGCAATTTTTCTAGAATAAGGGGTAGATTTGTACTAAGTTTAGCGATGGCTTGTTTAAATTCAAGGACTTCTAGGTGTTGTTGGTAATTGGTAAAGTCTTGTAATGGGTCCAGGAGTTTTTGTGGGTTGGACATGTCAATTTGTTTGGGGGGTTGATTTTCACGCTTTATATTATGCTTGTTGGGGCTAACATGTGGCGCAGGCCAACATGTGGTGCAATACGCTACTCTATTGCACTGTACATGGTTGCGCCTTATGTTATGTTTATGGTTTTGACGGTAGTGAGCCAATTTTTTTAGGGTTCGTCTTTTGGTTCTCGTTTGAATTCTCCATTAATAGTCATAGGTCCTCGCTTGCTGGGAGTTGTTGGGGATTTGTTGAGAATGTAGTTTAATCCTCTTGGTAACATGGGCAAAAAGCAGATGAGTCCCAATAGGTCGGTGACAATTCCAGGGATTAGGAGTAACCAGCCTCCTATGAATGGCAGGATTATTTTTTGTAGCAGGAGTTCATTGGGACGTTGACCTTGTCGGAAGGCAGTTTTCAATTCGGTCCGGAGATTTTCGAGTTGAAAGTATTGTTGATAGAGTAGGTGGAAACCTAAGACGCCAGTGGCCAGGCACCAAATGAGAATGAGTTCTATGGAGAGCCATGGGTAAATGGTCATAAATATTAAAAATTCCATGAGAATTATCATGAGCAGGAAAAAAAATAGACCGCTAAGGTTCATTTAGTCTTCCTCATGTCGATATTTTCCTTCAATGGTTTCAGTTTTCCGCAGTTCGTGAGTGTAGAGGGTTGTGGAGATCCATCGGTTTAGTTGTTTTAGGAGTAACAGCAGCCAGTAGCGGCGAGTCCAGGGTAGGATCCCAGAGAGACCCAGGAGGTCGGTGAAAAAGCCCGGGGTGAGTAATAGGATGCCGCCTATTAATAGGATGAGTCCTTCCAATAGGTCTTGGGCTGGGAGTTGGTTTTGGGAGAGAGCAGTTTGGATGTTTCGTAAGGTGGAAATGCCTTGGTAATGAAGTAGATAGCTTCCAACAACGGCCGTGGCAATGACCAGGAGAATGGTGGGTATGACCCCAATCCAGCTACCCACTTGAATCAGTAGGTAAATTTCCAGTAGGGGGATGCCGATAAAAATGAGCAGTAATAGGTGAGACAGGTGCATGTTCCCTCAGTTTTAAGAAAATGGTGGCTTAGGGGAAGGAATTCTCTGTTTTTAAGAGTTAGATTGTGTTTGGAATGTGTCGGCAATTTGGGTAAGATGGGCAACTGTGGTGGGTTGCCCATCGATGTCAGAATAGTGGTTATAAGGTTATAACAGGAGCCGTCTTACATCGGACAGGATAAAACTGAGGTAATGGGTGAAGCGAGCGGCTGCAGCGCCATCAATGACTCGGTGATCGTAAGAGACTGAAAAGGGTAGGATTAACCGAGGGACCAGATCTTGATCCAGATAGGTGGGGCGCAGTTGGGCTCTGGATACGCCTAAAATAGCGACTTCTGGGGCGTTGATGATGGGGGTGAAGCCAGTGCCTCCAATTCCGCCAAGACTGGAGACAGTAAAGGAGGCGCCTTGCATGTCAGAGGGAGTGAGTTTTCCGTCCCGGGCTTTTTGGCTGAGGTCGCCCAATTCTGCGGCCAGTTCAAATAGGCCTTTGAAATTCACTTGTCGAATGACTGGGACTACCAGGCCTTGTAGGGTGTCAACAGCGACTCCTATGTGATAGTAATGTTTGAGGATGAGGTTTTCTTTTTTGCCGTCCAAAGAAGCGTTAAAGTCTGGGAATTCTTTGAGGGCTGCCACGCTGGCTTTGAGTAAGAAGGCTAGCAGGGTGACTTTAACGCGTCGTTGTTGGGCTTCAGGTCCTAGGTCTTTACGAAATTGTTCCAGTTCGGTGATGTCCGCTTCATCGAATTGGGTAACGTGAGGAATGTTGAGCCAGCTGCGGTGCAAGTGAGCGCCGGCCAACTTTTTGATTCTACTCAAGGGTTGGGTTTCAATTTCTCCAAACTGGCTGAAGTCAATCTCTGGAATTTCGGGGATGCCAAGGCCGCTGCGGGTGAAAGGCACTCCAGTTCCCAGTCCGGTTGGTCCTTCGGTCATGACTTTTTTCACAAATCCTTGCACATCTTGTTTGAGAATGCGACTTTGGCGACCTGTCCCTTTAACTTTAGCCAGGTCGACACCCAATTCTCTGGCCAGGTGTCTGACTGCGGGACCGGCATGGGGTTTTTGGGTGAGGTGTTCATCGCCAAAGGCTAGGGGGGGGGTGGGTAGGTTATCAGGCCGCCGGGGGTCGATGGAAGTTTTTTTAGCTTCGGTTTGGGTGAGGGTGATGGCTAAGGGAATGCTGGGTGGAGTGATGGGACCCGGAGGTGGTGATAGGGGAATTGGGGTTGGAATGGGGATTTGATCTGTAACTTCGAGACTGAGGATGAGGCTGCCTTCTGAGACTTTGTCTCCTACTTTAACGTGGACGAGTTTTACAATTCCAGTGTGAGGTGAGGGCACTTCCATGGTGGCTTTGTCACTTTCGAGGGTCAATAGGGGTTGTTCAACTCGAATGGCATCGCCATTGTTGACTAGGACTTCGATGATCCCAACTTGTTTGAAATCGCCAATGTTGGGCACTCTGATTTCGGTGGTGGCCATTGTTTATACTCTCCTTAAACCTTGAATGGGTTGGCTTTTTCAGGATCAAGAGCGTATTTTTGGAGGGCTTCTGTGACTTTACGCATGGGAATTTCTCCTTGTTCAGCCAGTCCCTTTAGGGCAGCGAGGGCGATGTAATAACGGTCCACTTCAAAGAAACGTCGCAATTGTTTACGAGAATCACTGCGTCCAAAGCCGTCTGTGCCCAGCACATAGTAATGGGAATTATTGGGCAGGCAGAAACGAATTTGGTCGGCATAAATCTTTACGTAATCAGTGGCAGCTACCAGAGGTCCCTTGCGATTGTGCAGACAAGTTTGGACATGGCAAAGGCGAGGCGGAGCTTCTGGGTGTAAGAGGTTCCAGCGTTGCACTTCGATGGCTTCACGCCGCAGCTCTGTGAAACTGGGCACGCTCCAGATGTCAGCGGTGACGTCAAAATCTTCAGCCAACAGACTGCCTGCAGCCAGCACTTCCCGGAAAATGGCCCCACTGCCCAACAGTTGCACGCGTAAACCGCTTTGTTTAGCGCCTTCCTTGAACAGGTACATGCCCTTGATAATGTCGGCTTGGGCACCTTCCGGTAGCGGTGGATGGGTGTAATTCTCATTCATGGCGGTGATGTAGTAGAAAACCGGTTCTTGAGCCTTGTACATGCGACGCATGCCTTCTTGTATGATCACGACCATTTCATAAGCGAACGTGGGGTCATAGCTGATGCAATTGGGAATGTTGGCTGCGAGCATGAGACTGTGACCGTCTTGGTGTTGGAGACCTTCTCCAGATAATGTTGTTCTCCCTGCTGTGGCACCGATGAGGAAGCCACGGGCTTGCATGTCTCCGGCTGCCCAAGCCAAGTCGCCAATGCGTTGGAAGCCGAACATGGAATAGAAGATGTAGAAGGGAATCATGTTGACGCCATGGCTGCTGTAAGCGGTGGCAGCGGCGATCCATGAGGAGAAGGCGCCAGCTTCGCAGATGCCTTCTTCTAGTATTTGACCGCGTTTGTCTTCCCGATAATACATAATTTGGTCAGCATCTTGGGGTTCATACAATTGTCCTTGAGAGGAATAGATGCCGAGTTGTCGAAACAGTCCCTCCATTCCAAAGGTGCGGGCTTCGTCAGGGACAATGGGCACGATGTAGTCGCCGATTTTTTTGTCACGGGCTAAGGCGGTGAGCATGCGCACAAAGACCATGGTGGTTGACATTTCCCGGTCTCCAGTGCCTTGTAACAGGGTTTCAAAAATGGAGGAGTCAGGCAGTTCTAAGGGGGTGGCAATGCCTTGCCGCACGGGTAGATAGCCGCCTAGGGCTTGGCGTCGTTCTCGCAGATAGAGCATTTCGGGACTGTCTTCAGCAGGTTTGTAAAAAGGAGCATCGGCCACTTCTTCATCAGGGATGGGAATGTTGAAGCGGTCCCGGAAGGCACGGAGTGCGTCTTCGCCCATTTTCTTTTGTTGATGGGTGATGTTTTGGCCTTCGCCCGCGACTCCCATGCCATAGCCTTTGACGGTTTTGGCAAGGATGACGGTGGGTTGTCCTTGGTGTTTGACTGCTGCGGCATAGGCTGCATAAATTTTGTGGGGGTCATGGCCGCCCCGATTGAGGCGCCAGATGTCATTATCAGTCATGCCAGCGACCATGGCTTTAAGTTCCGGGTATTTGCCAAAGAAACGTTCTCTGGTGTAGGCGCCGCCTTTGGCTTTGAAACTTTGGTATTCTCCATCAACACATTCTTCCATACGTTTGCGTAAAAAGCCTTGGGTGTCCATGACTAACAAGGGGTCCCAATAGGAGCCCCAGATGACTTTGATGACATTCCAACCCGAGCCCCGGAAGTCGGCTTCCAATTCTTGGATGATTTTGCCATTGCCACGAACGGGACCGTCTAGGCGTTGTAGGTTACAATTGATGACAAAGACGAGGTTATCCAGTTTTTCCCGGGTGGCAAGGGCAATGGCGCCTAAGGCTTCGGGTTCGTCCATTTCTCCATCGCCCATGAAAGCCCAAACTTTGCGGCCTTCGGTGTTGACGATGCCACGGTCATTTAGATATTTCATGAAGCGGGCTTGGTAGATGGCCATGATGGGACCAAGTCCCATGGATACGGTGGGGAATTGCCAGAAGTCGGGCATGAGCCAAGGGTGAGGGTAGGAGGAGAGTCCTTTGCCATTGACTTCTTGGCGAAATTGGCGGAGTTGCTCTTCGCTAATTCGTCCCTCTAGAAAGGCTCTGGCATAGATACCAGGAGCAGAGTGTCCTTGGAAGTAGACTAGATCTCCACCGTGTTGAGCCGATCGGGCTCGGAAGAAGTGGTTGAGTCCCACATCATATAGGGTGGCAGCGGAGGCAAAGCTGGCAATGTGTCCTCCCAATTCAGTGCTGAGGCGATTGGCTTGTACTACCATAGCCATGGCATTCCAACGGACTAGGGAACGGATTTTCCATTCCAGTTCGGGGTTGCCGGGACTGCGTTCCTCTAAGTGGTAGGGAATGGTGTTGACATAGGCGGTGTTGGCGCTGTGGGGGATGTAAGCACCGGATCGGCGGGCTTTGTCAATCAGCTTTTCCAGTAGAAAATGGGCTCTTTCGGTCCCTTCTTGTTCCAAGACCGTTTCTAGGGCTTCTAGCCATTCTTGGGTTTCTTGGGGGTCAATGTCAATATGCTCTTGAGGCATATTCGCTCCTCTTGGTGGTTTGATGATCTGTTATAATAATATGTTCGTGGGTTTATGGTGCGTTACGGCGCAAAGAACGCGCCTAACGCCGACCGGCTAAAGCCTCCATTCCAGGGACCGGCTAAAGCCTCCATTCCAGAGTGTTTGGAGTAGAGGCTTTAGCCGGCAAGCTAAGGTGTTTGGAGTAGAGGCTTTAGCCGGTAAGCTAAGGCATTTGGAGTAGAGGCTTTAGCCGGTAAGCTAAGGCATTTGGAGTAGAGGCTTTAGC
>DYNP01000030.1:5759-10721 GCA_020721005.1 Thiomargarita sp.
CGGATTGCAAGAGCCTAACGCCAACCGGCTAAAGCCTCCATTCCAGGGGCCGGTTAAAGCCTCCATTTCAGGGGCCAGCTAAAGCCTCCATTCCAGGGGCTGGCTAAAGCCTCCATTCCAGGGGAAGTGTGAAGTCGACCCAGACTAAACGATGGTCAGAACTGGCTGTTGGACGGTGGGGAGTGGTTAGTAAGTAGGATAGGGGGTCTGAGGCAGCTGGCCAGAAGAGTCCAGTGTTGAGAATATTTAGTTCGCGAGAGGGGAGTACATAGTCTACTCTCAGTCCCCATGAGGTGGTGATGTCCGAAGGTTCGGTGAGATTATAGCCGGGATTGGGTTTTGGGACAAGGTCGCCCTGAGCAGCGGCTGGATGGAGGCGAGGGTGGGTAAGAAGCGCTTGAATGGCTGAGGGCAGGCTATTGCCGCGTTTGGGGTCAGCATTGAAGTCTCCCATGAGGATAAAGTGGTGGTGGGGAGGTAAGCCGCCTTTTTTGCCTTTATCGTCATACAGGTAGTAGGATTGATGGGGAGTGATGTAGTCAGTCAGGAGACGAATTTCATCGTAATTGCGAAGGGCATTGCGGCGTTCTGGACCATCGAATACTGGAGGAGTAGGATGGGCAGCGAGGACGTGAATAAGTCCAGAGGGGAGTTTAATCGGCACGTCAATATGATTTTTGGAGGAGAGTCGAAATACAGCCCATTCTTCCGGGGAATACCAAGGTTGGCCGGTGGTAGGGCAACGGGGGGAATTGGCTTGGGGCAGGTCTTTCCAGAGGAAGGTTTGAAAACTGCGGATAAAGCGCCAGTGAATGGGGTATTTAGACAGCAGTAGAAAACCGTATTGTCCGGGAAAATATCCGTAACCAAAGGCATCACCGGCTTGATGTAGACGATTATTGTGATCCAGATCGTATCCGGAATCCAATCCTGTGTTGCTAGAAGGGAGGTAATAATACTGGAATGAACAGGGAGTGGCGCCATTTTGACTGATTTGTAGGTAGTTTTTTTGGAACAGTCGGAGGGCTTTGCCGCGGGGATCGTAGTCAAATTCCTGCAGCAGTAAGACGCTGGGTTGTACCCGTTGGATGATTTCCGCGATTTTTTGGGCTTGGGGATGGTGAGGAGTGGACAAGTCGCGCACAAGTTGTTGCGGGAATGAGCGGTGCAAGGCAGTATTGAAAGTGGCAAAGCGGTAGAGTTCAGTCATGGTCTAATTTTGAGGTTTACTGAGGAGGGAAGAATAAATAATTGTCAGTCAAAGGCTGATTAATAGCTGTTTCAATCCGGAATAGGGGGGAAATGAGTTAGGAGGGTTATGGAATTTAATTCTTTCAGAAAGCAATCTCTTGCCTTTTCTCTAATACTTAGTATAATTCCTACCCACAATAGCTATAAATTCATCTCCATTCAATTGCTATTTTTATAATGTGGACATCTACTTGATGTTTCTAAGCAGTGGAGATTCGTTTTAATGATTATCCGGCTTTTTTATTCATCCATAAGGAGAGTATGATACATGAGCGCAGAAAGCGTAACTAATCTTGGTACAGAAGAGTTGGACGATAAGGCCAGGCGTCGCTTCCTCATTGCTGCTACAACAGTGGTGGGCGGAGTTGGGGCTGGTTTTGCGTCAGTACCCTTCATTTTGTCAATGCAACCCAGTGCCAAGGCACGAGCAGCGGGAGCACCTGTTGAAATCGATATCAGCAAGCTAGAGGAAGGTCAAAAAATTACAGTGGAATGGCGGGGGAAACCCGTATGGGTAGTCAAGCGCAGTCAAAAAAATTTGGCGGACTTGGCCAGCTTAAATGGGATATTGCGTGATCCAGATTCTGCTGTGGAAGAACAACAACCTGCGTATGCCAAAAACCAGTACCGTTGCTACTCCGAACATCCCGAAATTTTAGTAGTCATCGGGATTTGTACCCACTTGGGCTGTTCTCCTACCTACATCACTGAAGAAGATCCTTCAGCGAAGACATTACGAGAAAATTGGAAAGGAGGATTTTTCTGCCCCTGTCATGGGTCTTTCTTCGACTTAGCGGGTCGAGTATTTCAAGGAGTACCAGCCCCTACCAATTTAGTAGTTCCTCCTCATACCTACCTTAGTGATACCCGAATCATTGTGGGCATAGACAGCTCAGATAAAGGAGCCGCTTAATGAATAAACTACTGACCGTCAGTTTAGAATGGATGGATGCCCGTTTTCCAGTCAGCAAATGGTGGAATGAACATTTAGCAGAGTATATGGCCCCCAAAAACTTCAATTTTTGGTATTATTTTGGGTCATTAGCAATCCTCATGTTAGTACTGCAAATTGTAACCGGTATCTTCTTGGCTGCCAACTACAAACCCGATGCCACTCAAGCCTTTACCTCAGTTGAATACATCATGCGTGATGTGGAGTATGGCTGGCTGATTCGCTACCTACATGCCATTGGCGCCTCTTTCTTCTTTATTGCAGTCTACCTGCACATGTTCAGAGCCTTACTATACGGCTCATACCGCAAACCCCGAGAACTCCTATGGATCATCGGCATGTTCATCTACCTGGCTTTGATGGCTGAATCTTTCCTGGGCTACCTGCTGCCCTGGGGACAAATGTCCTACTGGGGGGCTCAAGTCATTATCTCCCTATTCAGTGCAATCCCCTACATTGGTGAAGACTTAGCCGTATGGGTAAGAGGAGACTATGTAGTTTCTGACGTCACCCTCAACCGCTTTTTTGCCTACCACGTCGTCTCTATGCCCCTGATTTTAGCCGGTTTAGTGTTTGTCCACATCATCGCCTTACACCACGTTGGCTCCAACAATCCAGACGGCATTGAAATCAAAAAACAAGCCAAGAACGCCAAGGGATGGCCTCTAGACGGTATTCCTTTCCACCCTTACTACACTGTTAAAGACATTGTAGGCGTGGCGGTCTTCCTCATCATATTTTTGGGAATCGTATTCTACATGCCAGAAATGGGCGGTTACTTCCTAGAAAAAAATAACTTCTTCCCAGCTGACCCCATGACAACTCCACAACACATCGAACCCCTATGGTATTTTACCCCATTCTATGCCATTCTCCGTGCCGTACCTGACAAACTGCTCGGAGTCGTTGCCATGGGACTCTCAATAGTCGTACTGTTCTTCCTCCCCTGGTTAGACCGCAGCCCGGTCAAGTCCATCCGTTATAAAGGCATCATTTTCAAATTTGCCCTCTTCCTATTCGTAGTCAGCTTCATCGGCCTCGGTTACCTGGGCATGCAAGCACCTACTCCCACTTACACCCTACTGTCCCAAATACTTTCCTTAATTTACTTTGCCTTCTTCCTACTAATGCCATTTTACTCCGTTTGGGACAAAACCAAACCCGTACCAGAGAGGTTGACTGACTAATGAAACAGCTCCGTTACTTTGCCACTGTTCTAATACTCATGGCCTTGCACACCTCTGCTCAAGCAGCTGGAGCGGGTCCTGCCTTACAAACGGCCAATACCGACGTCAGCAATCGTGCAGCCCTACAAGAAGGCGCTAAACTGTTTGTCAACTACTGCATGGGCTGTCATTCTGCCAACTACCTGCGTTTCCAACGCGTCGGTCAAGACCTCGGCATGACAGACGATGAAGTCGCTCAATACCTCATGTACACCACCGAAAAAATCGGTGAAGGCATGACCATCGCCATGGACCGCAATGACAGCAAACGCTGGTTTGGCGTCACCCCTCCCGATTTAAGCGTCATCGCCAGAGCTCGGGGAGTTGACTGGCTCTACACCTACATGCTCAGCTTCTACACCGATCCTGCTCGTCCTTGGGGAGTCAATAACCTCGTATTTAAAGACGTAGGCATGCCCCATGCCCTCTGGGAACTACAAGGCGAACAACAACTCGTACACAAAAGCGTCACCGATGACAAAGGCAACATCCATGAAGTGGCCGAACTCGAACTCGTAGGCAAAGACCAAATGAGCCCAGCCGACCACCAACAAAAAGTAGCCAAGTATGAACAAGCCGTTCTCAACCTGGTAACCTTTTTAGAATACATGGGAGAACCTGCCAAACTCGAAAGACAACGCCTAGGACCCTGGGTATTACTCTTCCTATTCATCTTCCTCATCGTAGCCTATCTACTGAAAAAGGAATACTGGAGAGACGTTCACTAAACCTCACTAAACCTCCCCCCTTTCCACCCATTAAAAAGGGGGGTCACCTCCGGCCCCAAACTCACAACCCCCCGCCTTAGGAAACCTCCCATGACCCCCATGCGACCTTACCTACTTCGTGCCTTACACGAGTGGATTATTGAGAATGGGTTAACCCCTTACCTATTGGTGGATGCCACTCGACCCCAGGTGGAAGTTCCTCAACAATTTATTGAAGACGGAAAAATCCTCCTCAATGTCTCTCCCACAGCTGTACAAGGACTCACCTTAGACAACGAATGGGTCACCTTCAACGC
This sequence comes from Thiomargarita sp., assembly GCA_020721005.1. Lineage (GTDB taxonomy): Bacteria > Pseudomonadota > Gammaproteobacteria > Beggiatoales > Beggiatoaceae > DYNP01. The sequence continues at coordinate 10,213 of DYNP01000030.1, forward strand.
CAGATTCTCTGGCAAACCCACCTCAGTCTTTGTACCTGTATATGCAGTAATTGCTATCTACGCCAAAGAAAATGGTCGCGGCATGTTTTTCCAACCCGAAGAAGACACTGACTCCCCTCCCCCTTCTGCGTCATCCCCAACCAAACCCCCGACACGCACTAAGCCCATACTTAAAAGAGTCAAGTAACCCACTCTTTTGCAGAATTTCCTGGACTCAAGGCAACCCTTGCCTACAATCCCCATTCACCTCTATTCTCGTTCCCACACTCTCTATGGGAACGAGAAACACTCCCCCCCCTCCAACCAAAAAAACTCCACCTTTCCTTAACCCTCCATTCCCTTTACCCCGGAAATCACCCCATAAACCAACTCACCTATCAACACCTAGAAGTCCTTGAATTTAAACAAGCCATTACCAAATTTAGTACAAATTTACCCCTTATTCTAGAAAAACTGCGCAACAAGATAGAAAAAGAAAATTTCCATAACCCAAAGTTTCTAGAAAGCAA
>DYNP01000014.1 GCA_020721005.1 Thiomargarita sp.
AGAAGGAAGAGGAATTTAAGAAAGGAGTTAAGTTGGGTGAACAACTCGGTGAACAGCGTGGATTGGAAAAGGGAATTGAACTCGGTGAACAGCGCGGATTGGAAAAGGGAATTGAGCTTGGGGAACAGCGCGGATTGGAAAAGGGAAAATTGGAAGTTGCCCATAAACTTCTGGAAATTGCTCATAAACTTCAGGCTCAAGGAACGTCGGTTGAGTTGATCGAGCAGATTACAGGACTTTCTCGGGACCAATGGCAGTAAGTGGTAGATGGGCTTCCCATTGGTCAGCCCATCCTATGTGTGTTAGTTGTATGTTTTAATTACTTTACCAACTACGTCATTTATTGTCAATCATATCATCAGCCGTAATTTCTGAATTTTCCTCCTTCACGTTGTTTTGACTGTCAGCCATCGCGCAGTCACCAGAGATAAGGGCGTGGAATTTAACATTCTTCTGTTTAATCTGGTCTTCCAACTGGCTTAAGTCAGTTTCAGGGTAAGGCGAAGCGTCAGTGGCTAACATCAGAATGCCACCGTCTTGGAGATGTTTAAGTCCTATTTCTAAAGCTTCCGCTGAGGCTTCCGGACATTCGCCACCGCCCGTCGCGCGTAACTGTTCGGCGGCATTCAACAACAGTTGCAAGTCTTGAGTGAAGACGTTCAGTTTCACGTCATCCTTGAAAGTGACAAGGGCTGCGCTCGGTCTTTGGTCGGCGGGCACTTCTGCAATAAAGGTCTTAATCGCTGCCACCACACCGTTAAGCTCTTCCTGCATACTGTTAGTAGTGTCGAGCACAAAAATCATGTCCATTTTGACGTCGTCAGGAATAAAAATAGGCGTCCGTTCTTTGACCGTATGGGGAGAATAATTGGCCGCGAAGACTGTCGCATCATTGGTCAGCAGTAACATTCCAGCGTCTTTGAGTAACACTTCTAAATTAACGGTAGTTTGACCTCCCACGGGTAAATCCGGCAGTGAGCAAATGACGATCGGCAATGTTGTGGTATCGCAGTCACCAAATTCCGTTGTGGCGGTTTGCAATTCCACTCCACTGGGAAGCTCAGACACCAACTTTACTTCCGTTGCAGCTGCCGTGGCAAGGGGGCTTAATTCCACTTGATAAGTATACTGTAACTTATCCAGCATATTCACCGGATCAGGAGTATCCTTGGTCTTCACAGACAACAGGGGCTTTACCTCTGTCAACGTCTTAGCAATGTCTCCTGGATAGTTGTGGGCGGTCACCTTGACTGTATTTTCCAACACCGTCACTTCCATGGGCTTGATCACCAATTTGACAGTAGAAGACGCATTTGCCGCCAAGTCAGGCAAGGTACAACTGACCGTTTGCATGTCACAATCACCTCCATCAAGCGATTCTAAAGACAACAATTCTGCACCTGTGGGGAGAATGTCTTCCAGGATCAGGGCTATTGCCGTTTCAGTACCCGTATTCGTAACGGTGACATTATAAGTCAGATTTTCTTCCAGTCCCACTGCTGAAGAAGGAGAGACACCGACCTTTAATTGGAGCAATGAACCGACCGGTTTGGCATGGCAAGTATAGAGTGAATTTTTATTTTGTTGACATTGAATCACTTGGGATTGATAACCACTGCCTGACAACGTTGCGACATAAGCAGATTCACCGACGGGCAGCCCCGTGAGACGCCAGTTACCCTCAGCATCTGTGGTGGTGATTTCCTCACCCAACTGAACGATGACACCGGCTACAGGTTGATTAAAATCATCCACCAATTTGCCAAAGGCGGAGGCGCCGGTTATTTCTGTGTTTGGAGTAGTTGGTTCAACGGTCTCATCAGGTTTGACATTGATACGAATTTCTGCCACTGCAGTCATTGAGGGATCATTTTGAGAAGTGGCAACCCACGTAATCACATCCTCAGCACCACGAGTTGCAGGCACGGTGACTTCAAAATTCAATTCAGCATGCGCTTGACCAGCAATCGTAACCACCGTTGGCACTTCTTTGAGGTTGAATTCACTCGCTACATTCGTCATTGTGAGAGTATAACTGTCTTCTGTGGGACCGCCATTGATCAACGTCATCGACATGGTTACCGTCTCACCAGGTTCAGCAACGACATGCTCTGTGCCCGACCAAGACGCATAATAAAGAATTTTTGCCGGACCTGTGATCAGATTGGGAGTTTGTACCACCTGTTGCAAAGTGACCCCTTCGTCAAGCAAAATTGAATTGGCAAAAATTTCCACCTTTTCTGCTGCTTTGAGGGCATTGGCTGCACTGCCTCGGAAGTCAATCACGCCCTCTTTACCAATGGCCAGAGTGATGGTCTTCGCCGCATTGATAGCACCTTCGGACAGATTGCGCAACTCCATAATCCAGTCTTCCCCTCCGAAGATGACGATATCATCAGCATCTTCAATGCGAGTGGTACTGTCAAAAGTAAGAGTCGTGGGGTCAATTCCTATAACGCCGCCTGGACCTCCTCCAATAATGGTACCTCGGTTATTGCCAATATTGACCTCAGCACGTCCCCCCACACCAGCTCTTCCACCTGTGCCATTCCACCATACTTCAGCACTTCCACCCCAACCGCCTATCAATTTGCCGGTGCTGGAATTGACTGATTCCGCCATATTTGTAGCTTGAACACGTACTAAGCCACCGTTACCACCTTTAGTAGTACCATTTCCATGCACGCAGTGAAACATTCCACATCGATCTGCAACCCCCCCATTCCCAGCTCGAATGATACCGTTATTGGTGATTCGGGCAGGATAAATTTCGACGCTCCCACCTGCACCTCCTAAGGCTGGCACTTGATAATTATCCGCCATATATAGCCAAGTAGAATCCGTGCCGCCATTGCCGGCGATAATTGTACCGTCATTGACAACTTGATTGCCCCACAGAATAATATTGCTTCCACCAGTTGCATGTCGGAAAGGTCGCGGACCTCTGCCATCAGGATCAATTCCATTCAGTCCATTAGCCCCTTTGATAGTACCTCGATTACGAATACTGGCTGCCTGAATTGCTACCCAAGTGGTTGGCTGACCCCATGAATTGGCAGCACTGGTGAGAATCGCATTTCTAGCAACACACAGTCCTCTTACCCGATAAGGTTGATTAGAATAAATGAGGGGTGGTTCCTTAAGAGTGACCGTGGTCCCTGCAGAAATAGTCACCCAAGCCGAAGAATTTGGTACCACGGCAGGACTCCAAGTGGTGGGGTCAGACCAATTGCCAGTTTTGACAGATTTTACCGTTGCCACACCTGCAACACAGGGATCCGTTTGACTATTACGGACAGTAACGAAGTTGGCACTACAATTCTTGGCTTCAGACAGAGTCACCGTTGTCGTCGTTGCAGTCCCAGTGCAATCTCCTCCCCAATTGACGAATTGAGAACTTTCCATAGGGATAGCAGTTAAAGTGATTTGCGTATCGGCAGAATAACCTTCTGTACAATCGGTGCCACAATTAATACCCGTGGCAGTCACATCGCCATAACCAGTTTTGGTCACGGTCAGAGTCATTTTCCCGTAAAGTTGCTTGATTTCAATTTCAGAAAGAGCACGGTTGTAAATGCGCAAATCATCAAGCAAGCCGTCAAAAGTTCTTCCAGGTGGCAGTAATGAAGTGATAACTCTGCCGTATGTGCGATAGTAAGTCCCTATTAAAATATCATAGGGGTTATCAAGAGTACCTGTGTGTTGAACGGTTTTCTCACTGACCAACACACCATCAATGTAGAGTTTAGTATTACCGGCATTGTAGATTGCAGACACATGATGAAACTCCTTGATTGGCAAGGTATAACTTGGATATTTGCCGGGCATCCAACCTTCATTATTGAAACCACTGATAGCAAATAAGGTACTGCCACTGAAACCACTGCCATTGCCATCATTTGAAGTAGACCATAAATGAAAACCTATTACACCAGGGTTATAGGAGTACTTGGAGAAGATTGACTGTCCTCTGCCATTGGTTGAGACCCAGGCGGCAATTGTGTACTGATCTGTAAATTTCTGAATGGGATTGGGAACACGAAGATAGCCCAAATATCCACCATTCAATTTGGCTGCTTGACCCATTGTGCCTGTTACATAACTGACTCCACTGTGGGCAAGTGCATGATTGCTATTGCCACTCCCATCCAACGAATTCCCATCAAAGGGATAGCAGGCGACTAAGCCAGTCGTGATACCCTCGCATTTGGGGGGTTGAATACCCGCGAGTTGTTCAATTTCAGAGGGAGACAACGCGCGCTTGTAAATGCGCAAGTCATCCATTACCCCATAAAATTGTTGTCCAGTCTCAAAACAGCCATTGACGCAATCTTGATCCTGTCCTAGATGAAGGAAACTGCTAATCTGAAGTGGTGGCATTAGTTTGGTGAACTGCACCGCTTTTACCAGTTGACCGTTCACATAAGTGTTGTGCGCCTTTGAAGAAGTGGTTATTGCCAGGTGAAAGAACTGCTGAACAGGTACTGCCCATCCGGTGGGGTAGCTAGTGGTGTAAATAGAAGGTGCAACCTTTCCATTGTTCAGAAAAATGAGGTATTCATTATGATAAATGTTGTTTTTTGCACCACTCAGAATTCCCATGCTTCTTAAGTTGTCAACCGACAACCAGATAGAAACAGTTGTCTCTGAATAGCCGTTTAAAGATCCATTGGGTAACTTAATGATATCCTTAAATTTGCTAAATTTGTAAGCACTGTTGGCATTTCCCAATCTATCAGCGGTCGGGGTAATAGTGCCACTTATTGTGCCATGATAGCCATTCCCACTGTAATCCTTAGCATCACCATCAAAGGGATAGCAAGCCACCATTCCCTCACTGGGTTCGGAACAAGATGGAGTTTGGGCCAAGCCCCATGAGGGAAAAAGCAAGCCAGAAGCGCTTAAGATTCCGATGAAACCCAGTGCGTGGAGACGAGTCCACTGTTTTTTATCAGGCAACAAATTGCCAAAAAGTATATTTTGCGTTCGCACAAAAAACTCCTTATTGATTACAAAATAGTGATGAAGTTTGATACTGACTTGAGTCCAAAATCGGCCCTTGGAGTGGAGGCTTTAGCCGGCTAAAGCCTCCACTCCAATCTACCGGCTAAAGCCTCCACTCCAATAACATTTAATTATCAAGTTTCCATACAGTTAAAAACCGAGTTTCTCAAAGAAACTCGGTTTTCTGATTACTTACTGATTTACTGCTTGAGCAAACTCGTTGTCATTCGCACTGTTCCCGTCAGCACAATCTCCGGTAACTGTGGCGTGAAAACGAATATTCTTGGCTTGTAACAAGTCCAAAACCGCTTGCACATTGGCGTCAGGATAAGGAGAAGCGTCGGTGGTGAACCAAATTTGACCACCTGGCCGTACGTGTAACGTGGCCACTTCCACTGCTTCTGCCGAAGCTTCTGGGCAAGTCCCACCGCCTTCTGCTTTCAGACCTTCCACGGCTTTCAATAACACATTCATATCCTTAGTGAAAGCTTTCACTGTGACCTCATCCTTGAACACAATCAGCGCCATCAGTGGGGAACTGGCTGGGTCCAGAGTGGCAATGAATTGTTTCAAAGCCGCTTTGGTGCCGTCAATTTCACCTTGCATGCTGCCCGTAATATCAACCACCATAGCCAAGTCGGCTTGAATAGTGGCGGGAATAAGGATCTTATTGCGCACTTTACTGCTGTGTTGAGCATAGTTCTCAGCAGAGACTGTGGTTTCTTGAGTCAGTGCCAACAACCCAGCATCTTGCAAAATCAGATGGCTGTGAATAGTGGCCTGATTGCCCAAATTATCGTTGCTCAGTTCAGACAATTCACAAGTCAGAGTGGGCAATTGATCAGTCTTGCAGCTGCCAAAATCCGTAGTCACAGAATGCAATTTCACTCCAGTGGGTAAAGTTGAGACCACTTTGACTCCAGTGGCTGGGGTCGGTGCAGTGGATTGCAAGTTCACAGTGGTTATGCACTCCAAACTTTCCAACATAGGCACTGGATTGGGAGTGCATTGGGTAGAGACCGACAACACTGGTATCACTTCCTTGACATTGGTCACCTGATCAAGAGGATAATTGCTGGCAGTTACCGTGGCCGTATTTTCCAGACGACCGGTATCTGGCGCATTGACCATGACCTTGATTTTAGCCGTTTGATGGGCTGCCAATTCAGCAATGTGGCAACTGAGACTGTTAAGATCACAATTCTCTCCATCCACTGATAACAAAGTAGTGCCTTCGGGAATCACATCTTGAACACGCACTCCAGTGGCAGGTTTGGGACCGTTATTGGTCACATTGAGCACATAAGTGATATTGTCACCGGGTTTGACCAATTTGGGTTGCGCAGAAATTTGCAATTTCAACAAAGAAGCCAATTTCAAAGGCACATTGGCTTTGGGCAGGGCTTGCCCAACTTCAAATTGTTGAATGACTGACAAATACCCTTCTTTATAAGCTTCAGCAGTATAATTCCCTGCCACCAGGTCCACAATTTCCCATTGACCTTGAGCATCGGTGAGGGCAGTTTGACTGCCAATTTGCACTGTCACTCCGGCAACTGTTCCCAATTTATCCTTAACAGTCCCAAAGGCGCTGTAAGGACCTTTTTCCAAAGCAATCAAGGGACAATCACTGGTTGCCAACACGGTGGATTCTCCGCTGCGTTGACCGCTGCGCTTGAACCAGCTTTTTACAGTGCTGACAACTTTGCTGAGAGTAGTGGGCAGTTTCACCAGGGCATTGCTCACATTCAACACCGTCTTAGAGATATTGGCTGTCTTGGTCACAAATCCCAAGAAGGAACTGCCAGGAGCGGTAATGTTTGCAACCTTGCCGGCTAAGCTGGCGACCGTGCAGAAAAACCAGCAACTGGCGCTGGTGCTGGCAGTGCTTGCTTTGTTAAAGGCCCAATTTTGAACAGTGGTGGCTATATTATTTATCACCGGGGCTTTGTTCAGCAACCAGTTGGCACCGACGTTGACCACATTGGCCACAGTGTTGACAAAACCGCTGGCTTTGGCGACTACTCCAAACGCGTTATTTACAAAACCAACCGCTTTTTGAGTCACTTTTTTGATTGAGTCCCAAAGTCCACGAGTACTGCCTCGATCGCCAGTATCTGCAGTATCTGCAGTTAAACATTGGCCAGTGAGATTGTCAATCACTTGCACACTGCCGTCCATGGGATTGACGATGGAAACCCAATCTGGGTTTTCGGGATCGTGGACGGTGTAAATGCCTTGTGCATCACGGGTTGCCGACATTCCAGAATGAAGGTCTGTGATCTGGACCTGCCCAGTTTGATCAAAAGTCATTGACAACTCAGGCATGCTCGCATCGGTCACCACAGTATTGCCTTCCGCATTATAAGTGGCAATTACCCCTGGGAACGCTTCATTGGTGGCAGTGGCAGTTCCATCTAGCATTGCAGTAAATATAATGCCGGGAGCGGTTTCATCGAGCACGGAGATGCTGCCATCTTCGTTTAAAGCAGCTGACAAATTAGGTTCTTCAGTGTCGGTAAAAATTGCAGTCCCATCCGGATGCAAGGTCAAAGCAGTGTTGGGAGATTGCGCATCAATCAGAGAATAGCTGCCATCTGGATTGGGAACAACCTTTGTTGAAGAAACTGCTTTGGTATCAGTGAGATTTTGACCGGTGATAATGGTCAATTCGTCGCCCGTGCCAGAGCCTTGTGGTTTGATTGCCATCGTCGTGAGACCATTGGTGGCAGTGTAAGTGCCATCCCCATTGTCAACCACTTGCAATTCCGTTTCGGGACCGGGGGCAGGTTGAATTTCCAAGGTGTGAGTGGCGTCAGTGATGATCAGTCCATCATCCACGCTGGAAGATTGGAGTTCACCTTGTAGGGTAAACACAGCAGTTTCTGCGTTGACAGTGACTGATTGTGAGGGGAATGTATAACCTGCTTTGGTGACAGTAATTTGATGTTCTCCTACGGGTAAATCCATGAGCATCCATTGCCCTTGAGCATCAGTAGTCGTGGTCTGCTCACCGATTTGAACCGTGGCTTCTGCAAGAGGTTGACCGGCAGGATCCAAAACTTTGCCATAAAGATCATAGACTTCAAGGGCCACTTTTAGGTGTAAAGTGGTGGTGACTTGGAGACTGGGATCAGTTTGAGAAGTGGCAGTCACGGTGACAGTATTGGCTGCACCTCGGCTGAGTGGAAGGATCACTGGGCATTCCAACTTGACATTGCGTTGACTGTTGACAGTCACAGTTTTAGGAAGCGTGCACATTGCCCAATCTTGAGGATTGCTGACAGTCAAAGTGTAAGTGTCTTTGGCAGGTCCCAAATTGTCCAAGGTCAAGGGCAATAGCAGAGTTTCGGCCGGTTCACCTATCATTGTTTCTTCGCTGCTGAACCAGCTGGCATACATCAAAAGTTTGGCCGGTTGAAGAGTGACTTTGGGAGCATCCACCAATTGGGCTAAGGTTTTGCCTGGCGGTAAGATGAGATTGTCTGTATAAACGATCATTTCTTCACCGGCTTTAAAGGCTTTGTTGCTGACTTGACTAAAGTCAATAATGCCACCTTTGCCAACTGCCCAGGTGAGAGTTTTTTCAGCAGTAACAGCACCTTCGGCAAGATTACCGACTTCGATTTTACCGTCGTCGTCGCCAAAAATAGTAATGTTTTCTGAGTTTAAACGAGTGTCTATATCCAATTTGATATGGATGGGATCTATGGTCAGAGCATTGGAGCCAAAAATAACGGAACGAGTGCTCAATCCAGTGCAGTTTATAACTGCTGATCCCCCAAATCCACCAGCTCCATGTTGAGTGGTACCGCCATTTCCAGTTTGCAGTCTCCCTTGAGAAGTGGATTCGCATTCTCCTGTGCCCGTAATGGTTAATTGTCCTCCGTTTCCACCATTAATTGACCCCATTAGGAAAGCATACAGTCCTACACCGCCATTGCCGGTTTGGATGGTTCCAGAATTGGAGAGATCAGCAGTGTCGATTCTGACAGGTCCTCCATTTCCTCCGAAAAGGGAGCGATAGTCTCCACCAGAATATCCACCATTCCCTGAGCGAACTACACCTTCATTTTGAAATTTGCCAGTCACAGTAAGCGCAATTCCCACACCAGGCCCTCTGCCCAATGCGCCATCACTGGAAACTATTGTGCCTCTGTTATGGAAGTTTCTGGCATTGATTGCCAACCAATATTGTTGTCCATCGGCAGGAGGAGGACCAGAGGGACTTTGCAAAGTGCCCTCATTACAAAGGACGCCTACTCGTTGATTTGCATTGGGGGGAATGACACAAGATACACCTGCGGGAACAAATAAACTGTCTTGAGCTGTCAAATCTCCATTTGGATCCCAACTGGTTGGATCGTTCCAAACACAAGGATTTTTGGCTGTTTTGAGATTTCGAGTCATGCCAAATGCGCAGTGCTCTATGCCTCGAGTCCCACTCTTTTGGTTTTTGGGAACAATCACTTTATCTACCAGGTTGGCAGGAGGCGTTTTCAGTTGTCGATAGGAAACACTGTTTAAGTTTGTACCATAATCCACACACAATCCCCTTACACGCAACTCGTCATTTTTCAACCGTGAAGTGGTGATTGCGGGTGCTCTCACTGAATGTCCGGAACTGATCTTGACCCAATCCGACCGATTGGGAACACGTCCTGTACTCCAAACATCAGCGTCTTTCCAGTCCCCACTTCGGGTGGACCACACATTGACTGCTTTCACATCACAAGGATGCGTGGTAACTGCATCTCGTACGATGATTCGACCCGTTCCTTCTGCCTTTGCGCCATTATCACTGATCGCAGTGACTTTGACTGGATATTCTCCCCCTTTAGGAAAGGATACCGCAAGTTCGATGGGCAGTTTGGCTGCAGCCACCCGATCGATAGCCGCCACTGTCTTTACTGACGTGTAGCCAAAAGCTTCTACTGTGAGGGTTAAATCACTGCCATCCGGGCTATTGTCTATCACGTAACCCCCCACTTTGACCTCTTCTCTGGCATCGGTCTGCTGATCATTGGCAAGGACACACAGAGTACAATTTGGACGTTCCACACCGTCCCAGAGGCCAAAATTGATGACCAATTCCCGATTATCTGGCAAATCAGTGTAAAATTGCTCAAATAATCCCACATCATACCCTAAAACAGGAGATGTCTGCCAAAATGGTTCTTTTACACCAGTCCAAACGGTGTACTTACCCACGGGCAATCCAGTCAAACGATACCGTCCCTCCATATCAGTGTAAGTGGTATAATAACCTCCTTTATTGGCATTGGCCAAGGTATCATTACGTATATAAACGACCTCTGCGGCAAATCCTTTTTCACCTGGATCTTGAACAGCATTGTTATTGAGATCGTTGAATTTCACGCCTGAAATAATAGAGGTAGCCAAGGCAGCTGCAGGCAGAGTGCTTGCCCCTACGACAGCACCTATTGCCAAGCCTACCTGAGTCCAGCGAGTGAGGGTTGATCGCCAACCCATGATTGTTGCACTTCCACTGCCTTTGGAAGTGGGTCTATTGCGGTCTGAACAACTCATGTTCATACTCCTTAGATTGATTGAAAAAAATTGTAGTACTTTAAATTACGAAGTTATCCGGGTATCAGCCAAATAAGATAAATTCCTCCTTAAATAAGGTAGTAAAATTACTGAGACTTGGGGTCATTTTTTCCTTCTCTTTTTAGGGAGAAGTGAGTACCCAATTTACGTCGCCATTTAAAAATGGATGACTGAATTTTTTGGTGTTCACCCCTAAAGGAGTTGGAGGGGTTAAATTTGTTAAGTTGATCGGATGAACGGTAGTAAATTTTAGATAAGTGGAATAATTATCTCCTTTCTAAGAATAAAATAAAATGAATTTTGTCCTTAAGTCCCAACTCCTCTTTTAGAAGAATGACGGAGACTAAACCCCAATTTCTGCTCCTGAATTTTTTGGTGTTCAGCCCTAAAGGAATTGGAGGGATTCAATTTGTTAAGTTGATCAGATAAAAGGTAGTAAATTCTGGACAAGTGGAATGATTATCTCCTTTCTAAGAATAAAATAAAATGAATTTTGTCCTTAAGTCCCAGCTCCTCTTTTAGAGAAAGGACGGAGACTAAACCTCAATTTCTGCTCCTGAATTTTCTGGTGTTCAGCCCTAAAGGAATTGGAGGGATTAAGTTTGTTAAGTTGATCAGATAAACGGTAGTAAATTCTGGACAAGTGGAATATTTTGGCCAAAAATAAAGGGCAGTCCCCAGATGTAGATTACTTAAAACCAGGATAACTTAAAAACTGAAGTTTCTCCCTCCCTTAATTCTTGTCAATACGTTATATTTGTGCAATACTTTTTAAGTTTGTTGTCGGAGTTTAATGGTCATTTTCCAGGATTTTAAATTTCAATAGCGTGAGGACTATTATGTACTTTCAAATGGCAGTATTTAAAAGAAAGCATCATCTTCATTTGTTAGGGGTGTTGATGGGTTGCTTTATGGTGTTGGCACCTAACTTGTGGGCAATTCCAACGATTTTGTATCATCATGGAGATCCCACGGATCTTGAGCAGTACATGCTCGAGTTGATCAATCGTGCACGCGCAAATCCTGTTGCAGAAGGACAACGTTTAGAAGATCAGCGGCAAACCTGCCCTGAAAATTTTACGCATTGGTCAGAAGAATTTGCCAGTTATCCAATTGCACCCCCCTTGGCTTTTAATGCACAACTTCTTCAGGCTGCCCGACTTCATTCTCAAGATATGGTACAACGGAATTATTTTAGCCACGATACTCCTGAAGGGTTAAGTCCCAGCGATAGAGTCAAAGCACAGGGATATTCATTGGGGGCAGGAGAAAACATTTATAGCGGGGGAGCTACTACTGTTGAAGGAATCGAAGGATATCATGCTGGTTTTATGATAGATTGTGGCATACCTTCACTAGGTCATCGCTTAAATATTCTTTTCCCTTCTTATAAAGAAGTTGGCATTGGAAATGTTGTTATAGATGATTCAGGACGTATCACACAAGATTTTGGGGCTGCATCAGAGCAAATCCTTTTGTTAGGTGTGGTTTATCACGATCGAGATGGCAATGGTTTTTATGGCCCAGGTGAAGGTCTAGGGGGAATCACAGTAATGCCTGCAGAGGGAGATTATTACGCCGTGACATCTGCTTCAGGTGGATATGCAATTCTGTTCACAGTCCTTGAAACCGTTGATGTAGGGGCTATTTCTAGCACAGTCCCTGTTAACAGTTCATGGACTCAGGTATCGCCCATAGCCGACGCATTTCAACAGGATTATCGAGCTAATCCTGCAAATCAGGCTACTCTGAATTTGACAGTCACATTTTCGGGGGGATCATTGTCAAATCCCAGCACCAAGAATATTTCTATGGTGAAACCTGTGTTGGTGAATTACCGAATTAACGAAGTGTCTGGAGGTGTCTACTGGCCTCAACAATTCATGTTGGGAAATAATGTGAAGTTGGATCTTGATACGGCAGTTTCTCAACCTCCGTTGGAAACACCAACCTCAGTTTTTCCCACATTGGGTCAGAATTTTAATGGCGGAATTGCGGTGAATGGTCAAGCATATCAAGCGCAAGCCACGTTGAATCTATCAGATACAGTAGACGTCAGTGGAGATATTCAAGTGGATGCCACTGATGTCGGCAAAACTGCAGATATTGTTGTGTATGCAGAAGCCACGTTGTCATCCTCACCGGAAAAAGTCTACTTTATGTTGGGAGAAGGTTTAACAATTTCAATGTGGGACCAAAATCCAGCAACGCTCGTGGCTTTTCAACGTGACGTAACATTGAATACCTTACACTCGGTCCCAATGTACAGTGGACATTTCATTTACCCGGGAACGTTGAAGGTGTTTTTTGGCTATCGTTTGGCGGATGGGACGTTGGTTGTTAACAGTCAGCCGATTGATATAACTATTTTGCCCTCCATCGCTATATTTTCATACCCATTTAGAACAACAGGTTAATTAACAGGAGAACTTAAAATGAATCAAAATAAGAGTCAGCAATCGATCGGACAGTTCCGCCAGGTTATGTTGTGGCTGGGGACCAACCCTCCCCTTAATTTAGGGAATTAAAGGTATGACGAACTCAAACTTTATCAAGTATATCCATAATGGTGTCGGCATTTTACGGGTGCTGGTGCAACAATTCTTAAGCATCCTGCTAATCACTCTTGCGCCAAATATTTGGGGTGTATCAATTCCTACTTGATAGCATTTTTAATACTAACGTGCTTTTTTGTCCGAATCGCTGATTGACGCTGAGGTCACAGATAACGCTGATTAACCGTGCCTAATTTAGCAGTGAGGTGGTTAACTCAATCTGCGTCATCCGTGTAATATGCGTCAATCGGTGATTCCAACTAGACAATTTTACAAGGAGAAATCTATTATGTTCACCATAGGCATTACGCGGCTATTTCATATTCAATGTTGGTCTCCGCCCAAGGGATTAAACGTGGGTGGGGTGTGGGTTGCTTTGCTGTTTAGTTTCTTGGTCTCGACTGGGGATGTTGGGGCGGAAACGTTGACGGTGAAAGGGACGGGAAATGATACCTTTTGCGGGTATGATATGACAGGAAAGCAAATGGGTTGTAGAAGTACCAATAGTGAAATTGAGTTATCTCCTGGTACTTACAGCGTTTCCTTACATGGCGCCAAACAAACTGCCACTGTTCAAGCAGGACAAAAAACAACATTGGTAGCGGGTCTTGCCACGTTGAAAGGAACCGGGAATGACGCTTACTGTGTCTATGATTCGACGGGACAACAAATGGGTTGTTTGAGTACCAATCAGGAAATAGAATTATTTCCTGGTACTTACAGTGTTTCCTTACATGGTGCTAAACAAACCGCTACTGTTCAAGCGGAACAAAAAACGACATTGATAGCGGGTCTTGCCACGTTGAAAGGAACCGGGAATGACGCTTACTGTGTCTATGATTCGACGGGACAACAAATGGGTTGTTTGAGTACCAATCAGGAAATAGAATTATTCCCCGGCACTTACAACTTCTCCTTGCATGGTGCTAAACAAACCGCTACGGTTGAGGCTGAACAAAAAACGGTTTTGACCGCAGGAATTTTGAAAATCCCAGGAAACGGTGAAGACACCTCTTGTGTCTATGATTCAACAGGACAGCAAATGGGTTGTTTGAGTACTGGCCGTGAAATGGAATTGTTCGCCGGCACCTATACCGTCAAACTAAACGACACCAGCCAAACCATAGTCGTTGAGGCTGATGCGCCTTCTATTCCGGTTGCTACTCAACCTCCCATTGACCCTTCCGATGCGACTTCTACCCCAGTCGTCACTCACCCCCCTCTTGGCCCTTCTCAGGCCACCGACACCACCGGCAAACCGGTTACCACCACCACCGTCATGGAAGGTGGCAACTCTGTCAATGGCAAATCACCCGAAAAACAGGTGAAGCAAAAACTATCGGATACGGTGGACGTTAAGGGCAACATCACCGTTGACCCGGCTGATGTGGGGCAATTTGTTGACATTTTTGTCTATGCAGCAGCGACCTTTCCCGGTTCGGATACGGTCATGTACTTTATGTTGGGACCTGGACTCACTATCTCGGCCTGGGACCAAAATCCTGCCAGTTTAGTGGCCTTCACGAATGCTACTTTGGGAAGTGTGCAAACTGTGCCAATGTACAGTGGGACCTTCTTTTATCCGGGGACGCTGAAAGTCTTTTTCGGTTATCGGTTAGACAATGGCACCTTGGTTAGAAATACTCAACCCATTGACATTACCATCGATGATGACTCTGCCGCGGCAGTGAGTGCCAGCAATAACGAATTTGCTTCTACTTTTAAACGGGTAGAATACTACAAACCTGCTGGCTATTGCGCCGCAGATATGATTTTGGTTTGGTTCCTTTTTGAAGCGACTGGGGTTAATACTTCTGATCTCCTGTACGTTGAAGAAAAGTCAATCTATCAAACGGATCCGGCCAACCCTTACGTTGAATCTCTTCAAGCATTTAATTCTGAAGGATTTATTGTGCGGGGATTTTGCGCTCCACCAGGCATGAAATCCGATTTTCAGGTTCGTCTTAAGGAAAAAAGCACTGGACGACTCAGCAATGTGATGGTTTTTACAGTGGATGTCAATTCTGCTGTCATCGATAAAGAAGCACCGCCGTTAACCGCTACTCCTGTGGAAACTGAACCAGCAAGCAGTGACCCAATCCTGGTCTCTCAAGTCACTAACCCTGATACTG
The DNA here is from genome assembly GCA_020721005.1 of Thiomargarita sp. GTDB lineage: Bacteria > Pseudomonadota > Gammaproteobacteria > Beggiatoales > Beggiatoaceae > DYNP01. The sequence continues at coordinate 15,263 of DYNP01000014.1, forward strand.
AACTAGGATTTATTGCCACCACTGGCAAGGAGACCATGGAACTTTTTGGCACGAAGGATAGCCAAGGACGTTTAGTTAGTATTAATAAAATCTCCTTTGGTTCTCAAACCGATGAGAGTCAAAACCTCGTCATCACTTTGGACAAGGATTCTTTGCCGACCACGATGGAATTTCCTGATGGGTCCAAGGTGGAATATAGTAATTACACCAGTGAGGGTGCGACGGCTACTTATCGTCGTCCCGATGGCAGTGTCGCTAATCAAGCGTTTGTGCCAATGCCATTTGATGACATTCAGGAAGGTGCTAAAGCTATTGAACAATTTGTTCAGTCGCCTCAGCAAACCGAAGGCAATTCTGTACCTTCCTCACCAGGTAGTACAAGTTCACCGAATGACAGTAATTGTAAAGAGGTGATGGGGGCATTCTGTAACGCTGTGGATAACCTATTTTGGGGAGTATTTCAATTAGCATCAGTTATGTCTTGTGCGGCCGCTGGAACTGCAACAATTTTGACAAGCGGTGCGGCGTTTCCCTTGGCAGCTTGGGCTTGTGGTTCTGTGATGTTAAGCGGCATTGCGAGAATGACAGATGTTATGACGGGGAAGGCAGGGTGTGGTAAAGAGGGATCTCCTCTCACAAAGTTAAGCAATTTGAATGATGTTGCACAAGGTGTAAGTGGCGGTTTAGCTGGTTTTATCCAACTTGTAGCTGATAAAATTCTCGTGGATGCACTGAAGGAGGCTTTGGATCCTGAGAAGGTGTGTCAAGCAGAACCCGAAAACAAATGTGACGCGATGGAAAAACTGTGTGACAAATACAAGGGAACCCTCTGGCCAGGCGGTGTGCCAGGGTCGTGTCTTTGTTCAGTTGGGCTTTCCCTTAGTCAGGAGGAAGGAAAGAAATTTGTGGAAGAATGTAAAGCCATCGCTGGTGAACCACTGGGTATTGTGCAGTGTTCTTACTAGATAATTCGGCAACGCCTAGCTGACTCTTTCCAATATGGTCTGAATCAGGATTTTCAGAATTTTAGAATTTTCAGAATGAGATGGTTTTCATTCTGTTAATTCTAAAATTCTGCAAATTCTGATTTTGAAATAACGCTACAAGGAAATAATATGCCAACAATTTCAATATTTTTCATGGACAATGACAGACATCATTTACCGCATCCATGTTCGTTATCAAGGCATGAAAGCATCTGTTGCTATTGAAGATGGACAATTACTCGATGGCACTTTTCCGCCTAAACAACTAAAGTTAGTACAAGCCTGGATTGAAATTCACCGTGACGAATTACTCGCAGATTGGGAACTTGCCGTCACCGGCGAAGAACTTTTCCGTATCCCTCCCTTACAATAATAGGAATACTTTTATGCTATTAGATGTTATCAAAGTGACCGTATTAGCTCACTCTGTTTTATTATTGGAATTTGAGAATGGTGAAAAACGTTGTTTCGATATGACTCCCTATTTGGACAAAAAGCCTTTTATACGGTTAAAAAATCAAGCCTTATTTCGCCGAGCATCGGTAGATTATGGTACAGTGGTATGGCCAGGTAACATTGATATTGCTCCAGAAACACTCTATGATTTTTCTATTCCAGTGGCAAGTGTAGAGTGCATTAGCATAGCGTAATGTACCATTTTCTCTCCTAAAAACGGTGCGTTACCGCGCAAAAAAGACTCGCCTAACGCACCATAACAGATGGGCAACCCCTTACCGATTTTTGAGAAAAGACCTGCCAGGTTTTAAAAACCTGGCAGGTCTGATTTCTTCTGAGGCAAAATTTATACATTTTAGAATTTAAGGAAAATAACTAATGTCAAATATTTTAGCCCAAATGACTCAAGAAGAATTTGAGAATCTCCTCTCCGATCTTGTTGAAAAGAAAATATTAGAACTGCTCGTTGACCCCGATAAAGGACTGACAGTTCAAGCCAGTTTACAAGCACAATTGCTACAGCAACAGCAGATGACTGCTCAAGGAGAACGCGGCAAAGCATTTAACGAGGTCATTACACAATTGGGTCTGTAAACCGTATACCCAGTACGAATCCTAGAGAACGCGATTACTGAGTTATCCGAACTTGATAAGGCAATCGCAAAACGTATTGTTAAACGTATCAATTGGTTATCAGAAAATTTTGGGAATATTCATCCGGAACAACCGCTGACGGCAAATTTAACGGGTTTTTATAAATTGCGAGTAGGTGATTATCGAGTTATCTATGAAATATTCACAAATGAACAATACCTCGTTATTCACAAAATTGGCCATCGGCGAGAGATATACCAATAATATTTAGTTAGAAAGCGTATGGTTCATTGGCACAGCATATGGAATAATGGACTGGATTTAGACTCTGAATATCTGTATGAAAAAAGCGAGAGTATTACTTATTAGAGTAGTATCATGCACGATGTTCTCTCATAAAAACGGTGCGTTATTGTGTAAACAGCGGTTTTTCCAGACTTGGCGGTATAATTTTTCCAGCCGATCAGTGAATATTGCTCCGTCCATTAGGGGAGAATTCTGCATTCTTTGGCGTAAAGATTGGCGCCAATGTTGGAGGGCAGGCAAGTCATGAGCTAAATTGATCACCAATTGTAGGTACTGTTTTGGAGAAGTAGCCGCCCAGGACTGGAGTCCTAAACAAGTGAGGAGACTCAATCCCATACGAGAGACGTGTTTTTCACCTACCCAAGTGATGACGGGTACACCCATCCAAAGTGCTTCACAGGTAGTCGTAGCGCCGTTATAGGGATAGGTGTCGAGGGCGATGTCGATTTCGTGATAAGTACTGAGGTGTTTGAAAGTGGTTGTGGAATTGGGTTTGAGGATGAGGCGGTGCGTGGGAATTCCCAATTGATTCATGGTATCGAGAAATTCCTGCTTAAGAGTGGGATCGCCGAGGGCTTGGGCTTTGATAAGGAGTTTGGCTTGAGGCAATTGTTGAAGTATATTACTCCAAACTTGAAATAGGAGGGGATTGAGTTTAGGGTAGGTGTTCAGACTGCCCAAAGTGAGGTAGCCATTGTGGAGAGCGGGTAGAGAATTGAGAGGGGGATTTTCAATGGGATCAACGGGTTGATAGCAAAAATAGCTGCCGGGGAGTCTCAGTAGAGTTTCGGAATTGAGCGAGTCTGCCAGTGGAAAAGGATCGGTGTAAGCATCTGTAAGGCGGTAATCAATGGCGGTGACTCCGGTAGTATTGGAATAGGCTAAATAACTGATTTGAATGGGGGCAGGTTTGTGGGCAAGTACGCGGAGTCTCTGTCGGGGATGATGTCCCATGAGTTCGATGAGCAGATCAATGCGGTCCTCTCTGATTTGAGCAATGAGTTGATCATCAGTATAGTCAAAACAGGGCAGCCATTGATCGGCAAATTGTTGAAGTTGTTGATGAATTTGGTCAGTTGGAGTATTATCGTAGTAGCAGGTGATGTGGAAGTGAGTGTGGTCATGGTGGGCGAGAATGGGATATAGGAAACTGGCGCCAACTACGTGTCGATATAGATCTGCAGATAAGTAGCCAATTTTTAGACGTTTTTGGGGGTCAAGAAGGTTTGGGTGGGGGAGAATGGCTTGACTAAAAGGTAGAAGATGGTGATCGTTAAATTGTTGGACGGCTTGCAAAATGTCGATTTGGCGGTGGGTAGTGGAGTAGTTTAAAGTGTTGAGTAAGTGGCTGTGAAGTTCTAAAGCGTTGGGATTTAATTGAATGGCTTGTTGGTGATAGGCCAGCGCTTGTTGAACGTGCCCTTTTAACAGTTCCAGATGTCCAAGTTGTTGATAATATTGGTCATTGTGGACTGGATCGAGAGTTAATAAGTGGTGGTAACAGGCGGTGGCTTGGGTGAGTTGGTATTGAGTGGTGAAAACTTGGGCCAGAGATTTATGTAGAGCGGGAACGTGAGGGGCCAAGGTTAGGGCATGTTGATAATGCTGAATTGCCAGATCATAGTTTCTTTGATGGGCTAAGGTGTTGCCCAAGTTGAAAAGGGCTTTGACTGAAGTGGGATCGAGTTCGAGAACGCGTTGATAGTGGATGAGGGCTTGGGAGAATTCCTGAAGTTGGGCATAGACATGTCCGAGTTGATAATGGGCTTCTGCATGGCGCGGGTCCAGGCTTAGGGCATGGTGACAGTGTTGTAAAGCAGCCTCGAATTGTTTTTGTTTGCGCAAGGTGGCTGCCAGTTTGCTATAATAGTCAGGGGAATGAATAAGTTCAGAGGTCATTTGCAGTTATTGTGTGGCAGGTTTACGATACTTGTGACAAGAAGCCCGCGTGGGTTGGGTTGGCACGTCCTTTTGCGCTAACTCAACAACAGTCTCGATAAGACATAATATAGGGCGCAATGGCGTTAGCGTATTGCGCTGTATGAAAATGCGATAGACCAGGCAATTCCTCCAATCCTTGATTTTACGATAGGTAAACGAAATTAAGGGAGTGGCCGTAAATTTGGGGCCAACATGCGGCGCAATACGTTAACACTATTGCGCCCTATATTATTGGAAAGACGATAGGTAACAGACAGGTGAATGTATGAAGTTAAAACGTAGAAATTGGGCCGCTCAGGCATTGATCTCGCACAGAGGGGGTGCCCATGTGGAGTCACGGGCTCATCAGCGCAATCAGGGTAAACGGTTTATTCGGAAGGCGTTGGGTGAGTTGGAAGTTCGGGATGAGTCCCAACAGCAAAAAAGTCGAAGTGGGTAACATACGAAAAAATAAAATTGCTAAAAGTCTAATGGTAGGGTGGGCAACCAAAAGGACGTTTGCTCACCCTACAGTGTTTTAGCCGGAGTGGAGGCTTTAGCCGGTCGGCATCAGCCCACACACTCAAATTGCAATGCACCTAACAACATCCGGCTAAAGCCTCCATTCCAACGACATCCGGCTAAAGCCTCCACTCCAATGTATCTTAATTGAATTTTTTAAATGGGGGGGTGATGTTTTATCTATTGAAGGGACCGAGGAACCGGGCTTCTTCAGTGGTATGAAGAGATGGATTGTCGAGGGCAGTGAGGGTGAAATACACTTTGGAACTGGGTTGTTTGAGTTGTTCAGGATGTATTAGCAAGCGGACTGGAATTTCTTGCACTTCGCCCGGTTGAGCTTGAATGTGGCGATGGGTTTTGATCTGCAGTCCCTCAATACCTTTGGCAGAGATTTGGTATTCATGGGCAATTTTGTCAATGTTGATGACTTTCAGGGTGTACACATTTTCAATGAGCCCAGCTTCATTTTCTCTGAATAGACTGTTGCGGTCTCGTATCACATCCAATTCCAGCAGGGGTCGATTGGCAATGGCATAGCCGGTCCCAATAAACAGGCTGAGGAGAATGCCACCATAGACAAAGACTCGAGGTCGAAAAACGTGAGTGGCTGTTTTGCCAGTGAGAATGTTTTCAGTGGTGTAGCGCACCAGACCGCGAGGATAGCCCATTTTGTCCATGACTTCATTGCAGACGTCAATACAGGCTGAGCAGCTGATGCATTGATACTGCAGTCCATCTCTGATGTCGATACCGGTGGGGCACACTTGTATGCACAGGGTGCATTGTACACAGTCTCCCAGACCTTTTTGTTTGTAGTCATCGGTTTTTTTGCGGGGACCGCGAGGTTCGCCGCGGTTGGGATCGTAGGCGATGATCAGGGTGTCTTTGTCAAACATGGCGCTTTGGAATCGAGCATAGGGGCACATGTAGATGCAGACTTGTTCTCTTAGCCAACCGGCATTGCCATAAGTGGCAAGTGAGTAGAAAAGTAGCCAGAAGGTTTGCCAGCCGCTGAGGTTAAAATGGACGAGGTCGGTGGCCAATTCTCTGATGGGACTGAAATAACCAATGAAGGTGAAGCCGGTGAAGAGGGCAAAGGTGATCCAAAGGAGATGTTTGGTGGCTTTGATGCGAATTTTGCGCAGGCTGGTGGGAGATTTGTCCAATTTTATGCGTTTAGGACGGTCTCCTTCTACCCAGCGTTCCATCCACAGGAAGATGTCGGTCCACACGGTCTGGGGGCAGGCAAAGCCGCACCAGAGGCGGCCAGCGAGGGTGGTGAAGAAGAAGAGGGAGATGCCAGCGATGATGAGCAGGAAGGCAAGATAGATGAGGTCTTGAGGCCAGAAGGTGAGGCCAAGGATGTGAAATTTGCGGGTGGGCAGGTCGAGGAGGACCGCTTGTTGGCCGTTCCATAACAGCCAAGGGGTGATGTAATAGATACCCAGTAGGATGATGACGCTGAGGATTTTGAGAGTGGAGAAGAGTCCAAAAACTCGCCGTGGGTGGATTTTTTGATGCTTGGCGTAGAGAGTCACGTCAGCAGATTCAGGAGTATTGGCGGATTCTGAGGGTGTGGAATGGGGGGTATCGTGAGTCATAATTTATACTATAAAAAGGGACAAAAATAGTTGGGCGGCTGAATAATAAGGGGAGTGAGCGGGTCTCGTTCTTTCCCTGTAGAGAACGGAGGGAGCTTTTTTCCTCTTAAAGAGCAGAGTTAAATTCAGGACTGCCAATCTTTAAAGGATTGTCAGTGCTTATTTGTAGAAAATGCAAGGGGATTTATCCTGCAAAATGAAAAAGCGCCCCTCTCCTTAGTGAAGAAAGGAGGGGGATGAGTTGAGTTCTCTTTGGGGTAAAGAGAACAGGAGGGGGTTATTTTTGAGTGTTGGGTAGGTTGTAGATGTAAGCAGTGAGTAGGTGTACTTTGGCCTCGCCCAGGAAAGTGCCATGAGCCGGCATTTTGCCTTGTCTGCCGTGAGTGACAGTTTTGGTGATGCTGTCTCTCAGGACATTTCCATCGTTGTATAGCCAAATGTTGTCAGTCAAATTAGGGGCACCGACTGCAGCCATCCCTTTGCCATCGGGGCCATGACAGGCAATGCAGATTCTGCCATACACAGCTTGACCTTGTTCTGCTGCGGCTAAGTCATGTTGGTTATTGCTGATCTTTAGGATGTATTCAACGACATGGGTAATATCCGCTTCATTAAGCCCGTTTTGTTGGGCAGTGGGCATCATGCCTTGTCTACCGGCGGTGATGGTGGTTTTGATGGCAGTGGGTTCTCCACCATATAGCCAGTCTGCATCGCGCAGGTTAGGGAAGCCAGGTCCACCGCCAGCATCTGAGCCATGACATACGGTGCAATAGGTCATGTAAAGCCGATGGCCGATGTTGAGGGCGTCTGGGTTGTTGACCAGGGTTTCAACAGGTTCGCTTTTGAAGCGGTCATACAGAGGTTGATACTTGACTTCAGCGGCTTTCATTTCCTGGTTATATTCCTTGATTTCGGTCCAGTTGAGCAGTCCAGCAAAGGAACCCATGCCAGGGTAGAGCAAGAGGTAGATGATGCCGAATACCAAGGTGATGTAGAACATTCCCAACCACCACAGTGGCAGGGGGTTGCTGAGTTCTTCCAAGTTTTCATCCCAAACATGACCCATGGTTTCAATTTTTTGGTCGGGCTTGGGACGATCTGTGGACATCCAACGGATGAGCCAAAATACGCCAATAATGCCGACACTGGTGAGGATGATGATGAACCAGCTCCAAAAGGGACTGACAAATAAGGTGGGATCAAACATAGGGCTTCTCCTTGCGAGTGGGTTGGACGGCATCGTCATCTTCTAAAGGAAGTTGGGCTGCCTGTTCAAATTCAGTTTTGCGTTTGCCACTGTAAGCCCAGGCGACAATGCCCAGGAATAATATCATGACGATTACGGTCCACGCCGATTGTAGAAATACCAGTAATTCCATAACTTATTTCACCGTTTTGAGTGTTGTGCCTAAGTTTTGTAGGTAAGCTATGACCGCTTCCATTTCCGTTTTACCCTCAACAGCTTTGGGAGCTTTCTCAATTTCTTCTTCAGTGTAAGGGTGCCCAAACCAATCTTTGAGAGTGCGCATTTTGTGTTGAATGTCGGCGCCATCGATTCCAGTATCAGCCAACCAAGGATAGGCAGGCATCACTGATTCGGGAACGACTGCGCGAGGATCCATAAGGTGAGCATAGTGCCAATCGTCACTGTAACGACCGCCGACTCGATGTAAGTCAGGACCGGTGCGTTTGGAACCCCATTGGAAGGGTCGATCATAGATGAATTCCCCAGCCACGGAATAGTGTCCGTAACGTTCAGTTTCCGCGCGGAAAGGACGAATCATCTGAGAATGGCATAAGTAGCAGCCTTCTCGAACATAAACATCTCGTCCCACTAGCTGTAGAGCAGGATAAGGTTTGAGACCTTCTACGGCTTGAGTGGTAGATTGCATAAAGAATAGGGGAACGATTTGGACCAATCCACCAATGCTGATAACCACGATAATCAGCACGATCATCAACCCAATATTTTTTTCAACTTTTTCGTGTCCGGTAGCGGCCATGACTGTTTCTCCTGAATGTAAAGTGGTTAGTGAGCGGGGGATGGAATCGCATCATTGATAGCCACTCGTTTATCGTGAGTGACGGTTCTGAAGATATTGTAGGCCATCACCAGCATGCCGAAGAGGAAGAAAGAGCCTCCCAGGAAACGGGTCACATAGTAGGGATGCATGGCTTGTACGGATTCCACAAAACTGTAGGTCAAAGTGCCGTCAGGATTGACTGCGCGCCACATAAGACCCTGCATGATACCAGATACCCACATTGCAGAAATGTAGAGCACGACTCCAATGGTGGCAGTCCAGAAGTGAACTTCTACCAATTTGAGACTGTACAGTTCACGACCCACGATGCGGGGAATCAGGTAATATAAGCTGCCCATGGAAATCATCGCGACCCAACCAAGAGCCCCAGAATGCACATGTCCAATCGTCCAATCAGTATAGTGAGACAGGGCGTTGACGGTTTTAATCGCCATCATAGGTCCTTCAAAAGTAGACATGCCGTAGAAGGAGATGGAAACGATGAGGAAGCGTAAGATTGGATCGCTGCGCAGTTTCTCCCAAGCTCCGGACAAGGTCATAATACCATTGATCATCCCGCCCCAAGAAGGTGCTAACAAAATCAAGGACATTGCCATTCCCAAGGACTGAGTCCAGTCAGGAAGAGCGGTATAGTGCAGATGGTGAGGACCTGCCCAAATATAGGTAAAAATCAACGCCCAGAAATGGACAATGGACAAGCGGTAGGAATAGACTGGACGATTAGCCTGCTTGGGCACAAAATAGTACATCATGCCCAGGAAGCCAGCGGTGAGGAAGAAACCCACCGCATTATGACCATACCACCATTGGACCATGGCATCCTGAACACCAGCATATGCAGAGTATGATTTGAACCAGGAAACTGGAATAGCCAAATTATTGAAGATATGCAACATGGCAATGGTGAGAATAAAGGCTGCATAAAACCAGTTGGCTACGTAAATATGGGGAGTTTTCCGTTTCACAATCGTCCCAAAGAAAACAATGGCATAAGCCACCCATACTACAGTAATCAACAAATCAATGGGCCATTCCAACTCTGCATATTCTTTACTTTGGGTTATTCCCAATGGCAACGTGATGGCTGCCAGTACAATGACTGCCTGCCAACCCCAGAAGGTAAGAGTTGCCAAGAAATCCGAAAATAGGCGAGCATGACAGGTTCTTTGTACCACATAATAGGAAGTTGCAAATAATGCGCTGCCTCCGAATGCGAAAATAACGGCATTGGTATGTAATGGACGGAGTCTACTGAAAGTTAAGTAAGGTATATCAAAATTTAGCCATGGCCAAGCAAGTTGGGCGGCGATGAACACACCGACAGTCATGCCCACCACTCCCCAGACTATGGTCATAATGGCAAATTGTCGAACAACCTGATAATTATAGGTTTCTTGTGCCACTCGGGTATCTCCTCAATTGGAATTGAACATTTAGGTTTAGTGAAGGATTAAAAATAATTTACATTATTTAAGGGATAAGTTAAAAGTTAAACTTTATTGTCAACCTGCTTGTTATACCTGATATTGGACTGCCGCGTCAACTTTTTTTAGATCATTAGTTTTTTTACTGACCTTTCAACTTTTACTAATGGGAAATCGACCAGTCAGTTTACTCTAAATTAGCCTTGTAGGGTGGGCAACGATAAAGTGGACTGGAAGTTTTAAAATGGAGTGGAGGCTTTAGCCGGTCAGCGGTGGGCATCACTCCACATGTTCAAATTGCAAGGCGCCCACCGCTGACCGGCTAAAGCCTCCACTCCTACTCCGGCTAAAGCCTCTACTCCTACTCCAGCTAAAGCCTCCACTCCAGCTAAAGTTTCTACTCCAGCTGCTGTGTCACATACTTTTACAAGAGACCTATTCATTTTTTTACTCACCTTTCAACCTTTATCAATGAAAAATCGACCAGTCAGTTTACTCCAAATTAGCACATAAGCTTGAATGTTTATCCCTTTAAACTCATCTTGACGCCAACCTTATAACGGGAGACAATTCCAACTCATCAACCTCAATCAACATTATCAACCCTAATTTCAGCCTCTTGTCAATCAAGGAAAACCCTCATGAACCCTCGTTATCAACCCCTGTTAACTCCTCTGACCCTTCGATGTGGCGTTAAACTCAACAACCGTATTCTGATGGCCCCCATGACCACCTGGTCTGGACAAGACGATGGACAATTATCTGACGGAGAAATTGCCTATTACCAAAGACGCTCCCCTGGCTTAGGCGCAGTCATCACTGCCTGTGGTTATGTCTCTCCACAAGGTAAGGGTTTTCCCGGCCAATTCAGTCTGCACAGCGACGAATATCTCCCTGGTCTAACCCACTTGGCCAATACCATTCGCCAAGCAGGGACTCCAGCCATTGTACAGATTTACCATGGTGGGCGCATGTGTCCACCAAATATTTTACCCGATGCTCAACCCCTCAGCGCCAGCAATATTCCAGCCGAGCACACCAATTCCCACATTCCTCGAGCCATGACTGAAACTGAAATTCTCAGCACCATCACCGCCTTTGGAGAAGCCACTCGGCGCCTCATCCAATCGGGATTTGACGGTGTTGAAATTCATGGCGCCAATGGATATTTACTACAACAATTCTTTTCCCCCCATGCCAACCGTCGCTCCGACTCATGGGGAGGCAATTTGGAAAAACGTTTACTATTCCCACTGTCCATTGTTGACGAAGTCATTAAAACAGTCAGACGGCAAGCCAACTTTCCCTTTGCTGTGGGATATCGGTTATCTCCGGAAGAAATTGAAACCCCGGGCATCACTTTTGAAGATACCCTACAATTGGTTGATGCACTTGCCACTCGGGACTTAGACTATTTACACATTTCGACCATGAATTTTTGGGGCGGCTCTTTACGTGATTTGGGGGATAAGCGTCCTCGTGCCCAGTTAATTCACGAACGGATTGCGGGGAAATTACCAATAATTGCGGTGGGATCCATTTGCACTCCAGAACAGGCTTTACAAGTATTAGAGACTGGATTGCCACTCGTGGCTTTGGGACGAGAATTACTGATGGAACCCGATTGGCTGAGCAAAATCCAAACCGGTCAAGAGGATCAAATTCGCTTGAACCTATCCAAACAAGATCAACAAAAATTAGTGCTGCCAGACAATCTATGGCAAATATTGGTCAATGCTGGGAATTGGGTACCCTTCACGGATTAATGATCTTCCCTCTGCTCTCCCCTCGATAGAGTAAAAAATCTCAACTGGAGTGGGCAAAACATCCCTTACTATGCCTCTTTGCAAGCCCCCTATCAAGACCGTTTTTTATCTACGGAAGAAAACGTCACACCAAATCAGCGTGAGGAGGTGAGTAAAACGGACCAGTCCTCTTCTGGCTTAGCCCACCAACCTCTTACGTCTTCTTTAAAGAGTTGCGTTTCAGTAGGTTAATGAAAAACTCATGACCGGGGACTGAATCAAAATTTGCCGAATTTTAGAATTTACAGAATGGAAGTGGAATTTCATTCTGTTCATTCTATAATTCTGATTCAGACAATTAAATGGTTAGCGTTCTCTCCTTCCCATGCATGGCGTGGGAACGAAAGAAAACATCAATTACCATTTACATTATCTTTTGACGACACCGTCTGGAAATGGGACCTATTAGAACCGGATTTACTTGGGAAAATATGGAAATTGAAAGAGCAAGCATCTTTACAGTCTAACTTAAACCGATAACCCATCTAACAACTCAATACCTACCAAATAGACTGAAGGCTAGTCAGAAATATAAAACTCTGCCAACTTTCGTAAACCGTCTAAATCAAAACCTTCCAAAAGTACAGTTAACTGAGTCGAGAGAATGGGACAGCATCCTAACTTGGCCCAATGTTTGGCCAATTCTTGTAGGCCTAAAACATCGCCACACGACACAAGTTCTTGAAAATAATCGTTTTGTTCTGAAGATAACGGTTCTGGAACCATTTCAATTCTTTCATCTTTTTCCACAGGATTCACAACATTCCAGTTTAAGGGCAGTAATTGACCTAGAGTATCCAGCAATTCCCGTAAGTGCACCGGTTTACCCAAATGGGCATTACAGCCAGCCAATTGCGTCTGTTGATAATCATCAGCAAAAATGCTGGCCGATAATGCAACAATGGGAACTGTCTTAAATGCGGGCAAAGTCCTTAATCGTCGCGTAGTTTCTAATCCGTCTATTCCATGCATGCGTAAATCCATCAATATTAAGTCTGGGAATTCAATTTGAGCCAAAGTGATGCCTTCTTGACCTTCTTTGGCTTCGATAACATTGAAACCAAGGGGCTCTAACAGATAACGCAGCACTTCCCGATTGTCGACAATATCATCAATGACCAAAATTTTAAAGGGGCCTGTTCCTTGAGAACGTTGATACCCAGTAATTTTATATTCCCCACAAGTGGATTGAGCTGCTTTTAAGGAACAAACTACCTCGCTTGGAATAATTACGTGAAATACACTGCCTTGTCCTAATACACTTTCGACATTCAATTTTCCTCCCATCGCAGCCACCAAACGTTGGGTAATAGCCAGTCCCAATCCAGTGCCTTGAATTTTATAACGATCTTCTCCAGTTTGTTGAAAAGGTTCAAAAATTTTCTCAATATGCTCCGGGGCAATGCCAGTGCCGGTATCTATGACTTTCAAATGCAAATGGTTTCCTACAAAATGACTGCGTAAAACAACTCCCCCTTTTGCAGTGAATTTGATGGCATTCCCTAATAAATTGATGATAATTTGACGTAAACGCTTATTGTCACAATATAAAGCTTGAGGTAAGGCTTCTACAATTTCATGGCGAAAGTAAATGCCTTTTTGTTCAGCCCGAGTTTGAAATATATATTCGAGTTCCCTGAAAAAACTTTGAGTGTTCCACGTGTCTGGTAACAGTTCAAAACGGCCGGCTTCCACTTTGGCTAAGTCTAAAATGTCATTGATTAGGGTGAGCAAGTATTCTCCTCCATTTAAAATGCGTTGTATCTGATTCAGTTGGGACTGAGCTAAACCAGGATTGCTGAGGAGAATTTGAGCAAAGCCGAGAATGGCATTGAGGGGAGTGCGCAGTTCATGGCTCATATTGGCGAGAAAAGCACTTTTGGCTTGATTAGCCGCTTCTGCAGCTTGACGAGCCCGAATGAGTTCTTCTTCAACATGCTTGCGAGCAAGAATATCTTGAAAAATAACGATGCTGGAAATGATTTTATTTTGTTCATTGTGAATGGGGGCGCCGATAACTTGCAACAAGGCTTTAGAACCATCTAAACGGCGCACTTCCATATCTTCCACCATGGAAATTTCCCCGCTGAAAGCCCGGATAACTGGCATTTTTTCAAGTGGATATGGGATGTTTGTGCCATAAATAAAAACTTCATAAGTCTGCTGTAAATCTTCTTTTTGAGTGTTGTTTAATACCGGACGTCCCAGCAATTCTGCGGCTCGTTGATTTGCCATGAGAACGGAAAGGTCGGGGGCAAATACCTGTACACCAACGGGAATATTTTCCAATACAGTTTGCAGAGTGCGACGTTTTTCCTCAACTTCCAATTTGGCATTGCGACTGGCAGTGATGTCGGTAAAAGTAGCCATTCCCGCATAGGGTAATTTTTCTCCGAGTTGAAATAAAGGTTCGGCATTGACCAAAATCCAGATCAATTCTCCATTGGGTCTATACACTCCTTGAATAATATTGCATTGGGAACGACCCGTTTGTAAAGCCAGGACCAGAGGATGTTCCTCTCCAGGAAAAATCGAACCGTCTTCTCGAATTACCTTCCAAAGAGGATCAACTGAAGTGCGCCCCATCATTTGTTCCTTAGTGACTCCCAAAATTCGTTGTGCAGCAGCATTGCATTCCATAATTTCTCCATGGTAGTTTTGCATGACAATTCCTTCTGCCATGGCCGTGATTAAGGAGCGATAGCGTTCTTCACTTTGACGAAGGGCTTCTTCTGCTCGTTTACGAGTGGTGATATCAAGGGCAATTCCTTGATTGTAGACGTGTTTTCCCTGTTCATCATATACTGCATGAGCAGTGACCGACAAGGTACGTAGACTGCCATCTCTGTGAGTAAAGCGCATTTCCAATTCTGCAACGTCCATCAATCCCGATTGAAATTGACTTTGAATGTCCCAAGCAGCTTCTAAAGTCCCTTTGTCCCAAGAAACCATGTCTTGCCAAGTCCGGCCCATGGCCTCTTCAGGGGAGAGACCAAATACATGAGTAAAACTATTGCTTAAATATTCCACGCTGCCATCAGCATGGTTGCTAAAAATGACACAGTTTGGGCCAATGTCATCGACCAGGCGTTGATATTTCAACTGACTGTCTCGCAAAGCTTCTTCCATTCGTTTACGTTCGCTTATATTTCGGGCAACCACTGTGCTGCCAGAGAATTGGCCCTTGGCATCATAACGAGCAGAAAGGGAGGCACTGAACCAGTGCCAGCCAGAGCGAGTTTTGAGTGGATATTCAAAACTTTGGGGACCGTTGCGTTGAGCATGGAGGATAGCTTGATCCAGTTGATCACTTAATGAGACTGGTAAAATTTCCCGATAGTGTCGACCGATAAAGTCAACGGGTGACATCATCATTTTTTCCAAATCATCTTGGTAAGAATCGATAAAATATCCTTGAGCATCAAGGACAAAAATAAGATCATCTATAGAATCCAATACGGAATGCAGACGTTCGGCATGAGTTTGGGCAATGGTTTGAGCCTGTTGCAGAGCCTGGCGAGACTGGGCCAATTTGCGATTCCAATACAGGATGATCATAATGATCAATAGAGCGCCCCCAATGATTTCTAGACGGGAGCGATAGTCGATCGTTTCTGTCAATTCGACACTGAAATATTTGCGTTGAATAATATTGCGTTCTTCAGGGGAGATGGCGGCTAAGCCTTTATTGATAATTGAGACCAGTTGCGGCCAATCTTTACGCACTGCAAAAGCCTGCTTGTGGGCACCCAAATCTGCATCAGCGGCCACTTTCAAATTACTGAATCCTTGTTGGACAATATGATACTGAGCCACGGTAAGATTGCCTACATAGGCATCGGCTTGACCCTTGCTGACTGCAAATAAAGCTTGGGCAGCATCGGGAACAGTTAATTGTTTGATTTGTGGATAGTCTTTAGCCAACTGCTCCTGTAAAACATAGCCCTTTTCCATCGCAATGGTTTTGCCAGCCAAAGCGCCCAGACCATACACCCCATGTTCATCTTTACGGGTGAAAATCACCCATGGCAAATGCAGATAATTTTCTGTGAAGTTTAAGTAAATTTCACGTTCTGGAGTATATTTGGCGGTCAACAAGATATCCAAATCTTTACTTTTGCGAATCCGTTCCAAAGCATCTGCCCAATTGAGATTAGGATAAACGTATTCCACTCTAAAACCTGCTTTTTCAGCGATATTGTTCAATAATTCCACGGAAATACCCTTGGCTCCACTGTCCCAAAAATGATAGGGCGGAAATCGGGAAGCCCGAGCCCGCACCACTGGATGGCTCTGTATCCAATTGCGTTCATCCTCGGTCAAAGGTAAACGAGAGAGCAATTGGGAAGCATTGTCCCCGGTACCTAACCAATTTTTGCGGATTCTTTCATGCTCATAAGCAGGAATATTGGACAGGGCCTTGTTTAAAATGGTGGTAAGAAGAGACCAGTCATTGCGAATTGCCATCACGACTGGAAAACGACTGTCAGGAAGAATTCCAATAGTTTTAATTCCCACCAAACTGTTTTGGCGTCGCCACCATTCAAAATCAAGCGTACCAACCACAGCATCTACCTGTTGTTCAAGTAAAACTGTGGCCATAGCCAAATTATCGTTTAAGGGAACGAGCTGTAAATTGGCAATTTTCTGTTCCTGAATAAAATCTTCAATTTTTTTCAAACCGGCCATATATCCGACTCGTTTGCCAGCTAAATCAACTAAACTGTTGATTTCTTGGCTATCTTTATTAACATATAGGTGCAAATAACCGTGGTAATAAGGTTGGGTGTAAAGGAAACTCTGGTCCCAACTTGAATTGGGAACCGCAGAGGCCAATCCAGCCAATTCCCTTTTTAAAGCTTTATCAGTCACTTTGAGCCAGTCATGTTCAACTTGTAACTGCAAATAGTTACTCCCCAAGTGCTGATTAAGCAAGTTGAGATAATCCACCACCAGTCCAGACAATTTTCCATTGCCTTGTGTAACTACAGCCGGTTGGAATTGATCGGTAATGCCCAGCACAATTTTAGGATGCTCAGCCAGCCAAGCGCGCTCTTTTGGAGTTAATGAAAGTCCAGGGGTGGGAGCATTGTGCACGGTTCCCCATTTTTCAAGAATGACATTCATTTCTTGCTGACTCATTGCTGCCAATGCTTTATTGACAATACTTAATAATTCTGGATATTCTTTACGGATAGAATAGACTAGGGGAGTTTCCGTATTGGGTACAGTGAAGGCAATACTGAAATTAGGTAGCAAAGAATCTCGTATATTCACCAGAAATGAAACTCCGGAAATTGCCGCATCCACTTCCCCATTTAACAAGGCGACTGCCAAATCAGAATAACTGTCCAATAAAACGGGAATGATCTGGGACCAACGGGCCAGTATCTTTTGTTCCAACAAATTGCCACGCAGCATACCCACTTTTTTGCCACCCAAATCCTCCATTGATCGCAACAAGGAAGTGGAATCGGTACGGGCATAAATATAACTGGCAGCACTGTAAAGACTGTTGCTGAACAAAAAATGAGCAGCTCGTTCCGGATGGGCAGCTGATGCCGCCAAACCTTCCAATTCCCCTCGCTCTGCCCGTGCGACCATATCGCTCCATCGTCCCAATTCCAAACGGATATTTGCTCCTGTCAACGCATTGACATAGGCCAACAAGTCCACTTCAATACCAATGGCGCTGCCATCTTCCCGTAACTTAGCATAAGGCAACCAATTGGAATCAGTGCCAAAACGAATGACCGGGTGGGCAGTTAGCCAATTTTGTTCCTCCAGTGTCAAATCCAACTTGGAATTTGACGATGGGGTAATTTGTGCCCAAACCACTGTTCCTGATATCCACAATATCAGTAGTGAGTGCAGACATTGTAAAAAATATTTTTTTGTGTTATTCATATAGCTAACGCACTATAAATTGGTTTAAAAATGACATATTTAATAGGATGTTATTTCGTTCCCACACTCTGCATGGGAACGAGAGAACGCGATTGATAGGTTTCCTATCGTCAACCCATCCTACAAGTGCTCTGTACGCATTCCCATGCATAGCATGGGAACGAGAAATGCCGAGCATGGGAAGCAGAAATTTAACAGTCCTGATTCAGACAGCTAAAAATGAGGGGATGGGAACGGTTTAGGATGCATAAAATTCTGCTAATTCCTTTAATCCTTCTAAATCAAAATGTTGCATGAGCCAATTGAGTTTTTCCACGAGAATTGGGCAGCAGCCGGAATGTTGCCAGTGTTCAATCAGTTCCTGAAGACCAGTGATGTCTCCATAATTGACCAATTCTTGAAAATACCTCGATTGTTCCTGGGATAAAGGTTCCGGGATGGCTTTTTCATCAAGGGTAGCGGCATAACTCCAAACCAGTGGGAGTAATTTGCCTAAGGTGTCTAGCAATTCTTTCAAACGAATCGGTTTGCCCAAATGGGCATTACTGCCAGCAGCTTGAGTTTGGAGACAGTCTTCTGCAAAAATGCTGGCAGACAGCACGACAATGGGAACAGTTTGAAATTTGGGTAAAATTCGTAATTGTCGTATTGCTTCCAATCCATCTAAATTGGGCATGCGTAAATCCATGAAAATTAAATCGGGTAACCAAGTTTTGGCGATGTCTAAACAATGTTGTCCATCATGGGCTTCTGCCACTATAAAGCCTAAAGGTTCTAATAAATGTCGCAATACCAGTCGATTGTCAGCAATATCATCGACCACTAAGATTTTAAATGCCTCATTGCCTTGGCAACATTGGTAGCCAATGACTGCTGGCTGATCAGTCTGTGATTCAGTTTCTCGAAAAGTGGAAACCACTTCCACGGGAATTTTGACGTGAAACGTGCTGCCTTGTCCCCATAAACTGTCCACACTGAGTTCCCCTCCCATGGCTGCAACCAGGCGTTGGGTAATAGCCAGTCCCAAACCAGTGCCTTGCGCTTTATAACGATCTTCTCCAAACTGTTGAAAAGGTTGAAAAATTTTCTTTAGATCAGTTGGAGTAATGCCCATTCCAGTGTCTGAAACGTCTAGGCAAAGTTTGTCTTCAACAAAGTAAGTGCGTAAAGTTACTGTACCATTGGCAGTGAATTTGAGGGCATTTCCCAATAGATTGATGAGAATTTGGCGCAATCGTTTGTCATCAGCATATAAACTTTGGGGGAGAGTCCCAACCACTTCATGGCGAAAAAAGATATCTTTTTGTTCGGCTCGCAGTTTGAAGATATGCTCCAAATCTTGGAAAAACCCTTGAGTATTCCATATTTCTGGTAATAGTTCGAAACGCCCAGCTTCCACTTTAGCCAAGTCTAAAATGTCATTGATCAAGGTGAGCAGATATTCTCCACCACTTAAAATTCGTTGTACTTGATTATGTTGAACTTTAGTCAATTGGGAATCGCTTAGAAGAATTTGGGCAAAACCAAGAATGGCATTAAGAGGAGTGCGCAGCTCATGGCTCATATTGGCAAGAAAGACACTTTTGGCTTGATTGGCTGCTTCTGCAGCTTGACGAGCCCGGATGAGTTCAGTTTCCGTTTGTTTGCGAATCGTGATATTTTGAAAAATGACTACACTGGAAACGACTTTACCTTGTTCATTATGGATGGGAGCACCAATGACTTGTAGCAAGATGCGGCTGCCATCAAAACGGCGTAATTCCATATCTTCCACCATGGAATTCTCTCCCGCCAAAGCGCGGATGATTGGCATTTTGTTAGGAGGATAGGGAGTCTCTGTACCATGAATGAAAACAGGATAGATTTGAGTTAAATCTTTTCCAGCTTGTGGGACTGTGGGCTGCCCCAACAATTCTTCTGCCTGGCGATTGGACAATAATAGGTTTACCTCGGGGGAAAAGACTTGGACTCCAGCAGGGATGTTCTCCACCACAGCTTGCAGTGTACGACGTTGTTCCTCAATTTCTAATTTGGCATTGCGAGTGGCAGTAATGTCGGTGAAAGTGGCCACTCCAGCATAGGGAAGTTTGTTCCCAGATTGAAATAAAGGTTCAGCATTGATTAAAATCCACACCAATTGGTCATCGGATCGGTAGATTCCTTGAATAACATTGTATTGGGAATGTCCAGTGCGCAGAGCCAGGGGCAGAGGATGGTCCTTGCCAGGAAAAGGGGAACCATCTTCCCGAATTACCCGCCAATATGGATCAAGTGAGGTTTTGCCCATCATTTGTTCCTTGCTCAGTCCCAAAATTCGTTGCGCAGCTGCATTGCATTCTACAATTTCCCCATTGCAATTTTGCATCACAATTCCCTCAGCCATGGCAGTGATCACGGAACGAAGTCGTTCGGCATGATTTTCGGCAGTGGTTTGAGCCTGTTGCAAAGCATGACGAGAATGGGCCAACTGGCGATTCCAATAGAGAATAATCATGATGATCAACAGAGACCCAACAATTATCTGCAACAATTGGCGGTAATCTATTTTTTCTTCCAAAGTATGAGTGGTCCATTTGCGTAGAATATCATTGTGCTCTGAGGAACTGATGGAAGCCAACATTTTATTCATGATGCTCAATAACAGCGGCCAATCGTTGCGGATGGCAATAGAAATGGGATAGGCATAATCCAGTTTGCCAATGATTTTGTAATTGTGCAATCGCTCATTTAACCAATGCACCGCATTCTCCAATGGCACTACAAAGGCATATACTTCATTTTCATCTAACATTTTTTCCATATTCGCCGTATCAGCAGTGACCAATTTCAAATTAGGAAAATCGTGTTGTAATAAAGATTGCACAGCAGAATTTGGCAACACAGCAATGGTTTGATCTTGAATAGCTTCCAAATTGCTGACAAAAGTTTTATCCGGTTTGGCAATGAGAACTTGGGTGATATTGAAATAAGATTGACTGAAATTGAGATAATTTTCTCGCTCCGCAGTACGCACCGCTCCAGAAATAAAATCACATCGTCTGTTTTTGGCAAAATCCAAAGCTTTTTTCCAACCCAAAGAGGCATCATCTGGGACCAGGGTAGGTATGGGCTCCAAAGTGATTCCCAATTTATGAGCAAATAAGTCTAGGTAATCCTTAAACATTCCCACATGTTGGCCATTTTCAAAATAATCATAAGGTTTCCAAACTGGACTGAAACAATAACGCAAATTTGTATGTTGACTCAACCAAGTTTGTTCCTGCTCAGTTAGAGACAATGTGGAGACAATATTTTTATCGAGAATGGATGAATTATAAATTGCTCCCCATTTGATTAAAAGGGCATAAATTTCATCCTGACTGATGGAAGCCAATGCCTTATTCACTATGCTGAGCAATTCCGGATGTTCCTTGCGAATTGAATAACGAAGAGGTATTTCAGTATCTGGCACTGCAAAAGCAATTACCAGGTCGGGCAATACCTCTTCCCGAATGCTCAAGAAAAAGGAAATGCTGGAAATAGCCGCCTCTATTTGCCCATTCAGTAAGGCCACAGCCAACGCCGAATTAGAGTCCAATAACACAGGTCTCACTTCAGGCCAACGCGCCAATACTTTTTGTTCAGCCAAATTACCCCGTTGCATACCCACTTTTTTGCCAGCCAAATCAGCCATTGAATGCACTGCAGATAAATGACGAGCATGGACATAAATGTAACGAGAAACAGTATATGGACTGTCACTGAAGAAAAAATGGGCAGCTCGTTCCGGGTGTGCAGCGGAAACGGCCAAACCATCTAATTCCCCACGTTCCGCCCGGATTACCATATCACTCCACACGCCCAGTTCCAATTGAATATTAGCCCCGGTCAAGGCGCAAATACGAGCCAGCAAGTCGGCCTCAATACCAGCAATGCTTCCATTGTCTCGTAATTTGGCATAAGGTATCCAATTGCGATCTGTGCCAAAACGAATTATCGGATGAGCCTCTAACCAAGTTTGTTCCTGTGGTGTTAAAATTAACGAGTTGATTTTTTCACTGACCGGAGCTGCCCAGCCATTTGGTATCCATAAGAGTAAAAGGAATAGAATTAAGACAGGAGGAAAAAACATAAGCATCCCGGTGTTTCCCATTAAAATAAACGATTTTCGGAAGAAATAAACCATTAAGGAGGGGTCGGTTACCCCGCTCATCCTTGGGCGGTAACCGGAATATAGGCAAAACTCTAAGTAAACAATACTTAATTGGTATTCTCTAACTTAAAAAGTGGGAAGTATAGCTAACGAACCATAAAAGGAGACCACATGTCTCCGGTATCCTATGTAGGATGTGCTGAGCGTTTTTTGCGAAGCGCATCTGTCGCGTTAATCTGCCGAATAAACATCCCGCGCCACAAAATCATGGAGACTCAAATATAGCCTTCTTCGATTGATGCTCAGCATATCCTACATATTAACCATTCATAATTTACAATTAACGGATTGATGCGCTTCGCAAAAAACGCTCAGCGCATCCTACGCAGTCTATTACGCGGTCTCTTTTTATGGTGTGTTAGCTATATTTTCTAAATTGGCAGTTATTCCCGCCCGCAATTCAGTCAATCTTGCCAATAACCATAGCAGGTCAGATAACCGATTTAAATAGGCAATGACCGGCAAATCAAACTTTTCACCTTCTTCCTTCATTTTAACCACTTGTCGCTCAGCCCGCCGACATACTGTACGAGCCACTTCTAAATAAGCTGATTCCAAATATTCCCCAGCAACGGCCCACCCCATCACAATACTTGGAATATTTTCAATTTGCTCTACCTGTTTAGTGAGAGTCTCCACCATATCATTACTAACGATCGCCTTCTTTTTCTGACTGTCAGGCGGGGCGGCCAGAGAACTGTTTACAACAAATAATTCCCGTTGTATCTGTTTCAATATATCTTTAATTTCAACATCTTGACAAATAGCCCGTGCCAAACCAATACAAGCTGACAACTCATCTATATGACCTAAAGCGTCCACCCTAATATGCGATTTGGAAACCGTAATTCCTCCAATTAAGCCAGTTTGTCCCCGATCACCTTGTTTAGTGGTTATACTCGTCATCATCAATCACTCCTAATAAAATGTGAAGTTTATGATAAACTAGAAATTATCCTTTGTCATCTTCTGCTTGTTTAAAACAGAATCTACAGCATTTTAGAATTTTCAGAATGGGGAAATAAAAAAACTGCCCCTCCTTTTTTTCCAAGGAGGAGTTAGGGGAGGCTTAAAAAAAGGGGGAGGGAAAAATCGAATTGGAGTTAATCAGCGCATCAATGGAGGAAGGCTACATTCGAGTCTCCATAATTTTGTGGCGCGGGATGTTTATTCGGCAGGTTAACGCGACAGATGCGCTTCGCAAAAAACGCTCAGCGCATCCTACGCGGTCCATATGAGCTCTTTTTATAGTGCGTTAGCTATAATTCCAGAAATCAGAAAGGATTCCCCTCCTTTTTTTCTAAGGAGGGGTTAGGGGAGGTTAAAAGGGGGGAAAGGAAAAACGAGTGTGTGGAGGGGAAGATTTACTTTTTGGCAGTTGGAGTTTTAACCGGTAAATTGCTGGCCGCATTTTGCATCCCTTTTTCAACCCAAGCATTCAGTTCCGTTTTCACTTCTACCAATACTTCCACAGTCTGCCGGGCATTTTCCATCAATTTTTCATTCAATTCGGCAAACAGCCGGGACTGAGCTGCCACCATATCTGGCATCCCTTTGATTTGGCTGAGGGTTTCCAATTGCTTGGCGCCTCCTTCCATGTATAGATTGACCATTTCCATTTGGCGTTGAGTCAGGCGGGTCATGGCATTGGTGTTGATTTCGCCCAGCTCTTTAATGGCTTGCATGGCGGCTTTATTGAGTTCAGTCCATTGTTGAATAAGATCATTTTGCATAATTCGTGGTCTCCAAATAATGTGTGAGGTTAGGCCGATTTTGGGGTGGGAAATTTATCCCATGTGCATTCCACCGTTGATGGCAATGTTGGCACCGGTGATAAAGCCGGATCGTTCGTCAGCTAAAAAGGTGACTAGCCACGCAATTTCTTCAGGTTTACCTAAACGACCTACCGGAATGCCTTTGATAATTTCATTGCGCACTTCTTGTTTAATCGCCATGACCATGTTAGTGGCAACATAGCCAGGGGAAATAGTATTCACAGTAATGCCTTTGCTGGCCACTTCCTGAGCTAAGGCCATGGTGAAACCGTGCATGCCAGCTTTGGAAGCTGAGTAATTGGCTTGGCCGGCTTGGCCTTTTTGCCCATTGACTGAGGAAATGTTGATGACGCGCCCAAATCCACGGTCTCTCATACCACCAATGACTTGCCGGGTGACATTGAAAACGCTGTCCAAATTGACTCTCAACACAGCTTCCCATTGTTCCCATTTCATTTTGTGGAAAAAGCCGTCTTTGGTAATACCTGCTCCATTGACTAAAATGTCAACGGGACCTAATTGACTTTCTACTTCTTTGACCAGTTTGGTGGCTGCCTCGAATTTAGAAACATCTCCTTCTACAATGGCAAATTGAAATCCTTCTGCCTTACATTTGGCCTGCCACCCTTCTCCATCATCAACTCCAGCCAACCAAGTGGCGGCAACCTGATAACCGGCATTGGCTAGGGATTTACAAATTTCTGTACCAATACCACCAGTACCTCCTGTAACTAGGGCTACTTTTCCGCTCATTTAGGTCCTCCTTAAAAGTGTGTTCAGATAATCTTTGCGTGGTTTTTAGGGAAAAAATGGTCTTTTCTTCTCTGTTAAGGGAAGAATGTTGCATTGCAACAAATAGCATAAACTGGATTTAGGATTTTGTCAATTCTAGGGAGGTGATAAATAATAACTCGTCAATAGGATATCTGGAGTTATTTCAGTACCTAAAATTCACTGAGAGTCTGAATTTGGAGTATTTTGTTTGTCCTCTTTATCCTTATCCAATTTGAGACTCGATAAAGTGGCTCGAAAAAAACTTTCTTGCATATCTTTCCATAAATTGATATTTTGTTCAGCAATATCAGTCATTAAAGACAGCGGGTTGTACATTTTCTCCCGGAGATCATCCTGTTGTTTTGCAAACAGTCCTAGGCTGCGCTCAAAATAATTGGCCACAATGCTTTGAAAAGTATCCCCATAACATCGAATTAATTGGGCAAGGACTTCGCTGCTAAAAATAGGTTCTCCTTCTTCTTCTTGTTCCAATATGATTTGTAACAAGATACTGCGAGTAATGTCTTCTCCAGATTTGGCGTCCTGAATGCAAAAAACAATGTGCTGCTTGACTAATTTTTTAACATCTTCTAGGGTGATATAACTGCTGACTGTGGTATCATATAAGCGACGATTGGGATATTTTTTTATGATTCTGAGATCATTCATGATAATGAGCTGGGTGAGTAGGATAATTAAGGTGATGAGCATTCCCCTGCCGTTCAATTGGGAACAGGGAGTCCCAATTGAACGAGAGGGAAATTTTTATTTGAATAACAGTTGGGAAATAATTAGCATTCAATCGCTAAAGCAACGCCTTGTCCTCCCCCTATACATAAGGTTGCCAAGCCTTTCTTCGCTCCTCTACGAACCATTTCATGTACCAAGCTAACTAAGATGCGAGCCCCAGAGGCGCCGATGGGATGTCCCAGCGCAATAGCCCCCCCATTCACATTGACCTTTGACAGATCCCAACCTAATTCTTTATTAACGGACATTGCTTGAGCAGCAAAAGCTTCATTGGCTTCAATCAAGTCCAAGTCTTCAGGCTTCCACCCCGCTTTTTCCAAACATTTGCGAGTGGCGGGAATGGGCCCTGTGCCCATGATTTTTGGATCGACGCCGGCACTGGCATAGGAAACTATACGAGCCATGGGGGACAGTCCCAAAGCTTGGGCTTGGCGTTCACTCATGACCAATAGAATGGCGGCACCATCATTGATACCCGAGGCATTGCCAGCGGTGACCGTTCCATCCCGACTGAAAGCCGGTCGCAATTTTGCCAAACTTTGAGCTGTGGTGCCCGCCCGTGGAAATTCATCTTGTTTGATGATGAGAGGATCTCCTTTTTTCTGGGGAATTTCAATGGGCACAATTTGTTCATCAAAGTAACCGGCTTTTTGAGCTGCCTCAGTTTTTTGTTGGGAACTGGCGGCAAATTCATCTTGGGCTTGTCGAGTGAATTGATATTGTTGAGCAATATTTTCGGCAGTGCACCCCATATGGTAATCATTAAAAACATCCCATAAGCCATCGACAATCATACTGTCCAACATTTTCCATTCGCCCATTCGGGTGCCTTGTCGCGAGCCGGGCAAAACATGAGGGGCTAAACTCATATTCTCCTGTCCCCCAGCCAAAATAATTTTGGCATCTCCGCAAGCAATGGCTTGGGCGGCCAGATGCACGGCTTTTAAACCGCTGCCACAAACTTTGTTAATGGTCATTGCTGGAACTTCCACTGGCAAACCGGCCACCAAAGTGGTTTGACGAGCCGGATTTTGTCCCACCCCAGCTGTTAAAACTTGTCCGAGAATGACTTCATCAATTTGGTTGGGAGCTACCCCTGTTTTTTGCAACAGATGAGTTATCACCTTGGCTCCCAATTGATGGGCAGGTATGGCTGATAGAGTTCCATTGAAACTGCCAATGGCAGTTCGAGCGGCGGCTACTATGACACTGTTTTCCATAGAGAAATTTCCTAGGCTGACTGTTAATCAATTATGGATTATACTCTACCCAGTCACATTATGAAGGCAGAATTCCATTTTCCCAATGGATCATGGGAATGGGTATGTAAGCAGATTCACAGTGGAAAGGGTTAAGTGTAGAATGTTGCCAAATAGGTTATAAACCAGTGGCGAAGTTGAAGTTGAATGAGTTTACAGTGGTAAAACGGTGGATGGACAGATTTTTAAAATGAGCAATTTGACGAATTTAAAATACTGATTAACTCACTTTACGCACATAATCTAAAGTGGAGGCTTTAGCTGGTACGTTGGAGTGGAGGATTTAGCCGGTACATTGGAGTAGAGGCTTTAGCCAGTACGTTGGAGTGGAGGCTTTAGCCGGTATGTTGGAGTGGAGGCTTTAGCCGGTCAGCCGTAGGCATCCCCCCACATACACAAATGGCAAGGGCCGGCCGGCTAAAGCCTCCACTCCAACATATCTTAACCAATGGGCAACTCTCATTTTTTCATAGATCGCATATTGAAACCCATCTTATTGGGATTAAACCTCAAAGGTTAGGTTGCTCACCCAGTTATATAGGGCTAAGTTAATATAGTTAACCGACCTTACACAGGTAAGACTTTGCAGAATGAAAAATCAAAGACTTACGTTTTAGGGCTTATTTTATAACTTATTGATTCTTCATAGTCGATAGCTTCTTTTTGCGTAACGTGAGTGATTAAATTTGAGATATTCATTCCCAGTTCCCAATGCGGGCACAATGAGTAAATGCTGTGCTGTCCTTAACCCAGTTTACAATTTTCGCTTGAGATTCTTTGGGCAAAGTGTCTTTCCATTTATTTTTCACCAAGGCAGGATTTTTAAATACTGAAAAATAGTTACCAATTCCAATTTCCCGCCACCGTTTAGACTTAGAAAGTTCCGGCTGAGTCAATTGTGTTAAAAATGCCTCGGTTTGAGCAGAAAAGTCCAATCCCAAATGTTGAAAAACACGCTGGGAAACTTGCATGGGTTGGTCGCACAATTCTTCATACACCACCAATAAAATATGAGGGTATTGCTGTACTGCTGCCATGCCCTTATTAACATCAATTCGCCACAACAGAGTTTCCTTATCCAAAGCATCTAATTGAGACAATTGTGGAATTACCCGCTCAGCAAGGTCGGGTTCATATTTCCTTAACAACTTATCCAAAATGGCATGGCGGCCCACAGGCATCACGCCTTCCTTTTGACCTTTTAAAGTGGAAGCAACCACTGCACAAGGATGACGCACCAGATATACTACTTTCATCGAGGTCTTTTCCAAGACGTTACTCATCATGGATTCCATAGTGACCTCTTTAAAAACCAGTGGGGGGATATACTTTTTAACAGAATAAATTTTTTGAAAGACACTTTGGAGTATTTCAAATCGTAAAGCCAAGGGACGCAATTCTGTTTTACCCCAACTCATCCCATAACTTTTTGGAAAAAAAGGGGGGCGTTCCACGCGAGGATGAGCAGGCAATAAAACTTGATATACACTCGCCAAATCCTGCTCAGTTAATTCAGCAGATTCCAAGAGTTGTTGCGCTTGGGCCACCGCTGGCAAATGTTTAAGACGATGAAAAGGTTCAAATCGGTAGGCTACTTCTGGATGTGAACTGACAATAGAACCTAACCAGGAGCTGCCGGAGCGACCTGTCCCAAAAATCCCCATTATTTTAGCTGAAGAACAACCTTCACCCTTAAAAGAGGATTGAGAGGCGCTATTTTCACCTTTGAGTTTCATATGAGGGTTATTTAAAATAATCTGAAATGAGTAAAGAAGTTAAAAGGGGGCCAACCATGGCGGGTTAAGAAATCTAGGCACTCTTTGATTGGTTTAAGGACAAAAGCTGGATTTCACCGACTCAACCCAATCTGAATCACCCCAATTGAGCCTAAAAGTTCCCTTTATAGAGTAAGAAGGATCGATAAAATTCCGTCGATACACAAAACTTGTATTCCATAGCGACCTTCAACTAAGATTATAACTCAATTTATCAACCTTATTCAACCACCCCCTCAGCGAAAAAAACCTTGCCTCATTCAAGTTAAATTCAGTAAAGACGTATTGATAACCCCACTTTACTCTCCGTCCGTTAAGAAAAAGTTTGGAATCACTGCCCTTTTCTCCTCCAAAAAAGATCAAAAGTAAGGTTACTCAGTCACAAGGAACCCAATGGACCATGTCACATCCCCCACTTCAAACTGCCCAAGACTGCCTGTTGCAAGTTCTCGATAGCCTAGACGCCTTGGTATACATTATCGACCTCCCCAGCGGCGAAATCCTCTACATCAACCAATATGGACGCCACCTGTTTGGAAACGTAGTCGGCAAAATTTGTGGACAAATCAGCCGCTCTCCTTCCTCCCAAAACCTCTGCCCATTCTGCTGCAATAGCCCCTCCTCCCACTCTCCCAATTCCCAGTCAACCCCGGCTTGCAGTCTAGGAGACCCAAACCACCCCACCGAGACCACTCAGGTTTGGGAATGCTACAGTCATTACGCCCAAAAATGGTATCTCATCAACACCCGAATAATTCAATGGATCAATGGACAAAATGTATGCCTAAAAGTAGCCTATGACATCAGCTACCACAAAAATGCCCAACACCACCTTAAAATTAGCCAAGAGCGCTATGCTTTGGCAGTCAGTGCCGGTAAAACTGGAGTTTGGGACTGGCATATTCAAACCGATGAACTCTACCTAGACTCCAGTCTTAAAGCCCTCCTCGGCTACCAAAATCATGAACTTCCCAACCAACTCTCAGCCTGGATGGCCCTCATTCATCCAGAAGACGTTGCCTATGTGCGTCAAGCTTCCCGAGACTATCTAAAAGGCAAAATCCCGGTATTTGAAGTCGAACACCGCCTTATTCACAAACAAGGACACTTACGCTGGATGATCGTGCGTGGCAGTCTCATCACCAATGACCAAGGCCAACCCTATCGTCTGGTCGGCACCAATACCGACATTACCCAACGCAAAGCCGCTGAGGAACGCTTACATGAACAAGACCGACTCCTCCGTGGAGTTACCCAAGTCACTCACACTCTCCTTACCATTCCCAACTATGACAAAGCCATCAAAACTGCCCTAGAAATCCTGGGTCGCATCACAGCAGTAGATCGAGTCTACATCTTTGAAAACCACCAACTCCCGGAAACCCAAGAAATCGTTATCAATCAATGCTTTACCTGGGTAAATACTCAATACAAACCCTACAACACCTCCCGTAAACTCAAAAACCTCTCTTACACCCGCTATTTGCCCGGCTGGTATGACCTCCTCAGCCAACACGAACCCATTGTCAAACTGGTCAAAGACTTCCCACAACCCACCCGCTCCCTACTCGAATCTTACAAAGTCATCTCTATTCTAGTCGTTCCCATCCATTTTAATGGAAAATTTTGGGGCTTCATGGGACTCGATGACTGCCACAAAGAGCGACAATGGAGCCAATACGAAATCTTCATTCTCAAAGTCATTGGCGACGGCATTCGAGGTGCTTTAGCCCGTCAACAAGCCAAAGAGTCCCTACGCCAAAGTGAAGAAAAATTCAGGGCCATCATTGAAAAAAATCGCGATGCCATCATCATCATCGACAAACAAGGCATCATTCTCTATGTAAACCCGGCTGCCACCGAACTCTACAAAGCCCCTCCAAGTGCCCTCATGGGCAAAAGTTTTTGCGCCCCCGTTGACATTGGCAACAAAGCCGAATTCCGCTTTACTGACCAACAAGGTCAACATCACACTGGAGAAATTCAAGTCTCTGATATCGAGTGGGAAGGAGAATGGCTTACCCTAGTCTCTTTGCGAGACATTACCGACCGCAAACAAATCCAAATTGAACTCCAACGTGCCAAAGAAGTCGCTGAAGCTGCCAACCGTTCCAAAAGCCTATTCTTGGCCACCATGAGCCACGAAATTCGCACTCCCATGAATGGTGTATTGGGCATGACCAAACTCCTTCTGCAAACTCATTTGACCCCTCAACAATTGCATTATGTCAAAATGATTGACAATTCTGGACAAGTTTTATTCACAGTAATCAATGACATACTTGACTTCTCCAAAATTGAAGCTGGCAAAGAACTTACCCTAAGTCTCACTCCATTCAACTTAAGAGAACTCATAGAAAATGTAGTCAACCTTTTTGCTGGCACTGCCCAACAAAAGGGACTCGAAATGCTCTGTCAACTCCCTCAATACCTGCCTTTAAAACTGTTAGGTGACCCCAGTCGGCTGCGCCAAATTCTCAACAATCTGCTCAGCAATGCCGTTAAATTTACCCCCACCGGCCAAATTTTACTGCGAGTCTCCATACTTCAAGAAAATCAAGATCAAATTAATCTACACTTTGAAGTCATCGACACTGGAATTGGTATCTCCCCTCAAACCAAACCTCACCTATTTCAACTTTATTCTCAAGACCAAAATTCCCAGCCTTACTACCATGGCACAGGATTGGGACTGTTTATCTCGCAGCAACTCGTTTACAAAATGGGTGGAGAAATTGATCTGACCAGTGAACCCAATAAGGGTACTCGTTTTTACTTCAGCCTATTTTTAGAAAAACTCACTTCCTCCTCTCTCGAAACCCCAATTCCCTACCCCATGCTGGCCGATAAAAAAATACTCATCGTGGCTGATAATCTTACACTGAGACAAATTCTATTGGCAGAAACTCAGGATATTGGCATGGAAACTCATACCGTTCCCGATTTAGAAAAAGCCTTTTTGGAAATTATGACCGCTCATGAGCAGCAATATCCCTATCAATTGATACTGGTTGACAGTACAGTAGACAAACAAGAAACCAATCTGATTCCCATTCTCAAAACTGATCCTCGATTCCATGATCTAGCTATCATTCTCATTATTCCTCTCAAATACCAATTGGATTCATCGTTGCAAGTATATCTGGCCAACACCCTCCAAAAACCCATTTTTCAAACCAATCTTATTCATTGTCTGTTGTCGGTATTACAAAAATCTCCCCTGGAAATTCCCGTTCAAGACCATAGATTTCCTGAATTGACTTATCCAAAATGGCGCGTTTTATTGGCAGAAGACAACTTGATCAACCAAGAAGTCAGTAAGGGCATCCTAACTCAACTCAATTGCGAAGTATATTTAGCCAACAATGGACAAGAAGCAGTCGATATAATACAAACACAAGATTTTGACCTCATTTTTATGGATTGTAACATGCCAGAATTGGATGGATTTGCCGCCAGCACTCAAATTCGAGCCTTTGAAACTCACTGTCATCGACCCAAAACTCCAATCATTGCATTCACTGCTGACGTCATGCCTTCCACCCGGGAACGTTGTTTGGCGGCTGGCATGGACGACTATTTGACCAAACCTGTAATATTTGAAGACCTGAAAAAAATGCTAGCCCTTTGGTTAAATCCCTCAGATATTTCAGCCATTCCCACTAAAAAACGACCCACCACTCCAACCGCCCCGCCTGTAGACAGTCCCATAGACCCCTATATTCTTGAAGACATGCGCAATAATATGAAAGGACACGATGTCAAATGGTTGATTAAACTATTCATGCAAGAATTGCCTAACTATTTGAATGAACTGCAAAAAGCAATTGCTGACCAAGATGGAGAAGCGCTGTACTTGGCTGCTCATAAGTTCAAAGGAGCAACCTCTATTTTAGGGGCTCATCGAGTGGTAGAATTGTGTAAAAATCTAGAAAAATATGGGCGAGCTGGAACCTTATCAGATGCCACAGCCCAACTGCCCCAGATGAAAATAGAATGTGAAGAAGTAATTCAATTTTTAATTACTTTAGAAAAGGATATGCTTTGACTAAGATATAAGGGAATGGAATTTTCAGCATAAGAATCACATCTATTCTATAGCTAACACACTATAGATTGCTTTAAAAATCACCTATTTAACAGGATGTTCTCGCGTTCCCAGGATTTGCATGGGAACGCGTGTGGCACCGCTGCACGCTGTCAATAGGTGGATGCTTAATAAAGAATTACTCCCATTTTGTGATGCGGAGCCTCACTGTACACATTTCCTCGCAGATTGTGGGAACGAGAAAATAAGCAAACCCCATTTTATTCATTCCACAATTCTGATTCAAACCATCAACAATATGCGAGTATAACGGTTAAGCCATCATTTATTCATTTCCACAATAAACCTCAAACTTTTAAGACCTTATAATCAACTCCTGCTCTGAAACCAAAATTCCGTCTTCATCGGAATACAAATACCACTGCGGAAAAAATGTAATCCCTGCAAAGTTGACCGGAACCTGCACCTCCCCACGTCCTTTTTTACTACTTTTTGAAGGATGAGTGTTCAACGCCTTAACACCGATGGGGAGTCCAGCAATTGCCGCTGAATCCCGTATACATCCATAAATCACAATCCCTTCCCACCCTCGATCAAGCGCCAATTGAGCCAAATTATCTCCCAATAAAGCACAGCGCAACGATCCTCCCCCGTCTACCACTAACACCTGTCCCTTTCCAGAACGACCCAAACTTTCCTTAACCAACACATTATCATCGTGCACCTTAACTGTTTGAATCTGCCCACTAAATGCGCTTTTTGCCCCAAAACTCCGAAACAATGGATCGGCAACCCTAACCAATTGAGGATAATGATCACAAAGATCAGCCGTAACAATAGACCCCATAAAATTCTCCTTGTGAGATGGCAAATGACCTAAAATTGACTATAATAAAAGATCATTAACCCCAATACAACTCAAATAAACCCATTTGCCAAATCATTTTATGAAAAATCACCTGCTCAATCTCACCCTATTTCCCCTATTACTACTGGGACAACTCGCTCAAGCCGCCCTAACCCCCGGGGATATAGCTTTTGTACACTATAATTCCGTAAATCCAGACAACTTTGCCTTTGTAATTCTCACTTCCCTTCCCGCCCAGGAACAAATCCATTTCACTGACAACGGTTGGTTAAACCCCAATGCCACTGGTTTTCGCACTGGAGAAGGCATTATCACCTGGACCGCGCCGGCCAATGACCTGACCGCCGGGACCGTTGTCACACTCAGCATTTCTACTGCTTCAATTGGGACCATAACCACCTCTGGAACACTCAACTTTTCGGAACAAGGCGACCAACTCATTGCTTATCAAAACAATGATACCATATTGGCTGCTCTCAACAACAGCGGAAATCAAATTTGGCAATCCGAAGCTACCAATTCCCAAACCAGTGCCTTACCCCTAGGACTTACGTTGGGACTCAATGCCATTGCCCTTCAACAAATCCAAAATGCCCGTTATCAAGGACCCATAACTGGAGACCGATCTGGCTTACTCAATTGTCTCAATGATCCAAAATATTGGATTGGCCATTCCAGTCAAACCCAAACCTTCTCTGACAATTTCACCCTAGGCCCGGCACTCTCATTTACCAGCACCAACCAACACCTTTTAGAAGCAACCACCTCCATCACCCTGACCATAAAACTCTCCGAACCAATTACCCAAACACTTAATATTCCCTTCACCCTTGGCGGCACTGCCACCCTAAACCAAGACTACCAACTGAGCAACAACTCGCTCAGCATTCCCAGCGGAAAAACCGAAACCAACCTCCCGATCAAATTACTTGAAGATCAAGAACTTGAAACCAATGAAACCATTCTCATTAACTTAGAAAAACCCAGCAATGCCCTGCCTGGCATCATTACCACCCACACCATTCTCATTCAAGACAACGACAGCGAATTGATCATCAATGAAGTCGACTATGACCAACCCACACCCCCTCAAGAAGACTCTGCAGAATTTATCGAACTTAAAAATATCAGCACCTCTGCCCTTAACCTAGAAAACTATACCCTTGAATTTTTCACCGATGCCACCGATCAAATTTATCGCAGCTATCAACTGCCAAACTTATCACTGGCTGCAGGTGACTACTATGTCATCTGTGGAAATTCCCAAACCGTGCCCAACTGTGACTTCCAAATCAGTCCCAATAAAGAACTCATTGAAAATGCTCTTATTTCCCCCGACGCCATCGCCATCAAACGTGGCAGCCAATTCATAGACGCCCTTACTTACACCGGCAACACCAATCCCTTCAGTCTCTATGTAGAAACCACAGCGACCACTGTAAAAGACAGCGCTCAAGAAATTCTGGTGGGACTCTCACGTTTTCCTGACGGCACGGACACCAATGACAATCAACGCGATTTTGCCCTTCGCTGCATTACTCCTGGAGGTCCAAATCTCATTACAGATTCCCAACACTGCTTCACCCTCAGCATTCACCCCCCGGCCCCTGTCACCGAAAACTCCCAAACCTCCACCAACCTTGATTTTACTGTTACCCTCAGCCATCCCTCGTCCTCAATAATCACCCTTAACTACACCACTGAAAATGGCAGTACCCAAGCTGGCTCTGATTACCTAACTGCTTCAGGCACCTTAACTTTTCTTGCTGGGGAACTTACCAAAACCGTCACTGTTCCCATTCTCGCTGACCAGGATCCTGAACCCACCGAAACCTTCACAATCCTTCTCAGTTCCCCAAGCCCCAATGCTCAATTGTCTGCCACAAATTATCGTGCCACCGGGACCATTTTAGATGCTGTTTCCATAAACAACAACACAAACGACAACACCTCGCCGCCCTCCATTCCCAATGCTCCGGACAAAACTGAAGAATTGATTCCTTCGGAATCTAACTTTCCACAACCCTCTGATTATCCAGAAACAATTACGGAAAACACCCCATTACTCTATACCTTACAACTCAACCTTGTGGGACAAGGTCAAGGGCAAGTCACCAGTTCCCCAACTGGTCTTGACTGTCATCACAACTGCTTATTAACTCCCCCAAAAATCTGTCAAACCACCTGCATTGCCTCATTTATGCCGGGTACCACAGTCACTTTTACCCCATTGGAAAATAAAAATTCCGTATTCAGTGGCTGGGGTGGGCATCGAGACTGTTTAGACAGTACCATTTGGATGACTGGCTCCATTCTCTGTACAGCTTATTTTCAACCCATCCGCCAGTTAATTCTCACTGTTCAAGGAGAAGGGCAAGTATTGGTCGCCCTCAATCAGCATCAAGACAGTTGCGAAGAAAAAAACAGTCCCTGTGTCCATTATTTCAGTCCTGACAGTCACTTATCTTTACAAGCTCAACCTGGACAAGGCTTTGAATTTGGCGGTTGGCAAGGCAATTGTGAATCCAAATTCAATCCTATCAATTTTATTTTGGATGAGGACTGGGACTGCCAAGCCATCTTTCGAAAATTGCCTCCAATGCAACCTTTGGCAACCCCTGAATCGATTGAAAATGATGATATAGAAAGTGAAACTGATCACTCTATTTCTGCAGAAAATGCCAATGTGCCCATTTTAGTTGAGCATACCGATGATATGCCCGTTTTACCTGAAAATATGGACATACCTATGCTTAATGAGAATGCAGATATGTCCATTCCAATTGAGAATACTGATTCATTGCTCGAGAATGCAGCTTTATCACCTGAAAACACTGAGATAGAATTGCCTGAGAATACAACGATATTGCCAGTTCCTAATTCATCTGAACTGATTGATTTGAATGTAGTTTCTGAACCCACATCACCTTCAATTGATCTCGAATTGTCCAAGCCAGTTCCCACCCAGTTTATCCAGTTTAATTTTGGGAATAGTCTCAATTGTCCTCCCACAACCGAATGGTTAGATGAAGTGTGTCATGCCGGTTTTCATACCTTATATCAGGATTTAACTATTGGTTCTCATGGCAATTTATCTCATGCAATTTTAGTAGGTAAAGTTGACAACCAAGGCTGGGTCTCTAACCTGTTGATCACTAAAGACAGTCAACTGCAAGGCGGCATTGTCACCGGCTATATTACCAATCAGGGTCAAATGGCCAATTTTGAATTTCGGGGAGCAGCAATTGAAGGGGGAATATTAGCCGGTCATATTCTTAGCCGAAGTGAAATTGTTCATAAAATCAACAATGTAACCTTTGCTGCAGGCAGTCATTTTCAAGGGAATCGTTATACAATTTTATCGGGTCATATTCAGGGTGATCCCAAGCAACCGGCCATTTTGGAGGGGGTGAAATTCAAGAGTTATCCTCCGGCGATAACTCAAATCAATCACGTAATTTTGGTTGAACCTTTTCGCATTGAAGGGCTTGTATTATTGGGAAATCATGTGATAATTACAGAGCGTCCATAAACTGTTCCAATTATTCCAGGGGAGAGGAAATTTCCTATTTCTACTTTCTGTGTTTGTTGGAAAAATTCTGATAAACTTTGTAAAACAACTTCTTGGGAGATTTAAGAATGTTAAAACAATGGGTATGTATCATCATCTTTTTGGTAGGGGGACAGGGGGTCTTAGCCGCTGAAACAATACTTGTCATGGGAGACAGTTTAAGCGCGGCTTATGGTTTATCTCCTCAAAAAGGTTGGGTGCACTTGTTGGCCCAACGCGTGTCGGATCAGTCTCATCAGGTGATCAATGCCAGCATCAGTGGGGAAACCAGCAGTGGAGGATTGGCTCAATTGCCTGCTGCCTTGAAAAAATTTAAACCCACAATTGTGATTTTGGAATTGGGCGGGAATGATGGTTTATTTAATTTGGGTTTGGCTGCTATGCGTTCCAATTTGGCAAAAATGATTGAGCAAAGTCAACAGGCCAAAGCCAAGGTGATTTTGGTGGGTATAAAAATGCCCAGCAATTATGGCAAGCAATACAATCAAAATTTCCACAATATTTTCGTAGAGTTATCAGAAAAATATTCAACAGCATTTGTTCCGTTTTTGCTAGAAGGGTTGATAGGATATCCACAATTTGTACAAGAAGATGGCTTACATCCCACTGCACTTGCACAACCCATTATTTTGGAAACGGTTTGGCAGGTGTTGAAAGATATGTTGCCGAAACAAGATGCGGTCATGCCAACTGAATCAGAATTTTTAGAATAGACGCAACAGATGCACTTCGCAAAAAACGCTCAGCACATCCTACACGAGATATGCGGTTCGTTTTTTGTGGTGCGTTAGCCATATGTTGATGCCTCCAATTGATGCAGTGTTAATTGTAAGCACCTCAGCCAGGCCCTTGGCCTGTGCTGCTCATAAATTGGGTATAAAGGTGTATGCGATTGATTTATTTAATGATGAGGAAACTCAAGCCTGTAGCATAGCCAGTCAAGCCGTGGCGGGTCAAGCCGATTTGAGCTTTGAGCCTGCTTCGTTATTGAAAGCAGTGGCCACTGTTCCCAAACATGTGCCTGTGGTTATAGGCAGTGGTTTTGAGCATTGTTCACAATTGCTGATTGATGTGATTGGCGATCGAGAATATTATGGCAATGTTCCACAGTTAGTAACCCGTTTGAAAAGTCCACAAGATTTTTTTTCTTTGCTGACTGCATTGGATATTCCCCATCCACTGACCAGTTTGGAACCTCCCTTTTCTAATACAAAATGGTTAACTAAGTCCATAGGTGGATTTGGCGGCGGACATGTTCAACTTTATGATAATTCTTTGGATAATCAGCAAGATCGGAGTTCAATTTACTATCAGCAGTGGGTACCTGGACTGCCTTATTCTGTGCTATTTCTTGCCAATGGTCAGCGTGCTCATTGTGTGGGTTATAATGCCCAATGGGTGTTTGCGGCTTCGCCCACCAGTCCTTATTTGTATGCGGGGGCCATGAGTGTGGAAGGGTTACCAATACAAGATCGATTGCAAATTATGGTGGACCGCTTGGTGGAGACCACTGGTTTGTGTGGGTTAGGCAGTGTGGATTTTATGTTGCACGATCAAGAGTTTTGGATCTTGGAGGTTAATCCAAGGCCGACAGCGACTGTGGAATTGCATCAGCTGGGTGGGGAATTGTTGGCTTGGCATCTGCTGGCTTGTTGTGGACGATTGCCAGATCGATTATCTCACCCTTCATTACCTCGAGCTCATGCCATTGTTTATGCAGAATATACAGTGGCTATTCCCAAGGAAATAATTTGGCCGGCTTGGGTAACTGATCGACCTGTTGCAGGCAGTGTCATTGATTCGGGACTGCCAATTTGCACCATTTTGGCCCAGGGTCCTCGTTGTCAATGGCTGGTTGAACAGCGACGAAAAATCGTGTATGATCTCCTAAATAGGTCATCAATTTTTGTGGTGAATTGTGAATGAAGTCAGATCAAGTGCTCATTTTAACAGAATCTGTGGATTGGCACACCCAGCAGTTGCAGAGGGCACTTTCAAATTTGGGTCGGTCTGTTCACTGTTGTTCCCTAAAGGAATGTTATTTCGACACTTTAGCCCCTTATGGTTTAAGGCTACCTGGTTTTGAAGAGCAACTTCCTTTGGGAGTGTTGGTCAGGGGTATTTCCAAGGGTACTTTTGAACAAGTCACTTTGCGATTGGGTATTTTGCATGCCTTGCAAGAATGGGGGGTGTTGGTGTATAATAGTGCCAATAGTATTGAGCGGACCGTGGACAAATCGATGACCACTTTTTTGCTCAAAAAAGCAGGGATTCCCACCCCAGATACTTGGGTCTCAGAGTCTTTCCCTCGCACTTGTCAGCAATTACAAATTTTAGCAAGCTTGGGGAATAAGGGGGTGCTTAAACCTCTATTCGGAGCCCAAGGTCGAGGTTTATTGTGTTTGGAGACTGGGAAGGATGAATTTGACAGGGAATACTATCAGGGCGTTTATTACTTGCAAAAATTTATTTCCACTTGGCAATCAGAGAGTTGTACTTATTGTGATTGGCGAATCTTGGTGGTGGGCAGGCAGGCTGTGGCAGCTATGTTGCGCCGTCATGAGCATTGGGTAACCAATTGTGCTCAAGGGGCAAGTTGTGAACCGGTGAATTTGGAGCCTGCCTGTATGCAGTTGGCAGAGGCTGCTGCCCAATCGGTGGGAGTGGAGTATGGAGGAGTGGATATTGTGCGCGACCAAATTGGACAGTATTGGGTTGTTGAAGTGAATAGTATTCCAGCTTGGCGAGGATTGCAAAGTGTGTGTACAATTGATTTGGCTGCCTATATTGCACAGCACTTTGTCAATTGTTTAGGCAAAGTTAATTCTAGGTAATAACTTGATTTGATAGGAAAAATATGAATTTTACAGCGCAATTGTTACCAGCAAGTTGGTTATGGGGGGCTCATGGGTTGTATGCAATTGTTGTGTTATGGGCAATTAAACAGGCGGCTTGGCAACATTTAAAGAATGCTCAAGACACCCATATTTTGTTGGGCGCTTGTTTGGCGATGACTCTGATTTGGCAACTGACTGCTGGAGTGACTGCCGGTTTAGAATTTCACTTGCTATTGGTGACCACGGTAACTTTGATGTTTGGTTGGCCATTTGCAGTATTATGCACTGGATTGGCCCAGTTGGGGCTGACTTTGTCTGGTTATGCGGAATGGATGGGATTTTCGATCAACGCATTGTGCAATGCCATTATTCCCATTGGGGTCAGTTATCTGGTATATTGGCTGACATTTTACGGATTGCCCCGGCATTTTTTCATCTACATCTATGTCACAACCTTTGCTGGCTCTGCCCTGGCTATGTTGGCCAGTCGCTTGGTGGGAATGGGGTTGTTATTGATGGGAGAATCCTATCAATTTGCTGACCTGGGGGATGAACCTTTATTTATTATCGTGATGCTGTTCCCAGAAGCATTTATCAATGGTTTGTTGATGACCCTACTGGTGGCTTATCGTCCCCAATGGGTCAGCAGTTTCAGTGATAAGTTATATCTACATGGAAAATAAGGAAAAATTACAGCCCCCCATTCAAAAATAGGGGGAAGATTAATGGGCATTTTTTATTTAGCGACTCATGAAGATCGGATGTTTTAGGTTTTGGGAACTTCGCTCAGAGCATCGGCGATAGTGGTGAGAAGGTTTTCTATGGACACTGGTTTGGTTAAATAATGATCGCACCCTGCTTCCAAAGCAGCATTCTGATCAGCCAACAAATTTGAGGCAGAAAGTCCAATGATAGGCCGGGTAAACTGCTGGGCTCGCAATTGTTGAACTGCAGAATAACCATCCAATATTGGCATTTGCATGTCCATGAGAATTAAATCTGGATGATTGGCGAGGGCAATTTGTACGGCTTCTTCCCCGTTACTGGCATTCATGACGGTGTATCCTCCTTCTTTCAGGTAAATCTCTATCAGTTCATGAATGACTACATTGTCTTCGGCAATGAGAATTCTGGCGATGGCATTGGGATAAGTGGTGGGACTTGATTGAACCAGGGGAGCCCTGATAAAGCCACTGAATACAGAGCCTTCTCCCAAATGAGATTCTACTTTCAAATCTCCACCCATTAAATTGACCAAATGGTGACTGATGGTCAGTCCCAGCCCGACTCCAGGGTAAGCATGAGCGGCGCTGTCCCTGTGAAAAGGGGCGAAAATTTTTTGTTGGGAATCTGCTGAAATTCCCGGACCACTGTCGACCACTGTAAATTCCAAACGATCTTCTTCCCAACCCAACACCACTTGTACAAAACCTTGTTCTGTATACTTCATGGCGTTGGCTACCAAGTTGATAAGCACTTGGCGAAATCGCAATTCATCTATCAACAAACGATTGGGCAGATTGTATTGTAAATGGGTTTCAAACTGTAGATTTTTCTGTTGGGACTGTGGGTAAAACAAGGATTTAATATCGGTAATCAACTGTTTGAGATCGCAACTGCCCAGTTGTAAGGTCACTTGGCCGCTTTCCAACTGCGCTTGCTCTAACAGATTGTCGATCAAAGTCAATAAATGATTGGCATTATTTTTAACATTGTGTAAATAATCAAGCTCTTCTGCAGAGTCTTGGGCAGATTGATCAAGGAGTTTGGTATAACCGACAATTGAGGTCAGTGGGGTGCGCAACTCATGAGATAA
Organism: Thiomargarita sp.; assembly: GCA_020721005.1. Taxonomy (GTDB): domain Bacteria; phylum Pseudomonadota; class Gammaproteobacteria; order Beggiatoales; family Beggiatoaceae; genus DYNP01. The sequence continues at coordinate 56,494 of DYNP01000014.1, forward strand.
AGAGGCAATGAAACGACTTTTTAGGACGCTGTTCTCTTCAAGTTGGCGGTTCTCTTCTGCCAACATTTGGCGAGTGGTCTCCAACTCCTGCAACAATTGACTTTGTCGATAACTGAGAAGACTGAGATCATTGACTTGTTGTTGAATTTTCTGCTGTTTTTCATATTCAATCGTAGCATCCATCAACAAGATCCAATGTCCTTCTTCAAAAGGGACCAAATGAACATGGGCATATCGTCCCCCTTCTAAACATAAAAATTGCAGGACTTGGGTGCGAGTCACAGGCAACAGTCCCTCTAAAAAACTGATTTGTTCAGTTGCAGATTGGCCGGCAGTCAGTTCAGGAATTCCGTAGTGACGCGGATATCCACCCCAACCGACCAGTATTCCTTGATGATCAATATGTAGATAGGTGAGGATCATTTCGGACATCCAAACGGAATGAATGTACTTGGCAATTTTAATTGGAATAGTCATAATCTTCCTTTGTTAGATCATGTTGAGAAGGTTAAGGATGTGCAAATTTTAAACCAGATAACACTTGAAATAATATGGCATGGTAACAAAATACGATAAATGGAAGTTTTGAGCAAGATCAATACTAACTAACTCTTTTTTACAAATTAGTCAAGTGGGGAGGAATACTTTTAATGTAAAACTCTCTGGGTAAATTCAGTATACCTTTATCCCAGTGAAAATTAACGCAGAGCCCAACATGAGCTTAAAATAATTAATCGTTCAAATCAAGTGCAAAAAATGGCTGAACGCAGTGCTCCGATAAGAAACAACCTCACTTTGGTTGATTTCAAGCCTTGCTTGAGAATAAGAAGGCAACACTCAATACCGAACTGCAACTTAAGTTCGCTTTCAATATGAAGGTACTCAGATGACAAAACGCAATAGCTATACCTATGAAGAGCTACTTCAATGTGGACAAGGAAAAATGTTTGGTCCCGGAAATGCGCAATTACCCATGCCCCCCATGCTCATGTTTGATCGCATCGTGCAAATTACTGAAGATGGAGGAAGTACTGGAAAAGGCTATATTTTGGCAGAATTAGACATTCGTCCAGATCTTTGGTTTTTTGACTGTCACTTTCCAGGAGACCCGGTCATGCCAGGCTGTTTGGGACTGGATGCCATGTGGCAACTGATAGGCTTCTTTTTAGGGTGGTTGGGAGGTCCCGGTCGGGGCCGTGCCTTGGGAGCTGGAGAAGTAAAATATACCGGACAAGTCACACCGGTTACCCAATTGGTTAGATATCGAATTGATATAAAAAGGATTATTATGCGAAAATTAGTAATGGGAATTGCAGATGCTACTATGGAAGCGGACGGTAAAGAGATCTATTTTGCCCAAGATTTACGAGTGGGCCTATTCATTTCCCCAAATGACAAACTGGGAGGATAACAATTGAAACGAGTCGTCGTCACTGGAATTGGCATTGTGTGCAACATTGGCCATGATCAACACCAAGTTCTTGAATCCCTTAAAAAAGGACGTTCAGGCATCGAATTCTCACCCGAATATGCAGAATTGGGATTCCGATCCCATCTGCATGGCATGGTACACGTGGATTTAGATGCCCTCATCGACAAAAAAATCAAACGCTTTATGGGCGATGCCGCTGCCTTCACCTATTTAGCGATGAAGGAAGCAATTGCCGATGCGCAACTTTCTGAACAACAAGTCTCCAATCCCAACACCGGCTTAATTACCGGCTCTGGAGGTGCTTCCACTTCCAACCAAGTCTTGGCGGCTGATTTGCTGAGAACCAAAGGTCTTCGTAAAGTCGGTCCCTACATGGTGCCCCGAACCATGGGCAGCACCACCTCAGCCTGTCTAGCTACCCCCTTTAAAATCAAGGGCTTAAACTATTCCATAAGCTCAGCCTGTGCCACCAGTGCTCACTGTATTGGACACGCCTATGAGCAAATTCAAATGGGCAAACAAACCCTCATTTTTGCTGGAGGAGGTGAAGAAGTCCACTGGAGCATGACTGTATTATTCGACGCCATGGGAGCACTTTCCTCCAAATACAATGACAGTCCCCACATTGCCTCCCGGCCCTACGATGTCAATCGTGACGGATTTATTATCGCAGGAGGAGGAGGCATGTTAGTTTTAGAAGAACTCTCCCACGCTCAAGCCCGCGGTGCCAAAATTTACGCAGAAATCGTCGGCTATGGCGCCACTTCAGACGGATACGATATGGTTCAACCCTCAGGAGAAGGTGCCGTGCGATGCATGCAACAAGCTCTCTCCACAATCTCGGAACCTGTCGATTACATCAATGCCCATGGGACCAGCACTCCAGTTGGAGACAGTCGAGAACTCGAAGCCATCAAACAAGTTTTTCCAGACAACGCCCCTTCCATCAGCTCCACCAAATCTCTAACTGGACATGCTCTGGGTGCTGCCGGAGTCAATGAAGCCATCTACAGCCTATTGATGATGCAACACAATTTCATCAGCGCCTCTGCCAACATCACTGAACTGGACCCTCAAGCAACAGGAATGCCTATTGTGCGGGAACGGAAAGACAACGTTAACCTAAACATTGTCATGTCCAACAGCTTTGGTTTTGGGGGCACCAATGCCAGTCTGATCTTCAAAAAATTTAAACCCTGACATTTCCCAAACAAGCAATAACTGCCCCTAACTCCTACTTATTAAGGAAGGGAACAACAAAAATCCCCTCTTTCTTTACGAAGAGCGAAACAAAAATCCTCTCTTTCTTTACGAAGGGCGAAACAAAATTCCCCTCTTTCTTTACGAAGGGCGAAACAAAATTCTCCTCTTTCTTTAAGAAGAGCGAAACAAAATTCCCCTCTTTCTTTACGAGGAGCGAAACAAAATTCTCCTCTTTTTTTGCAAGGAGCGAAACAAAAATCCCCTCCTTTTTCAAGGAGGGGTAAGGGGTGGTTTAACCCCAAACCATATCCTACAATAAGTAGTCTCAACATGCTTGAAATATTCGGCAATCCCATCGATCTTGCCCCCATCTGGCTAACTTTAGAAGTCGCCAGTTTAACCACCCTCATTCTCATATTGCTGGGCACCCCCTTGGCTTGGAAAATGGCCCACATGTCTTCCCACCACAAAATCATCCTCGAAGCCTTAGTTGCCTTACCCTTAGTCCTACCCCCCACCGTATTGGGCTTCTACCTACTCATCATTCTCAATCCAACCGGTCCCCTCACCGAATTTCTACGCTGGTTCGGATTCACCGGACAATTAACTTTCAGCAAGACTGGACTCATTATTGGCTCCGTATTCTACTCATTACCCTTTACCATTCAACCTCTTATGCATGCCTTTGAAGCCATTCCCCAGCGACTTCTGCAAGCCGCTGCCACTTTACGAGCCAGTCCCCTCGACTACTTCTTCACCCTGGTCATTCCCCTTTCAAGCAGAGGATTTCTCGTCGCCGCCACCCTAACCTTTGCCCACACAGTAGGCGAATTTGGAGTCGTGCTCATGGTTGGCGGCAACATTCCTGGAGAAACTCGCATGGTCTCCATTGACATCTTTGACCACGTAGAAGCCCTAGAATATGCCCAAGCCCACATTCTCTCCGCCATGATGCTCACCTTTTCCCTGCTGGTCTTAACACTGGTCTATGGAATTAATCGACGTTTTGGCGTCAAAATAGGCTAACTCCATGATGCGAGGCAACTTACAACTCTCTTTGGGCAATTTTACCCTTGACAGCGGCTATTTTGAACTGCCTCTATCTGGAATAACCGTATTATTTGGACGCTCTGGCAGTGGTAAAACCACATTATTACGCGCAATTAGCGGATTGGATATCAACACCCGTGGCCAACTCAAAGTCAACGACGAAATTTGGCAACAGGGCCGCCACCACTTACCCCCACAAGCCCGCCACATTGGCTTTGTTTTTCAAGAAGCCGCCTTATTCCCTCATCTCACAGTCCGGCAAAACCTACTCTATGGACTCAAACGACTTCCCAAAACCTGCCCCGTTGTCATTGATTTCACAGACATTGTACAACGCACCAACCTCGGCGCTCACTTAGACCGCAATATCCACTTTCTATCCGGTGGCGAACGACAACGGGTAGCCATTGCCCGGGCTCTACTCATGCATCCCAAACTATTATGTATGGATGAACCCCTTTCTGCGTTAGATTGGCGCGCTAAACATGAATTACTGACTCTACTCGAAGAATTGATCGCAGCCTATCACATTCCCACCCTGTATATCACCCATTCTCCCAAAGAGGTGGAGAGGCTCGCTGATCGCATCATATTTATGCGTGATGGACATATTGAGACCATTGAAACCCTACCACAAGCCTTGACCAGACCCGATTCTCCCCTCTTTGATGAACAAGGGGCAGTCTCTGTATTATTTGGGCATCCTCAACCATTTGACTTGGGACTGCAACCAGTGCGAATCGGAGAAGATACCCTCTGGTTATCCGACATTCTCTTAACTCATCTGCCTTCTGTCCGGATACGAATTTTGGCTCGGGATGTCAGTCTAGCTCGCTCTGATCCAAGAGACCTCAGTATTATCAATCACTTAAAAACCACAATTCTCGAACTCATTCCACAAGGAGACTATCGTTTACTGGTCAGACTGCAACTTAAAGATGGACAACACCTATTCTCTGAAATCACTCGACAATCCGCCGAACGTTTAAATCTACACCCCACTCAACCCATTTACGCCCTGATAAAATCTGTGGCGGTCACCGCCTAACCTCTGAATTCAATATTTCTCAAGTACTTGCAAATAAATACTGTTTGGAACGATAATTGCCGCAATAAAACTATCATTTTATCTTACTTGCGGGAGTTATCCAGTATGTTATCCCTATTCAGAAACAGTTTTTTGCTATTACTGATCATCAACAAACCTCTTGCAGCTGCCATCACGACCGACGGCAGTTTAGGTCCCCAACTCACTCTCCCCGGTCCACATTACCTGATTAAATCTCAACTTGGGCAGCAACACGGTCCCAATTTATTCCATAGTTTTCAAGAATTTAACTTAGGAATAGATGAAATTGCCACCTTTTCTGGCCCTGATCACATCCACAACCTCATCACTCGTATTACTGGTGGTCATCCTTCTAACATTCAAGGCACTCTCCGATCCACCCTGCCTTATGCCGATTTTTACCTACTTAATCCAGCAGGTATTTTATTTGGACCTACGGCTCAACTTGATATGGCAGGCAGTTTTTACGCCAGCACAGCCGACTATTTGCGCCTTGGGGACCAGGGACGGTTCAATGCTTCAACCCCTCAAGACAGTCTATTGACTGTGGAACCGGTAACCGCCTTTGGTTTCCTCACCAATTCCCCTTCTCCCCTCTCTATTTTTGGCAGCCAACTTACTCTCAATTCCCAACAACACTTGGGTCTATTCGCCGGTCCCCTCACTCTTCAACATGCCCAATTACAAATCCCCCAAGGGAATATTCGACTGCTCAGTGTTGCCCACAGTGGAGAATTTAATCCTATCAATGAAACACCTCTGGACCTGTCCACAGGTCAAATTACCTTAGATCACAGTCGTTTAGAAGTCAGTGGTCCCGGAGGAGGTGCACTGTTTATCCAAGGAGGTGCTCTTAATTTACGCAACAGTTACCTGTATGCCCAAACTACTGGAGACCAAGCCGGGCAACAAATTAAATTGGAAGCGCACACCTTGTTACTAGAAGGGACCGAGTTGAATACAGAAACTCAGGGTGCTGGGAAAGGCGCAGATATTTTCCTGCAGGCAGCCCACGCTCTCAACATTGGGGAACATAATGAACAGGGGGTACCGAGTAAAATAATTGCCAATTCTCGAGGGAACTCTGATGAAATGGGGAATGCAGGTAATATAACTATAGAGGCTGGAAACATCTTTATAAATGATGATGCGCTGATTTCCACTGCCACCCACAGCACTGGACAAGGTGGGCATCTGGTTTTGAAAGCAACGGACACTGTTCAATTGATCAGCGATGGCAAAAAACCCCTGACCGAATTGAATGCCAGCACCACCAGTTTGCATGAATATGCTGGGAATGGCGGTAGTTTGGTTATCGAAGCCCGAGAAATCATACTTAGAGACGGCGCCATTTTGGACATTACTGCTCGAGGAAGGGGTAGCAGTGGGCAATTGAGACTACAAGCTCAAGAACGTATCAGTCTCACTGGGAATGGAGGCTCAGCCAGCAATGCCCCTAAAATCAAAGCTTATGCTGAGATGAACAGCACCGGGGGGCATGCCGGCGATGTTTACTTGCAGTCCAAAGACATCGAATTGGCAGATGGTGCTTATATCAATGCCAGCACTTTTGGTCCCGGCGATGCTGGCACGATCACCCTTGAAGCCACTGGCAAGGTCACTCTCATTGGCGCCAAATCAGAAGGATGGGGTACCTGGATAGGCACAGGGTCTCATGCCCGGCTAGATGGAGTTAAAACAGGTAAGGGAGGGCAAATTGTCTTAACAGCCAATGAATTAAAGATTCAGCATGGCGCCAGTATTGGCAGTTCCTCAGTGGCTGACAAAGGTAAATTCAGCAGCGAAGCTGGCAATATTCTCATTCAAGTTGAGGGGACTGTGACCTTATCTGGAGTCAATCCATATGGAGAAACAGAGGATGGTTTTGGCAGTGGTCTCTATGTCCACAGTCGGGGAGTGGAAGACAGTGCTGGCCGAGGGGGTTCTCTTCGTTTAGAAGCGGATCGATTAATCTTAGAGCAAGGGGCAGTGATTTCCAGCAGCACCTCTGGGAATGCTCAAGGTGGAGATATTGAAATTATCAGTCGAGAATTTATTTTAATCACAGGAGATTCGTCACATCTGCTCTTAGAATCTCCGGGCGAGATTCAACTCGATTATCGGGAAAGTTTTGACAAACAGGAACCGGATTATTCCATCAGTGGCATTTATGCCAAATCTTCAGCTTCCCATTCTCAAGCCGGAGAAGCTGGACGAATCAGTATTACCACTCCCAATTTGACTTTAAATCAACATGGGGTTATTAACACCTCCACAGAAAATTCCGGGGGAGGAGATATTACTCTCCATGTTTCTGGACTGCTGGACCTTCGCGAAGGTAAAATTACCACCAGTGTACATGGTGGCAACAGTGCCGGTGGCAATATCAGTATTCAAAAATCATTATTTACGGTTTTGGATAATTTCAGTTTAGTGGCTCAAGCTGATGAAGGTCAAGGTGGAAATATTCATATTATTGCCAATAACTTACTTAAAACTCCCAACAGTTTTCTAAGTGCCTCTTCCCGTTTGGGCATTGATGGATTAATTATGATTGAATCTCCAGAAGAAAATTTCAGCTCTGCTCTTCTCACTTTATCCACTGGTTTTATCGACGTTAGCAGGCGATTGTTACCCCCTTGCGACGCGAATAATCCCATAGATTCTCCATATCGAAGTCATTTTACCATCAATCGCATTACAGGCAGTTCCCGTTCCCCATACGATTTAATTCCCAGTACCTACGGTGGCACTGATCTCCTCAACTCAACAAATTCCAATTAAATTCCCCAGCTGCTCATTTAATTCTGAATTTCACTTGGGATTTAAAAAATGTAGACATTGTTGTATTTCTCACAATGGGTCATTAAATAAGTATTTGAAAATAAAATGATTATTAATTGGAATCCAATTTGCTTGTCTTAGGGTTCCACAATAACTGACTGGCGAATTATTCTTATGAAAGCTAAAGAAATTGCTCAATTGCTTGACGAACCTGCTTGTGAGCATAATCAAAAATCAAAATCTGGCTGTGCCAAGTTAAAACCCGGGGCCACGGCTGGGGGTTGTTGTTTTGATGGGGCTCAAATTGCTTTATTGCCCATTGCGGATGTTGCCCATTTAGTTCATGGACCTATTGCCTGTGCTGGGAATTCTTGGGACAATCGTGGTACCAGTTCAACCGGTCCCACTTTATATCGTTTGGGAATGACGACTGATTTAACAGAAAATGATGTCATCATGGGACGGGGGGAAAAGAGACTGTTTCATTCCATCAAACAAGCTATTGACCGTTACCATCCAACCGCAGTATTTGTGTACAATACTTGCGTTCCAGCCTTGATTGGCGATGATATTGAATCGGTCTGCAAAGCGGCTCAAGCCCGTTGGGGCACTCCCGTGGTCCCGATAGATGCCGCTGGTTTTTATGGGACTAAGAATTTGGGCAATCGGATTGCCGGAGAGACCATGATCAAATGGGTAATTGGGACTCGTGAACCTGATCCCATTCCAGAATTTGCTCAGCGTTCGGGAATTCAAGTGCATTCCATCAATTTAGTCGGGGAATATAACATTGCTGGAGAATTGTGGCATGTCCTGCCTTTGTTAGATGAATTGGGTTTACGGGTACTTTGCACTCTTTCTGGAGATGCTCGTTACCGAGAAGTGCAGACCATGCACCGGGCAGAAGTGACCATGATGGTGTGTTCCAAAGCCATGATCAATGTGGCGCGGCGTTTGGAAGAATTGTATGATATTCCTTGGTTTGAAGGCAGTTTTTATGGAGTCAGTGATGTGTCCCAGGCTCTGCGGGGATTTGCGCAACGATTGAATGATCCGGATTTAGTTCAACGCACCGAGGCACTGATTGAAAGAGAAGAGACCAGAATGCAGCAGGCTTTAAATCCTTGGCGCCAACGTTTGGCGGGAAAAAAGGTATTGTTATACACCGGTGGAGTTAAGTCATGGTCAATTGTTTCGGCTTTGCAAGATTTGGGAATGACGGTGGTTGCCACTGGCACCCGTAAATCCACTGAAGAGGATAAAGCTCGAATTCGGGAAATTATGGGGGAAGAGGCTAAAATGATCGAGGATGGCAATCCGAAGATTTTGTTGCAAGTATTTAAGGATTATCAGGCTGATATTCTGATTGCTGGGGGCAGAAATATGTACACTGCTTTGAAAGCCAAGATTCCATTTTTGGATATCAATCAGGAACGAGAATTTGCCTATGAGGGTTATGAAGGCATGTTGACATTGGCTCAACAACTGGCTCGCAGTTTGGAAAGTCCCATTTGGCCGATGGTGCGCAGTTTACCGCCTTGGCAACTTGGCACAGCATAATCCAAATATTTCACAATTTTGTCAATTTTGGGGGTCTGAATCAGAATTTTTTCTTGTTCCCACGCTAGGTGTGGGAACAAGAAGTTTTTGATAGCGAGTCCTTAATTAGCGCCCATTGCTCTTCATTTAATCCATATCTTCTGCTCACTTACTTTACTCCTTTATATCTCTTTTTCACCCTGTTTGATAACACGCTCTAGGATCGATTCACTCACCTAACTGTACCTATCCCATCAACTTAAAGAATAACTTCTCTCATCAAAATCCGTAGTTTTAACATATTAGGGAATACCAATCTTTTTAAACACCCCTCTCAAATATCCTCGTAAAGAAGTATTTTTCCTTCGTTATTTCCCCTCAAAAATCCCAATTATTTCAATTTTTCTTGACAGTCTTAACAAAGCCGTCCATTATAATACCTTTTGATTTAGTAAGCTTGTTGCTGATCTCTGTTGTATCGGGCTTAATAGCATGTACCTACTAATCATTAGAGATTACTAATGGAAACGAAAACTCCTTCCCCTTACTAAAATATCAGTTATTCCTTCCATTTTAAAGTTTCCAACTGTTAAAATGGTAGGTTATTCTCCTATTTCTCAAAAAACCCTAATTTATTGCAAAGCATCATTTTCCCACTGACCAAAGGCCAATCATGATCACCTTACTCAAAAATGCAAGTTTATTTTTCCTTTCGCTCCTTTTGATAACCTGTGGAGGAGATACAGACCCCTCTTATCAACCTCAATTTGGTGACTCTTCAACCCTCAAAAAAGAGGAATATATTTTTGGGGTACATCCCTTGCACAATCCTCAACAATTACAAGCAGTTTACGGTCCACTCATCGACTTTCTTAATGCCCGTATCAAAGAAATTAGCTTTCGTTTGGAAGCCTCCCGTAATTATGCCACTTATGAGGAAAAACTCTATGCCGGCAAATTTCAATTTGCCCTGCCCAATCCCTATCAAACCATTTTAGCTGAAGATCGAAATTATCAGATTTTTGGCAAAATGGGTGACGATGAAAATTTCAAGGGCATTATTCTTACTCACAAAGACAGTCCCATTCAAAAAATCTCTGACTTAAAAGGTCAAGCCATCAGTTACCCAGCTCCCACTGCCTTGGCAGCCACCCTGTTACCCCAATATTTTCTACACTCTCAGGGACTTGACATCAATCGAGACCTTCAAAATCACTATGTCGGCTCCCAAGAATCTTCAATCATGAACGTGTATCTAAAAAAAGTTGCTGCTGGCGCCACTTGGCCCTTACCTTGGAAAACCTTTCAAAAAGACCATCCAGACTTTGCCAAGGAATTGCAAATTAAATGGGAAACAAGCACCCTGCCCAATAACGGCTTAGTTGTGCATACCACTGTCCCAAGCCCCATTCTCACTCAAGTTTCTCAACTGTTATTTGAACTTCATACCCATTCCCAAGGTCAAGAGATTCTAGCTCGTATGCCCTTATCCAAATTTGAAAAAGCCGATCATCAAACCTACCAAGTGGTTCGCGATTTTATCCACAACTTTACCCAAAACATCAGAGTCTTAGAGGTGGAATAAATCATGGAAACTGTTTCTATGTGGGGCAAAACCCGAATCACTCTTAAACACTGTCAACATTTCTTCCACAAAGTGCTCCACCATCCTTTGCAAGTCCTTAATTTCAAATGGTTACATCACTATTGGTACAAATCTATTCAACGTCAACTGATTTTAGGTATTGCCCTAGTTCATGCCATTTTAATGACCATTTTTGTCATCGATTTGACTGAGCGGCAACGAGAATTTCTGCAACGAGAAGCAATGCAACAAGCATTGGGATTGGCTGAAACTTTAGCCGCCAACAGCAGCTCTTGGACCCTAGCCAGTGATGTAATGGGACTTTCGGAATTGGTAAAATATCAACTGCGTTATCCGGGAATGCAATATGCTCTGAATCACCTCAAGCCGTGGTCAAGTATTGGCTCACACCGAAGATCAGTGGATTGGACAATATTTACAAGATGAACTCAGTCAATCCTTATTCACCCCGGAAATGGCTGCTGAGCCCCAAACACAATTGTTATATCAAAGCCATGAATTCCTAGATGTAGCTGCGCCTATTCTATCTGCAGGTCGTTTGATCGGTTGGGTTAAAGTTGGCATTTCCACTCGAAACACCGAAGACAATTTGCAAGTGGTTACCCGGGACGGTTTAATTTATACCCTGTTGGCTATTCTCATTGGCATTGTATTTGCCATGTTTATGGCCAAAAATTTGACTGCTGGATTAAAAAACCTGATGTTAGTCATTGAACAAGTCAAATTGGGAGAGCGCAACGTGTATGCCAATGAAAAACGGGAAGATGAAATTGGCTATTTGGCTAAAGGCTTCAATGCCATGGTGCGAGCCATTAGGGACTATGAGCGGAAAATGCAAGAAGCCAAACAAGTTGCTGAAAAAGCCAATTTGGCCAAAAGTCAATTTATCGCCAACATGAGCCATGAATTGCGCACCCCTTTAAACGCCATTATTGGTTACAGTGACATGTTACAAGAAGAATACGAAGATCTAACTTTAGAGGAAATTCTTTTTGATTTACAAAAAATCAATGCTTCCGGTAAACATTTACTCAGTTTAATCAATGATATCCTTGATTTATCGAAAATTGAATCTGGAAAGATGGAAATTTTCAATGAAACCTTTGACGTCATCAAAATAGTTAAGGAAGTGCTTGTCACCATTGAAATTCTGCTCAGACAAAAGGGCAATAGTCTTCAATTTAAACATGAGGACAATATTGGGCTGATGCATGCTGATTTGACCAAGTTGCGCCAAATTCTCCTGAATTTACTGAGTAATGCCTCCAAATTTACCGAACAAGGCACTATTTACTTGACCATTACCACCTTTGAACGCGATGAACAAACTTGGCTTAGCTTCACCATTCAAGACACTGGCATTGGCATTGCCCCAGAGCAACAAAAGCAATTATTTCAAGCTTTTCAACAAGTAGATGGTTCCACAACTAGAAAGTATGGAGGCACAGGACTGGGACTGGTGATCAGCAAACGTTTTGTGGAAATGATGGGCGGCAGCATTGCTCTGCACAGTGAATTTGGACAAGGCACCACGTTTACTGTATTATTACCTACTAAAGTGGTTAATTCCAATATGGCAACTTCCAATTCTTTAGATAACCTCTTGTTAGAAAAGGAAAAACCCAACACGGTGCTGATTATTGACGACGACGCAACTGTGCGTGAATTGTTGGGCAAATACATTCGTAAATTGGGTTATAGCGTGGTTTTTGCTGAAGATGGGCAAAAAGGTTTACAATTGGCACAATTGATTCAACCCGATGCAATCACTTTGGACGTGATGATGCCCTGTATGGATGGCTGGATGGTATTGTCAGAATTGAAAAAAAATCCCCAATTACAAGCTATTCCAGTTATCATGTTGTCCATGGTTGAAAATCGAGAATTGGGTTATGCCTTGGGAGCAGCAGATTATTTGGTGAAACCCATCGATCAGAAACAAATTTTGCAAGTTTTGCAGAAATATCATCCTTTAACCCATCACCAATATTGTATTATGGTCGTGGAAGACGATGCTATGACCCAAGATTTGACTAAAGAAATGTTGCAACGACAGGGTTGGCAAGTATTATTAGCCAACAATGGCAAAAATGCCCTGAAATTGGCCAAAAAGCAGCCGCCAGACTTGATTTTGTTGGATTTGATGATGCCAGAAATGGATGGATTTGAATTGGTCAATCAATTGCGCAAGGACCCGGAATTGAATCAAATTCCAGTCATTGTCTTGACCGCCAAAGATGTCAGTCATGCGGATCGAACTTACTTGGGTGATCAGGTCAATGCTATTTTTCAAAAAGGAGCCTACCAACGAGATGAATTATTAGCCCAATTGCAAGAATTGCTGTTGGTCACTCGCCAAGAGCCCAATTCTGATCACAAAGAATAATTGAGAATGATTTATTCTCATACCTCCCCTTTCTACATGGAAAGGGGTAATGGGAATTACCTGTCTTTCCTAATCCCTTCTGTTTAAACACTTCTCAAATTTTAACAGCACAACCGCCATATTTAACTTATTTAGAGTATAAATCTCAATCAATACTTCCTACCTATACAAAGCAGAATTGGGTCGTCAACTAAAACGTGCTATAATAATCAATTCTTCATGTGAAACTACCCTACAAAGGTAAATCTTATGTCCCTAAAAACGCGACTTTCTGCACCCCACTGGCAACTTATCCTACTCACTTTCTTAGCATTTCAGTCAATTACGTATGCTGCTGGCAGCGGTGACAACGTCATTGATTTCTTCTGGATCGGCTTACTCCTGCTTATTGCCAGACTGTCCAGCCTGGTTGAAAAAGTCGGACAACCTGCCGTGTTAGGAGAATTGATCGTGGGCGTACTGCTGGGCAACTTAGCCCTGATTGGCATCAACATCCTAGAACCCATTAAACACGACGAAATCATCCTCTTCCTCGCCGAATTGGGCGTCGTCATCCTCCTGTTCCAAATTGGTCTCGAATCCAATATCGACCAAATGAAAAAAGTCGGTTGGCGAGCTTTCTGGGTAGCTACAGTTGGAGTAATCGCCCCCTTTGGACTGGGCACCTACGTGATCGGACCCATGATCCTACCCGGTTTGTCCCAATCTGCCTACCTTTTCTTAGGTGCAACCTTAACTGCAACCTCCGTTGGCATCACAGGACGTGTACTTCGAGATCTCAACAAATTACACCTACCAGAAGCCCAAATTATTCTCGGTGCAGCGGTGATTGACGATGTAATGGGACTGATCATCCTGGCTGTGGTTTCCTCCATTGTAAAAATGGGCTCCATTGCGCCTTCAGAAGTTGTGCTTATCACCCTAAAAGCCATAGGATTCCTCGTAGCTGCCATCTTCATCGGCCAATTCATCGCAGTTAAAGCCGGTCGATTTTTCTCCCTGATCAACGTGGGCGAAGCCATGAAATTCACCCTGCTGGTCATCTTCTGCCTCTTCTTTGCCTACTTGGCCTACTTGGTTGGACTGGCGCCCATCGTAGGCGCTTTTGCAGCGGGACTCATGTTGGACAACGCTCACTTCAAACACTTTGCCGATCCCACTATCAATCAAGAAATTCAAGCGGCTATCAAAGGGACCGATGAAAAAACTCAACAAGAAGTTGACCGTATCTTGGAACGCCATAGTCATCGCCATTTAGAAGATCTCATCGCGCCTTTAGGGCACTTCCTAGTCCCCCTATTCTTCGTCATGACTGGCTTCCAAGTCAAACTGGAAACCCTATTTGATCCACAAATTCTCATTGTTGCCTTAGCCATCACCCTACTGGCCTTTTTCAGCAAACTCATTGCTGGAATTGCAGCGGGACCAGTCAACAAATGGATTGTGGGTTGGGGCATGGCGCCTCGAGGAGAAGTTGGACTCATCTTTGCGGTCATTGGCAAACAACTGGGAGTCGTTTCCGAAGGCCTATTTTCCGCCATTGTCATCATGGTCATTCTCACTACCCTCCTTACCCCTCCGATTTTAAGTTACCTGTTGCGCAAACATAACACTTAATCTGCTGATATTACAAAAATTTTGACGTTATAAAGTCCCAAACTCTTAACTTCATCTTTGTACTTAACACCATGGAAAGTTCCCAACCGACCTCAATGGGAACTTCCCACATCTACCAAAAAAAACAGGAGAAATTGGTATGCCCATTTACGAATATGCCTGTCGGGATTGCGGACATGAACTGGAAGTTATCCAAAAAATGAGTGACCTTCCCCTGCAAGAATGCCCCGCGTGTGGACAAAGTAGCCTGACCAAAAAAATCTCAGCTGCAGGCTTTCGCCTAAAAGGCACTGGCTGGTATGCCACTGACTTTAAAGACAAAAAAACCGCCAAAGCCCCCGAAACATCGGAAACTCCCGGAACCACCTCACCTTCTGAAAAAACCTCTGTTCCCGCCACAGAATCCAGTTCCAGCACCCCAACTGAGAGTAAGGAGACCAAGAAGGAAACTGCAGCCTCTCCAGCTAACCCTTAACTCCAATCTCTAAATTCCTTCCTGAATCTCCAAAAATCGTAACATACTGGTCCCTCTTCACAAGGGATCAGTTTCCACGATTGTTCCTCTCATTCCCACTTCTGTAATTGGAATGAGACCAAAAATGCTAAACCCAACACATCATTAACTTATTGATAACTGTATTTCTCGTTATTTCTCGTTCCCAAGTGTCACTTGGGAATGCAGTCTTGACCGCGCCGCGGTCAGTTATTCATCAGCTTCTGTGTAGTCAGGAATCAACCCCTGTTATCGTGTGTAAACAAGGGCAGCCAGTTAATGACAGTGTAGGTTGAAAAATAGGAGGCTTGATTTTCATAGAGTTGGTAACGACTGTGTCCCCTTGTTCCTGTTTTTATTCGTACGGACCGCGACGCGGTCAAGACTGCATTCCCAAGTAACACTTGGGAACGAAGTAAACGAGGTAAAATACTGGTCCCTCTTTACAAGGGATCAGTTTCCATAATTCACCCTCCCATTCCTACCTTATAATCGGAATGAGACCAAGAATGTTAAGCTCAACATATTATTAACCATTAGATAACTGCAGAAATTTTACTCTGTACCCCCAACTATCCCCCATCAGAATCAAAGAGGTTGTTATGCGTAGCCACTATTGCGGAAAACTGAGCACCGCGTTATTAGGAAAACCGGTAACCCTATGTGGTTGGACCCACCGACGCCGGGACCATGGTGGAGTCATTTTCATCGACTTGCGAGACCGCACCGGCTTAGTACAAGTGGTCGCCAATCCTGCGCAAAATGCCGCCTTTACCACTGCTGAAAAAGCCCGCAATGAATATGTGTTGAAAATACAAGGATTAATTCAATTGCGACCTGCGGGCACTGAAAATCCCGAATTAGCCACTGGTCAAATTGAAGTCATTGCCGAACACATCGAAATTCTCAATCCTTCAGAGCCCCTGCCTTTTCAACTCGATGAAACCGCCAATGAAGAAATTAGATTGCGTCACCGTTACCTGGATCTACGTCGTCCCGTTATGCAGGAACGTTTTCAACTGCGAGCTAAAATTGCCAGCACCTTACGCCGCTTCTTAGAAGCCGAACACTTCTTAGATATAGAAACCCCCATGCTCACCAAAGCCACACCAGAAGGGGCTAGAGACTACCTGGTCCCCAGTCGCACCCATCCTGGAGAATTTTTCGCTCTGCCCCAATCCCCCCAACTCTTTAAACAACTGCTCATGATGGCCGGTTTTGATCGCTATTATCAAATAGTTCGCTGTTTTCGAGACGAAGATCTCCGTGCCGATCGCCAACCCGAATTTACCCAATTGGACATCGAAATGTCCTTTGTAGACGAAACTATGGTACGCCAACTTATGGAAACCATGATTCGTCACCTTTTTCAAGAAGTATTGCAAATTACCCTACCCGATCCCTTTCCCTGCTTAACCTATCAAGAAGCCATAAAGCGTTATGGCAGTGACAAACCAGATTTACGAATTCCCCTTCAGTTCACCGAACTCACCGATCTCATGCAACATGTTGAATTTAAAGTATTCTCACAACCTGCCTGTGATCCTGATGGACGAGTGGCTGCCCTTTGCGTGCCCAATGGTAAACTGCTGTCACGCAAACAAATTGATGACTACACCGATTTTGTCAGCATCTATGGGGCCAAGGGACTCGCTTACATCAAAGTTAACGACCTCAGTCTTGGTCGCGAGGGCTTACAATCCCCCATTCTCAAATTCCTTTCAGACCCCATTATTGAACAAATTCTGGAACGCACCCAAGCTGACAGCGGTAGTCTCATCTTTTTCGGAGCTGACAAAACGCGAGTGGTCAACGAAGCTCTGGGCGCTCTGCGTCTAAAAATTGGAGACGACCTCAATTTATACCAAGGAGAATGGCAACCCCTGTGGGTCATTGACTTTCCCATGTTTGAATGGGATGACAAAGAGCAACGCTGGGTCTCCTTGCACCATCCATTCACCTCCCCCAACACCACTGACATTGCCCACCTAGAAACCAACCCTGGTCACTGCCTATCTCGAGCCTATGACATGGTGCTCAACGGTGCCGAAATTGGTGGCGGTTCCATTCGCATTCACTCCACCCAACTCCAAACTGCAGTCTTCAAACTGTTGGGCATTGGCGAAGAAGAAGCGCGGGAAAAATTTGGTTTTCTCTTAGACGCCCTAAAATACGGTTGCCCACCCCACGGGGGCATTGCTTTTGGACTGGATCGACTCGTCATGCTCATGACCCAATCTCATTCCATTCGAGAAGTCATTGCCTTCCCCAAAACCCAAACTGCCAGCTGCCCTCTCACTTCAGCCCCTTCTGCAGCCAGTCCTGCCCAACTGCGAGAATTGCATATCCGACTACAAAATCCTCCCACTTCACCCTAACTCCCGTTCACCCTGCATTGACCATTCCTGACCTTTCTTCAACAAAAAAGCATGACACCACATTGCTTCCCATTTTTACAAGAAAGGTCAGGTAACTCACCAAACCTCAACAATAGCCATCATTTCCCAATTTTCCCTTACCCATGTCCAAAAAAAAACCTTCTCAACCGACCTCTCTAACCATTCCCCAAGCTCTACATTGGGCGCTCCAACACTACCAGGCGGGGCGTTTATCTGAGGCCGAAGCTCTGTATCAACAAATTTTACAAACTCAACCCGAAACTGCCGGGGCTTACCATGGATTGGGACTGCTTGCCAGTCAAGCCAAAAACTGTCCACTGGCAATAGAACTTTTCCAAAAAGCCATTCAATTACAACCCAATATCGCCGATTACTACCAAAGTTTAGGCTCCATTCTCGCTGAGCAAAGTAACTTTGCCGGTGCTGTCACCTGCTACGAAAAAGCCATTGCCCTCAACCCCAACAATGCCCTCACCTATTACAAACTGGGCTGGGCCTTCAAAAGCCAAAACAAACATGCCCAAGCGGTCCTGTGTTTTCGACGCGTGATCGCCTTAGATCCCAACATTGCTGAAGCCTATAATGGTTTGGGGAACGCTTTACGATTCCTGGGAAAAATAGAAGAAGCCATTGCCAATTATCAAAAAACCCTCGAATTGGAACCCCAACACGAAATGGCTCACAATAATATAGCCTGTGCCCTGCAAGATAAAGGCCTATTTGACCAAGCCATTCCACACTTTCGAGAAGCGTTGCATATCAATCCCAATTACCAAGAAGCCTATAGCAACCTCCTGTTTGCTCTCAATTATGTAGAAGAAGACCCGCATCGATTATTTGCTGAACACCAAGGCTATCATCAGCAATTGGCCCTGCCATTGATGCCAATTTTTGAAAATTATCCCAATTCCTGTCAAAACAACAGAAAACTAAAAATTGGCTATGTCAGTCGGGATTTCAAAAAGCACTCAGTCGCCTACTTTATAGAACCCATTTTAGCCCATCACAACCATAAACAATTTGAAATCACCTGTTATTATGATGACATAGTTATTGACGACACCACCCAACGTTTGCAAGCCCATGCCGATCATTGGAAATTTTCTGCCAACCTCTCTCATGCCAATTTAGCTGAATTGATCAAAACTGATCAAATTGATATTTTGATTGATTTGGGAGGACATGCTGGCGATCGTTTACTGACATTTGCGCAACGGGCAGCCCCGGTGCAAATCACCTATCTGGGCTATCCAACCAGCAGCGGTCTTACTGCAATTGACTATCGACTCAGCGATCATCACGTTGATCCACAAGGTGAAACTGAAATTTTCAACTCAGAAAAACTGTTGAGAATGCCCCACAGCTATTTTTGCTATCAACCCTACTGGCAAAGTCCCCCGGTAACCCCTCTGCCTGCCCTTGAGACCGGCATCTTAACCTTAGGTTGCTTTAACAATCACACCAAAGTCACTGCACAATTATTAGATTTATGGGCAGAAATTATCAAAAAAATCCCCAACTCCAGATTATTATTAAAATCCAGTACCCAACACTTTAACGATCCAGAAATTGTCAAATGGGTCTCAGAAAAATTATTCAGCCGCGGATTGACTCCAGAACAAATTCATATCCTACCTTCTACCCGCACCACTGAGGAACATCTAAAATACTATCAACAAATCGATATTGCCCTGGACACTTACCCCTATAACGGAGCAACTACCACCTGTGAAGCTCTGTGGATGGGCATTCCCGTGATCAGCTGGTCTGGCAAAACTCATGCTTCGAGAATGGGACTCAGTTTACTAAATACAGTGGGATTGGGACATTTGGTGGCAAAATCGGCTGAGGAATACCTTAATATTGTCATCAATTTAACCTCTGATCTCAATCAATTACAAGACTTGCGTAAAAATCTACGTTCCCAAGTTTCAGCTTCTCCCCTTACCCAAGCTGCCCAATTCACAGCACACCTGGAAACCCTCTATCAAAATATTTGGGAAACCTGGTGTCAGCAACACTCCATTTGACAAAGATCATTGCTTTCCGATCTCCGGTCTCAATATAACATATGTCTACTTCCTCAAAGGATATATTATCCCCCATTTTAACTCTGGCCAACGGCACCTTATTTTCCCAAGGAATTTTAATTCTCAGCGCTCCAGTGCTCACCCGACTCTATACCCCACAACAATTTGGCGAGTTCATCCTCTTCATTTCCCTGTTGTCAATACTGCTTATTTTGGTATCACTTCGTTATGAGATGGCAATTCCATTGGCAAAAGAAGATGAAACTGCCGTTCACCTGCTGTATTTGGCTTTACTCTTAGTGGGACTTAACAGTTTGGCTGGATTTTTAATCGGTCTCATTCTCTTCCCCGCACTGCGCTTATTTATTGATTCAATAGACTTTCCATATGGATTAATTTTCCAGTCCGGGTTGATTTTTATCACTGACTCCCTATATTGGCTAACTTTTGCTATAATGGGCGCAGGAACTTACCAAGCGTTAAAATATTTTTGTCAGCGACATCGCCATTTTAGCCTCATCAGCCATACTCAAATCAAGCAATCTTTAATCCAAGTTACCGTACAAATTGGGTGGGGATTAACTCAATTGGGAAGTTTGGGACTGTTATTGGGTTATATTTTGGCTCAATGGTTGGGACTGATCATTCTGGGACGCCAAATTCCGCTGAGAACTCTCCAACTTACTCAATTAAAAGCAGTTGCCATAACTTATCGTGCATTCCCACTCTACACTCTTTGGGCTTCCTTATTCAATGTGTTGGGTTGGCAACTTCCCCCTCTATTTTTTGCCACCTTTTTTTCCACTGAAATTGCCGGCTGGTATGGACTGACGTTACGAGTATTGGGAATGCCTTCTGCCTTACTGGGACAAGCTGTAGCTCAAGTTTTTTACCCCCTTGCCGCTCACAGCCCACATCCAGCCAATCTGATAGAACGAATAGCCACTTTGCTGTTGGTCACTGGCAGCCCCTTGTTTATCCTGATTTTTCTACAAGGAGAACTCCTATTTACCCTCGCATTTGGGAACGCTTGGAGCATGGCCGGACGTTATGCAGAATGGTTAGCGCCTTGGTTTATGCTGGCCTTCATTTCTTCCCCCTTAAGCACCTTTAGCTTGGTAAAAGCGCAACAACGTCAAGCCCTGTGGTTCAGTCTCTATGAGACCAGTTTACGATTGATCGCGATCAGCATTGGTATCTACTGGGTATCAGTCCCATTGGCCATTCAACTGTTTTCTGCAGCTGGGGTATTTATTTGCTGGATTTACATCGTTTGGGTATTCAAATTGGCAGATTCCCACTGGCTAACTTGGTTCAATTCTGTTAAAATATACTTTTTGGTGGCAGGGAACATAACCCTTGGGTTATATCTGCTCAGTCCATGGCTTCCCCCTATTCCTGCCTTAATGTTGACCGGAATCTGCCTAACTTTGTTAGGAAGCTGGGGCTGGCAAATTTACCGCAAACTCGACTTTTCGGAATCAACAAATTTATGAAACTGGCTTACTTGGCGCCCCATCAAGCGATTCATACCGTGCGTTGGGTCAATGCCTTGGCCGCAAGAAAGCATACCGTTACCTTATTCACCATGCACCCTGGGACTGAACCATTAGATCATCGTATTCGTTTGATTAAATTGCCTTTTATGGCACCCTGGGGCTACTTTTTAAACGCAACTTTTTTAAAACAACAACTGACAAAATTGGCTCCAGATCTGTTGCATGTGCACTATGCCAGCGGTTATGGTACCTTGGGAAGACTGACTGGCTTTCGACCGCAAATGCTCTCTACTTGGGGCAGTGATCTTTTCAATTTTCCGCAACGTTCTCCTTTACATTATTGGGCTTTGGTTCGTAATTTGCAGACTGCAGATCTGTTGGGCTCAACCAGTCAAATCATGACCGATAAAATTCACCAACTTTGTCCCCATAAAACTGTTGTTCAGATCCCTTTTGGAGTTGATATACACCGTTTTTATCCTCGTCCAGAATTGCGTAACCCAAATTTGTTGACCATTGGCACTGTGAAAACTCTAGCTCCAGTTTATGGTATTGACATTCTCATTGAAGCTTTTGCTCAATTGAGACAACAATTGCAAGGCGATCCCCTTGCCAAAAAACTGCGCTTAGCCATTGCTGGACAAGGTCCCCAACAAGCCAAACTCCAAGCTTTGGTTACCCAATTAGAATTGAATGAAGTGACTGAATTTTCAGGCTATTTACCCCATGCCCAAGTTCCAGACTATCTCAATCGATTGGATATTTATGTAGCCGCCAGTCGCTCAGAAAGTTTTGGAGTTGCGATTTTGGAAGCTTCAGCCTGCGCTCTACCTGTAGTGGTTTCCGATACCGGTGGATTGCCGGAGGTGGTCAAGGACAATCTCACTGGTTACTTGGTCCCTAAGGAACAGGTGGCCCAATTTGCGGAAAAATTGCGACAATTGGTCCAAACTCCAACTTTACGAACCACATTGGGAGAAGCTGGACGACAATGGGTGATTGACCATTTTCAATGGCCAATTTGTGTTGATCTTATGGAACAGGCTTATTTTTCACTATTTTCTTCAGCTGTACTTACGGGTCCCTAAAATTTTTATATGCGTTTTCTCATTTTAACTCAATATTTTCCACCCGAAACTGGAGCGCCTCAAGTTCGTTTGGCAGCCATGATCAGGGAATTGGTGCGACTTCAACATCAGGTTGAAGTGGTCACCGCTCTTCCCAATTACCCACAGGGACAGATTTTTGCTGATTATCAAGGACATTTCTATGTGAAAGAGGAATGGGAAGGCGTTGTGGTGCATCGAGTTTGGGTATATTGTGCCACTGGTGCGGGTTTGAAACGTTTACTGAATTATGGCAGTTTCATGTTTACTGCTCTGTGGGGACTGAAAAATGCTCAAAAACCAGATTATTTGTTTGTGGAATCTCCTCCTTTATTTTTAGGAATCACTGCCTATTGGGTTGCTAAATTGTGGAAAATTCCTTTTATTTTCAATGTGGCTGATCTGTGGCCAGATTCTGTGCGGGCTTTGGGAATTATGCCAAATTCTATGCTATTGAGATTGGCTGAAAAGTTAGAAATTGCTTTGTATCGGGGCGCCCATGATATCACCGTGGTTACGGAAAGTGTCCGCACTATTTTGGTAGAAAAAAAAGCAATTCCCAGGTCCAAAATACATTTGTTGCCCAATGGGGTTGATTTACAACTTTTTCATCCTCAATCCCCAGATTTGGTTTGGCAACAACAATTGGGTTTGCCTGAGCACAAGGCCTTATTGTTATATGCAGGCACGCAAGGTTATGCCCATGGGGCTGAGGTTATTCTACAAGCGGCTGAATTATTGAGTGATTTAAATGTTCTCTTTTTATTTATCGGGGGAGGATCGGAGCATGTCAAATTGGTACAGTTGACTTATCAAATGGGATTGAATAATGTGCTATTTTGGCCCCCTCAAACTCCAGAGGTCATCAACCGTTTTTACAGTTTGGCTTATGCAGGTTTATCCACTTTCCGCAATTCTCCTTGGTTGGAATGTACACGGCCAGCCAAAACTTTACCCATTATGGCTTGTGGCAAACCAGTTATTTACAGTGGAGCGGGAGAAATGGCTGATTTATTGACCGAGGCAAAGGCTGGTCTGGTGGTGCCGCCAGAAGATCCAATTGCCTTGGCCAATGCTATTCGAGAATTGCTGCATGATCCTGTCATGGCTCAGCAACTTGGGGAACATGGCCGACGTTATGTGGAAATCCATTTGCCTTGGTCCAAAGTGGTTAATCATTGGTTACAACAGTTGGTTGAGCATGCTTTAGCCAATAAGACCGATATGCCAAAGATCAACTGAACAATGTGCATTGCATAGCTCATAAATCACAGTGTGTTAGCTATGTCCTTAATTATATTAAATTTTTGGGAGTGATGATGTGAATAACCCTTTTCTTCCTTTTGCATTACCTTGTCTGGCTGAAGAGGAGATTAATGAGGTAGTTGATACTTTACGTTCGGGTTGGTTGACGACGGGACCTAAAACCAGGCGTTTTGAACAGGAGTTTGCAGAATTTGTGGGGGCCCATTATGCCTTGGCAGTGAATTCTTGCACAGCGGGTTTGCATTTGGCGTTGGAAGCCATTGGTATTCAGCCCGGGGATAAAGTGGTGACCAGTCCCTATACTTTTACTGCCACCGCTGAAGTGATTCGCTATTTGGGGGCTGATCCGGTATTTGTAGACATTCATCCACATACTTTTAATTTGGATGTGCAGCAATTGGCAGTCACTTTGTCTAAAATTAAGGGGATTAAGGCGATTTTACCGGTTCATTTTGGTGGACAGGCTTGTGAAATGGCACCCATTCTCCAGTTGGCTAAAGATTGGGAATTGCCGGTGATAGAAGATGCTGCGCATGCTTTACCAACTTATTATCGGGGGAAACCGGTGGGCAGTTTGGGTGATCTCACAGTGTATAGTTTTTATGTGACCAAGACTTTAACCACCGGGGAAGGGGGAATGGTGGTGACTGATCGCGCAGATTATGCTGAGCGCATTAAATTGACTCGTTTACATGGCATCAGTCGAGATAGTTTTCAACGTTCCCAACCAGTTGATGGGTCAGAAAGTGATGTGAAAGATAATATCAAAACTTCTATTCCCAACAGTTGGTATTATGAGGTGGTTATGCCCGGCTTCAAATATAATATGACTGATATTGCGGCTGCATTAGGAATACATCAATTACGTAAAGCTTTGATTTTTAGGCAGAGACGAGCGGAAATTGCTCAACAATATACAGAAGGGTTGCAAGGGTTGCCTTTGACAACTCCTTATGTGCATCCTGACAGTTCTCATGCTTGGCATTTGTATGTTATTCAGTTGCATTTGGATTCCATAAATTTCAGTCGGGACCGTTTCATTGAAAAAATGACTGAGGCAGGCATTGGGGTTAGCGTCCATTTTATCCCTCTACATCTGCATCCTCATTGGAAAGCTCAATATGGATTTTTGCCAGAGGATTTCCCAATTGCCCTGCAGGTTTATCAACGAGCGGTCAGTTTGCCCATTTATCCCAGTATGACCGATGAGCAGGTGCATCGAGTCATTGATACTGTGAGAAAAATTTTAGGTTAATTTTAAATAGGTTAACTTTGAAAGAATGGGATAATCTGTTTAGTTACTGGGAAAAACCACAACGGTTAGGGCAACCACAAGGGATTGCCTCTACAAAATCAACGGAACATGACGGGTTAATGTGAATGCGTAAACCCTTGTAGGGGCTGGGTTTATCCCTACCCTATTTTTACCTATAAAATGTATGGGTAAATTTTCAAAAAATATCGCGATCCCCGCAAGCGGGGATATCTAAAAGGAAAGAGAAAAAAGATAAAAGACTTAAAAGGTTAAAAGCACACAGTGCTGAGATTTACATCCTGGAAAGACGCAAACCCCCGTCGAAGCTCCCGCTAGTAGTAAAGCCCCCAAGACGGGAGGCACAACGCAACCCAGCGCCATAGCTGTACCAAGAACCCCCACGAAGGGGATGCGTATCAGAAGTACCTCCACTTACCCAGGCACTTCCATCGGTGGGTGCTCCTTGATAGTCCGAATGCCACAGGTCCTCACACCATTCCCATACATTTCCGTGCATGTCATACAAACCCCACGCATTGGGCTTCTTTTCGCCAACAGGGTGAGTTTGACTTCCGGAATTATTGTCATACCAACCGTAGTTCTTTAATTGATTGACATCGTTTCCAAAACAATATTTCCCTGTGGAACCGGCTCGACAGGCATATTCCCACTCGGCTTCTGTCAACAAACGATATTTTTTGCCCGTCTGTTCACTTAACCACTGACAATAGGCCTTCGCATCATTCCAGTTGACATTAATGACTGGACGCTTACCACGGCCCCAACTACTGTCCGAAGGCTTCTCTCGCCCAATTGCTTCACAAAACCGATCATATTCCTCAAAAGTAACTGGATATTTACCCACAGAAAAATCATAAGCAATCGTCACTTCGTGAATGGGTTTCTCGCTATCTTCACCTCCCTTATTAGAACCCATGTTAAATTTACCAGCGGGAACAATAACCATTTCAGGCCCCAAAGAGCCATCCTTCAATTTATCTCTAAAAACGTCACCTGCTTTAGGTTTTGGAGGTTCAATCACTTGAATCTCTTGATTAGGAACGCCATTGGAACACGGAGGTAAGTTTTTCGCTTTTGCCACCAACACTTGCGCCAATTTCTCTCGTCCCAACGCAGTCAACGTTTCTCCAAGATGTTGCCAACTGTCAGCACAATCAGCTTGCAATTCAACCAATTGTTCAAAACAAGCCAACGCTTTATCCAATTGTCCCGATTTGAGCAAACTTAAGCCATAGTAATTGAGCGCAATGGATTCTTGAGGCTGTACTGCCAATACGCCCGCAAGTTGCTGTTCCGCAGCGGCATAATTCCCCGCCTCACACAAGGCAATACCCAATAACAAATGGGCTTCGGGAAATTCCTTGGACAACTGTAAGGCCTGTTCAAAGTAACTCACTGCTTGCGTAGCCAACTTCAATCGCAATGCCTGTAAACCACTGTCATAGGCATTCCACGCCTGATTGTGATGATAAACAGCTTCTAACAATTCCAACTGAGAAGTCAGCCATTCACTGGGAAAATCCGATTGTATTTGCAGCAGATGAGGAGAATAGTTGCGATCCAAATTGAGATAATACCAATCTGCGAGAAAAGCAGCCAACACTTTGTACATATTCAAGATTTGTAAACGCAATTGATACAAACATTCTTCAACTTCTTCACCTTGAGCTTCCAAACGTTTTCTTTCCTCACGCCAATTCCAAGGCATGGAGGCGATCTCGACTGGTTCCACGTCAATCCACCCCCAAATTCCAACGTGAAAATAGACTTCTCGGTCAGTAATATCGCAATAAATAACGACACTGGGCAGTGGAGCCAATACATTTTTCAATTGCTTGACGTCGATATCAAAAATGTCACGATTAAAGTAATCGCCATAAAATTCAACAGGATAAAGAGAGTTTTCGGCATACTGTTCTCTCACAAACTGCTTCAAATGATTACGCAATTCTTGAGGCAGATTATCTTGAAACGAAGCGGGACAACTGCGACTGATATTGGGCGGTGCGACCAATAATAACAGAGGATATTGATTACGTCCTTTGAGCAATAGTTCTTCGGTATCATGGCGATTTAAACGGGAAGGCCAATTTTTTTCTATGGCATCCCAATGGGTTTGAACTTCTCGCAACTTCACGTCAATTTCTTGCGTTTTCAATTCTCGCAACAAATCACGGTACAACTCACTCTCACGCGCACGAAAAATTTGTTCTTCGCGTGCCAATTGCTGAGTCAAACGCAATTCACGGTTTTTCAAATCAACCAACTGCGCTTGCAAGGCCAAAGTTTTCTGTCTGTCTCCATGCTCTGCAATAGCGATGGCTTTTTCCATCTGAATACGAGTCATCTCAATATCATTGCGTTCACGATGAATTGCGGCCAATTGTTTTTGACCTTCTGCTTGTAAGGCAACCAATTTTTGGTTATCCCGAGTGACTTCCACCAAACTTTTAGAACCGCTGGTTAGCCGTTTAGGTGGCTCTTTCTGAGACTTCTGTTTATACCAACTAGAAGTAATAAGAGAAAGGGTGCGGCTTGCAGTCTGTACAACAAAACTTGCTATAAAAGCAGAAAAATGAAATACCATGGTTATTTCTCCTAATCGTCATCATCACAATGACCATCACCATCTGCATCGACGCAATCGTCATGATGATCATCGTGTTCATAATCATCATCGTGGTGATCAAAACAATCACTGTGATCCGAACTGCCAGTACCATTGTCCCAACCGCTACCACCGCTATCTGCAGTATTTCTGCGACGACGCAGTTCATCGGTCAGATTATTTAAAGCATTTTCTAAACTCATAATGACCTCAAATTGTAGTTAAAATAAACAGTTTTGTAAAGTTGTAAGGAATTGATACCTATTTCTCTTTCCAAATAAAATAAATTTATTTATAATAATCAATAATCGTTTGCAAGGCACCCAACAATCGAGGTAAATCTTGTAGGTAATAACGTTCACTATCAATGAGTAGCAGATTCTCCTCTAAACGCAAAAAGACCCATTCATAACCATCGGTCACAGTACCATGGATAATGTGATTGGGACTTTTATTATGAATCATTCACTTAAGCGACTTCTTGTCGCACCTACCCACCCTACGAGCTGGCTAAGACATAAGAGAAAAGCTAAATGACATTACCATTACATAACATTAAGGTTTTAGTGACCAAACCTAAAGATAAAACGAGGTCATAAACCCATTTCTATTCAACCTCCTTATGATGAAGCACTTTTATCTGTCCCACAACTTAAAAATATAGTGGGTAAAAAAATAGCAATTTTTGAAGGACAAGGACAGAGTAATAGAAGAGATGATACTAGGAAAAATTTGTTAGAAACTTTACGAAAATTAGGTGCAGAAGTAGACTTTATTTCTGTATATAAACGTATTTGTCCATCAAATTTTGATGATAAGGTACGAGCGGATATTATTACAATTACGAGTTTACTTAGTTTAAGTAATTTATTACAAATGTTGCCTTATGATTGGCTGTATGAGGTGTCGATGAATGTTACAGGCCTGTATGTTCATGAAAAGGCTATAACTTTAATAAAAGAAAGTATTCGTGAGAATGAGCTTGTTTGTGAAAAGTTTGTGAGTCTAATTAGTGAAGCTTGGCTTGAATACACTTTAGCAGTTGTGTCTGAAAAGAAAGGACGTGTTTGTGAAGTTGGGTTTAAACGGGCTTTAGAAATGTCTATGAGGAATAGGCCCTTATGGAGTAATAATCCTTTTTGGGTAATTGATTTGGAGAGTGATGCTGATCCATCTTTTATTAACTCTCACTTTAGATTTTGTTAATACCCTTTATTTACCTTTATAACACCTTTTGACAACACCGTCTAAGATTTATGTTAAGCAACTCCTAGCTGCCTGAAGTTCCTCCAATAACGAAGCTACCTGTTGAGCATGTTTAGAAATCTTTTCTCCTAACCACTCATAGCAAGCATTTACAGAAGATAGAGTGGATTTTTCAAATCCTTCATGGTCATTCATAACGTGAATCAATCTATTAAGCGGTAATAATCCCTTTACTAGGTCTGTTATTCGGCCAGCACTGGGTCTATTTTCACTTTTGTCCATGAAAATTATCCAACTGACAGGATGTGCACCACCGTGATTCATAGCACCCCAAAAATAAGAACGTGAATTGTCGATTAGGCCACGGAACTCAATAGCAACCATCAGATGTTGTGCCATTGAGTTTAAATCTGATTCACTGACAACATCCTCATTTTGGTTTTTAAAGATATTATTTTGTTCTTCAAGTGTTTCAGCAATATTTTGAAAAACCTGTTGACATTGTTCAACAAATGTTCCCATGATACTTTCAGCTTTTGTTGCTACCCATTCATGAGTTTGGTTGACTCTTTCATTTTCCCAATGCCAACGTTCAACTTCACGGTAAGCAACTACGTAGTCATCAACAAAGATACCCGGTACACGCCGAGTGTAGGGTACATAATCAGTCCAAGTCGTACATTCCTGTTGAGCGCGAGTGATCAATTGATCTTGGAGACGATGAAACTCTCTAACAGAACCTTCTCGTAAATTCTTAACATCTCTTAACATTTCATGGGTAATCTTGTCAGTCTTTTGCTGTAATTCCGCAAGACTGGTTTGCAATTTGTTGATACGAACTTGTTTTTCTTGGACGTCTTCAACAACTTTCTCAACTAAATTTTTAGCATCTAACAAAATAGTTTGGACGACCATTTCCTGACTACGTGGGATAATGTCTCGCCAAAACGCTGTATAAAAAGGTCGCATGGATTCTTCGTTACCATTGATAGCTTCCAATGCTGAAACGGCAACTATATCTGTAAAATAGTCAGACAATGTTTCCTTTGCATATAGTAACAATTGCGGAATTTCTCTTTTTGGATTATTGAGGCTGTCTACTTGAGAAATCACACATAATGACTTGCCTTTGTAGCGATCACTAAACGCTTCCAAAACTTCTACTTCGGTGGCCGCTAATACTTGACGAGCAGAAGTCAGCCATAGGATGGCATCCGATTCATTGAGTAGTTTCTCAGTGATTTCACGGTCTGCTTCGGTCGGTGCATTCAACCCCGGTGTATCTACAAATACAATCTTTTCGAGAATCTTAGCCGGTTTAAAAACCTCAATATGCTTCAGTTGTTGCAACAAATGTTGGCGGTGAGCATCCGTGTGATCGTGGGTAGAAACATATTGCAATTGATCAGATGACAATGATTCACTGCTATCATCTTTGTAGTGGGCCACAATTGAGGGAGTATTGCCAAAACGAATGTAATTAACACATCCTGTAGTTGGCAAATCTCCAGTGGGCAAAACGGACTCTTGCAATACCGCATTGAGAAATGTAGATTTTCCTGCGTTATATTCTCCTACTACCGCTACTTGCAGTGGGCGGTAGAGGTGCATTTTAAACATCTCAAGAATTTCTCGTAGTTCTGAGAAATTACTTAATTTATTAATTGCTTGAGATAATCTCTCTGAAACTTGAGTTTGCGAGGAACTGATTTCAAATTCTTCAGGTGTTTGTTTAGAACTGAAAGCAGTGCGTAATTTATTCCACAAGTTCGACATAACATTACCCCATCGCGTTAATTTCCACTAAAACCTTTTCAAAGCGAGCTTTCTCACCAACAAGTGCTTCTCGCTGTTTCTGAATATCCACTTCTTGAGATTTCTTGTCATTTAGCAACTGGTTGAGGTTAGCTTCTTGTTGTTGAAGTTGGGCTTTGATTTCTAGTGCCGGTGCCTCTGCAACTTTGCGAAGTTCCCTCACGAGATCATATTTTTTACCCATAAACTTCTTCCTTGTTTCGTCAGCTATTTGACCCATCATGTTAGGAACTTCTTGAGATAACTTTTCTCTTATTTGTGAACGAATTTTCTCTTTAATATGTCCCGCGGCAAAAAAACCAGCAGCTACCGTTGCAATAGCTCCGATTCCTAAAACTACCCAACCCATAGGACCTGCTAAAAGTGCTGTCATTGCTGCAGGAGTGACCCCAGCAAGTCCCATAACACCACCTACAGCCGCAGTTGATCCTAGGAAACCTAATGTCGCATTGCCTACCAACGAAGCATAGCTACCCCCTACGCTGGTCTTTACGGGAAGGTGTACGGTAACATCATTTGCCATATTATTCCAAGATGTTTGAAAATCTTTGAGTGTTTCGTCCACCAGTTGTTGAACTCGTTTCCCTGTGTCAGATATAACGTCTTCAACCCCTTCTTTAATTGTCTTCTCAAGAAAGGAGCCAAGTTCACCTTTGCACCATTTTTCAGTTTGGTGTATTACCTTAAAAACGTTCTTGTCCAGGAACTGATCAACTTTTTTCTCGGCTTCTTTTCCTATTGGAATTGCCAAGTTTTTTATATTACCAGACATGATTTCTGCCTGATTCCCATATTGATCCTCAAAATGCTTCAAAGTTTTATCAACTTCCAAAGACACCCGTTCCATGCGATCCCTAACATAGTCGTGTTCTCTCTTAACACCCTTGATAATCTCTTCCAACTCCTTAACAGGTTTATCCAAATTGACCAACTGTTCATCTATTTGGGTAAATTGAACTGCTACAAGGGATTTTAAGCGGCTTTGCCAAATTTCTTGTAATTTGCGAGCGCGTTCTCCTTCAAATAAAAACTGGTGTAATCGTGTTTCAAACGCAGGCACACCACTTTGTTCATCAGTCCAGTTTGCTGGTTGCCCTGTGCGATTTAAAAACGATTGATAAGCTGAGATGGGGAAAATTTCAAGTTGGTTAGAATCAACGACAGTTTCACTCTCACGTCCGTCAAAAGTCTCCTGAAGCTGATTTCTGGCAAAATCAATAACGTCTTCTACATTTTCATTAGCCTGAAGTGAGTCAATTTGATTAACAATCACAAACAATTTGTGCAGTTGCCCTTTTTTTAGCTGTTTTTCCAAAAATTCTTTGTCATACTTAGTAAATACTTGTCTAGCAGGAAGTAAAAGTACTAACATGTCGCAACGTGGCAAAAACCTGTCCACTGTAACATGTTCACGGAATTGCACGGGGTCATTTAAGCCGGGAGTATCTACAATCTGAATGTTGTCCTTGCAAAATTTCAGATTAGTGCTGATTTCAACTTCACGAACTAGCTTTGCGTAACCTCCCTTCGCATTCGCTGAAGTATATTTGTCCAGTTCATTTAATGGGATATTTTCAATTTTCTCTCCATCACGAGTAATCAGTTGATTAAATTTTGCGCCAAATGTGGCTTTGACTTCTGAAACCATCTTAGTGATTTTAGAAGGCTTATTGCCTTGATCTTCTGCCTTACCTTGGGATTCGATGGCCTTCCAATCTTCAGTTGTCCAATAATAAACAGTAGCCTTATCCTCCTCGCCATAATTGAGGCTAGTGATAGCGGCGGTTTCTGGCAAAATTTTGGTACTCAACAACTCTCTATGCAACAAAGCATTTAGGAATGTCGATTTACCAGTATTAAATACACCTACCACGCCAACAGTGAATCGCACAGTCTTTATTTGATCTTCCAGTGTAACAAGGTCCTTTTGGAATTTACCATTAATATCCTTAAGGATATTTCTAACCGATACTGTGGTAACACTACGAAGTTGATCGATTACCGATAAGGCTTTGAATTTTGTTTCTCGAAAGTCCATCATTTTCTCCTGTTTAAAATTTGTAGTCTCAAAATGAGAAACAATTGAATTTTGATTAGGTTGAACAATTTCTTGTTGTTGCATCTTCTTCAAAAGAAGTACTTCGCTAGTTTCTAGGAAAGATTCTACTTGAACTAAATTTTGATTATCCTCAACAAGTGACAAATAGCACTTCAAATGTTCTAAATAACTCTTGTCATTAGAGGTTAGCAAGGATTTCATCATATTAAACCAATTATCATCTTTATTTGGGGTCATTCCTCGCAATTGTAACCAACTTTGCATAGATTCATCCGCTAACTTTTTAGATAATGACTTATCTAGTAAACCTACAGCTCCCTGCGCCAAATTTAACAACAACTCTGGCACTTGATAACGTCGCTCAGTTTTTTCTAATTGCTGAAAAACCACTTGATACCCCTTCACCACTTCTCGCATCAGAGGAATAAGTACCGAATTGGTATCAGTCAGCAGAAAATTGGGCAATTCCCTCACTATTCCTAGTAGCAATTGCGGTAATAAAGGTGACGCATTGTAATAAATCAAGTGATGAACATCCGCTATCCACGCTGCCACTATGCAGTGAGCAACTTCTAACACTTCATAAAGCACTTCCCAATCGTCGGGTGTGACTTGAATCTTTTGCGTGTCAGCAGGTGCAGTTTCCCCTATTCGGGCTTTAGCAGCAGCGAGTAAGATGTCGCCATATTCAAAACGAGGAATGACTTCATCATAATAAGAATAATCCTTCTGCCCTATACCTTTGTAAGCAACTCTTAAACTAACGTATTTATTCACAGTTACCTTGGTTTCCAAGACCATGAAAGGTTCAGATTCCAAACGATCAGCTAGGGCAACAATACTTGAACTGCCAGCAAATCGCTTGCTATCCCATGCCTCATCTAATAATTGAGTGGGACGCAACCCATCATTGCGTGGATAATGTTGATTTAGCAATTTCAGTAAGCGTGTGCCTAGAAAACTTTCAACTCTCGGAAAACTATGACTTTTAGGATCAGTCAGATTGATAAATCGGTCATAATCCAACTCTGGCGGAGAAATGAAAATCCGCAGGTGATTGGGATGTGAATTGAGAATTTGCGATGGCAGCAACTTCAGTGGCCAATTTTCATAAATCTTGTTAATTTCTGGCAATTGTAAAGCAGTCTCTCGTTGAAACGTTGCAACAGCCAGTTGAGTTTCTCGATTGAACAGTGCCATTTCATTCTGTAAAGTCATTTCTTGTTCAAACTTCCAAGCTTGAAAATCAAGATTTTTTTGGTTAATTGCCACACTGACTTTCGCTCGAAATTCTTCAACTTCTTGTTGATGTTGATGATCCAGTTCACGCAAACGTGATTGAAATTGTTGATCAAATTCTCGCAGCGTGAGTTGTTGCTTAAATCCAAAATAAGACATCCGCTCTTGAAATTGTTGACGACTCATTTCTAAATCAACTTGCAAACGTTGGCGATTTTCTTCCAGGTTTTTTTGGGCTTGAACATTTAAATAAGCCAATTTAAGTTGATTGGACTGCTGTTGTTCAGCAATTTCTTTACTGGTAGAAGTGGTTTTGTTGGTATTTCTGAAACCCATCCATCCGGCAATGGAAAGAGCCAATGGGGTTATTAATAAAGGTATCAAAGGAAGTGGCATATCAATTTTTCTCCATAATTTTAGTTAGTTACTGTCACTTCCACAACTGCCGCCATCTCCGCAGCTACCACTGCCAGAATCACATACTCCGTCTCCATTGCTATCAATGCAATAACTGCTGTTATCAGGAGAAGGTGCATTACTGTAGCTACTTGAATTAGAGTCACCTCCACCCGAACCAGAACCATCTGATTTGTCCCAGTAGTGACGGTGGTTAACGCTACCCGATACATTAACATCTAAAGAACTATGAAAAGTATGATGTGTCCCTAAAGATTCAGGCATAGACAAAGCATGGTGAACACCATGTTCTTGTTCCCAAACATGAGGCGTATGAAAATGCTCATGCGGTGGATGATAATGGGCATGATGCTGAAATGTCGGCATCGTCAAATTAGTCGTATTCGGATTATTAGAATCATCTGAAGAATCACTACCATTTAGCAGGGAATCAATATCTTGAGTTAAGGAATGTTCCGGCGCACTGTGAAAGGCAGCGTCATTCCAATGTTGTTGATCTTGAGACATGTGCTGATCAACCTGATAGGTTTGAGTACACGAATAAGAGTCATCAAAATGGCTATTGTTGTGATAATCCTGACCAAAATTTGCTGTTTCTGGCAGACTGGAAAGACTTGATTCAGGTGAAAATTGTACATTTTCGTCAAAAGGGGAATACATGAGCTCTATACTCCTTTGCTGATACATCTTACACATCGAACGCTGTTCATTAAAAGAGATTTTTTCCCAGCATTTTCAAAAAAACTCCTTCAAATAAGCAGAATCTGTCATACAATCATCCATAGATTGTCTATATTTCACCTCCTTGGAAAATTATAGGAGGTTTTTTATGCAAAGTAAACTGTATTGAGACGTCAACTTCAAGATCTCGTCCTCAATAAAACCTCTAATTACTCCCTTAATTGCAGAGTAAATTTACTTTTACCTTCCACATCAATTCTATTCTACCTCCTTTTAAGTATACATTAGAACATTAGCGAATTTTTTGAAGATGTGGTATGGTAAACAATCCAGTTTGGGTTGAGCTTGACCGGGGATATTTCAACGTTTTTCATACTTTAAAAAAGGAAATGTTATGTCTGATTATCTGATTGCACCGTCCATTTTATCCGCTAATTTTGCTCGTTTGGGGGAAGAAGTCGATACTGTCCTCAAAGCAGGCACGGATATTGTTCATTTTGATGTGATGGATAACCATTACGTCCCCAATTTAACCATTGGTCCTTTGGTTTGTGAAGCTTTGCGCAAACATGGAATAACTGCTCCTATTGACGTGCATTTAATGGTCAAACCTGTGGACCGGATCATTGTGGATTTTGCCAAGGCAGGCGCCACTTATATTACGTTCCATCCAGAAGCCAGTGAACATATCGATCGTTCTCTGCAATTGGTGCGAGACCAAGGCTGTAAATCGGGTTTGGTGTTCAATCCTGCCACTCCTTTGGACTATTTGAAGTATGTCATGGACAAAGTAGATATGATATTGTTGATGTCGGTAAACCCCGGATTTGGAGGTCAATCTTTCATTCCCGCAACCTTGCCTAAACTGCGAGAGGCTCGCCAATTGATTCAACACAGTGGCCTTCCCATTCGCTTAGAAATCGATGGGGGCGTAAAAGTCGATAATATTCGACAAATTGCAGAAGCAGGAGCGGACACTTTTGTGGCCGGTTCGGCTATCTTCAATACTCCAGATTACAAGGCCACCGTGGCCGCCATGCGGGCCGAATTGGCCAAGGTGCAGTGATGTTGGCGCCCAAATTGGTACTGATCGATTTGGATGGGACTCTGATCGACAGTGTGCCTGATTTGGCGCGGGCTGTGGACCAGATGATGCGCAGCTTGAATTTACCCCAGCGAGGTGAAGATCAAGTTCGCCATTGGGTCGGTAATGGAATCGAGCGTTTGGTGAAACGTGCCCTGCTTAATCAGTTGGAAGGTGAACCAGAAGCCGCGTTATTCGCACAGGCTATGCCTTTGTTTAAACAGGAATATGCCCGTTGCAATGGTCAATACAGTCTCTTGTATCCTGGAGTGGCTGAGGGTTTGGAATGGTTAAAATCCAAAGGTTATCATGTGGCTTGTATCACTAACAAAGCGGAGCAATTCACCATTCCCTTGCTTAAACAGTTGGGAGTGCATGATGAATTTCGGCTGATCATTTGCGGCGACACCTTGCCCAAACAAAAACCCGATCCATTGCCTTTGCGCCATGCAGCTCAGTTTTTCCAAGTGGCATCTCAAGAAGCGGTGATGATTGGGGATTCTATCAATGATGTGCAGGCGGCTCGGGCTGCTGATTTTGGAATCATTTGTGTGAGTTATGGTTATAATCACGGTCAGGATATTCGTTTGGCAGCTCCTGATGCGGTGATCGATTCCTTTCTGGAATTGCCACGGTATTTGACCTAAAAAGTTAAAATTTGAATGGGCGTTGCAGTACCTTAAAAAGTGCTCAACGCCCACAGTCAATTGAAATGCCTACATTTACTTATTTTGAGATTCATCTGGAGTTAAGGAAGTTACATGATTGAGAATGAGTGTCCGGAGACAAAATCTATGGGGACCGTTGCCACTTTGTTGAAAACACGGTTGAATGTGACTCGGCGCCAGTTTCTAAAAACAACCGTGGGAACGGTGGCTGCTGGGGGATTGGTCTCTTATTCCAAACAAACTCCGGCTTTTGCTTATGAGCCTTATGTGCCCGATGATCAGTTGACCACGGTGGTGACCAGTTGTGCCCACAATTGTGGTTCACGTCACATGCTAGTGGCGCATAAACAAGGGGAAGTGATTGTGCGTTTGTCCACCGATACCGGTCAATATCAGGGTGATCCAGTGGGCACCGATACGGAACAAGTCCCCCAATTGCGGGCTTGTTTGCGAGGACGATCGTATCGCATGCGCCTGTATTCGGCGGAACGTTTGTTGTATCCAATGCTGCGAGTGGGTAAACGAGGCGAGGGTAAATTCAAACGAGCGTCCTGGGATGAAGCTTTGGGAACGGTGGCGGAAAAGATGCAGTTCCTTAAGAAAGAGTATGGAAATACTGCTTTATTGGATCAAAGTTATGCAGGCAGCTCTTGGGGCGTGTTACATAAATCAGATCAGATTGAAGGGTTATTGGGACGCTTTTTGGGAATGTTTGGCTGTCGCACCAGCTCCTGGTCAGTCCCTTCTTACCAAGGTACAACTTTCAGTTCCCGCATGACTTTTGGGACCATCAATGATGGGAATGAGGATGATGCCTTTGCTCATGCCAAGTTGGTGATTTTTTGGGGTTGGAACCCTGCTTATACTTTCCATGGTGGCAATACTTTTTATTATCTGCGTTTGGCTAAGCAGCGGGGCTGTCGTTTTGTGCTGGTCGATCCCCAATATACTGATTCTGCAAGCACTTATGAGGCTTGGTGGTTACCGATCAAGCCGAATACAGATGCGGCTATGTTGGCGGCGATGGCTCATTATATTTTCAGTCATGAGTTGCAAGATCAGGAATTTATTGACAAATTTGTTCAAGGTATGGACGCGGGGACCATGCCAGAATGGGCTAAAGATAAGGAGAATTTTAGGGATTATATTTTGGGGAAATATGATGGGCAACCCAAATCTCCAGAGTGGGCCGCAAAAATTTGCGGAATTTCAGCCCAAGATATTGAAAAATTGGCACATTTGTATGCAACTACCAAACCGGCAGCATTGAAAGCTTCCTGGGCTCCGGGTCGGGCAGCGTTTGGGGAACAGTATAATCGCATGGCTGCTGCTTTACAAACCATGACTGGGAATGTAGGGGTGCTGGGAGGTTCCTCAGAAGGAGTGGGCAAGGGGTGGTCGGGTTCCGCAGTGGCTTATCCTTATGATGAATTCTCCAATGTTTGGTTTCAGTCGATCAAGTCGGATCGATGGGCGCATTGTGTGCTCAATTATCCGAATGTGAAGCGGGAAGAAATTGGACTGTGGCCACGCACTGACGATCAGGATGGGGTGATTCCAAATATTCGCGGCATTTTTTGGCAAGGTTCCAATTGGTTGAATCAATTGCCTAATATTAACAAGGGACTGACAGCAATTGAGAAATTGGATTTGGTGGTGTGTTTGGATGCCACGATCACTCCTTCCGGTTTATGGGCGGATGTGTTGTTGCCAGTGGCCACGCATTTTGAACGTCATGATGTGGCTCTGCCTTGGTATAAAGGACATTATTATATCCACCGTCCTAAGGTGATTGAACCGTTGGGGGAAAGTAAAACTGATTTGCAGATTTTTACAGAATTGGGTTATCGATTGGGATTTGGAAAGCGGTATAATCCCAAGGCAAGCCGGGATTATTTTGAGAATAATGATGCGGTGGATGAAACCTATTTACGGGAATGGTGGGAACAGAAAGTTATGCCTTACCATAATCTCAGTTTAACTTGGGAAGAGTTTAAGCAACGGGGTGTACATAAATTTAAATTGTCACGGCCCAAGGTGGCTTTTCAAAAGAATGTGGAACAAGGAATACCTTGGGAAACTCCGTCTGGCAAGATTGAAATTTTTTCCACGGAATTGGCTACGCTCGATGATTGGCGTAATACTGCTTATGGTTATGAAATTCCACCTATTCCAAAGTGGATTGAACCTTGGGAATGGTTAAACGACGATCAGGCGGAAGATGTCTTTCATTTAGTGACCCCTCATCCACGTTGGCGCACTCACTCGATTTTTCACAATATCGCTATTTTGCGGGAAACTTATGAGCAGGAAGTGACCATGAATGCTCAAGATGCAAAAAAACTGGACATTCATACGGGCGATATGATAGAGTTAAGCAATGCTCGGGGTCGCGTCATTGCACCTGCCTATGTGACGGAACGCTGTCGTCCCCAAGTGCTGGTGTTGCATGAAGGGGCTTGGATGGATTTGGATGAGCAAGGAATTGATCGGTCGGGGAATCCAGATTTTTTAACCTTGGATGAACCCAGTCCGGCGGGTGCTTTTGCCTACAACACGTTATTGGTCAAAGTGAAAAAGACGGCATTGGCTCATCGGCCAGGGTGGGATAAGTTGGCGGTTTCTCGAAGTTTTGTATTTCGGCGCCAAACCGATTGAGATCAAACAGAAAGGCAATTTTCAAGCAATTCCCTTAATTAATTTTTGGGGAATAAAGACAATTCATTTAATTACACTAACTTAAGGAGATCGTTGTTATGCATTTTACTTTGAAAGCACTGGGTTTGGGTTTGGTCATGATGAGTGGTGTGGCTATGGCTGAAATCACTGATTTTGACAGCTTTAACGCTTTCGTTAAAGAAAAGAACATCATGCCAGAATGTAGTACCTGCCATGCGGTTGATGCCAAAAAGATCGGTCCATCTTACAATGCAGTCGCTCTTCACTACAAAGATAAGGAAGGGGCCGCCGCAGAATTGGCCAAGAAGATCACGGAAGGTGGCAGTGGAGTGTGGGGACCTGCTATGATGACCCCCAATGCATCTGCAAAGGATCATACTGAAACTTTGGTCAAGTGGATTTTATCCCTCAATCCAGAAGGGGATGCCAAAGCCGATGCTGAAAAAGAAATTGCTGCCATGCCAAAGGCTGAAGCGAAGGCTGAGTAGTTTCTTGTAAAAACAAAGTAGCTTTTAAAGTAGTCTACATGAAAGCAGGTGTTGAGCCTGCTTTCGTGTTTTTGTATATTCATAATTCTGTAAATTCTGATTCAGACAATTAATTGCCAGGACGTGTCATCAAATAGGCACTTGTAAAATGGGCGACAAATTCTTTCAGTTCTCCACTGCACACACGAATTTGATTTTGGACGGTTCCCAAGCTTTCCAATTTGGGAACGCGGTCTTGGAAGCCCCAACTTCCTGAATATCCGGTGTTATCGGAGCAAAAGATTACGCCAAACAGAAATTTAGTAATCAACAGGGGAGTCTATTTGATACCAAAAAAAGGTGTACAACTGTCTGCAAAGTCCATTGACTCTATTAAAAACTATTTAACCGTTCATGAAATAACTCATTAATGAATTAGCCCGTCGTTTAAAAATGACACCCAGAACGGTGAACAATATCTCATTCACCCATAACAAAATCAAAAATTAAAGGAGTTGTCTTGTCTATAGTTTTCATACGGCGAAATACGCTAATGCTATTGCGCCCTATATTACTACAAGAGCTTTTTTTATGGTGCGTTAGCCATGAATAGAAAGACCTGTCAAGTTTTGAAAACCTGACAGGTCTGGTCTATTACGAGTGAGTACAGTCATCTAAAATTGTCAATGACCTGTTTTCATCAGCCACTTAATCCACCTGTTTGCGAGCATTGGCAAAGGCTTCCGCCATAATACCGCCTGGCAAAGGCGCTTGAGTCTTCTTTTCAACCTTTTTCTCAACAGTAGATTTGTTGGAAGAAGACTTGTTTCTTGGAGATTTGCCCCCCTTCTTTTTATCCCCTTCTGGGGAATCTAAACGCATGCTTAAGGCAATTCTCCCTCTCTTAGAGTCCACTTCTAACACCTTGACCTTGACCAAATCCCCATTTTTTACCACTTCATTAGGGTCTTTAACATAACTGTTGGACAGGGCGGAAATATGGACCAAACCATCTTGTTGAGCCCCAATGTCGACAAAGGCGCCAAAATTGGTGACATTGGTGACCACACCTTCTAAAATCATCCCGGCAGCCAGCAATTTACTAGGCTCATCAGTCGATTCTTCAATATTAACAGCAGCACGGCGGGGGTTCATAGTAATTCTCCTTGTTGTGGGGTTGGAAAGGCGAGATAAGCGAAACTGGGTTAATATGAGGAAAATATCAATTCCCAGTTCTCGGCAAATTTTAATTTGTTCTCTTACGAGCATTGGCAAAAGCTTGGGCCATGGCACTCATGCCAGCCGGAGCTTGCGATTTCATATTCGTAGAGACTGGTTTGGGAATGGTCACCGATTTCTTTACGACGGGACTGGCTGTTGTGGATTTATTTGAACCCGAGTCTGGCTTATTAACCTTGGGCTTTGACGCAGGAGATGATTTGGCACTGGCTGCGGGTTTGGATTTTTCTGATTTTGGGACCGGATTGTCCGCAGTCAACCGCAAAGTTAAAGCAATGCGACGTCGTTTCAAATCCACTTCCAGCACTTTGACCTTGACAATGTCACCGGCTTTCACCACTTCTCTGGGATCTTTAACATAGGTATAAGATAAAGCGGAAATGTGAATCAACCCATCCTGATGCACTCCAACATCCACAAAAGCCCCAAAATCAGTGACATTGGTGACCACTCCCTCTACTATTTTCCCCACCTCTAAATCTTCCATGGACTGAACATCTTCCCCAAATTGGGCCATTTTAAATTCGGAACGTGGATCGCGGCCCGGTTTTTCCAATTCATTGAGAATATCCGTAACAGTGGGTAATCCAAACTGTTGATCGATAAATTCTTGGGGATTGAGAGTGCGTAAAAAATCAACATTGCCAATTAGGGACTGTATCGGTTTGCCCCATTTGGCTAAAATGCGTTCCACTACAGGATAAGCCTCGGGATGAACTGCGGAACTGTCCAGGGGATTGTCACCCCCGGTAATACGCAAGAATCCTGCGGCTTGTTCAAAGGCTTTTTCCCCCAAACGCGGTACATTTTTGAGCAGGTAACGATTGCGGAAAGCCCCGTGCTCATTGCGATAAGTGATGATATGGTTGGCTAAACTGGTTGAAATTCCTGAGACTCGACTGAGCAAGGGAATAGAAGCACTGTTGATATCCACTCCAACCGTGTTGACGCAATCCTCCACCACTGCATTGAGACTGCGCATCAGTTGAGTTTGGCTGACATCGTGTTGATATTGCCCCACCCCAATGGATTTGGGATCAATTTTGACCAATTCTGCCAATGGATCTTGTAAACGTCTGGCGATGGAAACTGCACTTCTTAGGGAAACATCTAAATCTGGGAATTCTGCGGCGGCAATTTCTGAGGCTGAATAAACCGAAGCCCCCGCTTCGGACACCATGATCTTGTGAATGTGTAATTCTGGATGACGCTTGCCCAATTCCCCAATTAATTTGTCAGTCTCACGTGAGGCAGTGCCATTGCCAATGCTGATCAATTCCACTTGATGATTTTGCACCAATTTGGTTACAGTGACTAAGGACTGTTCCCATTGATTTTTGGGAGGATGAGGGTAAATAGTGGCCGTTTGTAATAACTTGCCAGTTTTATCCACCACAGCTACTTTGACCCCAGTTCGTAAGCCAGGATCAAGTCCCATGATCACTCTTGCTCCTGCCGGTGCTGCCAGTAATCGATCTTGTAAATTATTGGCAAATACTTTGATGGCTACCGTTTCTGCCTGTTCTCGTAACTGACCGAGCAATTCAGTTTCCATGCGCAGACGAATTTTAAAGCGCCATGCTGAACGCACAGTTTCACGCAACCAAGGGGAAGCGAGGTTGGAATCAATGTTAAATTGTTGAGCAATCAGACTTTCACAATAAACTGGTTGCTCAGGAGAATCAATTTCTTCCAATTGGAGATTCAGTTGCAAACTGCCTTCTTTGCGACCGCGAAATAGGGCTAAGGCGCGGTGAGAAGGAATAGTTTTGAGGGGCTCTTGATAATCGTAGTAATCGGCATAATGATCGTTGTCTGCCAGTTCCTCTTGAGTGCGCTTGGAAACTAAACGTGCATTTTCCCAAAGATGAGTGCGAATTTTTTGCAGCACATCGGCTTGTTCCGCAAAGTGTTCAAAGAGAATTTGACGAGCCCCCTCTAAAACTTGTTCAATTGTAGTCAGATCTTTGTCTGGATTCAGATAGGTGGGAGCCAACTGTTCCGGGGCCAGGTTGGGTTGAGCGAGAATATCCATGGCCAAGGGTAACAGACCGGCCTCTCTAGCCAGTTGCGCTTTGGTGCGTCTTTTGGGTTTATAAGGCAGATACAAGTCTTCCAAGCGAGTTTTATTGTCAGTGGCTTCAATGGCAGCTTGCAGTTCCGGGGTCAGTTTGTCTTGGGCACTGATGCTATTAAGAATGACTTGTTTGCGTTCCTCAAGTTCACGCAGATAAATCAGTCTTTCTTGTAGATTACGTAATTGAGTGTCATCCAAGCCTCCGGTGACCTCTTTCCGATATCGGGCGATAAAAGGTACCGTGGCGCCATCATCCAGCAATTGAATGGCGGCCTGCACTTGGGATTCGAGAACGGTTAATTCATGAGCAATGCGTTGGGGAATGGTGGTCATGAGTGTTGTCATTAGCCTCCTTTACTGAGATATTCAGGTGAGTGGGATTGATTGAGCGTGTTTGGGTAAGACATATTGGGTGTTTAGAGATGTTGTGCGTAACCTATTATGGGGTTACTCATTCAAGCACAGCAATCCAGAGTGTGATGTGCTGTTATTTGAGAATAGGTTGTAAATAGGTGGTTGCCAAGCGTTGTGACATCAGGGAAAAGCCGCGTTCCGCTCTTTGTTGACGGTCTTGGGGACGTTGTAGGTAATTTAAACAGACGTCTACCAATTGTTCGTATTCAGCAAAGACGACAGCAGATGAAAAGTAGGTTTGTTCAACAATGTCGCGACCAGTCTCGGAAATGACGAATTTGCGATTGGCCAACAGGTAGGAGGCGCGTACAATTTCAAAGAGTTTGGTTTCGTAAAAGTGAATATTGAGAATGATTTTGGCGCGTTCGATGAGGGCATCTCGAGCGGGACCATAGAGGTTAAAAGCCACTTCAACTTTAACGCCTTGGGATTGTAAAGTCTCAATGATCTGGCGACGTCGTTGGTTCAGGGATCCGTAAAATAAGACGTCGATATCTTGGGGAATGGTGTTGGAGAGGCGAGTCAGTTGGGGCATGTAACCGATGGGAACGTAACGAACTTGAGTGATTCCAACCGTTGCAAATTGTTCGATGTTCAACTGGTGACAGTCCCAAATCAGGTGCTGACGATAGAGATCCAAATGAGCAGATTGAAACCAGGGGGAATTCAGGTCAACTTGTTCAAGGTTATACAGTATGCTGTTGGGAGGGGTTTTGAAAGGCGCAGAAGTGAGCAAGTTGGCGCCCAAAATAATGTGTTTTCTGTTGAGGTCTGTGTCTAAATTTTGAGTTAATACTGAATCATAGCCCAGTTCTAATAGAGCATAGTGAAGGGTTTCTGCCACTTCCTGAAAAGCAGCACTGTGCGTGTAACGGGGGGGAGAAATGATAGAAACAGCAAATTTTTGTTTTTGGGCTGTGGGAAAGGAAGTTTTGGGAGGTGCCGCCGGTAGGCGAGTGGCAGAAGTGAGGGGAAGTTGACTGGGAATTGAGGTGGCTGGGGGAGGAGAAATAACTTGTGGTTCTCGTTTCGTCATTCGCCGATAAGTGTGCTGATCTTGTTCAGTCAGCAAGATCTTTTTGAGTCGAACGTGCATGGCATCGACTGCGCGGGGCAGTTTGAGAATTTCGGCTTCGGGTTGTC
Organism: Thiomargarita sp.; assembly: GCA_020721005.1. GTDB lineage: Bacteria > Pseudomonadota > Gammaproteobacteria > Beggiatoales > Beggiatoaceae > DYNP01. The sequence goes on from DYNP01000014.1 coordinate 101,045, forward strand.
CTTTGGCCAACAATTCTTTGCCATATTGGCTGGCTTGAAATTGCAGTTCGATCAAGTCAAAACGTGCTTGGTCCCATTCCAAATACCAAAACCATTCTGTATAGTACGGCCAGCTGCGTTCATTAAAAGCCCGGACATGGGTGGGATCTTGCCAGGCGCCATGGGATAAATCATAGGGCACAACAATGTCAAATTCTCCTCCCACTATGAGTAAGTCTAGGCAGCTTTTCATGAGCACTGTCAATTGTTGAATGTGTTCGAGCACATCATGAGCAATGATTGTGTGAAAACTGTGTTTGTGAATGTGCAAGGGCCCAAATCGAGAAGTGGGATAGGGTTGACCATTGGGATTGGGAAAGGGGAAGTTGAGATCGGCGATGATGTCGGGAGACCAATGGGATCGGTTATCTACGTTTAAACAATCTTCTCGAAAGTTCCGCCCACTGCCTAGGTTTAGGATCAGTGGGTAATGGGTGTGTTCCGGGTGTGCCATGTAAGGTGTCTCTTGATACGGGTCCTGAGTGAATTTGGGAGGGGGAATTGGGAGAATTGAGCGTTGGGTAATGAAATCATTGGGTGAGAGCGGGTCATTGTTGAGGGCGGGTACATGGGAATTGATACTCAGTTCAAATGTTGACCTGCCCAGTCTTTGGCAAATTGCCAAGCGCTGCGTCCACTTCGTGAACCGCGGGCCAGTGCCCATTGGAGGGCAGCGGTCCGCAGTTCTTGTTCTTCTTGAATGGGAACATTAAGGACAGCCAGCCAATGCCAAACAATACGGAGATAGTCCTCTTGATTGAAGGGGTAGAAAGACAGCCAGAGGCCAAAACGTTCAGAAAGGGAGAGTTTTTCAGCTACCGTTTCTGCAGGGTGAATTTCGCCAGTGATCATGTGGGTGTCTGCATTGTCTTGGTGAGTTTCCGGCATGAGATGACGACGGTTAGAAGTGGCGTAAATAAGCACATTTTCCGGCAAGGCGTTGAGTGTGCCTTCTAATACACTTTTTAGGGATTTATAGTCGGGATCGTGTTCTTCGAAGGAGAGGTCATCGGAGAAAATGATGAAATATTCTGGACGGGAGTAGAAATGACTGACGAGAGTGGGTAGGTCAAGGAGGTGTTTTTTATCCACTTCGATCAATCGCAATCCTTGGGAGGCATACTGGTTAAGCAGGGCTTTGATCAGGGAGGATTTGCCAATACCAGCTGCTCCCCAAAGTAGGGCGTGGTTGGCAGGTTTAGCCTGTAGGAATTGCTCAGTATTGCGAATCAAACGTTGTTTTTGCTGATCAATGCCTTGTAAGTCCTGTAAGCAGATACTGGGAAGGGTTTGAATGGGCAGGAATTGTCCCTGATGATGGGATGGATGCCAGCGACTTGCCATAACCGTTTGCCAATCTGGGATGGGGGGCGGTATTGGATAGTGTTGTTCTATCCGTATCAATAAGGTTTCAATACGTTGTAGTAGGTGATAGAGGTCTTTACTCATTGATGGGGGCTGCTCATTGACTTTCCGGGGTTGATTATCATAACTTACTTATTGAATTGAACGCAATAAGAAAATGGAAATCACTGTGAAAGGGACTTATCCTCCCCCTTTTCCAGGTCAATGACTTAGATTGGCATCGCTTACATTTTACAGTCATGCACTCATGTTACAACGTAAAAAAACAAATTGAGCTTAACCTAAAAGGGGAGAAAAACAGTTCTTACTTCAAAGGGAGAATCAATCTCTCCCTCTCTAAAGGGAAGAAAAATGACACCACTTTCCCTCCCTCAAAAATACAAAAAACAATCATTCTCTGAAAATGTCTTCCAGGCTGTTAGCATTCAACAATTGGACACTCCAGCGATCCAGTTCAGCTGGGCTGGCATTCTCAAGGCGATTTTTCACCGATGTGGGTAATTTCCCAAATCGTTTCTCCAACAAACGCATGACCAATTTTTGTTCGCCTTCTTGTCTGCCTTCCTGTCTGCCTTTTCGTTCGCCCTTTTGTTCGCCTTCCTGTCTGCCTTCCAATAAACCTTCATTTTTTCCCATT
>DYNP01000043.1 GCA_020721005.1 Thiomargarita sp.
CTTTTTTGACGGTGAAAGTAGCCGTGCAGTTTTTCGCCGCGTCCATTGTCAGCGTATCAGCAGTGGCACAATCACCTGACCAGTTGGCAAATTGATAACCGGCGGCGGGTGTGGCAACCAGTTTGACTTCAGTGTTGATTGCGAAATCTTCAGTGCAATCTTCACCACAATCAATACCTTCTGCTGTGACAGAGCCTTCGCCAATTTTAACTACTTGTAAAGAAAGTTTTTGAAGTTCAGCCACCGTCTCAGAGTCGCAAGCGTCCCCTATTCCATCCTTATCAAAATCAGCTTGATCAGGATTGAAGGCATTAGGACAATTGTCATCAGTAGCAATAGCATCGCTATCTTTATCTTTCCCAAGACTGCGAGCACCTTGGGGACTCTTACTCCATATTGCGACAGATTCTTTTATAGCAGCTTGGAAATTTGACATATTTGGGTCATCTTCCCGTCCCACATTCAATACAGCACCGCCACTGAGAGCAGCCAGTCTTCCCAGATCACCTGCGTTTTCTATCACCAAACTCTTACCATCTCTAACGCCCCGTCTTGAGCTATCTCCTGCATCGGGGAAAGTTAGCCCGAAGAACGCACCGGAAGCGGATTTTGAGGCTATCAAATTTTCAACTAAGGCTTTTCTGGCATGTACAGCAAGTTCTCCTATTTTCGTTACAGGATTACTGGTTTTTGCAGAATTGTAGTCAGTTGTAGGATAATACGGTTCAGTATCCGCATCATGAAACCAATATGGGTAAGTGAAGTGGTAAATCACTACTGGTCTATTTTCCCTTCCTGCGTCAAGTGAGCTAGGCATAACCTCACCAGGTAGTATATATTCACCCACGTTCCCAAAATCAATTCCTACCTCACCATTGGTCAATACTTGGTAGATGGCTTCGTATTGAGACTCTGGTCCATCAGCCCCCCATTTCTGCTCACTCTCTAGCCGAATAAAAGCATTTCTAAGATTATCAATGGTACCATTGGTAAAATTAACCTCCATTTTATAAGCCTGTTCACCATTAGCTATATTAGGATCACCATAAGGTTTAAATGGATAGTCTGCATGGGTAACGAGGGCAAAACGTACCTCTGGGTACAATTTTAGCCACTCTTCAGCGAATGTTGGAAGTTGTGCGTACCAGCTACCAACTTTACCACCTGTACTCCCCGTCATGTCAATGATGATCACGACATCAACGAGACCAAAAGGATCAAGTTGCCAACCAATGTCAGCCATCAAACTCGCTGTCAAACTCAGATCGTGATTTGGTCCAGTGTAAGATGGCTCCATAAGTTCATCAGAAAACATATCAGTACTAAAGTGTGAAACAGAAGACCCTGATTGTTGAGGGTTTGGTGCGTACATCCGTGCCCGTTCCTTACCATCAGTATCAGTCGTCTTACCAGCCGTTTTTGACGAAAACGAAGTAGAACTTGAAACTTCACTTCCCGTCCAGATCAAATTTGGATCACTAATACTCGCTGTCACACGTTGAACATCCGTCATTCCTTTATAAGTGGATACTCCGTTGTGTTTGTGTTTCAAATTCAACATGAATGCGTCATCTAGTCCCAGAAGTTTTTGACCTGATGACAAACTTACAAAGGTTTGGAACCCAAGACCATGAGCAAGTTCATGGAGAGCAACAGTGACAAAATCTAAATTACCTGCTGGTGGTTTTCCATCAAGCCCATAGTACCATTGAGTAGTACCATCAAGGCAACCGGCATTACCCAAGTTACTATTGAATGTTGCTGTAATATCAGCACCACTCTTAGTTCCTACCGTTGGCAACAAATCTTGTTTTGCTAAAGAGTTAGCCAAAGCCTGTGGATACCATGTACTTAATTGTGGGGCATTTGGAAAATCCTTGAACACAGAAGTCGCCCCTGCCATCCCCAGAGCCGCTTGTGTAGCAGTGCATGGTAATGGATCGAACTGAGCATCAATTTCAACTCTTATCGAACTCGTAAGGCGAGCCCCCCAAAGATGCGCCGCAAATTGAAGAGCAACGTATCGTGCTTCTCCCAAAGTCGTCGCAGGATTACCGCCAACAGGAGAGAATGGTGTAGTATCCTTAAATCCTTCACCAGTTGCATCCTTCTGATTAACCACAAAATTCATAGCGGCGAATGACGGATAAGCAACAGTTAAAAATAACACTGTTAGCATAAGAGAAATAATTTTCGATAATGATGTGTAAATATTTTTGGAATACATGATGTTACTCCTTCTGCTTTTGAGTTGGAGTGACAACCACATCACTGGGATTTTGTGTTGCTGAGTCAGAAACGGAAGGTTGTGGCGTTGGCACAATATTGCCACCTGCATCTTTTGTCACAATTGTAGCATCTTGAAAACTTCCATTCAGACGTACCATTTTACCCTTCATAGCATACTCTTCCTTTAATCCTTCAGAAGAAGTGCTTAAGCTAGGTTGTATTGTAGAGAGATCAAGCGGTGGGTTCCCCGTGGCATCAGCGGGAGGTGGACCAAATTTCCCCGTTACAGGGTCTCTGTAAATTTGGTAAGCAGCAGAATTTCCCGTCTGAGTTTCTTCAGTTTGAGGTAATTTTGCTACAGTTTGCTCTTGAGTGGTTTCGGTAGCCCACGCAGGCATTACTACCATTCCAGACATCAACACCAATGCAATTGCACGAGCTAAGGAATTTCGC
>DYNP01000021.1 GCA_020721005.1 Thiomargarita sp.
AATACTAACTTTTTGAATAAATTGAAAATTAGATTTGAACTGCGTAACTCCTATCTTTTTGACTGTGAGAAGATAGGTTGAGAACCAAGTTGGTATAGCATTTGGCTTGAGTGCGTTAAATTTTATGACAAATTTCTCCTAGAATAGCCCAATTATCACCCAATTGAACCGCTATCTCATCAAAAAAGCCACTGATGTCCATCGCCCGTTCATCAGGTTTAGCTTCAATCTGTTTGGCTTTAAACCATTGCACCACCTCTTGAAAATTCTCCAATAACGGGGACGAGGAAAGATTGGCAAAGGCATAACCTTTCTGTTGTTGGGTTTGTTTATCACTGGTTGGAGGATTTCGTTGTCTTAACTTGATCAGTTCCTCGTTTAAGCGAAAGGTTTCCTGAAGTAATTCCGTCACTAAGTCCACCGTATCATGCACCAGAATAACTTGTTGACAGGAGGGGCATTTAACCTTCTTACCGATATATTCTTTTTTAAGGATTTCGCACAGGTGTCCGCAGTGTCCACATGCTAAAATAGCCATTATTATTCTCCGCCAATAATAATTGAGTTGATGCCCATGGCTGGCCGGCTAAAGCCTCCACTCCGGTTAAAATACGTTGGAATGGAGGCTTTAGCCGGCCAGCGGTAGGGATTTGCAACTTAGGTATGGGAGGTGAGTCCCATGAAGAATTTATAACCCACCTATCAACACCATACTTATCTACTGAGCGGTGGGTAATTTCTGCAGCAAATTAACCATCTCTAAAGCAGATAAAGCCGCATCTGAACCTTTATTACCTGCCTTGGTCCCAGAGCGTTCCACCGCTTGCTCAATGCTGTCCACAGTCAACACGCCAAAGGCCACTGGCAATTGATATTGCAGAGAAACTTGGGCTATGCCTTTGGCACATTCTCCTGCCACATATTCAAAATGGGGAGTACTGCCCCGAATCACTGCCCCCAGGGCAATTAAGGCCGCGTAACGATGACTGCTGGCCAGGCGTTGAGTGGCTAAGGGAATTTCATAGGCTCCCGGCACCCACACAATGCTAATATTGGCGTGGGGCACGCCGTGTCTTTTCAAAGTATCCAACGCCCCCTTCAGCAAATTTTCGGTGATAAAACTGTTGAAACGCCCCACTACAATGCCAAAGGTGGCCGCGCCGGCAACAAATTCTCCTTCATAAACTTGATAATTTTCCATGATATGGGCTCTCTTATTTATTGACATAATCGACAATTTCTAAACCAAATCCAGAAATGGCATGCATTTTTTTGGGCGCACTGAGCACCTTCATTTTCCGCACTCCCAAATCGGATAAAATTTGTGCTCCCAGCCCATAGGTTCGCAAATCATAGGCAGAGGAAGAAGTAGGAAGAGTTCTATTCTCTTGATCTTGTTGACAACAGTGCCGAATGCGATTGACAACCATTTGAATATCTTCCGGTTGTTGTAGAATGATTAAAATACCGGTCGGCTCTTCGGCAATGCGTTTTAAAGTGTGGTAAAGCGGCCAACCGCAGCCTTCTCGGATACCCGCTGTCAGGTCACAAAGAGTATTGCGGATGTGCACTCGAACTAAAACCGGTTGTTGGGGGTCCAGTTGACCTTTGGACAGGGCAAGATGCAGGGTGCTGTCAATACTGTCCTGGTAAGCCGTAAGCTGGAATTCCCCAAACTCGGTCGGCCATCGACAGCTGGCAATGCGCTCTATAGTTTTTTCGTACTCCACTCGAAAACGAATTAAATCGGCGATAGTGCCTATTTTGAGTTGATGTTGATGGGCAAATTTTTCTAAGTCGGGACGTCGAGCCATGCTGCCATCTTCGTTGAGAATTTCCACAATAGCCGCCGCCGGTTCAAAACCGGCTAACCGGGCAAGATCACAGCCAGCTTCTGTATGCCCGGCTCGTCTCAAAACGCCTCCTGGTTGCGCCATAAGGGGGAATACATGTCCTGGTTGTACCAAATCGGAGGGTTTAGCTTCCTTGGCGACTGCCGCTTGAATGGTAACTGCCCGATCTGCGGCAGAAATGCCGGTGGTCACCCCCTTAGCGGATTCAATGGAGAGCGTGAAATTGGTGCCATGGGGGGCATAATTGTGGTTGACCATGAGGGGAAGGTGGAGTTGTTGGCAGCGCTCGGAGGTGAGAGTCAAGCAGATCAATCCACGTCCAAAACGGGCCATGAAATTGATGTCTTCCGGACGCACTTTACTGGCAGCCATGATCAGGTCACCTTCATTTTCGCGGTCTTCATCATCCATGAGAATGACCATTTTGCCTTGACGAATATCTTCAATAATATCTTCTATCTTGTTCAGCATAGTTGCAAAGTGGAAGCCAGTAAGAGGGTTGTAGAAAATAGGAATAAGTGGAGGGTTTGAAAGGGGAGAGTCAATTGGGATCGGCAGGCATGATGAGCGGTCTCGTTAGGTTATAGAAAAGGATGATGTCAATTCAAGAATTTGGGGGATTACTCGCACAGGGAAAGACCTTTGGCAATAATAAATGTAGTATCTGCCCCTGGATGTTTTAAAATTTCGTCCAATCGACTGTAGCCCTGAGAAATGGCCAACTCGTTGACTGCATAGAATTTTTCATTCACCCATAAGGTTAAAATGCCTGGAGGGGTGCAAGTCAATTCTCCTTGGGAAATAGTGAATGGCCATTTGTCGTTAAAATCTTCTTCGCGAATGGAGCCGTTTGATCTTTCTGCCAGTTCATCCAGCCGTCTTTTATAATAGTCATATTTTTTCTTGTACTCGAGATTTTCCGGGAACAGGCTGGTTAAACGGCCATATTCGTGTAAATTTTGGGGAATGTTGAAATCAGAAATTTTCTTTAAACGGTTTAAAATCTGAGTTTCTTCAGCAGTGTTAATTTCCAGTTTAATTGCCTCCGCTTTCTCCTGTAACTGGGGATATTTAAGTTGTTTGGCATAATCGAGTGCCTTGTGAGGTTCCCCAGCTCTCCGTAATTTTTCAACTTGCTCTAGGGCATTCTTAATTTCTTCAAGTTCCTTTTTTCGAGATTTAACTCTTTCTGCAGCATTGACTAACCATTTGATTTGGCAGTCAAGATCCAAATAGGGTTGACTTTGCTCAATCAGTTGGTCATAGTTCCCAGTTTCATATAGAGAACGTAATTGCTCAATTTTTTTCTCCCTTTGATCTTTGGACTTTTCTGCAATTTCTTGCAATTCTGAAACCTCTTCAAATCGGGAAGTTAAATGGTAGGCTTCTATGAATTTACCATCTTTCAGCAACTGCGGTCCTTCCCTCAAAGCTCGATTCCTCTCCTTATCATGCAAGCGTTTTTCGGCTTTTTCCACCCATTCTTTGACTTTAAGATCAAAGTCTTGATAGGGTTTGGCTTTTTCAATCACCTTTGCATAATCTTCATGCTCAAACAGAGCTTGCCATTCGGCCATTTTTTGGTCTTGATTGTTCTGGAATTCGATTATCCTTCTTTGTTTTTCCTCAAATTCCTTTCTTTCCCCCTGATCTTGTGATTTCTCAGTTTGTACACTACTTTTTTCATCCAATAGAAAGTCAGCCAATAAGGATTCCAATTGTTTGTCGTCTTGTTTGTCAAGGGAAAGGGTGATGAGGAGACAGCTCAGCAGCAGTAAAATCACTTTTTCTGGCGCTTGAAAGGGCAGTTTCAGTTTCAAGCGAATCAGTTGACTGAAGTAGGGAGAAATGAGTATACCTGTAATAGGGAGCAGACTGAATATCAGGTAACCAGTGTGAGGGAGTTGAACACTTAAGCAGATTGCGCCCCCGATGATCCCCAAGGCGATCAAGGATAGGGTGAACATCCAATTCAGGGAAAGGAGAATGTGTTGAGTTAAGATTGTATTCCAATGCCTGATTTTGAGTAAGCTGTTGGTTAGAGTCAGTGATTGGAAGAAAGTACGTAAAAAAGTGGCTATCTTTAATGGGGAGGGTAATGACTTTATTTTAGTAATATATTTCCGCATTGGGTGATCCATCGTTTTAGGGTAGTCTTGAAAATTATACCATGCTTGGTTGATACAGAGATGAAAAATCCACTTATAATTCATTGTCAGAAAGTCATTTTTTTGAGAAAATAACTCCTTCTTCAGGTCGATATTGAGAAGAATTGAAACCGATTTTTATTAATTAAATTGATCCACTTATTGGGAGAATAAAAATATGTTGACCGGTTTATTGGATTTACCTGTGTGGGGCTTAATCGTCGTCACTTTGGCGATGACTCATCTGACTATTATTGCAGTAACTGTGTTTTTACATCGCTGCCAAGCGCATCGGGCCTTGGAACTGCACCCTGGGGTCAGTCATATCCTGCGTTTTTGGTTATGGTTGACTACGGGCATGGTGACCAAGGTTTGGGTAGCCATTCATCGCAAGCATCATGCCGCTTGTGAAACCACGGAGGACCCCCACAGTCCACAAATTTTAGGCATTCGTAAAGTACTTTGGCAAGGTGCTGAGCTGTACCAACAGGCTTCTCAAAAAGGGGAGATTCTGGAAAAATACGGTCGCGGCACTCCGGAAGATTGGCTAGAACGTCAGATATATACTCCTCATCATCTACTGGGAATTACTATTATGTTGGGAATAGATATCCTGCTATTTGGAGTGATTGGTCCCACCATTTGGGCAGTACAAATGATGTGGATTCCCTTACTAGCCGCTGGGGTGATTAACGGAATTGGTCATTGGTGGGGTTATCGCAATTATGAGTGTTATGACGCGTCAACTAACATTGTACCTTGGGGTATTTTGATCGGTGGGGAGGAATTACACAACAATCACCATACATTTGCCGGTTCGGCCAAACTGTCCTCATTATGGTGGGAATTTGATATTGGTTGGCTGTATATTCGCTTATTAGAAATGGTGGGCTTGGCCAAAGTGAAGAAGGTGGCACAACAACCGATATTGAGTCAAGTGCAAAGACCCGTGGATATCAGTACCTTAAGAGCGGTGGTTGACCATCGGTTCCAAATCATGGCTATTTACGCTAAAAAAGTTATTATCCAGGTGCATAAGGAAGAATTGCGTCATACCCAAGGGCATTCCCGAAAACTCCTAAAAAAAGTAGGCAGTTTGCTGATTCGAGAAGAGTCCTTACTCAAACCCCATGACAAACACAAATTGGCCACAGTACTTGCAGAGAGTCAAGCCCTACAAACAGTGTATCACTATCGCCTGCAATTACAGTCTCTTTGGCAACAAAGTACAGCCAGTCAAGAATATCTGCTACAATCCTTACAAGAATGGTGTAAACAAGCGGAAGAGACTGGAGTCCAAGCCTTACAGGAATTTGCCATTACCTTAAGACGATATCAAATATCTCCAAATGAAGTTTAATCGTTCACAAGTTGACAATTGTTCATTATCCATCGACAATTGTCAACCATTACAACCGCTCCTGTTAACCCACCCACGAAATAGATTCAGTGTATTTCAACTTTCAACTACTTATAGCACTTAAGGTCCATTCATGCCACCCGAAACTCCGTCTTCTGAACAACTGACCCTGCTTATCAATCTGCTGGCTGCCCCTCAAGAAGACAGTTTGGAAATTCTACAGGAACTGATTTCTGAATATCCTTGGTTACAGAATCCAGTCCAACAATTGGGTGACTTACCCCTCGATCATTGGCAGGCGGAACACACCCAACTGTTTGTCAGTGGCTACCCAAAAACGATGTGCCCTCCCTTTGAATCAGTGTATCGAAGACGCATTATGAACAGTTCCATCTGCGGCGACATCCTGCAATTTTACCATTCTATTGACTTGGAACCCACCAATGAATTGCCGCCAGATTACTTGGGGACTTTGCTGGAATGTGCTCTATTTTTGCGGGAACAGACTCCATTTAACGCAGAAGCTTGGCATGCTTTATGGGCACAACATTTGAATCCTTGGGTACCACAATTTGCCAAAGATTTGCAACAACACAGCCAATTGCAACTTTATCAACAACTTGGACAACAACTGGTTACCTTATTCCCATGATTTTTAGAAAAAAAACCCCGGTTGCACCTTGGCAATTTCTCGACGAACACCACAATGATGAAACCGTCATGAATCAAGTCGTGCACGTTTTTGCCCAATGCTACCAAGACCATTTTAAAGAAGAATTGTTGGTCAATCACCAATTCCCTATTGAAATTCGAGCCTTTCGTCATACCGATATTTGGCGCATCTTTCTACTTCTCACCCCCTGGATATTGGCCAGAGTATTTTTGCCCAAACTACCGCCTGACATCCCAATGCCCCCTGGCTGGGCACCAGAAGAACGTTTGCATATTCCCTTTCAAGTCATTGGTCCCGCATTACCTTTGGCTATTCTGGGTGGCAGGGAACAAGCTCATCTGAATTATCACCCGGAATTGGGGCATTATTTCATACAACCCTTAATTCAATCCATGACCCAATTTAACATTCCCGATCAAGCCTTTGAAGCGTGGAATGCCGTGATCAGGACTCGAGATGCAGCCATTCAAGCCCAACAAAAGCGCTGTGATTGGCAGCAGGAAGTGTCGCGCCGGGAATTTTTTGCCAAAGTCATTCGGCAATCTTCGCCCAAAACAGAATGATTATTCCAAATTCCTGGTCTATTCCCAATCTACCGAATAAATGCGTTCACAGCCTGAGTCGAATTCATCTTAAGTATCTAAATTGTTGACCAGCAATGCGTTTTTCTCGATAAAATCTCGGCGTGGTTCCACTTGATCCCCCATCAAAGTGGTAAAAATCTCATCGGTGGCAATGGCATCCTCAATGCGAACTTGCAATAAATGGCGGGTCTCAGCATTCATGGTGGTTTCCCACAATTGCGTGGGATTCATTTCCCCTAACCCTTTATAACGTTGAATGTGGAGACCGCGTTTGGCTTCAGCAGTCAACCACTCAACGACTTCTCGGAAACGTTCCACAGGCTGTTGTTTTTCACCGCGTTGTATATAAGCCCCTGGCTCCAGCAAAGTATTCACCGTGTGACCCAATTTAACCAACGATTGGTATTCTGGGGATTTGAAGAAATGGGTTTGCAACAAGTAAACAGTCTCAACTCCATATTCAAACAGGGTCACTTGTACCGTCATATCATGATCTGGGACTGTCAAATGATATTGATGTTTGCCCACCCGTTCCAAATGCGCCTGCAATTGCGGTAACCAGGCTTGTAACTGCTCATGAGATTCGGGATCGCCGAGTGCTGGCAACTCAATCATGGCTTCCAACACTTCCTTGGGTAAACGTCGAGATAACCGTTTGATCAGTTGGATAATTCCCAAATAGTGTCGAAACAAGGTCTCTAAAGTTTCTCCTAAAATAGGCGGTGCTTCGGGATGGACATACAGTTGGGCATTTTGTACGGCCAAACTCATGAGATATTCATTGAGTGCCCAATCATCTTTGACATAATGTTCCTGTTTGCCCTTGGTCACTTTGTACAAAGGGGGTTGAGCGATATAGATATGACCTCGTTCGATCAATTCTGGCATTTGTCGATAGAAGAAGGTGAGTAACAGGGAACGAATATGACTGCCGTCCACATCGGCATCGGTTGCTAAAATAATGCGATGATAGCGCAATTTATTGGGATCATATTCTTCTTTACCAATGCCACATCCCAAGGCTGTGATCAGTGTGCCCACTTCAACGGAAGAAATCATGCGATCAAAACGCGCTCTTTCAACATTGAGAATTTTACCTTTCAGCGGCAAAATAGCTTGATAACGGCGGTCTCGACCTTGTTTGGCCGATCCTCCAGCACTGTCTCCTTCCACCAGAAAAAGTTCGGACAGGGCAGGATCTTTTTCTTGACAATCAGCCAATTTGCCTGGCAGCCCAGCGATGTCCAACGCACTTTTTCGCCGGGTCATTTCCCGCGCTTTGCGAGCGGCTTCTCGAGCCCGAGCGGCTTCGATGATTTTGTTGGCGATTTGTTTGGATTCTTGGGGAGTTTCTACGAGAAATTCTTGTAACTTTTCCGCAATAACCGCTTCCACCACTCCTTTAACTTCACTGGAAACCAATTTATCTTTGGTTTGCGAGGAGAATTTGGGATCAGGAACTTTAACTGACAACACGGCAGTCAACCCTTCTCGGATATCATCGCCCACTGTGTTCACTTTGGATTTTTTCAAAAATCCTTCTTGCTCTAAATACTGGTTGAAAGTGCGAGTCAGTCCGGATCGGAACCCAGCCAAATGGGTCCCACCATCTCGTTGGGGAATGTTATTGGTGAAACAAAAAATATTTTCTTGATAAGAATCATTCCATTGCATCGCCACTTCAATGACAATTCGTTCCTTTTGGGTATTGATGTAGATAACTGTAGGGTGCAAGGGTGTTTTATTGCGATTGAGATGCTCCACAAATGATCGAATGCCGCCTTGATATTCAAAACAGTCTTGTTTACCAGAGACCTCATCGGTTAGAAAAATGCGCACTCCAGAATTGAGGAATGACAATTCTCGTAACCGTTTGGCCAAGATATCATAGTGAAATTCAATGTTGTTAAAGGTTTGGGCACTGGGTTTAAAGTGGATTTGTGTACCGGTCTTTTCAGAATAACCGGTGATGGCCAAAGGGGCCACCGGTTCCCCATGTCGATATAATTGGTAATGAATATGCCCTTCTCGATAAATGGTTAATTCCAAAATTTCCGAAAGCGCATTGACCACCGAAACTCCCACGCCATGTAGACCCCCTGATACCTTGTAAGAATCTTCATCAAATTTTCCACCTGCATGAAGCATAGTCATAATGACCTCTGCAGCTGATATCCCTTCTTCTCGGTGCATGTCTACAGGGATACCTCGTCCATTGTCAATCACCGTGATCGATTGATCATGATGAATTTGAACGGTAATTTCCGAGCAATGACCGGCAAGGGTTTCATCAATGGCATTGTCAACCACCTCAAATACCATGTGATGCAAACCACTGCCATCATCGGTATCCCCAATATACATTCCAGGACGCTTTCTAACGGCATCCAATCCTTTTAGAATTTTGATATTATTGGCATCATATGTCTCTTGAGTCATCGTAGCTTATCCAATATAAAGTGGTGACAGAAACCTTCATTTTAACACGTTCACTGTCGCCACGGGGAAAATTTTCGTGAAACTCCCCATTAGTTCACTTCATCCAGGCGATTAAACCCCTGATCGCTGAAATATACTACCTTGGGTTACCCTTAATTTATGCAAACTCAATGTCCTTACTGTCAAACCATTTTTCGCATCACGGCAGCTCACTTGAAAATTGCCGAAGGTCATGTCCGTTGCAATCGCTGTCAGAGCGTATTTAACGGCAGCCGCTGTCTGGTCAAAATTCCCCCCAAATCTCCAGTCCCTAAAAGTTACACGCCAATTCAGCATCCTGGACTGGAAGCAGAATTTCCCGAACTATTTGCTGAAGATTTGAATTACAATCCCCATTCTTGGTATAACCTGCTCTTCTGGATGTTTCTCAGCCTACTATTTGCCGGTTTACTGGTCCTGCAAGCCACTTGGCTGTGGCGGCCCGAACTCTACTTACAACATCCAGAAGTACGTCCTTGGTTGGAACGACTGTGTTACAGTCTACTCTGCCAACTTCCTCCCAGTCGAGATATCAGTTACTTTAAAATGCAGGACCCCCCTTTCATCCGTCTTCACCCAGAACATCCCCATCTTATCAAAGTAGATGCAGTCTTTACCAACCAAGCCTCCTTTCCCCAACCCTATCCCAAGGTGTTACTCACCTTTCAAGACACTCGCAATCAGCCCCTTGCTCAAGGATTATTTAAACCCACAGACTACCTGCCGGAACTGGATCAACGTGAAGTCGTTTCTCCCAATGCCTCTGTGCATTTTCGAATTACACTACACGCTTTACCTACTATGATTGAGGGGGGAAAAGTTGCTGTAGGCTACACTTTGGATTTTCAATAACGTGAGTTCTAAGTATAGGGCGTAATATCATTAGCGTATTGCGCCGCATGTTGGTCCCAAATTTACGCTTACTCTTTTAATCTCGTTCACCCATAACAATTCAAGAATTGGAAGGGTTGTCTTGTCTATCGTGTTTTCATACGGCGCAATACGCCAACGCTATTGCGCCCTATATTACTGATTCAGCGCCCTATATTACTGATTCAGTCGCGTTTTCCTGTGCGGATTTCAAACTGATCCTCATGTCTCCAATTTGCCGAATGGACACCCCGCGCAACAAAATTATGAAAGTTTGAACACCGCCTTCCTCGATTGATGCGCTTCGCAAAAAACGCTCAGCACATCCTACATAGGATACGGAAGTTCTGATTCAGACAATTGAGTTTAGACACTCCAATTTACCCCGCTTAATTCAAACACTTAGACAACTGGAATAAAAAAACCTGACAGGTCTTGCGGAGACCTGTCAGGTTTCATTAACTCGAAGAAAGGACGGGACAACCTTACTTTAATTGATAAGTAGTACTCAATTTCTTCGGTACCCCAGTATTTTTTAATTGAACATATTTGGGCAATCCATTCTCATAAGGAGGATAGTCCTCCCCTAAAATGAGGGGTTGCAAATAGCGACGGCAAGCGTCAGTAATATGGAAACCATCCGCAGTAATGTATTCCCGAGGCATCTTCTTCTCCACATTGGCAACATCCGCTAAATTAGCAGAGCCAATTTCCCAACGATAAGGATTATCTGAAAGACGGACCACGGTAGGCATGACGGCATTCTTGCCCGCAACCGCCAATTCCACTGCAGCCTTACCTAAGGCGTAGGCTTGCTCAACATCGGTTTTGGAAGCAATGTGACGAGCAGCCCGTTGTAAGTAATCCGCTACTGCCCAATGATATTTATAACCCAATTTGTCCTTCACCAGTTGGGCCACGACGGGAGCAACTCCTCCCAATTGAGCATGACCAAAAGCATCTAGAGTGCCAGCCTCGGCAAGGAATTTGCCTGCGGCATTTTTCACCCCTTCAGAAACTACGATGGAGCAATAACCGTGTTGTTCCACAGAATCCTTGACTTTCTTCAGGAATTGCTCCTCGTCAAACGTAATTTCTGGGAATAAAATAATATGCGGACCGTCACTGGGCTTCTCATTGGCCAAGCCTCCAGCAGCAGCAATCCAACCGGCATGACGTCCCATCACTTCCATCACGAACACTTTAGTCGAGGTTTTAGCCATTGAAGCCACGTCAAAACTGGCCTCCCGAATGGAAACGGCAATATACTTGGCCACAGATCCGAAGCCGGGACAGTTGTCCGTGATTGGCAAATCATTGTCTACAGTTTTGGGTACTCCTACACAAATGATGGGATAACCCAATTTTTCGCCAATTTGAGACACTTTATGAGAGGTATCCTGAGAGTCTCCACCGCCATTATAGAAGAAATAGCCAATGTCATGAGCTTTAAATACTTCAATTAAGCGCTCATATTCAACTCTACTTTGTTCGAGTCCCTTTAACTTGAAGCGGCATGAACCAAAAGCTCCTGCAGGAGTATAACGTAAAGCCGCAATATCTGCTGCAGATTCTTGACTGGTGTCAATTAAATCCTCAGTGAGTGCACCAATGATGCCATTGCGCCCCGCATAAACTTTACCAATTTTATCAGGATGTTGACGGGCAGTTTCAATAACTCCGCAAGCTGAGGCATTGATAACCGCTGTAACTCCGCCGGATTGGGCGTAAAAAGCATTTTTAGGCATAATTTTCCTCCATTATGATGGTTAATAAGTGTTGCCTTCTGTTCATTTCAACTGAATTTAAAAGCATAACATGAGAGTCTAATTCTACACAAATTCTAATCTCAATTGACCTGATATTTTCCAAGGGCAACTGGCAATAGGTTTACTATATCGAGAGATAAACCCACAAAACATAGTTCAGTCCTCCCGTTAAAAAAGAAATCGGGAATCTATTATGTTGCACTGCACAAATTATGCTATAATAAAACTCTCTTTAGACTAACTCAACATTGAGTATTATGAGCCAACATTATTTAGAAACCTTATTTTCCCCAAAATCAATTGCGGTCTTTGGGGCCAGCAACACTGAACAATCAATGGGTTATTTGGTTTTTCAAAACTTACTCAATCATGGCAATGGCTATTTGGGAAAACTCTATGCCATCAATCCCAAATATGAAAAAGTGCAGGGCCAAACTGCCTACAAATGTTTAAAAGAATTGAGTGGTGAACCCGTTGATTTGGCAGTCATTATCACCCCAGCAAAAACAGTTCCCTCAATTCTCGAAGCCTGTGGAGAATATGGGATCAAACAAGCCATCATTCTGTCTTCCGGATTTTCAGAAGTGGGGGAAAGTGGACGACGTTTAGAAAGAAAAATGGTGGCCGTAGCCAAAAAATATCAACTGCGATTCCTAGGTCCCAATTGTTTGGGAGTACTTCGTCCACATATAGGACTCAATGCCACCTTTTTAAGAGGTCCCGCCAAACCCGGTCACTTGGCACTGGTCTCCCAATCTGGAGCCCTATGTGCTGCAGTATTCGATTGGGCAAACAGCAATGATCTGCACTTCTCAACCCTACTGTCCATTGGCAGTTCCGCCAACTTAGATTTTGGCGAAATTTTAGACTACTTAGTTTCCGATCCACAAACTCATGGCATTTTACTGTACATCGAAGCCATTCAGCACGTCCGCAGCTTTATGAGCGGCCTACGAGCCGCCGCCCGTATGAAACCAGTCATAGTCATCAAAAGTGGTCGTCATGAAGGCAGCAAAAAAGCGGTCATCTCGCACAGTGGCGCCCTGATCGGCAGAGACGACGCCTTTGATGCCGCCCTACAAAGAGCCGGAGTAGTACGAGTCTACACCTTTGCCCAACTGTTTGCCGCCGCCAAAACCATTGCCTCCCGTTATAAAGCCCAAGGCCACCGTTTGGCTATTGTAACCAATGGCGGGGGACCTGGAGTGATGGCCACTGATAAAGCGGGAGACCTGAACATTCCCCTCGCCGAACTCTGTCCAGAAACCATAGACAATCTCAATCAACTGCTACCCTCTTGTTGGTCTCACAGCAACCCTATTGATCTCACTGGGAATGCTCAAATTGAACACTATCAACAAACCATCTCGATCTGCCTAAAAGACCCTCACATCGATGCCGTCCTGGTTATCTTCAGTCCCCAAGGGACCACTTCTCCTTTAGCAGTAGCTCAAGCACTGATCCAACTGGCTGACCAATCCTCTAAACCACTATTGGCCTGCTGGATGGGCGACAGTCAAAGTCGAGAAAGTGGCCGCCTATTGGGACAAGCCAGAATTCCCTATTTCACCACCCCAGAATCGGCAGTCGAAGCCTTCTATTACCTTTCTGCTTATCATCATAACCAACAACTGCTATTACAAACCCCTGGTCCCTTAGGTCGCTTTGACCCCCCAGATACGGAAGGAGCGCGCATCATCATTGAAAGCGTATTGGCGGAACGTCGCAAAGTGCTCACTGAAATGGAATCCAAAGCCCTTCTTGGCGCCTTTCGGATTCCCGTGGTCAGCACTGCCATCGCTCATACCCCTAATGAAGCATTAGTGTTGGCAGAAGCCATCGGCTTCCCTGTAGTCATGAAAATCAATTCTCCCGACATTGCCCATAAAAGTGATGTGGGAGGAGTTAAACTGAATTTGACCACTGCTCAAGCCGTTCGGGAAGCCTTTAAAGCCATTATGCAACAAGTCAAACACCACTGTCCAGACGCTCGACTGGACGGTATCACGGTAGAACGTATGATCCGCAAATCCAATGGCCGAGAACTGATGGTGGGGGTAGTCCGCGACCCCATTTTTGGTCCAGTCATTACCTTTGGAATTGGTGGGACCATGGTTGAAATCATTGCTGACCAAGCAGTCAGTTTACCCCCCCTAAATCGTTACCTAGCCAGCACCTTGATCAACCACACCCGAGCTGCCAAATTGCTAGAAAAATTTCGGCAAATGCCAGCGGCCAAACGGGAAACTTTGGAAAGTGTGTTATTGCGAGTCTCTGAAATGACTTGTGAACTGCCTTGGCTGCAAGAAATGGATATTAACCCCTTGATTATAGACGAAAATGGCATCATCGCAGTAGATGCCAGAATTGTCGTTAACTACTATATGCCTTCCCCAGACCGCTATGCTCACATGGCCATCTATCCTTATCCCGTGCACCTAGTCACCCATTGGCAATTGCCTGATGGGACTGATATCACCATTCGTCCTATTCGTCCGGAAGATGCTGATATGGAAAAAGAATTTGTGAAAAATTTATCCGAAGAATCTCGCTACTTTCGCTTCATGCAAACGCTTCAAGAATTGACCCCCACCATGCTGGTGCGGTTTACCCAGATCGATTACGATCGAGAAATTGCGCTGATTGCGGTCACTGAACAAGAAAATAAAGAATTAGAAATTGGGGTAGCTCGTTATGCCATCAATCCCGATGGAGAAAGTTGCGAATTTGCCTTAGTAATTTCAGATAAATGGCAACATCGGGGCATTGCGCAAAAATTGATGACTGCCCTGATGGAAGCAGCCCGAGCCAAGGGCTTGAAAATTATCCAAGGTGAAGTACTGACTAATAACCATAACATGTTAAAATTAATGAATAAATTGGGATTCTCGGCAACTGTAGATGGCGAAGATCGCAATATTACCCAAGTGATCAAAAATTTATAATTCCCTTAAAAATCAGTCATCATTAAGAAACATGAGTTCGATGTAAGTAACATAGGGCGCAATGGCGTGAGCGTATTGCGCCCTATATTAACTTACACGTTGATGAATTATTTGTAGTTTTGTAGGGTGTGTTAGGCGTGTCTTTTGCGCCGTAACGCACCTTCTTGATAAACGCCTTGCGCCACAAAATCATGGAAACTCAAATATTGCTTTCCACGGCAGAACCAAAAAAAGGAGAGTACCCCTTTAAGGGTCTCTCCTTTAATACTGATTCATATTAACAGCTTGACAAAATTACACTGTCTACTTTACTTCTTTTCCCCTTCAGGGGCTTCGCTGTAACCGCGGGGTTCACGAAAACCACGAGGGGGTGGAGGAGGAGCATCGTAGTAATCACTCCAGCCAGGACGTCCGTAGTAACCAGGACCAGAACCTTCCCATGGAGCACCACCATAAGGTCCACCACCATAAGGTCCACCACCACCACCATAAGGTCCGTATCCATAACCATCGTAGTAACGATTAGAGTTACGTCCATAGCCACGACCATTACCACGACCGCCGCCAGAGATACTGAAAGTGGCATCACCGCCTCCCCAGCCATCCCAAGGACCCCAGTCCCACTCGTCATAAGAGTCACGACCTGAAGGACCTCCCCAGCCGCCTCTGTCCCAAGGACCCCAGCCACCGCCATCCCAAGGACCACCGCCCCACCAAGCATTTGCGGAAGTAGACATTGCTGCAGCACCCAATAGAGCCGACAGCATAATTATCTTGCTGATTTTTTTCATGCGATTCCTCCTAATGTCAGGAAATATAAACATAATTGCGATTATGCAATAGCAGCCACCTTCCTTAGTGCACCTCAAATTGAGGATTTCAACATATCAAAATCTCAGTCCGCTACAGTAGCAAAACTATGATTTCAGCTGAATAACCCCTATTGAATAATCTAAAGCAACGGGATACAGTCAATTATATCCCTCCTCATCTTCCTTGATGGCATAACTTCCACTAACTAAAGCAGGTAGTCTATGCACTTTTGCTTGCCAACGCAAGTTTTTCTTCCAAAATCGGTCATACATAACTACTTCAAAAACGATATTTAGTTAAGTATTATATTATAATATGCTAATATGTCCACATTATGGATGACTACAACCTTTTTTTCAAGAGGGTCCAGCCAATTTTTGAGAAAAAATTTTATCACGTCAATTCATCGATCTTAGATACGACGTACACTAGGCCCCATCAGGAAATTAAGTTATACTGCCACCTCAAAGTAACCATAAAACTCTGACGTAACTGTCTTCAAAGTATTCATCCTCATCATTTAACCCAACTGGAGATCACCATGAAACCTATACTTATTTTAACCCTATTCTTCATCGCGAGCAGTGCGCATTGGGCGAAAGCGGCTGATGACCCCCAACCCAATGCTCAATCTTCCTTAGATCAGAAGATTCAATTGATTGGCAAGATCACTCGCTCTGCCCAAGGAGTTTACCTGATCAACACCTCTAATAACGTCTATTATGTGCCCAAAAATTTGCCAGATTTATTCAAGCAGGAAAATCTATGGGTTAAGGCGGAAGGACAATTACTTGAAGAAAAATCCCCAATTGGCAAACCCATTCAACTGCAAAAAATCACCTCCGAACCTTGTTTGGCTGATGAAGAAGAATAAACCTCAATTCAAACCAGTTTGCCAAGACATCAAAATAATACCCGCTCCAATCAAACTCATGCCTATAAATTGCAACCCAGTGGGCATTTCTCGAAGCACCACAATGGCCAACAACACCACAGCAACATAACCCAGCCCCACTGCCAAAGGAAAGGCATAGGATAAACTGTGTTTGGACAAAATATAAATCCAAGTTAAAAAACTCAATCCAAACAATCCGATACCACTCAGTAACTTAAAATTCCACCAAACAGCCCAACCTTGACTCCATTCCCCAATCTCTTGAGTACCCATTTTGATCAACAATTGCCCCACTGAATTCAGGAGCACATACATCCCAATCAATCCCAAAAATTTCATTGCTCCCCCCCCTTTTTAGCCACAATAAAAGCCTGTTTGCCAAACAATGACCATAACCAAGGCAACCGTAAATACCATTTAACAAACCAAGGTCCCTTGGGCAATTGACTCTTAGTCGTGTAGGGCAAAAAACGTGGATAATTATGCACGATTTGCATGCCCAAAACCTGCAACACTTCCACCAAACTGCGATCGCTGAGAGGCGTGTGGTGATCAAAAAAATCCCAATAATTATTCGGCAAAAACCGAATATTAGGCTGTAAAATCAATAACCTGCCCTCGGGTCGCAAAATCCTTTTCGCCTCTTGCAAAGTCTCAAAAACCTGCTGTTTACTCAACAAATGTTCCAAAAAATTACTCATAAAAACCACATCCACACTGTCACTGCTCAATGAATGCATAGCCATACAAGACTCATGAATCACAATCACTCCCGGCGCCGCAAACTTCTTAACATCGGGATTCAAATCGATCGCAATCCTCGTCTGGCAACGAATATGATTGACAAACTCACAATACCCAGCCCCAATATCCACCACAGTATCCCGCTCGCCCACAAAACGATTGAAAAACTCATGACACAACACCTGCCACAAACGATTCTTCACCTCCAAATCGGTCTCAACAAACCGATTTGCATACATTCTTTGCAAATCCATAAATGATCTTAATAACCTCTCATTTTTTCAATATAATCAAACACTTATTCTAGGACATACGATCCATTAAAGCAGCTTTCATCTCAACTGCCAACTGCCGACCCATGTTAACACTTTCTGAAATCGAACGATCCTCTGGATAATAATGAGTCGTATCAGCCATCAAAAAACCTGCAATTGGCGTTCTCAACGGGGGCAACTGTTGATAAAAATTCTTTGTACAAATCGGTTGTGCAAACTCATAACGAGACACCTGAGCCGCCAACACCCAATCCCGAGAAAACTGGGGATTAATATTACCCAAATATCCCAGCACCTCCTCAATCAAACTCTCATCACTTTGTTGATAATGAGGATGACTGTGAGGTCGATAAAAAGGAGCATACACAATAGAATAAGGCAATGGATAAAGATTGCTGTATTCAATTAGACCAGGAATACCCATTTTGAGATCATTGATATTGAGCCAAAAATTTTCCGTTAAAGCAGAACTCAGTTTCAAGATAACACAAGCCACTCCAGCATTGCGAATATTTGAAATTTTCCCTTTTAAATCAAGAGGTAAATCTGGAACTAAGCGGGGAATATAAGGCAGAGGCACTGTTGAGACCACTCCTTCAAATAATTGCACATGCCCTGCCACTTGTAAACCTTGCACCTGTTGCTGCTCAACCAATACCCGTTCAATGGGACTGTTTAAATGAATATGTCCACCCAACTTGAGAACTTGATCTTGGAGGGCATTTAACAACGTTTCTGAACCTCCCTCCAAAAAACCCAAAGTTTCTGTAAATAGAGAACGCCTGGACAAAGCCACCCTTTTGATTCGAGTCCCAATCCAAGCTGCTGAAACTGTATGTTTATGCTCATAAAATTTCAACTCAAACAAATAGTCCCACAAAATCGCATAAGCCTTTTTACCCACCCATCTCTCAAGCCAAGCAATGGCAGACAACTGATCTAATGCGGACCAATCTTGACAACGTTGAGTGACAAAAATGTGAATCGCATACCGTAATTTAGAAATCAGATCCAAATGTGGAAAAGTCAACAAATGCCAAGGATTGCCCCAACGGTACAATTTGCCCTGATAAAAAAAGCCCATTTTAGTATTTTGCCAATGCAACTTATCCGACAATTGCAACTCAGCCAACAAATCAAACAAGGGATAATCGGTGCGACAAATAAAATGATAATAGCGTTCGATGGTCAATCCTGCAAACTCAAACGCTACTGACATTCCTCCTAAACGAGCCCCTTTTTCATACAAATCAACTGCATAACCCTGTTTTAAAAGTTCATAAGCACAGGCCAAACCCATGGGACCTGCTCCAATAATTGCTATCTTTCTAGCCGACATAGTTCATCATCGTGGGTGAATTGATAAAATTTATTTGACATTTATTCTGGTCGATACCATACTTTGTACTGAGGTAAAATAAAGTTAATCCTAGATTCTTATCCTCATATAACAAATTATAACACACATTTGCTTACCTACGCAATTTATCAGATTTTATCAACAAAAACATTAACTTATGCCATCTGAGCACTATTTAACCATCAGTCTGATTCTCTTCTTTATCGAATTATTAGGGATATTAAATGCCATTCATGCCATCTTACATGCGCGATCCCCTCAAGGTGCTATTGCTTGGACATTTTCCCTAGTGATTTTTCCTTTTGTAACTGTTCCCTTATATGTAATGCTGGGACGCCATCGATTTCAAGGTTATCTTAAATCACATCGTCGAGCAGAAACTCATTATCAAACGGCAATTCAATGGACTTTTCAAGAAATTGAACGTTGTTTCACTGCCCAATTGCCAGAGCATTTAGTTCCTTTACAAACTTTAGCCAGTGAATTGGGGTGGTTACCTTTTTTAAAGGGAAATTCAGTGCAACTGTTGGTTGATGGGCAGATTGCCTTTCCTGCCATGCTGGCTGCCATTGCTGCTGCCCAAAATTACATTCTCTTCTGCTTTTACACGGTTCGAGACGATGAATTAGGCCGTGAGTTTCAAAGAGCTTTGATCAACAAAGCTCAACAAGGAATTCGAGTGTATTTTATATTCGATGACTTGGGAAGCTATGAATTGGAAAACGATTATTTGGAAGAATTAGAGGCAGCCGGGGTCAATGTGGAAAGATTCACCACGGTAAGAGGTGTTGGAAACCGTTTTCAAATTAACTTTCGTAATCATCGAAAAATCTTGGTTGTAGATGGCGAAATTGCTTTTTTGGGAGGTATGAATATCGGAAACGAATATCTAGGAAAAAATCCAGAATTTGGCAATTGGCGAGACACTCACTTGAAACTACAGGGACCTGCGGTGCAAGCGGTACAATTGACTTTTATGGAAGATTGGTATTGGCTAACCGAAGAAATTCCCTTTTTATCCTGGCAGGCCATAGCTGCTCCTCAAGGTGATGAACACGTATTCATTTTTTCCACGGGACCCGCTGACACTTTGCCCAGTTGCACCCTATTTTTTGTGAATCTGTTCAATCTGGCTCAAAAACGACTGTGGATTGCCAGTCCCTATTTTGTGCCAGATGAAATCGTGGTCAATGCCTTACAATTGGCGGTGTTACGAGGGGTAGACGTGCGAATTTTGATGCCCGAAAAAAGCGACCATCGTCTGGTGCAACTGGCTTCATTCTCTTACTACGAAGAAATGTTGACGATTGGGGCTCATCTGTATCGCTATCATGCTGGATTTATGCACCAAAAAGTGATATTGCTCGACGATCAATTGGCCAGCATTGGGACTGTGAATTTGGACAATCGTTCCTTTCGACTGAATTTTGAGATTACCGCATTTGTAATGGCCTCTGATCTGGTGAAACAAGTGGAAAACCTATTATTGAAAGACTTTGAGGAAGCCAATGTTGTGCAAATGGAAAGTGTGTTGCAGAGAACTTTTTCCCGCCAGATTACAATCCGACTGTCTCGTTTGATGGCCCCTTTACTGTAAAATTAAAGTAAATCTGTTCGTCAACTCATCCTGCTATACTTACTTCCCTCCTTGGAAAGGAGGAATTAGAGGAGTAATTCCTAAGCCGTGCCCTCCCTTTTACTTACCTTGAACTCACTTTAAAATGGAATAGAGGCTTTAGTCGGTGACCTGATTCTACCGGCTAAAGCCTCCACTCCAAAGTTCTAATATAATGTGAATTCAACATAAATTTATAGAAGAATCACTATACTTACCTCGAACTCACTTTAAAATGGAATAGAGGCTTTAGCCGGTGAACAGAATGCGCTAACGCCATTGCGCTCCGTAGATTACGTCTTAAGCGTTTTTTTACATTACACAATACTTATACATTGCATAACATCAGTTACCGTAATCGATTTTTCTATCAAGTCGATTGCATAAAATGTTGATAACCTGTTGATTTTAAAACAGATTGATTATCAGGAATTAAACGAAGTCCCAGTTTGTGATCAATTTCTCCAATGCAAGTCAATTGAGAATGAGGTAATGCCATATTTAATTGCTCTTCTTTATCGGGTGACACCGTGAAGCACAATTCATAATCATCCCCGGCACTTAATGCTAATTCCCAAGCAGTTTGTAAATCCACAGATTCCTTTAACGACTGAGATAAGGGCAATTGATTGAGAAATAACGTAGCCCCGACTTGACTGGCTTCTAAAAGATGAGAAAGATCAGCAGCCAAACCATCGGATAAGTCGATAGCGCATTTGCTGATGCCTAACAAAGAAATTCCCTCTCTCAATCGTGGAGTCGGTCGCGTAAGGCGGCGTTCTAAATAATCTTTATTAGCGGATTGAATCAATATAATGCGTTGTTGCAGAGAAGCTAATCCCAAACCGGCATCACCTAGATAGCCAGTAACATAAATCTTATCCCCAGGTTGAGCTGCATTTCTGCGCAATGCCAAATGTGGAGCAACCCAGCCGGCCACCTGTATCGTGACAGTTAACGGACCTTGGGTCAAATCTCCGCCGATCAGGCTGATCTGTGCCTGCTCTGCCAATTCCAGTAGTCCTTGACGGAAGGCAGTTAACCAAAATTCATCCGCTAAAGGGCAGGTGAGTGCCAAAGTCATCCACGCAGGAGTCGCACCCATTGCCGCCAAATCACTTAAATTGACTGCCAAAGATTTGTATCCAAGATCGTACGGGGAAGTATTGTGGGGAAAATGGACGTTTTCTACCAAAGTGTCCATGGAAATTGCAAGAGCTTGATCAGGAAAAACTTGACAAAGTGCTGCGTCATCTCCCACTCCTAATATAACCTCAGATCGCTGCGGAAAACCGTCTTTAAAGTATTTTCTAATGATCTCAAATTCAGTCACGGACATGAAAAATTCCTAGGAAAAAAAGGTGTAATTTTGGGGGCGATCAGATTATAATTCTGAGCCCATAATTAGAAGTTATTCGAGAGGTCATATATGAATTCCGAACGTGCCAAAATCTTTGCTCATCTGCACCAATCGTTAAGACATTCCCAATCGGAGCAGGAGTTGCTTGATCATTTGAAAAAGAGGTCAACTTATCAACAACCTCTATTGTCACAACCTTTGGTACCACAATTTTTTGCCCAGTTAAAAAAAGTGTCTGCTTCTGTTGAAACTTTGTTCACTCTCAATGATCTTCCCTTTGCCATCGTTGATTTTCTTGAACGTTATCAATTAGTTAAGGAGATTGTTGTCAGTGAACATTTTAAAAATTTGATCTGGCCCTATCGCTTACAAATCCACTGTCGACCCATCCAAAAACAGGATGCCACCAGTGTCACCTTGGCTTTTGCTGGCATTGCAGAAACCGGTAGTGTAGTACTATTATCCGGTCCTAAAACTCCAAATAGTTTGAATTTTTTGCCAGAAAATCATATTGTGGTTTTATTCAAAAATGATTTAGTCACTTATATGGAAGATGTTTGGCACCGTTTGCGTTTTCGTTCGATGCCCAGGGCAGTTACTGTGGTCACGGGACCGTCTAGGACTGCAGACATTGAACAAACTATTCAGTTGGGCGCTCATGGTCCACGACGCTTACATATTATTCTGGTTGAAAAAGGAGAAACTGAATGGTCATGAATTTTGAAAATCAGTTTTTGAAATTAGGGGATACCGGTCCCTTAGTGGAAGAAGTGCAATTGCGCTTGGCCGGTTTTCAAGGCAGTGTTTGGGATGGTGTATTTGGGACTCATACTGAATTGCAAGTACAAAATTTCCAAAAAGATTATATGAAAAGGTCCGTTCCCAGCAAAATTGTTGATGCTGAAATTTTTGCCGCAATTTTGGAATTCTCTCAAGCATTTCCCATTGATTTCAATATGTTACCCTGTCCAGATTGTCGTTGTCCCGGTCAAGGGTTCGGTCAAAATCGGTTTGCCAATGAATATTTATCAAATCATCAAGGGGAACAATATCATAAACGAGAATATCCAGGTATTCACAAAGCTATTTTGTATACTTATCAAGCCGCCCAATTTTATCTTAAAAGTGCGGGACTGCCTGATTTAACTATTACTTCTGGCTATCGCTGTTGGTTAAACAATGAGCAAAAGGGACGGAAAAGTACCAATCACATGGGAAAAGCCTTGGATTGTGTGCCCATGTTGAAATCGGAGGGGCATGAAAAAAGGAAAACTGTATTGCAGGCTGCGCGAAGCATTTTGATCCAAAAGTGTGGTTTTCAAATGGGGTGGTCAACTTCCAATACCAAGTCTTTGGAGCCTCCAGAATGGGCGCCCACTTGGTTGCACATGGATGTGCGAAGTTATGCACCTCAATATTTGGCTGATCGTTATTTTGTGAAAACAGGGGCCGAATTGTTGGAAATGACAGCCAGTACAACCGATGAGATTAAAGAAGTGATACCCACCCCTTTATGGTAATATCGTGCTATTTCAATCTTTTATCTCCTAAAATCGATAACTTAATGCCACCCGGTAAGATAAAATTTGTTCTGAAATGTCCCAAGAAAATTTATCAAAATCTTGATAGTAATAGTCATGGCGAATTAGGGTGAAATCGTAATAAAAATCAGAGGTTAAAACACCTTTCCATTGCACGCTTAAACTGGTTCCCGAGGCATCACCTTTGGCTGTTCCATAAGATAAATCTTGATAATTGGCTTCCATATTAGCATAGGCAGCACTGAATGACAAAAATCCCCAATTTTCAACGGGCCAACGTCCCCCAGCCCCAATGAATGGACCTTTCCCACTCAAGGTAATTTTGGCTCCAGAAAATGGAGATGGGAATAGAGCGGTGATGGTTGATTGACCGTATTTATACCCAGCAAAAATACTGATCGCATCCGTTAAGGCATAACCAGCAGCCGTTGTTATATCCGTGCGTTCAAAATTTACTCGATCGGTCTCTAACAAATTATCCGTGGATTCTTCAGAAGCCTCAATATTCCTCTCTCCTGATAAATCCACATAGAATCGCCGGTAGACCCCACTGATCCCAAGCCCCAAAGATTGGATTTGCCCATCTACTCCTCCATTGTACACAGCATAAGCAAATTGGCGAGTGGACAAAGCCACGCTGGAAATCAACTCTAAATCTTCACTGGCATAGACAGTTATTGACCCATTAATGCTGACAAACACCATCAATAATGCTAAACTCAATCGTATCACTTTAAAATCACCCCTCCAAAACCCATCAGTCTATACCATAAAATCACCAAAGTCCAAATGCAACCTCCACTTGTCGTATGATGACACTCACTTCCAACTCATTTCCCTGGCAACAGACCGTATGGCAAACTCTGATGCACGCTTGGCAACAACAACGACTCCCGCATGCCCTGTTATTAGGAGGGGCACTCGGAATGGGAAAATTGTCACTGGCTCATCAACTGGTGTCTACGCTGCTTTGCAATAATCCCAGTATTGACGGAATTCCCTGTCAACACTGCAAAAGTTGTCACCTTTTGCGAACACATAACCATCCTGACTTCACCCAAATCCAAGCCTTAGAGAATAGCAAACAAATCACTGTCGATCAAATTCGAGACCTGATCCAATTTTGTGGACTGACCAGCCATTATGGGGGCCATCAACTGGCCATTATTTTCCCAGCAGAAGCCATGAATCGCAACGCCGCCAACAGTTTACTCAAACTATTGGAAGAACCTCCTCCAAGTACTCTATTAATTCTCATCAGCCACCGACCTATGACCCTACTCCCTACAGTGCGCAGTCGTTGCCAACTCCTAAACTTCAATTATCCTCCTTCCAAACTGATTCGAGACTGGCTACAACCCCAAATTCCTCCAACTTTGGATGCCCAATTTCTACTCAATCTCACTGCCCAAGCTCCCTTAGCTGCCTTGCAATTGGGACAACAAAGCGAACACCTGGCCCAGCGACAACTACTATTTGAGACCAGTTACCAACTGCTGATTGGACAACAAGAGCCTCTTGAAATTGCCGAACAATGGTCCAAGTTGGACAACTTACAAACTTTCAAATGGCTACTCAGTTGGACCACCGATCTTATTCGCTTTCATCTGACCCTACAAACCCAATTCTTAACCAACCAAGATCAAAAAACCAAGATCCAACACATAGCACCTCAATTGAACATTCAAAAACTCTTCAAACTCCTGGACTTACAAAACACTGCTTACCAACTGCTTGAAACCGGAACCAATGTTAAAATTCAAGGATTACTGGACTCTATTGCTCTCACCTGGAGCGAATTACAACCCACTAAATCCTGATTTCACCCCAAATTAACCCTTTTAACCCCATTTTTGGAAAATTCGACTATGAACATGAAACGTCCAGGCGGCATGAAAAAAAACATGCTGCAATTGCATCTGGCTGATGAACAAGCCCTTTACAACTCCTATCTGCCCTTTCTCAAACAAGGAGGACTTTTTATTCCCACTGACAAAACTTACAAATTGGGTGAAGAAATTTTTCTCCTGATCAGCCTGTTCAAAGACGGTGATAAAGTCCCAATCGCTGGCAAAGTGGCCTGGATCAATCCCAAAGGCGCTCAAGGCAGACGCCCCCCTGGCATTGGCATTCATTTCACAGAAGCAGACAAGGGAGTGCTTCGCAGCAAACTCGAAAAATCCCTGGGTGCCCTCATTAAATCTGATAAAAACACCTATACCATGTGAAACTCACGAACCTAACCCTTGAATTGCCAATCACAGCGCATAAAATTTGCATACCGATCCCCCCAGCCCATCCCGAGACCAGAGATGTTAAACGCACCACCCATTGAATTCACTGATTCCCACTGTCACCTCAACATGATTGACTCCACTTCCCCGGAAGAATTGGTTCAAACCGCTCAGTCCCAAGGTGTCCATCATCTGCTATGCGTTTCAGTAGACCTTGACACCTTTCCAACCGTCCTTGCTATCGCACAAAACAATCCCGGAGTCTTTGCCTCAGTCGGCATTCACCCCAACACTCCGGAGAAACATACCTGTGATTTCAATACCTTAGTCGATCTGGCCCAACAATCCTCGGTGGTTGCCATTGGAGAAACTGGACTTGACTATTATCGAAGCCAGGGTCCCTTGAACTGGCAACAACAACGCTTTCGACTCCATATCGCTGCTGCCAAACACACCCAAAAACCCTTGATCATTCACAATCGCCAAGCGGCTGCAGATACTTTAGACATTTTGCGAACTGAACAAGCCTCAGAAATTGGAGGAGTTATGCACTGTTTTGTCGACGATTGGGAAACCGCTCGCCAAGCCTTAGACTTGGGTTTCTACATCTCCTTTTCCGGCATTGTCACTTTTAAAAATGCTCAAAATTTACAAGCGGTAGCCAAAAAAGTACCCAGCGATCGTTTACTGATAGAAACAGACGCCCCCTATTTAGCCCCGGTTCCTCACCGTGGAAAAATCAATCAACCTGCCTATGTTGTTCATATTGCAGAATTTTTAGCCAATCTACGCAATGAATCTTTGGAACATCTGGCCCTGGCCACCACCACCAACTTTTTTCAACTCTTTCAAAC
This sequence comes from Thiomargarita sp., assembly GCA_020721005.1. Taxonomy (GTDB): domain Bacteria; phylum Pseudomonadota; class Gammaproteobacteria; order Beggiatoales; family Beggiatoaceae; genus DYNP01. Next base: position 26,371 of record DYNP01000021.1, read on the forward strand.
TGCCCGCACTGCCACCATGACTCATTCCCCACCCCATCTTCCCCAACCTGTCCACATCTAATTATTATGGGGACCATTCATCATTCTCTAAATACCAAATTATGGTATCTTAACAATGTATCCCATCTTAAAAAGCGACTATCTACACAAACCTAAATTCATTGGAAAACACCGCATCACTCTGCGTCGAAAAAACTCGGCTACATTATGGCGAACCTTAGCCATCGGTTTGCTAATCCTTGTTTTTCTACTTGTTGGAAGCTTTATTCTGGGAAAAGACTCTTTTTTCAAAGAATTTTGGGGGAAGTCCGCCCAATTATTACTACATCAATGTGATGCTCATTTGGAACAACAAGCCTTTGAACAAGCCAAACAATGTTATCAGGAACTGTTGAGCTTAGACAATCAACATCCAATTGCCAAAACCCGTTTGGCTGAAATTCAGAATCGATCCAATTTGTCAAAAATTTCCAATGAACCTAACATCAATGAGCCCAACACAAAACCGGCTTCTCTAACCACAAATTCCCCAATTCTCGAACAAAGCCAGCATGAGTTACCCAAAGCATCTTCTGAACCACTGAGCAACAATGTTCCTTCCATGACCTCAGCTTCCGAAACTTATCAATTATCCTCTATTGAGCCAACAAACAGTTCCCAACTGTCCACTAAAAAACTGCACTCTCAACCAAATCAATTAAAAAAAGAACCTAAAATTCAAGCAATTGCAGTTAATTCAACAATTACGATTGATCCAATAATTGCAGTTGATCCAATAACTATTCAATTACAAAATTGTCTAAAACATTTCAAAGCCAATCGTTTAACCTCCGGACAACCGGAAACCGCATTTGACTGTTATCGAGATGTTTTGAAACAGCAGCCTCACAATATTCAAGCCAAAGCCGGTTTGAAAAAGATTGAACAGCGTTATCGAACTTGGGCAAAGCGGGCTCTCAATCAGCGACAATTGGACAAAGCAGCTCATTATTTACAAAAATTACAACAAGTTAACCCTAATGCTTCTGACTTAAATCAATTGCGAAAACAATTGGATCTCTTAAAAATGGCTCCTCCTGCCCCAAGCCCAAGCCACAATTCCGCTCGCCAAGAAAAACGGCCATCCACCAACACGGTCTCTCAAGAATCAGCCAAACCATCAGAGGTCCATTCTCGTGAAAAAAATGAGGGGGCTCAACCCAAGGTAGAGAAAAAGGCTCAACCCACAGTTTCTCCAACACCCAAGACAAGGCTTCCTCCTGTTCCCAAAACATTATCTTTGCCATCTAATGTGCCTAGCAAACCAGCAACAGGGGAACAACCTGAGCATTTTAAGCCAAATCTTCCCCAAAAGCAAACTATTCCCACACAACCTGCTCGTTGTGGAGAAATTTTTACTCAGGAATCTTTAGGAATTCAACCCTTAACTAATGAACAGAAGTTTTTTAAAATTGAGTATTGTCATTGAGGGTAAAGTCTCATACTACCTGCCATCCATTCAATTTCCAAGTAAGGGGAAATGAATAACTTCCTTTTTCAGTTTCAACTCTGAGAAATTCACCATGTTACCCAAAATTTTCAATTTTATCCCATTCTCGTTGCTACTCATTACCACTGTGAGCACTGCCGAGCCAATTAAAATAGTGCACTGGGGAGATGCTTACTTACCTCTCAAAAAAGAGCAAACTGTACGTTACAGCTATCGTTCAGAAAGTCCATTATTTCTTCAATATCAAGATGTTAATAGAGATGGGATTTATAACGATGCCATTATCTGGTATCCTTTTAGTTTACAAGTCCCATTAAATCCATTACCCCCAACTGCTGAGAATAATAAAAATTGGTATGGGTATCGAATTCATCGGCCCAGTGCTCGATTTTATGGAGGATTAATTGCTCGTTTTGCACAGGTTTCCCATCTGACTAAAAGAAACAGTAAAGGAGATATGGTGCCCATTTTCGATGGCTTTCAACAAGCCTCAGTGCAACCAGAAGAGGGTGCCAGACCTTGCTCTTATTCAACTAAATATCCAAATAATATCGGTAGATCTTGGACTTATGAAGATTATCCATGGTTAAAATGGGCAGACATGACGATCATGGTTGTGAATGCGGGTGGAGATTGTTGTCCAATTTCTGAGGCTTTTTGGAAAGCAAAAACAGCTATGGTTAATTTTACCACTTTGTTTGTTTGGAAAAAAGCAGATTTTATCAATCGGGGACAGGAGATCGATAAAGTTTATTTTGATTCCGAAAGTCGATTTTCTGTTGATCTGACTCGTTTTGTGGAAAATGTGGAAGAGGTTCGGTTTGTAGTGCAAGATGGACAGCAGTGGTGGATCAGTGAGGCGAGTCTGCAAAAATTGGGGGAAGAACAGAGTGGGCAAGCGGGTATGGAGGTTCAAAATTATAAATTTGGTTTGACGGTTATGTTAAGTCCATTAAACAGTCGTTGGTCTCCTTATTCCCCAGAGGAGACCGATGAAATGCTTTATCAAGAGTTACAACAGGCCAATTTTAACCCTAAAAAGGCTTCTCCTGAAGAGATACAAAAATATCAGCAAAATAGTGATCGTTTATTAAGTAATCTCAATCAGTTGGAATTTAATCCTGAGCAAGCCGAATTTGTGGAGACCCATTTTGAAGATGTTCAAGCTGTGGGAATTTATGCTGCCACTCGCCCTTTTTCAAGGGAAATCACCCAATTGGTCTTTGATAATTTTCAGGTTTATGCCGAAGGGCAGGTGCCTGCCAAACCAGGACTGGAATTTGATTCTCAAGGAGCATCCAATTTTACTGAAACTCGTTTAACAGGAGGAATTTCAGTCAATTGCGATCCATTTGAGGAGACTGTACGAGAATGTTTGTGTGACCGGGTGAATGTGGTAGGTAATTTGGAAGTGGCACCTTCCCAGGTGGGAAAATTGGCGGATATTTTTGTGTATGCCGTTTCTAAATCTTCACCAGAATCGAATGAGACCACTTATTATATGTTGGATAAACAGGGGGGAATTCAGGTTTGGGATCAACAATTGTCGAATTTGGTCCCATTTATGGAGAATGTCACCCTACAGTCTCAACAATCTGTGGAAATGTATAAGGGTCAATTTTTGTTGCCGGGGTATTTACAGGTTTTTTTTGGTTATCGGCTGAAAGAAAATAACCAGTTTGTGATCAGTCAGGAAGCGATTGAGGTGAATATTCAGCCTATTAATGAGGATAGAATGAATGAAATGCCTTATTGTGAAAGTCCTGCAGTTAAAGTGTGTCCATAAATTACGAGTGTTGAATTGGGTTAGAGAGATTTCGGGGGTGTTTTCAATATTATTTTAAACTAACTGATTGATTTTAAGGCGTTCAAGCTATTTTAAAAAATAAAATTTGTTCCTTTAAGTGTTGCACTTGTTCTCGTAAACAGGCACTGGCCACTGTGGCTTGTTGAACCATGGCAGCATTTTGTTGGGTCATTTCGTCCATTTGAGTAATGGCCTTATTGATTTGTTGAATGCCGGCTGATTGTTGTTGACTGGCCGCAGCAATTTCGATGATGATATCACTGACTTCTCGCACTGCTTGAATGATGTTTTCTAGGGTTTCTCCCGACTGATTGACCAATAGGGTGCCTTCTTCTACTTTTTTAACACTGTTTTGGAGCAACCCTTTGATTTGTCGAGCAGAATGAGCACTGCGTTGGGCTAAATTACGCACTTCTCCTGCCACCACTGCAAATCCTCGGCCTTGGTCTCCAGCTCTTGCCGCTTCCACTGCAGCATTTAGGGCTAACAAGTTGGTTTGAAAGGCAATTTCATTGATGAGGGTGATGATTTCTGAAACTTCACGACTGCTTTGGTTGATTTCATTGATTGCCGCGACTGCAGAATTGACGATTTGGCCGCCTTGCAAAGCTTTTTCGCGGGCTTTCATGGCTAAATGGGTTGCTTTTCTGGCATTTTCGGTATTTTGCTGAACTGTGCTGGTAATTTGTTCCAAACTGGAAGCGGTTTCTTGTAAAAAAGAGGCTTGTTGTTCAGTGCGTTGACTTAAATTGTGATTGTCTTCAGTCAATTCTTCCATGGCTTGGTTGAGGGTGTGCGTGGTTTGTTGTAAGGTATCAACGGTGTGTGAGAATTGACTAACTGTGGTGTTGACATCGAATTTGATAGTTTCAAAGGTGCCTTGGTAATTTTTGGTGATGGTTTGGGTCAAGTCTCCTTTAGCTAACCCGGAAAAAATCCGCATGATTTCTTGTAGCAAGGCTTGTTTATGAGCCAAGGTCTGGTTAATACCTTGACTGATTTTCAGAAAAAATCCGTCTTTGTTTTCAAGATCAATGCGTTGTTTATAATCGCCTTGAGTAGCAGCAATGACAACTTTGTCAATTTCTTGTTGGATGGTGGTTTCTAAGGAACGATCGGTAAATTCGGTTACCCACCCCAAACGATGTTGCTGAGGGTCAAAAACTGGATTAATTTTGGCTTCAATGGCCAAGTTTCCCAATTGGATAAAAGTTTGATAGGTTTGTGTGAGATTGCATAATAGGTTTTCTTTTTTTTGAATATCGCGGTGAAATTGGTGAATTGAGGAGTTTAACAGTTGTTTTGGATCAAATTGGGGTAAATATTCTTGAATAATTTTTTGATTTTTAAGGAAGAGTTGTGCCGCAGCGGGATTGATATAGATGATTTGGTAGTCAGTGTCGGCAATTAACACGCCCGTGGAAACATGGTGCAAGGCTTGGTTGATGCGTTGAGAGGTTTCAAGCAGGGTTTGGTGATCAAGCAGGCGTTGTTTGAGTTGGGACTGCATTTCTTGAAGGGCATGAAAAAATTGTTCAATTTCGGAATAGTTGGTGGAGGGGAATGGGTTATCTAAGTTACCTTGGGCAATGGTGTTGGCAATTTGTGCGGCTTGTCGTAAGGCTTGAAAGATGATTTTAAGGAATAGAATAATTAAGATTATGATGGTTAGAGCTGCCAGGTAGTTGGTAATGAAAATTTGCAAAGTTAGAGTGGTGGATTGTTGATTCCAATATTGGTTGGGTAGGGTTAATACGAGAGTAAAATGAGAGTTTGTGTGTGGATGAATAAATGGGGTCCCATATGAGATTTCCGTGTCTTTAAATAATAAAAAGGGTTGTTTTTGGTGGATATGTTGCAGCAATTGTTGGTTTTGAGCAGTTTGTCGAGTGTCCGGGGTATCTTTGCCGATAAAAACAAGGGTGTCGTTTAAGTAAAGGGTAGTGTAGGCTTGTTCAAAGTTTGGGATTTCTAATTTTCCTATCAGTTGTTGTAAAGTTTGGTGAATTTTTGGGTCGGTAAATGGAAGGTTGGAGGGGGATGATTGAGTGGGCAGGGTTTTAAAAAATTCATCTTCAATCAGATGTTGATAGTGATGAGTTAGGCTTTCTGTAATGAGTCGGATATCTACATTTCTTAGGGTTTGAATGTGGTGATTGATGATGAAAGCGGCAATGGAAATGGTTAAGGCAGCGGTTAAACTGGTTAGTAAAATAATTCGGGTTTGTATAGAGGAGGTGAGTTTTGTCATCATTGTTCGCAGGGAGTTAATTTTGATGGCGCCAAATTACTCACGGACTGTATAGACCAGAATGATTTGACTTTTTGGGAAGGTGGAATGGTTGAGAGAGGGGAAGGGATTTGGGACTCACACAAGAACCATTTTGGCCAGGGGAATTGCCAGGTGTAAGATAATTGCATGAGTTTCAAGTTCAGGTCCCAAATAGCTTATTGAGGTGCATTATGTTTGGTTTTGCCTTTATTGAATTCAGTTTGAAAGTATTCCCGAACTTTTTCAGGATTAAAGGTTAGGAAAGTACCTCCGGATTCAAAATGTTGAATGAAAACTCTGGAAATGGCATATGTGGCAGCGACTCCAAATGTGGCTACGCTGACAGCTCCTCCAATTTGACCGATCAAGGGAACGCTTTTTAACCAACTGGAGACAACAATACTTCCTCCTGTAGGAAGGATACTGCCAAGTAAGGAGCTGATCAGGGATTTTCCCAGTTCTTTTGAGAAGGGAATGTCATAAATTTCAGCCAAATGATGTAGCATTTTCAATTGGATGGCAATCAGGGCAGCCAGGTCTAAGGTAGGTATAGGTATGATGCCTACGGCGGCTGAACCAAGGGAATAGTTTTTAGCAACTTGGTGGGCATGAATAAATCGTTTTGTATAGTCAGTGGGAGGAATGGTCTCTGGAGCAGGGGTATTCATGTCAGTTTCCTCTGTTTTGAGAAGGGTAGGTTGAGGGTTATCCTGAATTTCAGAGGTCGGAGATTTGGGAAATTCGAGGGGGGGATTTGAAGGGTCAGTAACTGTAAGTTCCGAATTATCAGGGGGATTAAGGGGATCGAGGGTTGCTATCGGCTTAAAATTGTCAGTTGATTCTGGTTCTGAAGTATTTATCATTGTTCTGTCCATCAATTAAGTGTTGAAAGGGTCATTTTAGCTTGCAATTGGTTAAAAAACAAGGTTTTTTGAGAGTAATTTTTTGAGGAAGTGATGGAGAGAGGTCATTGTAATCGACAATGGAGGAATAGATGCAAAAAAAATATATCTATTTTGATCGCTTGGATAAGGGTAAAATTGAGAATTATTAATTTTTCAAGGCAGGGAATGTTATACTTGAATGATTACAATGAGTTTTGATTGAAGGTGGGGAATCCGTTTTAATCTGTTGTCAATTTAAAGGTGGCTTTAATGGCTTGCAGACGACGCAAATACAGTTGTTCACTGATCGTTGCGCCAGAAAATCCTTCAGCAATGATGGTTTTGACTTCGATTTGATTGGCTATTTTTAAGAGTTGTCGAAAAAAATCTGCTTGAGGATAAGGGTGTTGTTCAAAACCTTGACGACCTTGGGCATCGGCTTGACAGGCTAATAGATAGTGTTCAAAACGTTGTGGACGTCGGAAAGCATCCAGATGATACAGGGTTTTTAATATGGTTTTGGGATTGAGTTCATAAATTCGATGGCAATGGCTGTGGTAACGGGCCACTGCAGTGGCAAGTTCTTGATAATGCGTGGGTATTCGGTAACGTTGACAGAGGTTTTTTAATAGGGTGACACTGCGTTCCTCGTGTCCAAAATGATGGGGCAATTGTGTTGGATCGCTATTTCCTTTGCCCAAGTCATGGGTTAGCACCGCAAACATAATTTGAGGATCATCAGTCAGTTGGCGGGCTTGCTGTAAGCACAGTAACAAATGTTGCCCTGTGTCTATTTCCGGATGATGTTGAGCGGATTGAGGAATGCCAAACAATTGATCAATTTCAGGAAAAATGCGGGCCAGTGCTCCACAGTCTCGTAAGGTTTGAAAGAAACGAGCGGGATACAATTCCCCCAAGGCTCGCCCAGTTTCTTGCCAAACTCGCTCTGCCACTAGAGCATCCACTTCTCCTGCAAGGACCATGTGTTTCATCAATTCCAAGGTCTCGGGAGCTATTTGAAAATTCAAACGGGCGGCAAAACGAGCGGTGCGTAAGATTCGCACTGGATCTTCCCGAAAGGCGGGGGAAACGTGCCGCAAAATGCCCATTTGCAGGTCTTTTAATCCCTCAAAAGGATCGTAAAGTTGTCCTTGTTCGTCCTCGGCCATGGCATTGATGGTCAAGTCTCGGCGACGCAAATCGTCTTCTAAACTGATATCTGGAGCAGCATAGACTGTAAAACCAGTGTAACCTGGGGCAGTTTTACGTTCTGTTCTCGCCAAAGCATATTCTTCGTGAGTGGTGGGATGCAAGAAGACGGGAAAGTCGCGGCCAACTTGTAGGTAACCCATGGATAACATTTTTTCCGGGGTTGCCCCCACCACTACCCAGTCTTTATCTTGATGGGAATGTCCTAAATATTTGTCTCGAACTGCTCCACCCACTTGATAGATTTGCATATATTGTTCCCTTTTTTGAAAGTGAGTGACTGATCGGTATCAGTGTGTTAGATTGTGATTGACAGAGTTCATATTGAATTGATATAGTTAACGAAATATAAAAAGAGACCGCATGTCCTGTGTAGGATGTGCTGAGTCCCATGTAGCCCCATGTAGGATGTGCTGAGCGTTTTTTGCGAAGCGCATCAATCAGTCCTTATTCAAATTTCCATAATTTTATGGCGCGAGGTGTTTATTCGGCAGATTGGGAATATAAGGGTCAGTTGTCTGAATCAGAATTTGCAGAATAGACTTCTTGTAAAAGTATGCGATCATGAAGAAATGAGAGTTGCCCCTCAGTTAAGATAAGTTGGAGTGGAGGCCCTTGGAGTGGAGGCTTTAGCCGGCCAGCGGTCGGCCCTTGCAATTTGTGTATGTGG
>DYNP01000015.1:0-19670 GCA_020721005.1 Thiomargarita sp.
AAATACTAACTTTTTGAATAAATTGAAAATTAGATTTGAACTGCGTAACTCCTACATTAATCTGTATCAGCCAAATCGTCATCACTAAGGTTATCTTCCGAAGAATCAGAAGGGAGAGAAGTAATTAGCAGAACGCTAATCTGAATAGTGATTCTATTAGCCTTATTATTCGTTATTTTGATTGAACTTTGAGAAATTTCTATAGGAATTGTTACACCACTTTGAGAAAATGAAAAGGAAGGTTTAGTTTTATATCCTGCTTGCTCCAACCACTGAGAAATATTTCTCCAATTATTCACCTCCTCTTTATCTAGCAAACCTTTAACATACTGATAGACAGTACTACATAACTCTGATTCTACTCCTCTCATGCTCTTATAAAGTTTTTCGGCAATCTCTACAGGACTATACCCACATAATAAACCTCTTAAATGTTGTCTTTCTGCTAATGTCAATGGTCTGCCTTTTACTGTAGCCAAATCTGCATACAAACGTTCTAAATCCCAAAACTCTTTAGCTTGGTCAAATTGCTGGAAATTTCTAGTAGTCATTGGCATTACACCTACGATAAGTTTATAAAGGTGATTACTTGTAGCGATAGTATCTGTATATTTTATAAATATCAAGCGATTGTAAACTATACTCCGATTTGTCATCTCAGAACTTAACCTAATCTTAACATAAATTCAAACCTACATCAGTTGTTTTGAAAGAAGTGAACGCTTTACACTTAGAAATAGTGTGAAAACGGTGCAAATTTTACTATGAACGATTCGACAACAGAATTATTGACAGTGGTTTTCTTCGGCAAAACAGGTGCTGGTAAAAGTAGCACTTTGAATGCGTTATTTAACTTGAATTGCAACACCGATGCGGCCGTTGCCTGCACCAAAGAACCTCAAGAATTTATTTTATCACGTTCTCAATATTCATTTTTGCCTATTGAGCAAGTGCGGGTTGTTGACATGCCAGGTATTGCGGAAAGTAGAGAAGCGGATGAGAAATATTTGCCATTTTATGAAAAGTGGACGCCACTAACACATTCTCTAACTTGGGTAACTCAAGCAGATACTAGAGCTTATAAACGAGATCAGCTATTTTTGATGAAACTTTTACCTTTATTTCATCCTCATTTAACTTTGACGATTGCTCTTAACAAGGTAGATTGTTTAAGCGTTGACGAAACTGAATCAGGGTTTGATACGGTGTTAAAACAGCCTTCTTCGGCACAATTAAAAATTTTGCCTGAGAAAGTAGATGATGTCTATAGTGTCTTTGCAGACATTATTGGTGATACTTTGTCTTTCCAGAAATCTGATATCGTTCCTTATACTGCGTTTTATGGTTGGGGGTTTGAAGATTTACTTAACAAAATTTTAACTGGAGTCAAATAATTATGCTCGGTTTATTCGGCAACGACAATAAAGCATACTTACGTATAGCAGTGGGTTTAAACCAAGTTGATAAGATTGTTCCTGGAGGATGGAACGAACGGTTAAACTCACCGACTGAATCCGCTGAAAAACAGATTGACCGGCGTTGCGCGGACATCATCAAAAAATTATCGGGATCGGTTCAGATCGCAAAATCCCAAATTGAATACTACTCTGCCTTAAAGCGTTATCGTTTGATCCCTTTGATTAGTACGGTGATTAGAAATGCTTACGCCGGTTTCAAGCTGGATCACGTTCAACCTGCTGATCCGTTTGATTTAGCCGAAGAGGATGTCAAACAATTTGTGGCAGAAGAACGGGTCAAACGTAGCAAAGACAAAAGTCCGCAAACTGTTTCCAAAGAACAACTATTTGAAGAGATGAAAAAATGCCTCTCGGCGGATGAGTTGAATCTAGTTAAACAGAAATTTACGCAGGAACGTCAACGACCGCCGAAGGTGGCCATTTTCGGTAAAGCGGGAGTGGGTAAAACCACCACTATCAACAACTTGTTTAATGCTCAATGGAAGACTAGCCATACGGTTCCAGGTACTACTCAAGCGCAGATGAAAGAGTTTCAATTGACCACTGGAGGCACCCTGGAAGTAGTTGACTTACCGGGGTATGGAAGAACGATCAAAGAAGACCGCGAGTACGAGAAGATTTATCAACAATTAATACCCTCGTGTGATTTGGTTTTTTTGATACTTCAGGCAGATGCTAGGGACTTTGCTGATGATCAGGAAATGTTGGCTAAAATTACTGAATGGCTTAAACAGTCCCCTGTGCCACAACGCTAACAATTGGGAGTAATAAACTATGGCATTAACGGCTTCCGAGAAGGAACAGATCCTTAACATGTTGGATAAGATGGACCAATGGTCCCTAAAACGGGTACTTGCCAGTGTAACGTCTTTTGGAAATTGGTTGTACAACTCACTTTACTCTATTTATCTCAAGGTGAAAAATGCTATAAGTTCCATGTGGAGTTGGATTTGTAGTTTATTTTAATAAAGTTTTTAAAAAGAACTTTGTTTCAGGAAATTTTATGCCATTATCAGATTCTGACAGAAAACGTATTTCATATATGCTTAATAGAATGAGCGATTATGAAAAGAAGCGAGCATTGTCTTCAGAACGTTCTTTTGGGAATTGGCTATGTAATTCACTCTATTCTGTTTACGTCAAAGTGAAAAGTGCTGTAAGTTCTATGTGGAACTGGATTCGAAGTTTATTCTAAATGTATGTCATTATCTAATTCTGAAAAAATGTATATTATAGACATCCTTGATAGGATGGACGATGCTGAAAAGAATAAAGTGTTGTCCTCAGAAAGTTCTTTTGGGAATTGGCTACAGAGAGCGGTTGATTGGTTATTTGACAAAATAACTTCGTGGGGAATTTCTCAATTACTTAACGCACTTTGGAATTGGTTTCGGAACTAACTCGTAAGGTAGATAAGTCTGCGTAAAGTGGGCAAAACGTCATTTAGTTTTGCTCACTAAATCTATATAATTAAAATTCAATTGTACAACGCTACGCTTCTGCATACCCCCGCAAGTTACTATTTAACTTTAGCGTCATTCCCGCGTAAGCAGGAATCTACCGAGCTTCAATCAAAATAGTAGGGTATTTTCAGCAATTTTCAATAAAGTCTTGGCCGCACCACAGGGTTCACGCCGACCTTGTTCCCAATCTTGCAACGTGCGCACTGACACTCCCAACAATTCAGCAAAAGCGTTTTGTGACAATCCTGTTTTGAGGCACATTTTTTCCCTCAAAGTGCCGAGACTGCCTAATCTCATCAATCAATTGCTCTGCACTTTTATCTGTTTCAATTGACAACCCTAAATTCCCAAATCAATCCGGAAATAAATGCACTGCCAAACAATTTGGTGGCAATCACCGCAAACACATAGTAGAGCACTACCAACAACCCAAAAATAGAACTGATACCAGGAATCGCTTGTAAGAGAGCACTGACTACCAAACGCAACTGTGGAATCATAGAAATTAAACGCAGAACCCGCAATACTCGTAAACTTCGGAATACAGAAAAAATTTCCGTGGCAGGTAACAACGAAATTGCCACCACCAAAAAGTCAAAAACATTCCATCCACTGGCAAAAAATCGCAACCTATAAGCATACAATCTCAACCACAAAAATGCTTAAGATCACCCGGTCAATCCAATACAAAATATTCCCATAACTGGCCATAATCAGGGGAGAGGTCTCCATGCCCAAAGTAATCGCATTGATGAGAATTAAAGCAATGATGAAATTCCTTATTGGCGGGGATTCCACCCAATTACCCACTCGCACTGCAAAAGCCACTGTTTGAGTCATTCAAAAAAACCTCCTGAATTCAAAAAATCAAACCCATATCATAACACAATAGAAAACTGCTGACCAAAAAAATTATTTCACTCCAATTAAGATTCCCAAATCGGCTTAGGCTTTTCTTGCTCATGCAACCGACGAATGGCGGCATTTTTGCTGATCAACTGGTGAAGTTGAGACACCAATTCAGTTATGGCATAACTCTTTTTATCTAAGGTACTGACCACATGCCGATTGAGATAAATTTGTTCCTCTATAGTCAAAATCCGGGCAGATAAAACAATAATTGGGATCTCACACCATCTTGGATTAGATTTTAAATGTTCAATAAATTCAAAACCATCCATCACTGGCATAGTCAAATCCAATAAAATCAAAGAAGGTTGTTTACGCTGTAAATATTCCAGAGCCACTTGACCATTTTCAGCGGGTAACATGGGCCAGCCAGCATCTTCCAACATCAGAGCCAAAGTTTCTCGTATAAAGTACTCATCATCGACCACCATGATCAAATTTTCACGATCGGTATTTTGTCGATATTTTTCCAACGTTGCAGACAATTCCTCAAAACTTAATAACTTATTGATACAATCAGTTGCCCCAAGAGCATAACCTTTTTGCCAATTTTCTTCAAAAGATAAAATGAGCACCGGAATATGAGATAACAAAGCATCATTTTTCAAACGAGTCAAAATTTCCCAACCTTGACTCATGGACACATCTAACAAAATAGTATCTGGACGCAGTTTACGAGTCAAGCGCAAAGCCTCTTCTTGATCAAAGGCCACAGCCACCGCATATCCAAGTCCATCCAGAGACATCCGCAGAAAATTTTGGAGATCAGTTTTTTCTCCGATAGCCAATAAAATACCTTCTCCGATACCCTCATCCTTATCTTCATCGGGTTTTAGCAGAGGAACATTGATTTTAACCGGAATAGGTAAAGACAAAATAAAAGTGCTGCCCTGTCCAAAAACACTCTTCACCTTAATATTCCCACCCATCATCCGAGCAAACTGTTGGGTAATAGCAAGTCCCAAACCAGTGCCTCCAAAGCGCTTGGTGGTAGAAGAATCTGCTTGTACAAAGGGGCGAAATAATCGTTGTTGCTGTTCTTCCGTAATGCCAATCCCATTGTCAATAACTTGAAAAACAATCCAATTTTCTTCTTGCCTTTTTTGTTGTCGGATGTATAAAGAAACCTCTCCCTGTTTGGTAAATTTAGCCGAATTACTCAATAAATTCAATAAAATCTGTCGTAATTTCGTAATATCAGTTTCCATCTCACCGAGTTGCTCTATACCATGAATCCTGAATACATTGGCATTATTCTCAATCAAAGGTTGAATGGTATTTTTAACTTCGGTAATTAGATCTGACAATTGGACTTTTTCCAAAAATAACTCCATTTTACCAGCTTCGATCTTAGACAAATCTAGTATGTTATTGATTAACCCCAACAAATGCTTACCCGCGGCTCGAATTTTTTCCAGATCCCCAATATAACTTCCATGCCCCTGATCCTCAGCTTCCTCTTTCAACATCTCACTGTAACCAATAATAGCATTTAAAGGGGTGCGTAATTCATGACTCATATTGGCTAAAAAGGTACTTTTGGCTCGGTTAGCCAATTCTGCCTCTTGACGAGCCAATTCTGCTTCTTTTTGAGCCCGTTCCGCTTCTTGACGAGCCCGATTATGCCCTTGACTTTGCTGTTCCAATTCAATGGCATGGACCTGCAATTGTTTTTGCAACTTACTAATTTTGAGATGATTATTTACCCTAGCCAACACTTCTTCTTGCTGAAAAGGTTTGGTAATATAATCTGCGGCCCCCAATTGAAAACCTTTGACTTTGTCTACAGTATCTGCCAAAGCGGTCATAAAAATGACAGGGATGGATTGAGTCTCTTCTTGGGATTTAAGGATACGACACACTTCAAAACCATCCATGCCCGGCATCATGATGTCAAGTAAAATCAAGTCTGGTTTGGCTTGTTCAGTTTTTCTTAAGGCTGCCTTGCCTTCTTTGGCAACCAAAACTTTAAAACCCGCTTCAGTCAAAAATTCCAATAACACGCTGACATTGGCGGGTATGTCATCAACGATCAATAAAGTGTCTTGAAGTTCTGTCACGTAATAATCTCCTAAAATCAATCAGTTAAAAAGGACTATTCCTTGTTCCCAAAGGGTTATGGTTGAGCGCAAGGTTGCTCTGGAGTAATAAAAGGTTTTAACAATTCACAAATTTGTTCATCTTCAAATTCTTCTGCCAATTTGAGAATTTTCTCCAACAGGGGTTTCAAATGAGGATGTTGTTGCTCGAACTGGGTCACTGTTTCTAAAATACCTTTAATATCACCGACTTCTGCGAGTTTGAACAGAGCCAAGGCCTGGTCCACAGATAAACATATGGATGCGGTTATTTGTTCTTTTGATGGCTCTTCCACAGATAGTGTTTTTTCTTCGACCAGGGATGGAGTCGAGGTTTCATAAATCCATTTCAGTCCCAGATGCTTTTCCAACATGGCTAACAAGGTGGCAGCCTGAATAGGTTTGGGCAAAAAGCCATCACAGCCGGCAGTGAGACTGGCTTGTTGTTGATAGTCAAATACACTGGCAGAAACAGCAATAATTGGAATGTGTTTAAGAGACTCTGAGTTTTTCAGTCTGCGGGCAAATTCAAATCCATCCATCACTGGCATAACCAGGTCAGTTAAAATCAAATCGGGCTGCCAATTCTGCAGTTTTTCCAGTCCTTCTTGACCATGATTGGCTTGCTCTATAGTGAAGCCTAAAGGGCTGAGTAAGTCGATCAATACGGAACGATTTTCCCATTTATCATCTATAACCAAGAGTTTACGTGATAAACCTTGAAAACCAATGATAATCGGTTGATTGCGATTGTCTTCTTTAATCAGACCTTGGGTTTTTAGCAAGGGTAATTGAAGGGCAAACAGGCTACCCTGACCCAATTGACTGGTGACTTGCAAACTGCCTCCCATCATTTCAACCAAACGCTGGCTGATGGACAGTCCCAAACCGGTGCCCTGAGCCCGGTAGTTTTGGTCACCTACTTGTTGAAAAGGAAGGAATACTTTGTTTAATTCTTCTTGAGCTATACCTATACCCGTGTCTTTGATTTCAAATATTGCCTGATTTGAATTCTCTTGATAACTGACTCGCAGTTTGACTCCCCCTTGTTCGGTGAATTTGATGGCATTTCCTAACAGGTTGATCAAAATTTGCCGCAAACGTTTTTCATCGGCTCGAACTCCTATAGGCAAGGTGGTTTGTGCTTCAAAGACAAAGGCGATATTTTTTTGGCGGGCTCGTAAGTGGAACAGTTCAGTTAAACTATTGAGAAAATCGTTAAAGTTAAAGTCGGTGGGATATAATTCCACTTTGGCAGCTTCTATTTTGGCCAGGTCTAACACATCATTGATCAAGGTGAGCAAATATTCTCCACTGCGCTGAATAATGTTGATGCCATCCCGTTGTTTGACCGTTAAGGTTTTATCTCGGGCCAAGATTTGCGTGTAGCCCAAAATTCCATTTAAAGGCGTCCTCAATTCATGGCTCATATTAGCCAAAAAAGTGCTTTTGGCTTGATTGGCCAATTCCGCATTTTCCTTAGCTTGTCGCAATTGGGAATTTAGGGTAGCCAATTCTCGTGGATTTGGCAAAGCTAAGGCTTTGGGAAGCAGTGGAATCAGGGCGACTGCAGTTAATACAGATACAAAAGCAGTGATGGCCTTAATGAGTCCTGATAGCCAATAATGGGGATACCAGAGGGTCCAGATAGACATCAGATGGGTCAGTCCACAACTGATGATAAAGGCTCCAAATAGGAGAAAAATGCCTTTAAAGGGCAAATCTCGTCTTTTCCTGATGAAATAGATCAAGGTTATTGGAATGGAAAAGTAGGCTAAGGCAATCCAGAGATCGGATAACACATGGAGCCATAAAAGGTCGGTTTGCCATAAATAACAATGACCATGAGGTAGGTAGCCGGTACCAAAACACAGTTGATCGAGTAAATCGGGTGACATATCAGTTGTCCAATGTTAGGTTATTTCTACAAAAATACGGAATGGCAATCAGGTTATTTTAACATAAGTGAATTCGATTCGGTCAAGATTGTTCCAAATACGCAGTGTTCAGTCAGTTATTTTCATAGTATAATGAGTCAACCTGTTTTCTGCAGCGGCTACAGTGCTCATTCTCCCCAAAATGTTTATTTTAACAAATCAGTTCTGAAATTGGAAAAATCATGGATCATTTCGATGACAACTTTAATAATTCTTTGAAAATCAATCCCAATTCCTCCCTTCCTCTATTACGGAAACCTACCTGGATTCGTGCAAAAATCCCGAGTGGGGAAGCGGTTGGGCAATTAAAAACCATTCTACGTCGACATAAACTGCATACAGTATGCGAGGAAGCTGCCTGCCCCAACTTGGGAGAATGTTTCTCTGAAGGGGTAGCCACATTCATGATTATGGGTAAAGTGTGTACCCGTCGTTGTCCATTTTGTGAAGTGGCTCACGGTCGTCCCAGTCCCTTGGATCCGAAAGAGCCCGGCCAATTGGCTGATCTGATAGTGGCGATGGGACTCAATTACGTGGTCATTACCTCGGTGAATCGCGATGATATGCGAGATGGAGGGGCTACCCATTTTGTAGAATGTGTGCAAGCCATTCGATCGCGTTCCCAAAATATCCAAATTGAATTGCTAATCCCTGATTTTCGGGGACGATTGGAAGGGGCTCTAGTCAGTTTTCAATCGGCAGTGCCAGAAGTACTGAATCACAATTTGGAAACTGTGCCACGTCTGTATGCCAAAGTGCGCCCTGGAGCAAATTACCAACATTCTTTAACGGTGTTACAGCGTTTTAAAGAACATTATCCCCAAGTGATTACCAAATCTGGACTCATGGTGGGGTTAGGGGAAACTTTATCAGAAGTTGGGCAAGTGATGCAAGATTTACGGGCTCATCATTGCCAGATGTTGACTATTGGTCAATATTTACAGCCCAGTCGGGACCATTTGCCAGTTGAACGTTATGTGACTCCAGAGGAATTTGAGGAATTGGCAAAATGGGGACGAGAATTGGGATTTACACGAGTAGCCAGTGGGCCCTTGGTCCGTTCCTCTTATCATGCAGAGCAGCAGATTCATGGGCACTTTTGAGTATGAACATGAGTAAAAATCTTCCCCCTTTATGTGTTGATTTAGATGGAACTTTAGTGGCCACTGATACTTTATGGGAAAGTGTATTGGTGTTGTTGAAAAATAATCCCTTATTTATCTTTATGTTACCCATTTGGTTGTGGTCAGGCCGGGCTTATTTAAAAGCCAAACTTGCCCAACAGGTCAGTTTGAATGTTCAATTATTGCCTTATCGGGAAAACGTATTGGACTTTTTACGCCACGAGCAGGGAATCAGGGGACGCAAGTTAATATTAGCCACTGCAGCTCACGAAAGCATTGCTGAAGCAATTGCCAAACATTTGGGAATTTTTGAGGAAATTATTGCCAGTGATGCCCAAACAAATATGAAAGGAACTAGAAAGCGAGATGAATTGCTACAACGCTTTCAATCCTTTGATTACATGGGAGATTCCAAAGCAGATTTGCCCATCTTTAAGGCCGCTCGTCAGGCTTACTTGGTCGCTGCAAGTCCCAGTTTGCGCAAACAGGTAGAATGTCCAACAGACAGATTATTCCCAACACCTCGTATTGGTTATTTGGGATGGTTGCGATTGTTACGAGTTCATCAATGGGTAAAAAACACTTTGTTATTCGTGCCCTTGTTACTGTCTCATCAATTTTTGAGTGTAGAATTGCTCATAGCCAGCGCACTGGCTTTTATCAGTTTCTGTTTCGCCTCATCAGCCGGTTATGTGCTGAATGATTTGTTGGATCTGCCAGCCGATCGTGGACATTCTACCAAACGTTTTCGACCCTTTGCAGCGGGACAGATTCCCATCCAATGTGGACCCCCTTTATTTACGCTCTTGGTCATTGCCGGGCTTGGAGTGGCTATGCAAGGATTATCCTTGGGATTTGCGGGACTGTTAAGTTTATATTTACTGCTTACACTCAGTTATTCCTTTTTTATCAAGAGTAAACTGGTATTAGATGTGATTGTATTGGCAGGTTTATACACTTTGAGAATATTCGCAGGCGGCATTGCAATTGGGGTCGGCATTTCCTCATGGTTACTGGTATTCTCTATGTTTATTTTCATGAGTTTGGCATTTCTAAAGCGATACATTGAGTTATTGCAATTGAGCGATCAGCAAAAGGGCATACAACATCGAAGCTATATCGTGGACGATATTGACATGATTGCCAGTTTTGGACCGGTCAGTGGCTACTTGGCAGTGTTAGTATTTTCCCTGTATATCTACAGTGATAACGTTAAAATTTTATACCAAGCCCCTTTTATTTTGTACTTGGTCTGCCCTTTTTTAGTCTATTGGATTACCCGGTTATGGTTTTTGGCTCGGCGGCGCCAAATGTTGGATGATCCAGTGCTATTTGCTTTGAAAGATCAAACCAGTTGGGTGGTGATTGGCTTTATTATCTTGTTTATGGCATTGGCTAAATTTATTGTGGAATAAAGACAAAGACAATGGATGGGTTGCCGGTCAGCCCATCCTATTGGGAACATTATTCCATTCGCAAAACAAGAACTTTTTTATAGTTCGTTAGCTACAACAAGGTTCTCAAAGCAGTGGCAAAGGCTGTGAGTTCTTCATCTGTCCTGGTTTCGGTGGCACAAATCAAGAGGCTATTTTCCAAATCAGGATAGAAATCGGGCAGGGCATAGCCTCCCAAAATGTGGTGAGAAAGGAGTTGTTGGAGGATTTTGTCCACAGGTTGATTGAGTTGCAAAACCACTTCGTGAAAATAAGGACCTTCAAATACTCGTTGCACTCCAGGAATATCAGTCAGTTGTGCGAGTAAACGGGTGGTTTGGGTATGAGAATGTGAGGCTACTTTTTCCAAACCACTGATTCCCAAAAGAGACATGTAAATGGTGGCGGCGGTGACCATCAGTCCCTGATTAGTGCAGATGTTGGAGGTGGCTTTAGAGCGCCGAATGTGTTGTTCCCTGGCTTGTAAGGTTAAGGTGTAACCGACTTTTCCGTCTTTGTCCACGGTTTTGCCGACGATGCGACCCGGCATTTGTCTAATATGGGATTTTTTACAGGTCATAAGTCCAAGGTAGGGACCTCCAGAGGACAGGGGAATGCCGAGGGGTTGACCTTCTCCGCAGGCAATGTCAGCGCCTTGTTTGCCCCATTCTCCAGGGGCAGAGAGAATGGCTATGGCAATGGGATTGACGACCCCAATGACCAGCATATTGTGTTGATGAGCCCAGTCAGTGAGTTCGTCAACCAGTTCCAGTTGACCAAAAAAGTTGGGTTGGGGAATGACAAGGGCTGCGGCTTGGTGACGATAGGCTTCCAAAGTGGATAAGGCCAGACGGCCAGTGGATTTTTCAAAGGGAACATCTATGATTTGAATGCCTTGATGTTTGGTTATGGTTTGGACCACACGCCGATATAAGGGGTGGACTGTGGTGGGCATGAGCACCGCATTGGGGGAAGATTTGGTGAGTCGAATGGCCATTAATACGGATTCAGCCAGAGCGGAAGCGCCATCGTATAGGGAAGCGTTGGCGACTTCCATGCCCAGCAGGTGGGCGATCAAGGTTTGAAATTCGTACAAGAGTTGAAGGGTGCCTTGGCTGGCTTCGGCTTGATAGGGAGTGTAGGCGGAATAGAATTCCCCTCGACTGGCACAGTCCCAAACGGGAGCTGGAATGTAGTGGGAATAGGCACCTGCTCCGGTGAAACAGAGTAATTCTGGGTCTTGCTTGAGTTTTTGATGAATGAGTCGGGCGATTTCCATTTCGGTGAGACCAGAGGATAGGTTGTCCAGTTGGCCACAGCGCAGGTGGGTTGGGATTTCGTCAAATAGGTCATCAATGTGTTGGATGCCGATGGTGGCGAGCATGGCTGAGATGTCAGCCGGAGTGTGGGGGATGTAGGGCATAGTTTTGGGGGTTAGGGTGAGTGAGTGTGGTTGACAGAGGTGTCCAATTTTAACGCCAATTGAGACTGCCAGTTTTTTAAGGGACTGGCAGTTTTTTCCGATACGACAAGATTCCATCGACCTTGGATTGGGTTAAGAGAATGCGTTTTAGTTTGCAGGACGGTAGAAAGGGGATGGCTTGGCAATCATGAGGGGGGTGGTTTTTTTAGGGGCCTGAGTGGGCGTCTAGTCTCAATGAGTTTAGCGCAAGTTGGGGAAATTTTGTCAGTGTCGGCAAGGGTTTGCCGACCATTCTATTAGGTTCTCCAGGTGTCAGTGAACAGGGGTTTTATGGGTGGAAGTGTCCATAGAGAAGGGGGGTGAGTGTGAAGAGTGGAGGGTGAAAAATTACTCTTCTGCCATTTCTGCATAGTGTTCTGGGGAAAGTAGGCTGTCCCAGCCACTGTTGTGGTCATCGGGTTTCATTTTGAACAGCCAACCGTCTTCAAAGGGACTGCTATTGACCAATTCGGGTTGTTCGATTAGGGCATCGTTGATTTCCAAGACTTCACCGGCGATGGGACTGAAAATTTCGGAGGCAGCTTTTACGGATTCCACGACCCCACATTGTTCTTCTATATCCAAGGGTTGTCCCATTTTGGGCAATTCTACAAATACCAAATCTCCCAATAAACTTTGCGCATGGTCAGTAATGCCCACGGTGACTGTACCATCTTCCTCCAATCTCGCCCATTCATGGGAACGGGTATATTTTAAATCATTAGGTATTTCACTCATTACACGGTTTCCTTAGTTAAATATAGAATAGTTTGTTCATGATGATAAGTCGATACAGGCTTGGCCTTGTCGTACAAATGGGGGTTTTACGACTTTAACTGGGAGTTTTTTCCCTCGAATGTCCACGGTGACTGTAGGATAGGCAGTTTGTTTGGGTAGACGGGCGAGACCGATAGAGATTCCTAAAGTGGGGGAAAAGCTGCCACTGGTGATATAGCCTTGTTCATTTCCGTCAATAAGTAGGGGTTGATGAGTGCGCAATATTCCTTTTTCGGTGAGAACAATGCCAACTAAAATTGGATGGGCATGTTGGTTTTTTTGGAGTTGAAGGGCTGTTTTTCCGATAAAATCCCGGTCAGCCGGTTGCCAGGCCACGGTCCATTCCAGTCCAGATTCCAGAGGGGAATGGTCTTCGTCTAGATCGTTACCGTATAAACTCATGCCAGCTTCAAGGCGTAAGGTGTCCCGGGCGCCAAGGCCAATGGGCAAAATTCCAATTGCGAGCAGTTGTTGCCATAGGGCGATGACTTGAGAATTAGGTAACATGATTTCAAAGCCATCTTCTCCTGTATACCCAGTTCGTCCTATAAAAAAGTCTCCTTCCCAACAGGCTTGGAAGGGGGTTAGTGAGGCTGCGGCAGTTTGCAAGGAAGTGGGCAGTTGGGGGAGGGTCAATTCTCTGGCCCGCGGTCCTTGGAGGGCTAACATGGCAAGGTCGTCTCGTAGGGCGACTTCTACTTTGAAATGTTGTGCTTGTTGAGTGATCCATGCCAAATCCTTGTCACGAGTAGCGGCGTTGACGACCATTCTAAACTGTTCCGGCGTTTGAAAATAGACAATGAGGTCGTCTATAACTCCTCCTTGCGGATTTAATAGGCAACTGTATAGGGCTTTGCCGGGTGTTCGCAAACGTCCAACGTCATTGGCTAATAGGTGTCGTAGAAAATCCGTGGCGTAAGGGCCAGTCAAGTCCAAGAGTGTCATATGAGAAACGTCAAACATTCCCGCATTTTGCCGAACTTGATGGTGTTCTTGGAGTTGAGAGCCGTAGTGTAAGGGCATATCCCATCCTCCAAAGTCGACCATTTTGGCGTGAGCTTGCCGGTGTTGATCATATAACGGAGTTTTTTGGTTCATAACAGACCTTAATTATAAAATAATTTTTTTGAAATGGGCATTGTTAAATGAGGTTTCCCGGTCTACTGCAGTTAAAAAACTTCAGGTCCTAAGTCAAAGAGCATGCATTTTTAGAGGGAGTAGGAGTGGGCAAGTGGTTTTTAGAATTAGGGTTATTGGGAGAATCAACGTGGGTTCTCTTTGTCGTTTTTTTTCCCAAAGGCGGTTAATTGTACCTCTTAATAGAGTCAGTTGGCAATTTTTGAGTGCATGCTTGTTGGAAAACGAGTGGGCAACGGGTTATTTTGATACGTGTTTAAAGGAAATTGAGGGGTAGTTTCCTTATTTACCAGCAGGTTTTTTGCTAAACCAAGGAGGGATCTAAAGAGGTGGTTTAGCCAAGGGCTTGAAGTAAGCGTTGGTGAAGGTTATAAAAGTGTCCGTTGCTCATGATGAGAATATGGTCTCCTGCTAACGAAGTATTAGTGAGGTGGGTTAAAAGGTCTTCGATGTTTTCAAAAACTTGAGCATTGGGCAGGGTGTTGGCCACGGTGTGTAGAGACCAGTTTAGGTGAGGGGGTTGATAGAATAGGACTTGGTCAGCAGGTTGAAAGGCTTGGGCTAGGTTGGTTTGGTGAATTCCCATGCGCATGGTATTGGAACGGGGTTCTAGAACGGCAATTAATCGATGGTGTGGACCGATTCGGTTACGCAGTGATTGGAGAGTGACTGCAATGGCCGTGGGGTGATGAGCAAAATCGTCATAGATATGAATTCCCTTGACGGTGCCTCGCAGTTCCAGGCGCCGCTTCACATTTTTGAATTCGGAGAGGGCTAGGCAGGCTTGGGGAATGGAGACTCCGGCATGGCGCGCAGCCAGTAGGGCAGCCAGGGCATTTTGTGCATTGTGTTGGCCAAATAGGGACCAGTGCACTTCTCCTTGTTTTTGGGATTGAAACCAGATTTCAAAGTGGCTAGCATCTGGGGTGAGTAGTTTGGCTTGCCAAATGGGGTCGGTTGAGGAGGGCGTTGTATTATCAGCAGGTTTTTGTTCAAAATGGGTGAGTGGGGTCCAACAGCCTTGTTGAAGTACTTCATCCAAACTGGGTTCGGGTTGGGGTCTGATGAGGAGACCGGTGCTGGGAACGGTACGGATGAGGTGGTGAAATTGGCGTTGAATTGCTTTTAGGTCTGGGAAGATGTCGGCATGGTCAAATTCCAAGTTGTTGAGAATTAAGGTCCTGGGGTGATAGTGCAGGAATTTGGAGCGTTTGTCAAAAAAGGCGGTGTCATATTCATCGGCTTCAACGACAAAGAATGGGGCTTCTCCGAGTCGGGCTGAGATTCCGAAGTTTTCTGGAATGCCACCGATCAAGAATCCTGGGGTGAGACCGGCGGCTTCTAAAATCCAGGCCAATAGGCTGCTGGTGGTGGTTTTGCCATGGGTGCCAGAGACAGCCAGTACCCAACGATTGGGGAGAATGTGATCGGCTAACCATTGGGGACCAGAGGTGTAGGGAATGTCTTGGTCAAGGATGAATTCAACGGCTGGGTTGCCTCTGGACAGGGCGTTGCCAATAATCACGCAATCAGGGAAAGGCTTTAGGGAGTCTGGGTTGTAGCCTTGGGTGATTGGAATGCTTTGTGCGGCCAATTGGGCATCCATAGGGGCATAACAGCCCACATCACTGCCAGTGACACGATGTCCTTGTTGTTTGGCTAATAGGGCGATACCGGCCATAAAGGTACCGCAGATGCCTAGAATGTGAATGTGCATAGCGTTTCTGTGAGAATAGTCCCATCCTCTTAGAAGAGAATGGGAGAGGTTAGGGGTTGTTTTGCTTCAAGTGAGGGAGAATAAGTAAGTAGCGCAGTTCTCAATTGAGTGTTGCTACCAGTTTTTGTAGAACTGAAGTCATCAGTAGGAGGGTTACCATAGTGACTGCCAGAGCGATCATAAATGAGATTTCTAAGGCATGTCGTAAGATGTGAGTATACACTAAGATGTTCCAAATAAATAATCCTATCATGGATAGGAGCATTAGGGTGGTGTCCTCATAATTGAGATAGGATTGGTAAAATCCGTATAAAGGTAGGATACCCAAAAAGCTTATCAAAGCACTGCTTCCCGCCAAAGCCGTTAAAGTTTGGGTTAAGCGGGTTGAGTGGCCAGTCAGGTACAGTAAACTTCCAGTTAGGATTATGAGCAGTAAAGTTTCCACCAATCCAGAGAGTATGGCTTCCGGTAAGGGCAGTTGTAAAGCAGAGGAAATTGAGCCTGCTAAAGTATAAGTGACTAAAGTGAGTATTAACAATAAGGAAGAGTTAGGAATGTCTTGGGGTCGGAGGCGTAACCAACAAAGGTCGAAAAAGGCACTCCAAAAAATGAGTAGTGTACGCATGTTTTTGATTTACAAGTTTATTTTAATGATAAATTATTTGCCGATTATAGGTGGAAAATTTAAAAGGGCTTGCTATAGTTTAGGTAGGAAGTGGCAATTAGGATAGGTTAATGCCCTCTCTAACTTGTAATGAGTATAGTGAAAAAAATCCCAATATTTAGGTCTTTTTCACATAGACAAGAATATAACCTGTGCACTATACTTGTTTCATATAAAACTTTCAATGGAGTAACGAGTTATGAAAAAGAAATTATTGGCAGTCGCAATTAATGCGACGCTATTAAGTTTGAGTATGGGAAGCACTTTGGTATACGCACAAGATACTGCTGGAGTTGATCCCGGTACTTCCGAATCAACTGTAAGTGCTTTGACTGCCGAAGGTATTGATGCCTTAGACGCCACTACTATTTTAGAAGTCTCACCTGAAAGTATTCCAGAAGATCTGGTTGATGCCTTTTTAGAAAAAGTCGCGGCGCTGGAGGAAACTGAAGTTTCCCAATTGTCTCCTGAGCTTGCCCGATTTATTATTGACAACAACCCAACTGATGCTTCCTCAATCTTGACTGAAGAACAGCTTGCTCAGTTGGAAACCGTAGCTACTCCAGTTGCTGAAGAAGGTACTGAAACCACCGCTGAGGAAGGTACTGAAGCCGCTGCTGGGGAAGGTACCGAAACCACCGCTGAAGAAGGTGCTGAAACCACCACAACTTCTGTGGAAGGCGAAAGTGTCGACCCGATGACCGCAGAAGATGTTGAGGCCTTGACTGCTGAAGCTTTGGCTGAAGTATCACCAGAGAGTATTCCAGAAGAGTTGGCGGCCGCTTTTATAGCCAAAGTTGCCTCTTTGTCAGTTGAGTTAAGTACTTTGTCATCCGAAGTTGCCCAATTCATGTTGGACAAAGACAGCGCAGAAGCCCCAGTATTAACTGAGGAACAAACAGTTGCCCTCAAAGAAGTCGTAGACTCCTCGAATGAAGAAGGTACAGAAGCGACTACAACTTCAGCAGAAGGTGAAGGCGCCGACCAGATGACGGCAGAAGATATTGAAGCTTTGACCGTTGAAGCTTTGGCTGAAGTGGCTTTGGAAAATATCCCAGAAGACTTGGCAGCCGCTTTTGTGGCTAAAGTTGCCTCCCTATCTGTTGAATTAAGTACCATGTCAGTCGAAGTTGCCCAATTTATGTTGGAAAAAGACAGCACAGAAGCCCCAGTACTGACTGAGGAACAAACCGCTGCTCTTAAAGAAGTTGTGGGTACTGCAGAATCAGCTTTGACTGCCGAAGCCATTGCTGCTCTGGATGCCACCACTGTTTTAGAAGTGGAAGTTTCTTCTATTCCCCCAGATTTGATGGGTGATTTTCTAGCCAAAGTGGCTTCTTTCGAAGATTTGAGTACTTTATCCGCAGAAATAGCCGGCTTTGTTTTAAAGGGTAATGAAGAAGGCAAAGTTTTGTCAGAAGAGCAAGTTGCCGCTTTACAAACCGTTTGCGGTTGCAAGGGTGATGAAGACGACGATGACGGCGACGATGACGGCGATGATGATGACGGCGATGATGACGACGGCGATGATGATGACGGCGATGATGACGACGGCGATGATGACGACGGCGATGATGACGACGATGAAGGTGATGAAGAAGAAGTCGATGAAGCCGAATTAGAAGGAATGTTGGGCGAAGCCGAAGGCATGGAGCTGGACGGACTGGTCAAATTATTTGAAGGTAAGAGCGAAAGCTACAAGATGCGTCTCTTCGTCAAACTTGATCCCATGTTGTTCTTCAACAAGTTTATTGTGATTCATGGCAAACTTGATAAAGGACTGGAAAAACAGATCGAGGAGTTCTATAAGGCCTTCTTACCCAAGGGTTGGAAAGTCAAGGTCAAAGTTGACAAGCACGGCGAAGTCAAACTGAAATTCAAGGTTGAACGGAAAGCCTATCAATTCTTGGGTGTAAACTTCATGTCTTGGGTCGATTTTGAACAAGATGAAAATGATGCCGAATTGAATGTCGACCTTAAGGAGTTGTTAAAAGTTGCTCCTCCAGAAGCCGTTAGCAATATGGATGAGGAACAAACTGAAGTGTTGGCTGAAAAGGCAGAAGAGTTGGCCGCTGATGAAGAAACTGCCGCGGCATTGACTCCAGAAAGCAAAACTCAACTTTTCTTCAGTCTCTCTATGAAGGGTAAAGATGCCAGCAAATTTGCACCTCCTGGTTGGGTGGTCAATGCGGCAACTTCCAAGATTGAGATGACTGTAGAGGCCGTACAAGCTCTCAGTCCTGTTATGTTGGGTGGCTTCAATGCCTTGCAAATTGGCGGTTTTGCCCCCACGGTCATGGTCAACATTACTCCGATGCAAATAGTACATCTGAAGCCAACTGCCATGGCCGGGTTGACTGTTGAACATGTCAGTAATTTGACTCCAGAAGCGGTTAAGGCTTTAGCACCGTCCCAATGCGCAGCCATTCCTCCGCAAGCCATGGGGGGACTCAGAGCCGCTCATATCTCCAATTTCAGTTTGGACGTAATCAAAGCCCTATTAGCTACCCAAATTCCATTTATTTCAGTTGACGCCGTAGTTGGATTTATGGTACCACAATTACTGGTACTCAGTGATCAACAAAAGGTAGCCTTCACCGCTCAACAACGCGTAAAGATGCCACTCTTCATTTTCGATCCGACTTATCCAGAGCCTCCAGTGTATACCAGCGATGTGGCTGAAGAGGAAGCGACTGAAGAAGAAGCGACTGAAGAAGAGGCAACTGAAGAAGAAGCGACTGAAGAAGAAGCGACTGAAGAGGAAGCCACTGAAGAAGAAGCGACTGAAGAGGAAGCAACTGAAGAAGAAGCAACTGAAGAAGAAGCAACTGAAGAAGAGGCAACTGAAGAAGAAGCCACTGAAGAAGAAGCCACTGAAGAAACTGTTGAAGTGGAAATGGTTGACTTGGGAGCCACCGCTATTGATGCGGAAGGGAATGAAATCACGGTCAATGCCGAGATTGAAGGTGCTTTAGTTGTGGATGGTGAGCCTCAAGAAGAAGTCAGTCTTGACCAAGAAGTTGAAGTGACTGGTGAGATTGCACTGGATCCAGAACATGAAGGAGAAGTAGATGATGTCTTCGTATATGCTTCCTACATGCCACTGGGTTTGAGTCTCGAAATGCCCCTCTTCTACATGCTCAATGAAGACGGTGGAATTGAAGCGTGGAATCAAAACCCCAATGACTTGACTTCCTTCATCAAATTGAAAGCCAAAGATAAGAAGTCCAAGAGTTTGAAAGTGCCCATGTACAAAGGCAAGTTTATCCTGCCAGGCATTTTGGCCATCTTCTTTGGATATCGCCTTGAAGACGGTACTGTCGTCAACAATGCCGAACCCATCAACGTTACCATTGATGAACCCGCCATTGATGATGCAGCTCCAGTGGACGAAGAACTTCCTGCTACTTCTGAGGAAGGGACTGTGACTGATGAAGCCCCAGTGGACGAAGGACCTCCCGCTACTTCCGAGGAAGGGACTGTGACTGACG
>DYNP01000015.1:19770-94332 GCA_020721005.1 Thiomargarita sp.
AAGCTCCAGTGGACGAAGAACTTCCCGCTACTTCCGAGGAAGGGACTGTGACTGATGAAGCTCCAGTGGACGAAGAACTTCCCGCTACTTCCGAGGAAGGGACTGTGACTGACGAAGCCCCAGTGGACGAAGAACTTCCTGCTACTTCCGAGGAAGGGACTGTGACTGACGAAGCTCCAATTGATGAGGAACTTCCAGCCGCTACTAATGAAGGAGCCGTGACTGATGAGACTCCAGCAGAAGGAGAGGCAACTATCACTGAAGAACAACCTCCATTGGACGAAGCTGCTTAAGTTCAGTATTATCGACTGTGACAACCCAATTTTGAGGGGTAAAATTCCCCCTCATCATTGCTAACTAAAGCCCCCTTTAAATTGAAGGGGGCTTTTTTTATGGGGGTTTGAATGCTCAAAGGTGGCAATACAAACAGCGATTTTCCCATCCTACATAGCTGCCAAGGGATGTTATCCCTTATCTACAGAAATTATATGCTTGGCCAAAGTGAACCTATGCAATGCACTGTTAAAGGGAGTGTACTGTAATCTTAAGACTTGTCTAATTGCCTGCAAAGCGCCCAACTCATATCCATCTTGCAAATGTTTAAGGGCTTGTTGTTGAAAATAAATAGTTTGTAATTCAATTTGTTGCAGTTGACTTAAATCGGACTGACACCGAGGACATGCCACTGATCTTGATAAACGGGCCTTGCAAAGGGGACAATATTCCATGATCTATATTTATTTTCTATCAACTGTCCACATAATAGAGAATGTCAGAAAGTTGTTCTATAAGGGTTGATAATGTTTTAAACTGTTTATTGGCAATGGCTTGAGTAATTTGATTGACCAATTCCATCATATCTTCTTGATTTTCAGAACTGACTTTGCTCAACAATCGTCCGGCTTTTTCCACCAGAGCTTGGGCTTGAATGATCAGGTGATGAGGTTCTGCAATGACTTTTTCTTGGGAAATTTCGGTTATTTCTTCAAAAATAGTGTTTAAACGTTGATTTACAGTGGTTTCAGAATTTTGTTCAAAGGCAATGGCTTGGTTAACGGTGACTGTTTTTTGAAGTCCCGATTGTTTCTCAATTGCGGTGACTTCTAAGACCCCATCGACATCCAAACTAAATGTGACTAAAATGGGATTGTTATGGGGAACTGCACTTAATCCCTCAACGCTGAATTCTCCCAGTTTGATGTTATTGGGATCGAGTGGATTCTCTCCTTGGAAAATGGGAATATCCACAGCTTCTTGATTGTCCAAAACGGTGTAAAATACTTCGGTTTTTTGGATGGGTAAAGGGGTGTTTCTGGCGATGATGGGAATATAAATGCTTTGTTGAATTTCTCCTTCCATTTCCTTAAGGGCATAGATACCAAAACTGTAGGGAGTGATGTCAACCAGACGAGTGGGCAAAGGACTGTTCCCATGGATAAGAGCGCCTTGGAGGGCTGCCCCCATGGCCACGCAGAGGTCCGGGTGAATTTCACAGCGTGGGGGTTGACGAAATAATTCTGCCAAACGTTGTCCGATCAACGGGGTGCGGGTGCTGCCTCCGACCAGTAAAACTTCATGAATATCAGAAACTTTCAGTTGTGCATCTCGTAAAGCAATCAAGGTGGATTCCAACGTCTGTTCAACCGGTTCCCGAATCAGGATTTCGTATTGTTCTCTGGACAGCTCCAGGGACAGATGAATGGGAATTCCTTCCTGTTCCGTCAAAAACTCTTCTTGCATGAGAACATAGGGATGGTAAGATAAGGTGCGTTTGGCAATTTCAGCTATTCGGGTAATCTTGGCCATGGCAGGCTGCGATTGGCGAGGATCAATAGCGTATTTATTTTGTAAATGATTGAGAATATAGTCAATGATTTTTTGGTCAAAATCATCCCCACCCAGTTGAGGATGCCCATGAGTGGACAGAATTTTGATCGTATCATTGTGAATATGGGCTATCGAAACATCAAAAGTGCCCCCCCCAAAATCATAAATCAGCACTTGTTTATTGGTTCGATGTTCAGTCTTATAGGCCAAGGCAGCTGCTGTGGGTTCATGGAGTAGTCGAACAATTTCTAAATCAGCCAGTTGCCCGGCTTCTCGGGTGGCTTGTTTTTGAGCGTCTGTAAAATAGGCAGGGACAGTGACCACGGCTTTTGAGATGGGGTGTTGTAAGTAGGCTTCAGCCGTATTTTTGAGGTGTTTGAGCAGGAAAGACGCGATGGCTTGCGGAGTGTAAGTCTGGTCTCCCAAGGTCACTTTAACGGATTGCCCCATTTTGCGTTTGATGGATTTAACCGTCCTTTCCGGATGAAGTAGATATTGATTTTTGGCAGTTTCTCCAACTAACAGGGTACCTTGAGCATCCAATCCTACGTAAGAAGGTAGAGCCAACTGTCCTGGCGTGGGTTCAAGTACCATAATTTTATGATTTTTTAATACGGCAACTTCTGAATTGGTAGTACCTAGGTCAATTCCAATGATAAATTCATTCATATTTTGCTAATTTGTTTATTAGACCTCTTGCAAAAGTAAATGATGCGATAAAGATGAGATACGAAAAAATAAAAGGGAAATTCCCGTTGGAGTGGAGTTGAGGCTTTAGCCGAAGTGGAGGTTCTAGAAAGTACCTTGGAGTAGAGGCTTTAGCCGGTCAACCGTAGATCCTTGGAGTAGAAGCTTTAGCCGGTTAGCAATCTGTCCTTGGAGTGGAGGCTTTAGCCGGTCAGCCGTAGGCATCACCCCACATACACAAATTGCAAAGGCCTACGGCTGACCGGCTAAAGCCTCCACTCCAAGGTACTTTCTAAAGCCTATACCCCAAGGACCGACAGCTGACCGGCTAAAGCCTCTACTCCAAGGTACTTTCTAAAGCCTCTACTCCAAGGATCTACTGCTGACCAGCTAAAGCCTCCACTCCGAGGTATCTTAACTGAGGGGCAACTCCCATTTTTTTATTATCGCATACTTTTTTAAGAGGTTTATTGTAATTGTAAAGGCTTATTTTAAAGATGAGAGCCATCCAATAGGGGGAAGTTTTGGGCATCCCCCTGACTTCTGTAGGACAGGCGAATCCAATGATATTGGAAGGGCTTTGGGAGAAATGATCTTATATTTTAGGGTATTTTTAATTAAAGGGAAATAGTCGATGGAATTGACTCGTAGAGCGGTCAATTTTTAACTCTTTCAAGAGGAGGGGAAAATGAATTTAGGAAGGGGAATGAATTTGGGAAGGGAAGTAATGCAAGTCCGTAAAAGTGGTCGGGATGAGAGGATTTGAACCTCCGACCTTTGCCTCCCGAAAGCAACGCTCTACCAAACTGAGCTACATCCCGTTTTTTAGAAATTCTACTCGACTGAATAGAGAATTTCGGCTAAAATTAACGTCAACACACGACTTTCCTCAAAGTTCAACATATGACGATCAGTATAATTAGTTTCAATCATTTTTGCAACCTCAATTGATATGCCCATTCTTATACAAACGATTATTTTACTGTCCCTGTCCAATATTTTCATGACTTTTGCGTGGTATGCGCATTTAAAGAATTTACATCAGGCACCTTGGCTAGTAGCCGCTTTAGTAAGTTGGGGTATTGCCCTATTTGAATACTTATTACAAGTGCCTGCCAACCGAATTGGTTATACCCAGTTCAGTTTGGCACAATTGAAAATTCTGCAAGAGGTAATTACTTTATCTGTGTTTGTCCCGTTTGCCATTTTTTATATGCAACAGCCGATGAAGTGGGATTATTTGTGGGCTGGGTTATGCTTGTTAGGAGCAGTATATTTTATCTTTCGAGCTTAATCGTTTTTTGTTGATCAGTAGCCAGCCAGTAGGTTGGGTTGTGGCGCGCCTTTTTGCACCATAACCCAACAATTTTGTTAACGTCGGGCCTGGCAACGCAAATGAGAATAAAACATCGATCTTTGGGTACTGGAATTTAGATAAGTGGGCAAAATGGATTCTAAACTGTGGGGCACTGAGTTAAATTGAGCAAAGTGATTGTGCTGGCAAATACTGTCAACACGACTGGTCTGATAATTGTCTACTGAATAAGGTTTGCCAGGAATCAGTTCCATGAAGTTGCCAGTCAGATGAGACAAATTATTCTTTAAGGGAATAATATAACGTTTAAGTCCCATCACTTTAGCCGTGTATTCTACAATTTCTTGTAATGTATACTCTTGCGGTCCACACAAACTGTAACGCTCCCCATAATGATTGGGATCGTCCAAGGTTTTCAACATCACTTCAACCAGATCTTCCACCCAAACCGGGGCCATTTTTGCGTAGGCAGAAGGTAGGGCAAAAAAGAAAGGGGCTATTTTGAGGAGATTGGCAAAACGATTGATAAAATTGTCATCTTCTCCAAATACTACTGAAGGTCTAAAAGTGGTGACCTGCATTCCCTCGATGGAATGGATCCAATCTTCTCCTTGTCCCTTAGTACGTAGATAATGGCTATTTTTCTCTTGGGGATTGGCATTGAGAGCGCTGAGGTGGAGAAAACGAGTGATTTGGTTGCGTTGGCAGGCATGCAAAAGTCGCTTGGGAAGTTCGACATGGGCTTGGTAAAAACCACTGCCATCGCTGCCATTTTCATTGAGAATGCCTACCAAATTGATGATTGCTTGACAACCTGCCAATTCGGTATTGAGGTAATACTGTTGATAATGGTCAGCAGAGACCAATTCTAAATTGGGTAATACTAACAGGTCACGATGGCGTTCTCGACGACGTGTCAGAACACGAACATGCCACCCTTGTTGAGTTAGGCGGTTGGCTAAGTGTCGACCAATAAAGCCGGTGCCTCCAATTAAGGCAATAGTGCGCATGAGAGCTCTCCTTAGGTTTTGAAATCAATAAATATTTTTGGGATCAGTCTTTCCTCTTTCTATACGAAAAAAGATTGGCAGAAGATTAGGGTGAAAGTTTCTTCCCAGCCCCAATAGGATGGGCTGATGATAGGAGACCCATCCTATATGTGCTGATTATTCCCTATAAAGGGGAAAAATTGAGATTCATTTGGGAATTGGGGTAGAAGGTCGATTGCTCATGGTACAGGTCATGGTTGCTGCCAAGGCAATGAGTCCAAAGGCAAGGGGCCAAGTGAGATCCAACCACCAAATGCCCTGTTTTAGGATGTTGAGGTTGTGCAGTAAGACGTGTAAAAATGCGCCAATAGAGAATATAAAAAGTCCCGTGAGGGCAAACCACCAAGGGCGACAAATGGGATGGCCAATTAATACGGAGGCCGTGATAATGATCATGGTCATCAGCATTGGCGTAAAAACTACATAAGCCATAGTGGTCATAAAGGCCGCAATGCCAATTTGTTTTAGAGTTTCTGAATTGATGATGAGGGCAAGCAGGGAGATACTGGTGGCAATGATAAATGCCGAAATCCAGGCCCAAAAGGGAATGGCTACGTTAAGGCTGAATCGTAACGTCATCAGAGCTGAAAGGACAAGGGGGATGAAGAGGAGATAACCTATATCAGAATACCAAGGAAAGGGGGTTTCTTGTCCAGAGTGAGTGATGGGATACACTAGAGAGAGGAATGCACCTCCGGTCCAAAAAAGTACAGCAATACCCAAGGTAGACCATGCTTTGCGTACTGGATCATTCGGAAGGAAAAGTCGCCTATTGTAGAAACAGAAAAAACTGGCGAGTGCTGCAATGAGTAGTTCTAAAAAGCTGCTATAGTATGTGTAAATCACGTGTTGTTCTCCACCTCTAAAGAGGAGTCCAAGAAAGATAGCGGCAATGCAGAGTACTGCCCAGCTGATCAGTAGAATGAAAGAGATTTTTGACATTTTACCTACCTTTGGTTAGAAATTGTTTTATTTTGCTTAATTCTTGACTATATCATAGAATTAAGTAGCTAAGCAAAATACCATTAAGTAGGAAGTAGGTACAGCAATGTCATAAGTAGACGGACTTTGCCTTCCTTAAAAAGGGGAAGTAAACAACGTCTCAGGAAGAGATTTTTTGAATTTTAGAAATTTGGCATTGGTTTTTGTTGAGATAAATACTACACTTAAGATGAAACGATATCGATCAGTCAGTAGTTGCGTGACTTATCAAGTCTATGAGTTTGACTTAAATGGGCTGAGTTTGGAGCAATATGCAAAGTTAAGGATATTTGTCCAAACTTTAGGTTACAACAGTTATCCTTCACAATTAAGTGTACTCCATATCAAGCATCCCTTATTTTTTATTGATTTTCCAGGGTATGGTTTTCCCACGGCTAAGATCAGTTTTTATCCTCAGACTGTCCCTGAAAAAGTCAATGAATACTTGGAAATGTTGAATGGTCAATTAGCCTTTGGAGGAGTAAGTATGAATGAGAAGAGTAGTTATGTGATTAAGGTGGGCGAGTTGTTTAAGGCATTGAATGGGAAGAGAGTCAGTCAGGGATTGTCAGAAATTGACAGTCCCCTGATTGCCAGTAAGTTGGGCATTCTGTTTGCGTTGAAGACCAACGGTTATGTCAACTTCAAGGGAGAGATCATCGACCTTAATGACAATCAACTCATTGCCTTACAGGAAATTTTGGATCAACATTTTAATGCGGAGATGAGTGTGGAATTGCGGCAACTTATTGCTTCAATGGAGCATTTTATTAAGTCTGCAGAAGCCGCATCTTCTGAAACGACTGTCGTTTCTGAGAAGAAAGGCTTGTTTAATAAATTCAAAGGGTTATTTAAATCCAAACTGCATCAAGAGAGTCATGCCTGATGGATAAACCCCTACATTCAACCCCGCAAATTGTCACCGTGGGCGGCCAGCGATTGATTGGAGGACTCAGTCGGGTCTATCATTGTAACCACTACAATGCCTATCTGCAAATGGCCGTATTGATGACCGAATATCTCCCCCAACATTCTCCTCAACAATTATTGACGGAAGCAGTTACGCCCTTGATACAAGAGTTACGCAAAAGGGGTTATTCTCAACAACAATTGTTGGAGGAATACTCTTATTGTGGATTCGGTGTTTTACGACAAATCGACGCAATCCATTGGGAAACTCCCAGTTCCCATTATGGACAGTCCTTAACTTTTCACGGTAAACCTCAAAAAAGTTGCTTTTTTACCACAGGTTACTTGCAGGGACTGTTGGACCGACAAGTTGTTGAAGTGGCTTGTCAAGTTGAAGGCAGTGAATCCGACCGCTTTCAAGTGTCTGAACTTCCTTGTATCGTGAATCCTTACTTGGTTTATCCATTAGAACTTACCCCAGAAATTCCAGAACGCTTCTCATTTAGCGGATGTCAGGAATTTACAACTCAGATCGATGAGCCCAGTATTATTGCTGCCGTCAACAGCTTACCATTATATGGGAAAAAAGAGGCGCCGGAAACGGGATTAATTCCTGCATTTGGTGTGGTATTGACTCATCATTTTGCCGATTACTACAATCAGATTTCCTATCAAACCTATTGGGCACTGCGCAATGCAGGCATGCCGGAAGAGGATAGTAAAGAGATGTTTATCCAGGCCGGACATATTTGCGCATTTAACACTTTTGGGGGAATTATGAAAAGTCCCGAGTGGCATGCCATTGTGGCACCCCACTGTCGAAATCGGGAAGATTGGCTGCACGGCATGATCGCAGTGATCAATGCGTTAGGCTGGGGAATTTTTCGAGTGGAACGAATTGTTCCTGAAAAGGAATTTATTGTGCGCGTCTACAACTCATATGAAGGTATAGGTTATCGACGCATTTTCCTAAAAACGGAGGATAAAAACATGTCTTTCCTGGGCATGGGAGCTACTTTGGGACTGGTTCATTTGCTATGGAAAGTCGACATTCGGGAACGACCTGATTTGACTCATGACTTTTATGTTAAACAATTCAATAACCCGCAGAATAGCTATACCGTTGAACAATCTCATGCCATTGCTGCGGGTGATGAATATGATCGTTTCATTGTGTCTAAATAACCCGCCTTCTCGTTAAAGAAGGGACAATCTCTTAACGGACTGTCCAAAGTAGGTAAATCATAACTTGACAGGTTTCAGCAAGGGATTAATGTCTGTCAAAGACTTGAAATGACTTTCTGCCCAAGTCGTCACTTGCTTCTTGCTGTCAGTGAGAATATCAAAAGTTACTCGAAAGTTGTTGAGAGTTTTCTTATTGAAATCACTGGCCAAACGATACTGTTCAGTCCACAGGTCGGGAACTCGTTTGACTTGAGTTAAGGTTTCAACTTGTTGACGACCATTGTCCAAACAAATGCTCACCATATCCAGTTGTTGTTGATAGAGACTGACCATCATATCAGTATTGATGTCAAGCCATTTTTGACTGGCAGTAAGGACACTGTTGTTGAAATCAGACCATTGTTTGAATTGCATAAAAATCTCCTTAATTCTATTGTAAAGTGAGAATTGCGTAAGTCAAGGCGCCAAAGCTGGAGATACGCTTTTCTCATGATCCTCTGTTTAGAGAGGAATATAGGCAGTGAACCCTAACTCTTTTGAAGGTAAAGAGTATTGGTGATTCTGTTTTGTTGCACTGCACAAATTATGGATACTAGAACGAGGAATGTCAAGCCTTTGACTAAAAATTTTATTTTTGACTGGTAAGAGAGGTATAATTAATGAGGTATTATGACACCCAACTTGCGGCACAATACGATTATCTACAACGTATTTTCAAATTATATCAACAAGTTGAAAGCTGGTTAGCTCAAGATTCTACTTTGAAAGTGGATAGAAATTGGATTGAAATTCAAGCAGGGGAGCAGTCCTACCAAGTACCTACACTGTCTGTACAACGTCCTAACGGACCGATCGTGATGGAATTAAAACCACTGGGATACAGTCTACCTTTATCTGAAGGAGTACTTTCCGTAGAAAATTGGTGGGAAATGGAACAATTGATTTTTTTGTCGGAGAAAGAAATCGGATCGTCAATATATGAGGGAGTTCAACAATCCGGGTGGTATTGGGAACGTTTGAATAGACGCCCCCACTATTTGAATCAAACAACCTTTTGGGAATTGGTGCATTGGGTAGATGAATCTTGTCAAAATCATTCACTTTAAACGAACGTGTAATTGCCAGAGACCGGGATAACACCGCTTAAATTTAGCTTTTGCAGTCTAAAGAAGTGGCACGTTCAATTGCCAAATACATTCTCAAACAGTCAACTGTGGGGGCAACATCATGGGTACGAATGACTTTCACCCCTGCAGAAAGTGCCAGAGTGGCAAGTGCTAATCCCCCATACAATCGTTCCAAGGAAGACTTGTTCAAGACATTCCCAATCATCGATTTACGAGAAACTCCAATGAGCACTGGATAATGACCTGCGGTGAAGTAAGACAGGCATTTCACCAGTTGTAAGTTGTGCTCCAAAGTTTTGCCAAATCCAAATCCGGGGTCAATCAATAATCGGGTGGGCGCAATGCCTTGTTGTAAACAAGCATCTAGGCGAGTGTGGAGAAATGTTTGGACTTCTCTAACTACATTTTGATAATGGGGATGGTGTTGCATGGTTTGGGGACTGCCCTGTTTGTGCATACAACAGAGGTAAACTGACTGGGCAGGGGCAACAATATCCAAGGTCCCATGGACTTGGAAAGCATTGATATCATTGATCATATTGACCCCAGCAGCAATGGCAGCTTGCATGACAGCCGGTTTACTGGTGTCTACGGAAATCCAAATGGGCGATTCAGCGCGCAATTGTTCCACAACAGGCATAATCCGATCCAATTCAACTTGTTCCAAGACAGATTCCGCCCCAGGTCGGGTGGATTCTCCCCCAATGTCAATGATATCTGCCCCTTCCTCAATCAGTTGACGAGCCCGTTGTAAAGCCATGGCAGGAGTGCAATATTGTCCTCCATCCGAAAAAGAATCTGGAGTAACATTGAGAATACCCATGACTTTGGGTGTTTTGAAGTGATCAGTTACCAAACTCATGAACAGTTAAGATTTCCCCGAGTCTTTCCGAGAATTGTCATTGTCGGGTAACGTGATATTCAATTCCAACACTTCAAAGTCCCCGTTCCTTTCCAAGTGAATACTGATGTGTTCATCTTCAATAGCAACATATTTTCTGACCACTTCCAATAATTCTTTTTGTAAAAGTGGCAAATAGTCCAAATTAGGGGAATTGTGTAGGCGACGTTCATGTTCTACAATAATGCGCAATCGTTCCTTGGCCAAGGAAGCGGTATTCTT
Source organism: Thiomargarita sp. (assembly GCA_020721005.1). Classification (GTDB taxonomy): domain Bacteria; phylum Pseudomonadota; class Gammaproteobacteria; order Beggiatoales; family Beggiatoaceae; genus DYNP01. Next base: position 29,974 of record DYNP01000015.1, read on the forward strand.
CTGTGGCGATAAGCGGAAGTAATTGAGAAAGTTCATGTCATTTTTTTCCAAACCAGTGACTTAAAAATCCTTTCTTTTGAGAGTTAGACACTTCCTCTCCCAAAAAGCGGGCCACCACTTCCAAATAGGCCTGGCCAGCATCACTGGCTTTGTCCAAGGTTACCGGCACTCCGGAGTTGGAGGCTTGTAAAACGGATTTGGATTCGGGAATAATACCTAATAGAGGAATAGCAAGAATATCTTGGATATCTTGGGCACTGAGCATGTCTCCCTTGGTCACCCGTTTTTGAGCATAACGGGTAATTAACAAATGTTCCTTAACGGGGTCTAAATTTTGGGCGGCCCGATGAGTTTTACTGGACAGTAAACCAATAATTCGGTCAGAGTCTCGCACGGAAGACACTTCGGGATTGGTCACTATTAAAGCTTCGTCAGCAAAATACATGGCCATAATGGCGCCATGTTCAATACCTGCTGGGGAATCGCAAACAATGTATTCAAAACGTTTTTTAAGCGCTTCAATGACTCGATAAACGCCCTTTAAAGTCAATGCTTCTTTATCTCGGGTTTGAGAAGCAGGTAAGATAAATAAACTGTCAACCCGTTTGTCCTTAATGATAGCTTGATTTAAAGTGCCTTCGCCATTGATGACATTGACAAAATCATAGACCACGCGCCGTTCGCATCCCATAATTAAATCAAGGTTGCGTAAACCCACATCAAAGTCGATGACGACGGTTTGATGTCCACGTAAAGCGAGACCGGTAGCAAATGCAGCGCTGGTAGTGGTTTTGCCTACCCCACCTTTTCCTGAAGTTACGACAATAACTGTGCTCATGTTAATGGTATATTTTCACTGATTGAGATGAATTTTAAGGGATTTTGCGGAAATTCCAAATTAATGATTCAGTCAAGGAAGATGGATTTTAAAGAGCCTCGATTTTCAACTCTTCCCCAACCAAAAAAATTTGGGCTGCCTTTCCTTGCAAGTGATGCGGCAGTCCTTCATTAATCTGATATTGCCCGGCAATGGAGACCAATTCGGCTTCCAATTGTTGACAAAATATGCGAGCTTGAGTATCCCCATTTACGCCAGCTAAGGCTCTACCTCTTAAGGCGCTGTAAACATGAATATGTCCATGTGCCAAAATTTCAGCACCGTGGCTCACTGGAGATAACACCACCAAATCTCCTTGCAAAGCTACCACTTGCTGTCCGGACCGCACCGGATGGCTGATGATTTTAGCACTGGTATTGAGAATAACCGGTTCTGACTCCACTTCAATTTGGGGTTTTTCACGAGACTCACTTCTCGAATTTTGAGGCAGTATACCTAAAGTCAAATTCAGTGCCAACTGTTTTTGTGGGTCAGTTCCTCCGCGAATAGCCACGGGCACCAGTCCATGTTTACGCAGCAACTCTACTAAGTGAGTGAGATCCAAGGCCGAAAGGTGGGGTTCCCCCAAGTCCTGGAGATCGATGAGTAATGGCGCATGTTGGAAGAATTGAGGAGCTTGAGCGACTTTGTCAGCCAATTGGACAGTAATAGCCTCTTGATCGCTCTTGAAAAGATGTAATACCATTAAGGTGGTTAAGCTACCTTTGAGTTCAAAGGCGGGAATTGAGGTTAAATTCGGCATAGCAGGCAAGGTTAATTGAACGACTTTAATGAGTTTATAATAGACCTCTTGCAAAAGTAAAGGTAGGTTGGAGTGAAGGCTTTAGCCGGTGGTTGGAGTGGAGGCTTTAGCCGGTCAGCCGTAGGCATCACCCCACATACACAAATGGCAAGGGCCAACTGCTAACCGGCTAAAGCCTCCACTCCAACCTACTTACTAACCGGCTAAAGCCTCCACTCCAACCTACTTACTAACCGACTAAAGCCTCCACTCCAACATATTTTAACTGAGGCGCAACTCTCATTTTTTCATAATCGCATACTTTTGCAAGAGGTCTAATATGGTAATGGATTTGGATAAGAAAAAACAGGTGAGTTGGGAAATGTGAGAAATTGGGTAGATTTTTTAAATCCGCCGTATTCATTGGTAATCAAACCCCCAATATAACTCGTTTTTGTTCCTCCAATGCCACCCGTAATTGATCAATTTCCCCCGGCAATTGCTCCTGAATCAAGGGTGCAGTTTTGGCAATTTCCTCGGTTTTAGCCAATATTTCCAATTGCTTACATAAACCAGTTATTCGAGTGGCTCCCAAATTGGCACAGGCCCCCTTAAATTTATGGGCAGCCAAATAAATTTTTTCTGAATCTTGATGAGTTTGAGCCTGCTGCAATTCCTGCAAGTAATTGGGCAATTCAGCAATAAATAAATCAATTAACCAAGTTAACCGACCGTCTTTCATTTCTTTACGCATTTGTTGCAACATTTTAGGAGAAAGTATCTCATCACTAAGGACAGGTAATTCAGTCAAATTAGAGGATTGGAGGATCATGGGGGTCTCCTGCTGCCCTAAATAAGGGCTGTTTTGGGGAAGATGGGATTTTAGATAACGCGCCAACATCGTCTGCATTTCCTGTAAAGTCACCGGTTTACTGAGATAATCATCCATACCTGCTTTTAAACAAGCTTCTCGATCTTCCGGCAAAGCGCTGGCAGTTAAAGCAATGATCGGAAGAAAACGCTGTTTGGGGTCAGTGAGTAAGCGTATTTGGCGAGTGGTTGCCAGTCCGTCTAAACGAGGCATTTGGCAATCCATTAAAATCAGATCACAGTGTTGTTGGGGAAGATATTGTAGAACTTCCTCACCATCATTGACCACCGATACTTCACAACCTAACCGTTTCAATAAGTGTTTCACCACCTCTTGATTAATGAGATTGTCTTCCGCTAACAAAAGTTGGGGAGGTGGATAAAAAACCCATGGTTTTTCCTCAATAAAAGTTGAATTGGGAATGATTTGGGAGGAATCTGCAACCATTTTAAAGGGCAGATTAAACCAAAAACAGCTGCCCTTATTTAACTCACTTTGTAAACCAATTTCCCCGCCCATCAATTGAATGAGACGGCGAGTAATAGCCAATCCTAAACCTGTACCTCCATAGCGACGACTGATGGAATCATCGGCTTGCGTGAAGGGTTTAAACAATTTTTCACCCATGGCTTGACTGATCCCAATCCCACTGTCTAACACTTCAAAATGCACAACACAGTGCTGTTCTCGTTGTTCCAATAAAGTTAAATGTAGAGAAATGCTGCCCTTTTCTGTGAATTTCAGAGCATTGCCCAATAAATTAGTGAGAACCTGTCGTAAACGCTGTGGATCACCCTCCAATACCCAATGGCTCAATTCTGGATCCAATCGAATATTTAAATTGAGACCCTTATGGTCGATACCTGGAGTAAAAAATGCACCAAGTTCACTGATCAAACTCGACAATTTGAAAGGAGCCATAGATAAATTCATTTTACCCGCTTCAATTTTTGAGAAATCCAAAATATCATTGATCAGGGTTAATAAACTGTGGCCTGCACTTTGAATCATGTGTAGATAATGCTGTTGAGTGTCATTTAAGGAAGTTTGTGCCAACAAATCAACAGTTCCCAATACTCCACTCATGGGGGTGCGGATTTCATGACTCATCGTAGCCAAAAAATCACTTTTGGCCTGATTCGCTGCAACCGCTTGAGACTTGATCTGTTGAAGATGACGCATGGATTGCTGTTGCTGAGTAATATCGCGAATAATGTATAAAAACAACGGGGAATCTTGAGTTATTCCTTCCTTAACAAAAAGGGGAACACGTTCCAAGGGAATCTCTAAACTGTCAATTTCCACATCCACAATACGACCATAACGATGCCACCATTGCGTTTGATAAGCCCGCAACACTTGAATTGGCAATTTTTCAGAAGAGACCTGCAAATGGGCAATGGGGAAATAACGCAAAGTGGTGGCTTCATAACCCAATTTTTGGCAAAAAGAAGGATTAACTTGCAAAATTTGGCCTCGAACATCTAATACACATAGACTATGGGGGAATAATTGAAACAAAGGATTGGTTTCCCATTGCACTGAATATGAGTTCCCAATTAAGGCATGTACTATCAGGCTGCTGATCAGTAGAAAAATTAAACAAACCAATAGGATCAAGGGACTGAAATATCCACTGACCAATACAATTCCCAATAGAATGATTCCCATACCGATTTTCAACCATAAGGAAGATAAATTCGGCTCAATTGTCCTGCGATTAGCCGTTTGAGGCCGTTGGCCAAAAACTTGTAAAAAAGTCCGAATATTCTCAAAAAGATTGTGTATAATGCGCATAGTCAAAAAAAGGAAGGAAATAATGAGTCTTAAACAACTCACGCATCCATTGATAAAATTACTCCATTTACTGGTCAAGGCCATTCAACACTTAAATGAATGGCTAGGAAAAATAGCGGCTAGCCTCGTCCTGCTATTGGTCACTCTCATCATTTATGATGTCACAATGAGATATATTTGGAATCAAGGCACCATTGCCCTACAAGAAGCCCAATGGCACCTTTTTGCCCTGATGATCCTACTTGGAGCCGCTGACACCTTAAAACAGGACGGGCATGTTCGAATTGATATTCTCTATCAAAGTACATGGATGACCGAGCGGGGACGAGCTTGGATCAACCTCCTTGGTAGCGTGATGCTATTGATCCCCTTTTGCCTACTGATCATCCACACCTCATTCCCCTTTATCGAACAAGCCTACCTTTTTCAAGAAACCAGTCCTGATCCAGGGGGACTTCCTTACCGCTTTCTACTCAAAGCAGCCATCCCTTTAGGCTTTATCCTGCTCATGCTACAAGGAATTGTACAAGCCATCAGCAGTGTATTATACCTGCTAAATCCAACAAAAGGGGGATAAGTGGAAATAATCCAGCCCGAATTCATCGCCCTACTCATGATTTTCATCCTGTTGCTCAGTTTATTACTTGGTTACCCCGTTGCTTTCACCTTAGGAGGTATTTCTTTCCTATTCGGGACCCTCTTTTTAGAAGGAGAATTATTCAACCTACTGCCATTAAGAATCTGGGGCATTCTCACCAACACCACACTGCTGGCCGTTCCCCTCTTCATACTCATGGGAATTATCTTAGAAAAAAGTGGGTTAGCCGAACAACTCATCAAAACCATGGGACAACTGTTCAGCAAAATCCCGGGAGGACTCGCCCTTTCCATAGTCCTGGTTGGAACACTGTTGGCTGCTACTACCGGCGTTGTCGGCGCCACCGTCGTTACCATGGGAATCATTGCCCTGCCCAGCCTCCTCAAAAATGGCTATTCCCCTCCCTTAGCCACCGGCACCATTGCTGCTTCCGGTACTTTAGGACAGATCATCCCCCCCAGCATCATCTTGATCCTACTGGCCGACATTGTAGGCGTTTCCGTGGGACAACTGTTCATGGGTGCCCTCATTCCCGGCGGATTATTGGTACTCTCCTACCTAATTTACATCATCCTGCGTGCTTACTTAAATCCCGCAGATGCCCCCTCAGTCACCCCAGATTGCCCAATAGACGCTCATTTCTACCGACAAGCCCTGCGCAACCTGCTCCCCATCTTACTCTTAGTTCTCACCGTTCTAGGTACTTTATTTACTGGCATAGCCACCCCCTCAGAATCTGCCGCCTTTGGTGCCCTGGGCGCCCTGTTACTCTCTCTCTCAAAAAAACAACTCACCCTTCAACACCTGACCGAGGCCCTCCAACAAACAACACGTTTAACCAGCATGGTTTTCCTCATTCTCATTGGCGCCACGGCATTTGGGCTAGTTTTCCGTGGACTGGAAGGAGATCAACTCATCAAAGACCTCTTTAGCTATTTGCCTGGAGGAGAAACTGGCTTTATAATAACCAGCCTATTACTCATCTTTCTCGCCGGATTCTTTTTAGACTTCCTAGAAATCTGCTTCATCATTCTACCCATCTTACTCCCAGTTGCCCAACACTACCAAATCGACCTGCTTTGGTTCAGCATCTTGGTTGCCGTCAACCTGCAAACCTCATTTTTAACTCCTCCATTTGGCTTCTCACTGTTCTACTTAAAAGCGGTCTCGCCCCCCACCATCCACATGAATACCCTCTACAAGGGAATTGTCCCCTTTGTCATCCTACAACTCCTGGTTCTAGGACTACTGATTATCTATCCATCCTTCGTATTATGGCTACCCCACACCTACCTAAAATAGGAACCGATTTACCCCCCTTTTAAGAAAACACCCCCCCTTTTTTTTTTAATAATACTCTTTTGGAGAAAATATGCCCATTGAACGCACTCTATCCATCATCAAACCCGACGCTGTAGCAGCCAATCACATCGGTGAAATTTGGGACCGTTTTGAAAAATCCGGTCTCAAAATCATTGCGGCCAAAATGCAACACCTCAGCCGTGAACGAGCCGAAGGATTCTATGCGGTACACAAAGAACGCCCATTTTTCAAAGACCTGGTTGACTTCATGATCTCCGGTCCCATCATGATTCAAGTCTTAGAAGGAGAAAATGCCATCACCGTAAACCGTAATCTCATGGGTGCCACAGACCCCAAAAAAGCAGCCCCTGGCACCATAAGAGCTGACTTTGCCAAAACCGTAGATGAAAATGCAGTGCATGGCTCAGACGGACCAGAAACCGCCGCCATTGAAATTGCCTATTTCTTTCAACCCACAGAACTTTGTCCGCGCACTCGCTGATCCCTCAACCACCTTCCTTATCATTCCTTTCCCCTTCCACCTACTCGGGAAACTAAACTGTTAACAAAAACACAGACAATCCTGAGAGTAAAGTAACCAAGCGGTGGGCACACAAAAAAACAGTGTGCCCTTCTCAACTCTCACTGCCATTTTTAAACAGTAAAACACCTTCCCCACCCTTCCCAAAAACAATCTTATATGTTCATCAGTACAAAGACAAAATATGCCTCATGCTCTCATTGTTTACCCCATTGCATTTTAACCAGCCTCTTCCTCCTGAACTCATCCTTCTCAACCCTGTTCGCACAAGAAAACACCTCAATTTTGCTCACTGAACTTCAAGTAGAAACCCTGATGGACATGAACTTGGAAGACCTGATAAATATCAAAGTTATCAGCGCCTCTAAAAGGGAACAATCAATTAAAAAAGCCCCTTCCACCATGACCGTTTTCAATCGACAAGAAATCAAAGCCATGGGCATTACCACCCTTGAAGAACTGCTCAACTTTGTACCCGGCTTTCAAGCCAGTCGAGAAACCGTTTATAATCAAGGATATAGAGTAATCAGTCGCGGCCAAAGCACCCCTCAAGCTTCCTATAACATACTGTTCATGATTGACGGTCAACGACTCAACACCGACTTTACTGGCGGTGCCTTAGCCCTCAATCACTTTATCACCTTAGCCAATGTCAAACAAGTCGAAATCATTCGTGGCCCAGGGTCGGCACTCTATGGGACCGGAGCGTTTACTGGAGTAGTTAACATCATCACCATGACCGAAGGCAACGAAGTTTCTGCCAGTTTAGGTAATTTAAACAGCAGAGAATTACACACCTTACTTTCCCATGAAGAAGACAACTGGAAAACTTCCATTTTTGCCCACTATTTTCAAGATCACGGTCAATCCTATGAAAAACATTACTTTCCCAACAATTCACCTGCAGAAACCATTCACGATCCACGACAAGGAACCGATGCCAATCTCAACCTTACCTGGAAAGACCAATCTGCCATTGGTCTGCGTTACACCAAACGTAAACTAGACGGTTTTTGGGGCGCAAATAACGCATATGGAGAACAACTCTCTTATCTTGAAACGGAACAACCCATACTTTCCTTACAACATACCCTGTTAAACACCGATCACAACAAACTGGCCTTTTACACCCATTATGCCACAGCAAAATTGGAACAAGGCGTTGGTCTTCATATTGGGAACAGAGCTGTGCAAGAATCATCTTTAGTAAGAGAACAAGAATGGCAGTTGGGAATTGATGGACGGCATAACATAAACTCCCAACACGAATTGACAGCTGGAATTGAATGGCGCCAACCCAAATTGCTTGAACGAAACACCAAACACACTGACTTTATCACCGGGAACTTGCTTCAAAATACTGATCAAAAAACTGGGGGACGCGACATTATTGGCATCCATGTACAACACCACTATGATAACAACTCAAACCTAGAAAGCACACTGGGCATTCGCTTTGACCACTACTCTGATTTTGGAAACACAACCAACCCTCGGCTGGGCCTCGTGTATACACCAATTCCCAACACTCAATTCAAATTCCTATATGGACAAGCCTTTCGAGCCCCTTCTTTCCAACAACTCTGGACTGTTGGACTCGGCAACCCCAACTTAAGACCAGAAACAGTGAAGACGCTTGAATTGGCTTGGACGCAAAACTATGCAAAATTACAAAGCACCCTCACTTACTTTCAAAGTCGCACCAAAAATCGCATAGACACCATGCTATTCCCGAATGGACGAATCTTTGCCAACTTAGCCAGTTTAGAAACCTCTGGTTGGGAATTGGATGCCTCCAGCAAAATAGACAACTGGTTGTTACGCTTAACCTATACCCACCTAACTGAAACGGTGGAACACCCTCAAAACGTTTCCAATCGCATGTTCTCAACCATCCTCAACTATCAACAAGGGGCTTGGAATGTCAATCTAAATGGACACTACCAAAATCAAATGGAACAAGACATTAACAATGCCGGTCAATTGGCCACCTTACCTATTCCAGCAAGTTGGGTATGGAACAGTGCAATACGTTACAATTGGAGCGATCATATCACCTGGATAGCTCAAGTACAAAATTTAGCAGACGAAGAAACCATCAGTCCCACCAAACTAGCACCTTTAAAAGAAGGACTTCCCAATCGTGGGCGCACCTTTTCATTGGGAATAGAAATTCAATTCTAATTTAAAACCAAGTTTCCCACTTCTTTTCTGTCTCATATAGATGAGGCAAACTCATTTTCCCCTCCTTTTTCAAGGAAGGGTAGGGGTGGTTCAACCCACTCTTTCTACAACCAATTCCCAATCAACAAAAAAGCAGCCCAATACACTGGGTGACGAAAAGTATGTTCTGAAATCAACTTTTTCTGAGCATTTTGCAGAGCCTGAGCCTTAGACAACTTGGAATTTTTGAGTTGATTATAAAACTCTGTAATCAGACCGGCAGTCGATTCATCATTGACAAACCACAAACTGGCTAAAGCACTTTTAGCGCCGGCCTTTACAGCCACTCCTGCCAGTCCCAAAGCCGCTCTTTCATCACCTAATGCGGTTTGGCAAGCACTCAAAGTTAACAATTCTATAGGATCTTTGCGCAATTCTGTAAATCTTAACAAACTTTCCAATTTGTCCATAGTCAATTTGCCATCATAGGTTAACAAAAAAGTCTTTTTGGGATCACTGTCAAACTGCCCATGGGAAGCAATATGGACAATTGAATAAGGCGTTTTCTGCAAGGTCTGATTAACCTTACTTAACAAAAAATTCTGATCCAGTAAGATCTTATTGTCTGAAAACAGCGCTTGAATGCTATCAAGTTCCTTAGGCACATTGGGCAGAGGTGAAAAATTTTGTACTCCCAATGATAACCCATTGAGAAAAATACTGATTTTATCTCTAGGAATGGGGGTGGGCTCTGTAAGATTAAGTCCAGGGGTAATGGCAATTGCAAATTCTTCTATTAGAAAACGTCGTTGTTCCGCGTTATAAAGGGCTGCCAATGGAATTGTGCGTAAAAATCCATCGGGAATAATAATTAGGGTGTTAACATGATGTTTTTCCAAAATTGATCGTAAGGGACTGATAAACCACTGATACAATTTATCTGCCTGTTCAGCAAAACGATAATGAGTGCTGGTTTGCAAATTTTGCCGAAATTCTAAAACATTTTGCGCCACTTCTTCCAAACTGACTGAGACAGTGGCTTGATAAGTTTCTTGTTGGACATTGGTCAAAATTTCCACCCGATCAGGCAATAAAATGGGATAAATGATAGCGGTATCAGAGGCCAAGTTGTCCAATTGAACTGCCTTTTGTCCCCCCGAAACACATTCATCTTGGAAATAATCTTGCAACTCTGCTGCTTTCAATTGTTCAAGGACATAAAGGACTTGGTTGAGCAATTTTTGTTGGGAACCTCCCGAAGAACTGGCTTTGCGCAACATGACATCCGCCAATCCAAAATAGATGGGACGCACTTGTTCCCTGAATAAATCAGAGGGATCACGTTGTCCTGTAACCAGTCGAGTTTGAATGGGATTTAAATGAGCAAAGGCTTGTTGGTAAGTGATCAGTGCTCCGTCGAGATCACCTGTTTTTACCAATAATTGTCCCAATTGTCCCTCCCAAAAATAGAGAATATCGGGCTTGTCTTGACTGAAAAAAACGGCTTGTCTGGTAACTCGTAAAGCTTCTAAATAAGAGTGTTGGCGCTCATAAACTTGTCCCAAAAAACCCAGAGCATAAGCTTTAAGATGTTGATTAGACAGTTGTTCGGCAAGGGAAAACGCATGTTCAAATGCAGAATTAGCCAAAAGGAGGTTTTCATCAGAGGAAGGTTTAAGGCGCAGTGCCAATTGGCCTAAACTTAACCAATAGAAGCCTTTTTCAAAATGATCGGGCAAAGATGCAATTAAAGGTGCTACCGATTTAAGATGTGCTTGATGATCTACGGCTTGTTCCAATTTTAATGAGGCTTGAATTTGATTGATAATTCCTTGAATTTGCATCAAATTATCTTGGGACTGCTGCGCAAGTTGAATAACTTGTTGATAAACTACACTGGCTTTTTCATATTCTTTGCGGATGCTTAACAAATTACCCCAATTGTTGAGAAGATGGGCCTGCAGCAGTGGTTTATCAAGGGATTTTACTAAGTTGAGACTGTTGATCAGTCGTTTTTCTGCTTCTTCCGGACGTTGTAAAGCCAATAAAACGTCACTCATTGTACTGTCAATCAATAGAATTTGTTCGGGTAATTGTGCTTGTTCAGCGAGTTCAAGGGCCTGTTCCAATTGGAGAAGGGCCGTGTTATAATCGCCCAGAGCTTGGTAGGCTAGGGATAGGTATAAATGGATGTTGCTGGCTGTGATTGAGGTTAATTCTTTATTTTTAAGGACATTTTTCCAGTGTTCGATCGCTTTGGCAAAATTGCCTTGTTCGAAAAATTGTTGTCCAGTGGACAGAGATTTCTCATCTTGCGCATAGTTGCCAGGTGGATAAGTGGCAAAGAATAATAACAGCAACAAAATTGTCAATGGGCCAGGTTTCTGGGTGATCATGTGAGTTTCCTTTTAGAAGCGCTTAATTCATGAAGTTTATTGTCGTGTCTTGAAAGTCAACCAAAAAAAGAGGGGAATTTGCCCTTGGCCTTTTTTTGGCAAAGGGGAGAATGTTATTTTTTAATCTGCCCTTATCTAAGGAGAATAAATTTTTTCCTTACTTGTTCAAAAATAGAAATTGTTTTCGCTTTTTGTTCGGGGAGGAGCAGGAGATGGTTAAAGAGGAGTGGTTAAGGAATGGCAATTTCCTTGATCAGTTGGGTGATTAGAGTTTGGCCGTCTTGTTGTTCCGTCAAGGCGGACAGGCGATGGATCACTACCCCCGGCAAAACGGTTTGTACATCTTCCGGTATAACATGGTCTCGACCTTGGATCAAGGCCCAAGCTTGGGCACTGTGCAAAATAGCCAAACCTGCTCTTGGAGAAAGTCCAGTGCGATAAGCTGGGGATTGACGACTGTATTCTAAAATGGCTTGTAAATAGTCGATCAAAGCTTCAGCGACATGGATTTGAGGCACTTGTTTTTGAATGTTTAAAATATCTTCGGTGCTGATGCAAGAGGTCAGATCTTTTAAGAGGTCTCGACGATCTTGGCCTTTCAAGAGAGCTCGTTCGGTATGATGATCAGGATAACCCAATTGCAAACGCATCATGAATCGGTCCAATTGAGATTCTGGTAAAGGAAAGGTGCCAATCTGATGCAAAGGATTTTGTGTGGCCAATACAAAGAAGGGGGTTGGTAGGCTGCGAGTTTCTCCCTCAACGGTAACTTGATGTTCTTCCATGGCTTCCAGCAAGGCGCTTTGAGTTTTGGGGGTGGCACGGTTGACTTCATCAGCCAAAATCATTTGTGCAAAAATGGATCCTTTGTGAAATTTGAATTGTTTGGCTTCTTGATCGTAAATGGAGACTCCAATGATGTCTGCGGGTAACAAGTCACTGGTGAATTGTATCCGTTGAAAACTGAGTCCCAATACCCGAGATAATACTTGAGCGAGGGTTGTTTTTCCCACCCCAGGCACGTCTTCAATGAGAAGGTGACCGCGGGCCAATAAGCAAGTCAATGCCAAACGAATTTGATGTTCTTTCCCCAGGATAACTTTGGCTATTTGGGCAACGACAAAGTCAATTTTATCTTTAGTCGGCATAAAAAAACAATTCCTCTCTTTTTTTCCAAAGGAAAGAAATAATTTCTTTCTTCTGTTCCAAGGAGGGGATAAAGCTCGCTACCTCGTTCCCATTCTTCGGCATTATTTTCTCACTATAATTTAAAAATTTATGAAACAGTCTCTATTATTGACTCTTGTTAATTTGATTTCAATCTTGTGGATGATGCAAGGTTGTAGTCATGTGGATATCCTTCCCAATCAAACCGCACATATCCTCGTCGGACATAAGGATTCTGTGACGGATTTATCCTTCCATCCGGAGGGACAACAGTTGATCTCAGCCAGCATGGATAATACACTTAAACTGTGGGATGTGGAAAGTGGGGAATTAATCCATTCCATCAAAGCCCATGAAAAGCGGATTAATTCGGTCGCCTTTAGTCCCGATGGACAGTATTTTGCTTCAGGAGGTGGAGGATATGATCGGACGGTGGAAATTTGGAGCACGGCAAATCGTAGACTGTTACGCTCCTTAAAAGCACACACGGGCGCCATTGTTGCCTTGGCCTTTGATTCCGGTGGCCAACGCTTGGCATCTGCCAGTTTTGACAAAACCATAAAAATTTGGGATTGGATGGAAGGGCGTTTATTGACCACTTTGAGCAAGCATCAGGATTATGTATATGCAATAGCCTTCAATGCGGATGGTCATTTGGTTTCTGGCAGTTGGGACAACACGGTTAAATTCTGGACCTTACCTCAAGGCTCAGTGCTGCAAACTCTACAATTTCAGTCTCCAGTCACTGCTCTGGCTCTCAGTCCAGACGGACACAAATTGGCAGTGGGAACAGGAAGTGCCAAAGATAATCTACAGATCTGGGAATTAACTGTCCAGCAACATCTCTATACCATAACTGCCCATGATCATTCCATCACTTCACTGGATTTCAGTCCCCAAGGAAAATATTTGGCTTCTGGAAGTGCTGGCACCAAAGATATGTTGAAAATTTGGGAAGTGGAGACTGGTAAGGAAGTTGCTAATTTGACAGGACATCAAAATTTCATTACTTCCATCTCCTTTAATCCAAAAGGATCATTGCTTGCTGCTGGCAGTGAAGATGGCACCATTATTCTTTGGCGGTAATTGTATGTCCTCCTATTTTTTAATTTTCGCACTCATTCTAGTCACAATTTTGGGATGCACTCCTGTTCCCCCAATCTTGGTCGAAAATTCCAAAAATCAAGTTGTTATCTTGTTACATGGGTTGGCCCGCACTCACCGTTCCATGCAGGAATTGGGTAACTATTTGGGACAACAGGGAAAATTTAAAATCATCAATGTAGATTATCCCTCAAGACAACTGTCCATGCCAGAACTTGTGAATTATCTTGATCAACAATTGGGCCAATTTGAGCTATCAACTGTTGACAAAATCCATTTTGTCACCCATTCCTTGGGTGGCATTTTGATCCGTTCCTATCTTAAGCAACACAGTCTTCCCAATTTAGGTCGAGTGGTCATGATCAGTCCCCCCAACCAAGGCAGTGAGTTGGTTGATTTTTTGGGAGACAATTGCCTGTTTGCTTATGTCATGGGACCAGTTGCTCCACAATTGGGCACTGACCCTGACAGTTTACCGAATCAACTTGGATCTGTTCAATTCCCATTGGGCATCATCACTGGTAATTTTAGTTTAAATCCATTGGCTTCCCTAATTATTCCCGGTCAAGACGATGGAACTGTGGCTGTGGAACGGGCAAAAGTATCTGGAATGACTGCCTTTATAGTTTTACCTTATGGCCATTCCTTTCTCATGAATCAACCTGCAATTATGAAACAAACTCTCCAGTTTTTAGAGTACGGGCGTTTTTTGGAAAATGGGCCCGAATTTTAGAAATTCGGGTTTGTAATAGGCAAAAGTCACATCAGGCGCATCAACACTTTAACATGAGCCGTCACACTTCGGGCTAAGGCACTGAGAGCATAGCCACCTTCTAAAGTTGAAATGACTCGACCTTGGGCATATTTGTCTGCCACCAATAAAATTTCTTGGGTAACCCAAGCATAATCAGCGGTATGTAAACGAAATTGGGACATGTCATCTTCAATGTGGGCATCGAATCCAGCGGAGATAAAAATCAATTCCGGTGCAAATTTATGTAAGGCTGGCAACCAATGAGTCAATACAGCTTGTCGAAATTGGTCTCCAGAAGTGCCTGCAGGCAATGGGACATTGAGAATATGATTATTACCTCCTTCTGCTCCAGAATAGGGATAAAATGGATGTTGAAAGGTGGAACACAATAATACTCGAGAATCGTGTTGAAAAATTTCCTCAGTCCCATTGCCATGGTGAACATCAAAATCGAGAATGGCTACTCGATTCAAACCGTAATGGGTTAGAGCGTGACTGGCACCCACCGCCACATTGTTGAAAAAACAGAATCCCATCGCCCGATCGCTTAAAGCATGATGTCCAGGAGGACGAACATTACAGAAAGCGATTCTATGTTGGTGAGTTAATACCAGATCAGTGGCGAATACTGCGGCACCTGCAGCTCGTAAAGCAGCCTGTGGAGTATTTCCGGTCAATAAAGTGTCGGGGTCCAAATAAGTGGAGCCCGGCTGATCTTGGAAGCTTAATATTTTGTCAATGTATTTAGGATGGTGCACTCTAACCAATTGTTGACGAGTGGCCAAAGGGGCTTCATAATATCTTATAAAATCAACTAACTTGGAAGAAATAAGCTGATCTTCTATTGCATGAAGACGAGTGGGTGCTTCTGGATGACCCAGTCCCATATCATGTAATAAACAATCGGAATGATGTAAATAAGCAAGTGGCATATTGTTAAAACTCCCCAAGGCTAACAGTCTAAAAATAACCCACTTATTGGGTGTAGGGGTCTCCCCATTCTGTAGTATATGTAATTTCAAAGTCAACGGCTGCTCCAGCCATTTGCCGGTCAATTGGCAAATATACCACTTCTCGTCCCTCAATTCTTCTATTGGGAGAAGGCACTAAAATTTCTGCGGCAACATCTTGAATATCTTCAATTAATTCATCCAAAGTCAGATTTCCCATGATCATGGATTTTTCTAAATCACCCAACAATTCATTGGCTATAGTGGCAGGATGTTTGTTTTCTGGGACCGCCACTAAACATTCTATACGCAAAGTTAATAAACGAACTGTTCCTCCATACCGGTTGCGTTCTCGACTTTCAGAAAGTTCCCAAATAACTGCAGAAGGTGTTTTCCCTTTTTCAAAAATGGATTCTTGACGGTAGACATTGCCAGGTCCAATTTCATTGTCATAGCCATTGTGAACTGCTATAGATTCTAGTTGGGTAACAATCCGCTCAATAATTTTTTCACGCACGGTTTTCATAATGTTAGGATCATTGTGTAGCGGGATTGGAAGATATTGAAATAATTTTCACAGTTGATTGAGATTGAACAGGTAAGTTCAGCTCAATTTTAGTTTTTTTGATCACTTTCAGCCTCTTAAATAATATAACACTGTGACAAATTTTTAGGGCATTTTACTAATCGGAACAACCATCAAAATTTGTTAAGTCTTGAAGATTTGACAAATTCTTCAGAGATTTAAAAAATTTCTTTTTTCTCAATCAGTTACTTTAATTGATCAGCCTAAAAATTATTATCAGTGGCTCACTTTTCTATTAAGATTGCTAATCCCAATTCTTTCCAATTCCGGAACTTTTATTTGTTTTTGGGAGGTTGAATCGAATAACGCTGCAACAAATTCTTAATTTCTTCTGGACTTAATCCTTGCAAACGTTCTTCAGGCAATAGTCCTTTCAGTCGTTGCTCAGGCGGCAGTCCCTTCAGTCGTTTTTCAATTGGTATTCGAGCCAATATTTCGGCTTCAAATTGTTCCAAGGTATAAGCCATGTTAATATGCTCCTCCAAACGGTAAAAATGATACAGTTCATAAATTAAAATCGGGGTTACATTTTGTTTCCACACATAGTGTAAGGCCCCCATATGAATTCTCTGTGCTTCATCACTGAATAGATGCCAAGCAGCGTTACGGGTATCGTTGCCAATTTCTTTTAATACGATTATTCGCACTGAATGACTGCCCCAAAGAAGTTCATAAATTCCCGAAACAGAATTTTTAATTGTGGGGGGGTATTGTTTAAACAATTTGTGGGGATAACGGGTTGTGACCGCATACCATTGAAAATCGCTTTCTTTTAATCCTTGTTGTTTCTTTTTAGTCAAGAGTTTACGATAGTTGACATAGTGCCCTATCAATTCGTCCAGTGACCATGGAGTCAGGGATTCTCGAAATGATTTATAGGTCAATAAATTATGGGTGGATAAATTTTCCAAACCATCGGGCAAGTGTTGAGGATTAGGATCAGGAAGGTCTGATTTTCTGATGATCACCACGTCTAAAAATTGTTGTTTGGCTGTTAATTCTTTTTCCAATTCTACCTGATATGGGGTGTTTGTAAAAACATCTGTCAGTAAAATACCAAATAGTCGGTGCCAATTGATTGAGTATGTTGATGTGGTCATTAGGTGAAATTGGATTTTTAGGTTTCAGGTAATTTGGATTTTACTCTATTTTCTTAATCACTCCTTTGACCCCCAGCAAAGTACTCAATTGCCTTTTCTGTTGTTCGGTTATACTGCGATCAGTTTCCGGTGGTAAGCGTACCATATACCAGCCGTCGTTACTCTTGACAATATTCACGTCAGCAACGATATTTTTATCTGTAATTTGCTGAATTAATTTTTGGGCTCGTTCTTCATCTCGAAAGCTTGCGGCTTGGACATACCAGTTCCTTCCTTCTTGTGATTTGGAATAAATATCTTCGGCACTGCCGGTTGTGGTTGGCAACTGATAAGTTTCTTTTTGCATGGGTCGCCCTTCTATGTCTAAAAATACAAAATTGGCTGGCAATCGCTTCGATAAGGTGGTTGAGAGACTGCGTCCTCTGGGGTTTTCTGTATTGGCAGCACCGGGGAGATTATTTGGAGTAGACGCTGTGGTTTCAACGGTAGCATTAATATTTGAAGGCATATTTAACCCAAATTGGTTACTTGTCGTGCTTGCAGATATACCCAGTAGCAATTTCAGTAAGCTATAGATCAGTAGCATGAGTGCAAAAAGAACGATTCCCCCAACAATGCGTTGTTTGGGATCAGGTTGTTCGGGAATTGGACGTCGTGTATTATAAGAAGTTATCATCAATGATTTATCCTAAGGGAATCAGTACATAAAACTTTTTTGGATTATCGCTGAGTAGGGACGAGGAGCCGTCGGCGCTATTCAAAATAGTGACTCTCCTTTTTCCAGGTTCCAAGATGAGAGAAGGTAATGACCATGACAGATAATTCTTCAAATTAATCCTCCAACAAAGATCCCAAGCCTCTTTTCAACTGATGTCACGCAATGGACTATTTCGTTCCCACGCAGAGCGTGGGAACGAAAGATTAGACAATGATTGTTTCTACACTGCGCAACATCAGTTCTTAATTTGTGATATGGCTAACGCATCATAAAAAAGATGCCCATGTAGACTGCGAGGCGCACTTGTCGCGTCACTCTCCGATATGGATTTCAAACTGACCCTCATGTTCCTAATTTGCCGAATACATACCTCGATCCCGCGCCACGAAATTATGGAGACTCGAATACTGCCTTTCTTGGTTGATGCGCTAATCCAACTTACCTTTTTCTTTTGCAAGAGCTCTATTGACTTTACCCCCTCTTCAATACAATCCAACTCCCTCAGAATGAGCAGTTTGTTGAAATGTTTTAGTGAGAGTAACTCCCAATTGTTCTGCAAAACGTTCCAAATAAGACAATTTGGGGGTAAAATTTTTGATCTTCTCAACCTTGATAATTTCTCGGGCTACATAACTGCTACTGCCTAAGCCATCAACCAGTCCCAACTGAATTGCTTCCTCCCCAGTCCATATCAAACCTGAGTATAATTTTGGGTTGTCCAACAACTGCAATTTGTCACTGGCCTTCAAGCTGGCCTCTCGACCTTCTTTAACCTTGACAATGAATTGGCGATGGATATTGTCCAATAATCCTTGGACATGGTTAACGTCCTCTGACTTTGTAGGAGAAAAGGGATCTAAAAATCCTTTATGTTCCCCTGCAGTCATCAACCGACGCTCAATACCCAATTTCTGTAAAGCCTCCACAAACCCAAATCCGTCCATCAACACTCCTATTGATCCCACCAAACTGGCTTTATCGGCGTAAATTTGGTCAGCAGCAGCCGCAATATAGTAACCTCCAGAAGCACAAATATCAGTAACCACGGCGTAAACAGGCAGCGGATGTTTCTTCCGCAAACGGTTAATTTCATCATTGATATAACCCGCTTGAACCGGACTCCCTCCGGGACTGTTAATACGGATAATCAGGCCCGCTGTATTACTATCCTTAAAAGCGGTTCGCAATCCAGAGATAATCTTATCCGCATTCGTAATCTCCGCTTCAGCAGATATAACTCCCTCGATATCAATCAAAGCAGTATGCTTACCCACCTCCAATTCTCCCTCCGCCTCAGACAACCACCCGCTAAGTTCCGGATTGGCGAGCACCAACAGTAGGAGCAAATAGAAAACCAGTAACAGTTTGAAAAAAATACCCCATCGACGAGCTCTTCTCTGCTCATTTAAGGTAGCAAAGGCCAAACGATTTAAAACATCACGCTCCCATTTTTCATCAGGGGTAGACACAGGCAAATCTGACATAGCTATATAATCCTAGGCTTAAAAGTGAATTATTTTGATGGAGACAAGTGAAATGGGTTTATTTCTCATCATTGATTTGTTATTATAACTCACAAAAGCCATTTTTTAAATGACTGTAAAATATCCCTATCTAAAACACTGTTTTTTGAACCCTTACCATCGTGCAGGCAGCTTTCCTTATCATCAAGTCTATCTACCCTTTTGAGTAGATAACTCAATACTACTTTTAACCAAAAGGAACTCTTCATGGACTATCTAAAAATCATTCTGACAATCCCATTGTTTGGGGTATTACTGATCATCTACCTGATTCTGGTCAGCTCCGGTGTAGATTTCTCTGCCGCAGCCACTCCTCTCTTCTCTATGTCCTTGATGTCTGGTGCTTCTTGGTCCCCCACTTCCAGCGATATTCTTATTGTGTTTGGTGTGATCATCTTGTACGTTGAAATTGTGAAGTCGACAAGAACGGGGACTGCCTCAACCATTGAACACGTTTTATCTACCTTTGTATTCATCACCTTCCTGGTTCTCTTTTTAACCTGGGGTATAGCAGGCACCTCCACCTTCCTGATTTTAGCCCTGATGTCCTTACTCGATGTCATCGCAGGTTTCACGATTACCATTGCTACCGCTCGTCGAGACATGAATTGGGCAGGTGGTCCCCCCCAATAGTTAAGGATATTTCTTCAATCTTCCCCTTGTTTAAGGTCAGAACTCTCTTTTCTTCTGTCCTTAGATGACATAACCTATTCATCTGCAGCCCAGTTCCCAGTTCTGTTCGTCCTCAGTCAGAACTTGGGTTCTTGGCTCTTTCTCAATTATTCCAAGCCTCTATGCATGTTATTGATCCTTCAATTGGACCCACCACTGATTCCATAGTCTTCTCGATCTTTGTCATCTTCAGCGGATCAGCCCTACTGGCAACGCTGGCTCTCTATGCCCGGCAAGCTCTCCTCGTTGGCTACATTATTTGGGGAATTCTACTGGGTCCCTTTGCTCTCTCTATTATCCCTGATATTGAAGTCATCAAAGGCATTGCTGACATTGGAATCATCTTTCTCCTATTCCTCCTAGGACTGAGCTTAGAGCCTCAAGGACTCCTTCACTTGCTGGGAAAAACCACCTTGATCACCCTTCTCAGCTCAAGTTTATTCGCATTATTGGGGATCATGTTTGGCTTGGGTTTTGGTTTCAGTTGGCAAGACAGCTTAGTGATAGGCGCTACCATGATGTTTTCCAGTACGATCATTGGGCTAAAACTGCTCCCAACGACTGTACTCCATCACAAAAGAGCCGGAGAAATCATCGTCAGTATTCTGCTTTTGCAGGACTTGATTGCTATTCTGCTATTGCTGGTCTTACAAGGTTTGGGTAAACAGGGGAGTCAACCAATATTGGACATCCTGGTCGTAAGTTTAGAACTGCCCTTTCTGCTTGGCTTTGCCCTGCTATTTGAGCGCCTCGTCTTGAACCGACTCATGCGGCAATTTGACAAAATCCAGGAGTACATCTTTCTGATCACCATTGGCTGGTGTTTGGGGATGGCAGAGCTTGCCAGTTTCCTGAACCTCTCCCACGAAATTGGAGCCTTTATTGGAGGGGTTGTTCTTGCCAGCAATCCCATCGCTCGTTTCATTTCCGAAAGTCTAAAACCCCTGCGCGACTTTTTTTTAGTGATTTTTTTCTTCTCCCTAGGCGCTAGTCTCAATCTTCCTACCCTGCAGTTAATTTTATTCCCAGCGACCCTATTGGCGGCGACTCTGTTACTAATTAAACCCTGGATATTCAATTACTTACTCATAAAGTTTGGAGAGGCCTCTCAATCACCCTTAGAAATTGGTTGTCGGTTGGGACAGGTGAGTGAATTTTCACTACTGGTGGCCGTAGTCGCCCTAGAAACTCATCTGATCTCTGACCAAGCTTCCTACTTAATTCAAGCTGCAACAATTATGACCTTCATTGCGTCATCTTACTACATTATATTGCGTTATCCAACCCCTATTGCGGTTTCTGACCGGTTACGCCGCGATTGAGTGCTCACGATATGGAACTTAAAAATCAATCTTACACAATCATCTACCTCCCAGAAAATAACAGTATCATCTGTCAAGGATCTGTGCTACCCAATGGAGATTTTGAATACGATCCTATTATTCACCTTTTCAATGAAGCAATTCAGCATGCGCTCTCGCAACTGAATGAACAACAGAGGACGAAAATTCTCACGTTAGATCTTAAAGCTTTGGAATTTCTCAATAGTACAGGGATTCGAGCCATGGCGAAATTGGTGTTGCAAGTGCGCGAACATGAAGCCTTATCCCTTGAAATTATAGGTGACCAAGCGATTCCTTGGCAAAATAAGCTATTGAAAAACCTACAAAGACTGATGCCCCAGCTCATCTTGAAATAGTAGAAACGCGATTAATCGCGTCTCCTCTACCTGTTAGACGCAAATAATCGCGTCCCTATCATTGTTGGAGGCCCAGTAGAAACGCGATTAATCGCGTCTCCTACCTGTTAGACACAAACAATCGCGTCTCTACCATTGTTGGACCGCCCAGTAGAGGCGCGATTAATCGCGTCCCTACCTGTTAGACGCAAACAAACGCGGCTCTGTGCTTCCCTAAGTGCTATTTTTTATCTAGGATTTTCTTCAAGGAGATTAACATGCCCTCCCTAACCCGCAGACAGTTTTTATCATCGACAACCACCCTAACTGCCGGTCTTATCCTGGGTTTCTACTTTCCCCCCTCAAATCGAATAGCCCAAGCGGTTGAATCTGCAACTCACCTTAAATTCAATGCTTGGTTGAAGATCGGCACCGATGACACGATCACAGTGATCGTAGCCCACGCTGAAATGGGCCAAGGCGTTTATACTGCTTTACCGATGTTAGTGGCAGAAGAATTAGAGGCCAACTGGCAACAAATCCGAATTACCAATTCTCCAGTGAGTGAAGAATACAAAAATCCCCTGGTTGGATTACAAATTACCGGTGGCAGTACGACCATTCGCAGCCGTTGGGATGGTTTACGCAAAGCCGGTGCTGCAGCAAAAGAAATGCTGATCGAAGCCGCCGCCCAAGTCTGGAAAGTCGATCCCAAGGAGTGTGAAGCCAATAATAGCCAAATAATTCATCCTGCCACAGGAAGAATTCTCAAATACTCCCAACTGGCTGAAGCAGCGGCTAAACTGACGCCACCTTCTGCCCCTCGTCTAAAATCTTCCAAAGAATTCAAGTTGATAGGACAAGCCATCAAACGTCTGGATACACCTGAAAAAATCGATGGCTCTGCCCAATTCGGTATAGATGTACGGTTGCCTAATATGCTTTATGCTGCCCTCCAACAAGCACCTATATTTCGCAGCAAAGTAGAAAGTTA
This sequence comes from Thiomargarita sp., assembly GCA_020721005.1. Taxonomy (GTDB): domain Bacteria; phylum Pseudomonadota; class Gammaproteobacteria; order Beggiatoales; family Beggiatoaceae; genus DYNP01. Next base: position 52,507 of record DYNP01000015.1, read on the forward strand.
TGACGCCTCCGCTGCAGAAAGTTTACGGCTCTTCCCGCTATCAAATGGCATTGCCGTGATCGCCGATTCTTACTGGCAAGCCAAACAGGGCTTGGCAACTTTAAATCTTCGGTTCTCAAAGTCTGAACTCGATACCCTAGACAGCGCCCAACTTAAAGCTTCCTTTCAAGAGGATTTGCAGAAAACCGGGGCAGAAGCCGAGCGTCAAGGGGATGTGGCTGCTGCCTTGAAAAAAGCCGACAAGATTTTGGAAGCAGAGTATAGCGCTCCCTTTTTGGCACATGCAACCATGGAACCCCTCAATTGCACTGCCCACGTACAAGAGGATCGCTGTGAAATTTGGGTAGGGACGCAAGCTCCAGAATGGGCAAGAAATGCTGCCGTTGAAATAACCGGTCTTCCTGCTGAGAAAATTGAGATTCACACTACGTATTTAGGGGGAGGTTTTGGGCGTCGTGTTGAAATCGATTGTATAAAGCAGTGTCTGACGATAGCGAAATCTTTGGGGCAACCTGTGCAGTTGATCTGGTCTCGAGAAGAGGATATGCAGCATGATTTCTATCGGCCAGCCGCTGCGGTTAGGTTGACTGCCGGAGTAGATAAACAGGGGAAATTGACTGCCTTCAAAGCTCGGGTGGTGAGCCCTTCCATATCTAAACGAGTGGTTCCCAGTTGGTTGAAGGGAGAAATCGACCCCAATGCTGTAGAAGGATTCGTTGAGCTCGCTTACAATATACCAAATACTTATGTGGATTACATTATGAAGGAAACCCCGGTACCTGTGGGTTTCTGGCGCTCAGTGGGGCATTCTTACTCCGGTTTTATGATGGAAAGTTTTATAGACGAAATCGCTCATGCGACCGACACAGACCCTTATCAACTTCGCAAAACATTATTGGCTGAACAACCGCGCCATTTAGCGGTATTGGAAACCCTGGTAAAAGCAGCCAACTGGCAGGATCCATTACCTCCGAAAGTGTATCGAGGACTGGCCATTCACGCCTCATTTGCCAGCATTGTCGGTCAAGTGGCGGAAATTTCCCTGACCTCATCCCATCAACTCACAGTTCAACGGGTAGTATCAGTGATAGATTGCGGAATGGTTGTCAATCCGGACACCGTGAAAGCCCAAGTTGAAAGCAGCATTATTTTTGGACTCGGTGCTCTTAAGCAGAGCATAACCCTTAAAGAAGGAAAGGTTGAACAAAGCAATTTCCACGACTTTCCTATATTAAGGTTGAGTGATACTCCTAAGATTGAAATCCATATCATTGACAGTCAAGACAATCCTGGAGGCGTGGGCGAGCCAGCCACCCCCCCGATCATACCTGCCGTCACCAATGCCCTATTCGCTGCCATTGGTAAGCGTATTCGTGAATTGCCCATTCCCCAAAAAATAATCTGAAATTTTGAGTAGGGCGCCATAAAGCGCCTCTCTACTCTTACAAACCACTCAAAAAAACCATGACCCTTCCCATAACCACGGCTGGCGTTGATGAAGTGGGGCGCGGTCCCTTAGCAGGTCCCGTCGTGGCAGCCGCCGTGATTCTACCGCCGGATCATCCCATCCAAGGACTCAGAGATTCCAAACGCCTGACTGAAAAACAACGGGAACGTTTGGCTGACGAAATTCAAAAATACGCCCTAGCTTTTGCCTTAGGACGGGCTGAAGTTTCAGAAATTGACCAGTTAAACATCCTTCAAGCAAGTCTATTGGCCATGCAACGCGCCGTTTTAAGCCTCTCCATTGTCCCTCAACAAGTGGTCGTTGACGGTCCACATTGTCCAAAAATACCCTATCCAGTGACCGCCATAATCCGCGGCGATCAAACCATTCCCGTCATCAGTGCAGCCTCCATACTTGCCAAAGTTAATCGAGATCGAGAAATGAAAGAAATGGATCGAAAATACCCGGGTTATGGCTTTGCTGCTCACAAAGGTTACCCAACCCGTTTGCACCTGGCTGCCCTACAACAATTGGGCATTACTCCTATTCATCGTCGTTCATTTGCGCCCGTGAAGAATTATTTAAAGACAAACAGCTGACCGGCTAAAGCCTCCATTCCAAAGAATTTCATCATCCATAAGATTCAATAAAAAGCCTACTCTATCTGACTGGCCTCAAAAAAATGGTCAAGTCTTTAAAACCTGACAGACTTAAGCCAACATTGGAATGGAGGCTTTAGCCGGTCAGCCATATCGCATCATTTCCTATTGCAAGAGCTCTAATTGAAAATTAAGGGGGGAGCAAAAACATTTTCCCACCCTACCTGGCTGCTACAGTTTGGTATTTTCAAAGTGATTATCACAAATATTCAAAGATAATTTTAGTACCCAGTATTTTGACATGTTTGAACTAATATTTCATTACCTCCACTTCTGCTCCTGAAATCAATCACTGGTGGCAATATTCTCAAATTGCTGTGTTTCATCATCCCAATACACAATGGAGGAGGCTGTTTCAAAAGCAATGTAATTAATCGCATCGAATTTTAACTTCAGTACCGGCGGCTCCCCTGGTTCACAGTCTCAATAGCCCTTACCGCAGGCCGTTTTGTACTGACCAGGTTCAATCAACTCAATCCCCATAGACTGTGGACTGAGGTCCATGTCATTTTCTTCCACCTTGATGACTTGATAGGGTCCACCTGACTGGGCCAGAAAAACAAATAATCCCCAGCCACGATTATCTTTCTGTAGCAACATCCAGGCATCATCCGTTTTTTGGTCGCCATTGAAGTCACCACGAATATGAAAGGGCACGGGTAACTCTTTTTGGAATGCGACCCAACTTTTTTGTAATCCGCTTGGGTGGGAAAACGCCAATTCATGGGAAGAGTGACTGTATTAGTTGAGTCCGCCTTCTGGGTTGTTGAAGTAACCAGAGGTTTGACCAGTTTTTATCCTTTTGACTGAGGTCCTTGGCAAGCCATTAAGGTTAAGGTGGTCATTAGAATGAGCAGTAAAGCAATTGATTTAGAGAGTTTCATGGTTAAGTCTCCTTAAAAAAGTGATATAGAGCGGAATACATTTTGTACTCCGAGCAAATTGTCGTGATTATCTGTCTTATGGAAGCATCATGGTATCCTGAATTTTTTAATAAATTCAGCCGTTGCTGGATCTTTCTACGTTGATTTTTAGGAGAGAAAATGACTGCTCCAGAAACAGTAACTTCAGAGAATTCGGAGGAAAATCCATAACACTGAAACCTACGCAATAAACCTTCCGGTAAAGTTGGCAAAAACTTGCTGACTTTACCGGGAAAACTCCTCCTGTAATTCAAATTCCCTGTATTTGTAACCAATATTCCAACAAGGCCAGATGCCACAAATGACTGCCTTGCAAAGCCGTCATTTTACCTTCCGGATTCGCCATTATTTGCTCTACGTATGTTCTCTGAAATAACCCCCGTTCTCGACAAGTTTGAGAATTTAAAATGGTTCGCATAAATTCTAAAAATGGTCCCCGTACATATTTCAATGCCGGTACTGGAAAGTATCCTTTGGGACGATCAATCACGGTGGCTGGCAAGTATTGACGAGCGATATTCTTTAAAGGGAATTTGCCGCCTGATTTCAATTTTAATTCCGAAGGCATGGCGGCTGCCAGTTCCACTAAAGTATGATCTAGATACGGCACTCTGGCTTCCAATCCCCAGGCCATGGTCATGTTGTCTACCCGCTTCACCGGATCATCGACAATCAATGTTGTGACATCTAAGCGCAGCACCCGATCCAAAAAGGTGTCAGCTCCTTCTTCTGCCAACAGGTCGGCTATCAGATCCGAAGTATAATCTTCCCCCTGATAATCCGGCTGCACCGTTTCCAAAAATTCACTGTGAGAACGGTCAAAGTAATGATTCCGAAATCTTTCTAAATCCGTTCCCAAGGCAGCTTGCATCATGGGATACCAAAAATAGCCAGCAAATACTTCATCAGCTCCTTGTCCACTTTGCACCACTTTCACGGTTTTCGACACTTGCTCAGCCAACAGGTAAAAGGCCACAGCATCTTGTCCGACCATAGGTTCAGACATGGCTGCAATTGCTTCGGGAAGTCGTTGGAGAACTTGAGAGTTGGGAATGGTGTAACGATGATGAGAGGTCCCATAACGGGCAACCACTTGATCGGAATATTCAAATTCACTGCCTTTTTCCTCCGGAGCATCCTCGAAACCCACGGAAAAGGTTAATAGATTGGCCGGAGTACCTTGTTTGGCCAATAGGGCGACCAATAAACTGGAATCCAATCCTCCTGACAGTAATATTCCCACTGGCACATCAGCTGCTGCAGAGTGACTGGCAATCACTGATTCCAAAGTGGCATGTGTAAATTCTAACCAGTCTCGTTCCGTGCGTGGATAGTCCGGGCGCCGGGCAGATAATTGCCAATAACGTTGAGTGACTGCAGTGGAATGGGGACTGATTTTTAACAGGGTGGCCGGCGGCAATTTGCGAATGCCTTGCAATAAGGTCCGAGGGGCTGGCACCACGGCATGCAGAGTCAAATGATGATGTAATGCAACTTTGTCCAAACGGGTATCCACTTGACCGCTGACCAATAATGCCGGCAATGTGGAGGCAAAACGGATAAAGTCAGGGGTTTGCTCATAGTACAAGGGCTTGATGCCAAAACGGTCCCGCGCCAATAACAGTTGTTGTTGATGAGCATCCCAAAGGGCAAATGCAAACATACCCTGCAGATATTGCACACAATCTGATCCCCAAGAGCTATAAGCTTTTAAAATAACTTCGGTATCCCCTTCAGAGAAAAATCGAAACCCCCGTTTCTGCAATTCACGGCGCAAACTTTGATAATTATAAATGGTGCCATTAAACACAATACTCAGTCCCAATTCCTCATCTACCATGGGTTGATGAGAATGAGGGGAAAGATCAATAACCGCCAAACGCCGATGACCCAGTCCCAAAGGTCCTTGGATGATTTGTCCAACTTCATCCGGTCCACGACGGGCCAAGTGGTTGAGCATCTTAGTCAATAAGGTTGGATCAGGATTTTGTCCATCAAACCTCAGTTCACCACAAATACCACACATGATATGATTTCCTTTTTTTACACTGTGACCTGATAACGATTTTCAGGATTGTAAGCCCCCTTCCTTAATCAGGGAGGGGCTGGGAGATAGGGTGGCTTCTTCCTGCCATCAGTCTTTTTTGAGGAAGAAGGGAAAGAATAGGCTAGCCCAACTTAGGGAATCAAGGATGGTGAAGCCAATGACCATTGTGGGTGTTGAATACATAGGTTTGATTGGATTGGGTGACGACATAATAATACTGTCCTTGAGGGTCTCGAGCAATAATTTTAACCAAATCGTCACTGGGAAAGTGCAAAGCAGAAAGTGGCAATTGAAAATTGGGGTCTTCTACCGAAAAAATGGTATTGGCTTTGGCATAATAAATGGCTTCCCGATCCCCTGTGGGAATGGAAAAAACGGCATTGACAGGGGTGAAATCAATAGAGCCTGGAGTTGTGGTCCCCGGCAGCCACCAATAGGCTTTGCCATTGGCTTCTGTGGCAATTAGGGTATTGGCTGGGAACAGTCTATCTCCTTGTTGCATGAGTAACAGTCCCGTGACCGGACTGCTAAATCCTCCAGTGGGCAATTGATAGCCCAAGTTTTGAAATTCCGAAAATCCCAAAGTTTGCCAGGTATCGGCTGCAAAATAGGTAAATTCTCCAGTTTGTTGTAGACTGTATAAAGTGTTATCGATCAATTCTCCATTGGTGCCTTGTGCAGGTGCGGTAATTGCTGGAGGAGGTGAAGTGGTGGCAACTAGAATTTGCGAGGAGAATGGCGCTACAGTCAAAGTTCCTTTCACAGTTTCCCCAGCCAAATCCCAATATTCTTTGCCTGCTAAATCAATGTCTTGAGAATTTTCGGTCATGTTGGTGAACAAGACGGAACGCAAATTTGGAGGACTGAGCACCGCAGTGACTGGTTCTAGATGCACATTGTCGAGCCAGTAACCAGCATCCTTCTCTTGAGTTAAAAGCAGCAGTTTGGCTTGTAGAGTTTGAGAGGCTTGAAAGACCATTTCATGCTCTTGACGAGTGGTATCATAAACAAAATTACGTTCTATTAACACGTTAAATTGACTGGTGTCACTGTCGGAAATTCTTAAACGAATGTTGCCATAGCCCGCTCCTAACAGACTGAATTTCAGGCGATAATATTGTCCCTGGGTGAGAGAAAAATTATTGGGAATGACGCTGGCGCTCTTTTGACCTTTTTTATAGGTCATTTTCAAACTTCCCCCATCCAATTGTTGGGCATCCCAGGTAATAGTGGCCGCTCCTGAACCTTTCCAGTTGCTGACGTCTTGGTCAAAGGTGGCGTTGGTCAGTAGGTTGGCCCCGCTTTCCGAAATGGTGTATTCCGGCAGGGAGAATGGGCATGTTTTGGAATTTTTGTCATATTGTGGAAAGGTGGCTTGCCATTGTTTAAGGGAATAGGGAATGCCATTGCGTTCGATCACTGCTTTTGAATAGGGATTGCAATAAGTGTTATTGTCCATGGGACCGTGGTCAGTTTGGTTGGTCAATATCAAGCCCAAATGATCTGGGGATAGAGAATATAAGATGTTATTTTCGACCAAGTTATTTTGGGAGGGACCTTTTTTGTCTTCAATGTACAGTTGCTCTTCATTGTCAAACATGACATTATTGCGGACAATGGTGTTTACATAGGCGTTGAGACGAATGCCTTTGTCTGGATGATAGGCTACAGTGTTGTTCTCAATTATGTTGTCTTTGTAATTGTTGTCAGCCCCAATGCCCATGCCATAGGAAGAGTGTTTCATACATGGGCTGACAGTGAGACTGCCACAACCATTGGATTCGTCGACATTGCCAATGGAGTCAAAGAGGAAGTTGCCGCGAATGGTATTCCCATTGGCACCGATGGCAATGGCGCCTCCATCGTTGAGTAGGACTAAGGAGCGTCGCACAATGTTATTTTCGATGCGATGTTTGCCTTGATCTTTAAGGTAAATGCCATTCCAGCAGGTGTTTTCAATGGTATTTTGACGAACTGTATAAGCCATGCCGGCCACATTGATACCAACGCCTTGGTAGCTGGCTTCGGAGCGGTCTCCATACAGTGGGTACATGGCGGTGTTGGTAATGGTATTCTTTTCGGCTACGCTATTTTTGACGTCAAAGGTCCGAGAGGATTGGAGCACGATGCTGCCTTTAAAATGAAAGTCGAGAGTGTTGCCAGTGACTAGGGTATTGGCACCGTTCCAAACATAAATACCAGTCCCATTGTGATCCAGTTGACAATTTCGGACGATCACATTGTCAGAGCCCACAATGCCAATGCCGCGATCGATGAAGTGACGAATAGCAAGGTTCTCAATCAAGTTTTCGTGTTTGCCAGTGTTGATTTGCAAGCCCACTTCATGGGTCATGGCTTCGACCAACGCGGTGTTTAAATCACTACCTTCTGGAGGATATAAATAAACTTTTTGAGTGGAGGCATCGTAATACCATTCTCCAGGATGGTCCAGTTCCTCTAATTTGTTGTCTAAAAAATAACCCCACTCTGGAAGTTGATCCAATAGACCTTTTGCCGTGATTTTGCCTGTTGCCGCTTGATAATCCGTGATAGGCGTGATAACATAGGTCCAACTGTAGATGCGAATACGTAATGTAGCGCCTGTCCAGTAGCCGTCCGGTTTGCCATAATTCGCCAATACCGGATCAGTGAAGCCATTTTTACCCGCTGTCTGTGCCACTTTCAACCACTTAACTTGCTTGGGAGAGTCTACATTGGGGTAACGAGCCAGGGTCAGTAATTGTCCATTGAGAAATAAATAGTAAACTCCTTTATCGGATAGCGGCAATTGACTGACATCCGCCTCATAAACGGCTTTATTCAATAACGGATGTGCAGTGGGACGCCAATCAGTCACCGGCACACTCCCGCTGATGATAGGCAAATGTTGTCCTGTTCCAAATGCCCCAAAAGTCAATTTTTGGGTGGTTTTGGTATTGAGTGAACCTCGAAATAATGAGTCTCGTTTGAACAAAATGACATCGCCGGCTTGAAATGAGCTGGCATTGACCTTGTCAAGAGTTCGCCAAGGTCGACTCTCCTCACGACCTTCAGTATTGTCATCTCCATCATTTGCGACATAATAAGTCGCCGCTTGAGCTTGCATAATTAATAAGCAACTCATTAATATTAAACAATAACGCATGTTATACCTCTCGATTTGGCTAATTTCTAAGTAGATAATGGCAGTGATCTTAGTTTATAATTATCAATCATCTGAATGTTCAATTCAATTCTAACTGGAGCCAACTCTTATGGAATCATCCTCAGAAAAGGTGCGATTAGACAAATGGTTATGGGCCGCCCGTTTTTTTAAAACCCGTAGCTTGGCCACTGAAGCCATTGAAGGTGGAAAGGTACAAGTCAATCAGCAGCGGATAAAACCCTCTAAAGAAGTAAGATTGGGGGAAGAAATTAACGTCCGGATGGGGGCGATTGAGAAAACTGTAATTGTACGCGGTTTATCAAAACAACGTCGTCCAGCGGTCGAAGCTGCCTTGCTGTATGAGGAAACCTTGGAAAGTGTGCAAAAACGGGAAGAGGCGGCTAAACTGCGCCAACAGGCAGTTGGAGTTCGACCCATTGGCACTGGCAGACCCACTAAAAAGGATCGGCGTTTGATCCGACGTTTTACCGAGGGGGGGAATGCTTCCTAACGCTGATGACAGAAAGTCCATCAATCTCCCCTCCTTAGCAAGGAAGGGCAGGTGGTTTACAATTCGGAAATTAACCACCCCTAACCCCTCCTTTCTAAGGAGGGGAACTTATTTCGAGAGTAATTTAGCCCCTCATTCAACAATAATATACATTGCTCGATCTCAATAATAATAACCATTTCCTGATCTCAATTCCCATAAGGAGTTTTGCAGATGACAGTCCCTTCCATTCTACTTACCTTAATTTTCACTTGTATCCACTGCCTATTCCCCCCAGTTTGGGCTGGACAAACTGCTGATACCCAAATGCTGGTCAACGGCTGCTTGGGTTGCCATGGTCCCCGAGGTATTAGTTTGGGACCCGCAATTCCTACCATTTCTGGTATGGATGAGGAATTATTTGTGAAGACCATGGAAAATTATCAGAAGGACAAATGGTATTCCACAGTGATGGGTCGGCTTGCCAAAGGATACACGCGAGCCGATTTTCAAGCGATGGCCAACTACTTTTCCCAATTCCCATTTACCCGTTACCCTCAGGCTACTGATCCAGAAAAAGTGCTGGCTGGGCGTCTGTTACACCGGGAACATTGTGAAGAATGCCATAAAAATGATGGATTTAGCAGTCAAAAGCAAACCGGTCGCTTGGCGGGACAATGGTTGCTTTATCTACAATATACCTTGTTGGATTATCAACAGGGACGCCGAGAGGCTCCAGAAAAGATGAGGGATCGTTTTAAAATGTTATTGGAAAAACAAGGACCTGGTAGCTTAGAACAACTCAGTCATTTCTATGCCAGTCAATTAGATCCTCCCTCTGAACCTGATCCCTCAGCTCGACCTGATCTGGTAATTGATTCCCAAAATCCTGCGTCATCCCAATTACCGGTCCCATTCCCTTTTTCTCAACGAAATGTTCCTCCTCCTTCCAATGGAGATTTTCAACCGACCACTCATCCCTTGCTTCAACCCTCACTTCATCCCTTTGAACCGCCAGTCATTCCCTCTCAACAGAATGCCCTTCCCCTTCCCAACGGAGATTCTCAACCTTAAAGGAACTTTGGCTTATGTTTACTATCACACGTCGACAATTCATCAAATTGGCCGGAAGCGGCGCCGCCCTTAGTCTTGTGGGAATGCCTTGGACAGTTCAGGCCAATTCCCCTAAAATTGTGATCATCGGAGGAGGAATAGGGGGAGTTACTACTGCTAGAGAATTGATTCAGTTGCATCCTCAGCTGGATATCACTTTATTAGAGCCCCATCCCGTTTATCATACTTGTTTTATGAGCAATGAGGTGCTCAGTGGGGAACGCCCTTTGGAAAGTATTCAATTTGGTTATGAATTTTTGCAAAAACGTGGGATTCGTTGGCTGCCAGTTCCCGCACTTGCCATTGATCCCGTGACTAAAAAGGTTAAAATTCCTGAGGGTGAATTGAGTTATGATCGATTGGTGGTCAGTCCCGGCATTCAGTTTCGATGGGACCAGATTGAAGGTTATGGAAAGGCGGTCAGTGAACATTTGCCTCATGCGTGGTCAGCTCCTTCTCAAGTTGCCCTGTTGCGTCAACAATTGGAAGCCATGCCCAATGGAGGCACGGTGATCATTACGGTTCCCCCTCATCCTTATCGTTGTCCCCCTGCTCCCTATGAAAGAGCCAGTCAAATTGCCTATTATCTTAAACAGTATAAACCGCGCTCTAAAGTGTTGATTTTAGATGCTAAAGATGGATTTCCCAAACAGCAATTGTTTATGCAAGGTTGGGAAGAGTTGTATGGGTTTAAGACTGAGCACAGTTTGATCGAGTGGTTGCCTTCTCAAGAAGGTAAAGTGCTGCGGGTAGATGCTCAGAAAATGGCAGTTTATGCAGGAGAATTGGAGGAGGAATATAAGGGGTCAGTGATCAATGTGATTCCGCCTCAAATGGCTGGACAAATTGCGATTGACAACGATTTAAGTGATGATACGGGTTGGTGTCCAGTGAATAAGAAGACTTTTGAGTCCAGTCGACATCCTGATGTTTATGTAATTGGGGATGCTTGTGATGCCAGCCAGATGCCCAAATCTGCCTATTCTGCACATTCTCAAGCCAAGGTTTGTGCGTTGGCCATTGTAGCCAGTCTCAAGGGGGAAGAGATCAGCACGCCCGCTTATCTTAACACGTGTTACAGTGTGCTGGGTAAAGAGTATGCGATCTCGTTGAGTACGGTTTATCGGTTGGTAGGAGACAGCATTGCCCCGGTGGAAGGTTCTGGAGGATTGACGCCTGAGCAGGCTTCAGCGGAAGATAAGAAGCGGGAATATTTGTATGCCCACAGTTGGTTTTTGAATTTTACCCAAGGCATTTTTGGGGGAGAGTTATAAGTAGTGAATGGTGAATTAGACTTCCTGTAAAGGTAAATGATGCGATAAAGATGAGATACGAAAAAATAAAAGAGAAATTTCCGTTGGAGTGGAGGCTTCAGCCGGTATCTTGGAGTGGAGGCTTCAGCCGGTATCTTGGAGTAGAGGCTTCAGCCGGACAGCCATAGGCATCACTCCACATACACAAATCGCAAGAGCCTACTGCTGGCCGGCTAAAGCCTCCACTCCAGCGTATTTTAACTGAGGGGAAACTCTCATTTTTTCATGATCGCATACTTTTACAAGAAGTCTATTATAAGTTATGCGTGAGGAATAAAAGGGTTTTCAACATTTTATTCATGATTCACCATTCATGTTAGGGCATGGTGATTTCTTCCACACTTTCAATGATCACTTCTTGTTGAGGCACGTCTTTATGAAAACCTTTGCTGGTGGTGGCCACTTGCTTGATTTTATTAACTACGTCTATACCTTCTATCACTTTGCCAAATACACAATATCCCCAACCGTCTGGAGTAGGTGCCCGGTAATTGAGAAAGTCATTGTCAGCTACGTTGATGAAAAATTGGGAAGAGGCAGAATGAGGATCAGAGGTGCGAGCCATGGCAATGCTGCCTTCTTCATTTTTCAGCTCATTGTTGGCCTCATTTGGAATGGGAGGTTGAGTGGCTTTGGGCTGCATACCGCGAGTCATACCCCCACCTTGAATCATGAAGTTTTCAATGACTCGATGAAATAGAGTGCCCGTATAGAATCCTGAGTTGACATAGCTTAGAAAGTTAGCAACCGTTTTGGGCGCTTTTTCAGAATTCAGTTGAATGAGAACAGTGCCATAGTTGGTTTGCATTTTTACGGTAGGCATAGTTAAGTAAACCCCATTAAGTGAGAGTTGAAATAAAAAGTATAGGTTAAATTGGGAATATCCCTCATTTACTTATGAGGGAAAAGATTGCCCTTCTTTTTTTTACAAGGAGGGGAATATCTCAGAAATTAATTGGGACGTTTAGCCGGACTGTCTGGTGGCGTTGGTTCATCGGGAGGTGCTTGAAGGGCCGCTTTTTCAGATAAGGTCGGTTCCACCTGAGTTGCCTTGAGACTTGTAGCAATGGAAGTTGATTTCGATTTGGGAACCGCAGTGGTTTCTTCTGCTAGGGTGCCATCTGCTGCTTCTGAAGATTTTTCTGTTTCGGAGGAGTCTTCTGCAGTTTGATCCTGATCATCAGTCGCTTCCGACTCTTCAGCCACAGATTCTTCTGATGAGTCTTCCACTTCATTTTCATTGCTGTCTTGTTCCCAATCAGCCTCGGCTTTCCCAGACTCTTTAGCGGTGGCTTCTTTTTCTGATGGGGAGACCTTTTCCTGATCTGCTTCAGCAATCTCCCCATTATCCTCTAAATTGTCCTCATCCCCAGTAGAAAAATCATCTGCTGTTGAGTTAGATACATCTTTAGCCTGTTGATCGGGATTGTCAGTACTATCTTCCCCTGCCTGTTGGTCGATATTCTCAGCATGATCTTCTTCTGCCTGTTGATCAGAGTTGTCAGCATTATCCTCCTGTGCCTGTTGATCAGCATTATCGACAACACCTCCTTCGGTATTGTCAGCATTATCTTCTTCTGCCTGTTGATCGGAATTGTCAGCATTATCTCCCTCTGCCTGTTGATCGATGTTGTCAGCATGATCTTCTTCTGCCTGTTGATCGGCATTATCAGCATTGTCAGTATTGTCCTCATCTGCCTGTTGATCGGCATTGTCAGCATTATTTTCCTCCTCCTGTTGATCGGCATTGTCAGCGTTATCAGAATTATCCTCATCTGCCTGTTGATCAGCATTGTCAGCGTTATCAGCATTATCCTCATCTGCCTGTTGATCAGCATTGTCAGCGTTGTCAGTATTATCCTCATCTGCCTGTTGATCAGCATTGTCAGCGTTGTCAGTATTATCCTCATCTGCCTGTTGATCAGCATTGTCAGTATCGTCAATATTATCCTCTTCAAGATCATTTTCTTCATCAGTATCCTTTTGAGAAGAATCTTTTTCCGCTTCATCTCCCTCATTAACGTCAGTCAACATATCTCTCTGTATATCTGCCGGGGAAGGAATATAGTCCTGAGGTTTTTTATCCGGTAATTTAGAAGTGCTGACCACCCAATTACTTGGAAGAGTATATTCTACTCGAACCTCCTCAATAAGGACCGGATTTTGTGGTACATCTCGACGAAACGGTCCATCCGCGTCTACAGGTAATTTGGAAATTTTATCGACCACGTCCATACCTTCCACAACTTTGCCAAACACGCAATAACCCCAACCGGAGGCAGTTGAAGATTTGTAGTCTAGGAATTGATTATCCTTAATATTGAAGAAAAATTGGGAAGTTGCCGAATGGGGATCTGCAGTGCGGGCCAAAGCCACCGTTCCACGAGTATTCGATAACCCATTGGTGGCCTCATTAAATATGGGGGAATGAGTGCTTTTTTTCTGGTAATCAGCAGTATAAGCCCCCCCTTGAACGATAAAGTTTTCAATAATACGGTGGAATACAGTACTACTATAGAATCCTTCATTTACATAGCGCAGAAAATTTTTAACCGATTCTGGGGCTTTGATGGGGTGTAATTCGATTTCAATCATCCCCAAATTAGTTTGAATGGTGACGTGAGGAACTTCTTGAGCCCAAGTTAAACGGGTCAAGCTGAGTAGAAGACAGATGGCAATCAATTTCATAATGAGTTTGGATTGGCAATAGGGGTGAAAGGGAAATAAGCCAGTGAAGTTATCACGGTCGAAATCACGTTAAGTGAGCAGTTGCCGGGCAGTCAGAGTCCGCAAATCGAGAAATAGATTTTTCGGGGATAACCTCCCTTCAAAGGAGATTATTCCAAAGTCCCGATTTATTCAAGCACTCCATAGTTTAACAGTAAGGCTGCTGGTTTTAAAGCCGGATTTCACTGCGGCTAAAAGCCCACGTCGGATTTTCACAACATTGTGGAAATGAGTACGATTATTTTAAGGGATTATACTAACCTTATAAAGTATGAATTCCGTGTTGCAGGAGATAACGCTGAGTCAGGGTAATACTGTCCGCCTTCTTTCTTTCTTCCACCCATACCTCGTCCAAACATCGGTATTGACTGGGAGATAACTCCCTATCTTGAGGTTTGAAAAATGCCGCCCGCAATTGTTGTATAACTTCCATCGGTTTTTGCAACAAATCCCCATATTCAACAATTTGCAGATGATTCAATTGGGACTGAGCCTGCAATAGCAAGTTGGTACTTTTTTGCCAATGTTGCGCTATTCTCATCAATAAACGCGGTTGACTGCCATAATCTGCCTGAATTCTTGCTTGTAAAGTCAAAGCGGTCGTTTCAAGGTCGCGTTTCAAATACACAAATTGAGCTTTGGGAAATTGAGTTTGTAAAGCCAAAGTCCGACCCATATTCACAGCAGCCCGGTAAATTTGCCAATTAGATGGAATTATGTCAGATTGAATCACGGAAGTCAGCAAACGTTTTTTTAACAACCGGGCATGGTGAGTATTAAATGGGGAAGGATATTCAGTCCATAAGGGAGCAATTGTCGCATTGGGACTGATAGGCGCAGTTTGAAATAACCAACGTTCTTCAAAAAAACTTTTTCGCTCCAATTCACTTTCCTTTTCCCATTCCCCATTTTCCAATTTCAAACTGAATTTTAGCAATTGATTTAACCAATAAGTGCTTTCGTGATCATAGCCCAGCACAAAAATCCAATTGTTTTCCGGCACTTCACATTCAAAATTTTTTCCAGTCCCTTCCATTGAGATCTGATCCCATCGACACAACTTGGGACTGGTTTGGGCATGAGTGGGTAAATCCAAAGCCTGTTGCCAAAGTTCAAGATGATCTTCCAACAAATAATGAGCCAGCACCCAATCTCGTAATTGATGCCCAGCCTGTTGGCTGGCCACTGGATCAGCCAAATGAGAATATATTGCAGATAACCAAGCTTGAGTATTGTTGGGTACCCGGGTCACTGGAGCTGAGTGATAAGGTTCACAGTCCGAACAAATCACCGGAATCCCCAGCACCCCGTATTCTAACAACCGCAGATTGCTTTTGGCCCGATTGAATAAATTGTCAGCAAGTGGAGCTAAGGCCAGATCCAAATTGAGACTGGCTAATTTAGCCGGGTAATCTGCAAAAGGCACCATGGGGTGAAACTCAGCAATATAAGGTCGCATTTCTAAGGGACACATCCCGAAAAATACCCATTCTACGACTGCACTTAATTTCTGCACAATGGGAATCAAAAGTTGCAGATCACCTTGGTGTTGAGCGGCGCCTGCCCAACCGATACGAGGCTTTGGTGCTTGATGGCGTTGAGAACGAAGAGAAGTCCAGCGCTGGCTTTCGAGGCAATTGGGCACTACCCAAATATCCTTTGCTAAATACTGATAAATTTCGGCAAGAAACGGAGTGCTGACAATTAACCGATCAGAATAGGCCAGAGCCAATTTGAGTCGCTGGAGAATGTCTCGATAATGATGACGACGATGAGGATTTTCAGCAGGTAGGGCATAGAGCAAATCATCTTGACTGAAGAAGATGGAACAATTTTTGAGTTGAGGGTAATACTTGAAATTTTGCAACTGATGACTGTGTAAAGCATTGTGAATCAACAGCTTATCTGGGCTCACTCTAGCAAGTTGGGGTAAACTGGGAAAATGGGGATGTGAGTCATTGGGAAATAGAGAATAATGCACGTGCCCAGCTTGCTGTAAAGCTTGCAGTGGAGCACGGACGCGATATTGTCCACTGCCCCAGTGATCAAAAGGGAAGGCCACAACGTGAGGTTTATCCTGAATATAAGGAATGGGTGGATTGGGGAATTCTGTTTCAGGTTGCCAAGGGGGACCCGTGAGCGTGAGATTGGGGTGGTAAGCAGGATCATGACTCAATTGAAATAGCCAACGATTGTACATTTGAGAAACTTCGTCAAACAATTGATAGCTGAGTGGGGAATGGCGAGTCAAGCTGCCCATGCCATGTTGGAGTAAAGTGACAAAAGGAGTCCAAACAATTAATTTCCCCTGTTGTTGAACTTTGAGACAGAGGTCAATTTCACCAAATAGGGGGAGTTGGGGATCAAATCCTCCTATATTGAGATAGACATCCGTTTTGATGAGCAGGCAGTTTTCAGAGACAGCAGAGTAATTTTGAGTGGTTTGGGCACGATTCAGATATCCGGGATGGTCGTGGGGCAGTTGAAGTTGACTGTGTCCAGCAATCCCAAATTTTCCCCTCCCTAAGATATATCCACTGTGGCTGAGTTGGTGTTGGGAATTGAGTATCTTGGGGGCGACAATACCAACTTCAGTGCGCTGAATGAGTGATACCAGAATAGTGAGCCAGTCAGGTTGGATGATTTCGGTATCATCATTGAGGAATAATAAAAATTCCCCAGTGGTGTGAGCAATGGTTTGTCGATACAGTTCCCCCAAATGACAGGGCTGGGAATGGGACTGGTAATGCACTTTTGGATTTTGAAGCAGTGGTTGAATTTGAATAAGATAACTTGAATCAGATCTGTGATTGGGACTGGTATTGTCAATAACAAATATTTGATAATTGGGGTAGTCTGTGAGCGTGAGAATCGTGTGCAGACAGCGTTGTAAGGTTGCCGCTTCATTGCGGGTAGCAATGAGTATAGAGACCATAGGTTGGGTGACAAGTGGATATTCAACACAGTGCACAAGCGGAATCTCGGTTTGGTAAACGACAGCATTGAGTTGTTGACGCTGCAGGTGGTCCTCTAAAATCTGTTGAGCAACTTGGGGATCAGGGTGGGGATTTTCCAAACTGGCTTGGTAAAGGGGATGGGGAAGATGTCCAATGGCGGTGGCGCCCTGTTGTTCCCACACTTTGAAACAGAGGTCATAGCTGTAAAACTGGGGATATGCAATGGAGCTGCCGAGTTGTTGCCAAGTGGCTCGTTGGATAAGGGTAAAATTTCCTATGTAAGGCGTGGAACGCAGGAGATCGAGGGTAAAATCGGGTTTAAATTGAACGGTATGGGGAGGCGATCCCCAGGGTTCATCAAGGTAAAGTAAGCGCCAGTCGGGCTTGGTCTGTATGTAATGTTGACAAAGTTCCAAACATCGGGGATCGAGGGTGTCTCCAGGATTGAGTATTCCTATCCAGTCCCCACTGGAATTTTGGGAAATAAGTTGGGAAAGAATTTGGGGATCAGTGGCTTGAAGCGGAACAGCAGTGTAATTGACTCTGGGATCGGAACTGAGTTGTTCCCTTGAACTGTCTCTGGTTAAGGAAGCGTTTGAAAATTTGCTGTCTGTCGGTTGATGGGGAGGAGGTTCAAGCAGCGTGAATTGCCAGTGGACATGAGTTTGGGCTTGGAGACTGGCCAGGGTGGTTTGCAATTGAGACCGGGTACAGGGAAGGTGGGGATTACAGAAGAGATGAAATAGGTAGGGTGGTTTAAAGGCAGCGTGACAGTCGTGAAATTGGGACCGCTGAGCAGAGTGGGGAGTTTTGAGTTTTGGGTAAAGTTGGGTGCGCAGTTCATCAAGTTGGATTTGGGTGTCAGGCAAATTAGGGTCGTAAGTAAGCAAAGTGGTATAGACCTGTTGACAGATTGCGGACAATGGAGAGGACTGGGGACTGACTTGTAGTTTATGATGCCTGAGATGGGGGGTTAAAAATTGATTGATTTCGGGGTAAGCTAAAGACCAAGGTCGCGGCCAATGAAGGGTAAACTGAGTTTGGATCTGATGGATGGGCAGGGTCCAGTCGGTGAGCAATTGTTCAAAGGACAGGAAGCAGCGGGGCTGCTGACGAGTGTAAAATTCGGCTTCCAAAGTGTAAATCAACCACAGTGTAAGACTGTGATTGAGGGGCAATTGATCGCGTTTCTGTAGAGAAGCTGCCACTTCGTAGGGAGAACGCAACAGATGAAGGTAATGAGGAAGTGCTGGAAGTTGGGGGAATAGGGGTTGCCACAGGGGCAATAATCGACAGAGTCGAGGATCTTTGACGCCCCATATCGGATGGGTGGACAGATGGGTACGTAGATAATCACGGAGATTATTTTGAAAGGGACGCAGAGTTTTAAGTTGTGTCCATTCAGAGGGGAGGGGTTGGAGACTGTGCCAATTGGAGTTGAGATGATGAAGCAGAGCATCGTGTTGTTGGACCAGAGGAATCAGTTCCCAAAATCCTTTCTCATTGGTGGGATGAGGAGGAAGGTGAGAGTGACCAATAAATACGCCCAGTAAATTGAGAGTTCTAATTAAGGCGGAGGTACCACTGCGGTGCATTCCCAGTACAAGCAGAGCCTGAGGATGAGTCATGAGTGAAGTCCAGGTCAAGTTACAGGTTGACAATGTAGGCGAATAGGAGAGGATTCGATTTATTTCTGTAGTAAAATCGAGTTTGTGGAGATAATTAAAAGAAGCTTTGTTAAAATAAGGACTATTTCCCCAAAAATCAGATAACCCAAGTGCCCAGATTCAAGCGTTCATTACTATGCCAAGCAACCACCTATCACGTATAACTACTATGACAACGTTTAAAGATAAGGCTTCCCGAATTATGATTGTGGATCGTTCGGAAGTGGCTCGCTCGATTATTTCCCATATCTTACAAAAGGAAATGAACGATGCGTATATCGTAACTTGCGGCAGTGCCGAGGAAGCCTTGGAGTATTTGCATCGCGAAAAGTTTGATCTGATAACCACCTCTCTCCTATTACCGGGCCTAGATGGCTTAGATTTATGTCATGAAATTCGAAAAAGTGACAAACAACATTTGACACCGGTGATCGTGGTTTCCAGTGATGCGGATACACGGTTACTCAGAGAAGGTTTTTCAGCGGGAGTGACTGATTATTTTAACAAATCCTTAGGTTATAAAAAATTAGTGGAGTTTATCAAAGATGTCTGTCAACGTCATTCTGGGTTGGTGGGACGGGTATTATACGTGGAAGATAGCTTAAGTACTGCTCAAACTACGCAGTCACTCATGGAAAAACATGGATTGTATATCACACATATTACCAGTGCAGAAGAGGCATTGCAGTTATTAAAGCAAGCTAAAGATGCCCCCCTAGATTCCAATGAAGGTTTTGATATCGTGTTCACAGACTTTTTTCTGGAGGGACAGATGACTGGCGGTGACCTGTTATACGCAATTCGTACCCAGTTGCACTACTCTCGTCAAGAAATGCCAGTGTTGGTCATCACCATTGAGGATAATAAAAGCAGTCAAGCAGAAATTTTTCACGCCGGAGCCAATGATTTTATCACCAAGCCGGTGATTGAAGAAGTATTGATTGCCCGGATCAAATCCCTATTATTAGTTAGGCATCAATACAACGTATTACAGCGATACTCCAAAGACTTATATCAGTTGGCAACCACAGATGGTTTGACGGGTACACGAAACAAAAAGTACCTGTTGGAAGAAGGAAAAAATTTACTTTCTCAACAACCGCAAGTCTGTTTAATGATGGTGGACATCGACCATTTTGAGGACCTCAATCAAAGTCAAGGACATCTGGTGGGGGATCACATCCTCCACAAAGTTGGACAATTTTTAAATGATTACTTTATGGACAGAGCCTTGGTCGCTCGCTTTGCAGGCAAAAAATTCACCCTCCTCATCCCAGAATGTACCTTAGAAAGGGGTAAAATCACCGCTGAAAATTTACGCTGCAAATTCTTGGACTTAAAACCAGAAGGATTTGAGATCAGCGTCAGTATCGGGTTAACTTCCTCTGAAGGAGTCACAGAAACAACATTAACTACCTTAATCGCAGACGCTGACAACGCCTTACATACTGCTCAAAAGCAGGGGTATAACCGAACCTGTTTGTGTATCACCCATAAAAATATTACCTCAGCTTGAGGGAATCCATCCGATGCTACTACCCCCTGCCCCTCCTTAGTGAAAAGAGGATCAGCGTCTCTACCATTTGTTGAACGTCCTTTTGTAAAAACGCGATTAATCGTGTGGGTGGACAACAAGTTTATCGTTGCCCACCCTACTTGGCTGGCTGGCTTGAAAATAGCTCAAAGTGACATCATATAATACGGCCTATCAAAATAGGCCCAATCGCCGGAAAAAAGTAAATTGCGGACTGTGCCAAGCCGTAGCTTTACATTCTAAAGAGGAAGTAGAGCGTGTAACCTGCTAAACATACTTTAAAATGGCATATTTAAAAATTCGGCCCGTAGGGAAATAGAAGATTGAAAAAATCCAACAATTCAGATATTATCCCAACTTAAACATTATGCAATACAAAGATTACTACCAAACCTTGGGTGTGACCAGGGATGCCAGTCAAGAGGAAATTAAACGAGCTTATCGCAAACTGGCTCGGAAGTACCACCCGGACGTCAGTCAAGAAAAGGGCGCTGAAGAACGTTTTAAGGAAGTAGGGGAAGCCTATGAAGTTCTCAAAGACCCGCAAAAACGGGCTGCCTATGATCAACTGGGGACCGGTTTCCACTCCGGAGATGAATTTCAACCTCCCCCTGGTTGGGGATTTAGCTTTGAATTCAAAGATCATACTCAACCCGGCTTTGATTTCAGCGACTTCTTTGAAACCCTATTTGGCAGTACTAAAGCGGGAGGAGCGCATTACAATCAATCTACCCGCTCTGCAGGAATCGATCAACGGGCACAAATTGCCATCAGTTTAGAAGAAGCCTATCAAGGCACTCAACGCACCTTACAAATCCAACTGCCGGAATTCGACGCACGCGGGCAACCCGTCTTACAAAGCCGTACACTCACCGTTAAAATACCCCCGGGTATCACCGAGGGCCAACAAATTCGGTTAGCCGGACAAGGTAGCGCAGGTCGAGGCGGCAGTTTAAGAGGTGATCTGTACTTAGAAATTGGATTTTCGCCCCATCCCTTTTACCGGGTAGATAAACGCGACATCTACTTAGATTTACCAATCACCCCTTGGGAAGCGGCATTGGGCACACAAATCACTGTACCCACCTTGAAAGGGAAAGTCAAATTGGAAATCCCAGCCGGTACTCAAACTGGTCAGAAAATGCGCCTAAAAGGTCAAGGTTTTCCCGGCAAACCCGCTGGAGACCAATTTATCATCCTAAAAATAGTTGCCCCCTCAGCCACCACAGAAACACAACGTGCCGCTTATCGCGACTTGGCCAAACACTTTAACTTTAATCCACGCACCGAATTTAACTGTGATTGAGACCATATTCCCACTCACTGAACTATTAACCGATTAACAATCCCCCCCCTGTTTGGGACGCTTAAGAAAGCGTCCTTTTTTTTGTTCCCCTATCATCAATCTCACAGGAAATCCTATGCCCCAACAGTCCCCTCCCTATCAAGGTCGCCTGATTCAATGGGATGACGAAAAAGGATTCGGCTTCATCCAACCCGAACATGAAAAAGACCAAGTATTTCTCCACATCAGCCAAGTTCAACCAGCCACACGTCGCCCCAAACTCAATGACACCCTCCTCTACCAACTGACCTTTAACAAAAAAGGCCAACCTCAAGCCACTCAAGCCATTCTCCAGGGCGTCCCAAGCAAACTCCTCTGGCTCAACCCATGGCATTGGGGACTGATTTTATTCTGTACATTTGGGGCCCTCCACCTCATCATAAAAACCACTCCCCAATGGTTTCCACTCAACATTCTCCCCCTCTTCCTTTACCTGTTAATGAGCCTGATTGCTTACATCCTATATGCTCGGGACAAATATTCTGCCCTCAAAAGCCAATGGAGAATTCCCGAAAACACTCTGCACGCAGTAGAAGCCTTGGGAGGTTGGCCAGGCGCCCTCATTGCCCAATTCTCATTCCGCCATAAAAGCGCTAAACTTCCCTACCAAATACTATTCTGGACCATTGTAACCTCCCACCTCATAGCTTGGCTACTGTGGTTTTGGTCTCAACTGTAAAAAACAACCCCTTCTAATCGATTTACAAATACATGCCATCCGCAAAACCCGTTCTGCGTTCCCATGCTCAATCATAGAAACGGGAATAGATGCAATCCGATACATTCAACTCAGATTAAAGCAACCACCACCCCCGTTTCTGCAACAACATCTGTGTATTGGGACCCAATGGTAAACTGTAGGCATGAGAAGCAATCACCTGAGCCGTTTTAACCTCCACCAATCGCAAATTCACATACAAAACATCCTTTGCTGCTGCATAATTTCCCGCCAATACCGCCTGAGCCTGATAACTCTCTGCCAAATAACGAGTCTCCCGAGACAACACAAACTCTCCCCGTCGTGAAATAATACTGAGCCGATCCTGTAAACGACTCTCTCGAACCTGATATCCTTGCTGAGCCAACCGTGCCGACAATTGCTCGCTGATCAAACGACCCAACGAAGAACTGTCCCGCAAATTATCGATATCCGCTAAAGTGGTCACCAAGATCACATGCTCCGGCTCCAAACGCACCAAGGCATTCCCCAACAACCGATCAGCTGCCACAAAACTGCTCTCTGTCAAATCACTGTCCACAGCCACCTGCTCAACACACTCCCCAGTCTTGATCCGATAACTGCATTCCCCAAACGCCACTTTATTCACCTGACACCCTATCAAACATCCCAAACTCACTCCCAACAAACACAATCTACCTATCATCACAATTCCCCATCAATTTAGCCATTTGGATCGCCGCAGACAAACTGTGACTTTCCGCTTTACCAGTACCCGCTAAACACAAAGCCGTGCCATGATCCACTGAAGTCCGTATGATCGGCAACCCCAAAGTCACATTCACCGCCTCCCCAAAGCCCTGAGACTTTAACACTGGCAACCCCTGATCATGATACATCGTCAACACCACATCTATTCCCTGCAAACTTTTTGCAGTGAAAGCCGTGTCGGCTGGGACTGGTCCCAACACTCTAATCCCTTGATCTCGCAAGCAATCAAGCACTGGAATCATGATCTCCTGTTCCTCCATGCCCAAATATCCCCCTTCACCCGCATGAGGATTCAAGCCACACACCAAAATCAAAGGATCAACCAACCCAAACCACCGTTGCAAATCTCGCTGCACAATCCAAATCACCTCTGCCAACAACACTTTACTGAGCTTCCCACTCACCTGATTGAGAGGCAGATGAGTTGTCACCAAAGCCACCCGTAATCGTGGCGTGGCCAACATCATCACCACCCGTTCAGTCCTAGTCTGAGCCGCCAAAAATTCGGTATGACCCGTAAAGGGAATGCCTGCCTCATTGATCACCCCTTTATGAACGGGACCAGTCACCAAAGCCTGTGCCCAACCCTGTTGACAAGCCTCACAAGCCCGACGCAAGCTCTCCAATACATAAACTGCATTGGCTGCACACAACTGACCAGCCTGCACCGATTGCTCAGTGGGAATAGGCACAATCTGTAAACACCCAGCCCTGTGAGGCTGCGGTACCTGAGTCCCAAATTTTTCCACCTTTTGCAACTGAATCGACAACCCCAACTGCAAAGCCCGCTGAGCCAACATCTGTGGATCTGCAAATACCACCCATTCTGCACCCTCATCAGGCTGCTGAGCCAACTGCAAAACAATATCTGGACCAATTCCCGCTGGCTCTCCCGGAGTAATGGCCAATCGAATAATCGATGATGTGCTCATTGATACACCATTCTCATCATGCTTCACTCAACTAAAAACCCAACCTCAAATTCAAATTTAATCTTACCCGCAACCCAAGG
Source organism: Thiomargarita sp. (assembly GCA_020721005.1). GTDB lineage: Bacteria > Pseudomonadota > Gammaproteobacteria > Beggiatoales > Beggiatoaceae > DYNP01. Next base: position 76,336 of record DYNP01000015.1, read on the forward strand.
TAAACCCAAAAGGATCGTTGAGTTCTCATCAAACGCAAATATTCTGGATAACGACGTTGCTTCAACAATAACTGAGCATACACTTCCAACAACTGCTTTCTCACCTCATTGGGCAAAGTTTCCCAAAGCAAAACTCGATCATTCCCTTGTAAAATAGCCCCTAAAGGAGGGTAATGCCAACCGTATTCCAAAGCATAAATAGCCGTGCTAAACTGAAAGGGACTGTCAATCAATTCGGCTTCCCATTGGGTCAAACAATGGCGCCAATATTCCACCTGCTCCACCGACAACTGCATGCTCAAAATGGCCGTGGCCCACAACTGATCCAATTCTACAAAAAATTCAGTGACCGTTCCCTCATCCTTGTAATCATATCGGGTTTGATAACCTTCCCAAGTCAACAAAGCCTCTTCAGTCACTAACTCCAATAAAGTCAAGGCATTACTCACCTCCCCACTTTGCAAAAAAGTGGTGATCTGCCCCAAAAAATTCCGAAATAAATCACAATCAAATCCATAATTCAAGGCTTCTCGAATATGACGACGTGTTAACTCCACATCGATTTGCAAATACTCGGGCAAATTCACCGTAACCTGACTGGCCAACAGATGCTCAACCAATTGAGTCAATTGCGGCTGCCTTTTCAACAAAGCCAAAATAATAGCCTGTAACTGCGTTTTATGCAAGTGAGCCAACAACGAATCCAACGTGGCTTTAGACTCTATGACTGGATTCCCCATCAAACATCCCAATAACACCGCCACAATATGCTCACAACCTCTTTCACCTTCATGACAAGTACACTGCGTAGAAATCAAACTGCCCTCATGAAATTGCAAATAAACATAATTATTTTTATCAACAACTTGCACTGCACCTTCAATCCCATCTCCTCTTTGCACCAACCACTGCACTGTCTGCTGCTGATACAAATTTTCCCCCAAAGCAAACAGAGACTCGCTGACATAACTGCGAATCAAAGGTATACTCAACTTAAATAGGGCTGACATAAACCTTCCCCATCTTCAACCTATTGTTAGACCTCAACTTATTGTCAGGAACCAATTCAGTCACTTTTACTGCCCCTTATTTTTCAACCAGTTTCTCATGATATTGACAAAAACTGGTGCAAAAGGCGATAATTTTCCATTATCTGTTCGTTCCAACATAGCCATCGATAACTTCAATAACTCCTCATCTTCAAACAATTCAAGCCCTTCCACTGATCTTCCATACCGTTTAAAGATCAGACTGTCAAACAATCTCTTCCTTGCTTCCCACAATTTTTTATTCGCCAAATTTAATATTTCTAGAGTGTTTTGAGCTCGCTCGGACAAACCCTTCACATTTCCAGAAATGTAAAATTTAAGTTCTGTTTCACATTCTTGCATAAAAGGGGTCAGCGGCAATGGTTTTGAACCTCGTTTTATTCCACACTGCTCTTTGGTATTACAACTGGCCACAATGTTATTATAATCCAAACTTTGATTTGGAACAGACACTTGCGCCTCCACATGCTCATTATGTGAACTTGTCTCTTCAATCGATTTACAACAGTAGGCACACAGATAATATTGTTCTCGCAAACAAGCTTATCGAATCGCCTGTCGCTCAGTTTCGGGAAGCTCACCATAATGAGACAGCTTTTTTCCATGTTTCTTCCAGTGAGTTAATGCCAACGGCTCTGGAGATTTACTGATTTTGCGCATGGCGAACCTCCAATCTCTTCAACAACAATTTGGCTTTTATCAATTCCAGATTGTTGCTGGACAATATAAGTTGAACTTTACATGATTTACCAGCTCCATTATTACCCACCAATACAGTGATTTGAGAAAGAGACACGTCCAAAGTTTCAAAGGGACCATAGTTTTCAAGAAACAAATTTGTTATCTTCATGAAGCAAATCCTTTGAAAAAATGACCGGACTAACAAATTAACTCGAAAATTTCCGACTTCAACCACTTTAAAATTTCCAAATTATCTCCTAAAACAATGGTCTATCCATGACAATGATCTCACCGCAACGATTTCTCTGTAAAATTAGAAAAATCCCTCAACAACCCCTCATGCTGCTGTTGCAACCGCATTCTCGATACTTTAACTGCTTGTTCCGATTGATCAATGCCGATCCAGTACCGTTGCAACCGTTCCGCTACCACCACTGTGGTGCCACTGCCCACAAATGGATCTAAAACCATATCGCCCTCATTGCTGGCACATCGGATAATACGCTCTAGAAGAGCCTCGGGTTTTTGAGTGGGATAGCCAATGCGTTCCTTTACAGAAATATGAGCACCGCTGCCGATATCGCTCCACCAATCTTCCAAAGTCTTACCTTCCTGTTCCCTATTTCTCAAAGCCTTGGCATGTTCAATTGACGCTCTTTCCCTATTATACAATGTTCCCTTGTTATGAATACCGCTTAAATAAGGAACTTTTATAGGGTGAAAAGTAAAAGTGGAAGTCTTTGAATATCTCCAAATAGTATCATGTTTTTGTGGAAAATTCCTCTTTGATTGACTGGGTCCCTTATAACACCAAATAATCTCATTACGAAAATTGTGTTCCCCAAATATTTTATCCAGAATGAATACCCGGATATAAGCGTTTGCATGCCAATCACAGTGCAAAAATATCGATCCTGTGGACTTTAATACCCGGTGCATTTCCATCACTCGCTCTTTTAACCATGCAACATAATGATCAATCCCCCCAGACCATTGGTCTTGAAAACCTCGAATTTCCCCATTATCTTCCTGAATCACTTCATAATTACGGTTGGAAAAAAACGGGGGATCCAAATAGATCAAATCGACACTTTTCGACTCCAAGGTCTTCAAAATTTGCAAATTATCGCCCAATAACAATTTATTGATAACATTGTTCATAACAATGTCCTCGCTGTAAAATCAGGAACTTCTCTCAACAACTCCTCGCGCTGCTGTTGCAATCGCATTCTCGACACTCTAACTGCTTGTTCCGATTGATCAATACCAATCCAGTGCCGTTGCAACCGCTCTGCCACCACCACTGTGGTGCCACTGCCCACAAATGGATCTAAAACCACCTCATGTTGATTACTGGCCATTTTAATAATGCGTTCCAACAAAGCCTCGGGTTTTTGAGTTGGATAACCTATGCGCTCTTTGGCATGCGCTTGGACATTGGGAATGTCAGCCCAAATATCACCACATAAATTCCCTTTATTTTCATCAAGATAACGTTTAAATGCCAAACGACCGGCTGGATTTTTGGGAAAATGAATTAAGCCCTCCTCATCCCACTTTTGCAAGGTGGTGAGAGCACAACGCCATCCGTTAACTGGGGGTTTATAGCCTTTGTAATCATATAAACCTTGGGGATTCATTCGACTGGGATTGGCTAAATTATCCAAACGATATTGTCCTTTTTCATCTTTATGCTTATAGGCTTCTTGAATGTATTTTTGCTCATAAGCTGAATAGACTGGATGATAAGTAATTGTTTTCGATTTAGAATAATACCAAATGGTATCTTTCAAAACGGCCAGTTTTTTCTTAGCATCATTATGGGCATTATGTCTTTGCCAAACAATTTCTCCCTTAAAATTTTGTTCTCCAAAAATTCTGTTCAAAATAAAAACTTTGATCTCAGCATTCGCATGCCAATCACAGTGCAAAAATATCGATCCCGTGGATTTTAACACCCGGTACATTTCTTCCACCCGCTCTTTCAACCATGCAATATAATATTCGATGCCTCCGGACCACTGATCTTGAAAACTTCGAATTTCCCCAGCATCTCCCCAGATTATTTCATAGTTGCGATTGGAAAAAAAGGGGGGGTCTAAATAAATTAAATCGACATTTTCCGATTCCAAGGTTTTCAAAACTTCCAAATTGTCACCCAATAGTAACTTATTCACAACGATGACCTTTTTGATGATTCAATGGTCCACTATAGTATTTGAATTTTATTAATTGAGAGAGTTTTGAAAGACCTTCCATAAGTTTTTATCTTTTTTTAAAGGGAGTCATGCAAAGATCTCAAGGCAGTTTAAAAGTGCGAGTGGCTTGTTCATTATTCTCCAATAATAGAGAGAAGTGAAAAGGAGAATGCCCTGGTGTTAAAAAGTAAATTTGACAAATGCCCGGTTTTAACCCAGTTTCATGATAATAGCCAGTTTCATCTGTTTCATTCAGTCGCCACTGTTCCTGATTGTGCACTAGATAGGGGACATGAGATATGGGGTGATGATTGTTTTTATCCAACAATTGACCGTTTAAACTGGCAAATTTGGCAAGGGGGATCAGGGACAAAGTGCCTAAATCTTGCGAAGTTTTTTGTAAATCATCGGTCACAGTTAACAATTGAGAATGTAGAGTTTCCTGATAACCCCAAGCATTCCCTTGTACATAATAGTTGCTGCCAGATTGCAGAGTTAATTTGAGATTGGCCAAACCTTGTCGATCGGTTTTGGTAAAAGCAATCAGGGGATGTGTCAGGGTGGTTTTGGGAAGTTGGGAAGGGGGATTTTGGTAAATGCGCACCCAACTAAAGGGCAGTGGTTGTTGGGTTTTGGCATCAATCAGCTTAATTTTCAAAGAGATAGTTTGTGGACGAGGGGGTAAAAATCGGAAAGAGTTGGGCCAGTAGGGGTAGGCTAATTGGGGAATTACGGGTTGGGCTGGGTGTTGTTGTAACCAGTCACGAAGGGCTTGAAAGGTGGCATGTTCACATTGGGCACGGTTGGCACAGTGCACTCGGGCCATGGGTTGGGCAGGCGAATTATTAACCAGGGTGCCTTCGTGTCGATATCCCCAGTAATGGGGACTATTTTGGGAATGGGGGCTGAGTTGGTTTGGGTGAGTGGTTTGTGGGAAGCCGAGAATTTTTTCAGTGATTTGGGCACCATAAAGGGGTTTTTGATCGAGTAAGGGTTTAAGTTGTGGAAAGGTCAATTGGGGGGTAAAACGTTGGCCAGCATAGCTGATCAGGGTGTCGCCAGTTTGGATCTTGGACCAATTTTGTCCTTTGAAAATATGGTGTTGGGTGGTTAAGCCCATGAGCAGTTGCAGTGGGAATTGAGAAGGTAGGGGATGGTGTTCGAGATCGGTGAGCACACTGAGAAATTTGCCAGGTTTTTCCGCTAAAGGGAGATTGTCTGGAATATCGAACAGTAGAGGGGAAGGGTTTTCGTCTCTTGTTGAAAAGGGATTGGTGGCTTGATCAGGGGTATTGAGTTGGTAAGAGAATAATTCTTCTTCGGTAAAGTGAAGCAATTTGCCAAGTTGGTAACAGGAGACTTGTTGGCAAAAATCGGGAGGTAAGAGGGAGGTGATGGCGCCTTGGGGGTCTTGGCCTTGATTAAAATAGGTATCGTGGAGTACTTGATCATGGGCAGTGAGACCAGAATGTGGGGTGCCCAAAGTGGTGGCAGAGGCAATCAGATGCTGATAAGGCGCATGGGTAGCCAGATTTTGTAAGTAGGTTCGTACCAGTATTCCCCCCAGAGAATGGGCCACGATGTGGATTTGATGACCGGTGGCTTGAGCAATGGTATAAAGAGTGGTGGCCAGGTCTGCTGCGGTGTCTTCAAAGTGGCTGGCGGTTGCCCAACGAAATTCAAAGAGGATATAGTGGGAATCTGTGTCAGCGCTTGGTTTGCCGAGTTCTAATAGACGGTTGGGCAGGTCGCCCCAGGTGGATTTTCCGCCGCCAAATTCCTTGTAAGGAGTATATCCATGTATCAGGAGAATGGGCTCTTTGTTGTGGTAACATGATTTTTGAGTGGGGGAACAGTGTGAGGTGGTTTCTGAGGCAAGACGGAGACTGGTTTTAAAAAATAGGGGGGTTTTGCTGTTCAGGAAGATCAAGTTATTAATACGGTTGCCATAGCCAATTTCTCCGGGGGCTTTCCAAAAATAGGCGGAATTGCTGAGCCAGCGATGTCGCAAAGTCTCATTGGGATTGGAGAGTGCAGAGAGTTGAGAGGAAGGGGATGAGGTTGGAGAAGGGGAAAGAAGAGTGATTTGTTCTAGGGTCGGCACCGTGGCTTGTAACCATTGGGGTTCAGGAAGTTGTAAGATGAATGGACCGGTTTTTTCTGAATGTAATAGGGTTACTAGATTGCCTTGATTGTCCCATTCTCTCTTTATGTGAATGAGCATTGGGGAGGAGGAGTCTGGATGATAAATACGGGTGTTCCCCAGATGGTTGGTGGCATATTTTGGACCTTGGGCATGGAGTTGCCCCTCTTCAAGAATGGGAATGGGAATTTGAGTTGAGGAAGGCTTGGTATTGACAGGTGAGATTGGTGAGGTTTGATGGGTACAGTTGAGCAGAAGGGCAGCATAAAGGGTGAGTTGGAATGTCAGTTTGCCCAGAGCCTTCATTTTGGGTAGGGTACAGGGGAACCCGGAAGGCTTTTGGGAATGTAAAGTGGGGATTAGAGGGGAATTTAAGGGCGCCATGGGATTTTGAGAGGGGGTTAAAGTAGCGGTTTTTTGTAGGGACTGCCCGCCACTTCTTCGACAATTTGGGGCATTAAATAACCCGGTAGATGGGTTCTCAATTGTTCGGTTAGAAGTTGTCGTTGGGAAACAGTGACTTGGAAGTGGGTAGCGCCTTGAACTTGGTCCAGTTGGTGGAGATAATAGGGGAAAATTTTGTGGTGGATTAAAGTTTCGCTGAGCTGAGTCAGGATATCTAGGTTGTCATTGATGCCTTTTAGAAGGACCGCTTGATTGAGCAAGAGAATGCCAGCATGGTAAAGTTGTTCTAGGGCGTTGTGCACTTCTTCATTGATTTCTTGGGGGTGATTGATGTGCAGTACTAGAATGGGTTGTAGATGGGTTTGTGTAAGTCCTTGCAGTAATTTGGGGGTGATACGACTGGGAATGGTGCTTGGAAAACGGGTATGTATTCGTAATCTGCGTAGATCAGGCAGTCCAGCCAGGGCAGTTATCCAGGCGGTGAGTTTGTCGTCGCTCAAAGTAAGGGGATCTCCTCCGCTAAGAATGACCTCATGCAGAGAGTCTTGCTTATTCAGCCATTGCAGGGTATCTGGCAAGGTGGGAGGAGGAAAGGAAAGATGACGCCGAAAGCAATATCTGCAGTGCAGTGGGCAGGTTTTGCTGACTAAGAGCAGGGCTCGATGGGCATATTTCTGCAGTAGCCCCGGAATTTTTTCGGCGATTTGGTCACCAGTGGGATCGCTGTTGAAGGTGGGATCGAGGCACAGTTCTTCTGCAACAGGCAATATTTGTAGCAACAGAGGATCTTCAGGTGTGCGTTTGGCTATTTTTTTTAGGTAGCTGTGGGGAACTCGGAGCTTAAATTGGCGATGAGCCGCAGGACTGAAGTGAGTGGGGGGAAGTTCGAGGAGGTGGAGCAGGTGGTCAGGGTTGTTAATGGCGTGTTGTAATTCTTGTTGCCAAACTGAGGTAGATACTGGAGGCTGATTGATTGTCGACAATCGCATTAGGGTGATTGAGTGAGGAAGAACTTCCCAAAGAGGGGGTAGGACTGAGGAGGTTTAGGGGGGAATTGGTGGGCGATGCTGGATTTGAACCAGCGACTTCTACCGTGTGAAGATAGCGCTCTCCCCCTGAGCTAATCGCCCTTGTGGCTAGATTTGAACAGTGTAAAGCTTGAGTTGGGCTTTGTCAAGTGTTTTCCTGGAGTGGGGAATGAGGGGATATTTGCTAAGTTGGGTGCTTGTTGCGTAAAATGGGAAGCAATTGTGTTAAAATGGAGTATGGGTGCTGAATTAACTGGCTGCCCTTGCTTTGTTTAAGGATAGAAATTCTTCTAAGGGAGTGGTATTTTTGAAAATGGTATGCTTTGGAGGATTGAAAAGCATCCAAAGACAATATCTCCCAAAAGGGAAGTTACCCCTAAAAATCATGTATTTTGAAGGAGTTTTTGAATGTTGATCAAACGGTTGAGCATTTTGGGAGTGGGTTTAATTGGTGGGTCGCTGGCTCGCGCCTTGCGACGAGTGGGAGAGTGTGCAGAAGTCATTGGATGTGGGCGCAATACTTATAATCTGCAAAAGGCTGTTGAGTTGGGGGTGATTGATCGGTATTATACGGACCCAGCTCAGGCTGTAGCGGGGGCAGATGTGGTGGTGGCCGCAGTGCCTTTGGGAACGATGGCACCTTTGTTTGCCGAGATTCGGGAAGCTTTGGGACCCGAGACTGTTGTTACTGATGTGGGAAGTGCCAAAGGCAGTGTGGTCATGGCGGCCCGTGAACAGTTGGGAACTCATATTGGGCGTTTTGTGCCAGGTCATCCCATTGCCGGCACGGAAAAAAGTGGGGTCACGGCTTCTTTTGCCGATTTATTTGTGCAACGTCGAGTGATTTTGACCCCATTGATTGAGACCGAAACTCAGGCTTTGGAAAAGGTGACTGCTTTGTGGGAATTGACTGGAGCAGAAGTGGTCAACATGTCAGTGGAGCATCATGATGAAATTTTAGCGGCCACCAGTCATTTGCCTCATGTATTGGCTTATTGCTTGGTGGACACTTTGGCACAACTTAAGGATCATCCGGAAATTTTTCGATTTGCTGCCGGGGGATTTCGAGATTTTACTCGCATTGCATCCAGTGATCCTCGCATGTGGCATGATATCTGTTTGGCCAATCGTCCCGCTATTTTGAAAATGATCGAGATTTTTCAACAACATTTAACGGAATTGGCTCATGTGATCGAGCAGCAAGATGGTTTACGTATAGAAGCCACTTTTGCCCGGGCTAAGGCTGCTCGAGATAAATTCACCGCTTAATTTTTGAGTGTAAGGAGAATCAAGGTTTTCTCGTGTGATTCACTAATAAGGAATTCGAAATTTATTTTTTAATTATTCTGGTATAAAAAAGTGTATGAATGCAATTCAATTTACAGTTGAGCCCAGTGAAGAGTTACAAGGTAATCTTCGGGTGCCGGGAGACAAATCAATTTCCCATCGTGCCATCATGTTGGGTGCTATTGCCGAAGGGGTCACTGAAGTGACTGGCTTTTTGGCTGGCGCAGATACTTTGGCCACCTTGGCTGCTTTTCAAGCCATGGCAGTGCCAATTCAAGGTCCCCAAGCTGGAAAAGTGGTGATCCAAGGGGTTGGTTTGCAAGGGTTAAAAGCACCGACTGTTCCCTTAGATCTTGGCAATTCTGGTACCTCTATGAGGTTGATGGCAGGCTTGATGGCCGGTCAAAAATTTTCTGTGGAAATGACAGGAGATGCCTCATTGTCACGCCGTCCAATGAAGCGGGTGACTGAACCTTTGGCTGCCATGGGAGCAGATATTCAGAGCAGTGCTCAAGGCACACCCCCGTTGAGAATTCGCGGCAATCCACCTTTAAAAGGAATCGAGTATCAAATGCCAATGGCCAGCGCGCAGGTGAAATCAGCCCTGTTGTTGGCAGGTTTGTATACGCATGCTACCACTTGCATTGTGGAGCCGGCGCCCACTCGTGATCATACTGAACGCATGTTAAGAGGGTTTGGGTGTGAAGTGAAAGAGGAAGCCGGTAAAATCTGTTTGCGAGGTGGACAACGTTTACAAGGACATGCCATCGATGTGCCTGCCGATATTTCTTCTGCCGCTTTTTTCATCGTTGGTGCCTGTATTGCACAACGCGGAAAAGTGCGCTTGCAGCATGTGGGCATGAATCCCACACGCACCGGAATTTTGGCAATTTTGAGGCAGATGGGGGCAGATATTCGAGTGTATCAGGAACGACAAGTCAGCGGGGAACCTGTGGCTGATATTGAAGTGTGCAGTTCCCAATTGCATGGAATTGAAATTCCTCCGGCTCTTGTTCCCTTGGCAATTGATGAATTCCCAGCTTTATTTATTGCAGCTGCTTGTGCCCAAGGCACAACAATTTTGACTGGAGCAGAGGAGTTGCGCGTGAAAGAAAGTGATCGAATTCAGGTTATGGCAGAAGGCTTAACTCAACTGGGAGTTGTAACTCAACCTACGACAGATGGTATAATTATTGAGGGAATACAAAGATTTGGAGGAGGAAAGGTACACAGCCATGGGGATCATCGGGTAGCTATGGCGTTTAGCATGGCTGCATTGCGGGCTCAAGGATCTATTTTAATTGAAGACTGTGCCAATGTCGCCACTTCTTTTCCCAATTTTGTGGCATTGGCTCAACAGGTAGGTTTAAAGTTAAGTGTTCAGCAGTAGATAAATTGTCTCATTGGAGACAATCAATATATGCCTCTAATTTATGTAGATTGAGTTGCGGCGCGTGTTTTGCGCCATAACCCAACGAAAATATTGATAAATCGTTGGATTATGCCACGTTAATCTAACCTACTTAGCCGCCAAATCAGTAAATATCCTAAAGGATTGTTAGAATGAAACAGTGGTACGAACAGTTATTTGAAAATTATGGAGAAAAGTACGATCGCGAGAGTTTTGTCCAAGGAACTCGTGGTGAATGTGATTTCATTGAGCGAGAAATGAATTTTGACAAATCATTCAAGATCATTGACGTCGGTTGTGGTACGGGAAGACATACTATCGAGTTGACTCAAAGAGGTTATCAAGTCACAGGAATTGATTTGTCTGATTCAATGCTTGCAAAGGCAAGAGAAAAAGCCAGTAAACACAAGCTATCCATCAATTTCTGCCAAGGCGATGCCAGAAAATTGCCATTTGTTCAAGAGTTTAACGTAGCAATTATGTTGTGCGAAGGTGGATTCTCTTTGATGGAAACAGATGAGATGAATTATGAAATATTGAAAGGTGTCGCTCGTTCCTTGACAGAGAAAGGCAAGTTGATTTTTACCACGCTGAACGGATTGTTCCCATTGTTTCACTCAATCGAAGCATTTTGTTCCGCCAACACTGAAACGGGCAACGCATCTTATCGAAAGAATACTTTTGATCTGATGACGTTTCGAGATCATAATGTAACAACTCTGGAAGACGATCAGGGGAACACAAAAGTATTGACATGCAACGAACGATTTTACATTCCTCCCGAAATAACATGGCTGTTAAAGACAGTGGGGTTTAGCAAAATTGATATTTACGGAGCAAAACTCGGTGCTTTTTCGAGGGAGGATAAATTGACAACTGAAGACTTTGAAATGCTGGTAATTGCTGAAAAATAATCGTTAGCACCAACTAAGTCTCGCCTTTTCTTTTCAAGGAAGGAAGTCAGAAACAAGTTCCCCTCCTTTTCACAGCCGTTATCAAGTCTTCGCATTTGAGTTGCTGAAAAGAGTGAGTGGAGTTTGGATAAATTTCCAGAATGTACGTTATGAGGCAAAAAGGTGCGTTACAACACAAACAGAAAAATGTAGGGTGCATTAAAGTAACATAATGCACCCTTCCAACCAAAAACATTCCAAAATATTTTCAAATAGTTAGGAGGGTGCGTTGTGGGGCAAAAAGGTGCGTTACGTCGCCAAAAGACACGCCTAACGCCTTATATGCTTGCTTACCCACCCTACTCGGCTAATCACAACAATATGTTTACGCATCACATAATACCATCTGCCATGATCGCATAAAGCACTCCAATATCCTTGTCGTAAATTAGCACTGGTATTTTCCCATCTAACGTTTTGGCAAATGCATATTCTTGAGTACCTGAAGCATTTCTTTTAATGATCGTTGTTCCCGCAGAAAAAATTTGATGGTCACTAACAATATGCCACTTTGAATAATCCTTCAAAGATGATTTAAGAAAAGACATCTCAACAGGAGTAATACTTATTTCATAGACAATTTCATCTCCTGGTTTATCAATATAATTTTTGACACTCGCCATTTTCGGTAGTGCAAAATCAAAAACTTCCTCAAATTTTTGTGCCGGGTTTTTATTAACGCAACTTACGGATACCATCATTATCCATAGTAATATAGGGAAAAAATTTTTCATAATTGTTGTTATCTCCAAAAATCTGGTAAGTAATGTTGCAGTGGAGATTTTAGCAAGCGTAAGGTGCGTTACGAGTCAGATTAAGGAAGATCTATACAACTAAAGCTTTTTGAATCAATAACCTGTTTTTCTTTATCATAAGAAAACAATAAAAATCTGCTACTAGATTCATTGCCAATCCATTTTTCTATTCCAAATGAAAAATAACACTTGCTATCCTCATCACAGTAAAAATGGATATTGGCATTTTTATATTGGTAATATGAGAATAATAAATACTTTGTAAGATAATCTGCAACCAATGGTTTTTCAATAAGACCATTATTATCATAATATTCACAATGAATATCATTAATGGTTTTATTTGCCAAACTCACTAATTCTCTAAGAATATGTTTTTCTTCTAAAGAAAGTGCTCTATTATCTTTATCATCATATATTACACCTATTAGAAAACCTAATAGTAAAATGACTAAGGTTTTAACAACAGTTTTAACAATTTTCATTCGCTACGAACCAATACAATACGAAGTTGGTAGCAAACGTAGGGTGCGTTAGCAATACAAGTTTATCATTGCTTACCCAATTCCTACCATGTTACTCAGTGAGGTAAATCTCTGTTGGAGTATATACTTTAGCCGATCAGCGGTAGGCATCGCCCCCCACATACAAATTGCAAAGCGTCTACTACTGGCCGGCTAAAGACTCTACTCTAAAGGAGATTTACCTACGTCTACTACTGGCCGGCTAAAGACTCTACTCTAAAGGAGATTTACCTATGTCTACTACTGGCCGGCTAAAGCCTCCACTCCAACAAAACCTCCACTCCAACGGAGATTTTCTTCACTGAATAACAGCAAGTGTAGGATGTGTTGGCGATAGCGTAACGCACCATTTTCCCCTCCATTTTTCCAAAAACTACCAAAAAAAGTAACAGGGAATTCCAACCAAGGTGCGTTACAGCGCAAACACACGCGCCTAACGCTTGCTACCCAGGTTCTTCTAAATTTAAGGTGACTTCTGATCGATTTGGATTATAAGATAAACTAATTTGCCAAGCCTCTGTTATTCTTAATTTTCCATACATTTTTTCTTCAGAACGTTGATAAATACGCATTAATGAAGAAGAATGAATTAATTGCCAACCATTTGCTTGAGCAACAGGATGTATAACCTCAAAGTAATGCTCTGCAGTATTCAAAGTGGTAGGAAAAGCAAAAGAAATTTCGTTGGTATCTAAATTCCAATAAATTCCCCTAAAACCTGCTCTACCAGCTAAAAAAGGTTGTATTTCCAATACATTAACCACTTGCGATTCACGAGGAATCACAATTTCTGAGTTTAGCCAGACTACTAATAACATCGATCCAAACCCAACCACTAACAGGATTAAAAATCCTACAATGGCGATTTTTCTCATGACTAGTTTTTAGAATAAATTTAGGTGAGTATGATAGCGTACATCTATGTGCATAGTTCCTAAAAAGCGGTCAGGAATTATCGCTAATTAGTATTGAGGTGGTATATCAGGGCGTCCAACTTGAATGGCGCAAATACTTTCACAAGAAAGTATTGAATAAAGTTTTATTCCCTCTACTCCCTTACGGTTAGCCTGTCGATCTTTTTCACAAGCTTCCGGAGAATCCCACAGTCCCTGGATATCCTCACGAATATCACTAAATACAAGAGCATAACTCCCTATTCCTCTTCGTTCCGCAAAACAATGGGCTTTGCAGTGAAAGTATTTGTCTAATCCAGTTTTCCAACCTATAATTTCTTGAACTTCAATCATTAGTTCACGTTGTTCTGCTAAAATGTCCAATGCATTCTTATAGTTTATCATGTCTATTCTCGTAGTATCTGGTTCACAAAGATTGTAATTATATAATAAACAATCATAAGCTCCTGGCGCGCATTGCCCGCAATATTTCTCCAACCCAAACGGATCCACAAAACTGACAGGATTCCCCGTCACATAAGCAAACCGATTCAGTGTCTGCCCCTAAGCCACATTCCCCAACAGAATATCTTGGTTGATGAACCGCTTAATCTCAGGGCTGTAAAAACGAGCACGCATGTAATACAACCCGTTATTGTCGGTCATCACCCCATACATGACATTGAACAAGAACGGCGTTACCGAAACGTCTCCACTCAGTGATAACCCATAGGGAGAATATTGAAACCGCTCAACAACATTACCCGTTTCATCCGTTAAGGCAACGGTACTGCCTCTAAAATCAAAATGATAACTTTTATATTCGCTGTTCTTCTCCTCCCCAATCAATCCCAGTCCATAGACATAAAAGGTCTTCTGCCCAAAAGTCTCTTTAACTAAGACTTGACTCAAAGCCGGTTGCGAATTAACGACAAATTGCGTCTGATTGACACTAATCCGTTGATTTTCCGCATCATAAGTCGGTAAAGGGTTACCGACCTACGCTACTTATAACATCAATACCAAAATAACGCACGTTAACCAAACTCCAATACACAAAAACCAAAGATAAAAAGAAACCTTTGTTGGACAGCAACTTTGTCCTCTGCAATATTCACAAACAATAAAAAATAGGATTCCAAAAGCTAAAATTAGAAATCCCATAGTGTTTTAATTATTATCATCACTATACCACCAATAGACAAGCGTAGGTGGTGTAGCTATAGTAGTAAGCCATTCCATTCCTTCCTGAACTGGATGTTTACTTGGGTCAAATATAAGTTTATTTGCACCAATGTTTCTTGGTCGAATATCATTAAACGGTGTTTTTAATCTTTTGGAACCTTCCAACCAGATACCTAAAAACTTATTACCATCGTATTTACCTGCATCACGAGTAATTAACCTACCATTTTTATAAAGGAAAGAAGGAGCCATATCTCCTAATTTACCTAAACCTCTCGCTTGAGCATTAAGAGTTCCCCTTCCCCACCATTGCGCAAGTTTTGAAGCATTTGGATTAAGTTCTTTTACCCAGTAATTCCCTACTTGTTTAATGCGTACACCACCTGGTAATGTTTTCCATCCGCCTGTTACGTTTGTAGCTAATGGCACGACCGATCTACATACTCTAATCGATCCAGTAACACCACTACCAATCCCAGTTATTAAATCAAATGGACCGATACTTGGGGTAATCGCATCTTGCTCATGTCCTTCAGGTAACGTTGGTGGAATAGCGATATCGGCAATAGTAAGACCAAAACCGATTAGGGGGATAATCCATCAAGCTAATTTGCCTTCTGGATCAGTGAAAGAAATGGTATTCCCATTGACGTAAGCAAACCGATTCAGCGTTTGCCCCTCAACGACACTTCCACGCAAAATATCCTGATTAACAAACCGCTTAATTTCAGGACTGTAATACCGCGCCCGCATGTAATACAAGCCATTGTCATCGGTCATTACGCCATACATGCCATTAAACAAAAACGGCGTTTGAGAGGCATCTCCGCTAATCAACTCCCCATACGGTGCATACTGAAATCGCTGTGTTACCTGTCCAGTTTCGTCGGTTAAAGCAACCGTACTCCCGCGATAATCAAAATGATAATTGCGATAGGCACCGTCAGTTTCCTCACCAAGCAGACCCAAGCCATAGCCTTTAAGAGACGGCAAAGGGTTGCCTACCTACTTGGCTACGAGTGTCTTTAGAGGAGTTCTCTTCTTAGTAGTTTAAATCTTTTCGTATCAGTCAAAACTTTCTCTAATACCAGTTCCCTATTAATTTCATTTACATAAAGCAATATAGGATATTCTTTATAATCTTCCTCCATCCATTCGTGTTCAGAGCTATCATAATTTTTTTGAAGAATAAAGTGTTCTTTACCAATATCTGAGTGTCTGTAATATTCTCCTCCATAAAATAAGCTTTCATGTCCTTGCAATTTAATATTTAGACAGTGTTCAACCAAATCGCGTGCAGTTTCGATACTAGAATCAATGATATATCCATATAAATCATATGTGTTCATATTTTTCCAATCTCATATAATAATCCCCCGGCAAAGCCGGAGGTTCACTTAATTTAATTAGGGAATAGGTAGGCTTGGAGCACGAGAAATAGCATCTGTAGATGATTTATAAATCATAAAATGTACAGGTCTTCCTGCTTGGGATGTAAGTTGAGAAATAAGATCTGATAGACCTAGTTTCTTTAAATCTGAAGCTCGCAGAGGCCCAGTCCTCGTCCCTTTTGAACGTAATGGGATACCGAGGGCTTCAGCTCGTTCAAAAATATCATTTCCTGCTCAAAATCACTAACACCTGAATCAAATGGCTGACCACTTTTAAAGCTTTTTCCTGTTACTGAACTACCTTGAAAAATAGCTGTAGTATCACCAAGACCCGCATTTTTCAATCCATCATGTAAGTTTTTCGAGAAATCTAAAAAATCATCCATATGTTTAAAACCAAAAGGTATTTTAGACAGCTTAAAGCCACATGCAAACATCCCTGTTCCAGAAGGTATACTAGGAGCTACAGCTAGGGGTAAATCAATACCCAGTGGTGTCCAATTTCCTGTGGTTATTCCGTAATAAATGTCATATCCTATAACTGGGATGTCCCATATATAATCTGCGAATAACCCAAACGGATCCACAAAACTCACCGGATTTCCGGTGACAAAAGCAAACCGATTCAGCGTCTGCCCCTCAACGATATTTCCAAGCAAAATATCCTGATTGACGAACCGTTTAATCTCAGGACTGTAGAAACGGGCACGCATGTAGTACAGACCGTTATCGTCGGTCATCACGCCATACAAACCATTGAACAAGAAAGGTGTTTGAGTCGCATCTCCGCTGACTAACTCCCCCATAAGGCTCATACTGGAAACGCTGAATTACTTGCCCAGTTTCGTTAGCCCACCGAATATTCCCCCCAACCAAGACGAAAAGGTGGGCAAAACAAAAAGACGTTTGCCCACCCTACTTGGCTATTTATATTCAAGTTTGTCGTTGGTAAAATATCGTGTGCTTTCATCTGAAGCCGGTTCCATACCAGAAAACCAGTTTTTAACACCATTCTCTTTCGCTAAGCAGGAGGTACTTATATGTAGTGACTTAATAAGTTTTAATATATCAACATGTTTGAGTTCTGCATAGTCAAAACTGAAGTCTACATCATACAAATCGTTATACTTAAGCAATCGCAACAATACCAGTGGCAGGACAACACCATCAAGATTTATTCCCTTTAACTTGATTAAAGTAGCCACATCCCCGGAAAAATTGATTAACGACTCCACCGTCTGTTCATTCAGCTTTCCCTCATCCAAAAGCTCAATATTTTCCGAAATTTCAACACTAACAATGTGCTTTGCACTATGTACCAAATAGAGGAAAAGCTGAGATACATTTGCTTTTGGTACATTTTCAAAAACCACTTCAATCAAGTTAGACATATGAATTTTAATCAACAAATCCTTTAAATGTGAAGCCTTGGTTCAATCTAATTCCACGCCCATCGCTCAATCTTTTTTCGATGAAAATTATACCTTCGTTCGTTGTAAACATAGCAAGCGTAGGGTGCGTTAGCACCGTTTTCCATCCCACTTTTCCAAAAACTACCAAGGAAAAAAGTAATAAGGAATTCCAATCAAAGGTACGTTACAGCGCAAAAACACGCGCTTAATGTACCCTACGCTTGCTAATTCTCTAAGAATATGTTTTTCTTCTAAAGAAATTGTTCTATTATCCTTATCGTCATATATTACACCTATTAAAAAACCAAATAGTGAAATAACTAAGGTTTTAACAACAGTTTTAACAATTTTCATTCGCTGCGAACCAATACAATACGAAGTTGGCAGCAAGCGTAGGGTGCGTTAGCGACAGCGTAACGCACCATTTTCCCCTCCATTTTTCCAAAAACCACCAAAAAAAAGTAACCGGGAATTCCTCCAACCAAGGTGCGTTACGGCGCAAAAAACACGCGCCTAACGCACTCTACGCTTGCTATGCTTGCTGGCCGAGTGGGTGGGCAACACTTCGCTTTTGCCCACCCTACTTGGCTTGGCTTTAGCTAAACGGTCAAATGCCTTCTGGTTTTTATTTTAGGAGTTACGCAGTTCAAATCTAATTTTCAATTTATTCAAAAAGTTAGTA
>DYNP01000044.1 GCA_020721005.1 Thiomargarita sp.
CACCAAAAATGTCGAAATGACAAAGGTGAATGATGCTTTGCTTGTACATCCTACGAATTTATTGGTTAATCACATAGCCAAGTTATAGTCACCTTATTGCTTTTGGCAAGAGCAGAACCAGTGCTAGGACGTCCGACACTTGATGGGTTTAAAAATGCTACAATATCCTTTTGTACACTGTTCTTGTCCGTACAACGTACTGAAGAGTCTGTAAATTTAGATATAAGAGTTCCTCCAGTTTGAGAATATCCCTCATATTCACTGTAAGCCCAAACAGTAATAGTTTTTGGCAAATAACTCCCATAATCTACAGATATCACTGTAGCCGTGCGTTCAGGTGCTTTAAACTGAATTTCAAGCGTGACTTCTTCACCCAATTTCAGTCCTTTACCAGCCTTTAGTGCGCTAGACCCCAATATCTTCAAACTAATCCAAGCATCTGTGGATTGAGGATTAACTGGTTTCTCGTCCTCTTTATTTTCTTTCTCAACACCCACTTCGGCTGAAGCAAATTGTCTCGCCAATGGATCGCCCAAATGACTGTGCCCCGAGAAGAATACAGTGTAACTCCCCTCTTCACCAGAACTAAATGTTCCTGCTTTTCCGCCAGAAACAGTCGCCTTGTTTGGAGATACAAACCATTTAATCGAACCATCTTTGAATGGATTGTTTTTACCATCCGTCGTTGTTGCAGTTAGGTTGATAGATTCATTCACTTTGCCACTGCCACCCGTCACAGAAAGCTCAGGCAAGCTAAATAACAACCATTGAGGAGAACCCCAGATTTTGGTTTTATCCAGAACGGGCTCTTTCTTGCTAAAGATTCCCACTGAAACACCGACAAAGGCTTCTGCTTGCAAGTTGATATCAAATTTCGTAAGTTGTATCGGAGCATAACCAAATTCAGCCAACAACTCCCCTTTAGGTATCAATCCCGCCCCAATATCAGCAGTAATAGAGGGTTCTACAGAGAGATCAGCAGCAACGACCCGGTAGAACTCAACTTGTAAGTTTGGAATGAGCCGTATTTCTCCATGTACAGTACCATTCACTTCTAACCCAGTCTTAAATGACTTTTCAAAACTTGGTGTCGGCGGAATTGGTTGCCAGCTTCCTGTTGTTGGATTAAGTCGTGCCCCCATTTCTACCGCAGCAGTTGCATTTGCGCCAGCATTGGCTTTAATTTCACTGGAAGCTTCAGCACTAAGCACAGCCTTTACCGTAAGAATATTACGCTGATACACGGGTACACCGCCCACCAAGTAACGTAATGTGGATGTATTCTTGAATAACTCAAACTCCTTCTCAGCAGAATCGGAGGCTTCAAAGTTATAAAACGCATTCGCATCGGCACTAAACTGTCCTCGTGCAATAACTTCACCGCTGGTAAATACAATGCCACGTCCCGGAACATTACGCCAAGAGAATTTAGCTCTAAGTGAAGGTGTAAATTTAACACTGGCATTCAATTCAATTTCCTGCTTGACAGTGGCACGGGAACGATGAGTAGTGTCAAAATTTTGCTGTTCAGCAACCAAAGCATCATTCTGCCACCGCATGATTGTTTGCTGGCTACCTTCGCGGGCTGTGCGGGAAGTTCTCACACTGCTACGCTGTCCGATACGAGCGGCTTCTGCATTGACATCAAAAAGCACCACCTCACTAGAAATAGAGCCTTGCTGCAATACTTCGGTTAATTCCACATCACTCGTTTGCACATTCAAGCCATTTGCCGTTGTAGTGACTGATTCTACCTTACGCAGATGGGTTTCATTCCCGACATTCGCAAAAAGGATTGTACCCACACTTGGCGGATTACCAGTGGTATTTTGATAAACATACGTGTCACCCTGTTGCGTAGCTTGCCCCAATCCCACAGATTTATCTTCAATGATCGTCACATTCGGATTCACAATCACAGGTTCAGAAAATGTAGCAAAAGTACGAAGTTCCTCATTTTCGCTATATTTTCCTGCGCTATCCAATGCTCGAACCACAACAAAATAATCTTTTCCAGCACTCAGTCCAGTGATCGTTGCTTGAGCGTCATCAACAGTGGTTTGGCGTAAAGTGGCTGTCGTGGGTTGAAAGTTGGGTTGTTCAGAAATATGCACTTCATAACGCATTGCTATCGCTGGAGTATTGTCACTTTGAACGGGCAACCATGCCAAAGTAACTCTGTCAGTATCAGTTGGCGTGATTTGAACAATTTTAGGAGTTGGTACTGCATTTGGGCTGTTTCCCAATACATTGAAAATAATGGGTTGTGGGCTATAAATTACAGAACCGTCAGCAAGCCGATAACCAACAAACACATAATTGACGCTTTTATCGACATTTGAACCTAATGCACCAATATCAACAGGTAGATCAGCGGTTAAACTTACATTACGCTTAAACGGATGGTCAGCTAATTGATTCAGCCACACCGTTGGCGCATTGTATAAATCCACAGTAGAACGTTCGCCAAACTCATCAAATGGTGTGATAAACCGTATCCACCCCGCCATCAAACGGTTCATTCGGTTCTACGCCAACGA
>DYNP01000045.1 GCA_020721005.1 Thiomargarita sp.
ACATAATCGGATCGTTCGTGCCGTCAGAGTTTATTTTGGAGAAGTATAGCTTCCCACCTCCGGTATAAATAGATGACCTAGCCATCGTGTCTCCTTTTTTAAGTTGCTAGATTTCTGCGGATAACAGCGTTAACCCACATAAAATCAATTGTAAGATTTCCGCCTTGAATATCCAAATCAGACCCAGCAAATACTATGTCCTCATTTTCTATCGAAAGTTTAATCAACGCGTGAACCAATGACTCGTTATTTGCCACGGTTTGCATTGCAAAAGTGGCAGTATATGTCATTTTATTTTGTTTGGTTATCTCTCTTTTTGCAACAAAGATAACAGGTCTAATATCTATTGCAGAGGCAACACTCATCAAAAGTGATGATACCTCTAACTCAGTACAAAAACTACTCATTTAAGAATACCTCCATCGTCTGCTTGAGTTCATCGCTTTTTGATGTTACCACTCCAAAGATAACGCCTCCGAGAGACACTGTGTCGTCTTTTTTGAGGTCTTTTAGGTCAAGATAACGACCAAGTATTCTGGTATATTGGGAGTCTCCATACGCAGTAAGCTCTGTAATTAGCTGAACTGTAGCTGTGGATGGAACTCCGGTGCTAATCGGAGTAAATGTAGCAACAGAGGCAAAGTCGTCAGCGGAAAAGAACTCCGGCAAATCTGCCTCTATCTGCTCAGATAGCGTCATTTTTCTTCTCTTTTTTTACGCTTACGGAGGCTTTTTTCGTATCCTCCACTTCTGAAACACCTGAAAGAACGAGCAGGGTTTTTGCATACTCAACATCCTTGACAATGTGCTTTGAACCGGCGAAATACATCCCATCTCTGGTGATAGTATCTATAGCAAAGAAGAGTTCCATTACAGACTCTCTAGCTTGACATTCACAACACCAGCGACACCGGCAGCTTTTTCTGTTGTTGCTCTACCCAATGGGATATTTGTCCCTGCTGTGGTTGTTACAAGTTTTGTAGCAACGATATAGTACATTGCCGCACCAAAAGCGATTACCTCGCCTGTTGTTGCAGTGAACTCAAAGACACCCTCTACTTGAAGTGAAGCCAACTCGCCAATAGCCGCACTAGCAAGTACAACACCGCCCCTTGTACCAAACGCTATAGCAGTCCCACCCGTGAGGGCAGCTCCAGCAGTTATTGTTAGTACATCACCATCTTGAACTTTTTTACCTACCATCATATGCTCCTTTTAAACATTTCCGCGTACGAGACCGCGATAATCCTCAGCCATTGTGCCGAAGTCAAAAATTCCCTCGAACTCAACTCTGCTAAGAGTAGAGGTATTCGTTTGCAAGATAGGCTGTCTGCCTGTTCCTGCAAGATACCCCGCCTTGATTGTCCTATTTGCCGCAAGCTCATACCACGCAGTAGGTGATGTGAGAGAAGCGTCCACAATAAGCTTGACGCTATTGTATTCAGTGTTAACTACACCGGAGTTTTCGTTCGCTGCCAAAGAGGAAACAGAGTTGAGAATCCTTCTTGCAGTCGTTTCAAGCTCAGGTGAAACCACAATGTATGCCGGAGTGATATTCAATGGAGTTGTTCCATCGGCACTCAATTGTTTTCTCATTTTTACCCTTGCTTGTGCCATAGTATCCGCAGTCAGTGCCGCGTCTATAATGTTTGCATGGGTAGCGTGGAAAATAGCGAGACCATCTGCCATTTTGTATGATGCAAAGTCGCCCTTTGAGAGCAACAGGTCATACACAACTCCGTTCGCAGTTGTAGAAGCCATTTTTGTGAACTCTTCAAGCATATTTGAAAATGCCCCAAGGTCATCGTTCACAAGCATTTCTCTTGTTAGAGAGAATTTGTTGCCATAAGACCACAACTTCCAAGACTCACCGCTCTCAGATAGATATTTCTCTTTGAGTTCGCCGCCCTCTGAAATCCTGCTAAGTCTTCCGCCAGCTCCGAGTCTGCTTATGTCTTTTGTAATTTTAAAGTCTGGGAGGTCAACCTCTTTGACAAACTGAGTATATGTATGGTCTTGCGCCATCCACTCTTCAGCAAGCACTCTGTTACCACCCTCAACGAGAAGCACTGGGAAGTCAGCAGATACCATAGCTCTTGAAGCAAGTTCTATTCTGTTGTATCCATTGTACCCTGTAAGGCTTCTCGCCATATCAAGCATTGACGCGCCTCTAAATGTGTTCTTTGACATATCAGCTTTTTTTGAACCAAGTCTCACTGCAATAGCGTCAGCAATTTCTCGCTTCATATTGAGTTCATCAGGAACGCCAAGAACTACAACCTCTGTTTCTTTTTCTTTCTTACTCAAGATAGAACGCATGAAGTCGTTTACAGTCTTTGTTTTATCTTCGATAAATGCCCGAGTTTCAACACCTGTAGTGTTTCCAATCTCCATTATCTCCATTTGTCTCTTGAGTTCAGC
>DYNP01000031.1 GCA_020721005.1 Thiomargarita sp.
TACGCATTTTATCTGTCGCGTCGTCGATGATCAATCATTTGTTGCAATTTTGGGCAGCAATTCTCGGTATGAAAATAATCTCGAAAATATTCAATGTGTTAAAATTTTTGCAAAAATTTTAGATATTGTTGATAACTAATTGAATTATAACTAATTTAAGTTTTCTTACTAAGAATTGCTGTCTCAAAGCAGTATCGTTGAAACACGTAAACTGATGATTTTAATAACGCAACAAGAATAACATCATCTAAATATGAAAGAGCTATATAATTGATTCAAAATATTTTAAGAGAGCAACCTGTCAATAAGCACTAGATAATTATATTCAATAGTTTGGACAGTTTCAAAATTTCATTGATATTTCAAGTGGTTGGCAAATCGCATTAATTTCTCAACCTGTTGATTTCACGAACGATTACAAAAAGCTGTCCGAACTATTGATATTAATACCGATATTATGCTAAACTAAATATAATGTGGGTGAGCAAGCAAGTGGGAACTTTACAAATCTTGAACATCTCTCAAACATTTTGAAATTTTGTTGCATCATAAGTTAATTGCAGCATATTAAATACGTAATGATTAATTTGTTATATATTTATTTTAAGGGCTTATTATGTCAATTACCGAGACTATTAACGAGTTACTCAGCCGGCGTAAAGCCAAGGTCGAATCACTCAAAAAAGTGCAACAAGGACTGGTAGAGTTCACAAACCTACTTGATGAACTGAAGAAGTTAGCCATTGAAACAGGGAAAGAACCTGATGATACAGTTCCACCCCCTTTTAAACAAGCTGTTACAGCAGTTCCTCAACAAGTTGGCAATGTTGATCAAGAAGACTCCTTACAGGCAAAAGTTGGCAAGTTGCGTGGAGAAGTTAACAAGATCATTGAACGGTTCCAGAAAGATACCATCAACATCGGCGTGATGGGCTTACCTAAGCAAGGTAAAAGTACAACTTTGCAAAAGATATCTGGGTTGACTGACAATGAAATTCCATCCGCTGGCGGATTACCGCTGACCCGTGCTAAAAGCAAAATTTACCATATTTCACAAGGTAATTCTCATGCGGAAATAGCATTTTACACCAAAGATGAGTTCCTCAAAGAAGTTATTTATCCGTATTATGAGAAACTGGGCGTTTTTGATAAACGACCTAAAACCATAGATGAGTTCCGCAATCCACTACCTCAGTTAGAAATTAGTAATGATAGGGCTTTAGAACATGCTATCTATGAACATCTAACCTTTATACACCGCAGCTTTAGCGAAATTGGACAACTATTATCAAAACCCTCCAAACGGGTTGAGATGAAGGAGTTACGGGAGTATGTCGCTCATAGTGAAAATAAGCCACCTCTACATCTAGCGGTAAAGGTTGCCAATATTTACACGAAATTCCCAAATGTGGACGCAGGAGGGTTGTGTTTTGTAGATTTGCCCGGATTAGAACAGGTTTCACAAGATCAGGAAAAGTTAACGCGGGCTTTAGAACATGAAGTAGATGCCGTGTTACTCCTCAAGATGCCTCCTGAAAACGGGGCGGTTTGGGATGAATACGAAACAGTTAGTTTGATCAGTCGTTCATTGCGACAAGTGGAACTAGCGGACTGGCTCTTCATCGTCCTCAATGACAATGTGAGAAATACCGAACAGGTTAAAACCTTAGTCCGTAATCCAATGCCACTGTACGGTCGTCCACAAGTTCTAGTCGCAAATTGTAGCAGACCAGCTGAAGTAGCAGACAAGATATTTGCTCCGGTTTTAGAACATCTCTCTCAAAACTTACATCGGATCGATAAGCGTTATGTCCAATTTCTCGTCAATGATCTGGAAAATGTTCGTAGCAGTCTAATTGATTTAGAACAGCCAGTACGCAAATTCTTGGGTGGTGGCGGTATTATGGATGATGGAGATTTGCGGTTATTTCGCACGTTGTTTACTAAGTTTTTCAATAAACTGAAAATGGATTTGCAAAAATTAGTTGGTGAACTGCGTATCAATGAAAGTGGTGAAAACAGGGATAGGTTTAATAAAGCAGTTCAAGAACTTTGTAATCATGCTGAACAACATCCACATGTACCTTCTGTGGAGGATTTAACCAGCGCATTTTTTGACAGAGGGGGGTGGCCTGCGGCAGTTCAAGATCAACTTCATATTTTGCGAGCTCATCTGACTCAACATCTATGTAAATTGGATAATGCTCTGCAAGAAATGCTTAGTGAAGCCTTGCAAAAGGTATTAAGTCGCATCTTGTCCGAGGATATTTTGAATTCTCTACTCTCTGAGGTATCTGATCCCACAGAGAGTCAACTGGAGCGCCTTCGTAGTTTTCAAGAACTGTTCAACAAAGATGAACATCAGCATTTGTATGAAGCGTTTGTTTATCTCACTAACTTTCACTTTTCCTATCACAGCCATTTCCACTACCGTGTACGGGAAGAAATGGGTCCTCTCGACCCTATGCTTGATCCTAACATCGTTATTGATATTGCAACAGCGGGGGGAGCGACTTCTGACGGAGCAGAAAATGTTGCAAATGGTCTGCTCAGTCACTACAAAGAAGCAGTTTTTGGTGTGCGTAAGAAATTACAGGGCGACATGGCAGTTGATCCCAGTAAAGCTATTTTTGCGTTGATAGAAGAATTTAGAGATCGTGCTGTCTGGACTTCCGATATCGATAATGAATGGGAAAGTTTCCTTAGTATTCATCGCGGTAAAATCTGGCCCATTCAGTTTGGAAAACGCGAAAAGTTCAGACAACTCTTGGCTCGTTGGCAGAGAACTATCAACGAAGCGATTGGGTGTGCTACTAAGGTGCGAACAGATTTTGATATCTAGGAATATTCTAATCTACCCTTAGTTGAAATGAGATATTTGTCTAGGGGTAGATTGTCAATAATATTTACTCAGCATAAGGAAGACTAATTAATGCTCTCGCTTAACTTACTCAGTTTGGTAATATTTCTCGTCGATTTAGTTGCTATTGGCTTGCTGTTTTTCATTCCGAACACCCCAGTATTTTTCAAGAAAGACCCTCATTGGAAAATGACGATGCTGGTTTTTGCCTTCCTAATAATTTGGCTTGGATTTCTTTTCTCCGCTGAATTACTTCAGACCATGAAGGCAATACTTTCGTTGTCTGAAACACCTCCTATAACTCCAAGTGAGTCCTCGCCTGCCTCCCCTCCGACAAAAGTTTCTACCATCAGTAGGGATCAGGGATTATTCAGTCTTTCCCTGATTGTGCTATTCTCTCTTGTACTTTGCGGTGGAATGCGGTATGCAATGGGCATCATCTTTTCTCTGGTAGAAAAGCTCACGGGTTCAACGATTAATGTTATCCCCCCTCAAAAAGTTACAATTATGCTCATTGGACCTGAATCAGTGGGTAAAACCAGTGTCCTTGCCACCACGTACAATGCTGTTGCAAATGACCACAGTATTAAGGAATTTATAGTTCGTCCACAACAAGATACCATGAGAGTGTTATCAGATGCCTACACTAAACTACATAAAGTGACTGAACAACCTCATTTTCAAGACTTAAAGCCATTAATTGAAGGTAATCAAGTGATGGCTGAAAGAGTATTTGACGTTCATTTGGCAGAAGAACTTAAACTTACTTTGGGGTTTTGGGATATTCCAGGTGGTTATATGAAGATTTCAGAGAAACACTCTGAATACAAAAAATTTAAAGAGAAGTTGCAAGAAACGGTTATCTTCATCAATGTACTCGATGCAGTAGCCTTGATTGAAGGCGATAAAACGTACTTCGATGAGAGAGCAACACCCGAAATGGCAAAATTTTATTTACAAGAGCCGTTAGTTGTCAATAGTAGGCGAAAGGTGCTTGTACTTTTCGTTGTCACAAAGTGCGAGAAATGGTTAAAAACAGAGCCAGGAAAAAAGGAACTGCAAGAGAAGTTTAATTCTCGCTATGCTGATGTAATTAACTTGCTGAATTCAAATGATAACATGGCAGGTGTGCTTATTCCCATTAAAACACTTGGTTGTGTCGAATTTACCTATTTTGATAGTACAACTAAACGCCCTGTTTTCCAAAGAAAACCTCGCATAGAGTGTACCCCTGAGTTTGTCGATCAACCATTACGTTACGCTTTGTCGTTTGCACTGTCTCAGTTGGAATCAGATAAGGTGGTAAAATCAGAATCTGAACAAAAATTTTGGAACACTCTCCAGAAATTAAAGGGAACTCGGGATAGACATTTAGCCATCTATGGCAACAGAGATTTACTGAACTAATGAGGTGTACATGATAACTCCTACAGGGGCTGCTTTATTCACACGCAAAGAGAATCAAGGATTTGATTATGGTTGGTATGTTCAAATAGGTATAACTCAGTTGCAGGAAATGGCAAAAGCCATTTATTCAGAGACTCTATGTCGGGACGTTATTGGGAATAGCGATTCGGTTAGTTTCTCTGTAATACAACACGGTCAGCAAATTGGTTTATTGATTGCTGATATGTTGACCTCGCGTCGCGATTTCTCAGGCAGACCTATTTTAACTACTCTCTACGTTGAATTTAAAGCGTCTGATAGGAGAGCCATTTTAAGTGCTGCAACAACATTATTGAAGGAAGAGTTGGATTTATTTTTAGCGTATGCTGAAGATTTGTTTACTCACTCTCCAAGTCAACCTGATCCCATCCAATTGCCTCAAATTACGTTGTCTTCTGTACCTATGGGAAGTGTGAACTCCTTGGTGAGAAGAGGTCTGGTATATTCTCCCATTACAGAGCGGTGCCAATACG
Source organism: Thiomargarita sp. (assembly GCA_020721005.1). Lineage (GTDB taxonomy): Bacteria > Pseudomonadota > Gammaproteobacteria > Beggiatoales > Beggiatoaceae > DYNP01. The sequence continues at coordinate 4,780 of DYNP01000031.1, forward strand.
CAGATTTTTTAGCCAAGTTACCCGCAGAATTTTGTTTTGTTTCTACTGGGCATGTGTCGTCATCTCAATACGAAACCCTTGCAACACATTTAGATAACAGAATTAGACTATTGGTGTTGACATTGACAGAAACAGAAATTGTAGAACTATCTGATCAAGTGGTTAGACCGCCATATAAGCACTGGTTGCAACTTAACTGGGTGAAACAAGGTTTAACCATAGGACTGCTGATCATAATTTTAGTTGCGGGGGGAGGTGGCGGATATTATCTGTACGATCAAATAACAACAGCAAAAAGGATACTGGCAGATAAACAAGCAGCAGATGAAAAGGAATTGAGAACAAAAATTGCCTACTTGCAAGCTCAATTAACAAAGGCACAAGATGATGCAAAAAAGTGCGATGAAAACAAACAGAAAGTAGAGGAGTTACAAAAAAAAATAGGGGAGTTACAAGAAAAACTGCCGAAAGCCCAAACTGTTACAGAGGCTACAGGAACAACATCTACTACTGAAAACGCAGGAGTTACTCCACTGCCGACTACTGTTGCTACCACTGAACCTCTCCCTAAATCTGAAGAACAGAAACAATTTGAAACATGGCTGTCGTTAAAAGCAGTAGATAACGATGAGAAGTTGACTGACAAGACAATTGGTGATGCTCTTAGGGAAAGCAGAAAATCATTTAAACAATGGCTGGACAAGAAACCGAAGCAACCGACGACGAAGCAACCCATCAAAGATTGGTTTAATAATCTTCCTCAACCGGCTTATTTCTTCTTGGAACATTATTGTATTGAGTTCACTCTCAGATATCAACAAATGTCGATACCGCCAGGCGTGGAAAATTACTGTGAGGAATATGTAGAGTACGAAAAAAAAAAGCCACCCCAAAACGAAACAGTAACCGTTAAATGTAGCTATTACTTTGATATACATACTCAGAATTGGAAACTATTTCCAGACAATACTCAAGAATGTTTTAACGACAACTAAGTAGGTAAGAGAGAAATGAAACAACTACTTATTGAACCGATTGGAGTTGCTATCCACACTCGCAAAGAGGAGCAAGGCAGTAATTACGATTGGTGCGTGCAAGCAGGAACACTTCAACTATTTGAGCTTGCTGATAAAGTCTATGCGACTGTACTCAGAGGAGAAGAAATTGGCAACCTAGAATCCACTAAATTTGCAATAATTCGTAAAAATAAACGGCTCGGTTTATTGATTGCAAACATGCCGACCACGCGTTCTCATTTTGCCGGTGGAGCCATCTCAACAACCCTGTATTTAGAATTCAATGCGCCTGAACAGAGCGTTTTAGACGCTATCGCAACGTTGTTGTCTCCCATTGAACATTCTCAATTACAACTCTTTTGTAACTACGCAGAGGAAATATTTAACAGTAAAGATGCGACTATAATCCCCGCAATTCAATTCTACCCAGTACACATTCCAGATGAACCCATTGTCAAAAAAACCGGCTGCGTCTTTTCTTCAAATGGTAGCAGAGAACGTTATGTTAGTTTTGTAGCTAATCTTCCCAATAATTTCTGTTTCATATCTACTGGGTACGTTAAACTACATCAGTATCAAGAAATTAAAGATATTTTGCAATGTAAAACATTGTTACTTACAACTGGCGAAGTGGTCACTCCTCCAACGTGTCTAACATGGCTAAATTTATTCTTCATCCTCATGTTCACAACTGCAACCGTTGTTGTTTATGAGTATGTTCGGATTGAACTGCAAAAACAATCTTTAGTTGAGAAACAAAAACAGCAAGATCGGATACTATCTGAGATTTCTAGATTAAAAATAGAGGAAAGTTTACTGCAAACAAAGTTAGGTATCTGCAAATCAGAAGCATCGCGAAAAGAGACTCAAATAGACCAGTTAGAGAGGGGAACGCGGAAGTTGGAAAAAGAAATACAGAGGTTAAAGCGTTTACCACAATCTAAGCCCACCTCTGATAATACTAGGGAGACTGTGCCTAAATCTGAAGAACAGAAACAATTTGAAACATGGCTGTCGTTAAAAGCAGTAGATAACGATGAGAAGTTGACTGACAAGACAATTGGTGATGCTCTTAGGGAAAGCAGAAAATCATTTAAACAATGGCTGGACAAGAAACCGAAGCAACCGACGACGAAGCAACCCATCAAAGATTGGTTTAATAATCTTCCTCAACCGGCTTATTTCTTCTTGGAACATTATTGTATTGAGTTCACTCTCAGATATCAACAAATGTCGATACCGCCAGGCGTGGAAAATTACTGTGAGGAATATGTAGAGTACGAAAAAAAAAAGCCACCCCAAAACGAAACAGTAACCGTTAAATGTAGCTATTACTTTGATATACATACTCAGAATTGGAAACTATTTCCAGACAATACTCAAGAATGTTTTAACGACAACTAAGTAGGTAAGAGAGAAATGAAACAACTACTTATTGAACCGATTGGAGTTGCTATCCACACTCGCAAAGAGGAGCAAGGCAGTAATTACGATTGGTGCGTGCAAGCAGGAACACTTCAACTATTTGAGCTTGCTGATAAAGTCTATGCGACTGTACTCAGAGGAGAAGAAATTGGCAACCTAGAATCCACTAAATTTGCAATAATTCGTAAAAATAAACGGCTCGGTTTATTGATTGCAAACATGCCGACCACGCGTTCTCATTTTGCCGGTGGAGCCATCTCAACAACCCTGTATTTAGAATTCAATGCGCCTGAACAGAGCGTTTTAGACGCTATCGCAACGTTGTTGTCTCCCATTGAACATTCTCAATTACAACTCTTTTGTAACTACGCAGAGGAAATATTTAACAGTAAAGATGCGACTATAATCCCCGCAATTCAATTCTACCCAGTACACATTCCAGATGAACCCATTGTCAAAAAAACCGGCTGCGTCTTTTCTTCAAATGGTAGCAGAGAACGTTATGTTAGTTTTGTAGCTAATCTTCCCAATAATTTCTGTTTCATATCTACTGGGTACGTTAAACTACATCAGTATCAAGAAATTAAAGATATTTTGCAATGTAAAACATTGTTACTTACAACTGGCGAAGTGGTCACTCCTCCAACGTGTCTAACATGGCTAAATTTATTCTTCATCCTCATGTTCACAACTGCAACCGTTGTTGTTTATGAGTATGCTCGGACTGAACTGCAAAAACAGGCGAGGGAATATAAGGAAGCGAAAAAACAAGAGGAATTGAAGAACCGAATAGCTGACTTGACAAATCGGTTAGCAGCGGCACAAAAAGAAAAAAGTGCGGCAGAAAGCTCATTCCGGGAAAAGGAAAAAGAGGTAACTGAGTTACAAGAAAAACTGCTGAAAGTCCAAACTGTTACAGAGGCTACAGGAACGACATCTGCTACTGAAAACGCAGGAGTTGCTGCACCACCGTCGACCACTGTTGCTCCCACTGCACCTCCCTCTAAATCTGAAGAATACAATGATTTTGAAACATGGTTGTTGACAGAGGCTGTGGATAGAGAAGGGAATTCGACCGGAAAGACAATTGAGGACGTGCTTCGGGACAGTGGTGAATCGTTTAAACAATGGCTTAACAACAATAAACGCTCTAGTAATAAAAAAAGTTTGTGGTCAAAATGGTCTAGAGAATATCCTGAACCTGCCTATTTCTTAGAAAATTACTGCTCTGAATTCACAGACAGATATAACTTTTCTACAGAGGATTATTGTGAAAAATATCAGGAGTATCGTAAAAAAAAACTCCACGACACGAGAACCTTTGAGGGATCATAATAGTTCCAGTACACCCAAAACCAAGTCCACTAAGAAACATACAGAGAAAAAATTAGGAATTCAATCTGGAAAGACAATTCAATCATCTAGGAATAAGAACCATCCTAAAGAAAATGAAGTGATTATGCAACCCGGATATCACTACTGCTCTTGCAATTCAAGATCGTCGGCAGTAGAAAAATTGAAACTCCCATCCTGTGAGGAGCAATGTCGTTCTCGATAGAAATATATGTGTTTAACGATCCACTGTGCGGTCAGGACAACTCGCTGACAAACAACTACCCTGTGTCAATTCTCTGCGTAGTGCGGTAAAATA
>DYNP01000016.1 GCA_020721005.1 Thiomargarita sp.
TCTACTCCGGCTAAAGCCTCTACTCCGGCTAAAGCCTCTACTCCGGCTAAAGCCTTATTTACTTTTGCAAGAGGTCTAGTGATCTGAGGGGAATCCAATTCCTCCGGGGTCTACAATGCGTCCATCTATTCCAGTACTGTCTCCCAATTCACCGTCTTTAAGGGTGTAAGTGGCTTTGATCACAGGTTGATTTCCTACTGAGGCTAGAGAAAAGGTGACGTTGGGCAGATTGTACCAATCAAGAGTATTTAGATTGCCAGGTACCGTGGGTCCAAATTTGCGGAATAGAAAATTGCGTCTCGGGCGGGTTATGGCATGGTAGTATAGACTGATTTGGGCTTCCGAACAGGCAATTTCAAAATAGATGAGCCCTTGGGGTAAAGGTTTGGTTTTGTCTGGTTGTCCGTAGTTTTCTGCTACATCGGTGTAGACATCACTGATGGCACAAGTTTCGGGCAAAACTTCAAATGTGATGTGACTGTTGGCTACCTTTTCAGGTAAAGTGATCACGTTGGGTTGCAGAGCGTCCAATATCCCATCTCCATTCCCATCTCCTATATTTGGTCCTGAAGAGTCGGGTTCAAATAGGGCATGGCAGAGGGTCGGGGCTGTGATGGTGGCAAGGCCAGTCTGGTCACAATTCCAACGCCAACTGCTGTGAACCCATTCTCGGTCGGGAATGGCGGTCAATTGAACGGCGCTGCCATAGGGAAATACTGCTTGACAGTTGGTGGGACAATCTATGCCCGGACCTTGTATTTTGCCTTGACCGACCACGCCCAAACTGAGCTCGTAATCTTGAAGGACGAAGGTGGCAGTGCAGGTGGTGTCTGCTGAGACCAGCACTTTACCATTGTTTTGACAGACAGGGTCTCCAGTCCAGCCTAGAAATTTAGAGCCGGTGGCCGGAACTGGAGTTAAGGTTATCCAGCGCGGGGTGTTTGCAACCAATAGGCTGCAACTGTTTGAATTTGGCGGGCATTCTATGCCTTCGGGATTACTGCTTACCGTACCTTGACCTGTGCCATCTAAGTTGATGTGTAGATTTTTATGGGGCTCAGTGAAACTGCTCACCGTAAAAAAGTAGGTCTCGTCCAGAGAACCATTATTGGGAATGGTTAAAGTCACAATTTTATTGCCAATGGTGGTGGGCTCAAACAGAAGGGTAAAAGTGGTACTGTTGTCTGCAGGAATTGAGCTCAAAGTGTCTTGATCTTCAATGCGGAATTCTCCAGCATTGGGACCACTGAGGCGAATTTTTGGATTGCCTGTAAGTAGCAGATCTCGCTGACCCAGGTTGTCAATGGTGAAGGTGCGACTGATGGGGTAGTCAATGTCAGAGGGACCTAACTCAACGTTGTCTCCATTGGGAATGGGGCTGGCAATTTGTCGAACGTTGATGGCTGGGTGAATGGGAATATCTTGAGTCACTTGGGGGGCGTCATTATAGTTGACATTCCCAAGTTGATTGGCAATGATGGTGCAAGTCCCTATACTGACTGGAGTTAGAGTGGTTCCAGTGACGGCGCATACGCCTGGAGTGCTGGAGGCTAAGGTGACTGGATTGCCTGAATTTCCTCCGCTGACAGTTAGGACAAAGGGCAGATCGCCAACTGTAACATGATTTGGAGGAGTAAGGGTAATGCTTTGATCTGCTTTCAGCACTAGAAAACTGCGAGTGACTTGGGGAGCTGCCAAATGGGAAGCATCGCCCAGTTGGTTGGCGTTTACGATACAGGTACCTGGTGCCAGTAAAGTGACTGTGTTACCAGAAATGCTACATACGCTGGAACTCGGAGTGTTGAATACGACAGGATTGCCGGAAGCACCTCCAGTTGCGGAAAGGAGAGCGGTACCGGCAGTGACGAGTTGGTCGGTGGGGGCAAAGTTGATGAGTTGTCGGGGCAAATTCACTATGGGGAATCCGGACAGTCCCAGGTTGTAGAGTTGAGTGACTTCTGCCGCGGTCAGGGCGCGATTCCAAATTGCCAATTCGTCCAACATACCATCCCAATGACGATTATCGGCACCATCACGGGCTCTACCAAAATAAAGGGCAGTGAAACTTACAGCCGAAGTACCTGCTTGGGTACCTAAGGAATTTCCATTCACAAAGGTTTCGAGTATTGGAGCACTGGTATTTTTGTTGGAAAACACATGCACTACATGATGCCAACTGCCTTTTGGCAGAGTGGCTGATTTGGCACCAGTTTGGCTCACATAAGACGCATAAGTATCACCTCCTCCAATGCCCCAAGATACGCGGTAATTGTTTTTTGCTTCAAAGACAAAAAAACGATTACTGCTTTGCGGAACTGCGTTGAGAGGCAGTTTGTGCCACACAGAAATGGTGAAGTGATTGCCAAGGTTTGTGCTGGCAATAGGTACTGTGATGGCGTCAGCACGCACAGATACCAGATTTAATGCATTATTGACCAGTAAGCCACTGCGATCTGTATTGACAGATCCATTGTTAAAGTAAGTTGCATAGTGGGCGTTGAAGCCCGATCCTCCAAATCCAGGGCCAGAAGGACTGAAATTGTACAAAAATGTCCCACTGGTTTTGTAGGCACCGTACGACCCATTTGCGCCTGGAGCTACATTTTGCAGGCCTCCAAATCCACCCGCTGCAGGTTCAAAGTCGTAGTAAATGAGCAGATTGTTGGTAAGAACTGCCTGTGATTGAATGGGTATTAAAATTAAGGTTGGCAATAGCAGTAGACCTGTGATTGCGAAGATTCCAGAAGAAGGAATGGTTTTATGGCGCATGATTATCTCCTTATAAGGAGTGTTGAATGAGGGTTTATTACTGAAATTTAGGAAACTAGACGGATGCGCTTCGCAAGAAAACGCTCAGTAATATAGGGCGAAATAGTGTTAGCGTATTGTGCCGTATGAAAACACGATAGACAAGGTAATCCCCATTTTTGCTTTTATGATGGGTGAACGAGATTAAGAGAGTGGTAAATTTGGGATCAACATGCGGCGCAATACGTTAACGCCATTGCGCCCTATGTTAACTATCAGTAGACCTCTTGCAAAAGTATGCAATCATGAAAAAATGAGAGTTGCTCCTCAGTTAAGATACGTTGGAGTGGAGGCTTTAGCCGGTAAGCCGTAGGCATCACCCCACATACACAAATTGCAAGGGCCTACCGCTGGCCGGCTAAAGCCTCCACTCCAGCTAAAGCCTCCACTCCAGCTAAAGCCTCCACTCCGGCTAAAGCCTCCACTCCGGCTAAAGCCTCCACTCCAGCTAAAGCTTCTACTCCAGCTAAAGCCTTCACTCCGGCTAAAGCCTCTACTCCTTAGATTTTATGATGGGTGAACGAGATTAAGAGAGTGGTAAATTTGGGATCAATTTGTAAAGAGTGTTAATCAGTTGAACAGCGAAGTATACTCTTTAATGAGACTGCGATCAGTAAGACTGGCTAAGTGGTCAATGATGGCTTTGGCACGCCCTTGGTCTCCTCCCCATTGGGCTTGTAAACGTTGTACTTCTAGTTGGGCTTCTATGGGCAATAGATAGGGGTCGTTGTTATAGGCTTCATACAGTCTGCGAATGATGTGATGAGCCCGATAAATAATTCGCCGTGCCCGATGATGTTGGGCCAGTTGGGTGGAGATGAATTGGCTAAGTTCCAGATGAGGTTCAAAGGCTTGGGCGCTGAGAGTGATCAAAGGTTCGGGTTGCAGGCGAACTTCTTCTGGATTTTTGGGCTGCATGGCATCCAGTTGATCTTGACTGGTCTCAATGAGATTATTGAATTGTTCCAGACGCATGGTGTGCAAGGTTTGATGAATAATGCGCCTTTGTGAAAGATTGGGCCAGGTCTTCAGTGTTTTTGAATAGTGTTGATCAAAGAGAGTGTATTCTCTAAGTTGTCGTATGCCAAATAGTTTGGCCCACAGCCCATCTTCCAAATCATGTAAAGTGCAGAGAATGTCCTGAGCCAAGTCTACAATTTGAGCCTCAAGACTGGGGGGAGTAATGTGTTCCGGTTCTAAAAAACGCAGGGCCACTGGTCCCAAGGTTTTGGCAACTTTAGGGGGACATTGTCTCAATAAGCCCTCTCGAGTATCAAAGGACAGATTGAGTCCGCGAAACTGAGGGTATTGTTCTTCTAATTCATCGACAATGCGTAAACTTTGGACATGGGGATCAAAGCCTCCATAGCTATTGGCGCAATGATTGAGAATGGTCACTCCAGCTACCCCAAAAGGGGGTTGCCCCAGTTCATATCCCAAAGCAATAGCCTCTGCCAAGGTTTCATTCAAGCACAGTTGACGTGCCAAATAGCGGCAGAAAAAGGCCAGTTCCACAGCATGAGACAGTCGGGTTCGAAATTGTTCTTCTTCTTGGTCTAGGGCAAATCGTGACTTTTGTTCCTGTTGCCGAAATGCAGTGGCTTGTAAAATGCGCAACACGTCGTGTTGGTAAAGGTTGTGTTGAACATGAAGGGTAAATAGTGAGGAATGAGACGGATCTTCAGGATATCGTCTTCCGTCAGAAGATGAGCTAGCAGCGGCGTAGGGAGCTAAATCAGTCATGATGGTGGAGTGAGTCTCATAAGGAAACTGTCAGAATTTGGGATAACAGATCTGCAGGATAATCATTGCTGATCATTGCTTCCCCCAATTGTTTCAGTAAAACCAAACGTATTTGACCTTGTTCAACTTTCTTGTCCAGTTGCATCAGAGACAGCAAGGTATCCGCAGTTAACTGACTGGGAAGTTGAGTGGGTAAGTTCATACGTTGAAATAATATGAGCAGGCGGTCTAAATCTTGAGGAGTGACTCCTCCCAATTGCAGGGACATCCTGGCAGCCAAAACCGTACCAATGGCGACAGCTTCCCCATGTAAAACCGTTCCATAACCCATGGCTGTTTCTACGGCGTGACCAAAGGTATGACCCAAATTGAGGATTGCTCGCAGCCCCCCTTCCCGTTCATCCTGCGCGACTACGTCGGCTTTAATTTCACAAGAGCGGGCAATGGCAATCGACAGGGCGCCTGGATCTCGTTTCATCAATGCTGAAGCTTGGGTTTCTAACCAGTCAAAAAATGGGGCATCTCGAATTAAACCGTATTTGACAACTTCCGCCAAACCAGCGCTGAATTGTCGATCATCTAAGGTTTGCAGGGTATCTGTGTCAATAATCACTGCTTGCGGTTGATAGAAAGCGCCGATCATATTTTTACCCCGAGGATGATTCACTCCGGTTTTGCCACCTACAGAGGAATCCACTTGAGCCAGTAGGGTCGTAGGCACTTGAATGAAAGGCACACCGCGTTGATAACAGGCTGCGGCAAATCCCGTCATATCTCCAACCACTCCACCGCCTAAAGCTATCAAGGTACAGCGTCGTTCAAATTGAGCGGTTAACAGTTGGTCAAACAGAGGCAGCAGTTGTTCTAGGGTTTTATATTCTTCCCCATCCGGAAATTCATGTACTTGAACGGTATAATTTGCCAGGGCGGGACGCAATCTTTTCAAGTACAACGATGATACAGTGGGATTGGTCACGATCATAACCTGTCGACCGGTCACGTGGGGAGAAAATAATTCAGTCCGTCCAAGTAAGGAGGAACCGATCGAAATGGGATAACTGCGCGGTCCTAAATCAACTTGTAGAGTTTTCATGAAATTCCAATTGTCTCAGTCTTCTAAGGATAGTTCTGACTACTTGTCGTATGGTTCTATCCCCAGTTTTTATGGTAATGTTAGCGACTTCTTTGTACAAAGGATGTCTTTCCAAAAGCAGTTGTTCTAAACGGGCCCGGGGGTCAGCAGTTTGTAATAAAGGACGTTGCCGACTGTGAGCCGTGCGTTCCATTAACTCATTGAGGGAAGCGTAGAGATAGATGACCCAACCGTTACACTTCAAAAGCCTGCGATTTTCAGGACAAAGTACTGCACCACCGCCCGTGGACAAGATGAGGTTTTGTTCTTGAGTCAGTTCTGCAATAATAGCTTGTTCTCGTTTTCGGAATCCAGCTTCCCCCTCAAGCTCAAAAATGAGCGGGATGCTGGCGCCCGTACGCTGTTCGATTTCACGGTCGCTGTCCTTGAACGTTTTGTTAAGGATAGGCGCCAAATGTCGGCCGATGGTCGTTTTTCCCACGCCCATGGGTCCAACCAAGTATAGATTGGTAGAAAGTCTGTTGCCAGTCAAGTTTTTCCCCAGCCGTTATATGTTATTTAGGAGAAGTGAATGGATATTAATGAAATTTGCAGTGATGTGGTTCGCAATGTAGATGCTGCCTTAGGATGTGCAGTCGTCGATTTAAACAGCGGATTGTTGCTGGGCGTCTCGCATAATGTACCTTATTTTACTCAATCTTACCTTGATGCGGTAGCTGCGGCCGCAGTCGATATGTTTCGCGGTCGAACCATCAGTGCAGTAGAAGACATGATTGCCAACATGCGAGGCAACAATAAAAAACACCTGATCAAGGAGATGCAAATGACCACTGAAAACACCTATCATTTCATGATGGTCGTACCCGACAAACCCGACGCTTTAGTCGTGTTAATCACCAGTAAAAAGGCCAATTTGGGTATGGGCTGGTCCTCAATTCGTTTGGCAATTCCCAAATTAACCCCCTTGTGTCCCTAAACAATTCCTCTTTAATCAGTAGAGAAAAAAACAGCCAATTCCTCCTCTTAAGAAGTGAATGGTGGGCAACCACAAACCAGTTGCCAACTCTACTGCTATATAGGGCGCTGCTATATAGGGCGCTGCTATATAGGGCGCAATAGCGTTAGCGTATTGCGCCGTTAGTTAAAGTACGTAGGAGTGGAGGCTTTAGTCGGTTAGCGGTAGGCCGTTGCAATTTGTGGGGGTGGTGCCTACGGCTGACCGGCTAAAGCCTCCACTCCAATGGGGATTTTCCGACAACAACCCCATTTTGATGGAGTACCTATTGCTATGTCCACTATTGTAGACAACCCAACTCTCAAAGAGTTGCAACACACTTTAAATCATCACCCAGTTTACCAAGCTTTACACTCTTTAGCCGATCTGCGACATTTCATGAACTGCCATATCTACTCTGTATGGGATTTTATGTCATTGGTGAAATATTTGCAAAATCAACTCGCCCCCTCCCATTACCCCTGGCTGCCCCTGGGCAATGCAGATACTCGATATTTTATCAATTCCTTGGTACTGGAGGAGGAATCTGACCAAGCCCCACCCGAATCTGGCATTCGTTACAGCAGCCACTTTGAACTCTACTGTCAAGCCATGCGGGAAATTGGCGCTGACCCTCAAAATATACTCCTGTTCCTAAACAATGTCCAAACTCAAGGAATAGACATCGCCCTTAACTCTCCCCTAATTCCCTTTCCCTCCCAAAAATTCACTCGCACCACCTTTGCTTTTATCGCAACCCACCAAACTCACGTGGTCGCTGCTGCTCTAGCGCTGGGTAGAGAACACATCATACCCACCCTATTTCGAGCCTTTTTATCCAGAATGGGCATCAGCCAAACCCAGGCTCCCACCTTCCACTACTACTTGCGAAGGCATGTTCACTTGGATGAAGACTTTCATGGTCCCCTATCACTGCAAATGTTAGAACAGCTGATTGGGAACTCTGAACAAAAGCGGCAAGAGGCGGAACAGGCAGCGGAACAGGCCATGTTGGCGCGGGTACAATTTTGGGACGAAGTGCTGGATTATCTTAAACACAAATCCTAACAGTAACCTGATTGATAGGCTTACCGTTGCTCAACTCCTACGGTTGACCGGCTAAAGCCTCCACTCCAAGGACGACCGGCTAAAGCTTCCACTCCCTTCCTCCAAATTAACCCCGTAAGATACTTTGGAGTAGAGGCTTTAGCCGGTCATCCTTGGAGTGGAGGCTTTAGCCGGTCAACCGTAGGCCCTTGCAATTTGCTCATATAATAAGTTCCCAGCTACACTCCATCCCCTTAAACCTACATCGGTATCACTTCTTCCACAATCAATTGCAAACTTTTAAATCCTCGAAATACGTTAATGTCCAGGCGATACACCAAATACACTTGATTAACTCGCAAGGGCCAATCCGTGTCTAAAGTATTAAACGCCATCGCTTCGATAGGTAAAACATGTTGTCCAAAAGGACGCACTGACATTTTAAGGTGCTGCTTTTTAATAACCCGTCGGTCAACCAACTGAAACTCTCCTTCAAATAAAGGTTCTGGAAACTGTTGTCCCCAAGGCGTGATGGTCTTCAATTGTTCGGCCAGGGCCGCATTAAAATCTTCCGGCTCCAGTCGACCGTCGGTATAGGTAATGCCTTGTAAGTCCTCTTCACTGAGACACTGACCGACCTGTTGTTCAAAAGTTTGGCGAAATAAATCCAGTTGATCATGAGGCAGGGTCAAACCGGCAGCCATGGCGTGTCCCCCAAATTTCTGGATCATGTTGGGGAATTGAGTGTTTATATTGGCTAGTATGTCTCGAATATGCACTCCTTCCACGGATCGCGCTGAACCTTTTAATTGGTTGGAATTGGTGGCAGAAGTGGTGAATATGATGACGGGTCGGTGCAGATGTTCTTTGATCCGAGAAGCCAAAATACCAATCACACCCTCATGCCAATCTTGAGCGTATAAACAGAGGGTTTTACCCAACTGCCCCTGCCCTTGCAATTCCTCAATCATCTGCAAGGCATCTTGCTGCATTTCGGCTTCCCTGCCCCGTCGTTCCTGGTTAAAGTCATCCAGTAGTTGCGCATAACGTAATGCGTCCTCTTCTCCCTCGCTAAGCAGGCAATTAATACCATAACTCATATCATCCATGCGCCCGGCAGCATTTAAACGCGGTCCCAAGGAAAAAGCCAGATCAGCCGCCGTGAGCAGTCCTGCATCTCGTTTTGAAACCGTGATGAGGGCCTTGATCCCATGTCTACTGTATCCTTGCCGAATACGCCGTAATCCTTGGTCGACCAGAATGCGATTGTTATAATCCAAAGGAACCACATCTGCAACAGTCCCCAAAGCCACTAGATCTAAAAAATCCCCCATCACCGGTTTGGGAATATGTTTTTGGTCAAACCATTTTTGTTGGTCTAAATGGGCCCGTAATGCGGTCATCACATAAAAAATGACGCCTACTCCGCATAAAGCTTTACTGGGAAAGGTATCCTGGGGCTGATTGGGATTGACAATAGCGTCGGCAGGTGGTAATTCTGGGGGAGACAAATGATGGTCGGTGATGAGCACCTGCACCCCATGGGACTTGGCCAATTGCACACCTTCCCTGTTGGAAATACCATTGTCCACGGTGATCAACAAGTCGGGATTTTGGGTTAAGGCCAGTTGCACAATACCCAGAGTTAAACCATAGCCGTGTTTTTCCCGATGAGGAACTAGGTAGCTGACTTGCCAAGCGCCCATTTGTTTGAGTGCCTTGACTGCCAGAGCACAACTGGTGGCGCCATCGGCATCGTAATCAGCTACTATAAGTATATGTTTCTGCTGGAAAATGGCCTGAGCAAGTAATTCTACTGCTTGAGAAATACCGCGCAGACTGCGATAATGATGCAAATATTGAGTTCGATAATCCAATTCTTGCAAAGACTGTAAAGAGCGGGCAGTAAAAATTCTTTTTAATACAGGATGATAGGTTTCCGGAAAAACCAGTTGATTGAGGGGAGTTCGTAATAGTATAGTTTTGTTCATTGGATCTGTGGAATGAGCTCTCTTCAAATCAATCCATTTGTATGAAGCAAGTTGAGAATAAATTAATTATTCTACTCGGAAAGCATCGGCTATCCAAAGTAATTGGGGACAGGTTTGAGTGCCGCTGAGCACGACCACATCAAATCTGCATTCTGACTGTATATATTGAGCATGAGTGCTCAAGTAATGCATAGCAGTTTGAATAATGCGCTGTTGCTTCGGCGTTTCAATACTGGACAAACCGCCCCCAAAGTAATTGTATTTCCTATAGCGCACTTCTATAAAAACCAGTGTATTCCCTTGTTGCATAATCAAGTCAATCTCACCCAGTTGACAACGGTAATTATGGGCAATCGGGTGTAGTCCCTGTTCGCATAAATATCGGTGCGCCACCTGCTCTGCCCATTGACCCAACTGGGTGCCCGTTGATCGTTTCCTGGGCATTTTCAATTAAGACCTAAACTGAACGGGTGCTCAAAAATTGCCTCCTATCTTCCTTGAACCGGGACTGGAATCACAATGGGTGAAGGCATTTGGATCAACTGCGGTATACCATTTACAAACTGAGCCCATTGCAATTTGTGGCGATGAATTTCTCCCTGTTTATTAAGATACAACTGACCGGTTTGACCCTCCCATTGCAAACTGTTTTGCTCACCCAGTTGCTGCAATTGAGGCAATAAATTATAGGCATCGATCCCAAACGCATAAACTCGTCTGAGTTGACGCATTCCCTGAGGAGAACTCGCTTCCAATCCCGCTTGCAACTGTAAAGCTTGGGTGTTGGGAGTCAGTATCCAAGGAATATCCAAAAATAATAATCCATCAAGAGCCCGATCATTATTGGGATCAGGAATACCAGCATACACGTGAGAAGTACTATAAACTGGCAAAGTTGCTCCCAAAGATTGGGCCAACAATAATCGCAACTGACGAGCTTCCTTTGGAAACGCGACCATAAATACGACATCAGCCTGCACCCCACGGAGCTTGCCGGCCAGTGCCTTAACTTCAGTCTCATAACTGAGAGAAGAAACCACTTGTCCTCCTCGTTGTTGCCAAATAGTTTCAAAAGCCTTCAACACCCTGGCGCCCCAACTGTTTTTTGGAACAATGACAAGCGCCTTACGACGCCCATCTGCAAAAGCCTTTTCCGTTATCGCCTCGACTTCATCTTCCGGAGCCAAACTGAACTGATAAAAATTACCAGTTCTAACCCTATCTTCCAAAAAATTGAGTCCCAAAGTTGGGATTGGCAAAACAGCCTGTTTTTTAGACAACAAAGCCAACGGCTCTTTCTCCAACGGTCCTACAATAAAATCTGCCCCCGCTTTCACCGCTTGCTCATATTTACTCAACACATTACTCTCATCTACCCTTTCTGTTTCAACATGGGAACGATCTTGAGTAATCTGTTGAGAAGCTGCTATAAAACCTTGCCGCACTGCCTCCGCTTGTTCATAAAATTGACTGTCTTTAAGAGGAAATAACAACACAATTTTCTGAGGCAATGCCGTTGGAGAAATCCCTTCCTGGAGAAGATTTTTTGCCACTATGGCCTTTGCAGGATGATTGGGATACCGCAACTGCCAATCGTTGATTGCCTGAGTCAAGTATTTAGGTTGCACATTTTTAGTCAACAATGCTAAAGTTAGCCAACCCGCTGCCCAAAATTCCGGCTGCCTCTGTAACTCTTGCGTCAACTGCTGAGCACTCAAAGAACTCAGGCCTTGCCAGAGAGCCCGTTGATTAGCCGACAATTCAGCAGGTGACTGTTTGACTTGTTCAAGTTGACGCCATTCCTGCAAAGCAGGCACTATCTGCCCTTGCGCCAACCTTACTTTAGCCTGCAATTGGCGATACTGAATTTGCAAAAGTTCTGGCAAACTGCTGATTTCAATCCCTTTTAAACGAGTACTGGCCGGCTCTATGCGCTTTTCTGCCAGATCGATCTCCGTTTGAATAAAAGCCAAGGGAATCTCTAACCCAAAACTTTGAGTCAAATTGAACTGCGCCAACTCCGCCTTGGCTAACTCCAACGAACCCGCCTTCAGAAAAGCCTGAATAGCCGAAACTTGATACCCTTGTTTGGTCGGAGGCACTTTAGAAGCTGCCAATTGTTGGTAAGCTTTTGCGGCTTCTAAGTATTTACCTTGCTCTTCCAATTGCTTAGCCGGTGCCGCTGGATCTGGAATGCTTTCCTCAATAAGAGAAGGTTCAGTGGGCACAGTGCTGCATCCTCCCAATACCCACAACAACAACAATAATGTCCAAAAAGTACGCAATGGTCTTGTCATATCCGTGATTGTCCTATCAAAATACCCTTAATAAGGAGAGGGTGAAGTGTCATCTACAAAAGGTATACTATATGTGATTGCCACTCCAATTGGCAACCTCCATGATTTCAGTCCACGAGCTTGCCGTCTATTACAAGAAGTCCACCTCATCGTGGCTGAAGATACACGCCACAGCCGTTATCTGTTAGCCCATTTCAACATCAGCACCCCTTTACAAGCGCTACATCAACACAATGAACGACACGCTATTGAGCTGTTACTACCTCGCTTATTAAGGGGAGATAATATTGCCCTGATCAGTGATGCAGGAACTCCTCTTATTAGTGACCCCGGACGCCTACTGGTGGAAGCTGCGCATTTACAGCACATTACGGTCATTCCCATCCCGGGTCCCTGCGCTTTGATCAGTGCCCTGTCCGTGGCTGGATTAAACACCGATCAATTTGTATTTGAAGGATTTTTACCCTCCAAACACCTGGCTCGTCAAAAAAGGTTAGAAGAACTCAAACCAGAAACTCGTACGCTGATTTTTTACGAAGCCCCCCATCGACTCCTCGAATGCCTACAAGACATGCTCACTTCATTTGGTGATCAACGCATTCTAGTATTGGCCAAGGAACTCACCAAAATCTTTGAAACCGTCTATCGAGGACCTATAATCGAAGTCATCAATTGGCTGACTACTCTCCCAGAACGTCAAAAAGGAGAATTTGTTTTAGTCGTCAAAGGAGCAGAACCTGTAGAAATTGAATCACTCAGTTCCGAAGTGCAACACATCTTCAAAACCCTCCAACAAGAACTCCCCCTGAAACAAGCCGCCCGATTAACCAGCCAATTGACTGGAGTTTCCAAAAACAAATTGTACGCACTCGGTTTGGAACAACAACCTTAGATCATTATCAACCAAACCGGCCCTCTGAATCAACCACAAATTCACAAAATAGCCATGACTACTGACAACTCCCTCACCCTCATCAGAACCCGTATTGACGAACTTGACCAACACATCCAAGAATTGATCACCCAACGTGCCCAGTTAGCCAAGGAAGTTGCCAAAGCCAAGTACGCGGAAGAAAGCCAACCTCACTTCTATCGTCCCGAACGAGAAATGGAAGTTCTCCACAAAGTCATCTCTCGCAATCAAGGACCTTTATCCAATCAAACCCTCATTCGGATCTATCGTGAAATCATGTCCGAATGTCTAGCCCTCCAAAAACCCCTGACCATTGCCTTTTTGGGACCCGAAGGCACCTATTCCCAAGCCGCTGTGCAAACACACTTTGGCCACTCCATACAACCTCTACCTTTACCCACCATAGAAGAAGTATTTCGAGAAGTCGAAGCCAACAATGCTGATTACGGTGTAGTCCCAGTAGAGAATTCCACCGAAGGAGGTGTCAATCAAACCCTAGACTGTTTTATCTACACCCCCTTAAAAATCTGCAGTGAAATTGACTTGCCCATCCATCATCATCTCCTTTCACGATCAGAAAATCTGAACCAACTGACCCACATCTATGCCCACCAACAATCCCTAGCCCAATGCCGACTTTGGCTCGACACTCATCTTCCCAACATCCAAAAAATTCCCGTCAACAGCAATGCCCAAGCCGCCCAACGCGCAGCTCAAGAACCTTCATCTGCCGCCATTGCCGGTCAAATAGCCGCTGACCTCTATCAATTGTCTCTACTGGCTAAACGCATTGAAGACCGCGCCAACAACACCACCCGTTTTGCAGTCATGGGCAAACAAGACGTTCTCCCCACTGGGAAAGACAAAACATCTTTACTACTCTCCAGTCCCAATCGATCCGGTGCCCTGTACCAACTCCTAGCCCCCTTTGCCAACCATCATATCAGTATGACTCGTATCGAATCCAGACCCGCTAAACAAGGTATCTGGGAATATATCTTTTTTGTCGACATAGAAGGGCATTTGGAAGATCCCGCTGTGGCCAATTCCCTAAAAGAACTTGAAACCCACACCTCCCTGATCAAACACTTGGGCTCATACCCGCGGTCTCTGTGATAATTTCCAACTCTTCTATTGTCTGCGTAACTCTAAAATTTTGTCAAAATCACTCGCAAGTCAGTACTCATTGTCATGCCACTGTAATACTGACTTCCTAAACTGCCTGATGACTCAATCGGAATTTAGGAATCAAATGACCATGAAACATGACAATAAGAAGTATATCGCTATGCTTGGCAACAATGACGAACATCTTGTGCATAATCCTGCGAATAATCAGCATTTTGATGCCATTTTGCAGGCAACTGTGCATCGGCGTCTCGTACTTAAAGGTGGACTTGGTGCCATGGTAGCCACTCTATTTGCGCCCTTAACACTGACTGGCTGCAATGATGATGATGACTCTATCACCCATACTGCCAAACCCAATGAAACAACGGCAGGCAACAACGATATGGGGCTACTGGGTTTTAAAGCAGTTCCCATCAGCACCGCTGACACGGCTGTAGTACCCGAGGGATATGCGACACAGGTGATTGCTGAATGGGGACGCTCAATTAGCACTCCTGATTTACGCTACGACCTGCCATTCAACAATGCGGAACAACAACTGGATGCAATCGGTTCTCATCATGATGGCATGCACTTTTTTCCCATCGAAGGCAATTCACCTGACCATGGTAGCTCTAAAGAGGGACTATTGGTCATCAATCATGAATATATAGAACCTCGCTATATGCACCATTCTGCAGTTGGACAAGCCCTATCACGAGATGATTTCCCCATTTATCAACAGGATGCACAAAATTTGCGTCGCAGCGAAGATGTGTTAACTGAACTGTATGGACATGGTGTATCCGTGATTAAAATCCAACAACAAGCCGATGGTCAATGGCAAGTCAGTGCTGATAAATTAAATCGACGTATTACTGGATTAACAGTTATGGAAATCTCCGGTCCAGTGCGTGGCAGTGATTGGGTTAAAACCAAATACAGCCCAGATGGGACTAAAACTCGTGGTACCTTGAATAACTGTTCCCATGGAGTAACCCCATGGAATACTTATTTGACCTGCGAGGAAAACTGGGCAGGCTATTTTCGCAACCGAGCCCAGAAAACCGATGACCAGCCCCGCGAACACCAACGTTATGGAGTAACTTATGACGTCAGTCGCTATGGTTGGGAATTGGCCGACACACCCGGCGAACAAGAGGCTTATGCGCGTTTCAATGCAGCCCCCACAGGTCCTGACGCCACCTCTGACTATCGCAATGAGCCAAACTGTTTTGGTTGGGTCGTAGAATTTGACCCATTCGACCCCAACAGTGTGCCTGTAAAACACTCTCAATTGGGCAGATTTGCACATGAGGGCGTAATTTTTCACCCAGCAATTGAAGGACAACCTCTGGTTTGCTATTCCGGAGATGACGCAATGAACGAATACATTTATAAATTCATCTCCGCCGAACCCTATTATAAAGCCACCGCCAGTGGACATTTACTGGACCAAGGTACGCTGTATGTGGCAAAATTCAACGCAGATGGCAGTGGAGAATGGCTGCCATTGGTATGGGGACAAGGTCCCTTGCAACCTACTCTTGACACAAATGAGACTGCTGACTGTCCCTGTTTTAAAGACCAAGCTGACGTGTTAGTGAATACCAGACTGGCCGCTGATCGTGTTGGCGCCACCAAAATGGACCGTCCAGAATGGGGCGCAATTGATCCCAAAACTGGCAGAGTGTACTTTACACTGACCAACAATGCCAGTCGTGGCAGTGATAACAGTCCCATTGACACTGCCAATCCACGCCCTAACAATCGTTGGGGACACATTATTCGCTGGACTGAGGCCAGTAATGACCCCAAAGCAACCCAATTCAACTGGGATATTTTCATCTTAGCTGGACCTCAAGATGACTCTGATTTTGCAAACAAATCTCTGGATGAGCAACAAATATTTAACAGTCCTGATGGCCTCTGGTTTGATCCTGAGGGCAGACTCTGGATCCAAACTGACACCAGCGAAAGCCTCATGAATCGCGGTGACTATGCACAATTTGGCAATAACCAAATGCTGGCTTGTGATACCCAGCATCAGATTTTGCGACGTTTTTTCACCGGACCAATAGGACAAGAAATTACCGGTGTAACAGCCACCCCTGATCAAAAAAACATGTTTATCAATGTGCAACATCCGGGGGCAACCCTCAGCACTGATGACTTTGCAAGTGGCAATTTGGCTGGCAAGGGCAATTGGCCTTTGGGAGGAAATAACTATGCTCGCTCTGCCACGGTAGTTATCACCAAAAACGACGGTGGCGTTATAGGCTCGTAATAAGCCTCATCTTGCCTAACGACATCCATTCTGTTGACAAATATCAAGTTATAAACCTGCCAGGTCTTTTAAGACCGGGCAGAATTCTCCATACCCCACCCCTCATCAACAATAAATTCACCTGCTTAAGAAGCCATCAGTCCCATCCCAAGACGCTTTAAACAAACCTCCACTATTTCCCCAATCTGCTCCAATTCCATCCGTTTTGCCAATTGAAAAACCTTCTGAGCAAAAGGTGCAATATTATTGTCTTTCTGCTCCAATTCCACCATAAACTCCATAATCCCATACATATCTCCCATCTTCACCAACTCTTCCAAAAAACGCAACTGATAACCTGTGGGAATTTTATCCCAGTCTCCAACCACTTCTTCCCCATCAGGAGAAATTCCCTCTGCTTGATACACCCAACTCAATCCCAATTGAGACTGTAAACAATTCAACAAAATACCACTGTTAATTGGCTTGCTGATAAACGCATCACAACCCATTTCCAAACTGCGTTTTTGCTCAAAATCAAACACACTGGCTGAAACTGCCACAATTTTCACCTGCCTCATTTCTGGCAATTGCCGCAAACAACGCGTAGTCTCCAACCCATCCAGCCCTGGCATCACCAAATCCATCAAAATGATATCCGGACGCCACTCAATCGCCTTTTGAACAGCCGAATACCCATCCACTGCCTCAGCCAACTCAAATCCTAATGGTCCCAATAAATGTTTCAATAATGAACGATTGTCCACCCGATCATCCACCAATAAAATCCGATAATTGGATCGATGGGCAGGTCGAACAAAACCCATAATCCTTTTCACATTTTGCCTAACTTCTTCTAACTTAACTAAATTTGAAGTGTCAGTCAACACCAAACTAAATTCAAACAATGTGCCTTGATCTGGGACACTGTAAACCTGCAAAATTCCCCCCATCAATTCAATCAAGCGTTTTGAAATGGACAACCCCAATCCAGTGCCTCCAGAATGATACACTTTATAACTCACTTGTTGGAAAGGCAAAAAAATTTTGGCCAAATCTGCTTTTGCAATTCCAATCCCTGTATCTTCCACTTGAAAAGTTACCCGGTAATTTGGAATTTGTTCCACGGAAAACTCTTTTTTCAAGGGAACATTAAAAGTAGCTGGATCGTTGACTTCACAACTGCCCACACTCAACACCACTTGACCCTTGGAAGTGAATTTAATCGCATTACTTAATAAATTGATGAAAATTTGTCGCAGTCTATTCTCATCTCCATAAACTATTTTAGGTAAAATACTTAACCTATTATAAATAAATACCAATTTTTTTTGTTCTGCGGTAATTTTCAACAATTCAAATACTGCAAATAAAAGTTGTTCTAAATCAAAATGACTGGGATGAAATTCAATGCGTTCCGCCTCGATTTTAGATAAATCCAAAATATCATTAATTAAATTCAACAAATAATCTCCATTACGATACACAATTTCAATCGCTTCTTGATGAACTGTTGACAAATTCTGATCTTGTCTTAAAATTTGGGTAAATCCTAAAATACTGTTCAAAGGCGTTCGTAACTCATGACTCATGTTAGCCAAGAAAGTTGATTTGGCTCGACTGGCCATTTCTGCCGTCTCCTTAGCTTGCTGTAAAGCCAAAGTTGTTCTCTTATGAGCTTCTAACTCTTCTCGCAAAATAGTTTCTACTTTTTGCCGCTCAATGATTTGCAATCGCAACTCATTACGTTCCTGATACAAAGCCTGCTCTAACAAAGCTGACTCAGTAACATCCACAATGGTCAGCAATAAAACAGCTTCAGCATAGTTGCAACGTTCAACTTGTAAATTGAAATAATGATCAGTTTGATCCTTGTAATGATGAATTTTATTAATAATTAAAGGTTGGCTTTGTTCAGGGGTAGTCAAAGTTTGCAATAGGTCTTCATACCCAATCAAGACTGGGAAAATTTCCGTGATCAGTTGACCGGCCAACTCCATATTAACTTCTTCATTTAACCATTCCCTTAGACCAGCACTGTGTCCTAAGATGGTTAAATTTCTACCAATCAAAGCATAACCTGCTTCCTGTGAATGTAACATGGTAAATTGGGGTTGGAAAAATTGAGTTAAAAAAGCAAATTTATTCAAGGCAAATTCAGTGAAATTAAAAGTCATTATAGTGGAATTCAATAATTAAATCCAAATACCCTTAAAAAATTACTTATTGGCGCATGTTGATGTCCTCACAATTGAAAATTTCTCCCTGTACTCTCTCCCATTTTGAATGCCTTCTCCATTGTCCAACTCAGTTCAAGTCCCGATTTGGTTACACAGTTCCCAGCCCCTTTGTAGAAAGCACCATTCTTGAACTTGGTCACCGATACCTGTTCCACCATCCAGAAGTCAATCCATGGTGGATACACCTTTTTACTTATCAAGACAGCTTAGTTGGACTGGGGGGTTACAAGGGTCCCCCTAACCATTATACTGAAGTGGAATTGGGTTATGAAATCAGTCATCCCTATCGTAATCAAGGACTGGCAACCTTAGCAGTCCAAGCGTTGTGTCAAAAAGCTTATGCTCAACTCAACTCAGTCAAAATCATTGCCCACACTCTAGCCATAAAAAGTCCATCCACTCAAGTATTGACCAAATGTCATTTTCAAGTTATATCCAGAATTCAAACTACCGAAGAAGGAGAATTATGGAAATGGCAACATTGCGGAAAACAAGGGACCGAAAAAATTTTCCCCTTTTAATGACTAAGACCTGCTAAATGTTTAAAATCCAGCAGGTCTTACCAAATTAAGCCTATAAATTGAAATGGATAACTTTTAAGATAATTTAGCCCCCGGGCTCTCTCATGAATCTGAACTGGCAGTTGCCAACACAAAAGGAAATACTAAACCGCTACCAGCCCGTCTTAACAAGGCGCTCACTACAGTCAAAGTCCAACCAGAATCCACAATATCATCTATCAACAAAACCGGTCCTCTAACATCAACACCGTCTTCCACTGTAAACGCCAAAGCCAAATTATGAGCTTGTTGATAACCATTCTGTCTGGTTTTTTGAGCCACTTTTTTTCGAATTTGTCGAACCACTCTCCGAAATGGCAATTTTAACCCCTCAGCCACTTGCTCTGCAAAATTGGCTACCAATTCCGGTCGTCCCAAAGAAGGCACACAAGTAACCCAAGTAGGATAGGGTTCTGGATGCCACTGTTGAACAATCAATGCAATTGTGGCGGTTACTAACTGCTCATCAAAACAATCGGTTTGCTGCTTGCCATTTTTAACCAATTCTCCCCATTTTCCACTGCCCCAAATACATAAAGCTCGTCCCGGTTGAGCTTGTAATTCCACAGGGATTTTTCCTTGCCAGCCCTCTTTAATCAAGGCATCTCCCGGCCACTGTCGACGGGGTTCAATAATTTGAATTCCACCCGTTTCCAGAAATCTTTTAGCTCGTTCCAACAATTTTCCAGAAAAACTTTTCGAAAACAGCGGTTTCTTCAAACAATTCGCACATCGACTGCAAGGGACCACTTTTACTTCATCCAATTCCCTCACCAAAAAAGCCATCAAACATTCTGAAGTATTTGCATATGCCAACATCCGTTGTTGTTCTTGCCGCCGAATGGCTCGTAAAACTGCTATTTTCTCTCTATCGATCTGATAATTAACAGGATTTGCATGCCAAAGATGCCCACGTTTACTGACCGGGGCAGGAATTTCTGTGCTCAAAATAGTTAGAATTTTTTCCAAGTGACTGATTCGCAAATTGACCCTTTGTGTCAACAATGACACAGTCAAGCCCTCTGCTGACTCATTTAAAGTTTCCCACACGGCTTCTATATCGTCAGGTTGTGGAAGTGTGGTTTCTATAAAATAATCTATAATTGCTTGATCTTCATCACCTCCTAATAAAATGCCATATGCATTGGTTAGGGAACGCCCAGCTCTACCCACTTGCTGATAATAATGGATCACAGAGCCTGGACGTTGATAATGAACCACAAATCCCAAATCCGGTTTGTCAAATCCCATGCCCAGAGCAGAAGTGGCTACCAAAGCTTTCAACTGGTTATTCAATAAGGCTTGTTCCAATTGTTCCCGATTACCCTTCGAGTCTGCATGATAGGCTTCCACCCTGGTGCCACAGTCTCGCAACCATTTTGCTATTTGTTCAGCGTCCCTAACGGTCAGTACATAGATAATGCCACTTCCGGGCAAACGAGGCAGTTGCTCAGCCAGCCAAGCCATACGTTCCGCTGGTCCTGGCAGGTGAATAACTTGAAGACGCAAACTTTCTCGAACCAGGGAACCTCTCAAGATGATTAGTTGATAACCGAGCTGTTTTTGAATATCAGTAACTACCCGATCGTTGGCAGTGGCCGTGGTGGCCAATACCGGAATGTTCAGTGGCAATAGTTGTAAAATGCGCTTAATTCGTCGATAGTCTGGCCGAAAATCATGTCCCCAATCCGAAATGCAATGGGCTTCATCCACCACAAATAAACCAATGCGATCCACTACAGGTAACAACATCGCTTCTCGAAACTCATCATTCGCCAAACGCTCAGGAGAAATCAAAATAATATCCACCCTATCCTGTTCCAATTGGGACTTGATTTTGCTCCATTCTTCCTGATTGGACGAGTTCACGGTCACAGCTCGAATGCCCAAACGCTCAGCGGCCTCAATTTGATTGCGCATCAAAGACAATAAGGGTGAAATCAACAAACTGGGACCTTTTTGTTGCCTGCGTAACAAGTAGGTGGCTAAAAAATACACCATACTTTTGCCCCAACCGGTCCGTTGCACTACCAGTAATCGGGCTTGTCTTAATACTAAATGTTCAATTGCTTCCCATTGATCGGGACGAAAATTGGCATCAGGATTATTTAACGCCTGACGCAACAACAACACTCCCTGGGCTCTCAACTCTTCTTCAACCCGCAAAATTTTCCCCTTCTCCTCACCAATTCACTCACTTTCCACTGACAAGGACAAAATTGAATACTCCAACTCCTTTCCAAAAGAAAAAATCTGCTCTGCTTCTTACTTCAAAATAGAAGTAAAAAGCAGTTATCCCTATCTGTGCTTGAATTTCTTGCATCCCCCCAATGAGCAATCGGTGCTTTCAGAACCACCATTCTCATTTTCCGAATTCAAGGGCTCTTCAGGCAAAAAATTATTTTCCTCAGTCATAGAATCATCAGTTGTAGAATCACTTGCATCCAGCGCTCTTTCTCTAAAAACCCGTTCCCTTTCACGCTCGCGAAGATATTCCTCATGTATTCTCCACAATTCTAGATCCAAGTCCCATCCTGATTGTTCGGGATAACTATCCACATAAATCATTCTTTCTTCTTTCAATAATTGAGATTCACTTTTTGAAGGATAACGACTTGATTCCCCATAAGTTGGATCAATGATCACCTGACAACCGAGCAGTCCAAACCCTAAACTTCCGAATAAACTCCATCGTAACACGTTCATAACCCTAACTCCCATTTGAAAAATATCACCCTATTTCACACCCAAAAAGCTGTTTTAGTCATGATTTTGGCTGCCCGTCCCATTAACCAACTTAATGGTTTAGGGAACAGGAGACCACCTGATTGCATAGCCGCCTCGGCATGGCGTCCTTCATCTGCCTTAAGTTGTTGTAAAATAATTCGACTTTTTTCATCTTGAGCAGGCAATTTCCGCAAATGCTCATCCAAATGTTTAACCACTTGGCGCTCCGTTTCTGCCATAAACCCCAAACTCCAACGATCTCCCAACAAAGCCACTCCAGCTCCTATTCCCAAGGAGCCCAGATACCAAAGTGGATTTAATAAGCTGGCATGTCCATCCAATTCATCAATACGTTTTTGACACCATAATAAATGGTCATTTTCCTCTCTGGCTGACTGCTGTAATAAACTGTGAATTTTAGCCTCTCTTGCCAACACAGCCTGTCCTTGATACAAGGCCTGTGCACAAATTTCTCCCGCATGATTCACTCGCATCAAACGCCCAGACAAACGCTTTTCTGCACCATTCAAATCAGCCTCTTCCACCATATCTGCTGGACTGTCCCGTGTGCTTAACAAAGGTTGTCCCAATAAAGTACGTAGACCTTGGTCAAAATGTACCACCACTCGATCTAAAGCGGTCAACTGCTGCATATAAAATCCTCCTAACTATTGAATTAAAAAGGGTATTTTTCACTTCAAGTGACAGTCAGTGGTCACTGATTGATGTGTCGATATAGTATTACATGTAGTAAAACTGGCATAGAAGGGGTAAAATAAAATCAAGGTATTTTTTTTGGTTGGAGAGGCTTATTTGCCTTCTTCATTTGGTGACAGTCCCTGACAAAACCAACGCCGAATCAGTTCCACTTGAAAACAATATCCTTGATGAGGTATCGCCTCAATCAATTCCCGTTGTAATAAGTGAGTGAGACTGGTGTTTAGAACAGTTTGGTTAATAGTGAGTTGTTGCAGTAATTGTTCCGCATTGAGCTTTTTCCCTTCTCCGGCAGCCGCTAAATGACGCAGTATGGCGAGTCCGTTGGCATCGATTTGATTATTGGCGATGTCGGCAAAAAAGAAGCGTCCATGTTGCAGGGATCCTGGAATGGCGGCTTCAATGTCGTCACATTGGACCCAATGACGAGTTCCCAAGTCTTGTTTGTTTTTTAATGATACGATTTCTGAGCATACCAATTGCGTTAAAGCGGGGTGACAGCGAGTGATTTGGATGAGTCGTTGCTTGGCTGCAGGGTCATAAGAGAGACTGAAGTCCTTAACGGGTTGTTCAATGAGTTGGTATGCTTCTTTGAGTTGTAAATAGCTGATGTGGAGTGTTTGTACATTGATAAGGTAACTTGCCCAGCGTTCAAATTCGTCAATAGTATGAGATCCGGAGAGTAAAATTTTCATCCGGGGACGGTGTTGAATGAGGTGTCGAAACATACCCAAGATGGATTCTTCGTCCAAAAGACGTTTTTGAAAGACGTGTTCCAAGGCGCTGAATTCGTCGAGAATCAGTAATAGAGCTTGAGTGCGGTCGATCTGGTCTTCGACTTGATCCAGCCATTCGTCAAAGAGGGTGAAAGGGTCTTCGGCTAAGGTTTCTTTGTTAAGTGCAGGGAATTTGAGTTGTCGATGGCGCAGGGCTGAGGTGGCCATGGCCCGACTGATGTTGTATAAAAATCCAGTGTAGTTTTTGGCTAAAGAGGTGGGTCCTTGCAGATCGACAAATAAGGGTATGATGGTGGAGGGCAGGAGTTTGCCCAGGTTGTTGAGTAAGGAGGTTTTGCCAGTGCGCCTTTGTCCATAGAGTAGCAAGGGAGGACAACGGATGTCTAGGAGTAATTTTTCAATGCGTTCACTGACGTCACTGCGCCCGACAAAAATTTCTTGGTGTTCAGTTAGAGGAATGCCAACCACATAGGGGTTACTGATTTCTTGACGGCTTTCAACGGCTCGAGTGAGGGTTTGTAGGTGGTCGGCGATGGTGGTTCGCCAAGTTACGGCAATGGGTTGAAAACGCAGGGCATAAGGTTCGGAGGAGCGAGTGAGTTCCCGAATGAGACCGTCTAATCTTTCTTCAACTGCATCTAAGGCGAGCCGCTGATTGTAGGTGCTTTCTTGGGCAAGGGCAGCTTCGACGTCTCGACTGACTCGACTTAAACTGCGCAGTAAGGCACTGACTTGACTCATGAATTCGCCGGTGGGTAAACTGCGATAGGCTAAACTGATAGATTTGATTTCAGTGAGTTGTTCAAGACGTCTGGCGTCCAATTCAATTTGAGCGTGTTGAGCTGCCCACCTCTGGGAGGTATTACTGAGGTAGTCTAAGGCTTGTTGACCGATTTGGGGATGATGTTCGGTGACGATGACGAGATAGTTTTCGAGTCCAAACAGGGGAAGATACTGATATTCATCCCAAAATGCGGAATGCCAATACAGCCGAGAATAGATGGGAATTTTTTGTTCATCGGTTTTTTGCAAGAGTAGATTCCAAGCGGCAGTGATGGGGTAAGATAGGATGGGCCGCCACCAAATGAAACTGAGTCCCAATAAAGCGGTGATGAGAACGATGAGGATTAAAATGAGGGGGACTGATTCTACTTTCAAGATCAGTACGAAAAAAAAGTAAGCGCCGGCGCTGCCAAATAGTCCAGCAATGAGTCCAGCTGAGGGGTTGGCAATGCGTTTAGCCAGTACATAAGGGAAGGAGAATAGCAGTAGATAGAGAATGGCATTTTCAATTCCGCCTTGTAGGGCTTTCAGGGGCAGGGCAAGGTAGGGAAGGTCATAGAGGTTGTTTTTGAGAAAGGTGAGCGGTCCCAGTATTAAACTGAAGGTAATTCCGCAAATGAAAGCGGTTTTCCAGTGTCCAGTGTGGAGCAGGGCAATGCAGAATAGGGATATTCCAAACAGTAGGGTGGTGAGACTGTCATAGGCAAAACTGAAGAGGATGCCATTTTCCAGGAGGGTGGCCATGGTATAGGCAAGGGTGCCAACGGCGAGCATGATGAGGGCAATGGTTAGACCGCTGACGGCAATGCCAATGGCTATGCTGCCGATTTGTTGGTAGAGCGGTTGGGAATTGGCATTTTTAGTGGTCCCCATCATGACACTGCCGGCAATGCCAGCGACTAGAATGCCCAAATTTACGATGAGTAGGGTGGAGAATTGAGGAGGGTTTAAGTCCGTGGTGGTAAGAAAGTCTTGGGGGGCCATGAATACAGTGAGGATGGCGATATTTTTTTCCATGCTGAAAATGATGTCCCCGGTGAGAACTAAAGGTAGGCTCAGGAGTAGGGTTCCAAGGGTGCTGATGAGGATGCCGAAGGGTAGGGAGACTATGAGACTGCCTAACAACCCGCCAAAAATGCCGAATAGTAAGCCGTATAAACTGGTCAGTACTACAGTGTCAGTGGGCAGTTGAAAGAGGGAGAGCAGAAGGGTGAGCAAGAGGCTGATGGAGAGGGGAGCGATGAGGTGGCTGGTGGTCAATAAGGTGAGGAGTTGAGGATTTTTCCATTGGGGTCCAGTTAAATCCGCAAGGGCAACGTTGGAAGACAGGTGGGGATCGAGGTGTTGGAGATATTGTCGCCAAGCTGAGGGTCTAAAGAGGAGCCAGCCTAGGATTAACCAATGGGTTAAAAACAGATTTTGAGGGCGCATGGGAATAAAGGTGGGGAGAGGGGCTTGGTTGACGGTGAGGAAATACGTAGAGTGCAGAAAGGAGGTCGCATTGAAGAGAATCTGCACTCTTGATAAGCAGTGAGTTGGATTATGGTTTTTTCCCAAGCAGATATGAGTAGGGAGTTATGCGTTTTATGGCTTCAGTACGCCATTGATTGCCTGAACTTTGTTCTTCCAAGGCGATCAGTTTTGAGTGGCAGATAATTTGCATTAGGGCTGGCCAACGTCCACTTTTTTGTAGTACCCAATGAGTTTCTTCTTCAGTAAAGGGAAGTGGGGAATGGTTGAGGAAGTTGAGCGCTTCGGCATCTGTAAAAGGACCTAGGTTAAAAACGTGCCCAAAAATGTTGAAAAAGGGAGAGGGTTTGTTGTCATCAAGCATGATTTTTTCGGGAGATTCTTTGGCAGTCAGTAAGAATCCAATTTTGCCTTTTTCACAATTGCTTCCCAAAAAACGCATGCCCCACCAAAATTGTTCGTCGAGTTCAGGTGCTGCAAGACCAGCACTGATTTCGTCGAGTAAAATTAGGGTTGGAATTTCTAAATAAAGTTCAATGACTTCGGTGAAACTGGCCAGGTCGCAAGGGGCTGGGACTGGCATGTCAAGTTCGTTTAAAATATGGCGCAATACTCCCTCTTGATGGCACATGCGGGGGTCTTGAAAGTCGATAAATACCCATTGGTAACCGGGGGCTAGCCAGTCATTGCGTTGATCGGGTCGCAATTCTTCTTTAGGGGTGTCAATAATACGTCTCAAATAATGCAGTAGTGAGGTTTTACCACTGCGTTTGGAGCCTACAATGGCAATGTGTTGTAAGGGTAGATGTTTCCAAACGTCGAAAACACGTTTGAGAATGTAATCTCGGCCAAAAAATTGACAGGGTTGGGTAATAGGAGGACCAATGACAAAGGGACTGCGCTGCCAACTGGTTAAGGAAATCGGTAAAGTTGAAACAGTGGTGAGAAATGAGTCCATAATGGTTACCTTGGTTTTTCAGAAAACTGGCCATGCGGTGTTTTTTAAGGCGATATTTCACCATTTTATGGTAGAATTTGCTAAACTTAAGATACCGGCCTTGTTGTGTAAGGTGTTCGGATTTGGTTAAATTGATAGGAGTATTACCATGTTTAAGTTTATTTCATTACTACTGGGCTTGATGTTAGGGAGCCTTTCTGTGCAAGCGGTTGAATTGGATACGGTGGTTATTCATTCCAATACGTCTGCTTTTGCAGCGGGACAACTTTTAGACAGTGCCAAGGCTTTAGACTTGTCTAAGAACGCTGAGATTACGGTGGTTTTTCCCACCGGAGGAGTTCAAACTGTGCAGGGACCTTACCGCGGTTATCTCACAGATCCCCGGTCTAAACAAACACCGGATACTCAATTGGTGACTACTTTATCCACATTTATTCAAAGTAATCCGTTACTTCGTGGACAGTTGCCTCCCCCAGAAACTTTATGGATGGTGGATGTGAGTGCCAATGATCGTCATTACTGCCTTATTTCCTCTAATGAGGTAACTTTATTGCGTTCAGAAAACCAAAGTCAAACTGCGGACAGTCTCCTGATCAAGAATAAACGGACTGAGGAATTTGCGGAAAATATGTGGCCAGCCCATCAGGAAACCTTGAACTGGCCAAGTGGTTTACCTATCGTATACGGGGATACTTATACCGTAGAATTGAAAAATCGTCAATCTGGGGCCAAGTTCAAGAAGTTGATATTATATCAACTCCCCAGCAATTTGCCCACCAGTTCTCATAAAGTAGTGTGGATGGTAGGACGAGGCTGCACTCCTCAAGCGAGTAGATTGTTAGCCAGCTTGAAATAGTTTTATCGCGGTAAAGGGGATAACACTCTTCAAAGGAGAGTTATCCCTTAATCCTTAAAAATCAAAAGGCAAAAGTTTTCATGAAACCCCTATTTGCCCATCTTCATTATTATGATCCCCGAGTTTACCAAATAAGCATATTAAGTACTTTACTCATTTATGGGTTATTCTTTCTTGATTTTGACGTTAATCCATGGGCTATTATTTTGATTCCAAGTACTGCGATACTAACTCAATACGCCTATCATCGCTACCTCTCCCTTCCTATTTTTGACGCAAAAAGCCCGCTGATTTCTGCCCTGTCTCTCTGCCTATTGCTGCGTACCAACAGTATAACCCTGCTCCTATTGGCCCCCATCATCACCATTTCCAGTAAATTTCTTTTCCGCTGGAGAGAAAAGCATCTCTTCAATCCCACCAATTTTGGCTTGGTCACTTTGCTCCTGCTCACCGAGCAAATTTGGGTCTCCCCAGGTCAATGGGGAAATGGGACCTTGTTGGCTCTGTTATTTGCCGGTTTAGGCAGCTGGGTCATCTACCAAGCCAATCGAGCCGACATCACTCTAGCGTTCCTAATATTCTACGCCATTATACTATTTGGACGCGCCTCTTGGCTGGGCGATCCTTTGACCATTCCCCTACATCAATTGCAAAGCGGAGCCCTGCTACTATTTGCCTTCTTCATGCTTTCCGATCCCAAAACCACGCCTGATTCCCGAGCCGGGCGCCTGCTGTTTGCCCTGCTCGTTGCCTTGGGCGCCGCCTTTGTCCAATTTTGGCTTTATCGCACGAATGGGTTATTATGGTCACTGGCTTTTTTTTCGTTACTTACCCCAATTATCGACCGGTTACTCCCTAACCAACCTTATCAATGGCCAATCCACAAGGAAAAATAATATGAAACACAGTCTATGGGCGGTTTTACTGCTCATCTACTACTCTAATGTACACAGCTTTTGTGGCTTCTATGTTGCCAAAGCAGACACTCAACTTTTCAACAAAGCCTCTCAAGTTGTGATAGTCCGACAAGATGACAAAACTGTACTCACAATGGCTAATGATTTCAAAGGCGATCCCCAAGAATTTGCCATTGTCATCCCGGTCCCCACTTTTATTGAAGAAGGTCAAATTCACATTGGGGACAAACAAATCATCAACCATCTTGACAATTATACTGCTCCTCGTTTGGTCGAATATTTTGACGACGACCCCTGCCGAGTTTACCTTCGAGAGGCCGGACCTGCCATGTCCGCCGCTCCTAAAAGTGAAAGTTCAGATATGATTCGCTCCAAAAAAAATAGCCATGGAGTCACCATAGAAGCCGAATATACCATTGGAGAATATGATATTCTCATTCTCTCTGCTCAACAAAGTGACGGGTTGGAACAGTGGTTGATCGAAAATGACTACAAAATTCCCAAAAAAGCCAACCAAGTCCTGGACAGCTACATTCGACAAAATGTCCGATTTTTCGTAGCCAAAGTCAACTTAACAGAACACTCCAAACTGGGCTTCTCTTATCTACGTCCCATCCAAGTTGCCTATGAATCTCCCAAATTTATCCTGCCCATTCGTTTGGGAACACTTAATGCTGACGGAGATCAAGAACTGTTTATCTACACTCTGACTCAAAAAGGCCGCGTAGAAACCACCAACTACCGAAATGTCAAACTCCCCAGCAATATGGAACTGCCCCTATTTATCAAAAAGGAATTTCCCGACTTTTACCGGGCGCTGTTTGAAGAACAAGTCCGCAAACAATCCATGCGAGCCGTTTTCCTAGAATATGCCTGGGATATGAACTGGTGCGACCCTTGCGCCGCCGATCCTCTTAGCGTAGAAGAATTACAAGAGCTGGGCGTATTTTGGTTAAGAGACCGACGCCCAGACAATTGGGCGGAATTGGATGTATTTGTTACCCGCCTCCACCTCCGTTACAATGCAGACACCTTTCCCGAAGACCTCATCTTTCAAGAAACTTCTGATCGAGAAAATTTCCAAGGCCGCTACATCGTCAGGCATCCTTGGGAAGGAAAAGAAACATGTGACGAAGCCAAACAGTATCGTCAACAACTGGGAGTACGTTATGAAGGAGAAGCCCGACGATTGGCCGACCTCACTGGTTGGGACATCCAAAAAATCCGTCAAAAAATGAAAATTCCAGAAGAAGGAACTCCAGACTCCAAAACCTGGTGGCAACGACTCTGGCACCGAAATTAACCCTCTTAAATGACATGCTTGCCCCTCAACTGCTAGGTTATGCCAGGTGATAACCTAACCTGCCTTTTTCCGCGCAGCACATGTAGAATGGGCTGACCAACGAGAAGCCCATCAATCGCCCAGAACCACCCCCTACCCCTCCTTGCAAAGGAGGGGGGAAGTAAACAACCCCCCTTTTTTCCAAGGGAAGATCAAGAATAGCCCCCCCTTTTTTCCAAGGGAAGATCAAGAATAGTCCCCCCTTTTTTCCAAGGGAAGATCAAGAATAGCCCCCCCTTTTTTCCAAGGGGGGGGTTGGGGGGGGTAAGCGCATGTAGGATAATCCTCACTGTTGATCAGCCTATCCTACATGCGCTTTTTCTTCCACTTTGACCTAGATCAAGGCACATTCCAATTTCTCTCCTATACTAATATTCGATATTGACTCTAACCCAACAAGTCAATTGGTTAACTCAAAACCATTCTTGCAGTAACTCAGCCTTTACACAACAATTTTAGCCTAGGAAACAATATGAATAAAACCCTTATTGGATGTGCAACCGCCCTTTCCCTCCTGATCATGCCCTTTGCCCAAGCCGCCACTATCTGTGACGTGAAAAGCAATCTCAATGAAGCTCGTGCCAGTTTAGTAGCCCTCCTGGATTCCACTGACAAAACCCAACACGAGGCTCTGAAAACCGCCATCAACACAGCTTCAACTGCAGTTGAAACTGCTATTGCTGACCTTTTGAAGGAAAAAGCGGGCGATTCCCAACTGACCAAATTGAGTGAAGTGTGGACGGAATTCAAAACCACTCGGGAAACTGAAATCATTCCCGCGATTGATTCTGGAAACGTAGCTAAAGCCAAAGAGTTAGCCACCACCGTACAAGCCGAACGCGTCAAATCCATGGCAACTTTAGTCACCGAACTGGGCGGAGACAAGTGCACCGACTAAACCCATAACCCTGGCTTGAAACCACCAGATCGGCTCCACCGATCCGGTGGCACTTGTCCCTTAACCATGAGCTTTTAATTTTGGCGCCAACTGATCAGCTCGAACCTTAGAAATCAACAAGTTATCCGCACTATCAACATCAATCAATTCCCCCTGCCCATTCCGCAACGGCAACTCAAAATCATTCCATCCCTTAATCCCCGTTTTTAAAGACCACACCTGCTGATATCCCATAATTGACAAAGTCAAAGCAGCCAACACACTCCGATTGCCAGAGCGACAAATCACCACAACTTTCCGATCCCTAGCCTTCACCAATTCTGGCACTGTCTCCTCAAAACCATACTCACAAGCCTGCTCCAAAATACCTCGAGGCACATTTAGAGAATTGGGAATGTGCAACTGAGCAAACTCATAATTTTCTCGCACATCCAACAATATAGGTCCGGGCACCTGTTCCAACCAAGGCTGCACATCCCAAGGAAACACCTCTTGGACAACCTGTAAACCTTCTGTGATCAAATCTTGATAACGTTTCATATTCATGCCTGCTCATTGTTATAACCAAGCTCAATCAACATTTTTTGCAGTGGACAACGCCAATAACAACAAAAAACATCCCGCTCCCCCCAACACAATGCCCAACAACGGCATATTCCACAATTTCCAAGCCTGCAATGACAATATCAAACTGGCACTGAATAACAAACTGCTGCCAATCACCACCCATTGCAAACGTTTTTGTTGATGATGAATTTCCCCTTTCAACTCCACAAGTCCTTGATGCAACTGCTTTAAACGTTCCGATTGAGTCTGTTGTTGCACCAAACTTTCATGGACCAACAATGGTAAATCTGGCAACTTTTCTGCCCACAAAGGCAAATTACTGCGAATGCCTCGAAAAAATGCCCGAAATCCCACCCGCTCATCCATCCAACGTTCCAAATAAGGCTTAGCCGTTTTCCAAAGATCCAAGTCGGGATACAATTGTCGACCTAACCCCTCAATATTCAACAATGTTTTCTGTAACAATACCAACTGGGGTTGCACTTCCATATTGAAACGGCGAGCCGTCTGAAACAAACGCAATAACACCAATCCAAAAGAAATTTCCTTTAACGGCCTGTCAAAAATAGGCTCACACACACTCCGAATAGCTCCTTCAAATTCTTCCACTCGTGTATTTGGAGGTACCCATCCCGAAGACACATGCAATTCTGCCACTCGATGATAATCGCGTCGAAAAAATGCCAAAAAATTGGCGGCCAAATAATGCTGATCCTGTTGACTTAACGTGCCCATGATCCCAAAATCCACCGCAATATAGTGGGGACGCCCTGGCTGACTCACATCCACAAAAATATTCCCCGGGTGCATGTCAGCATGAAAAAAATTATCCCTAAACACTTGAGTGAAAAAGATTTCAACTCCAGATTCGGCAAGATATTTAAAATTAGTCCCCTGTTGTCTTAAAGTTGCTATATCACTGATGGGAACACCATGAATTCTCTCCATCACCAAACAATTGGGATGAGTATAATTCCATTCCACTTCGGGAATATACAACAGATCCAATTGATTGAAATTGCGTCTCAATTGTGTGGCATTGGCTGCCTCCTGCATCAGATCCAATTCATTGTACAAATTCTTTTCAAATTCTGCCACCACTTCTCGCGGTCTCAAGCGACGCCCCTCGCTCCAATAACGATTGGCAATGTCAGCAAATAAATACAATAATTCAATATCTTTGCGAATCCGCGGTTTAATTCCCGGGCGCACAATTTTAATCACTACCTCACGCCCATTGTGCAAACGGGCTGCATGGACTTGGGCAATGGAAGCGGCTGCCAACGGTTGCTCATTAAATTCGGAAAATACTTCTTCCAGAGAATGACCATAGGTGCGTTCGAGAATTTGACGAGCCAATTGCCCATCAAAAGGAGGCACCCGGTCTTGTAATCGGGCCAATTCCACCGCCACATCATCTGGCAACAGGTCTCGACGAGTGGATAAAATTTGCCCGAATTTTACAAAAATAGGTCCCAATTCTTCCAAAGCCAAACGAATGCGCATGCCTCGAGACAAATGTTTGGGGCGCAACCAATATCCTGGGGTTAAATAGCCCAGTAAGTGCAAGGGACCAAAGAGCTTTGTGGATAAAATCAATTCATCCAGACCATAACGCACAATCACTTGGTAAATGCCAAATAAACGAGTAATTTGCCGAATAGGTAAATGCAACATGAATTAGGCCATCAGCCGTTGAATTTGTTGAGAAAGTCTTTCCACATCATCCCTTAATATAGCCACTTCATTTAGAAAATCTTGCATTTCAGCCTGACCAGGCAAGTAATGAACTTCTTCCTGTAAATATTCAACCCAATTGCGTTGTAAAGTGGAAAATTGGTGTTGGGCATACTGTTGTCCTTGGTGGTGCCAACGAGACAGAGTATGAGCAGGCCAATCGCCCAAAAAGCGGGAACATTGTTCCTCCCAATCAATTTCTAAATGTTTTAGGATGTGCACAAAGCGTTGTAAAGTATGGACTTCTCCTTCTATATTTAACATTTTTTGTTGAGCCAACGGTTGTTCAGATTGTAGCAATTGGCGCAATAAAGTGAAGGGAGGCGCGCTGACTCGAACATCAGCGGGACCTTCATAATCAGTCAGCAGAATGACTCCTTGTTGATCCGGGAATATGGAAATGGTCATGTTCAAACCTTGCAGTTCCACTTGGATGATTTTGCCCACCAGCGGTTCTAAAGCAGCTAAACTGACCGGGTCCCATTGCAAGGATTGGTTCAGTATTTTTTCAAAGGGAGTTAAGAGTTTCATTGCGCCTCCTTCATGAGTTGGGATAAAGGTATTTGGGATTCATCTCGCAAAATGACCACGGTGCGGGCCATTTTATCATGCCAGCCTTGTTTACGAGTATCGCGCAAAATCCATAAAAAACCCAGTCCCAATGGTATCGCGGAAATAAAATAGCCAAGGTAACGAAGCAAGGCTTGGAGAGGAGTGATTGCAGTGTAAGTGGTGACTTGCACTATTTCACAGTTAAACAATAGTTTACCTGGGGTGGCTGCACAGCGTATCCAATAGAGAATAATGATAAGAGCTGCCAACAGGTCATTAACTAAAAACAGTTGCCAGGGTGATTGCTCAATTTTTTCAATGGAGAAATAATCCAATCCATAATTCAGAATCAGAAACAGGGTGCCCAGCAGCGATGAGTCAATAAATAGGGCAGCCAGTCGGCGCCAAAAACCTGCATAAGTTATTGAAGTCACAGTTTAAATCCTCGATGTACTGCCACTATGCCACCGCTCAAATTATGACAGTCACAGCGTTCAAAACCGGCCTGTTCCAAAAGAGATAACAGTTGTGCCTGGTTGGGATGCATCCGAATGGATTCTGCTAAATAACGGTAACTGTGAGCGTCTTTGGCTATCAGTTGCCCCAATTTGGGTAAAATGTTGAAAGAATACCAGTCATACAAGGGTTTAAGAGGTTTAATTTTCAATTCTGAGAATTCCAAAATTAATAAACGCCCTCCAGGTTTTAATACTCGAAATAGTGAGTGTAAAGCGGCTTCTTTGTCAGTGACATTGCGCAATCCAAACGCCAGGGTGATCAGGTCAAAACTGGCGTCTGCAAACGGCAGTTGTTCGGCATTGACTTGGGCATAGTGCACCAATATGCCTTGGTTAAATAAACGTTCTCGACCCACTTGTAACATGCTTGCATTGATATCCGCCAGTACTACTTGACCGGTGGGGGCTACTTTTTCTGCCAATTTTAACGCCAAGTCTCCAGTACCGCCGGCCAAGTCCAATACGATTTCTCCGGGACGTGCTTGAGCCAAACTGAGGGTAAATTGTTTCCAACAGCGGTGAATGCCCAATGACATCAGATCGTTCATGAGATCGTAGCGAGGGGCAACTGAGGCAAATACTTGGGTTACTCGTTGCACTTTTTCGTGAATGGGAACTTGAGTAAAGCCAAAGTGGGTGGTTTTTTTGTCAGAAGTCATAATGTGGTTTCCAAGTTAAGTTTGGAGCCTGGGCTAAGTGAGTGTTTAAATCAGTTACAGGTAAATATATGCCATAAAAAAACCGCTGAGTCTTTTACCAGGGCTCAACGGTTTTTTTGCCAGGGTTGCAATGTGTCAGTTATATGGGATGATAGACCACACCTTTTTATATTACCCATCATTTGATATCGGTGGGCACTTGATAAAAGTGATTATCCTAACTGAATCAGTAATCGGCACAATCCAATTGTACTAAGGTACCCGGCACTTGTTGCCAGGCTTGACCCGTCCAACGGAATACCAGATTTTGGGCATCAATGCTCCATACCGTTCCCTTCACGCCGACACACACTTGTTTGGCGCTGCCTTCTACCCGTTGCCAGCCTTGGGGACCGCCCCACCGGTAAACATGGTCATTGGCACTGGTGCCCCAGATGTTGTTGGCATCGGCAACGTCGACTTGTTTTAAAACTCCAGGAATTTGTACCCAGCCTTGATTGGCATCGTAGGCCCAGATTTCGTTTTGTGGGTTAACGCCCCATACGGTGCCATCTGCTCCGACTGAGATTTGGGAAAATTTACCTGCCAATTGTTGCCAACCATTGCCAGTCCAACGGAAAACGTCATTTTTGGCATCCACGGACCAAATGTGATCCTTGTTCCCAACGTCCACTTGTTTGGCACTGCCGGGAATTTGAATCCAATTGTTATTGCTGTTCTCATAGGCCCAAACTTCATCTTTGGCATTGACTCCCCAAACGGTACCGTCAGTGGCCACGGAAACTTGTTTCAATTGGCCTTCTATCCGTTGCCAATCAATACCTATCCAGCGGAAAACCTCGCCATTGGCATTGACTCCCCACATTAGTTCGGCGTGTACCCCAGGCGCCATACTGAATATAAAACATCCTAATAAGGCTAATTTTTTCATGTAAATTCCTTCTGAAACTTGGTGTGATAAAGTATATAAGCATATCATGAATGACTTGTGAATTCAACGAATTTTAGTAGGCGTGTTGAAATACTATGCAGGCGTGATGAAATGGACCGTCAATAATACTTAATCAGCAGGAAATACTCCAGTAGACAGATAACGATCTCCTCGATCGCAGATAATAACCACGATCACTGCATTTTCCAGCTGTTGCGCCAGTTGTAACGCCGCAGCCACTGCACCTCCAGAAGAGATGCCGGCAAAAATGCCTTCTTGAACTGCCAAGGCTCGAGTGGTTGATTCGGCGGCGGCTTGATCGATGTCTATCATCTGATCAACTTGTCGGGCATCAAAAATTTTGGGTAAATACTCTGGAGTCCAACGTCGAATGCCGGGAATGCTAGCGCCTTCTGCAGGTTGAACTCCGACAATACGTACTGCAGGGTTCACTTGTTTCAAGTAACGAGAAACTCCCATAATTGTGCCTGTGGTGCCCATGGCACTGACAAAATGAGTGACTCTGCCTTGAGTATCTCGCCAAATTTCCGGTCCCGTGTTTTGATAGTGAGCCAGTGGATTGTCAGGATTGTCAAATTGATTGAGAATTTTGCCTTGCCCCTCACGTTCCATCTGCAATGCCAAGTCCCGAGCTGCTTCCATGCTGCCTTCCTTGGATACCAAGACCAGTTGCGCCCCAAAGGCTTTCATCAACATGCGTCGTTCTACGCTCATATTTTCCGGCATAATCAATGACAAACGATACCCTTTCATTGCGGCCACCATGGCCAAGGCAATGCCAGTATTCCCACTGGTTGCTTCTATCAAATGATCACCGGGTTGAATTTCTCCGCGCATTTCTGCCTGTTGAATCATGCTCAAAGCGGGTCGATCTTTAACTGAACCGGCGGGATTATGTCCCTCCAATTTGGCCAAAATCAC
Source organism: Thiomargarita sp. (assembly GCA_020721005.1). Lineage (GTDB taxonomy): Bacteria > Pseudomonadota > Gammaproteobacteria > Beggiatoales > Beggiatoaceae > DYNP01. The sequence continues at coordinate 36,374 of DYNP01000016.1, forward strand.
ATTGGAAGAATTGCCGGGTAACCGTTGCAAACGAATCAATGGGGTATTGCCGACACACTGTTCAATAGTGGGATATTTCATGCAGTTGCCTTATCAGTCAAAATAATATCTTAAAATCATCATCTTAGCTTATAACAATTCCTTAGCCAAGATGAGACCATGTTCCTTACCGTGTTGTCCATCAAGATAGTAATTTTTACGTATACCAATCTGATTAAAACCCATCTTCAAATACAAATGTAAAGCAATCTGGTTGGACATGCGCACTTCCAAAAATACAGTTTTCACTGCCTCTTGATAGGCAATATCGAGCAAATGTTGCAATAAACAAGTCCCATAGCCAATTCCTTGATAATAGGGATGAATACAAAGATTGAGCACATGAGCCTCTGCTGCACCCACTGACAATAATCCGTAACCAATCACTTGCTCATCAAGCACCAGGACCCAAGCCCGATAACCCACTCTTAAACAATCTGCAAAAATTTGCTCACTCCAAGGAGAAATTTGAGTCACCTTTTCAATTTCCAAAATAGCAGTCAAATCAGTAAATTGCATGGTTCTCAATTGAAGGTTGGGGGAACTGTCCATTAGGGCAATTGTTGAAAAGTGGAGTGAATAAATTGCAAATCCTGCCAAGATCGGCGTTTTTCCGAAGGCCGTCGCAATAAATAGGCCGGGTGATAAGTGGCAATCAAGGGAATATTTTGGTAATACAATTGCTGTTGCCGCAATTGACCAATAGGAGTATTTTTAGCCAACAAATGTTGTGCCGCCACTGCCCCCAATGCAACAATCAATTTGGGTTGAATCAACTGAATCTGCTGTTGTAAAAAGGGGGCACATTGCTTCATTTCTTCCTCCTTGGGATTGCGATTTTGGGGTGGACGACATTTGACCACATTGGCAATGTAAACCTGTTCTCGCTGTAAATTAATAGCATACAACATGGCATTTAATAAACGCCCCGCAGGCCCTACAAACGGCAGTCCTTGGGCATCTTCTTCCTCCCCGGGTCCTTCACCCACAAACAGATAATCTGCATTGATGTTGCCAGTCCCAAATACCGTTTGAGTGCGACCTTGACACAATTCACAAGCCGTACAATGAGCGACTCGTTGTTGCAAATCCTGCCAAGCCAAGGCAGCATCTGCTGGAGATAAAGTAAAATTTGTTGACAGCAAAGGGGAGGAGGATGAGGAAGAAGAGACCGTCATAGGCACAAGTTGAGTGGGAAGGGGAACAGTCGGCTTGGCAGTTGGAGGACAAGCAGTTTGGGAATCAATGGCGGGAAATTCCTCCTCTAGAACTGCTGAGTGAGGAGGAATGTTGAAAGTATCAGAATCAGCAGTCGGTAATGGATTGCCAGCAATTGCATGCACAGGACCCTCTTCCCCATCATGCTCCATGGGAACCTGGGTTTCAGCCACCGGCAGGAGAAATAAAGCAGATTCCCGTCGTACCCAAATTGGAATGCCCATGGCTCGTAAATACTGAGCATGTCGCGACGTGAGGTCCTGTGAATAAGTCATACCATTACACCTGTTGCACCACTTGGGGATGCTGACGATGAGTCACGGTCAAAAGTTTGTTGAGCGCATTAAGATAGGCTTTGGCAGAGGCGATCACAATATCAGTATCCGCACCTTGACCGTTGACCACGCGCCCTTCTTTTTCCAAACGCACCCCCACTTCGCCTTGAGAATCAGTGCCATTGGTCACATTGTTGACCGAGTATACCAGCAACGTGACTTGACTGTTGATCAACGCCTCAATAGCCTTAAAAGTGGCGTCTACAGGGCCGCTGCCTTTGGCACCCACCGATTGTTCTACGCCATTGATATTAAGAGTGATCTGAGCATGAGGAGTTTCCCCCGTTTCTGAACACACTTTTAGGGAAACTAATTTAACCTCTTCATGTTCAGACGTCAAGGTATCCGTGATCAGCGCTTGAAGATCCTCATCATAAATCTCATGCTTTTTATCCGCTAATTCCTTAAACCGTCCAAAAGCCGCATTGACCAATTCTTCCGAATTCAACTCGATATTTAAACTTTTTAAACGGTCTCGAAACGCATTGCGTCCCGAATGCTTGCCCAGCACCATCCGATTGGCATGCCAGCCCACATCTTCAGCCTTCATGATCTCATAAGTTTGACGATGTTTGAGAATACCATCCTGATGAATACCCGATTCATGCGCAAAGGCATTCGCGCCCACAATCGCCTTATTCGGTTGCACTGGGAATCCAGTGATATTAGAGACCAATCTGGAACAAGTGAGAATCTGAGTCGTGTCCACGTCCGTATGGCAAGGAAAAATATCTTTGCGAGTCCGAATCGCCATCACCACTTCTTCCAAAGCAGCATTGCCCGCCCGTTCCCCTAACCCATTGATAGTGCATTCCACCTGTCGAGCACCGTTCATAACTGCGGACAAGGAATTGGCAACAGCCAGACCCAGATCATTATGACAATGGACCGAAAAAATAGCCTGATCTGAATTGGGAATTCGTTCGAGTAAAGTGGCCATCAACTGTCCAAATCGATCTGGTAATTTATAACCCACCGTGTCGGGAATATTGACAGTGCGAGCCCCGGCATCAATCACCGCCTCTATGACTCGGCACAAAAAATCAATCTCCGAGCGTCCCGCATCTTCTGGGGAAAATTCCACATCGTCCGTATAACGACGTGCCTTTTTAACCGCATGCACCGCCTGGGCTAACACTTGGTCCGGCGCCATCTGCAGTTTCTTTTCCATATGAATCGGAGACGTGGCCAAAAAAGTATGAATCCGAAATTGGGCCGCTCCTTTAAGAGCTTCTGCAGCCCGTTCGATATCCTTATCTAAGGCACGTGCCAATCCGCAAACTACAGAGCCTTTAACCGTATTGGCAACGGCTTGGACGGCTTCAAAGTCACCCACACTGGCGATAGGAAATCCCGCTTCAATCACATCTACGCGGAGTTTTTCCAACGCTTTGGCAATACGAACTTTTTCCTCCTTGGTCATGGAAGCGCCGGGACTCTGTTCTCCATCTCTTAGAGTCGTATCAAAAATAATTAATTTGTCAGTCATGGTAATTCCCTTCTTTTAGAGAATAATAGGCCACAGAAAGGGCCCCACGTTATTTGGGGAGTTATAAACTCAAGGATTAAATCAGATGAGTATAGAGGACTGCGGAAAGATAGCTGTGATTAACTGTTGTGCCCGCTGTGGGGCAACAATCGCAGCATTAAGAAGGGAGGGAGGAAAAAATCGCACCACCCTACCTGCCCAAGGTCGGCATTAGATATGCTAATTTGAAGGTAGGTGGTATTCATAAATAAGAGTAGAGATGAAAAAATTAAAAGTTATAAATAATGATAGCGACTATTTTACAATTTGCAACCCTTGTCAACTGAAAAACAATTAAAAGGGTTTATGGACGGCATTCACTCTTTCCACTTCCATACGTGCCTTTTGCAAGGTAACAGGAGCATTTGGTGGTAGGTTGGGGCAAATGTCTTCAGCATACTTTCTGCCGTACGAAACCAGGTTTCAATGTTTTTGGCGGGAATCAGAACAACGATTTTCTCTGCTTTCGACAGCGGTTCAGTCAGAGTATTCGTCAAGGTGTTGAGACGATCCTCGTAAGCATGTTCGTCCTTTTCGTCAGCATCCGTGACAACGACCAGTATAACATTCTCGCACTTAACTTGACGACGATGGGCCGTTATGAATTTAGCAAACTGTTCCCGCACATATTGTTCTCCCGAACCTCTCCCCAATGGGGCAATCTTCCGCGTGATTTTGTTAGCTTCAAATTCCAATTTTTCCCATCAACAAGTTGATGTTATCCAGTTCCATTTCAAAATTGACAAAATTTCTGAAATTGTGAATATAGATTTTTTTAAGCATGCCAGAGTGCTTTTCGCAAGGTTATTAGTGGGTTTAATTCATTATGAACAGATAGCTAAAATGATGGGGGTAAAGCAAACCTTTTGTCAAGGGGGCGATGTTGATTGATGAAGATTGATAGGCTACAGAGTAATGATGGGGGATGATTAATTCTTTGTCACCCAGTTGCTTATTCTACACGGGCTGGCAAAAAAAATAAAACCTCGTCAGGTTTGGAAAGTGACGAGGTTTTTGGAAGATGAACTCAGCAAAAAATGACGGTTGCCATTGGTTACCATTCCTTGGCGGTTCGAAAGGGCTACTATTCATCTCTTCTCTGAAGAAATTTACCTGCCTCTGTGGTCCCGCCAGAAGTAGTTTTTGACAACTGCATCTCCTCACGTAGCTGTTGAGCTAACTGTTGGGCACGCTTACGTGATTCGGGAGACATTTTTTCGCGTAATAACTGGTAAGGTTTAGTCATCATAATCATTTTCCTCGGTTAAAGTCTTTAAATGTTCATCATATAGCTTCTCGGCGATAGGTATAAACTCCTTATACCAATCATCATTACCAGCTTTGTTGCCACCTATGAGTAAAATAGCTATACGTCTTGGATCAAGGGCATACAAAATTCGATAAGGTTGACCTTTGTGTTGAATCCTTAATTCGCGCAAACGTGAATGCCTTGAACCTTGAATTTGTGAACTATAAGGGTATTTAAGTTGGGGACCAAATTCTATAAGTAAATCTACTATCGCATCAATACTTTCTTGTTCTCCTTCATTCAGATGGTCCCACCACTGTCCAAATTCATCGGTGTATTCGACTTCAAAACTCAAAGGTTATATTCCTTCTTAATGTTAAAAATTAGTTTAGCTTAAGGTGGACAAAAATTCAAGTGTGTAATTGAAGTAGAGCAACCATTCTTCTGCCCAGTCAGAAGTGGATTGAATTGAGGTGGTCATGTTTTATAAGGTCATTTGGGTTAACTGAGATTGTATCATAATAAAGATTCCAGAGAGACGAATCAACTCTTAAACCTCCGTGGAAATTTAGGAAAGAAAGAATTTAATTGTCACTCTAATGAGTCATGGGTGGCCCAGTTGCTTATTCTACACGGGCTGGCAAAAAAATAAAACCTCGTCAGGTTTGGAAAGTGACGAGGTTTTTGGAAGATGGGAAGGGAATTGTGGAAGAAATGGGCAGTTACCGTTACCCATAGTCATAGCCACTCTACACTAGCCCAATTGAGTCGCTAATAGCAAATTTTTTGAGTAGTTGCAGAAAAAGGGAAAAGACCACTGTTATCAACGCTGGGATACATGGTTCCAGATGCCGATGTACACAGTTTAAGCCCATACACCATTGGTGACCATATTTGCCCGCCTGGTTGAACTTTTTTGGAGGAAAGTTTTTGTTTAACTGTTTCTAGTTGAGAAAGTACCGATGGATCAAGCAATAATTGTTGTTTGGATGTCACTTTTTGTTGAAATTCGCTAATGAGATTAGCCAAGGAAGAAACCTGGTCCAAAGTCAATTCGGTTTCCACGACGATTTCATTGCAAATGATCCCACTGGATTCTTCTTCAAAGTCGATGAGGGGAACTTTTGATCTGAACCGATTTGAATGTTTTGAAAAGAGTTTTCTTAAGAGAGACAATATAGAGGTTTTGCCACTGCCATTGACACCGGTCAGTACAATCAGGTCTAAGGCTTTGCCGTTAGAATCGGTAAAGTCCAATTCTAAGTCGTCAAACATTTTGTAATTTTTGACAGTTAATTTTCTAATTTTCATGTGATCAGTGATTTGTAATAGTTTGAATGATAGGGTGGTTTTGCTAAAACGTCAGTCCGATAAGATGGGCTGAGCCAATGGGAATCCAATCCTACAATGTGCTTTTGCTGATATCACCCCATAGAGAAAGACAGTAACATAGGACGCAAGGGCTTTGGAAATGTAACCTTTATCACCAAACAGTTTACCTTTGTAGATACAAATAGTTATCTCTTTGATTATATTGAACTCATGTTATTTTAACATTTATTACTAATCCTCATAGTGATCCCCCATTTTTTTATAAAAAATGTAACGGTTTCCCATAGCGGATTTTGACTTGACCAAAATACAAATAACCTATTCCACTCAGGATAAATCCTGATCAGTTGAATCACTGATGGCCAGTGATTTTTTATTTAAATCAATAGATTCTGATTTAGACAGCTCTGGTATCTCATTGTTTTGGTGTTTAACTAAAGGCAATAAAGTATTTCCCAATCCTGCAAAACAACTCAAATAAAATAGAGCCATACTTGTCGCAATACCAAAACTCAACAAATATACCCCACCAATAATTACCACTCCCGGCACAACACTGATCAGGTAATTTCTATCCATTGTTTGTTCAAATTCATCAACAAATTGGAAAAGGGAAGTGAGATGTTTTAGCGTGCCATCGACAAAAATGATTTGTGCTGTATCGGTTGCTGCCGTAGAAGCCCCTTTCAGCGAAATTGAGACTTGTGCTGATTTCAAGGCAATCGCATCGTTGATGCCATCCCCAATAAAACAAACAAAACGCCCTTGGGCTTTCAATTGGTTGACATGATCGGCTTTGTTTTCTGGCAATACTTCGGCAAAATAATGGTCAATGCCCAATGTTTCTGCCATTTTGCGGGTTGGGATTTCGTGGTCGCCAGAAATGATATAAAGTTGTATTTTTCGCTGTTTAAGAAAACGAATGATTTCTTCAATTTCAGGGCGAATGCTTGGCTGCATTTCTAACACACCTGCCAATTTATGATCCACTGCCACATAAATCAGGGAATGACTTTCGGTGTCGGCCTGTTGTTGAATCAGATCAAGTTCAGGTGGCATGGTTATGCCTTCTCGCTGTATAAAACGCACACTGCCCACACGAATAATCTGAGTTTCCACGACCACTTTAATGCCATAACCCACTTCATAAGCGGCTTCATCCAGTTGTGGAATATCAATCTGTTGTGCTTGTGCGGCGGTGATAATTGCTTTAGCAATCGGGTGCGGTTGGCGGTATTCGGCGGCGGCGGCATAACGTAACACTTCAACTTCAGTAAATGCATCAAAAGTGTGAATTTTACTGACAATAGGTTGTTCTAAGGTTAAAGTGCCTGTTTTATCAAAAATAATCGTATCGACTTGTTTTAACGACTCAAATACTCGTCCATCTTTCACTAAAATCTGATGACGCGACATAATTTGTAGGTAACTCAATACCGTTAACGAACCTGCAGGCGCCATAATTCCCCCCAAATTTGACCACAGCACTGCAATGGCTGCATTGGGCCCTAAAATCGGCAATGTGAGTGCGCTTGCACCCACAGTCACCGGTAAAAAACGGTCAGCAACCACTCTACCGCGTGTCATCAAAGTTTCTTTATAATTTTGGGTTTGATTTAACACTTCACCAATTTTAGCGGCCATGGTGGCATCGCCTGCTTGCGACACTTCGATGACTAAACGTCCTGATAACAAGAGCGTTGACGCATAAACCGATTCACCAATTGTTCTCTCGACGGCTTCGCTTTCTCCGGTCAATAAATGCTGGTCAACTCGTCCTTCGCCGGACTGAATAGAACCATCAACAGGTATCACTTCTCCGGCATTGACAATGACTAAATCGCCGACTTGTAATTGATGGAAATCAATTTGAATTTCAACCCCATCACGCAATAGCCATACTTGTTGTGGATGGCCACTGAATACACGAATTAATTGCTGTTGTGAATCGGATTCTAAGCGATTAATAATGCCCGCAAAAAAACCACCAATCACCCCCGTAAAAGCCGCTAAGAGCAAATTCCCCGTCACAATCATGCCCAGGGTCACAATTAAACCAATTAAATAAACACTGAGATAATGTCCGCGTTTAAAATCTTTATGAATCAGTTTAAAGGTTTCTTTTGACAAATACAGCACAGCTGCTGCGCCAATTAAGGTAAAAGTAGGCGAGAAACTTCCCAACAAAGCAAGCCCCATCGCCCCTAAAGACAATTGCATATCACGCTTACGTTCACGTTCTTGGGCCTCTAATAAGGCGCGTTGCTTTGGATCAATGTCGAGTTGCAACTGTTGTCGTCCCTCGGCACGCAATGCATCCCGAATATCGTGTAATAAATGACGTTTTCTTTCTTTTGCGGGCGATACTTCAGAAATATTTATCGTATTTTGTGGAGTCAATTCTTTTGTAGATTTTTGAATTTTCCACAGACCAAATGCGCCACCGATTAAGATTATTTCAATAATCATAATAAGTTTTCCTGAGTATTTTTATTCATTGTATTTGCCATGGCCTGTGTTAATAAAGAGGCTAACTCTGCCACATAAGGTTGAGTCAACATAGTGATATGTCCGCCTGAGGTTTCGATAATTTGTACCGTTTGGGTAGAATATAATTGCCAACCCCAATCAAGACTATTTGGGCGTTCAGTTTCATTAGGAATTTCTTTAGCTTTGACCAAAATAATAGGGCAATTAATTTGATAATTCGGTCGATAATAAGCATGGTTACGAATCATCGTTTGGTAAATGGCCACAAGATGTTTTAGTTCTTCGACTGGCGTTTGAGGCGCGAACATCCCCGCGATTTGCACGTGTTCCATGACTTGTTCATAACGTTTATAACTATCTGATTCTGCCGCGATTTCTGCTTCAGTCAAATCGATTTGGGTATTTTTCAATTCCTCAACAATCTTAACCACACTCCACAGGGCTTCTACTTCGGTTAATTCGGCAGTGGGTTCGGGGTTTATTTGTGGGGCAGTTGTATCTAGGATAATGAGACATTGTATTTTTTCGCCTTGTTTTTCCAATTGATGCGCCAGAGCTAAGGCGACACGTCCTCCTGCGGAATGACCTGCAAAACGATAGGGACCATTGGGCTGCTGTTTGCGAATGGCTTGTAACAGCAAGGCGGCGTGTTGTTCTACACTATCAGGCATGGGGCATTCCCCATGCAATCCTGGTGTTTCCAAGCCATATAGGGGCTGATCAATGCCGAGATGACAGGCTAAAGCGTGCAAATACAAAACATGGCCGCCGGCACCAGGCAGACAATACAATGGCGGTTGGCTGCCTTGGATTTGTATCGGGACTAGACAACTGTGTTGTGTATTATTTTGTTGTAGATGCTGTGCCAATTGAGCAATCGTTGGGCTACTGAACAAGACTGCTAAAGGCAGTTTTTGCTGCCAATGTTGCTGAATATGGCTCATAAGTTGAACCGCAAGCAGTGAGTGTCCGCCCAGTTCAAAGAAGTTATCACGAATGCCAATCTTTTGAATATTCAGCACTTTTTGCCAGGTTTGAATTAATTGTAACTCAGCTTGATTACGCGGAGTTTCTTGATTGCTTGTGATATGGCTTTTTTCAGGTTCAGGCAAAGCCTTACGGTCAATTTTACCATTCGGTGTTAAAGGCAATTTATCCAAAATGGTGAAATAAGTCGGTACCATATAATCAGGTAATTTCACTTTTAAAACTTCACGTAAATCGCTAATATCCGCGTTTTTATCTGCTAAAACAAGATAAGCCGCTAAAGATTTATTGCCGTCTTTCTCATGTAAAATAACAATGGCATCTTTTATGGATTCTTGCTGGGTTAAAATGGCTTCAATTTCGCCCAATTCAATGCGAAATCCCCGCAATTTAACTTGATGGTCAATTCGTCCTAAATAGTCTAAATTCCCATCAGGCAACCAACGGGCTAAATCACCTGTTTTATAGACCCGTTCGGTTTTGCCGAATAATTCTAATTCAACGAATTTCTCGGCGGTTAAATCGGGGCGATTGAGATAGCCTCTGGCTAGTCCATCGCCTGCAATGCACAATTCGCCTGCAATGCCGATGGGGACGGGGTGATTTTGCGTATCTACGATATGAATTCGGGTATTGCTCAAAGGTTTACCAATTAAACTGGGCTGTTCTGGGGATTGAGTTGCATTATGTGCGCTTGACCAAATGGTTGTTTCTGTTGGTCCATAAACATTCCATAATTGCTCACTTTGTTGCAATAATGCTTGCCCTAAATTTTCGGGTAATGCTTCGCCACCACATAAGATGGTTAATGGTCTATTTTGTTGCCAATTATTATCTAATAACAATTTCCATGTTGCAGGTGTTGCTTGCATTAAACATATATCATATTGTTGCAATAAAACTTGCAGTTTTTCTCCATCACTTGCCGTTTCTCGGTCTGTTAAAACAATACCCATACCTGTTAAAAGCGGCAGATAAAGTTCTAATCCAGCAATATCAAATGATAGCGTAGTAACTGCCAATAAGTAACTATTTAATTTTGATTGAAGTCGCAATTGCATGTCGTGTAAAAAATTATGCAATGCTTGATGCTCAATCATTACTCCTTTAGGCCGTCCCGTAGAGCCTGAAGTAAATAACACATAAGCCAAACTGTCTGAATTTAAAGCTAATTCTAAATTCTTAGTGGATTGTTGCGCGAATCTTTCCCAATTATCTAAGCATAAAATATCCGCTTGATGTTCGGGTAAAGTATTTTGTAATGAGGTTTGGGTTAATAGCACCGAAACGCGGCTGTCTTCCAACATCCACGCCAATCGTTCCTGGGGATAATTCGGGTCTAAGGGCACATAAGCTCCGCCTGCTTTTAAAATGCCTAATAAACCAATCACCATTTCTAAAGACCGCTCAATACAAATGCCGATCAGTGTATCCGATTGAACGTGATATTGATTTTTAAGAAAATGTGCCAATTGATTGGCTTTTTCATTTAATTGGACATAAGTTAAACTTTGCGCTTGGAAAATAACCGCCGTGTTATTCGGAGTGGCTTTAACTTGTTGCTCAAATAAATCAACAATGGTTTTGTCTTTGGGATAATCGGTTGTGGTGTTATTCCACTGTTGTAATTGCTCAATTTCTGTGCTGGTTAATAGCGGTAATTGTTGTGGCTGAGTATGGCTATCTGCTTGGCTAATACCTTCCAATAAATTCGCTAAATGCTGTAATAAGCGTTCCATTTGAGCAGCATCAAATTTTTCGCTTTGGTAGCTTAATCGAAAATGCAGTTGTTGTTTAGCATGGACAGCTAAAGTCAGCGGATAATTGGTTTGTTCTATGGAATTAACGTTTTTAATTTGCAGAGTTTGGGTAGCCTCGCTAAGTGCTTGTTCATCGACAGGATAGTTTTCAAACACTAAAATACTGTCAAACAAAGCGATGCCGTTTGGCACTTCACTCCAACGTTGGATTTCTGCCAGTGGGGTGTAGGCGTAGTGTTGGTCTTGCTGTTGTTGCTGCTGGAGTTGTTGGAGCAGTTGCGTCAGGTTCAAGTTATCCAGTTGAACGCGCACGGGTAAGGTATTGATAAATAAACCAATCATGCGTTCAATGCCTACAACAGGAGCGTGTCGGCCTGCGCTGGTTGCTCCAAATACGATGTCTTGCTGCCCACTGTAGCGGCTTAGTAGTAATGCCCATGCAGCTTGTACAAGAATGTTCAGAGTTACGCGGTGTTGTCGTGCTCGTTGGGTTAAGCATTCGCTCAATGCAGGGCTGCAACTGTAGTTTACGATGCCTTGACTGCCTTCTATGTTGCTTGTTGAGAACTTTTGAGGCAATGGTGTGGGTGCTTCAAAGCCTTGTAATTTGCGTGTCCAGTAAGCTTCTGCGGCTTGTGAGTCTTGCTGCACAAGCCAACGGATGTAATCTTGATAAGGGCGCACAGGTGGCAATTGTGCTTGTTTACCTTGCCGTAGGGCTTGGTAGCTTCGGAAAAGTTCTTCAAATAAAATCGGTAAACACCAACCGTCCGTTAGAACATGGTGGGAATCCCAGTATAAGGTGTAGTCGTTTTCGTTGTGACGCTGCAAGGTTAAGTGCATTAACGGAGCTTGATTGAAATCCGTACAACGCGCTTTGGCTTGTTGGCGAGCAGCATTAATATTTTCTGAATCTTCTAATTCTAACCAAGGCAATTTGACTTGTTGCAAGACTAATTGCAATGGTGGAGTATATTCAGTTAAAAAAGCAGTGCGTAAAATTGCATGACGGTCAACTAAAATTTCCCATGCCTGTTTGAGTAATTTAGCGTCTAATTGCCCAGCGATTTCTATTTGTAATTGGGTGATATAGGTATCGCTATCTGGGGCGTAAAGACTATGAAATAACATACCTGCTTGCATTGGAGTCAACGGGTAAATCGCAGCAATATTTTGCGGATATTGTTGGGCAAGTTCATCCAGTTGTGTTTGCGTTAAATTGGCTAATAGGAAATCTGATGGCGTATAGCCGCTATGGTATTGGCAATGTTCAATTAAGGCTGTGAGGTGTTGTTGATAGCTTTGACTCACTTTCTCAAGACTATTATGACTCAAATAGCCACTGCTAAATGTTAAGTTTAATTGCCCATTAATAATGCTACCGTTAATGTCAAGAATATGTTCGCTTTGAATGCGGTCGCTGACGCTTTGCCCCGTTGATTCTTGGGTTAATTGAAACAGATTATCAGGTGTATTGCCTGCGTCCATTTGCCCAAGATAATTAAATAATACTTGCCCTTGTGGCAAATCTTGTTGTTGCAAATAGCGCAAAACACCGTAGCCAATGCCATCATGAGGAATTTGGCGTAATTGTTCTTTAATTGCTTTTAATTGCGTACCAAGATTTGTTGTATTGGGTAAATTTAATGGCACGCTATATAAAGCAGTAAACCAACCAACGGTACGAGTTAAATCTAAATCAGGAAATAGCTCATGGTTACGGCCATGACTTTCTAAGTCAATTAAATGCTCATGCTGTCCTGTCCATGCCTGCAATGTTTGCATTAAGGCGGTCAGCAGCAAGTCGTTGATACGAGTGCGATAAGCCGCAGGGGCTTGATCGAGTAGGCGTTGTGTCCAGTTGCTGTCCAAGCATAAATTGTGATGCTGCGTAAGGCGTGGCGTTAGATAGTCGATGGGATAAGCAACTTGTAAAGTGGGGAGTTGCTGCCAATAAGCACGGTCAGCATCATGCCAATTTTGTAAATGCTGATTCCATGCGCGGACACTGCTGGTTTTAGCAGGTAATTGAATCGGTTGTTGTTCTACTGCTTGTTGATAAGCATTCGCTAAATCTTCCAAGAGAATGCGCCATGAAACGCCATCAACCGCAAGATGATGAATACACCACAGTAAACGGCTTTCGCTGCCGCAATCAAAACGCACTAAACGGGTAATTGGTCCTGTTTGTAAATTTAGACTGGTTTGCCAATCGGTTGCGCGTTGTGCTAAATCATTTAAATTAATTAGCGTTTCTTGATGATAGGATGGTGTGTTTTCAATTTCATCTCGATAGTATTGCTGCCAATTATTTTCACTTAATTGATAGCATAAACGCAAAGCATCGTGATGCGAGATTAAATAATGCAAAGCTCGTTTTAAAGCAGCATTATCTAAAGTGTTAGGAATTTTGATTAACACCGCTTGATTAAAATGCCATGCTTCTTCATATTGCGCGTTTAAGAAATAAGTTTGAATGGGATGTAAAGGAACATCGCCTTGTAACAGCCCTTGTTCTGCTGTGATTACCGCTAAAGGTTGCACCTGCACGGCGGCCAACTCAGCAATGGTCTGGTGTTGAAACACATCACGCGGACTGATTCCCAACCCTGCTTGTCGCGCACGCGCAACAATCTGTAAACTTAAAATTGAATCTCCGCCTAACTCAAAGAAATTATCATGAACACTAATGGTTTGACGCTTCAGTAAAGTTTGCCAGATGATAGCAAGTTGCTGTTCTGTTTCATTACGCGGCATAATGAAATCAGCAGTACTGAGTATTTGTTCAGGCTCAGGTAAAGCTTTACGGTCAATTTTACCATTCGGCGTTAAAGGCAATTTATCCAAAATGGTGAAATAACTTGGCAGCATATAATCAGGTAATTTTGCTTTTAAAGCCTCGCGTAAACCGCCAATATCCGCGTTTTTATTTGCTAAAACAAGATAAGCCGCTAACGATTTATTGCCATCTTTCTCATGTAAAATAACAACCGCATCTTTTACTAATTCTTGCTGGGTTAAAACGGCTTCAATTTCGCCTAATTCAATGCGGAATCCCCGCAATTTAATTTGATGGTCAATCCGCCCTAAATACTCTAAATTCCCATCAGGCAACCAACGGGCTAAATCACCTGTTTTATAGACCCGTTCGGTTTTGCCAAAAATTTCTAATTCAACGAATTTCTCAGCGGTTAAATCGGGGCGATTGAGATAGCCATTGCCAACTTGCACGCCACCAATATGAAGCTCGCCTGTAATGCCTATTGGTTGACATTGATTATGTGCATTTAAAATATAAACCTGTGTATTGGCAATAGGCTGTCCAATGGGTACTATATTATTTTTAATGTTTAAATCACATCGCCATGCTGTTACATCAATGGCTGCTTCAGTAGGTCCATATAAATTATGCAATTGTGTTTGATAAAAATAGTGATATGTTCTTTGCATTAGCTCGAGAGGTAATGCTTCTCCACTACAAATAATATGGCGCAAACTCGAGCAATGATTGATTGTAATAACTTCAATAAAAGCACTGAGCATCGAAGGGACAAAATGCAACACAGAAATGCGCATTTCTTCAATTAAATCAAGCAAATAATTAGGGTCTTGATGTCCTAGTGGTTTAGCAACAACTAATTGTGCGCCGGTAATTAGCGGCCAAAAAAATTCCCAAACTGAAACATCAAAGCTAAAAGGTGTTTTTTGCAAAACTTTATCATTAGAGGTTAATCGATATTCAGATTGCATCCAGAGTAAACGGTTTTGCAAACCACGATGATGATTAATTGCTCCTTTCGGTTTCCCCGTAGAACCCGACGTATAAATCACATAAGCTAAACTTTCTGGACTTAAAATTAAATCTAAATTCTTAGTAGATTGTTGTGCGAATCTTTCCCAATTATCTAAACATAAAATATTGGCTTGATGTTCGGGTAAAGTATTTTGTAATGACGTTTGAGTTAATAGCACCGAAACACAGCTATCTTCCAACATCCACGCCAAGCGTTGTTGGGGATAATTTGGGTCTAAAGGCACATAAGCCCCGCCTGCTTTTAAAATACCTAATAAACCAATCACCATTTCTAAAGAACGTTCAATACAAATGCCGATCAGTGTATCCGATTGAACGTGATATTGATTTTTAAGAAAATGTGCCAATTGATTGGCTTTTTCATTTAATTGGACATAAGTTAAACTTTCTTCTTGAAACACAACAGCAATATTATTGGGCGTTGCTTTGACTTGTTGCTCAAATAAATCAACAATGGTTTTATCTTTGGGATAATTTACTGCGGTATTATTCCAGTGTTGGAGTTGTTCAATTTCTGTTGGGGTCAGTAATTGATGACGATAAATCGGTAATTCTGGAGCTTGTAATAATTGGGTTAATAAATGGGCAAAATGATGGCTTAATCGCTCAATAGTTGATAATTGAAATAAATCAGTCGCATATTCCCATGAACAATCCAAATGTCCTTCTTGCTCACTGACGCTTAAGGTTAAATCAAATTTAGCGGTTAAATTCTCTTGTGCCAATGATTTAATGCTTAAATTCGGCAATTGAAAATTCGTTGAATCAGGTGTGTTTTGCAGCACAAACATCACTTGAAATAACGGCGCATGACTCAGGGTTCGCGTTGGATTAACCGCTTCAACAACTTGCTCAAAAGGCGTGTCTTGGTGCGCGTAAGCGGCTAATGTGCTGTGGCGAGTTTGTGTTAATAGCTCATTAAAATTGGTGTTGGCATCAATTTGAGTGCGCAAAACTAAGGTATTAACAAAAAAGCCAATTAATTCTTCGGTTTGTTGCTGGGTGCGATTTGCAATTGGGCTGCCAATTAAAATATCATTTTGACCGCTGTAACGATGCAATAACACATTGAATGCGGACAATAAGGTCATGAAAACAGTACATCCATTTTTTTGGCTAAATTGCTGTATGTTTTGACTTAATTCTTTTGACAATTGAGTTTGCAAATGATTGCCGCGATAACTTTGCATGGCAGGACGCGAAAAATCAGTCGGCAATTCTAATAACTCAGGCGCATTGGCTAATTGGTTTTGCCAATAATGCAGTTGTTGCTGTAAGATTTCGCCCGATAACCAATTTCTTTGCCATGTCGCATAATCGGTGTAATTAATGCTTAATGGTTTTAATTGGGTTTCTGGATTAGAATAAAAAGCCATCCATTCCCGAATTAAAACTCCCATTGACCAACCATCGCTAATGATATGGTGCATATTGAATAATAAAACATAATTGTCTGCACTGAGTTTTAATAATTCAACTTGCAATAATTTGCCTTGAGCTAAATTAAATGGTTTGCTGGCGTGTTGCTGGGCTAAATGTTGAATTTGCGCCTGTTGCTCTATTTCGGGCAAATGGGTTAAATCGGTGATTGTGAGTGGGTTATAAGTCGCCAATTCAATAACGCTGGCTTCCCCATTTATGCTGGGAAAACTGAGGCGTAAACTTTGATGGCGAGCCACTAAAGAAATCAAACTTTGTTGCAATTTCTCAAGGTCTAAATCGCCCGTTAATTGCAATGTCGCAGGCATATTGTAAGTGGCTGATTCACCTTCAAGTTGCGCCAAAAACCAAAGCCGTTGCTGGGCATAAGACATGACCAAAGTTTGCTTATCTGTTTGCGGAATAATCGCAGGTAATGTTGTGCCACGTTGTTGCTGAATCAGCCAATCAGAAAAGTCACTTAAAACAGGCTTATCAAATAATTGCCGCAATGGAATTTCAATTTCAAAATTATGGCGAATGCGAGCAATTAATTGGGTCGCTAATAAAGAATGTCCACCCAATTCAAAGAAATTCACCGCACGACTGTTAATTTCACAGCGCAATACTTCTGACCATAAATTCGCCAATAAATGGTCGGTTTCATTGCGTAATGGTCGGTTTTCCGTGCTGGTATTGATTAAATCAGGTTCAGGCAAAGCCTTACGGTCAATTTTACCATTCGGCGTTAAAGGCAATTTATCCAAAATGGTGAAATAACTTGGCAGCATATAATCAGGTAATTTTGCTTTTAAAGCCTCGCGTAAACCGCCAATATCCGCGTTTTTATTTGCTAAAACAAGATAAGCCGCTAACGATTTATTGCCATCTTTCTCATGTAAAATAACAACAGCATCTTTTATGGATTCTTGCTGGGTTAAAACCGCTTCAATTTCGCCTAATTCAATGCGGAATCCCCGCAATTTGATCTGATGGTCAATCCGTCCTAAATATTCTAAATTCCCATCAGGCAACCAACGGGCTAAATCGCCTGTTTTATAGACCCGTTCGGTTTTGCCGAATAATTCTAATTCAACGAATTTCTCAGCGGTTAAATCGGGGCGATTGAGATAGCCTCTGGCGAGTCCATCGCCTGCAACATACATTTCGCCTGCTACACCAATAGGCATCACCTGCTTGTTAGCATCCAGAACATAAACTGATAAGTCTGCTAAAGGCTGACCGACAACGCTTTTACCGTATATGAAATCAGGTGAAATATAACAATACGTTACATGTACAGTTGTTTCTGTGATGCCGTACATATTGCTTAATGTTGGTGTATGGGCTGCATATTTTTCAAACCAAGCTTGTAACATTGCAGGCTCTAATGCTTCGCCACCAAAAATAACATGACGTAAATTATTTAAACGAGTTTTCGTTTGTTGATCTGCATCAATTAACTGACGAAATGCTGAAGGCGTTTGGTTTAATACGGTAACTTGATGTTGTGTTAAAAACGTATGAAAATCACTAGGTGAACGACTTAGCCAATAAGGTACAATTAATAATTGACCACCATACAATAATGCACCCCATAGTTCCCATACTGAAAAATCAAACGCATAAGAATGAAACAGTGTCCAAACATCTTTATCATTAAATTGATAAATAGAGTCTGTTGCTTTATATAAGCGAGTAACATTGTGATGAGTAATTAGACAACCTTTCGGCTTCCCAGTAGAACCCGATGTATAAATCACATAAGCCAAACTTTCTGGATTTAAAGCTAATTTTAAATTCTCAATAGATTGCTGCGCGAATCTTTCCCAATTATCTAAGCATAAAATATCAACTTGATGTTCGGGTAAAGTATTTTGTAGTGAGGTTTGGGTTAATAGCACCGAAACACGACTATCTTCCAACATCCACGCCAAACGTTGTTGGGGATAATTTGGGTCTAAAGGCACATAAGCTCCACCCGCTTTTAAAATGCCTAATAAACCAATCACCATTTCTAAAGACCGCTCAATACAAATGCCGATCAGTGTATCCGATTGAACGTGATATTGATTTTTAAGAAAATGTGCCAATTGATTGGCTTTTTCATTTAATTGGACATAAGTTAAACTTTGCGCTTGGAAAATAACCGCCGTGTTATTCGGAGTGGCTTTAACTTGTTGCTCAAATAAATCAACAATGGTTTTGTCTTTGGGATAATCGGTTGTGGTGTTATTCCACTGTTGTAATTGCTCAATTTCTGTTGGGGTCAGTAAAGATAATTGGGCAATAGGCAATTCTGCTTGAGCAAGCACTTGTTCTAATAAAAATAAAAATCGAGACTGAAATGCTTTAATATCTTCAATCGTAAAAAACGCATGATTAAATACGAAATCGCATTTAATATCTTGATTACGGTGAAACTCACGAATAAATAACGTTAATGGGGTTTGTGAAGCATTATTTAAAAAATTAACAGCATATCCACTTGTTTTGCCAAAACTAAAATTATGATCGTGTTTTTCGTATGAAACACTAATATCATATAAACGTTCATGGATAATATTTAAACCAACTGCACGACCAATTTCACTAACAGGACAGCGTTGATGACGATAATTAGCTTTTAGTTTTTTACTAATTTGTTGGATTAGTGCAACAAAAGTACTACTCAAATGACAAGAGAATAGTGCAGGACTAATGCCTGTAAAAAGACCTACTGTATTTTTAAATTGTGCATTTGCTCTATTTTGTATAGGCAGACCAAAAATAACCTCTTGTTTTTGTGAAACACGAGAAAAATAAACCGTTAATACGCCTAAAAATACATGAAAGATACTCACTTGATGATTATGCGCTAATGAAGCTAGCTTCTGATAAAACGCATGAGATAAATATAAAGACTCACAACTGCTATAATCTTTATCAGATAAGTTTTGAGACTTTAATAATGATTCAGTGGGGAGTGAAAATTCTTCTTGCCAATAGTGTCGATTTTTGATAAAGGTTTTTGATCCAATGTAATCAAGATCTTGCTGAATAAAATCAACATAAGATGGGGCTTCTATTGGTGGAAATTTATTTTCACTTAATTTGCTATAAATATCAGCAAGCGATTTGTTCAGTAATGCACCCGCCCAGCCATCAAACATAATATGATGATATTTAATAAAGATATAAAACAATGTTTCTGAGCATTTTAGTAATTTATAACGAAATAATGGCTTACCTTGCAAATCAAACGGCGCAATAAATTGTGCCTGCATCCACGCCAAAGCGGCCGCTTCAGGATTTTCCGCCTGAGAAAAATCCTGCATTTCTACCGTGACTGACACCTGCGGCAAAAATTGCTGCATCGGCACACCATCCTCATTTAGTGTGTCTGTCAATACCAAGCGTAGCGCATCATGTTTTTGCACTAATAAAGCAATGGCCTGTTGAAATAAATCAGGATCAATCGTTCCTGCTAATTTGACATAACCACCCACATTATATAGTGGCAGTTCAGGATGTAATAACTGGTCAAACCAGATTTCACGTTGGGAAGAAGTAAGAGGATATAAGGTTGTTTCGGCAGTATAGGATGCAGAAGAAGACATAAAATCAAAAAAACTCCGTTAGGGAATAGTATGTATTTTTTTTGTCAGTGACTTAAATCATGTCTTATTATCGCATAATTCTTAAACTGTGAGCAAGAGCTATACTTTAAAGGTTAATTTAAGCACTTTTGTCAATAAGCAAGTCCTAAGCCCATATTAATTAACTGGGCAATTGTAAATTTAAGGACTAAGTCGGCTGGGTGTAGGAAACTAAGGAAAGATGGCTGTGATTAACTGTTTTGCCCGCTGTGGGGCAACAATCGCAGTACTAAGAAGGGAGGAAAAAAAGCACCACTCTACCTGCTTAAGGTCAGCATAAGATATGCTAATTTGAAGGTAGGTGGTGTTCATGAATGAGAATAGGGATAAACAAATGAGAATTGTTAACTCACTTTACGCACATAATCTAAAGTGGAGGCTTTAGCCGGCGTGAGGGCTTTAGCCGGTACGTTGGAGTGGAGGCTTTAGCCGGTCAGCCGTAGGCATCCCCCCACATACACAAATGGCAAGGGCCGGCCGGCTAAAGCCTCCACTCCAACATATCTTAACCAATGGGCAACTCTCATTTTTTCATAGATCGCATATTGAAACCCATCTTATTGGGATTAAACCTCAAAGGTTAGGTTGCTCACCCAGTTATATAGGGCTAAGTTAATATAGTTAACCGACCTTACACAGGTAAGACTTTGCAGAATGAAAAATCAAAGACTTACGTTTT
Organism: Thiomargarita sp.; assembly: GCA_020721005.1. GTDB lineage: Bacteria > Pseudomonadota > Gammaproteobacteria > Beggiatoales > Beggiatoaceae > DYNP01. Next base: position 56,862 of record DYNP01000016.1, read on the forward strand.
AGGGCTTATTTTATAACTTATTGATTCTTCATAGTCGATAGCTTCTTTTTGCGTAACGTGAGTTGTTAATAATGATAGCGACTATTTTACAATTTACAACCATTGTCAACTGAAAAACAATTAAAAGGGTTTATGGACGGCATTCACTCTTTCCACTTCCATACGTGCCTTTTGCAAGGTAACAGGAGCATTTGGTGGTAGGTTGAGGCAAATCTCTTTAGCATATTTTTTGCCGCAGGCAAAAGGAGAGGCACTTTTATATACTGTAAAAGGACTGATATCACTTTACAGAAAAATACAGTTTTTTGAACAGTAATCAAGGGTTGCCCTACACTTGATAAGTCGTGGAAGTCACTTTCCCCCCCTGACCAGTCCAATCTGTATGGAAAAATTCCCCAACGGGCCGATCAATTCTCTCATAAGTGTGAGCCCCAAAATAGTCCCGTTGTGCCTGTAACAAATTGGCTGGCAATTGTTGACTGCGATACCCATCGTAAAAGGCCAATGCTGAGGAAAAAGCAGGCATGGGAATACCCATTTTTATCGCTAAAATCATTGTCTTACGCCAACCTAGCAGGGCTTTCCGAATCTCAGCGGCAAAAAATTCATCCAATAACAAATTTTCCAATTGAGAATTTTGACTGAAAGCTTGTTTAATTTTACCCAAAAATTGGCTGCGAATGATACAACCTCCGCGCCACATGAGGGCAATTTCTCCATAATTCAATTGCCAATGATATTCCCGAGCAGCCTGACGCAATAACATATAACCTTGAGTGTAGGATATGATCTTGGAGGCATACAAAGCATCCTGGATATCTTTAACCAAACTGGGAATTTCCTGTTCAGTGGGGAATACACTGGGAGGCTCTTCAAAATAGGAAGCTGCTTTAAGGCGCTCATCTTTAAGAGCCGATAGGGAACGTGCAAACACTGCCTCTGTAATTAAAGTCAAAGGCACCCCCACTTCCAAAGCTTCGATTCCAGTCCATTTGCCAGTGCCTTTTTGACCTGCAGAATCTCGTATCTTATCAATCAATGGTTGACCATCTGAATCTCGGAATTTTATAATTTTACCAGTTATTTCAATTAGATAAGATTCTAAAACTCCCTGATTCCATTCGGCAAACACTTCATGCAATTCAGCCACGGATAAGCCCAATCCTCTTCGCAGCAACTGGTAAGCTTCAGCAATTAATTGCATGTCTCCATATTCAATGCCATTGTGCACCATTTTGACATAGTGGCCTGCCCCGGCTTCCCCAACCCACTGACAACACGGTTCTCCTTCGACCTTGGCCGCAATGGCTTGTAAGATAGGCTTAACTTGTCCCCAAGCTGCTGGATTGCCCCCCGGCATGATGGAAGGACCAAAACGAGCCCCTTCCTCCCCTCCGGAAATTCCTGTACCCACATATAAAATACCTTTTTCAGTTAAAAATTGGGTTCTGCGATTGGTATCCAGGTAATGGGAATTACCACCGTCTATGAGAATATCTCCGGGCTCTAGCTGAAGCAGTAATTGTTCAATGAATTGATCAACCACGGTCCCAGCCTTGACCATCAGTATGATTTTACGCGGTTTTTTCAAATGGGCCACCAATTCTTCAATGGAATGAGCCCCCATAACTAAAGTATTTTTGGCAGGTCCCTGCAAAAATTCAGTGGTCTTTGCCGAGGTACGATTGTAAACGATGACCCGAAAACCATGGTCATTAAGGTTGAGGACAAGGTTTTGTCCCATGACAGCAAGTCCAATCAGTGCAATGTCAGCAGTCATATTGGTTATCCTATTTGGGTGTTCTGGAGGGGAAGAATGAGTTGAGGATAACTGATTGAAAATCATCAGGTCTCTAGTAATCTAGGCATGAGTTCTACAAAATTACAGGGACGAGTACGATAATCCAATTGGGGTTGTAAAATATGGTCCCAAGCGGTCTTGCAAGCGCCTGAGGAGCCCGGTAGGCAGAAGATGTAGGTGCCGTTCGCAACACCTGCCAATGTACGTGATTGTAGAGTTGAAGTTTTGATTTCTGAGTAGGAAATGGAGCGAAACAGTTCCCCAAAACCAGCCAATTCTTTGTCCAAGAGCACTTGAATGGCTTCTGGAGTGCCATCTCGGCCAGTGACGCCAGTGCCACCGGTGGTGATGATGGCATTGATTTGAGGGTCGGCGATCCATTGGGACACTTGGGCTCGAATTTGGTAAATGTCATCTGGCACGATATTTTTGGCAGCTAACTGATGGCCAACTTGGGACAGTCGGTCTACCAACAGACGCCCAGAGGTATCATTCTCTTCGGTTCGGGTGTCAGAAACAGTGAGAATGGCGATGTTAAGGGGAATAAATTGACGAGAGTCAGACATGTTATGAGCCTTTGGGTGTTTTTTTCGATGGGGAATTCAAACCGGATTTTAAGGTGGTTAAATTTTTTAGGACAAGAGTTTTGTTAATATAAACAGTAAATCATTTTTTATAATTTCAAATCATAGTCTCAAATTAAATTGGGATTAAGGCATTTTGTTCAGCATTTTTCTGCGTTTGTTAAGGGTGTTTTTTCGAAGTAAAGTGCGAATTTCTGACAACAATTTGTCTTTTTGATAGGCGCCTTTTTGAAAGATATTTTGCACGTAATGGTTAAGTTTGTCTCTATCCTCATGGGTGATGTCTTTGGCCGTGAGTACAACGATGGGAATGGTGCGCCAAACTTCGTGCTCATGAAGATGGGTTGCGAATTCAAAGCCATCCATTTCTGGCATCATAAGGTCCAATAGAATGAGATCGGGTTGAAATTGAGTCAGTTTTTCGAGAGCGATGCGACCATTTTCGGCAGTAACCACTTCACATCCCGCCTTTTTGAGCACGGTAACCATCATTTGGCGCGTGGTCGGCTCATCTTCAACTAACATGATTTGGGGCACTTGGGAATGGATATGATATTTATTCAAAACAGTGTTCAATTGTTCCCGATTAACCGGTTTGATCAGATAGTCAGCTGCCCCCAAGGAATAGCCCAGTTGTTTTTCTTCAACCATGGTGACCATGATGATGGGAATTTCAGCAAGTTCGGGGTCTGTTTTTAGGGCAGAAAGTACCATCCAACCGTCCATCCCGGGCATCATGACATCCAGGGTGATGGCGTCGGGTCGTAATTTGCGAGCCAGTCTCAATCCTTCATCTCCACCGGAGGCCACTGCCACTTGATAGCCCAATTTGCTCAAGTGGTTGTGGAAAAGTTCTCGAACGGCTGGATCATCATCGATGACTAAAATAATACCTTGAGCAACTGTTTCTTTTTCAAGTTCTTGAATGTCGCTACTTTTAGCTGAATTGACTTTCTGGGTTGGGGTTACCTGGGTTGGGATATGAAAGGTGAAAGAACTGCCGTAGCCGAACTGACTACTGACTTGGATGTGGCCTCCCATCATTTCGATAAAACGTTTGGTGATAACCAGTCCCAAACCGGTTCCGCCATATTTTCTTGTGGTTGATGCGTCAGCTTGGGTGAACGCTTGAAAGAGTTTGTCAACTTGATCTTGGGTCATGCCAATTCCGGTGTCAGTGATTTGAAATTGAATGGTTTCCGGTTGGAGTGATTGGGAATTGCGGATGACTTGGAATTGGATAGTGCCGTGTTCGGTAAATTTAGAGGCATTGCTCAATAAGTTAAGTAGGCATTGCCGAAGTTTGGTGAGGTCAGCGTGAATGGGACCGAGGTTGGGAGGATAGTGGGTGGTAAGGGTATTATTTTGTCTGTCTATGAGGGGCTGAACGGTGGTGAGAACTTCTTTTAGCATGTCATTGAGGTCAAAAGTTTCGGTGTAGAGTTCCATTTTGCCGGCTTCAATTTTGGAAATATCGAGTACATCATTGATGAGACCGAGTAGATGTTTGCCTGCGGCGTGAATTTTTCTGAGGTCGGCAGCAAAATTGTCTTGTCCGATGTCCTCAGCATCCTCTTGAAGCATTTCACTGTAGCCAATTATAGCATTCAAAGGGGTGCGCAACTCGTGACTCATGTTGGCGATGAATTGGTTTTTGGTGCGATTGGCAGTTTCCGCCAATTCCTTGGCTTGGAGTAATTCTTGACTGTGTTGTTCTAATTCATTGGCGTAATCAAGGAGTTGATTCTCTCTCTCGGAAAGAGTGCTGGCCATGGCTTTAAAGGCGATGGCAAGTTGTCCCAATTCGTCTTTGCGTTGATCATCGAGTTGAATATTGAAATTATTGTCCCCAACCCGCCTCATAGCGATGAGGAATTGGGTGAGTGGTTTGGTGATGTGTCGGTGCATGACGATGTAGAGAATTCCCAAGGTAATGCTGAGGGCGCCGAAACTGGCAGCGATAATCAATTGGGCAATGAGCCCAGCCGGGCGGCTCAGATGGGGTTCTGAAACGGTGATGATCTGGTGGACGAGTAGGTAATATCCGAGTACGGCAATACTCACAATGACCAAGCTGGTCCACCCGGCGACCTTTAGCAGGGTAATATAGGTTAGGGAATCCTGGGTTTTGAGGGTGTGGAGTTGTTTTAGCATGAGGCTGGTCTTTAAGGACTGAGTACTTTGAGACGAATGTAGCTGGTTTTGATCCGAATTTTGTCAATAACAGCGAGGGTGGTTTTGCCAACTTGGATGCCTTGATTGTTTTGAGCACCTGGATTACTTTGGGGGGCGATCAAGAGGGCTTCAACACACCAGGGTTGAATTTCCACTCGATAGCCGCTTTTAACTGGTTCTATGGGTATGACTTCTAGGGGTTGGTTGGCCGTGGCCCATTGATATTTTAAATGATGGGCAAACCAGCGTTTTTTGGATTCGTTCTCAATCGCCCTGGCCTCACGGGCAGTGCGTTCAACGGTGGCTAATACTTTGAATAATTCTTCTTGGTTGTAGGGACAGGGTTGTCCCAACAGGTGTGCGAGTAGTTGGCGTTGGATAACGAGGTCGGCAAATCGGCGCAAAGGGGATGTGAGTTGGGTATAAACGGTGAGTCCAAGTCCACTGTGGTTACTGGGCTGTAAGGAGAGACTGGAAGCTCGCAGCAGTTTGCGGATTTTTTGGAATCCCAAGGGGTCTGTGATGAGTTCGGGGGTAATAGGCTCTAAAGGAGGATCTTGAATGCGATAGATGATGGGAACTTGATGGATTTGGGCATAATGAGCGGCGATGTAATTTCCTAAAATCATCATTTCTGCAACGAGTAGGCGACTTTGGGAATCTTTATTAATCAGGGTGAGTTTGGTCTGCCCCTGTTGCACGGTAATTTTAAATTCTGGACGTTGGAGATTGAAAGCTCCTGCCGCGGCTCGTCTGCTTTGCAGTTGTTGGGCACAGCGATAAAGGTCTTGAAGAGCCTGGGCAGTGGAATCGTGCCCTTGAGCGATGAGTTCATCAGCCTGGCTGTAATGAATTCGTTGGGCAACACGGATGGCTTCTCGACTGATTTGACTGCGGATCAAATCTCCATGGTCATTTACCCAGGCTCGAATGACGATGGAGGGACGAATTTGTTGAGCACTGAGACTGACTCGTTCACAAGAAATCGATTCAGGCAGCATGAGCACGGTTTGAGTGGGGAGGTAAACGGTGGTCCCCCTCCGCATAGCTTCTTTGTCTAATGGGTCTCCTCGATGAATGAGGGAAGCTGGGTCGGCAATGGCAATGGTGAGACACCAAAGAAGTTCTTGTCGTTCAATGGCTAAGGCATCGTCGACTTCTCGGGTCTCTTCATCGTCAATGCTGAACAGTAATTCGGTAATACTTTGAGTTTCAGCAGGTAACCAAGGGGGAATGAGTTGAGCGGCGTCGAGAACTGGAGTGGAAAATTCGGGTTTTAATCCGGCGATTACAAGGTCTCGATCTGTGTCGGGGGGAAGACGTCCCAGTTTTAGGAGGACTTCAAATGCCAATTCGCGGGGGGTGATTTTCAGGGAAGTGGCGGAACGAGTGAGGAGTTCTTCTAACCATTTGTCGGTATCACCCCGCAATAACCAGGCTTCTAAGCGTTGAATGAAGGGGACGATCTCCTCTTTTATGGGCCATTGAGGACTGTTATCCTGATCCTCAACGAGAGAGGGCAACGGCAGTTTTTGCCACCATTCAGTGGTCAGAGTATATTCTTGGGCTTTGGCATGTTCTTTCTTGCGTTGATTTTTCAGTTCTTGAACCTGTTCCACCGTACGAGGTTCCCAGGTTTTGCCGCGTCGTTTGAAATGAGTACGGTCCTTAGCCAGTGCTTTCCATAGAGCCAGTAGGTGTTCTGGGGTAATTTCTCCACCAAAATAGAGGTCAGCTAAGTCATCCATTTCGGAAACATTGAGTTCTAAAGCACTCTCCCAGAGCAATGAGATGTCGATTTTTTCATGTAGAGTTTGAACAATGGTTTGGAGTTCGGCGAGTTTGAGGGGCCAGTCTTGGAGGTGTCGCGCATGCTGGTTGTGTTGCCATAAGAGCTTGTCTTCAGACAGTTTAATGTCACGATTTTTCTCGTTTAGGGCTTGAATTTTATGTTTGGCTCGTTTGCTAATGCAGATGAGAGTGGCTTCGTCTTCTTCTTGCGCGGTCCAGATTTGGCCTTCAAATTCGGTCACGGGGTTTCCTTTTGAATGGGTGAAAGGGGGGAGTTGGGTTAGCGTGGTGTAACTCAACATTTTGCAATTTTTGTTGGGTTATGGCGCAAACAATGCGCTTAACTCAATTTGTCAATTTTGGTAAGGAGGGGTTAGAACTGCCTCCTACTACTTTTTTAGAGGAGAGTAGTTCGATGGGTTGCCCTTCCTTGGTAAAGGAGATCGATGGGCTTCCCGTGGGTCAATCCATCCTACCGTATATAGGTGATTTTGGTGGTCTGAATCAGAATTTACAGGGTTAACAGAATACTCCAGATCTATTCTGAAAATTCTATAATTCTGTGAATTCTGGTTTAGAGATGAATATCCCTCCTTGATAAGGAGGGTTAGGGGTGGTTAATTAGCAACCTGTGAACCACCCCCTGCCCCTCCTTGATAAGGAGGGGAGATTAATGGATTGCCCCTCCTTGATAAGGAAGGGAGATTAATGGATCGCCCTTCCTTGATAAGGAGAGAGATTAATGGATTGCCCCTCTTTTATTAGGAAGATTGATGGGCTTTCTGTTGTCAGCCCATCCTACATGTGCTGCCGGGTTAATCACCGTTGGGATAAGTGATAGAGTAAACCAAGAAGCTGACTTGAGACAAGCATTTGTGGAATATTGGTTGAACCCATGCAGTCAAGAATCACTTATGCGTCTATAAGAAGTAATTATTGACCTTCATTGCATAATTGCGCGCAGTCATATAGAATTGGGTCTTCTAACTCAAAATGCTGGGAAATCAATTGACTCTTCCTGTCATCACCCTTACCCTTTGATATGCGAATAAGCCCAGATTTGATTGGTTTTAAAGTTCGTTGAGTTTCAATAATAGGAAAGGAGGGGTTAGAAAGAATTTGAGTAACAGTTTGGTTTATATTGTCAAGTGACTTAAGGAGAAAATATGTCAACCCAAAAATACCGCTTGGTCACCCGAAGCGATTTTGATGGACTCATTTGCGCAGTGTTACTGAAGGAACTTGATCTGATCAATAATATCAAATTTGTCCATCCTAAAGACATGCAAGATGGGAAAATTGAAATTACCAATAGTGATATCACTACTAATTTGCCTTATGCGTCCAACGCTCATTTGGTATTTGATCATCACTTGAGTGAAACTTTGCGGATTAAAGACCGTCCTGCCAACCATATTATTGATCCCAATGCGCCCTCAGCTGCCAGAGTGGTTTACAATTATTACGGCAATAAGTCGGCATTTCCTAACGTCAGTGAGCAAATGATCGAAGCGGTGGACAAGGCTGATTCCGCTCAGTTTACTCGGGAAGAGATTTTATCTCCCAAAGGCTGGGTATTGTTAAATTATTTGATGGACCCCCGCAGCGGATTAGGGCGCTTCAAACAATTTAGGATATCCAACTATGACCTCATGATGATGTTAATTGACTACTGCAAAAAGCATACTATTGATGAAATTTTGGAACTTCCCGACGTCAAAGAGAGAGTAGTTCTGTACTTTGAGCATCAAAAGGCTGCTATGGAGCAGATTGAAAAATGTGCTAAAGTTTATGGAAAAGTCGTCGTTTTAGACCTGCGAAATGAGGAAGAAATATTCACTACTAACCGCTTTGTTGTCTATGCGCTTTATCCGGAATGCAGTACTTCTATCCACGTGTTATGGGGATTGCAAAAACAAAATACTGTTTTAGCGGTAGGAAAATCCATCTTAGATCGCACTGCCAAAACCAATATTGGTGCCCTCATGTTACAGTATGGAGGAGGAGGACATGAAAAGGCTGGCACCTGCCAAATTAGCAACGATCAGGCTGAACAAGTACTACAAGAACTCATCCAGCGTATCAATCAGGAAGGATAAAGGACTCATTATGAGCAGACGACTCCTCATCCTCATCTCATTCCTCAGTTGCTTACTCCCAACCTTTGTTGGAGCAGAAATCCTAGTGCTCGTACATGGTTACCTCAGTGAGGGTAATATATGGCGGGCCACTGGAATCGCCCAAACCCTGGACCAAGCCGGTTGGCAAGATCAAGGGGAACTTTTTCCAGATGGAATATGGGCAGTGAAGCCCAGCACTTCTCAAACCGCTGGATTGCTGTACACTGCCAATTTACCCTCCGAAGCTCCTTTGCCCGTACAAGCTGAGGGGTTGGCTTACTACCTCTATCAACTCCGCAAACGCCATCCCGATCACGACTTTGTGCTCATTGGACACTCCAGCGGTGGCGTCATTGCCCGCCTCACCCTGCTCACCCATTCCCTACCCATCAGCGCTGTGATCACCATTGCCAGTCCCCATCTTGGCACTGATAAAGCGGAACTCGGCCGTTGGCTCAGCGACAGCCCAGCTGGCTGGTTTGCCCCCCTTTTGGGACTGAGTACTCTCAATCGCAGCCATGACCTCTACCTGGACTTGATGCGAGAACATCCTTCCACTCCTCTATTTTGGATGAATCGTCAACCTCATCCGCCTATATTTTATGCTTCCATAGTGCGTGCAGCCGGCGATCGCTGGGTGCCTCCCTACAGCCAGGACCTCAATGATGTTCCCGCCTTGCGGGGGAAAGCTCTGACTTTGGTTACGGCTGCCGATCATTCCCTTCATCCAGCGGACGCCGTTTCTTTACTTTCCTTGCTGAATCAACGCCCGCTTCCTGTTGACCCTCAATTCTAAAGATTCTTAACCCCATGAATGAACTGCGTGCTCTTATCTTTGACGTCGATGGTACCCTGGCAGAGACTGAACGTCATGCCCATCGGGTAGCCTTTAATCACACCTTTGCTGAATATGGACTTGACTGGCACTGGTCAGAAACGCTCTACGGAGAACTGCTGGCAGTTACTGGGGGCAAGGAACGGATTTTGTTTTATCTGGAAACTTATCGTTCCCAAGACCCCAAACCAGCAAGTAATCTCAACCAATTCATTGCAGAAATGCACCGCAAAAAAACCGATTATTACAATCGTCTCCTAGAAGAAAATCCCATTCCCTTACGTCCCGGTATCAAGCGTTTACTGCTGGAAGCTCGCCAACATTCCCTACAATTGGCGATTGCGACCACCACCAACCTGATCAACGTCGAAATCCTACTCAAACACAGCCTCTCTCCAACTGCCATTCAATGGTTCACTGTCATCTCTGCAGGCGACATTGTCCCAGCCAAAAAACCTGCCCCAGACATTTATCTCCATGCCTTACAAGCACTTAACCTTCCTGCTGCCAACTGCATTGCCTTTGAAGACTCTTACAATGGGCTGCAAGCTGCCTTAGGGGCTAAACTGCCCACCCTGATCACCGTCAATGACTACACTCGCCATGAAGATTTCACCGGTGCCCTGCTGGTACTGGACCATCTTGGCGAACCGGACCAACCCTGTCAAATCCTGGCTGGCCAAGCCCCCTTGAGTAACCACTGTGTTAATGTGAATCTGCTGCAGTCCCTATTGCCCCAATGATCCACCACATTCCCAGCCACTGCTCCAATTCCATTCTCAATCCCTATCTGCCTAACCTCAAGAGACCCTCTTCCCATGACAGCACTCATCTGTGGCTCCCTCGCATTTGACACCATCATGCTTTTCAAGGACAAATTCAAACACCACATTCTCCCTGAACAAGTCCACATTCTCAACGTCTCTTTCATGGTCCCAGAAATGCGCCGAGAATTCGGTGGCTGTGCCGGCAACATCGCCTACAACCTCAAATTACTGGGAGGCAACCCCTTACCCATGGGCACTGTCGGCAACGACTTTACCCCCTATGCCAATTGGCTGGACCGTTGTGGCATCGCCCGCACTCACATCACCGAAATTGCACACACCTACACTGCCCAAGCCTTCATCACCACCGATTTAGACGACAACCAAATCACCGCCTTTCACCCTGGCGCCATGAACTTTGCCCATCATAACCAAGTCTCTCAAGCCCAACCAATCACTCTTGGCATAGTTTCCCCCGATGGGCGAGAAGGCATGATCCAACATGCCCAACAATTTGCAGACCACCACATTCCCTTCATCTTCGACCCTGGACAAGGTCTCCCCCTGTTCAATGGCGCCGAATTAACCCACTTCATTCAACAAGCCACCTGGGTCATTGTCAACGACTATGAATGGCAACTCATGGCAGAAAAAACCAAACTGTCTCCCGCTCAAATCACGGAACAAGTACAAGCCCTCATCATCACCAAAGGAGCAGAAGGCGCCACCATCTACACCCCCCACACCATTCACCTCATTCCCCCAGCCAAACCCCGTGTAACCCGAGACCCCACCGGCTGTGGAGACGCTTTTCGAGGAGGATTACTCTATGGGCTACTCAACCAACTCAACTGGGAAATTACTGGCCGCATTGCAGCTCTGATGGGCACCCTAAAAATCGAACACCATGGCACTCAAAACCACCATTTCACCCTTGCCGAATTCAATCAAAGATTTCAAGAAAATTACTCACTGCCATTTGAAATATCCACTGACTAAAATTCCCAATCCAATCTTAACCAGAATAACAAACTCAAACCTGCCAAGTTTTCAAAACCTGTCAGGCCTCAACAATGTGGACAAGCCCAAACCTGCAAATCTTTAAGACCTGTCAGGTCTCAACAATTTGCATACCCAATCTGAAGAATGACAACATGAACCACCCCAAAAAACCTTCAGCCCTTATCTGTGGATGCTTGACCTATGATACCCTCATGATCGTTGATGAAAAACTCAAAAACCGACTCTTTGAACAAGACCAAAACACTGAAGTCTATTTCAGTGTTCCCGACCTTAGACGCCAATTTGGAGGCAGTGCCGGCAATATAGCCTATAACCTACAACAATTGGGCGTGGAAGCCCTCCCCATGGCCACGGTAGGCACTGACTTTTCCTCCTATTCCGACTGGTTAGATTCCCAAAGCATAAAACGCCACTGTATTCAAGAAATTAGCCATGGGTACACCGCCCAAACTTTCATCACCATTGACGTGGATGACAACCGCATGATTGCCTTTCATGCCGGCGCCATGGCCTTTTCCCACTACAACCGAATCTCACGAGAGACCAATATAAAAATTGCCGTCATCGCTGCCGACAGTGCAGAAGGCATGTCCCTCCATGCCTTACAATGTGTTGAAGAAGGTATTCCCTTTATCTTCAATCCCAGCTACACCATTCGCCAATTTGATGGCGATGACCTGCTTAAATTCATCGAACAAGCCACTTGGATCATGGTCAACCAACAAGAATGGCAACTCATGTCCCAACGCACTGGCCTATCCGCTGCCCAAATTGCCAGACGTGTTCAAGCCCTTGTAATCACTCAAGAAGCTGAAGGTGCCACCATCTATGCCCAAGAAACTCGCTATCAAATCCCCAATGCCACTCCTAAAGCTGTCAATGACAAAATGGGCTGTGGAGACGCCTTTTGTGCCGGGTTACTCTATGGACTTGTCAAAGACATTGACTGGGAAACCACCGGTCGCGTTGCTACCTTGATGGGAACGATTAAAGTGGAACATCATGGCACCCAAAATCACCACTTCAACTTCGATCTCTTCAAAATGCGCTTTAAAAAGAATTTTGGCTATGCCCTCATGATCTAAAACTTTCCCCACCGCGAACCATTTTAAACACCATGCACATTAAAAGTCGTTGGAACAAACAAGCCAAAACCCAATCCCCAGACAACATTGCCAGTGCCATCGCCATGGTATGCTGGAAAATCGCCACCCAAAGCGTTTTAGAACTCGAAAACAAAGGTTATCAAACTCATTCTCAAGCCCATCGTCTTCAAATCATTGGCGAATTTTTGGCTTTTCTACTCCAAGTCTCCGATCGTTTAGCTTATGAAAACTTGGACATAGCAGAAAGGGAACGTCTCATTACTGCTCTGGCCAAACGCTTAACCGACATTTACGCAGATAATCAACAGACCATTCTCAATCAAGAAGGTCCCTATCGACAAACTTTCATTGATTTGCTCAATTCCCGAGCAGAAGACTATGCGGAACTCAGTTTTCAAGCCGGCCAAGCTGGTTTTGACTTTTTACGTTACTTCGGAGAATGTGTAGAAAAGATCATGGCGGAAAAACATTGGGTCAGTCAAGAAATCACTGATATTCATGGACCTATAGCAGTCACCACCTTGACCAAGAGTTTCCACAATTTGTTGGGTGGTTGACAGTTCCCAAACTGCTCATTCAGAATTAAAAGGTAGGATGGATAACTCTTTTGTGTTGCCCACTAACATCAATTAAAAAAGATAGGTTAGGTTAGCGTAACCCGATATTTTACAATTTTCGTTGGGTTACGACGTAAACAACGCGCCTAACTCAACCTTATTGTTTAAAACTGATTTAACGTGAAACATGAAGGTAATTGACATTTTTCCACATTCTCACTTGACCATCTTTACCCCCCACCGCCAACCATTCCCCAGTTGGACTGAAATGCAAAGAATTGATTTCCGTGGGGTAAGGCAACACTTGTAGGGAACGCCCAGTGGTAGATTCCCAAAATTTCAAATTACCTTCCTTGCCACCAGAAACCAACCATTGTCCTGCGGTTGGCTCAAACTCCACATCCAATATCCAATCCTGATCCCCCTGCCAAGCTTTCAGCAATTGCCCTGAGGCTATTTCCCAGATGCGAAGGCTGCCACCAGCCCCAGCAGCAGCCAACCATTGGGCATTGGGACTAAAGTTGAGCGCAAATATGTCTTGACGGTCTTCCTGCCAACTTCGATACAATTGTCCAGTGGCGGTCTGCCAAAGTTTGACTTGCCCTTCCGCGTCCCCAGAGGCCAACCATTGCCCATCGGGACTGAAACATAAGGTATTGATCACAGACCGGTGATTTTCTAACAAAATAGAGTAATTTTTTTTCTGCAAGGATTCAAATTGCCACAGTCGAATTTGTTGATGATCAGCTTCATGAGCCAACTGTAACCCATTGAAATTAAAATTTAAAGTGCTGACCCAAGTGCCTGGCTCTATCCAAGTTTTGATGAGTTTACCAGTGCCCACTTCCCAAAATTTTAATTCATGATCAGCACTTCCCGAAATCAATATTTGTTGATTGGGACTGAAAGCCACTGACAGGACAGGTTGCGTGTGCCCCAGTAATTTTTTCAACAATGTACCTTGGGGAATCCGCCAAATACTGACGGTATGGTCCCAACTGCCCACTCCCAATAAGTCACCTTTTCGATTGAAAGTCAGGCAATCTTCAACACAAATACCTTGGTCATGGGCAGCCAGTGTGAGGGTGGGTTGAATTGACAAGGGAGTGTATTTTATGGGGGTAACAACATTTGGTATTGAGGGAATGGGATGAGTCAAGAGTTGGTACAGGTGATCAGTAGCTTGTTGTTGCTGATTTTTTATTTGGGACAGGCGAATGGAGTGTTGCTTTTGATATTCCCTTTCGATACTTAAAATATGTTGCTGAATGTGTCGGAACAGGTGTGTTTGTTGCCATGCCAGGGGACCACAGCCAATTAAAATGAGAATGATCAGGAGAGATAAGGTGGTTAAAATGCGAGTCGTGGCTTTGAAGAGACGAGTCGTGAGGGGAGTTGGGAATAGAGATTTTTGCCAAATTTCCAAGGTTTGGGGGCGGTCTTGTAAAGGTAACAGCAGTGCCCAATGAAGGGCTTTAAGAAATAGTTTGGGGTAAGTTCGTGGAGCCAGGCGAGTCAAAGGGATCAAAGGATCCGAGTGTCCCTGTTGAATTTGAGCCAGTCGTTGATTGGTTGGGACTGGAGCTTGTCCAGTGACAAGGTGATAAGCTAAACTGGCGAGACTGTAAAAGCTGCTCCAGGGACCGATGATCAGTTCCGGGGCAGTGTAGGAAGAGAGTTGAGTTTCTAAACTGCTGGTTAGACAGTTTCGAGTGTTGCCCAATTCCATCAGGAGAATGTGTTGGCCATGGTCAGTTAAAAACAGCATTTCCGGATGCAGGGTCCGAAAGAAGTGTTGTTGTTGATGGAGCAGTTTAAAAATGTCCAATACAACGTGTAACACTTGGTGGGTTTCTGCCGTGGTTGCGGTGTTATTGTGAGTTAAAACTTGGGCTAAACTTCGTCCAGTTTGATATTGCAGCACCCAATAGGCAGTGTGATGAGCCAAAAAGGCGTCTTGGAGAGTGATTAAGTGAGGATGATGTAGTTGGGCCAGCTCCGCCCCTTCGTGTATAAATTGTTTTAGGCCGCGTTGAAAAGATTCAAGGTGAGTGGGATAGGGAATTAAGTCGCCATTGTCCTGTCGCTCTGCCAAGTCCCTTGGGAAATATTCTCGAATCAATACCGGATGTTTGAGTAGGCAGTGGTGGGCTAAGTAAGTTAAAGTAAAATTTTCGGTGCTGATCAGGGAGTGGATAATATGGTTGTGAAGTTGCAAGTTGGCTGGTAGAGACTTGGTCATTTAGGTTGCAATTTGTGAATTATGAATTGTGAATAATTAGCGTAATATAGTAATATAGCGCCGCATGTTGACTCCAAATTTATGGTCACTCTCTTAGTTTCGTTCACCTATAACAAAATCAAGGATTGGAGGGGTTGTTTTGTTTATGGTTTTCATACGGCGATTTGTTTATGGTATTTTCATGCGGCGCAATACGTTCACGCTATTGCGCCCTATATTAGTCGGTCATTTGGGTTGTAAAATTGGGATTAGGGATCAAGAAGCGAGGTCAGAGTGGGAGAGGCAGTGAGCCGGGTGTGAGTCAGAGCATCATAGTTGCCGTCCAGTGCCAAGGTGTATCCTTTAATTCGTTGATTGGTAACGAGAACTTGGTCTTCAAACCACAGGGGAACATAGGGAAGTTCTTGCCAAAGCAGTTGTTGTAGGTTTTGATAGTAGTGGGTTTGTTCCTGTAAGGTCAGGGCTTGTTCCGTGCGTTCGATCAGGGTGTCCAAAAGGGGTAGTTTGAGGCGGCCGCGATTGGCGCCAGATGGGGGAATGGAGGTGCTGTGGAAGGCATAGCGGAAGATGTCTGGCATTTTTATGCCTACCCATGATAGGCTAAACAGTTGAAAGCGGCCGTCTTTGATGTCGCCGTAAAAAGTGCCCCAGTCATAGCTGCGCAATTCCAAACGAATGCCTACTTTGGCTAATTGTTGTTGGATGACGCTGGCAAGACGAATACGGAAGGGATTGTTGGAAGTTTTGTAGACCAAGGGTAGGGGATTTTCTGGGGTAAAGCCTTGACTGGCCAGTAGTTTTTGGGCTTTGATAGGGTCATAATCGTAGTGAAGAAAATTGGTGTTGTCTCCTGCCCAATGGTTGGGAAGGAACATAAAACTGTTGGCTAAAGTGGCGGCTTTGCCCAGGATGTATTCAATCAGTTCGGAGCGGTTTAGGGCATGGGCAATGGCTTGTCGAATGGCCAGTTGTCCGGTATTGGGATCGTTGAGATTGAATCCCAGGTAGGTAAAGTGGCTGCCTTTGCCAAAGGTTACTTGGATGTGGGGACGTTGGTTTAGCCAGTGGATAAGTTCTGGGGATAGGTCATTTTGTAGAATGTCGACTTCTTGGCGAAGCAGTTTGAGCACTCGGACTACTGGGTCTTTAATTTCCAGAAATTCAATGGGTTGTCGGTCCTGAAGGCGTTCTAAGATAAGGTGAGCAGAGTGCGGCCAGTGGAGATATCGAAAGTTTCCGTTGCCAACGGGTTGTTTTTGGAAGGGGTGTGAGGTATGGAGTAGGGATTTGGGGAGAATTCCCAAGGTCAAGCGACCTGGGAATAAGGTGTCTGGTTTGGTCAGGATGAAGTCAAGTGTATGGGAGTTTATCAGGTTAATTTGTTGAATGTTGGTGAAATTGCTTCGGTGAGGAGAGGCAATTTGTGGGTCTAGCAGGGAGGTGTAAGTGGCTTTTACATCTTCGGCAGTTAAGGGTTCTCCATTGTGAAAAGGGGGGCTGTTTTCATGGAGGTGGAATCGATAGTGAGTGGGACTGAGGAGAGTCCAGTGAGCTAGGTTGGGTATGGGATTGAATTCGGCATCAAAGTCGACCAGGGAACGATAAAGTAGGCGGTTGATGCGCATTGAGGTTGCATCGGTGGCAAAACGGGGGTCTAAAGTGCTGGGAGCGATGGCAACAGCCATGCGAATGGCATTGGATTGGGGGGTAGGGTGGCAACTTGCGAGGAGAAAGAGAATGGTGAGGATGCAGATGAGTTTGGGGTAAGAGTGCATGTTGGGTTACCTGTGGGTGTGTTCTTTGATGGTTTGGGAATGGGGTTACCACCAGACCATGATTTGGTTACGGCCGGCTTGTTTGGCTGCATGGAGCATGGTGTCAGCTCGATACAGCAGTTCCTCCTTGGTGAGCAGGTTAACGGGGTTGACAGTTTGAGCTGCGATTTCATCCTCTTCTTCTTCAGTGTGAGCGATGTCCACATTGTGGGCAATTCCAATGCTGATGGTTACTTTTAGGGGAATGCCTTTTTGGGTGGTAAATCGTTGTAATTCACAGCGTTTACGAATGCGCTCAGCCAGAATGTAGGCGCCATCGACATCGGTATTGGGGAGTAATAGGATGAATTGTTCTCCACCATAGCGGCAGGGAATGTCTATTTCTTTGCGGATGGAGGTCCTGATCAGTTTGGCTACTTCTTGTAATACTTGATTGCCTTCTTGGTAGCCGCAGGTTTCGTTGATTTGTTTGAATCGGTCGATGTCCATGAGTAAGATGGACATGACGCCGCCATGTCGACGCACCCTGGTAAATTCTTCTTGTAAGCGGCCTTCAAAGTAGCGACGGGAATAGAGACCGGTGAGGGCGTCGGTGGTGGCCATTTGGATGAGATTTTCGGTTTCCATCATGGCGCCCATGATCGAGGAGACAAGTGGACGTAGAAAATTGAGTATTTGTAATTTTTCAGAGGGCAGGGGAATCCCGGCTTTTTGGGTCAGTAGTGCGATGCCAATCACGTTGTTGTCTTCACTGAGTAGAGGTATGCACAGGCAGCCAAAACCGCTGTTGGTTTCTGTATAGGTGGGAATGGGTATGCCGTCAAGTAGGGTGCCAGGAAAGGTGTGAGTTTGACGAGTGGAGACTACTTTTTCTAAAGGGGTATTTTTGAATTCTAGGCGTTTTCCCAGTAGACTGTGTTCCCCTTTGCTTAATTTTCCGACAATGATGCCTATTTTTTCATCTTTCAAACTGATCAGTAAGATTTGTTCGGAGTTACCCAATTGGGCAAGGGTCATTAATAATTGTTTGTTTAAACGTTCCATGCGTTCTCCAACACTTTAACAATCGGCTAAGTCCAGAAACTTATTGGCGCAACTTGTATTGGTAAAGACGTATTGCAAGTTGAGTTAAGTTATCACAAAATAAGTCTATTCTAATCGACTCTCAGTTTAAAACAATAGCCCCTAACTTTAGGATAACTTATGATACAGGATCACGAGATCACGCTGGCCCATGGTAATGGTGGGCGCTATATGCGTGAATTAATTACGGATATTTTTGCCCATTATTTGGGGACGGATCACCAGGTAGATGCGATTACCTTGCCTTGGATAGCGGATAAATTGGTGGTGACTACGGATGGTTTTACGGTGCAACCTTTGGAATTTCCAGGGGGTAATATTGGCTCATTGGCGGTACATGGTACGGTCAATGACTTGGCAGTGATGGGGGCAGTTCCTCATTACTTGACTTTGAGTGCGATTATAGAGGAAGGTTTAACTGTCAGTCAATTGGGGAAAATCATCCAAACTTTAGGTCAAACGGTTCAGGAGCTGGGAATTTTGGTGGTGGCTGGGGATACCAAGGTAGTACCACGGGGTGAGGGCAGCGGATTATACTTGGCTATGACTGGTTTGGGGAGTGTGCAGACTGATCTGCAGTTGGGGTTATCGACTATCCAATCAGGAGATAGAGTATTAGTCAGTGGACCGATAGGGGATCATGGTACTGCAGTTCTATTGGCTCGTCAGCAGTTTGGTTTGCAGGGTGAAGTGAGGTCTGATTCGGCCAGTGTACTGCCTTTGACTGAAACTTTATTGAGTTGTTCTGGACTGCGTTTTATGCGAGATCCGACTCGAGGAGGATTGGCTACGGTTGCTCATGAGATCAGTCATGCGACAGGATATACTCTTTATCTGCAACACACGGCTATTCCTATTCGTCCCTCAGTGCAAAGCGTGTGTGATCTCTTGGGTTTCGATCCCCTGTATTTGGCTTGCGAAGGCCGAGTAGTGGCGGTGGTAGCAGAAGATCAGGCGGAATTGGCTTTGGCAAAATGGCGCGCTTTGCCAGGAGGTTCCCAAGCGGCTTTGATTGGCAATGTACAATTGGGAACAGGTCAAGTGATTTTACAGACTGAAATTGGGGGGGAGCGATTGTTGGAAGAGTTGGAATCAGAGCCGTTGCCGAGAATTTGTTAAGACGCCATGTGATGAGTTTCGGCGCGACACAGCATGTGTAGTGGTTAATTAGTAAGCTGTGACCTCCCCTGCTCCTTCTTGGTAAGGAGGGGAAATTGATGGGCTTTTCGTCGTCAGCCCATCCTACATGTGCTATTCGGTTAGGGAATCGGTGGATAATATGTATGGACAGGATTGGCAATCCTTTAAGGACTGCCAGTTTTCGGAACTGTGATTATGGATTTGAATAGCGATGGCAAACTTGCGCAAGATAGGCTTTAAATGGTTCGCGCAATTCTGGGTGTTGCAGGGCATAATCCAGGGTGGCGACTAAATAACCCAGTTTGCTTCCACAATCGTAGCGTTTCCCTTTAAACTGACAAGCCAAAACTTGCTCTTCCAACAGCAATTGTTCAATGGCATCAGTCAATTGAATTTCTCCCCCGGCCCCTTTCCCCAATTTTTCAAGGTGAGTAAACAGTCTGGGCGTTAATAAGTAACGTCCTACAACTGCCAAATTGGAAGGGGCTTTTTCAGGTGCCGGTTTTTCAACGATACGATTAATTTTAAATACTCCGTCTTGTAGAGGGGCTGGTTTGATAATACCATATTGATGAGTTTCTGAGGGGGCAATTTCTTGTACTGCCACTACACTGCACTGTTGTTTCTCGTAAATGTGTACCATTTGAGTTAAGCAAGGCAAGCCCTCACCATTGATCAAATCGTCAGCCAAAATAACTGCGAACGGTTCATCCCCAACTACCGGTCTTGCACACAATACAGCGTGTCCCAATCCCAACGGCTCTGGTTGTCGTATATAGATACATGACACACCTTGGGGGACTATATGTTTGGTAATAGCCAGCAATTCGTATTTGGAACGCTTGGTTAACTCGTCTTCAAGTTCTTGATTTTTATCGAAATGATCTTCGATGGCGCGTTTGCTGCTGCTGGTAACAAATATCAATTGTTCGATACCTGCGGCAATAGCTTCCTCAGCTGCATACTGAATCAAAGGTTTGTCAACCACGGGGAGCATTTCTTTGGGACTGGCTTTGGTTGCAGGTAAGAATCGGGTGCCCAGACCAGCCACGGGGAAAACGGCTTTGCGAATGGGTTTGGTCGCTTTTTCCATCAGAGTTTCCCTTAATAATGGTTATTTGGAGAGGTGATTTGAACTATATGTTGGAAAAATTATTGGCCAACTTACAAGTTGGCGTTGAGTCGATAAGTCATTGGTTAATCCAGATAACAACCTTGGATTTTTTGCAGGGGCTGCTCATTTCGCTCCTAGGCGCAGGTTTATTATACGTTATATTGCGATTGATGTTGATAGGCATGAGAATGTTGATTCATTGGCTGATCTTGATTATCAAATGGGTTAGCATTTTGATTGCCATATTTCTGGCTGTGCAGGTGTTGCAAGCCTTGATCCAATTAAAAGTCGTCTCATGTATTATTTCGGAAAGTAGCGGATGTTTCTGAAGTACAATAGAACTTGTTGAGTAGACTCCTCTTGATGAGAGGTTTCGGCACAACACAAGGGAAAATCAACAGTAGACTTCTTGCAAAAGTAAATGATGCGATAAAGATGAGATACGAAAAAATAAAAGGGAAATTCCCATTGGAGTGGAATTAGAGTAGAGGCTTTAGCCGGAATGGAGGCTCTAGAAGATACATTGGAATAGAAGCTTTAACCGGAATGGAAGCTCTAGAAGATACATTGGAGTAGAGGCTTTAGCCGGAATAGAAGCTCTAGAAGATACATTGGAGTAGAGGCTTTAGCCGGAACGGAAGCTCTAGAAGATACATTGGAGTAGAGGCTTTAGCTGGAATGGAAGTTCTAGAAGATACATTGGAGTAGAGGCTTTAGCCGGAACGGAAGCTCTAGAAGATACACTGGAGTAGAGGCTTTAGCCGGTCAGCCGTAGGCATCACCCCACATACACAAATTGCAAGGGCCTACCACTGACCGGCTAAAGCCTCCACTCCAAGGGACTGCCGCTGACCGGCTAAAGCCTCCACTCCAAGGGACTGCCGCCGACCGGCTAAAGCCTCCATTCCAAGGGACTGCCACTGACCGGCTAAAGCCTCCACTCCAAGGGACTGCCGCCGACCGGCTAAAGCCTCCACTCCAAGGGACTGCCACTGACCGGCTAAAGCTTCCACTTCAACGTATCTTAACTGAGGGGCAACTCTCATTTTTTCATGATCTCATACTCTCTCAAGAGATCTAGTCCTTCTTAAAGTAAGTAGGAATATGACCCTGTGAAGAATTTTAAACTGTGCTGAACATTAAAGCAGTAAGTATGAAGTCCAAGGCCAAAGTTGCCAAAGAAGAATATACCACGGTACGAGTGGTGGCTCGACTGATTCCTTCCGAAGTGGGCACACAATCATAGCCTTCAAATACCGCAATCCAAGTCACCACAATGCCAAATACCAAACTTTTTATAACCCCATTCAAGATATCCTCCACAAATTCAGTTTTATCTTGCATTTGGGACCAAAATGCACCGGCATCAATTTCCAACAGTTCCACAACGACCAGATGACCTCCCAATATACCAATTGCACTGAACAGAGCAGCCAATAGAGGCATGGCCAACACGCCGGCTAGAAAGCGCGGGGCAATAACTCGTTGTATGGGATCGACAGCCATCATTTCCATACCTGCCAACTGCTCTGTCGTTTTCATCAACCCAATTTCAGCAGTCAATGCAGATCCTGCCCGACCTGCAAATAGTAGGGAAGTGAGTACAGGTCCCAATTCTCGGACCAGGGATAACGCAACTACAACGCCAAGCATGTCAGTGGCACCAAAATTAACCAGGGTGTTATAGCCTTGTAAACCCAGCACCATACCTACAAAGAGTCCTGAGACTGAAATGATGGTGAGAGACAGTACTCCTACTGAATATACTTGAGCCACGATCAGTTTGGGACGCCATAATAAACTGGGGAGACGGGCTAATATTTGCGACAAAAACAGTTGAGCCCGTCCCAATCGTTCTAAGGAATTCAACACCTGTTGACCTATTTTTTGTAATTCGTTGATCATGAAAAAGCTCCTAACAAGTCGTCAAGATAAGCTGGGGCGGGGTAATGAAAAGGCACCGGGCCATCCGATTCGGCTTGGATAAATTGCCGAACCCAAGCGGAAGTGCTTTGTTGTAATTCTTGGGGACTGCCGGCACCCATAATTTTACCATTAGAAATAAGATAAATCCAATCAGCGATTTGCAAGGTTTCTTGCACATCATGAGACACAATAATACTGGTCAATCCCAAAGCTTCATTGATGGAACGAATCAGTCGCACCAACACGCCCATGGAAATGGGATCTTGTCCAGTAAAAGGTTCATCATACAAGATCATCATTGGGTCTAAAGCCAAGGCTCGAGCCAAGGCAACCCGACGCGCCATGCCCCCCGACAATTCATTGGGCATCAATTGACGAGCCCCGCGTAACCCCACTGCTTGTAATTTCATCAACACCAGATGATGAATCAAGGTTTCTGGTAATCGAGTGTGTTCTCTCAATGGAAAGGCCACGTTTTCAAATACATTCAAATCAGTGAGTAAGGCCCCACTTTGAAATAACATGCCCATTTTTTTACGCAAAGTGTACAAATCCGGTCGAGATAAGCGATGAATATTCACACCCTCGATTTCAACTTGTCCAGATTGGGGTGTTAACTGTCCCCCAATCAACTTTAATAAAGTGGTTTTGCCAGTCCCACTGGGTCCCATGATGGCCGTGATTTTACCGCGACGAATATCCAAATCCACGTTGTCAAAAATCAAACGGGATCCACGATTGAAAGTTAAATTGCGAACTTCAATCAAAGTGGGAGAAAGTATAGTTTCCATAAATCATTCTCAATAAAATGTCAATAGTTATTTCCTGAGGAAAGTAAGATGATAGGGTAGAAAGCACCGTGGATTAATGTTAAAATTACCAGTCACTCCCCCTTTGTTCTCTAAGTGGGGGTAAACAGGCTGGAATGTCAGTCACGGATAAAGCCCCTGAACCTTTTACAGTTCAATCGATTCCGTCTTTAAGATACCATGCAATCCAACTTACCACCAATTTCCCTTAGCCATTAATTTCATAAGGACTGCCATGAATCCTTCTCATTTTACCTATCCAATTAAACGTATAGGACTCATTGGAGGTGGGCAATTGGGCAAAATGACTGCCCAGGCAGCCAAAAAAATGGGTTTTGTCATCAACGTGTTAGACCCTAATCCCCGCTGTCCAACTTCCTCTTTAGCGGATGTACACATTACCGGCAGTCTTTACGATGCAGCAAAGCTAAAAGCCTTGGCTCAAATCAGTGATATCCTCACTTATGATGTAGAACATGTGAATACTGAAGTCTTAATTGAATTGGAACAGGCTCATTATCCCATTCACCCCTCTCCCCAATTATTAGCCCTTATTCAGGATAAATTTAAGCAAAAACAAGCCCTCCTTGCCCATCAGATTCCCACAGCCCGTTTCCAAGCTCTTTCCGAATTGACTTTGGAATCCTTGACTGATTTCACCTTTCCCATGGTCCAAAAAACTCGGGAGGGAGGGTATGATGGGAAAGGAGTTATGATCTTGCGCGGTCCTGAAGATTTTAATCAGGCTTTGCCTCCCCCTTTTTTTGTAGAAGAATTTGTTGAATTCACTAAAGAATTGGCCGTGATGGTGGCTCGCACTTCTTCCGGAGAAATGGCCTGTTACCCGGTGGTAGAAATGATCTTTGATGAAGCTACCAATATTTGTGATATTGTAGCAGTCCCAGCTCAAATTGACTCAGCACTGACTAAGCGGGCTCAGGAACTTGCCTTGCAAGTGGTCGAATCTTTAAAGGGAGTTGGTGTTTTCGGCATAGAAATGTTTCTCACAACTCAGGGAGACATTTTGGTCAATGAAATTGCCCCTCGCCCTCACAACTCTGGTCATTACACTTTGGAAGCCTGTGTGACCAGCCAATTTGAACAATTGATAAGAATACTCAGTGATTTACCATTGGGAAGTGTTGAATTGGTAAGGCCAGCAGTCATGTGGAATCTGCTCGGAGCACCGGACCAACACGGTTGGCCAGTGATAGAAGGACTTCATGAAGCTCTGGCTATAGAAGGTTTGTCCTTCCATTTTTACGGCAAGGAGCAACTGCAACCCTCGCGTAAAATGGGCCATCTTACCATTGTTGATAGGGAGTTGAACAGTGCTGTAAAAAAATTGCAGCAAATCAAATCTCAACTGAAAATCACGGCCCAACACCCCCCTCAAGAAACTGTTCTAAAATTACCTTTGGTAGGTATTATCATGGGCAGTGACAGCGACTTGCCGATTTTGAAAGAAGCCGCGCAACTGTTGGATGATTTTCATATTCCCTATGAATTAACCTTGGTTTCTGCACACCGCACTCCCCACCGTTTATTTGACTATGCCAGTACTGCAGAAAAACGAGGTTTGGAAGTAATTATTGCTGGGGCTGGCGGGGCAGCTCACTTGCCCGGAATGGTTGCCTCCTTGACCGCTTTGCCAGTGATTGGAGTCCCAGTTAAAACCAGCAGTTTACAGGGACTTGATTCCTTACTGTCCATTGTGCAAATGCCGGCGGGAATTCCTGTTGCCACCGTGGCCATTAACAATGCCAAAAATGCCGCCTTGCTGGCTGCGCAAATCCTGGGAGTAAAACATCCAGATATTCGGCAACAGTTTAAGGAGCATACCGCCAAAACCACTCAAACCGTTTTGGAAAAAGCTGAGCGATTGGAAAAGTTAGGATATGCCCATTTTTCCTGATCAATTTATCGGAGAGCATGATGTTAAAACGTCTCAATTTGGGCTGCGGGGACAAAATTCTCCCAGGTTATCTCAATATTGACATTGACCCTCATCGCAGTGGTAAACCGCCCGATTTGATCTGTGATTTACATGAACTCAGTCCCTTTGAGAATGATTCAGTCGACGAGATTTTAGCCATCCATGTTATCGAACACTTTTGGCGCTGGGAAGTGGTTGCTGTATTGCGGGAATGGGTGCGGGTTTTAAAACCCGGGGGACAAATGATTTTAGAATGTCCTAACCTATTGACTGCCTGTCAGGAATTGCTCAATTCTCCAAAAACTGCAAACAGTTGTGGTCCTGAAGCCCAACGTACTTTATGGGTGCTCTATGGTGACCCTCGCTGGCAAGATCCCTTGATGACTCATCGTTGGAGCTATTCTCCAGAAAGTTTGGGAGAAGTTATGAAAGAGGCTGGACTGGTCAATGTGCATCAAACCGCAGCTCAATTTAAATTGCGAGAACCTCGGGACATGCGGATGGTTGGTCTCAAACCGTTGCCGGTATTCTTTTAGCATGTAGAATGGGCTGAGCGTTTTTTGTGAAGCGCATCAGTTAAGATACGTTGAAGTGGAGGCTTTAGCCGGTCAGCGGTAGTCCCTTGGAGTGGAGACTTTAGTCGTCTAGCGGTAGTCCTTTGGAGTGGAGGCTTTAGCCGTCCAGCGGTAGTCCTTTGGAGTGGAGGCTTTAGCCGGCCAGCGGTAGTCCCTTGGAGTGGAGGCTTTAGCCGGTCAGCGGTAGGTCCTTGGAGTGGAAGCTTTAGCCGGCCAGCCGTAGGCATCACCTCACATACACAAATTACAAAGGACTACCGCTGGCCGGCTAAAGCCTCCACTCCAACATGCTTTCTAGAACCTCCACTCCGGCTAAAGCCTCCACTCCAACGGAGACTTCCCTTTTATTTTTTCGTATCGCATCATTTACTTTTGCAAGAGGTCTATTCTGGAAATTCTATAATTCTGTAAATTCTGATTCAGAAGCCATATATTCGCCCCACTCTCTAATTTTTGAGCAGATTGAAAAAATTACCTAAAATTGGGAATTTGCTCAGGCAACTGAAAGAATTGGGCGGTCAATTGCCATTGTTCCTCAATTGTATTCACTTGATTGATGAGTTGACGAAAGTGAGCTGCCTCAGGTTGTCCTTTACTGTACCAAGATAGGTGTTTACGAGCCATTTTGACGCCTGTTAACTGTCCATAAAATTGGTAAAGATTTTCCAAATGGCCCAACAGGATGTTTCCAATTTCTAGGCGATTGGGACTGGCTAAATGTTCCCCAGTAGCCAAGTAATGCGCAATTTCTCGAAACAAAAAGGGGCGACCTTGGGCGGCTCGTCCAATCATAATACCATCTGCTTTGGTATAATCCAACACGTGTTTAGCCTTCTCGGGACTGGTGATGTCCCCATTGGCAATAACGGGAATCGAAATCTTACTTTTGACTTCTGCAATGGTATCATACTCTGCTTCGCCGCCAAATCCACAAGCTCTGGTGCGTCCATGAATGGCAATGGCTTGAATGCCAGCTTGTTCAGCAATTTTGGCAATTTGCATCGCATTGCGATGAGTATGATCCCAACCCGTTCGAATTTTTACCGTGACTGGCACTGGCACTGCTTTAACCACAGTCTCTAGAATTTCAGCCACCAGTTTTTCATCTCGTAACAAGGCCGCTCCAGCCATGACTTGACAAATTTTCTTAGCCGGACATCCCATATTAATGTCGATAATTTGAGCACCATTCTCAACATTATACAGAGCCGCTTTAGCGAGCAATTGAGGATCAGCCCCCACAATTTGTACACTGCGAGGTTCAATTTCTCCGTCATGATAGGCGCGTCGCCTGGTCTTTTCGCTTCCCCACAGTAGGGAATTGGAAGAGACCATTTCTGAAACGGCAAGGCCGGCGCCCAATTGTTTACACAGTTGCCGAAAGGGGCGATCTGTGACTCCTGCCATGGGAGCTAAAATGAGATTATTGGGGAGTTTATAAGGTCCGATGTGCATATTCGTTGACAATTTAACGTTGACTTTATGAATGATATTGAGTATATTGCCAAATGCTAATATACTATTTGAAGTTAAAGTAATTACTTCAGTTGTTTCCTTAGAGTTAAGCGGGTCGTTTGACTGGCTCAACTTTCCAATTTATTGTCACATGGTCTACAATTTTCATGAGCCAACGCCTGATCATTCGCTGTGATGAATTATTAGACACAATTAGTTGGGGAGTATTTTCAAAAACCGGAGAATTACTCAACGGTGCTAGACAAGTTCCCTTAGCCAACTTGCCTCCCCTAAATCCATGGATTCTCGTGCCTGGCACTTGGACTTTGTTGACTGAGGTGATGGTTTCCACGCGGCATAAACCCAGCATTATGCAAGCCGTACCTTATCTTTTAGAGGAACAATTGGCTGCAGAAGTAGAAACTTTACATTTTGCCTTGGGGGCGCGGCAGTCTTCCACTGGCCACATTGCAGTGGCCGTGATTGCAAAAACTTTGATGGGGGATATAATGCAACGTTATCAATCTTATTCCCCCATAGCCGTTATTCCTGAAGTCCTCGCCATTCCATGGTACCCTGATGGTTGGAGTATAATGGGCTGGGATAAGTTGATTTTGGTACGCACAGGACTCTATACGGGATTTGCGATTGAACTTCCACAATTGGAATGGGCTCTTGCGGCTGCTTTACAAGTAGAAACTCCCCTTACTTTGTACATTCTGTCCGGACCAGTTTCCCCTTCTTGGCTGTCTCAATGCGCCCAATGGCAACTACCTTGGGTTGAAAAACAAGCTGAACAAGGGGAATTTTTTTGGTTTCATCAAGGCATTTTACAGAATAACTTCCTCAATTTATTGCAAAATACTTATCGACCCGTCAGTAAAATGGTCGCCTTGGCTCACCCTTGGAAAGGCACTTTGGGGTTGGCCAGTTTAACCCTATTATTGTACGGAGCCATCCAATGGGTAGACTCTCAGGCATTACTCCAAAAACGTGAAATGCTCCACGCTCACATCGAGAAATTGTACAGGGACACTTTCCCCCAAGCACAAAAAATTGTCAATCCTCGTTTACAGATGGAGCAACACTTGATAGCATTACGTAAGCAGCAACAGAAATTGGCCACCACGGAACAATTTTTGACTTCACTGGCTCAAATCAGCCTGCCCTTCCAAACCTTGGCTGATGCCCAAACTGTAACCTTGAAAGAGATCAGCTATCAACGGAATGCTTTTCAACTGGAATTGACGGTTGCCAATTGGCAAGTACTGGATCAACTTAGACAACAGTTTAATCAATTGGGTTTCAAGGTCAAAATTCAAACTGCTACTCATCAACAATACTATATTGAAAGTCGTTTACGCCTCGAAAAGAATAAATAGACCTCTTGCAAAAGTATGCGATCATAAAAAAATAAGAGTTGTCCCTCAGTTAAGATACTTTAGAGTGGAAGCTTTGGAGTGGAGGCTTTGGAGTGGAGGCTTTAGCCGGCCAGCGGTAGGCATCCCCCCCCACATACACAGATTGCAAGAGCCTACCGCTGACCGGCTAAAGCCTCTACTCCAAGGTACTTTCTAGAACCTCCACTCCGGCTAAAGCCTCCACTCCAACAGGGATTTCCCTTTTATTTTTTCGTATCTCATCCTTATCGCATCATTTACTTTTGCAAGAAGTCTAATGATAATCAACTCGTTCTCAAATAAATCACGTTAACTTTTTACCACTAGCAAAAAGGAGGGAATTCAACATGTGGATGAAACAAACCTTCAGTGAGCAACGCAAAATTCTCACCGCCTCATTTGAGCCTGCCATGTTAAAATTGGCTAAACAATGCTCAGCCCATTGGTCAGATATGGATAAATTGGACCAAACCTTGCAGGAACATTTCAGCCTGATTCCCTACTGTCACCTAGTGTATGCCATTGACAAATTGGGACAACAAGTCAGCTCCAATATCAACAGCAATGGTATCGATCCCAGCTATCGAGGACAAGACCTGTCTCGACGCCCTTTTTCAGTCAGTCTCTATCCCAAACGCAACTTCATGTTGTCTTCAGTGTACATCAGCCAAACCACCGGCCGGCCTTGTTTAAGCGCTGTGCAACCTGTGCTCAATGAACAACAATTTCTGGGCTTTGTCGTTGCTGACTTTGACATTCGTCAACTTCCCCTTTCAGTCACCCAACCCAAACATTCCCCACTCATCAAAGCCACCAAAATTGAGCGACAACCCCCTTGTGGTGCTCCAAGGTCCCCCAGTCTCTTAGACAAAAGTATTGATGAGATCAGTGATGTATTATGCAAACTCATGAATGAACACGGAGTATTTCACTGCACCTTACATTATGCCAGTGAACAAGCCATGGTCTGGCAAATGGACCAACCTTACCAATACCATTTATACCGAGTCAATCAACTGTTAGAAACCGACATTTACCTCGCCTATCCTCGTCGACCCTACCCTGAAAAAGCCATTATCTCCACTCGCCAAGTCCGAGAAGTTTTCAAACGATTTAGAACCTTACGATTGGCTGACGACCGTTTATACCTTCGGTCCGGGTCAATCAACCTATTCAACGGCATGGTCGGTCTCAGCTTCTCCTGCGAAGGTTCTCAATACATGCCCTGCGAAACTTTTCTAAAAAAAGACCTCTCCTTTTGGTTTGGTGCCACTGCGGTCAATGCCAATTAACCCTATCGACAAATTCTCACTTTCGTACCAGGAAACGTCCAATTCCCAATTGGAACCACACAAAAAGGAGTTCCCAACCATTTCATTTCCACTTTACCCCTTTTTTGTGTACCATGAAAAGACTCACCTACATCAGTCGAGCTTCCAAGGGATTATCTGCTGAAGAAATTCAACATATCAACGACATTTCGATCCGCAATAACCGTATTCACCGTATTACTGGGGTGTTGCTTTATTTACGGGGACTATTTTTTCAAATTCTGGAAGGAGATGAACAAGAGATCGACCAGTTATATACCAAAATCCTAGCCGATGAACGACATATTGATATCTTATGCTTAAGGTCGGAACATGCTGTTTTGGAACGACAATTTCCAGACTGGGCAATGAAAGTGATCAACTTAGATGAACATTCCGATCTGCTACTTGAACCCATCAAAACACTCTTACAAACTGTCACTGAGTCCCATCGTATCCTTGAAAAATACACCCAACCCACAATAATCAAGCTGCTAACCCAAGGCATCAATCCCTTAACTATTCAACCCCTCTTAACCGAAAAAATCATCTTTTTCAGCGACATCTGTGCCTTCTCTACCCTCAGTGAAAAACTCCCGGTCCATCAAATTGTTGAACTGCTCAACTTCTATTTTACCCTCTGCGCTCAAACCATTACCCATTACGGAGGAGAAGTCACCAAATTCATTGGAGACTGCGTAATGGCTGCCTTTCCCCCTTCCCATGCCGACAATGCCATCCATGCCAGTTTAGAAATACTCAACACTTTACAAACCTTGCGAAACAATGCTCAACCTCAAGAATTGACAAAAATATTGTATGTCGGCATTGGTCTGTCTTGTGGTCAAGTCATCGAAGGCAATTTAGGCTCCAACATCAAAATGGATTACACATTGATCGGAGATTCAGTGAATGTTGCTGCTCGTTTGGAAAGCCTGACTCGAGACTTTCCCTATTCTCTGATTTTCACCCGAGAAATCAAAAATCATTGTCGCCAACTCGACTGGAACTTCGTTGACTTGGGTCATCATCAAGCCAAAGGAAAGGCCCAATCTATTGAAATTCACTCGATAGAAGCCCCTATGGTTACCAAACCGGCCACCCGAGAACAACTTACAGCAGAAATTTTACACCATTTAAACTTAAGGACCTCAACATCATGAAAAGCATTCCCAATCTGATCAATAAAACCCCCTCCAACCTCATCAGTGTTGACTTGGACAACTTTTCCACTGAAGTGCTTGAAAAATCCGAACAAGTACCTGTTTTAGTTGACTTTACTGCAGACTGGTGTGGTCCCTGCCGAATCCTAAAACCAATTCTACATCGTCTCGCCCATCAAGCCAACGGCCAATTTATCATCGCCCAAGTTGACACTGACGAACAACAAAAACTGGCAGGACGCTATGGCATTCGCAGCCTCCCCACCCTTAAACTATTTTGGAAAGGAAAAATTGTTGAAGAAACCTTGGGCGTAAAATCAGAAAGTGTATTGCTAGAAATGATCCATCGTCACCTTAATCAACACCATTCTCACCATTCTCGATCCACTCATTTCAGTTAACTCGTTTTTTGAACCATTCCCCTATGGAGAATTGAAATATGCAAGTTGTTATGATACGCCATGCCCCAGCCGAAGAACGCGAAGCCTTTGCCAGCACCGGTCAACCCGATGAACTGCGCCCTCTTAGCAAAAAAGGCATTGCCAAAATGCGCCATGCCATTCAGGGACTGCAAACCATTGTGCCCAGAATAGAGACCATTGTCACCAGTCCCCTAAAACGCGCTCAAGAAACCGCTGAACTCCTGCTACAGGTTTATTCTTACACTCACTATGAACAACTGCCCGCACTAGCTCCACTCAGCTCGGGGCAAACTGTACTCAAATACTTACAAGACTATGCCCAAACTTCCCACACCATCGCCTTGATTGGACATGAGCCCGACTTGGGACAACTGGCCACTTGGTGGCTCACTGGCCATTCCGGTCCCTGGCTACCTTTAAAAAAAGGAGGCATCTGCTTGGTAGAATTTCCTAATGAGGTACAAGCTGGACAAGCCACGCTCAGTTGGCTACTCACCCCCAAACAACTGCGAGGATTAGCCACCTAGGACCTTATAATCATGTCAAAACCTCGATCCCTGTGGACAATCTTGCCACTTTTCTACCTGTCGATCCAGTTGTTGGCAAGTTGTGGAGGAGAAGAAAGTTCCCCTTGGCTACAAGTTTCCTCCTCTAACACGTCAAATTCAAACGACTCCAACAATTCCCTGGTCAATACCACTCTTCCTGAAGTGCCTACAGTCTCCCTCATCATCACTGAGCCCTTTGTTGAAAATGATTCCCACGCTCAAACCTTACAAGCCATTCAACAGTCCACTCAAACTCACAACTGGTCCTTTTACCATGAAGTTATAGAATCCAATATCCACGACTCATTGGAAAAGAGAATTCTCAATGGAGATGTTCTCATCCTGATCAGCACCCAAGATCCCGCCCGTGCAAATTGGGAAAACATCAGCCAACTCAGCCAACACTATCCCAATATTCACTTAGTGACCTTAGGTTATACCTATGAAAACTATGAACAATTGCCCAATATCACCAGTCTCACCTTTTCCACTGCAGAGGCCGGTTTCCTAGCCGGTGCTTTGGCCGGTTGCATGACTCAAACTCAAATCATAGGCAACATCATCGCCTTAGAAACCCCGTCTTTTACTGGCTATGGGACCGGATTTCAAGCCGGTGCCCGCTATGCCAACCCCTTTGTCACCGTTCTCAATGAAACGGTTGGCGCCCTGGATGCCCCCCTATTGGGCCAACAATATGCCGAAGCTCTCATTCGACAAGGTGCTGACCTCATCTTTGCAGTGGGGGGCAACACAGCCGATGGCGCCCTAGAAGCCGCCAGCCAATTCAAAATCAAAGTCATCGGGGCTGAAGTTGACCAATATTTACTCCAACCCGACCTGGTCAAACACTACCTATTGACCAGTGCCATTGAACATCGAACCAGTGCCATTGAACAAACCATCACCAATTTTAACCAAGGTCAACTGGAAAATGGCGTTTTAAACTTCACTCTGGCTGACAAAGCCATTGACCTCGCCCCCTACCATGAATGGGCAGACCGCATTCCTTGGAATTGTAAACAAAAAATTCAACAAGCTCAAGAATTTATTCTAGAAACGCCTTCCCCTTAACTCCCAAATACACTATTTCAGTCTCATATGGCTAACACACCATAAAAAGAGTTTACCTATCCTATGTAGCTGTCGCGTTGTGTAGGATGTGCTGAGCGTCTTTTGCGAAGCGCATCTGTCGCGTTTTTCTATTAGACCTCTTGCAAAAGTAAATGATGCAATAAAGATGAAATACGAAAAAATAAAAGGAAAATCCCCGTTGGAATGGAGGCTTTAGCCGGAGTAGAAGCTTTAGAAGATAAGTTGGAATGGAGGCTTTAGCCGGAGTAGAAGGCTTAGAAGATAAGTTGGAGTGGAGGCTTTAGCCGGAGTAGAAGCTTTAGAAGATAAATTGGAGTGGAGGCTTTAGCCGGTCAGCCGTAGGCATCCCCCCACATACACAAATTGC
>DYNP01000046.1 GCA_020721005.1 Thiomargarita sp.
CTTCAGTGCAATCTTCACCACAATCAATGCCTTGTGCAGTGACAGAGCCTTCGCCGACTTTGCTGACCGTGAGGGCAACTTTTTCAGGTTCAACCACAACTGGTTTTTCAACAGTGGCTTGTATTCGCGTGGTGGCAACAACCGTTGAATCTGCTTGAGAAGTGGCAGTCACGGTGATTATGTCATTTCCTTCAGCGGGTAAAGTAACATTGAAGTTTAACTCAGTTTGTTTGAGTCCATCAATCGTCATAGTTGCAGGCAAGCCACTGACTGTCCAGCCGTTTTGACTTGTTGCAGAAAGTGTGTAAGTGTCTGATTTGGGACCAACATTATGCAAGGTGAGATTGACAGGAACGGTGGTACCTGCTTTGTCAGTCACTTGGGAGGTGCCAGAAAGTGTAGCGTGGTAGATAATTTTGTTACCCGCTTTCACGATCTCAGGCTTCTTGCCATCCACTTCACTGACCAAGTTTTCAAGCGTTACACCGGGGTCTAACACCACATTGTCAGCATAAATCTCGACTCTTCCGGCTGCTTTAAAAATGTTGGCTGCATTACCAGTGAGATTGATTTTACCGCCGGAACCTACCGCTAAAACGATGTTACGACCCGCTGTGATAGCATTTTCGCTGAGGTCATTGAGGTTGAGTTCCCAATCATCTCCTCCAAAAATGACAATATCTTCTTTAGCAGTGACTTTGAAATCTTTACCGCCGATCATCATTTCGGGTTCAAAATAAACAGAAGCCCCAGAGATAGCCTGACCTTGCAAAGTCAGATTGCCACCACTATAGATAGTTAAATCACCACCACTTCCGGGAGTAGCAGATGCAGGAATAATGGAATTCCCTTGAGCATCCCTACAGCGACAATCACCAGTGGGCCATCTGGGATCATCATTGTTCCAATTTTCGAGATTGCAAATGATGCCCCATTGTACCCATTGACCATTTTCATCTTGATGCCATCCCCCTTGATTTGGATTCTGAGTGCACCACGCGCCTGCTTGTCCGCCTTCTCCACTAGACATTTGAGATGGTGGAGTAGCAATAAATCTCTGATTTGAACTAGAATTTGTAGAAACTAAAATTCCTCCCCCTATTCCCGCCATCACCCCAATATTAGCATATAGACGAGTATTGTTGCGAAAATCTGCCAATAACAATGGAGGATCACCCTGCCATACAGATAAGTTCCCCCCCCATTGTCCCATCGTATCCCATTCCGGTTGATGGGCATTTGCTTCCCCACCAGTTCCTGAAGAAATAATCCCATCTTGAACAATGGTTTTTGAACAATCAATATACACCATTCCTCCATTTCCACCTACGAGATATCCACTTCCCCCACGACCTGACTGAACAGTCCCTTTATTGTAGAATGTCGCTTCAGAACCCTCAATACAAGTCCTATCTTCCCCCGCCCCTGCCAGCAAAATGACATCAGTACCATTTCCACCCTTGTTAGCTGCATCCGCTTGGGCTGGATTTCCATTTACTACTGGAAAATTCGGTAAATTATCAGAGCTGCGGTTACCATTCTGTCCCATGATAGAACCATAATTAGCTATGAACTCAGTTGCGTTAACCTCCGCGCTTCCAGTAAGGCTCAGTTCGCCATAGTTGCATAATCCTCTTACTTTAAGTGGAGAAGCTAATGTGAGAGACGAGTTAATTTTTACAACATCATTGGTACTAGCATTGCCAAATTCATTGATGAGCACTGCATCAGAACAACGTTGTTGTATATCATCTGCCGTATTATTTACAAAATCTCTATCAAAAGCGGTAAGTCCTTGTATTGGAAAATCGACAGATGAAACAAAAGCACCACCGAGGCTAACTTGTCCATCAGAAGATATTGTAACTCTAAGGGCAGTTTCGTAACTCAAATAGGCTGTGGCAGAACTTGTAGCAGTTGGGTTAGATTTTTGCCATACTCTGTACGTTGTTCCGGGAAGTAACCCACTGAAGGTATATTTTCCTCTGCTAGGTCCCAAGTTACCTGTTGTTGTACTTGTAGGACGCACAAAAGAAGGCGAAGATTCTGATTTCAGGTAGATAGTTTCATTTCCCAATGGCTCATCACCATTATCAAAAACTCCCATAGTGCCGTTGATTGTGGAATCAACATATTTAATACCAGAAATGGTAGCAGCCAACGCACTCATCGGAACTGTTGCAATTCCAGTGATTATCAGACCCAACGCAGCAAGCCGCGCCAGAGAACTTCGCCGTTGAATAGGCGGTTGTGAAGAGACACGCCCCGATTTTGGCACACAGCC
>DYNP01000047.1 GCA_020721005.1 Thiomargarita sp.
GCTTCACAACCGCCTATTCAACGGCGAAATTCCTTAGCTCGTGCAATTGCATTGATGTTGATGGCTGGAGTGGTAGCTGTACCGGCATCAGGTCTTGCAGCCACATTGACTGGGGATAGATTAATTAATGGTTCATTATATACTGCACGCAGCTATATTGTATTTAAATTGTTGGATAATCCTGCCCTGACTCAGTTTACGGCTCCTGTAGTTCAAGGACGCTATAATGTTGTCTTGCCCGATGGTAGTTACGAAGTCTGGCAAAATGCAAACTCAGCAGTATTGACTGGTACTCAGCTTGATCTGGTTCAGTGGGCGAATACTGGAAATCAAGATAAAGTGTTCAAGATTACCGTAAAGGGAGATAAGATCACTTGGACTGAAAGTGGATTACCTGTTGAAGGTAATAAAATAGATTTTCCTTTTCCTAACTTGAAGAAATCACCTTCAATTCCAGACTCTGCAACTCAGGAGTGCGATGTTAGTGCAACCGGTGAGGCAGTATCATCTCGTTCCATCATTTGCGAGGGGGGAGTCCTTCCTCCCAATGGATTGACGTGTGACCATAGCTATCCAGCGGGGGAGGCTTGGCCGGGGGACAACAACGCTTATCTGTTTGAATTTAATAGAGTGTTTGTATATGGTAAGGTTGCTGTCAGTTCTTATAATATTGACATGGCAACGGTTACATCATTGTGCAATTATGGCACTTTGGTGAGTAATGGTTCTAACGATATTAATATCGGATTTGGTGGATCGGGAGTTTTCTTAAACTCTGAGAATGGCAATATAATCGGTGCTGATGCTCCGGCTAATAGTAACCAACTTGGTGCTTCTATTACATTAAAATCTGCTAGTATGGCAGTCAATTTGGGAATGATACAGGCGGGTAATGCTTCCACTCACAATATTGACAGTGCTAGAGCAAAAACATTTACTCAAAGTGTATCTGTTGGTGGAAATATAGCAATTATTGATGCTGCTAACATCTATCAATATGGTGACTTGCTCGCAGGGCAAGGGAGTAAAATTAGATTTACAGATTGCCGTGCCGCTTGGCAATGGGAGCACTACGCTGGTAATGCTGTGTCCGGTGATATGGATGCTAGAGTAAACTTGCTTACCCCATCGAATAAAGCAGGTAGATCATTGATAGGAGGGGTATCTGCTATACTTGGGGATTCCTCCTTCTCTTCTGGTGGTATTGGAGGTTCGATTATCATTGATAATATAAACTCTAATGATATTTACTGCTGGAATGTTAATGAAATTGAAGGTGGTTCTGGTGGCGATTTAGAGTTTTTGACCCTAAATGTACTCGCTAATGGTAGCACAGCTACCACTGCCGGATTTACCGCGTTGAAAGGCAATTCTGTCTATGTCGAACCGGACACAATAGAGATTTCTGGCAACACCACAATTACTGCTGATGAAGATGTTGTGATTTTTGGTGGAGACAATTACGTTCTGAGAATGACTAACCTGAGAGAGGGGGCAATCACGGCGGGAAGAAATATTATTCTTGCTGTAGGAAATGGAGGTACGATTGATTTACGCGGTATTTCCACGAAAATGTTTAAAGCTGCTGGAAGAATTGAAGTTTACACCGACAATCTCATCTTGGATAGAGGCGTTACACTTGAAAGCCTAGTTAGTTCTGGTGTAGTCGTGCGTGGTGGTAACAAGATTATTTATCACGCAACTTTTACAGGAACACAAGGAACAACCGGTGAAGCAGATAAAACCGTGCCTGTACAACTGACTCTGCATAATGGTGGACCCAAAGTTGATACTTACACACTTTCTGCCACAAGTCAAAACGGCTGGACAGTCAGTGGCTTGCTTGCAACTGTAACTGTTGAAGGACTCAAACAAACTGAGTTAAACTTCAATGTTACTTTACCTGCTGAAGGTAGTGACGTTATTACGGTAACTGCCACTTCTCAAGCAGATTCAACGGTTGTTGCCACTACGCAAATACAAGCCTCTGTTGAAAAACCAGTTGTGGTTGAACCTGAAAAAGTCGCCCTCACAGTCAACAAAGTTGGCGAAGGCTCTGTCACAGCGCAAGGCATTGATTGTGGTGAAGATTGCACTGAAGATTTCGCAATCAACACGGAAGTTAAACTTGCAGCCACACCCGCCACAGGTTATGAATTTGCCAACTGGTCGGGGAATTGTGCCACTGACACGCTGACAATGGACGCGGCGAAAAACTGCACGGCTACTTTCACCGTCAAAAAAG
>DYNP01000048.1 GCA_020721005.1 Thiomargarita sp.
AGTTGTTGACCTGTTCGGCTCTGTTGCAAGAATTAACTGAGGTTTTACAACGAGATAAGTTTATTCCCTACTTATCCCGCGCTAAAGTGACTGTTCAAGAAATAGTTGAAAGTTATGCACTTATGGCTCAGGTGATCGAGTTGGGGAAAATTGATCCTGTGATCGCTGCTGATCCTGATGATGATGTTGTTTTGGCATGTGCAATTACTGGAAGGGCAAAAATAATTGTGAGTGGAGACAATCATTTACTTTCATTAAAGCAATATCAACAGACTCAGATAATGACTGCGAGTGAATTTCTTTTAAAAACTAACTTTTGTTAGGAAATAATTGTTTAAATTAGAAACTGAATCAGAATTCACAGAATTTTAGAATTTTCAGAATGAAACCAGATGATAATTAAATTCAGATACAATGCTGTTGAATTTTCTGTCTGAATCAGAATTCACAGAATTTTAGAATTTTCAGAATGATGGCAACAGCAATTTATTTGGTGGGATCGGTTGAATCTGTGGCAGAGGAGACAACTGTTTGAATCGAGGGTGTGAGAAGGGAAGCAGGGAAACTAACATTGATTTCTATTTTAACACAATCATAACAGTGACTAATCTTAAATAGTCCATCTAAAGATTTAAGTGGTATTATTGTTGTTCCTTCCTCATCTTGATTAGGCAACACGACAGGTTTCTTATAGCCAATTTGTTCTAACCAATCGGAAATGATCCGCCAATTTTCTATTTTCTGTTGCTTCTTTCCGACCAAATCTTTGATATACAAATAAATTGTACTTGATAAATCTGTTTCCAACCCTTTATTATCTTTGTTGAGTTTCGCTGCCAATTCCTTGGGACTGTAACCACAAAGCAA
Source organism: Thiomargarita sp. (assembly GCA_020721005.1). Lineage (GTDB taxonomy): Bacteria > Pseudomonadota > Gammaproteobacteria > Beggiatoales > Beggiatoaceae > DYNP01. Next base: position 868 of record DYNP01000048.1, read on the forward strand.
ACCCTTCAAATGCAACCGTTCCATGGGAGTCAATGACTTACCCTTGCATTTTGCCAAATCCGCATACAGACGATCCAAATCCCAAAGTTCTTCGGCGGGATCAAATCTTTCTTGCTCTCTCATCATGGTTGATGCCTCGTGGTCTAAATTCCTAATGACTTCTAATATCAATCCTGATATGACTTAGTGGAAAAAATTAATTTCCTAATTTATACTCGTCTGACAATAGTAACTCAAAATAACACTTTTTTGAGAGATTACTATTCTCAACGGATTACTTGACTATGATAAAGCAAACTGACATTAGGAGTCAAGTGATCTTTTCACTATTTAGAAGGAAAGCATCATGAACAAAATTTGTGCCAACTGTTTGAGTATCATGTTGTCGTGGTTGTTATTGTTCAACGTTGTCAATGCCGCTGAATTGCTCAATCTGGTCTCTCGTGCGGAAGGCGACAAAACCCTTGGTGAAAATGTCATCGTCAGCAAGGTCGAACAAACCGGTGTGAAGTATATCACTGGCTACAATGGGTTAGGACGGTTACAATTTCCTATTAACCTGTCAACTGATTTTGAAGTTTCTTTCAAACTCTATGCGTATGATGGCACATTGCAAACGATATTAGCCAGCGATGAAAGTTTTATCCAACTTGATATTAGTTCGTATCGTACAGCAGGCATCAATAGTTACCTCAAAGGTACATCTGTAAGTAGTGTCAGTGCTGACGGTTCTGGCTGGGCAACGGGGGCAATTAATACTGTCAAACTTACGGTCAAAGACGGTATCGTGAAATTATACTTCAATGACACTTTTGCTGGAAAATACACGCTTCCTAAAGCCACTTTAACTTACACAAAGCTCACGTTTCAAGGTATTTCAGCAGACGTTATGAAATTTTACGAAATCAATGCTGGTGGCAGCACAGGAACAACAACGCCTATCACACCCGCAACACCTGCGATTAAATTGGGCGGTCTCAGTACCCGCGGTCGTATCGGCACGAATCCAGAAGATTATCTGATTGCTGGCTTATTGGTGCAAGGCGGTACAAAATTGTTAATCGTGCGGGCGGTGAGTGTCGATGGTGTGATTAATCCGAAAGTGACAGTCAAGAGTTATCCCGCTGGAACAGTGCTTTACACCAACAACGATTGGACAGCCGGAACAAGTGCAGCCAATTTGCAGCAAATCAAGTGGAATCCACCCAAAACCACTGATGCAGCAATGATTATTAGTTTGGCTCCGGGATTGTACACCTTAGAAGTTGCTCCAGAAGGCGTAGGCGGCGTAGGTATCGTTGAAGTGTATGAATATCCGCAATAAGCAAGTGTAGGGTGCATAAACGCAGTGTCATGCACCAAAGTATCGAAATAAC
>DYNP01000049.1 GCA_020721005.1 Thiomargarita sp.
CGGAAAATCAACGGATTGGTGTGAATCAAACGCAATTTGTTGTTAATTCGCAACCACCTCTTAGTCAAGTTCTTGTCAAAGAGTCAAATGGAATCAAGACGTTTTATGTTTACGGCTTGGGCTTAATCGGTGAGGAGACGAACGCTCAATATCGTACTTATCATTTTGATTATCGTGGAAGTACGGTTGCTCTAACAGATAAAACCGGACAGGTAACACAACGGTTCCAGTATGCACCGTATGGCGAGTTGGTTAGCGGAGATGCCTCTCAAACGCCTTTCTTGTTCAATGGTTTGTACGGTGTTATGACCGATGACAACGGTCTGTACTACATGCGTGCCCGTTTTTACAATCCTGAGATTAAGCGGTTCATCAATCAAGACATTTTACTTGGAAGTGTCGTTGAGGGACAGACGTTGAATCGGTTTGCTTACGTGGCGGGGAATCCGATTAGTTATGTTGACCCAGAAGGGGAACTTGGAATACTCGCAGGTGCGCTTATTGGAATAAGTATATGGGCAATAACCGAAATAGTGTTACCGACGCTTTTCCCTCCAGACATAGAGGAAGGCAGTGGTGAAGTGATTCCATCTGCTTTACCGGATATTGTTTCTGGAGTGGTTGTTGCGACAAGAGCTTTAGCTAAAGGGGTCTGTAAGATTACCTCGAAGAGTGTAATTAATCCTGATAAATTCAAATATATTTTTGGCAAGGCTACTGGACATCAACACAACATTGACCGCTCTCTACAAAATTTATTACAGATGAGACGTATTGGGATACACGATAATCCTATCGGTCATAAAATTTTAACAGAGCATCTCGAAAAAGTTGTGAGAGACTCAGGGAACGTGGTAAAAACGTTCGAAAAAAGACTACCTGATGGTAGTGTTATCCTGCAAGAAATAAGAGAATCTCTTCTACTAGGCCCCGGTGGTTTCTTAAAACTTGAGACAACTTGGGAGATTCTTCCCAATGGAACAAGGAGATTTACAACTTTAATTCCAACAGGAGGCCCAAAATGATGAGCTTTGAGTGGCCTTCAGAACTGGAATTTTTGGAGTTTTTCCTTGTCGAGCCGGAGAAACAAGACACCCTCTATTTCTATAATGTAACGGATTCAAGGAAGGTGAATCTGGTTTTTTCGTTTGATGTGATGAATAATTCTATACAAACTGTACTCCGAATAAAGGGAACTGAGGTTTCATCCGTTATTATGGAAGGTTTAAGGAGAATCTGGATTGATAACACTAATAAAGATAAGCCTTATTTGAGAGCCAAATTCCTAGATAAAGACGTAATCAAACTAAATTTATCGGTTAAACCTCAAATACAGGTAGATTGGTCAGGATTGATCAACTGAGACAGCAAGCGTATGGTGCGTTAGTCAGCGGGGATGTGACGCAAACTCCATTTTTGTTCAATGGCATGTATGGAGTGACAACTGATGAATCTGGTCTGTATTACATGCGTGCTCGTTTTTACAGCCCTGAGATTAAGCGATTTGTTAATCAGGATATTTTGCTTGGGAATGTGACTCAAGGGCAGACGTTGAATCGGTTTGCGTTCGTGACGGGGAGTCCAATTGGTTACGTTGATCCAGAAGGGGAACTTGGAATACTTGCAGGTGCGCTTATTGGAATAAGTATATGGGCAATATCTGAAATAGTGCTCCCGACGCTTTTCCCTCCAGACATAATTGACTCAGTTCAGAAAGGAATTTTCTTTATTGGTACACCTACCTCTATTGGAATAAGTTTGTACGTTACTTCTACGGAGTAGCAAAGATTGGAACTCATTATACTTTCTTTTTGTTGTTTTATCTTGGCGATGATTATTCCCATAATTGTGAAAGGCAGAGAAACTGATACTTGGTTTGTATTTTTAATCAGAAAAATACTACCTCCTTTGTTCCTTTCTTTCTCACTAGGGTTTCTTATTGTTTTCGTGATACTAAAGCTTTATCTGATACTAAAGCTTTATCTGACCACGAATGGTTAAAACTTTCACTGCGTGAACGTAAGGCTTATGATGATGGATTAGGGACTGTATCAGACGATTTATAAGGTCAAACCACGTATTTTACCTACGACATTAATGGCAATCTACAAACCCTGACGGATGCCGCGAATCGTGTGACACAGTTAACTTACGATGCAAATAGCCATTTATTATCGGTGGAAAATGCACTCGGTAAACGCTTCAATTTCAGTTATGAAAACAATCTGTT
>DYNP01000050.1 GCA_020721005.1 Thiomargarita sp.
CGGACATCCGGCTTGGGTCGTGATAGCAATACTTCCTTGCTCTGAATTTTCAGTGTGAGACTTTTTCAAGGAATCTAACGTGTAGCTGCATGTGGAGAAAGTGGCAGTGCACGTTAAGTTGTTGGCGGGCATGGTAAATGACGCAGCACAAGGCGCAGGAGTCCAACCGATAAATAGGGAGTTGGCATCTACAGTTGCAGTCAGTGTTACAGGTGATCCCACTGAGTAAGCACCGCCCCCATTGATCACGCCATTCCCTGCTTTGGTGACAGCCACTTCATATTTAGCAGATTCTTGTGAGATCGTTACCGCTTGCCCAGCAATAGTCAGTGTTCCTGTGCGTTCTCCGCCGGCGTTGGCTTCTAGCGTATAACTCACGGAATTGGCAGTGGGTGCTGCAACTTTTAGCCAAGGTACATTACTTTGGGCAGGTACTGGGCAACCATTTTTGGTAGTGACGGCAATTGTTCCAGATTCAGCTTTTGCAGAGTGTTTTTTATTCGTGCTGTCGAGCGTGTAGGAACAGGTTGAAAAGTTTGCAGTACATGTCAAGTTACTGGCGGGCATGGCAAATGAAGCGGCACAAGGCGCAGGAGTCCACCCTGTAAAAACAGCATTAGCTTCTGAGGTTGCTGTCAGGGTTATCGGCGTACCGGCGGTGTAGTTGCTTTCTTTATCTTTTCTGGTCGCTTTACCAATGAGGCTAAGTAGCGTCAATTTGAATAGCGAAACTCCAGCTTGAGTCACTGTAAACTTTTGCCCAGCAATGGTTAAATTGCCGACACGCGCGGTTGTTGCTGGATTTTCTAAAACTTGATAATTAACAGTGTTTCCATTGATACTTGTGACTGTTAGCCATTCGCTATCACTTGTAGGGGTCACCGCTGGACAATTTGCAGCACTTGGCGTAATGGTTATTGTGCCAGTTTCTTTGACAGCCGTATGCGTTTTAGTTGCTGGCGAAATAGTGTATGCACAAGCAGAAAAAGTTGCAGTGCATGTTAAGCTGTTGGCAGGCATGGTAAATGACGCAGCACAGGGCGCGGGAGTCCAGCCCGTGAAAATAGAATTTGCATCTGGCGTGGCAGTTAAATTGATGGTTGTGCCAATAGAATAAGCTCCACCGCCACCTATCGTACCGTTACCAATTTTGTTGATAGTTAAGTTCACCTTGCCATCTTTTTCATAAGCACCTATATCTGGACTTGAATTTATAGGGGCGGGGCGTGACAAGTTTTCTAAATCATTGGCTGGTGCCCCTGATGAAGTTCCTTTTCCTAAAGCTGGACTATTATCGGAGAGGTGGTAATCCCCACTGCCTACAAACAGGGGATCAAGCTCAATATTTCCGTTAAGCCAATTTATAACACCTCCGCCAACCAACCCCTTTTTACCACCTTGAACAATAGAATTAGTTATTGTTGTAGAGCTTGTTGATGTAAAAAAGAAAACTTCTTCCGGGGAGTTACCCCATAGGATTGAATTTGTCACTTTTATGTGTGAATCATGAGTGTAAATTCCATCTCCCATATATCCAGAGTTTCTAGTAGTAGTTACATTCATTAGATTCGCATTGGATTGAAACCAGCATCCAAGTGCTCCACCCCAACTCCCAGAATTATCAGCTAATACAACATTCTCAATGTATGGGTTAGAATTTGTCCAGGCTCCAATCCCACCACCGTGCATTGCAGAATTATTAACTATTCTCAGTCTTTTTAGCGTGGGAGAACTGTTATTGTAAATCCAAATTCCACCACCATGAGTTCTACCACTTACCCCGCCTTGTGGCACCTTCAATGTTCCACTTCCATTGGTGATTGTGAAACCTTCTAACACTGCTGAAGAAGTTTCACCATTTTCAAAAGTTATTACACTTCCTTTTTTGTTACCATCAATTACTGTATTTGTAGCCCCTTCCTTGGATTTAACTACGATATTCTTGCCATTAAAATTAACATTCTCAACGTAAGTACCCGCATGAACTAAGACGATATGATTTTGTTGTGCGGTGTTGATGCCATTTTGAATAGTAGCGAAAGGTTTTGCTTCTGACCCATTACCGGTTGTATCAGAACCAGTTTTAGAAACGTTACAAATAGAGTTAGGACAGATTATCATGGTATCAGCCCATGCAAAACTACCCAATCCCACACTTAACAACAGCACAAGATTCATAAATCGACGCAAGATGCGGATTAAATACGGTTGTA
>DYNP01000051.1 GCA_020721005.1 Thiomargarita sp.
GATCGGTCATCGTTAATAGATGATTACGACTGTCGTAGGTGAACTCAACTTGATGCTCCAACGGATCAATAACACGAGTTAAGCGGTTAAGTATGTCATATTCCAAAGTCGTGGCATGACCTTGACCATCACTGATACGGGTTAATCGTTGTGACGCATCGTAACCTAGTTCTTTGATTATCCCTTCGGCTGAAATTACTTTGACAGGCAACCCATTGTCATAGGTTAAAGTCGTAGTGCCACCGCTGGGCTTGGTTTGGCTAACCAGTTGATTGTCTTGATTATAACTATAATGAGTCACTTGTCCTAGCGGATCAGTCGTGCTGGTGAGATTGTGCACTGCATCATAAGTAAAGCTGATTTGTTTACCTAAGGCATTCTTGATAGATAACAAGTTGTTATTTTCATCATAAGTCAGTTGGCTGGCTTGACCTTTGGCATCGGTCAGCTTGATGAGATTGCCCTTATTATCATAAGTATAGCGAGTGTTATTACCTTTGGCATCAGTGACTTGAATAGGTTTACCCGCCGTATTGTAGCTGTATTGTGTGGTCTTACCCAATTCATCTTTTAAACTCAATAACTTAAAGTCTTTATTGAAGGTATAAACGCTGGATTGTCCGACTCGATTTGTGACGGTTGCTATCGTTTTATCTTGACTACTTTGATAATTCAGTTGAATCGGTTGATTGTCTAAGCGACCGTCATCTTGGGCAATAATGCGGTGGGTCGTGTCATCGTAAACGTTGCTAAATAGTTGTATTCCTTCCGTATTATGACTGGTTAAAGTTTGACCAAATTGGTTGTAGCTGTAACTGGTTGCTTGTCCTGCGACATCAGTGAATTGAGTTAAGTTTTGTTCACTATCATAGCTTAACGTCACTTGTCGACCACTGGAATCAGTGACTGCACTCAATAAACCATCATTATGGTAGTGATAATTCAGGAATAAACCAGAAGGTTCAGTGACTTGAGAGAGATGTCCTTGATCATCATAACTAAGAGTGACAAATTGCCCTTGTTGATTACCTTTACGAATTAATTGCCCTTGTACATTAAATTCATAGACTTGCTGATCGTCTCTATGTAAAACAAAAGAACCATCCGCCATTTCAACTAAATCATCAAAATAACAAGTCACATGAGTAGAATAATAATGACCATCTGCTTGTTTTACAAAACGATTGTAGCGATTGGTTGTCCAATGAACCAAAATATCACCATTATCTACTTTTTCTAACCAAGCACCATATTGTCTGTCATTCCAGCCTTTGCCTAAAGTTCCTGTTTTCAACAATAACGAATTGTATTCAATCGTAAAGGACAGTGGTAATACACCTTTTAGGTTTAATAAGGAATACTCTAAATATTGGGCACCTGTCGCTGGGCTGATTGGATCACCAACTCCACAATCAATGATAGCTTGGGCAATGCCATCGTCATAAATAATCACGACTAATTTATCAACCGATACTGATTGACTCACTACTTGACTGATGGCATTGAGTTTGTCTGTTGCCGCCGCTTCCCACATCATTTCACCCACTTCGGTATAAATATGTGTAAAAGTAACGAGTTGTCCTTCTGTGGCGGGTTGAGTGTCTTCTGATCCATCTCCCCATTTAACAGTCATGCTTTGTAGATTAGTATTTTTATCAGTCGCTTTTATTTGAATTTGATAGGGAATATCTACAACGGCTACTTCAGGATAATCTACTATGGATACTTCGGGCGGTGAGTTCTTAAAATGGAAAGTCACTACTTGTTCACCGGGTGAATTACTTGCTTCATCGTAAGCTTTGACTGTGATAATATTGTCACCTTCAAACAATTCTATTTCTTTACTGAAGTTACTACTTGTACCAAAAATACCACTAAAATTTCCTGAGCCTCCACGATGATTAGCCCAAGTCACCTTGTCCAAATTAACATCATCGCTTGCATTACCCTTTAATGTGATTTTGGATTTTTCTGTTTCGTACTCGGTGGGAGAAGTGATTTCAACTTCAGCAGAAACGTCATCTGTTAAATTGAAGTTTAAGGTTTGTTCTAGTTCAAAAATGCCATCTCCATCATCCATATATAACTTAACTTGCCAATCATCGATCAATTTTTGAGTTATAAACTGTTGAATGGGAACGGATACTA
>DYNP01000032.1 GCA_020721005.1 Thiomargarita sp.
GCGAGGTAAGCGTAAGCTGTTCAGACAAATATCGAACTTCACAGCCTAATTGTTTGAACTGTTGAAGGTAAAATCCTTGGAATCTAACGAAGGCACTGTATTGAGAACTTCCGCCGACAGTAGAGATAATTAATGGTTTATTCATTAGGTTAGGAGTTACGCAGTTGAATGCAAGATATATAAAGGGTTTTGTAGATAAGTCCTGATAGCGTGACGAATAATCTGCATCTTGGCCTCGAACCAAGAATGTCCAGAAGCGAAGGAGTAAACTTCGAGACGAAGAAAGGCGCGAATGGAATAACCGATATGGTTACGTTGAGCGGTAGCCGAACGACACTGGCATTTTTCAACCCCACAAAATTGCTTCAGTCCACGATGATAGTTTTCAATTGTCCACACTTTTTCTGATACCGAGAGTCTGTCAATCTCTGTCATGTCCAGATTGTTTGTTGCCCAATATTCAACGTCTCCGTTTGTGGAGACTGTCTTGAATACTTTGATAAAGCCATAATATTTTAGATGTACGGTGCGTCCTTCGCTCCCTATCTCTACCCGAGCAATCGCCACATTCCCGTTGCCGTCGGCGTTGACTAACCGATTGGGTTTCAAACGGGTGAACCAGTGCCAATGATGTCCACGAATATGTTTGAGATTTTCAAGGCTACTGTACCAACTGTCAAAACATACATATTCAGCAACAAAACCCCGTTGATTTGCAACATCAAGCAACGCTCTAAAATGTTCATTCTTCCCTAAACCATCATTGACTTTATCATAAATACGATAATCACATGGGATATGTCTATCTCCATCACTCCACAACAACGTCAGCAAATTGATGCCCAGCACCGTTTGGTGGTGCTTTCCTGACCACTGCCGTTTCACCAACTCCATCTTTTTCGCATACGGCTTGTCAAGCGTTGTGTCATCCAATATCAACAGACCGGTTGTTCGCTTCACCTGTGATTTCCCCTCTTCCCATAACTTACTCGTACTCGGTACTTCTCGGTGCAACAGCCGCGTCAACGAGTCGTGTGACGGACTTCCCACTTCTTCCGGCTGCACCTTGCTCGCTTCTAAACAACTGTAACTCTTCTGTGCCGCTATCAGAAAATTGATGTAATCGTATTCATCACTATGTGCTTTATTCATCTTTATATTATACACCTTTATTACCAACTGCGTAACTCCTATAGGTATTCAAAACTCGTAAATAGTAGTTTTTAAATTAATTTGACTCGCAATCTCGCTACGAATAGCGATAAACTGCACACCACGTACCCAAGTCCCTTTAAAATCATAGCGATAATTGATGTTCTCAGTTTGAAGATAGGCTATCGTGTAACCATGTGGTTTAATAGACTCTAATTTAACTTTGGTTGGATCGACTTCGTAGATAATATCTGGTTTTTTAATACCACACTCCTTTTCTATTATGTCAATATTCTTGAAGAAGAAATCATAACTTGTTGATATACCGTAAGATGCTCTAGGTAATACATTTGTTACAGAACATTCTGCAAAGTGTTTGGTGGTAAGGGCACGGAGATCGGTAAATTTCAACCGTCTGTAATGTTTTTGAAAAATGTAGTATGGCACCATTCCCGCTTGAGCTGACAAAATTGTTGGATAGACATTTTGAGATACCATCTCATCTAGCAAATTTTCTAAATTCACTACTAGGGGAATATCACGGTAATGAACGCTATTAGCAGTTTCTACTGATAAAAACTGTCTTGCTTTGGGTAAATTTTCTGTACGATCTGTGTAATAAAAAATGGGATATCCGGTTGAAAAATTGAGAATAAAATAAATCAAGGATATACTATTGAATAAAATTCCAAAAAACATAATAAATACTTGTTTCACTAAGTTATGATAAACATATATTGCTGTGACTACAAGTGGACTGATTATTGGTACAAAAAAACGTGCTCCTTCCATCCAATCGCCACCAACAATGAGGATAAATAGGGCGTATGAAAAAATGAGAGCGGTGATAATTAATAGTTGTTGATTTCCAAAATATTTCTTTGGATTGAAAATAATAAAAAGTATTGGAATACAAAGCAAAATAAGAGCGGGATATTGAATTATAGATTTTTGGTAGTAAAGCACTCCATTTTGTAACTTGCTTGCTATAGATATTCCCATTTTGGCTTCTACAGGTTGGGGGAAAAGTGAGCCAAAATAAAAATATCTCAGTAAAGTTATTACACTGAATAATAGGACTACTGAGAAGAATATATTTATATAGGGGCGCAGTACCTGTTTTTTGATATATAGCCAGATGATAATCATACATAAAAAACAGATTGTAATGAAGAACGCTTCGGGTCTGAGTAATAAATAAACCGTGATTGCTATAATACTTGCAAGATAAGTTTTCTCATTTTGATGAGAGCCTAATTGTAGTGTAGTGATGAGCAACCATAATATTGCTGCACTCACAAGAGAGGTTTCTAATCCTCCAAATGACCAATACAGCAGTGGTACCGAAGTTGCGCTGATTAATTGTGCTGGGAGTTTTTGTTGTCCCAATAATTGGCTCAATTGTCCAGTCAAAAAAATGGAAAATAAACCAGCAGATACAGATACAAATAAACCGAGTGTTGGAATATTTATCTGAGAAATTTTATAGATCAAGGCTAATAACAAGGTATGCAGCAAAGATGAACCTTGCTCGACTCGTTCCCCGTTGTAATTTACAATTTCTCCAAAATGGGCTAAAGAATAAGCAGTCCAATAGGTAATATAGGCATCATCTCTACCAGAGGATGGAAATAAGATAAAACCAATCCCCATAAATAATATATAGGGCACTGTATTTTTCACTATCTCACTGATTTGCATAGTGTCAATCTTCTGGTGAAGTACGCGACAATAAATTAATTTTTTCCTGTCCATTATAACAAGTGCTACATCTAGGAAATTGATGTCGCCCCCCTGATTTTTCCAGCGTTCTTGCGATGTGAATATGTTTGCGAGACCACCAAATTTCTTGCAGACTTTGTTCAAACGCATTGCCTAAATCAAAATGACATTGATCATCTTCACAACACAGAGAAACCTCACCATCATATCTGACCAACATCATTTTCATCGGTTGGGGGCAAGGCAAATCTAACGCCGCTGGATTTTTTTTCACTTCAAAGTAAATTTTTGCCCCTTGACGTATCGTGCAATTTTCGGTGGGTGTGCTGAACGCCAGTTGTGTTTTTTTGAATTTACCTTGCCAATAGGCTATTTCTGCTTGTTTTTCTGCTTCGTTGTGATAATCATATAAACCGATAGTTAAATGTTCAATTAAGCCGTCCAATTGTTCACATAGGGCTTCATTTTTTTTGAATACATCACCATTGGTATTTTCGAGCAGTCTTAAACCTTTCTCCTTGATATATTTGGCAAACTCCACGTATCTTTTATCAAGCATAGATTCGGAAAGCCGGTGCAGTTTTATCTTGCCGCGAAATCCTAACCGATGCGCTTGATCGATGAGATCATAAACTTTTTCAGTTGGCATCTTGGCAATGACTTGTTTGCCTTCCGCGTCCTTACGCACCCCTGATCTGTCGTGATAGCGCGGACAGAATTCACAGTCACGATTGCACGAGGATTGAATATCAATTTCGAGATTTTCCCAAATCGGAAAACCGCTGGTACGTTTTAAAATGAACGCAATTGCTTTATAGTATCCGATATAAATGAGCAATTTACGGGTAAAACGTTTTCCATACTGTTTTAAAATATTAAGCATAGGATGCAATGAAATTTGGGAGGTTAGGAGATATAACCCAATTGTTTTAGTAAATCCCCACCGATGGCTTGCAATCGAGCAAGTTGTTGTGAGGGTAATTCTTGCCACTTGGCGATTCTATGGGTGTAAACATGAGACTGTAACCAATTTTTGACTTCAGTTTTGAACGGTACGTTAAGAAATGCAAAAATCTGTTCGCATGTTTCTACGGGAAATTGACATAGAGCTTCGTAGCGAATTTCTAAATATTGACTCGGATAGTTACGTCCTAATAAACCATATTTAACTGCCGTCACCCAGTGCCACATTTCTAGTTCGTTGCGATATTTTTCAACGGTGGCAGTATTGAGCGGTTGTCCTTCGTAATTATCAATTGAGGCATCCCCAAAAACCACTAGGCGATTGAGTGGGTCGTGTAGATTGCCAATTCTAGCATTTAATCGCGATAACATCACGTCGCGCCCGTCTCGAATCAGATGAATTACTTTAGCGGACGGGAAGGTGTCGAGCAAAACAGGCATACAAAATAAACTGATACCGTGTTTCCAACCAAAAGGACGCGTTGGATCAATGTGGTCTGTCTCAATAAAAGTTTGCACACAGTGTTGCATTAACGCTTGATAATATTTTTTGGATTGGATATTGACATGAGGATACGAAAACGCATTGAGAATAATTTGCTGCAATTGGGGCTGATCGGCAGAAAAAAATAAAGTGTCTTTACGTTCTTCGCTGACAACTCCCATTTGGATATCATTGCGTTGGAAGGCTTCACAAAGCAATCGACCGCCGGAGTGCCCGCGACAGAAAATTGGGTAAATGGATAGTTCCATAGAAATAGTTAACCATAATAATGACTTGGTAACGAGTCTCACGAATCTAAAACAAATAAAGGGCAACTCCCCAAAGAGAATCACCCTTTATATCTTATAACAGAGAAGAAACAGTCACATCAGTACAAAGCTTAGTTCTTCAATTCCCACGGCGCATCTGAACGGTAAAATGCCCCACTGTCTTCAATCACCCGATCACTCATGTTCACCAATATTCCTGCTGTCTTGGCAAGGGCTTGCACACGAAGTTGTTGAGAATCTCCTTCAATTTGTAACCAAGCCCGTCCGCCACCCCACGTGGTAACTCCAAATAGACTGGCTAAACCCATATTTGCCGGTGCGGGTCCACCTGACTTCAACACTTTTATAGCGTTGCCATCAATGTCTCCTAACACCACATTTTTACCTAAAACAGTACCATCCATCTTATACAACGTTCCATAAACCTTAATCTTGGATGAACTCATGTTGTAAATACGAACATTGAGTTCGTTATTTCCATCAGTTGGATCAGGGATAGTCAGTACCTTAACGCTGGTACCATTTTTGTAGAATGTGGAGAGTGTTTTATCACCCACGACGGAAACATTGGGTCTCTTACTAGCGTCCGTTGGAGTAGTGATGTCAACAGTGACAATACCCTTATCTACCCGTGTTGAACCATCCACAACATAACAAAACACCTGTTTTCCCATATCTGCTGCGGCAACATCGTCAAAAGTAACCACACCAGCACTCGTCGGAGTTCTCTTTTTGGCGGCGGCGGCGGCAGCATCACATGCAGCTGCATCTGTTGCGCCCCATGCTACAAATACGCTGGTTCCTCCACCTGCTGCCATCAGAGGAGTACCACTCAGAGTGAAGGTCGTATTTCCTTGCAACACATCACCCAATGTTCCAATCTGAGTAATTGTACCATTGGTGGTATCTAACTTGTTAGCATAGTCTGCATTGGTTACTTTGTATTCAATTGTTCCAAGCACAGCACTCTTTCCGTCTCCTGTCCCCTTAAACTTTTGGGAAAAAGAAGGATCGGCTACATCAATGGTGGTCTGCCCAGGAGTCATGGTTATTGCGTAGGCTTGTTTGAACGCCAACACGCTACCTGCCACAGTCTTCTTGATTTCATCATCTGCAATACCCGCTTGACTCTTGAGATAAGCACTAACCGTCATCTCATAGGAGGCATTTCCCTCTTTTGAACCACTGGTTAGTACAATACCACCGCTGAATTTACAATAGGCTTCAGCCGCTGCTGCGGTAAAAGTACCACCTTTCATCTTGAATGTCGCAATACTTTCACCAGCTTGCCCATTTAACATGCTTTCTGCTGCAGTAGTTGGAAGAGCTGGGGTGGTTAACCCCCCAACCCCAGTGTAAGCACATCCGAATGAAGCAGCAGTAGTATCGGTAAAAGTAGCACCATTGGTCAATGTGATTTTAACTTCCAGCGGAGAGCCTGCACTAATGTCGCGTCCCGCAAACTCAGACATGTCGATATTTATGACATAATTACCATCAAATTTTATCTTGCCTGTTGTACTGGTGATAACCTGTTCGGCTGCTAAAATAACAGGGGTGCCGGGGGCATAAACTACAGCTGATGCGACTGTTGTGACCGTCCCTAAAGCAATGACGACCGCCGCGCGTAATGCTATATTGTTTGTGTTCATATTAAACTCCATTGAATTTCTGTTAGACATTGGCGAGTTAGTCGGCGGCATCAGTGCTGATATTCGCCAGTACACCGGATGGCTGTTTTATTAAAACTTGTACTTTGAACAAGCTAGCGTCAACAGGGGCTTGAATTAACATCCATGCTCTTCCCGTCCAACCTTTGCCAACCAGTGAAATCAAGTTGTCTGATGTAATCAATTTGACAGTATTGGGTGGCATGCTCGCTGCCAGAACTACCTTGTCCGCGATCACCTTACCATCAACACCATAGAGAATACCAGCAACATCTTTCACTTCTTGATTAGAGGTGTTGTACATACGAATGTTTACCCGATAAGGATCAGTCTTGGCATCTGCCCCAGGCACATTCAATACCCGAACAGCAACCCCATTACGTTTCACTTTGAGGAAATCGGCTGAACTACTTCCTAACTCAACAACTTTACCCGCAGGTGTGACGGCATTAACCGTGAGGGTTACATACCCGTCCTGCATGACTTTCGTATTGCCCTCAGCAATCAAGCACACCAAGAGTCCCGTATGATCAGCGACAACTCCAGAAACCAATGATTTATAACTGTCCGTCGTCGTTCCACCCGTCACCTGAACAGTAATAGAATCAGCCGCCCTACCTGAAACTGTTGCTGGAGCAGCACCGATGATGTCACCTGCCGCGCAAGACTTCCCCCCCGGACTATTGAATGTGACCTTGCTTAGGGTGGCAACAGTTGGACCAGAAACAGTAATGGAAGCAGATGAGATAATATCAGTAGCTGATAAAGCAAAGCCACTTGCGTTGCGCAGAGTTCTCATTTTATCCACATGTTCGACAATAACAGACCCCCCCAATGCTTGCAAACTACCGGATGTGAACTTCTTGGACAGTGTTCCAACATCAATGACTGCAGCCGCAGCCGTAGTGCCGGCTATATTCTTATTGGTGAACGTTGCCTTGTATGCAGTCACAAAAGAGATTAACGGAATAGTCGCGTCTTTTCTAGTGACTTTTAGGAAGAAGTCATCATAAGTAACTTCAACATTCAGTCCTACATCTACACCTGGAGTCGCGAGGGTAATTCCATTACCAATAGCTAATCCATCTACAGCAATGGGATGTGGTGCCGCTGAAAGACTCAATATACATGCGCCACTGTCTATATTTGGAATAGCGAAACCTTCAGGAAAGTAAAAATTATAAGTGGAAGCACCGGCAAGAGAGTTGGTTGTTGATAGCTCATATGGCTTCGTCGTCGCCGGCATTGGGTTCGTAGAACCTTCTACATCCGCCCAATTGAAGGTAGAAAGAACAGCAGGTGTTGTTGCTCCACTATGTAAGCAAATCAAGCTGGGGGCTTTAACAAATTTGGCACCACCGGTCAAAGAAACCTTAACCTGCAATGATTTGGTTTCGCTGGCTTTTACTGTGTATCCGGGTATCGTGTAAACGTAAACGTTCAGGTCGCCACCCGCTAGAAGGCTAGCAGCAGTAGTAGTAGCCGTAGCAATAGTACCGGTGGCTGACAAATTGGCGTAATCATCGATTACATTACCGTATGCTGTACCACTCTCTTTTGCTTCTGCCGGAGAATAGCGTGGTTTTATTGTGTCCACGGCAGCCCCTGGTGCTTTACCCAATGGGGCCGGTGCTGCTGCAAACACTCCTGCGACCGGAATAATACCCATACCCGCTGCAATCGCGAGTATCAGCGTTTTTTTGTTTATGTTCATGTTAAAAACTCCATGAAAAATTTAAATTAAGGAAGACATCCGATTGTAAATAGTTATGAATCATTATAAAGTTACATGA
>DYNP01000003.1 GCA_020721005.1 Thiomargarita sp.
GCCGGCTAAAGCCTCCACTCCAAGGGCTTACCACTGGCCGGCTAAAGCCTCCACTCCAAGGACTTACCGCTGGCCGGCTAAAGCCTCCACTCCAACCTACCTTCTAAAGCCTTCACTCCAACTATCTTAACTGAGGGGCAACTCTCATTTTTTCATGATCGTATACTTTTGCAAGTGGTCTAATTTTTGTTGTTATGGCAACTGAGTCTCATAAGAGATCTAGGTAACTTTTATAAGCTACTTTTTTCACTGTTAATTGGAGGATAATATGTGCAGTCGTTTGAGAGAAACTACATCACCGTTTAAAGAATGGTTGGTATTGATAACCTGCTTGTTCCTGACGGGCCTGTTTAACCCATCGTTTTCTGAGGAGAACAGTACTGAAAATAATCCGTTAGATATTATTTTCTCAGAGGTTTCTGAAACGCAGATTGTGGGAGAATCTTCTCAATTGGGAATTAAACTCTCAGCCACTCGTGAGAATGACAACGATGTCGTGTCAATTCAACTGAGCGACAATAAAACCGTCGTGTTAAGCCGCAACGTTGGCCATCTCAATTTCTATGTATCGAGCAAACAGCTTGATACAGCAACCAGCTTTGTTGCGGAAGATAAAGAACTCACGGCGGTTGATTCGTTAACCCAATACCTGTGGCAGTATCGTGGTTATAGTGGGTTAGGAGATACCTTATTAGACGCGCTTCTAGTGTTGTCCAATTGGCCGCAGGGTGTGGCGTTTGAAGAGCCTGAGTTGTCAACTGATAATCCTGACCGAGCCGCTACTTATCCATTATCTGTAAGCATGAACACTCAGGATGGGACCTATTCTTATAAGTCTTATTATGGTGGTCTTATAGAGAGTAACCCTTTTGGTTTAATTGGATGCGGTCTCGACACCATTTTGGCGAAACTTTTATTGGAATGTAGTAAACAAGTTAACCAGGGTCAGAGTGTAACCTTAACCGCCACGCCTGCGGCTGACTATGTCTTCAAAGGATGGAGTGGGGATTGTACGGGCACCATGACGACTTGTACCGTGAGTATGACTGGGGCCAAGTCGGTGACAGCCACCTTTGAGCTGAAAACTTATCCACTAACCATAACCAAATCAGGCTATTTGGGTACTGTGAGCAGTTCTCCCACTGGTATTAACTGTGGTACTACATGTAGTTATGTCTTCCAAATAGGCAGTCATGTGACCTTAACCGCCACGCCTGCGGCTGGCTATGTCTTCAAAGGATGGAGTGGGGATTGTACAGGCACCACGACGACTTGTACCGTGAGTACGACTGAGGCCAAGTCGGTGATAGCCACCTTTGAGATGAAAACTTATCCACTAACCATAACCAAATCAGCCAATTTGGGTAGTGTGAGCAGTTCCCCCGCCGGTATTAACTGTGGTAGCGTGTGTAATTACAGCTTTCCAACAAACAATAATGTGACCTTAACCGCCATGCCTGCGGCTGGCTATGTCTTCACAGGATGGAGTGGGGCTTGTACGGGCACCACGACGACTTGTACCGTGAGTATGACTGGGGCCAAGTTGGTGACGGCAACTTTCACTCTTAATGTTTACTCATTAACCGTATCCACAACCATTGATGATGGAGGCACATTCATATCCCCATTTACCAGGGGTGCGCCAGTGATACAAAGTTCTCCCGCTGTCATCAACTGTGGTGGCAACAGCGGTAATGTGTGTAGCTATCTCTTTAACAAAGATAGCAATATCGCTTTAAATATCACAATTCCCGATAATGAATATATATTCAGTGCCTGGGGTGGTGCTTGTGCTGGTAAAGCACAGGACGGTTGCACGGTGAGTATGACAGCCGCTCAGACTGTCACAGCAACATTCGTTCGGAATACTTTAAAGGTATATCTCCTTCCAAATATACTTGCTGTAAACCTGACAGTCTCTGGAATTCCCTGTTATTCCACAAGCAGTTCCCAACTGGCATGCCAAGATACTCAAAGTTTTGGAAGGACTGTGGTATTAACGGTAGCGCCTGCCGCTGGTTATTTATTCAAAGAGTGGAGTGGGGATTGTACTGGTACGACAAACTCTTGTACTGTGACCATGAACGGGCCTAAAACTGTATCGGCAAACTTTGCTCAAACTGATCCATTAAATGTAACTATTCCCGTAAATACTGTTCCGACAGTTCCGGTAGAGTGAGTAGTTCGCCCGCCGACATTAACGGTGGGGTACCGTGTGTAGTTATAGTCACTGTTGGAGTTCGCGGGTGCTCACTCCAACTGACCAAATCCCGCTTAGGGAGTATAAACGAAGCGTCATACGCCTTAGCTGAATTTCAATATGTTGGTGCATAACACGTCTTTTCAGTACACTATGTTGATTGACATTACTCTCAACTTTATTGTTATCATGACACTTGAGTCTCACCAGAGACTCCGGTAACTTTTATGAACAACTTGTTTCATTACTAAACTAATAATCGGAGAATAATTTATGTCTAGTCATTTAAGAACCACTAGACCACCGTTCCCAACACGGTGGGTCTTGATAACCTGCTTGCTACTGATGAGCTTGTTTAATCCCTCATTTGCTCAAGAAGAGGGCAGCGGTGATAACACCGCTGTTAGTGTTGTTTTTGCCGAGGTTTCGGACACGCAAATTGTGGGAGAATCTCCCCAATTGGGAATTAAACTCTCAACCACTCGTGAGAATGACAATGATGTCGTGTCAATTCAACTGAGCGACAATAAAACTGTCGTGTTAAGCCGCAATGTTGGAAATCTCAATTTCTATGTGTCGAGCAAACAGCTTGATACAGCAACCAGCTTTGTTGCGGAAGATAAAGAACTCACGGCGGTTGATTCGTTAACCCAATACCTGTGGCAGTATCGTGGTTATAGTGGGTTAGGAGATACCTTATTAGACGCGCTTCTAGTGTTGTCCAATTGGCCGCAGGGTGTGGCGTTTGAAGAGCCTGAGTTGTCAACTGACAACCCCGACCGGGGTACCCTAACTTACCCATTAACGGTGACTATTATTCCAAATACTACTTTAACTGGTAAGGTAACTGGTGGTACTTCCCTTGGTTCGATTAACTGTGGTGGTATTAATAATATTTGTCAAGGAAATTATGGCGGGATGGTAACACTAACCGCCACGCCTGTGGCTGGTTATTATGGCTTCAAAGGATGGACTGGGGCTTGCACTAACACCACAACGACTTGTACGATAAACATGACAAGTCCTAAGACGGTGACGGCAATATTTACGGAACTTCCCAAATATGCGCTTTCCATAGCTGTTAGCCCAAGTACCGCTGGTAAAGTGACCAGTGCTGTCGGCGGAATTAACTGTGGTAGCGATAGTAGCGTCTGTAATGTCAATCTTGGAGGAAAGGTCACGTTAACCGCAACACCCAGTTTAGGTTATTCATTCAAGGGGTGGAGTGGGGCTTGTACTGGAACGGCCACCACTTGTACGGTCAGCATGACTGCCGCTAAATCGGTGACAGCCACCTTTGAGGTGAAAACTTATCCACTAACCATAACCAAATCAGCCAATTTGGGTAGTGTGAGCAGTTCCCCCGCCGGTATCAACTGTGATACTATCTGTAGTTATAATTTTGAAGAAGGCAGTAATGTAACACTAACAGCAACTGCTATTAGTGGTACATTTACAGGATGGAGTGGAGGTTGTACTGGTACTGCACCGACTTGTACAGTGAACATGAGTGCGGCTAAATCGGTCACAGCTAATTTTTCCTCTGGTTACCTATTATCGTTATCCACAACCGTTGATAATGGAGGCACATTCATATCCCCATTTAGTTGGGGTGCGCCAGTCATACAAAGTTCTCCCGCTGGCATCAACTGTGGTGGCAATAGCGGTAATGTGTGTAGCTATCTTTTTAATAAAGATAGCACAGTCACATTAAACATTCTAGGTAGTCGTCTCTATGCATTCAGTGCCTGGGGCGGTGCTTGTGCCGATAAAGCACAGAACGGTTGCACGGTGAGTATGACAACTGCTCAGACCGTCACAGCGGCATTCGTCAGGAATATGTCAAATGTATATGTCGAGGTAATATTAAATATATATGTCCCGCATAATATGTATGTCCCGTCGTCAAGTGTTGGAACAGTGACTACCAGTCCTTCATCTGGAATTTCCTGCTATTCTGTGAACAGTTCCCAACTTATGAACAGTTTCCAACAACAGCAGTGCCAAGGTTTTAATAGTTTTGGAAAAACTGTGGTATTAACGGCTATGCCGGCGGCTGGTTATAAATTTACAGAGTGGACTGGGGGGGCTTGTAGCGGTACGACAAATCCTTGTACAGTGGTCATGAATGAGTCTACAAATGTATTCGCAAACTTTGCTCCGCAATAAGTGACAAGCACAGGGTGTGCAATATCTTTTTCTTACACACCCTTGATAATCCAACTTCAAGATTTAACTTTATAAACACTTCTTTTTCACAACAATCGGAGGATAATATGTGCAGTCAGTCAGTTAAAAAAACGCTTCCATGGTGGCAAAAACCATTGGTAGGAATCGTTTGGGTGCTCATGCTGGGCATCTGTAACCTGTCCGTTGCCCAAACAGAGAATGAGGGTAACGAAATCGATATATCGTTCTCAGAAGTTTCTGAAACGCAAATTGTGGGAGAATCTTCTCAATTGGGAATTAAACTTTCAGCCACTCGTGAGAATGACAACGATGTCGTGTCAATTCAACTGAGCGACAATAAAACTGTTGTGTTAAGCCGCAACGTCGGAAATTTCAATTTCTATGTGTCAAGCAAACAGTTTGATACAGCAACCAGTTTTGTTGCAGAAAGTGGAGAAAGTACTACTATTGATGTGTTAGCTGAATATTTATGGCAGTATCGTGGCTACAATGCGTTAGGAGATACGCTGTTAGACGCACTTCTGGTGTTGTCCAACTGGCCGCAAGGGGTGGCGTTTGAGGAGCCTGAATTGTCAACTGATGAGCCTGACCGGGCCGTTACTTATCGATTATCTGTAACCATCAATACTAATGGGGCGAACGATTCTCTTGATGGCGGTAATGTAGCGGATTCAGCTTATGGAACTTACGGAATTCAGTGTGGCGAGTTCAGTTCATATGTTAGCTTAATGTGTTCTCGCGACTTCTTATTAAATAAGAGTGTAACCTTAACGGCGACACCCGCTCCAGGTTATGTGTTTAGTGGGTGGAGTGGTGGTTGTACTGATACTACAACGACTTGTACAATCACGATGACAAGTTCTAAGACTGTGACGGCAAAATTTACGGTTGCTACTAAATATGGGTTAGCAATAGCTGTTAGTCCAACTCTAAACTCTGGTAAAGTGATCAGTTCTGTTGGTGGAATTAATTGTGGTAATGGGGGTACTGTTTGTAACTCGAACTTGGGGGGAAACGTGACTTTAACAGCTACCCCCACCCCTGGTTATTCATTCAAAGAGTGGAGTGGGGCTTGTACTGGAACAGCCGCCACTTGTACGGTCAGTATGACTGCGGCTAAATCGGTGACAGCCACCTTTATTGAGAACAGTTATTCATTAACTGTATCCACAACTATTGACAAGGGGGCTGTATCCCCATTTATTAAGGGTGCCCCAGTGATAGAAAATTTCCCCACCTTTGTTTACTCTGGTGGCAACTACGTTTATGCGACCAGCGTTATTAACTGTGGTGGCAACTACATGTATGCGTGTAGCTATCTCTTTCCTAGAGATAGCAAAGTCCGATTAAAGATGACAATTCCCGATAGTCAATATGTATTCAGTGCCTGGGGCGGTGCTTGTGCCGGCAAAGCACAGGATGATTGCACGGTGAGTATGACAGCCGCTCAGACGGTCACCGCGGCATTTGTCAGGAATATGTTGAATATATATGTCCAACCAACAAATGGAAGTGCGGGAACAGTAACAGTATCGGGACTTTCCTGTCTTGCTCTAAGCAGTTCCTACCAACGGTGCCTGGGTTCTCAAAGTTTTGGAAAAACGGTGACATTAACAGCTACGCCGAAATCTGGTTATAGATTTACAGGATGGAGTGGGGCTTGTAGTGGTATGACAAACTCTTGTACAGTGGTCATGAATGGGCCTAAAACTGTATTCGCAAACTTTGCTCAATAAACATTATTCCATGCCTGTATTACAGGGTGTGCAATATCTTTTTCTTGCACACCCTTGATAATCCAACTTCAAGATTTAACTTTATAAACACTTCTTTTTCACAACAATCGGAGGATAATATGTGCAGTCAGTCAGTTAAAAAAACGCTTCCATGGTGGCAAAAACCATTGGTAGGAATCGTTTGGGTGCTCATGCTGGGCATCTGTAACCTGTCCGTTGCCCAAACAGAGAATGAGGGTAACGAAATCGATATATCGTTCTCAGAAGTTTCTGAAACGCAAATTGTGGGAGAATCTTCTCAATTGGGAATTAAACTTTCGGCAGTCCGCGAGAATGACAACGATGTCGTGTCAATTCAACTGAGCGACAATAAAACTGTCGTGTTAAGCCGCAACGTTGGCAATCTCAATTTTTATGTATCAAGCAAACAGTTTGATACAGCAACCAGTTTTATTGCAGAAGGTAAAGAAAGTACTACTATTGATGTGTTAGCCGAATATTTATGGCAGTATCGTGGCTACAATGCGTTAGGAGATACTTTGTTAAACGCATTGCTGGTGTTGTCCAACTGGCCGCAAGGAGTGGCGTTTGAGGAGCCTGAATTGTCAACTGATGAGCCTGATAGAGTATTCTACCCATTAACAGTCATCATCAGTCCGGATAGTACAACTGGTAATGTAAGTAGTCCTACTAAATTCATAGATTGCGGGAATGGTGGTAAAATTTGTAAACAAAATTACGTAGGGACGATAGGACTAATAGCTACCCCAGCGGCTGGTTATGTGTTCAAACAATGGAGCGGGGCTTGTACTGGCACCATCACAAGTTGTACTGTGAATATGAGTCTGACCGGGGCCAGGTCGGTGACAGCAACCTTCATTAAAGGTCACTCGTTAACCGTAACTACCGCTCCGGCGAATTCTGGTACTGTCAGTAGTTCTCCTATGGGAATTAACTGCGGTACCGTGTGTAATTATGATTTTCCAGAAAACAGTGATGTGACCTTAACAGCTACGCCTATAAACGGTAGTTATACCTTTAATGGATGGAGTGGAGCTTGTACGGATACCTCCCCAACTTGTACGATGAATATGACAGTAGCCAAAACAGTGACAGCCAACTTTGTTGCTCAAAGTTATCCACTGTCCGTAATTATTCAACCTAACGCAACTGCTGGTAAGGTAACCAATTTTCCTATTTCTTACCCCTTAGTAATTGATTGTGGTTATAATAATGCTATATGCAGTGCTAACGTTTCAGGAAAATTAGAATTAGCGGCCGTGGCCAGTGCTACTCACATATTCATTGGCTGGAGTAGTGATTCAACCTGTTTTAGTAATCCCGGGGTTAACGAAAAGGTTTGTAATGTAGATATGACAACTTCCAAAACTGTGAAAGCGAGTTTTAAACCCGTTACACGATACTACATTCTAGGTGGTACAGAAAGTCACTCTACTTATAGCTCATCATCTCCATTACTACCCGCATTGTCTTATAATCTGAACGCATCACTGTCTGGGACTAAACTCACGTTGACCATCTCCAGACGTGATGGGTTAGCCTTTGATACAAATTACCCTTATCCAGCAACTAATCCTCTCGAGGTAAGTATTTCTGGTTTTGTTCGCTACCAGTACAGTATAGGTCTTTATGCTGAGTCTTCAAAAGGTAAAACACTCATAAGTTATACCCACGACGTTAGTTTAGGAGAATTTATAGATGAGTATGCTGTTTCAATAAACAATCACTTATTCATTCTGGGTCCAGTGATCATAAGCCGAGAATAGTAACGTAAAAGCGAGACAGAGTGTACACTATTATTTCGTTGTACATTCTGGGTAATCTAAACCACCCCAAACCCCTCCTTCCAGTATTTATCCATTTAGATAACAAATACGAGGATTATTATGTTTACGCCAATAACATATTTACTACTTAGTCTGCTGTCATTGATGTTACCCATTTCTGCGGCAAGTGCTGATTCTTGCCCCATGCCAACTGTAGACAGTGCACTTAACTTGACAATCCCTTGCGTTGGCGTAAATGGTCAACAATATGCGGTTGAACTCACTCATATAGAGGATACTGAAGGAGACAAATATTGGCGTCTTCACAGCATCAGCGAATCCTCGTGTGACTGGAAAATAAATTTTTGTGCTACGGTAGATGAAATACTGCAAGTCACGATCCCCAGTTTATCCTGGGAAGGAGTTGATAGCACTGTAAAATTGAGGAACTATCTTCCTTCCAACGCAACTCCGACCGACTTATTTTGGAAGTACGTTGAGCATGCACCTACCAAAACACTCTTAGGAGAGACAGATAATCCAGGGACTTTACACCCTTATCACGTCAGTGCTCCCGTTACTGGCACTGGTAGGAAGCTGTTGGCAATATATATGGTCGGTAGCAACTTGGAAAGTGGAGCAAGTCAGGCTGCTACGTCGGACTTATTTGAACTCGTCGGGGGATATCGTCAATTGACAGATCCCAAAATAGATATCATTGTCGCCTTTGGGGGGTCAACCAAAGACCATTGGCCAGGCATGAAGTTCGCCAATATCACGCAATTACTCGAGGATGCCAATGATGCCCGTTTTGGTAACAATCAGGACTACCTCTATCGTTCAGACACTGCTAATATGGGGGATATCAGCTCCCTAAAACACTTTTTGAACTACTTGCGAGAATCCCATCTCAATTACGATCAACAATTCTTAGTATTTTGGGATCATGGCGCCTCCTATCGAGGATTCGGCAATGACGAATTTTACAATATGAAACCCCTCTCATTACCGGATATTCAACGGGCATTGGCTGACAGTCAGCAACACTTCAATCTACTCGGATTTGACGCTTGTCTCATGGCCTCCTTGGAAACTGCCAAGTATACACATCAGTATGCCGATTACCTGTTGGCATCAGAAGACTTAGAGCCAGGGCATGGTTGGAATTGGACTGACGTGCTGCTTGCCTACGCCGACTACGATGACATCATCGCAAGGGGTAAAACCATCATTGACCACTATATTAAGGACAGCTCCCATGCGTACAAAAGCTCAGGAAAAACCCTCTCTTTGGCAGATCTTTCCGTTTTTCCCGAAGTCGAAGCGGCACTTTTGCCAATCCTAAAATGGCTGGCATCCAATTTAACTGCCAATGAGACCCCAATTGTGACGACATTATCAGAATCTTTACAAAATGTTCGTGGATACAGTAACTCTCACAATATCTCCTTGGATTTAAAAGATTTTTTAGTGCAATTAGAAAGTTTAACTCATGACATCACAATTGATCCCGTACTTAAAGAACAATTCACCATTCTGTTAGAAACCCTCAATCGCTACCTGATTTACAGTCGTCACGACGGCAGCCGCCCTTATTCGTATGGTACTAGCCTCGATCGGTTCGACAATGAACCGTACAAAGTGAGTTTACATGACAGTTTGTCTAACCTACAGCAGACTTGGAAAACCTTCATGAGCCACGATCAAGAACCGCCACAACAGGTTGATTCTAGCTTAGACGTACAAATAACCGGCATTAGCAATGTCACTGCAGAAGAATTAAAACTTCTGCGTGATTATATTGAGGAAGGAACACTCACTGCAGAAAATCTACCTTGGTGGGAAATGGCCTATGAAATCATGGCAGATCCTCAAACTACTTTGGGAGAAAAGCTAACCATCATTGCCGCATTAGAAAATGATTCTAGCAAAAGCTTCAACGGAGATATAATTCGTCAGTACTATCTAAAAAAAGTGGAAATACTGCGTGTAGAAATATTACGTGGCGTAGAAATTAGCCGAGGGGTAGAATTATTGAGAAATCGACAGATAAATACCCGTTCAGCTCCCCGTTCTACCGTTGATTTCATCGCCAAACCGCTGGCTTTCACACCAGGAACGCGTCAAAATACAGAACGTACTCGTCAGATTGCTGACCTGCCCATTCCTGCAGAACGTGTTGCTTTTACTGCAATAAGAGGTAACAATTCTTTGCCGGAGACCTCAAGAAGTGCAATAATTCTGCCTTTAACCGGCAGCGTCAGCAGTTTTGCCGACCAAACTAACCTCACATTAACGGCAGTGTACGGTACTATTTACCAAAATCCAGACACTGGACACGCCCAAGATTTCGACAGTTTTGCCGAATTAGAAGTATTCCCCACACAAGAAGCGGGAAGTTATTTTACCTACGCCTGGAATCGAATGTGGTATACAATTAAATACAGCCCAGAACATTCCTCTTTATGGATACCACTGCGTTTTTCTGAACACTTTTGGAAAGAAGGTACCGTCTATACCGTTTACACTGGTGAAATTCATTACCGCAATTGGCAATTTCACTATCCAACACCTGCCTCTGACGAAGAGGCTGAAATCCTTTGTACAGCCAAGGGATTAATTGCTAAGAACCAACGATGCTACCAAAGAGCCGTATTAGAACTGCAAGTTGACCCAAATAACTCCGTTGTTGCCCACTACGTGCGTCCCTACCAAATCATAGAACAGCAGACTTTATTTGATAAAGAGACATTCTCCTTGGCAGTGGGTGACGAAGTTTGGTTTCTATTTGATTCCTTTGGACTAACCCCGGGATCATCGCCAATTCAGTTGGCAAATACATTTTCAGCCCCGGTCGTATTTACGCAACATCCAGTTTTTGCAGTAGAAATGATGACGGCAGTCAGTGCAACCACCTTAAAACCGAAAAAGTTTTATTACGCTATGCGGGCAACCGACAGTGCGGGTAACATCACTATAGGCGACTTATTCCCCGCCAAAACACCGATGCCACCCTGCGCCAAGCTAGAAGAAACGGAAGAAACATTTAAGGAAATAGTGACGAATCTACTAAAAACCCCCTCGATAACCTTTATCAGTCCGTTAGGTGAGGCATTGGATCAAGCAATGTCGACGATGATGGTAATAGCAGAAGCAGAAGAAAAACCTCCATTTTTGGAGGAGGTAGATAAACTTTACGAAGCCTTGTACAATAAAAACACGCTTGATCTAGAAAGCTCTGATTGGGTCTGGGAAACCGTCGACTGGCATCAAGTTAAACTCGGAATAGAGAGCATTTCTCCAATTTTGGAGAATATTACACAGCGGGAATGCAATCTCGACAAATCTTTAACATAAATGAGGGAAAACCCTTTTAGAAGGGAAGCCCTCTTATGGAGTCGAGGCTTTAGCCGGCAGATTGGAGTGGAGGCTTTAGCCGGCCGGCCGTAAGCATCACCCCACACACTCAAATTGCGGCACACCTACCGCTGGCCGGCTAAAGCCTCCACATTTCTCCAATTTTGGAGAATATTACACAGCGGGAATGCAATCTCGACAAATCTTTAACATAAATGAGGGAAAACCCTTTTAGAAGGGAAGCCCTCTTATGGAGTCGAGGCTTTAGCCGGCAGATTGGAGTGGAGGCTTTAGCCGGCCGGCCGTAAGCATCACCCCACACACTCAAATTGCGGCACACCTACCGCTGGCCGGCTAAAGCCTCCACTCCAAAACCGTTTAGCCTTGTGTGCAACATCCAGCTATAAATAAGGGAAAACCTTTTTTGGAGTAGAAAACTCCTTTTGGAGTGGAGGCTTTAGCCGGCCGGCCGTAAACATCACCCCACACACTCAAATTGCGGCACACCTAGCACTGGCCGGCTAAAGCCTCCACTCCAAAGTAGCTTAACTGAATAGCA
The DNA here is from genome assembly GCA_020721005.1 of Thiomargarita sp. GTDB lineage: Bacteria > Pseudomonadota > Gammaproteobacteria > Beggiatoales > Beggiatoaceae > DYNP01. The sequence goes on from DYNP01000003.1 coordinate 11,830, forward strand.
ATGCAGCTAAAGCCTCCACTCCAAAGTAGCTTAACTGAATGGCAATGCAGCTATCGCCTCCACTCCAAAAACAGTACTAACACCTAAAGACAGAAACCCCCACTCCGACGTTTTGGTTGATTCAAGATTCAGTTTTTTATGAGCATTATTATACCGTTCATTCCAAAAAAATAGCCGTTAGTCGGAAAATCAGGCTAAATTTTAACTTTTTTTAACTGCTCAACTCCTATAGCCAGTGAAAGAGCGTAATATTATTCGATGTACATCCTTCAAGCGAAAATTAAAGAAGGATGAAACACTGAATTTATACGCCCTTGAACCGTCTTTGCGAAAGCAAAGTTATATCCTTATTTTGAGGATATAAACTTCATTTTAAGTAATCACTGAGTCTTAAGGAATCAATGTATGAGTTATCATGACCTTACAAGATCTGCCTTTGATAGTGGAGGCAGCGTACGAAAATCCTTCCGAGAAGTTGTCGGGGGGGGGGACTTTGTCCCTCTATTCTTAACAACCCTCCTGTCCATTCGTTGACTAAGAAGTTGTTGGCAGCGGGGTTGTATGGGTGCTTGGCGTGGTCGTCGATGGTGGCAGCACAGACGGCACTTCCTCCGCCACTTCCCCCGTCAATATACACTTTTGCGGAACCTGTAACAGGCAATCCAATCAATGATACTGTTAACAATACAATTCTTCCTGTTAACGATACTCGGTTGGACCTTACTGGTGGCACCAACTTTACCTTGGCTGTTTGTGCTGAACAAACGCAACGCAACGTCGGTTATGCCAGTGTCATCATGGCCAAGAGAAGACAATATCATGGTTGGATGCTTGGTCTTGAGGGTGCATCAGGAAATGCAGGCGATACTGGAATACTGAAATTTAAAACCCAAGGCACAACTGGCGATCCTTTGGTGTCTAATTTCAGTCTGGCCTTAAACACTCGATATCATATCGCGGTAGTTTTTAGTGGGGGTCAAGCCACTATTTTCATAGATGGCGAACGAGATGCAACTCGTGCTATACCAGCACCTACGGCACCACCAAATCCTGTCAATTTCCGAGTTGGTCACGAAACAGCAGATGTCTTGATTGATGCTGGCCATCCTCAGCGTTGGCATGGTACTCTCAGAGACGTCAATGTCTTCAATATTGCCTTGAATCAAGAACAACTCCAGGTATTGAGTGATCGATGCAATCCACCTCCTCCACCTCCTGTTCCTACTCCAGAATGTCGGGAGATTATCGGGGAGCAAATTGCTGCTGATGGCACCGTAACCCAGCCAGGGGTTATCGAAAACCTATTGGCTTGTTACCCGCTGATTAACAACTTGCAAGACGGGCATGATACTACTCCTGGAGCCATTCTTCATCATGGCGCTCTCAACGACAACGGTACGCAAAGACATGTAATTTACCAAGACCCTCAAGGCACCAGAGTTCGTCAAGCCATGTATTTTGATGGCAGTACTTTTGTCGAGATTCCGATGCACCCGGAGTTTATGTTCAAGTCCGGCAAACCCTTTAGCTTTGCACTCTGGGCTGTTTTTGACAATAGCTTGCATTATAATCCGTTGCTGAAGTTATCTGACACTGACGGCGCACCTCAGGCAGGTTTGGCCAAACGGCCTTATTTTGACCACCGAGGGAGAATCCTGGCACGGTTAGCGACTGCTGCTAACCAAACCAATGTCTTTTCTGAAGAGCGTGGTGGCGAATTACTTAGAAATGATCAGTTAGAACATGAAAAGGCATGGATCCACATTGCTGGCGTATTTGATGGAGGAGAATTGACACTCTATGTGGATGGACAACCACAATGGTACCGTGATCAGAATGGGAGATGGTTAACCGCCAAACGCTTGCCCTTTTTTGACTTTGCTAATGGCACTGACATGAGATTACGCATTGGTGCTAATGCCAATCCATTGTTTCCAACTCGCCATAAAGGGTATATAAGCAGCGTTCTCATTTATGACCGGGCTTTGGATAATGGTGAAGTTCAGACTCTCGCCGGTGCTACAGATGGTTTGGAAAACATACCTTTCGCAGATGACCCTTGTGTACATGCAGCCACCGTCACCTCTGACAAGGATGGTCAATGGCAAAATGGCGACACCTGGACGCCAGCTCGTCCTGGAGGTCCAGGACCCAATGATTGGGTACTCATCCGGGCATTTCATACCGTCACCATGCCTCCAGAAATGAGAGCGGCTGCTGACAGACGAAATGTCACTGGCCTGTGCATAGAAAGAGATGCAACGTTACAAAGTGCCCCCGGTGGTTCCGTAGCATTAACACCACAGTTTTTCCATAACCGTGGTAGAGTCAGAGGACAAGACGCTTCTCCAGTAGGAGGACGTGTGTTCATTAATAATTCCCAATGGTTTGTCAACAATGGCAGAATCGTCTCTGGCAGTGGCAGTAAACCCGGGGCCCGTGGCGGTCGCATAATAATTAATGCGAACTTCATTCGTAACTGGGGACGGATACAAGGTGGCGATGGCCAAGATGGCTTTTGCTGGCCAAATAAGATCAATGCCCAACCAGGTGGTTATGTCACCGTCAGAACCAATGCTACCAATAGAAATTTCATCAACTTGGGACAAATTGTCGGCGGTAATGGCGGTGCTGTTCCCAAGGCTTGCCGAGAAGTCGGTCTAGTACCGGGTGTTGGCGGTTGGGTAGTTGCCAACGCGGGCCAACAACGTGGCATCATTCAAGGTCGCGGTGGAGTATGGGCGGATCCTGCCGAACTGATATTTGACGATCGCACCCAAATCGATGGCGAAAATGTTTTCGTTGTGGCCGGTGAAGACAACACTATAGAAGCCAATAACTTACTCAGCGATGCGATTCTTGCTGAAAAAGTCTTAACAGTTGCTGTGGGTCCCGATGGCATCTTGGATCTCAGCCAAGTTGCTGATCAGTCTTTTAGAGCTGGAGAAGAAATCAAATTGTTTGTGGACGCTGGAAACTTATTGCTTCCCCCAGACAAAACTGTGGAAGATATATTTGACGCTCCAATTTTAACTCAATCTCGTGGCAAAGTGCTTTACTTTGCCACTTGGAACACTGAGGAAGTGGTCGCTGGTGAACCCAATGCCACCGTGACTTTACCATTGAATCTATTCAATGCAGGTCCCGCGGACGACACCTACACCATCACTGTTCAAGACAGTCAAGGCTGGTCATTATGCACCTTGCCTGCCACTGTCAGTTTAGACAGTCAAGCCGACACTGATTTAAATTGTGAACTGACTTTGCCAGAAACCACGGGCGTGAATAATGTGATCACCGTCACTGCCACTTCCGAAAATGATCCCGACATGCAAGCAATTGCAGAAATCGAAGTCTATGTGGGTGAATTGCCAACTCCACCGTTAGCACCAGCCAATGCCTTCCCTTATGCAGTTTCTGGTATGGTGATCAACTCGGAAGAACAACCGATTATGGGTGTCAAGATCCAGATCGGTGAATTCACAGCCCTGACCGATGAAGATGGTTATTGGGAAATTGCTGAAGTGCCCGAAGGGAAATACCCGGTCATCGTCACCAAAGAGGGTTATTCCTTTGATTTTGAAAAAGAAGTTGAGGTGGGTAACAGCGACATGACTCTGGCAATCATCGGCAATTCCCTACTTGCTCTGAAAGTTCAAGCCCCCACTTTGGTTGAACAAAGAGCAGATATCACCTATCAATTCATCGTGGCCAATCAAGGCGAGGTGACAACCACTGGCATCACGTTAGCCCTAGAGCCTTCTTCAGATGTGACAATATTGAAACTGACCGGGGGAACGGGACTGAATTGCCAACTGGAAACTCTAAGTTGCACTTTATCCTCTTTACTCCCTGGAAAAACGGCCACCGCCACATTTGTGGTGAACAATATAGGCAAGGACACCTTGGCACATAAGGCTACTTTAAGTTCCCAAAATTATCCACCCGAGGTTCGTATCATTGAAACCAAAGTCAGACCTGACTTGTGGGTCAATGTCCGATGCCAACCCAACCCTGTGGTTATGTTGGAAAAGTTGCAATGTGTGGTCACGGTACAGCTCAATGACACAGCGGAAGAAACGGCTACGGGAATTCAGTTGTCTCTTCCCAAACCCATGGGTTTGGAAATCTTAGATGTCACAACCCCTGCTGGGAACAAGTGCGATTCTTCCAACTCCAACCTCATTTCTTGCACCTTGGCTGACCTTAACAAAGGCAAGTCCACGACAGTCACTCTTGACATGAAACTGTATGATGCGGGCATGTTACTGGTGAGACAACAGGGCATTACTTATGCCAACAATTACTCAAGCGATAATGGTGGTGGGAATGCCACGATATTTATTCCCGAACACATCAAAGCTGATCTATTGGTACTGGTTGACACCACCGGCAGCATGCAAGTGGAATTGGACAGTGTCATCGCCGCCTTTAAACAATTCATCAGCAATCTACCTGACAGTCCGCCCTTAACCATGGCACTGATAGAATTTAAGGATGATGTCAGAGTGAAAGCATTCACTCAAAATCCCCAAATCCTATTGGAAGCTTTGGAAGGACTGGTTGTGGAAGGCGGTGGTTTGTGCCCAGAAGCCTCAGCAGAAGCCTTGGAAATTGCTTTGCGGCATGTGAAAGAAGGAGGCACTATCCTGTTATCCACGGATGCTTCTCCTTACCCAGAAACTGACCTAAATGCGTTGGGAACACTGATCAAGGAGAAAAAAGCTCAATTGCATACCATTATCTCCGGAGATTGCATGGTGACAGACAGCCAAAATGCAGTATCTGAAGACATGGAAGCCACTCCGGTAACCGAGGAAACTCAGGATTCTGAGACCTCAAACAATTCAGGAGAAGACTCAGGAACTGAAACTTCAACCAATCCCGAGGAATCTCAGGAAACTGAAGGCTCAACCAGTCCCGAAGAATCTCAGACTGAAGGCTCAACCCAGTCTGGAGAAAATTTGGCAACTGAAACTCCAAATGAAACAGTGACTGTTCCAGAAACAGTAAGTTCAGAAAATTCGGAGGAAAATCCATAACGTTGAAACTTAGGCAATAAACCTTCCGGTAAAGTTGGCAAATTGGCTGACTTTACCGGCAAAATCTTCTTCTAACGTGATTCGACGTAAATTCGTAGTATTGTTTTAAATCAATAATATAAGGCGCAATAGCGTTAGCGTATTGCGCCTTATACCTAGAATCACTAATCTCCCTTCTTCCAATCTGTGCTGATCAAAATCAAAATACCCAGCCAAATCAATAGAGTTAGCTCAATTCCCCACACGACTTTGAACAGTCCGTGCCATTCAGTTTGCATCCACCAGAAAGCCACCAGCGCCAGTCCTCCTGAACCTACAAATGTCAGCAGGTCAATCAACAATTGAGTTACTTTGCGAGGCACTCTGAGCTTGTCATTGCGATGTATAAGTTCCCAATTTAAAATAGTTCCTTGAGTGGTCTGAGTCAATTGGTTGATTTTTTCTGCCAATTCTTGACGCAGGTATTCTCCAATCGCCGACACTTTTTCGTCAGTGGTAATGTACAGCCAACCCAAAATAATACAAACCCAAGGAATTACTAAAAAGGCATAGTGTTGGCCAGCGTGAAGAGCGTATGAAGAGACTGCTCCAATGGTGGCCAAGGTTACATAGATCAGGTGTTCCCGCATTACAATTCGTGCAATTTGCTCATCTTTGAGTTTTCGGTATTCATTGAGATGGACATGCAGCAGATGGTCTTGTTTAAGCATAGATTTTTCGTCATCAAGGTGTTCTAAAGACATGGGAATTGATTCCTAATAAGGGGTTGTTAATCCAAAATGTGAGTTTGGAGAATGATGGGCTGATGTTTTTTTGAGGAAACATGTCCTTAGGTGGGCAGTCATCCAGTTGTCTCATGGGACCATCGTTGAGCAATTAAGGAAGTGCTTGAATGTGCAGCATTTGGGCTTCCAATGGAAGGAACTGTCTATACAGTTTACAGTGGGGAAAGTCATTACCGCAATTGGCAATTTCGTTATCCATCACCTGCCTCTGACGAGGAAGCTGAAGCCCTGTGTACAGCCCAGGGATTAATTGCTAAGAACTAACGATGCTACCAATTAAACGTATTAGAACTGCAAGTTGACTCAAATAACAACGTGTTGCCCACTAGGTGCGTCCCTACCAAATCGTAGAACAGCAGACTTTTTTGATTAAGAGCAACCGACAGTGCTGGTAACACCACCAAGTAAAAAACCACTTTTGGAGTGGAGGCTTTAGCCGGCCGGCCGTAAGCATCACCCCACACACTCAAATTGCGGCATACCTACCGCTGACCGGCTAAAGCCTCCACTCCAAAGTACCTTAACTGAATGGCAATGCAGCTATCGCCTCCACAACCTTTGTCAGTTCGTTAGATGGGGCGCTGGATCAAGCGATGTCGACGAGGATGGTAAAAGGGTAAATCTTGAAATGCTCACCCAACTGGCGGTGAAATTGGGGAACTATCCGACTTTATAGTAGGGACATTTTCTGGCAATGGACAAACATTTATCTTGATTTCCAAAGGCAACTTGAACCAAAAAGTACTCCCCTGATTGAGAGCACTGTGAGCCCCAATATACCCTCCCATCTGTTCAACAAACATTTTTGCCACCGCAAGTCCCATGCCTATGCCTTGATACAAGCGAGTTGAGGAACCATCGACCTGATAAAACGTGTCAAACAAATGTCTTTGTTGTTCCGGGGTAATCCCAATGCCTGTGTCTGTAATTTCAAATTGCACCCAAGAAACTGTAGATTCGGATTCTAATAATTTGACTTTAAGGGTAATTTGACCCTGAGCGGTAAATTTAATGGCATTATCCATCAATTTGCTCAACACTTTGGCAATATGCTCTGTATTGCCCCTTAAGGTAATATGCAATTGGGGATCGATTTCCGTCACAATCTGCAAATGTTTCACTTCAGCGCGCAGCATGATAATTTTCATCACATTTTCAACAAGCTCTAAAACTTGAAAATCATCAATCACTTGTTTTAACTCATTGTTGAACTGTTGAGAAAAATTCAGCATATTGGTGAGAATATCCATCAACTGTTTGCCTGCCTGCAAAGCTGATTGAGCATAATGTTGCTGCTCTTCGGTCAACTCAGTTTCCTCTACCAATAATTCCATCATACCCAAGACAATATTCATGGGAGTGCGGAACTCATGACTGATGTTCCGTAAAAATTGCGATTTCAAAATAGACGCCTGTTGAGCCTTCTCATAAGCAATTTGTAAGGCTTCAAACAGAGACTGAATACTCTCAGTTTTATTAGCCACTTCTCGTTCCAAATTCCTGCGCAAATAAGAAAGCTCAACATGAGTCTGCACCCGCGCCAATAACTCTTCTTTTTGGAACGGTTTACTGATATAATCTACCCCCCCCACCTGCAAAGCTCTTACCTTGCTTTCCGTATTCCCCAATGCAGATAAGAATAAAACAGGGATCTTCTCCAACTCTGGAGTTTGCTTAATACGTTGACAGGTTTCATAACCATCCCAACCCGGCATAATGACATCCAACAAAATAATATCTGGACGAGCCTGTTTGGCCAATGCAAGTCCCCGTTCACCACTGTTGGCCAACACAATATCAAATTGATGCCTCTCCAAAATATCCCCTAAAAAAGCAAGGTTGACCAAACTGTCATCAATCACTAATACTAATGGTTTACTGATCATGTTCGCAGTCCGCTCTCAAATAATGACACAAGCTACTCTCACAACAGCCCCCTCTTCCCTCATTTTGGGAAATTGGATAACAAGTCTTGATACTCAAATGAATGATAATGAGCGCTAAAAAATTCAACCCATTGGCTAACAACCCATTTTTTCTTAATATTCACCTAGCACCAGTTAAAAAAACAACTAAGCATACCACATTTTACCCTCAAATACCACTATTCTTCACTTTCCTCCCCTCTATTTTAAGCCACTTTGATCACTGGAAATCTCATGACTTCCCCTAACTTTTCCCTTATTCGTCGCGTCGATATCCCCAGCCTAAAAATGACTGTTGAAGACTATCAACACCTTCCTACTGGATCGCGTCACTTTCATCTGGTGGCTGAAGACAACAACAACGCCTTCCTACTCGCCTTCTTAACCGTCCCCCAAGATTCCACTGGAATCGCCCATGTCCTTGAACACACCTCCTTATGTGGCAGTCGCAACTATCCCGTTCGCGACCCATTTTTTTCCATGCTCCGTCGCTCACTCAATACTTACATGAATGCCCTCACCAGCAGCGACTGGACAGCTTACCTATTTGCCAGTCAAATTCCCAAAGACTTTGACAATCTACTCAAAGTTTACCTGGACGCCGCTTTCTTTCCCAACCTTAACCCCCTTGACTTTGCCCAAGAAGGACATCGACTCGAATTTACCGATCCCACCAATCCCAACACCCCTCTGGTCTACAAAGGCATTGTTTTCAATGAAATGAAAGGCGCCATGAGCTCCCCAATCAGCCTACTCTTTCAAACCCTAGAAAGCCACCTTTACCCCACCATCACCTATCATCATAACAGCGGAGGTAATCCTTTAGACATTCCCAAACTGACCTATTCTCAACTCAAAACCTTTCATGCCACCCACTATCATCCTTCCAATGCCATATTCATGACCTATGGAGACCGGCCAGCCACTGACCACCAACAACAATTTGAAGAATATGCCCTCCAACACTTTCAAAAAATACCTCTCCACCTACAAATTCCCGACGAACAACGATATTCCACTCCCTTACAAGTCGTCACTTCCTATCCCATAAACGACAACGAAGACCTCCAACAAAAAACCCATGTTGTACTCGCTTGGCTACTTGGAAACACCACTGATTCCCAAACCCTGATGCAAACCAATCTGCTGACTGAACTGCTCCTGGGACACAGCGGCTCTCCCTTGCGCCATGCCCTAGAAACCTCCCCATTGGGTACTGGACCCTCACCCCTTTGTGGACTTGAAGACAACCCCCGGGAAGCCTTCTTTGCCTGCGGTTTAGAAGGCAGTGAACCTGACCAAGCAGAAGCGGTAGAAACCCTCATTCTCCAAACTCTGGAACACATTGCCAACGAAGGTGTGCCCTTTCCCCAAATCGAAGCTGTACTTCATCAAATGGAACTCAACCAACGAGAAATCACTGGTGACCATTTTCCATACGGACTCAACCTACTCATCAATGCACTTTCCCCACTCATTCACGGAGGAGATCCCCTACCCTTTTTGGACATTGACCCGGGACTCGAAAAATTGCGAACCCAATCCCAAGACCCTCAACTGGTAAAACAACTCATTCAACAATTACTATTGGATAACCCTCATCGAGTACATCTAGTCATGGTCCCAGATTCCCAATTGGCAACCCGGCAACAAGCCCAAGAAACTGCCCAACTGGCAACTCTGCAAACCCAATTAACCGAAGAACAACGGACTGCCATTCTCCAACAAACTGCCGCCTTAACTCAACGCCAAAATACCCCGGATGACGCTGAACAACTGCCTAAAATTGGTTTGGAAGACGTGCCCACCCAACTCAAAATTCCCCAAGGCACCCTACATTCCCGAATCCATCCAGTCACCTGCTTTGGCCAAGCCACCAATGGGATGGTTTACCAGAAAGTAATCATCCAACTCCCTGAATTTAAAGAAGAATTAATCAACTTACTCCCCCTATTTTGCGATCTGATGACCGAACTGGGATGTGCAGGAAAAAACTATCTTGACACCGCCCACTGGCAAGCCGCAGTCAGTGGGGGAATTCATGCCCACATTTCCCTAAGAAGTCCCATCACCGACACCCAACAAACCCATGCCCTATTCTCACTCTCTGGCAAAGCCCTGATTCGCAATCGAACCGCCCTGACTGAACTGTTACAAGCCACTTTGGAACAGGTACGTTTTGACGAATTCACCCGGCTTCAAGAACTAATCACCCAATATCGTGCTGAAACTGAACACAGCATTTCTTCCCGTGGCCACCAACTGGCCCTGTTAACTGCCAACAGCAGTCATAGTCCCACTGGACAACTCAGTCACCTTTGGCATGGTTTTCCCAACATTCAGATACTTAAAAAACTCGATCAACGCCTGACCCATCCAGAAGAAATTACCCAATTTACTCAACAACTTACCCAAATTCATCAACAACTACTCAAAGCACCTCGTCAATACCTAATTGTCAGTGAACCAGAATATCACACTTCACTATTAGACCTCTTAGATCAAGCCAATTCTCCTACCAGCACTGCCCCTTTTACTCCCTTTCACTTTCCAACCAATCCCAAACTGATCAAACAAGCCTGGCAAGCCTCGGTACAAGTTAATTCTTGCGTCAAATCTTATCACACCGTTCCCTCCAATCATCCAGATGCTCCAGCTTTGACAGTCTTAGGACAATTCCTTCGCAATGGTTACTTACACACTGCTCTCAGAGAACGAGGTGGAGCTTATGGGGGAGGCGCCTATTACGATGGAGACAATGGCAGTTTCCAATTTTATTCCTATCGAGATCCTCGTTTAAAAGCCACCTTGGCTGACTTTGATCGAGCCTTGGACTGGTTACAAGAAAATACTCATGCCGATCGTCAAATTGAAGAAGCTATTTTAGGAGTCATAAGCCATCTCGACCGTCCCGCTTCACCAGCTGGAGAAGCCATCAAAGCCTTTTTTAACCAATTACATGGACGTTCTCCAGAATATCGTCAACGCTATCGTCAAAACATTCTCAAGGTGCAAGTGGCTGATTTAAAGAGAGTAGCGGCCACTCACTTATCCACTCAAGCCAACACAGTGGTCATTAGCAACCCCATGACCCTGGATCAACTGGGAGATTCAGAATTCGAAAGATGTTATCCTTGATGAAATAAAAAGACCTGTCAGGCTTTTCCAACCTGACAGGTTTGATTCTCTAACTTTGAAAAAACAAATATTTCAAAATCTAGGACCAGCTTTACCAATAGACCTCTTGCAAAAGTAAATGATGCGATAAAGGTGAGATACGAAAAAATAAAAGGGAAATCTCCTTTGGAATGAAGGCTTTAGCCGGTAAGTTGGAGTGGAGGTTTTAGCCAGTAAGTTGGAATGGAGGCTTTAGCCAGCAAGTTGGAATGGAGGTTTTAGCCAGTAAGTTGGAGTGGAGGCTTTAGCCAGTAAGTTGGAATGGAGGCTTTAGCCGGTAAGTTGGAATGGAGGTTTTAGCCAGTAAGTTGGAATGGAGGCTTTAGCCGGTAAGTTGGAATGGAGGCTTTAGCCGGTAAGTTGGAATGGAGGCTTTAGCCGGTAAGTTGGAATGGAGGCTTTAGCCGGCCAGCGGTAGATCCTTGCAATTTGTGTATATGGGGTGATGCTTACCGCTGACCGGCTAAAGCTTCCACTCCAAGGACCTACCGCTGGCCGGCTAAAGCCTCCACTCCAACATATCTTAACTGATCGGCAACCCTCATTTTTTCATGATCGCATACTTTTGCAAAAGGTCTAATATCCTTTTAAATTGGGACTATCCAATCACAAAGAAATCGTCAATGGCAATATACCCGGCAACTCAATCATAGCTAACTGATGACCAATCAAGGTCAAAGTTCCCAATTGACGACTGTTCCCATCCTTAGAAAATTCAAATTGATAATGGCGCTGCATAGCCCAGCGTCCTTGGGCATTGCGAATCAATTTGATTCCACACAACACCAGACTGTCATCTAACCATTGCAACTGATGTTGAACACACATATTTCTACTGATTTGGCTGCCAATCTCCCGGGCACGCAAACTGTCCACCCAAAACCAACCCACGATCACGATCAGCACTAAAATACTTAGGGAACTCATCATAGTCACTCGAATAATATGATTTTGAGTCTGATTCAGACAAAGGAACCTTAACCCAAACAAACTAAAGAAAAAAGCAACAATTGAATCAGGGACGTTTCACAATCACTGCAAACACCAAACTGATGAGAACTGCGGACACCAAAATAACCATCAAAATCACATAAAAACGAGTTACATTTTCAGAAATTTCTTGGGTATCATTCTGAATCATCAAAGTCCAAACATTCAAATCAGGTAACTTGATTTTCTGGTGAGATAAAATCAACTCTTGGGTCTTATAAACACCACTTTCCCCCAAAATCTGCTTAGCCAAGTAAGGATATTCCCCAGAAAAATGATAACTCGTTTCCAAATCTTTTCCTCGCAATTTACTTTCTTCTGGATGATGCAAAAAATATCCCTCTTGATCCACCAAACGCGCTTCCCCCAACAATTTTAGAAAACCACTAATTGCCACATCAAACACCACCATGCCCTCCGGTTGAGAATTCTCCCCCACATTCATTGCATAATACAACATGGGTTGATGGGCCTTCTCCGATCCTGTTGAGTTGGCAGGACTGAACAAAATTGGAGAAATAAATAAAGTTTGTCCAGACAATTTAGCAGTTTGAGTAAAATAAGGGTAATCAGACTGAATTTGTGAAGTTTGCCAAACAAGAGAATAATGTGTCAAATCTTCTGAACTGATTTTAACAATTTCCTGACCTGTTTTATCCAAGTAACGAATCTGGTAATAAGTTTTACGAATCTGGGCTAACCTCAACAATTCCTTGGCAAAATTATGACGAAGTTGTTCCAATTCATCCGGTTCAGACTCTACTTGTTGAGACTGCAAAAACAACTTTAATGGCATGGATTCACTGACCAACAACATATCTCCAGCCACTTCCTCTAGAAAAGATTCTATGTATTGTTTTAAAACTTTTGCATGAGCGGTCTGAGTCGTCAAAGCCAATTCCTGCAAAGTTTCCTTAGACATTTGCACAGCATAAATACTGGTCATCAAAGCCGGTGCTAAGATAATCAAAAAAGTGATAATGGTTAATTTCGTACTTAACTGAGAAATATTCATGATTTTACTATTAAAACCGATCCATATCCAATATGAAATTTTTATTAGTATTCCCATAACTTGAAGGAATTGTTTTTCAAGCAATCACTGTTCCCAAATTTGTAAAATGTTCTCCAACTCGGACAGGGAATAAATAGTTCGATCCGGGGGATGTTGCCCTGTCCACGGTTTTCGCTGACGATTCAACCACACAGTTTTCATTCCCAAAGCAGCTGCCCCTTCAACGTCACAAATGGGATCATCCCCAACATGCACAATCTGTGTGGGACACACCTCCAGATAATTGCAAATGGCCAAGAAAAGTGCCGGCTCAGGCTTAGCTGCCCCCACTTGCCCGGCTGTTAATCCTATCTCAAATAAATGACCCAGTCCCACTTTGGTTATTTCTGCAGTCCCATTGGTCACCGCACACAAGGCATAATTCCCATGTAATTTCTCCAACGCTGGCAATACATCCTGATAAAAGCTGACCTGATGGCGAGCGGTTTGAAAAACCTCAAAGGCCGGTTCCACTAAGTTTTCTGAATAACCCACTTGTTTGGCTGCAACCATCAGGCTCAACTTGCGCAAAGCAGCTAAATTATGTTTTAATTCAGGTTGTTGCTGCAATAAATTTTGTCGCATTCTATAAAACTGTTCAATACTAAACTGTTGAGCCATTTTTGGATAATGTAGGGACAACCAATGGTGCAACATGCGCTCACTGTACTGAATGACGGGCTGTACGGGCCACAAAGTGTCATCCAAATCAAAACAAATGGCCTGAAAAGTATATGGCATGGCTACCTATTCTCTATCGTTCCCAATGGGGACAAACTCAACGATCTGTCCCCATTGATTATTGATGTCTGTCCATCCGAGAATGGACTTTTAAACTCAGGCCAGATTCACGTTGTAAAAAGCAGTTTTACCCGGATAAGTCACGGCAGTTCCCAACTCTTCTTCGATACGAATCAATTGGTTATATTTGGAAATGCGATCGGAACGCGACAGGGAACCGGTTTTAATTTGCCCTGCAGAAGTGGCCACTGCCAAGTCGGCAATTGTGCTGTCCTCAGTCTCTCCGGAACGATGAGAAATCACCGCTGTATAACCTGCCCGTTTAGCCATTTCAATCGCCGCCAACGTTTCAGTCACTGTGCCAATTTGATTGAGTTTAATCAAAATGGAATTGGCAATCCCTTTGGCAATCCCTTCCTTTAGAATGGATGTATTGGTGACAAATACGTCATCACCCACCAATTGGACTTTTTTACCCAATTTCTCAGTGAGTAATGCCCAACCATTCCAATCATTCTCAGCCATCCCATCTTCAATAGAGATAATTGGATATTTATCTACCCAATTGGCTAAATAATCAACAAATTGAGCGGAATCCAACTTCTTATTCTCTGAAGCTAAATCATATTTGTCCTCTTTGTAGAATTCTGAGCTGGCTACATCCAGTCCCAAACAAATATCTTGACCTGCTTTAAAACCGGCTTTGGCAATGGCTTGCAGAATCACCTCAATAGCAGCCTCATTGGAAGATAAATTGGGAGCAAATCCACCTTCATCTCCCACCGCTGTATTCAGTCCCTGACTTTTTAGCACACTTTTTAAGGCATGAAATACTTCGGCTCCATATCGCACAGCCTCAGTCAAAGTGCCAGCACCCACTGGTAAGATCATAAATTCCTGCAAATCCACACTGTTATCTGCATGAGCTCCCCCATTGATAATATTCATCATGGGAACTGGCATTTGTAAGGGCCCTGCCCCACCCAAATAACGATACAAGGGCAATTTCACTTCGCAGGCTGCCGCTTTGGCCACCGCCATTGAGATCGCCAAAATGGCATTCGCTCCCAAACGCCCTTTATTAGGAGTCCCATCCAAGGCAATCATTTTTTGATCAATTGCGGTTTGAGCAGTCACTTCCATGCCACAAATGGCTTTTTGTAACTCGGTATTGATATGTTGAACAGCAGTTTTCACTCCTTTACCCAGATAACGACCTTTGTCGCCATCTCGCAGTTCCAGCGCTTCTCGGGACCCGGTAGAAGCTCCAGAAGGGACTGCTGCACGTCCAAAAGCACCCGCTTCGGTAATGACTTCAGCTTCCACCGTGGGATTGCCTCGGGAATCCAAAATTTCTCGGGCTCGAATAGTGACAATTTTTGACACGTTGTTTTTCTCCTTAATGTATTGAGTTTTCTAAAAAAATAAATCGTTTGGTGGTTTCGTCAAGTGCTTGTAAAGTCTCCAATAATTCAGCAATATGAGACAATGGCCACAGGGTTGCTCCATCACTGAGTGCTTGATCTGGATTGGGATGGGTCTCCATAAATAATCCAGCGATTCCCACTGCCACTGCAGCCCGAGCCAATACGGGAATACAAGCCCGTTGTCCTCCAGAAACATCGCCCAAGCCCGCTGGCTGTTGTACTGAATGGGTGGCATCAAATACAACTGGACAGCCAGTTTGGCGCAGATGGGCCAGGGAACACATGTCTACAATCAAGCGGTTATATCCAAAACTGACGCCTCGCTCACATACCAAAAGATCAGAGTTGCCGGTGGCTTTCGCTTTTTCAACCACTTTCATCATGTCCCAGGGGGCTAAAAATTGGCCTTTTTTGAGGTTGACTGGCAGTCCTTGTTGAGCGACTTTTTGAATAAAATCTGTTTGACGACACAGAAATGCGGGAGTTTGCAATATGTCGACAACCTGCGCAATTTCTTGTAAAGGGGAATTTTCATGGACATCGGTGAGCACTGGAATTTTCAGTTGTTGACGAATTTTTTCCAAAATTGCCAATCCTTTTTCCATTCCAAGCCCTCGAAAACTGTGCAGAGAAGTCCGATTGGCTTTGTCGAATGAAGATTTGTAAATAAAGGGCATTTTTAGGCTTTGGGTAATTTCTTGCAAACGGCCTGCCGTTTCAAAAGCCAAGTCTTCAGATTCAATGACACAGGGACCGGCAATTAGAAATAAGGGACTGTTGGTTTCGAGGGTGAATTGACCCAATTTCATGTTAAAAGTCCTCCCATCCTTCTTCATAAGAAGTTGCTGAAGTTTTAATTAAAGCGGGCTCAGCAACCAAAGCCGTGGTTTTTTTGGAGGGCATGGTTGAAACAGAGCGATTGATAACAGGAGGAGAAGTTTTCTTAGGCTTAGGTTTACTATAAACTGGTGGATGGGCTGATGAGTTGCCAGTCGAAGCGCTTACTTTAGCCTGCTCTTGAATAAGGGCTTTATTCTCAGACAATAAATTGAGTTTGAAAAAAGCAACTTGCTGATTCAAGCGTTGAGCCTGCTCGCTCAAAGATTGACTGGCTTTTGTGGCCTGTTCCACCAAAGCGCCATTTTGTTGAGTCATGGTGTCCATTTGGGTAATGGCCTGATTAACATATTGAATACCCACCGCTTGTTGTTGACTGGCCGTGGAAATATCCGCAATAATATCGTTGACCAATTGGCTGGCTGTGACAATTTCTCCCAACGCTTCTCCGGAACGATTGGCCAGACGAGTCCCTTCTTCCACTTTACGCACACTTTCTTGAATCAACTCCTTAATCTCCTTAGCGGCACTGGCACTGCGTTGGGCTAAGTTACGTACTTCTGAAGCCACCACCGCAAATCCTCGTCCTTGTTCCCCAGCTCTGGCTGCCTCAACTGCCGCATTTAATGCCAGTAGATTGGTTTGAAAGGCAATTTCATTGATCATGCCGATGATATCTGTGATTTTTTGACTGCTGGCATTGATTTCTGAAATGGCCTGCACAGCAGACCACACCACTTCTCCTCCCTGTTCAGCTTGGGCTCGGGCAGTTTTAGCCAATTCAGACGCTTGTTTGGCATTGTTAGCATTTTGTTGAATGGTACTGGTCATTTGTTGCATGCTGGCTGCAATTTGCTCCAAAGAAGCCGCTTGTTCCTCTGTGCGTTGATTGAGACTGATATTACCTTGAGAAAGCTCTTCTGATGCAGTATTGACAATTTGCGCAGTTTGTTTAATAATCAACATCACTTCAGTCAATTTTTGTACGGTGGCATTGGCATCCTGCTTAAGTTGTTCAAAATCCCCACTGTAATTCCCAATAATATTTTGAGTCAAATTTCCCTGTGCCAACGCTGAAAACATCTGCATAATGTCCCGAATCATGTTTTGATTCAATTCCAAAATAACATTGATGCGACCACTGAAGGTCTCAAAAAAGCCTATTTTGTCAATTAAGTTAATACGAGAACTGAAATCTCCCTGGGAAGCACTTGAAATTACAGTATTAATTTCTTGTTCAATGGCTTTTTCCAAAGTTTGGTTATTCAATTCGATGACAAACCCCAGCCGTTGCTTGTCATCATTGAGCACCGGAGTAAAGAAAGTTTTCAGGATCAACTGTCCAAACACAACAGTTTTTTCATCGGTACTCATCAAATTATTAAGAACTTCAATATGTTGCAATGGAAAAATATCGATTGATTTTTCCAATAAATCATGAGGGTTAAAATAGGGCAGTTCCTTTCGTATTTGTTCCACACTGTCTGCCAGTAAGTGTTGAGCCGCCTGATTTAAATAAATGATACGACAATTAGGGTCAAGGATCAAAATGGGAGTGGTCACATTGTCCAACGCCTGATTGATACGTAATGCAGCCTCTGCAATCTGCCGGTCTCTTTCAATACGTTCACTTAACTGAGTTTGCATTTTTTGTAAGGCTTGTAACAACTGACTGATCTCATCTTTTCCTTTGATTTCAAAAATATTATTCAGGTGACCTGTGGCAATGGCATTGGCAATAGAAACTGCCTTATTTAAGGGTCTCGTCATCCCTCTGAGCACCAAATAGACCAAAGTTCCCACTATAATCATCAGCAGCAACGTGGCACCGATAACCAACAAAAATTCAAAATAAGCTGTTTTTTGAATTGCACTGGCCTTATCATGTAAATCAGTTGCTAACTTATTTTCCACTTCTTTCAAGAAATTAATTTTTTGAGTTTGCAAAGTTAACCATTTTTGAACATCAACATCGATAGGACTGTCCACTTCAGTTTTTTGAATACCCAAAGCCAACGCTTGATCTCGAATCTTTTGAGTTTCCAAAAAAGCTGTTTTATTGGCTTGTTGCTCAAAAAACGCCCATTGCTCTGGAGTGGCAAATAACTTTAAAAGGACACGTCTATAAAAATGTTGTTCGGCCATCAATTCAATAAAACTTTGATACTCTTCAATTGTAAAGTAACCCTTGTTAAACACGGTAGCCAATGCCGATCGCTCCAATCCTGCCAAATCTTTCGATGCCAAAAAAATAGCATAAGTCCATTCCAGTCGGATAATTTCAGGATGCTGGCTTAAAGTGGCAATATACTGAATGAGGTCAAGTAAAGCCTGGTTAATTTCTGTATAAGTTTCAATCACTTTTTTCTCAGTGACTTTCAACTCATCCACCCGTTGTCTTTCAATGCTCAAAGTGGCCACCTTACTCAAAGCCTGTTGCCACATAGTTTGTAAAACGTCATCAAATTTACCAGTCTCCATCTGATTCAATTCATGAAGAGCCTGGTCGGTATTTATGCGATTCTGTCGTATTTCCTCAAGAAATTTTTTGCCTTGACTGTCCAAAAATACCCCACTAAAGCCACGTTCCAATTGCAGTTGATGCACTAAGGTAGCAATTTTCACTGACAACTCAGCCAACTGCTCTATTTCACTCATTTCCCCAGCAACTTGGTACTTCTCTAAAACACTGATAGACACAAAATAAACAAGTCCCAAAATAGGCAAAAATAACATGAGGATGAGTTTATACTTGATTTTAAGGTGAGTAAGCATTGAGTCCCTCTTTATGTGGTAACTGATTGGAGTTGATTTGGCACAAGTAGCCCTTATATTTTATTTAAGTATAATGATTTTAGAAAAATGGGTCAAGTTGATATTGACAAACCCAGGCCAGGCCGTGACAATTTAATGATTTTGACCCTGATTTTAATCACAAATTTACTCTATAGAGTTATATTTTAGCAAAAATTATGAATTCAGTTACTTACAGTCCCCAAAATTAATATGCCTAACACCTTTAAAAACTTACCATTAGCCAAACAATTGTACCAACAAGGCAACTTGTCTGCGGCGCAGGAAATGGCAGAGCAACTCTTGCTCCTTCAAGCCGACGATTTTGAGGTACTTCATCTCTTAGGAATCATCGCTGCACAAACTCGTCGTTACTCACAAGCCATTGATTATCTTAATAAAGCCTTAACTCTACAACCCAATTTGGCCACCCTGCACAACAGTTTGGGGAATATCTATTTTTACCAAAAAAAATTCCCATTAGCCTTGACGCATTACCAACACGCATTGACTCTTAACCCCAACTCGCTGGACACTTACAACAACTTAGGTATTCTATGGGGTGAGCAACAACAATTCACCCAAGCCATTGCCTGTTTCCAACAGGTATTAACTGCTCATCCCCAACATGCCGATGCTTGGCATAATTTAGGTATCGTCTTGAGCAAACAAGGAAAATTAACTCAAGCTCTCTCCTGTTATCAACAAGCCGTAACCTTAAGTCCCCATAATGCTAATGCGTACAGCAGTTTAGCCAAATTGTTTAAAGATAAAGGAGAAATTGAACAATCCCTGCATTTTTATCAAAAAGCTCTCTCTATTCAACCTCATCATTTAGAAACCTATCAGAATTTTTTGTACACTCTCAATTTTTCCCCCAATTACGATCGACCTGCCTTATTCTTGGCCCATCAAGAGTTTAATCGCTGCTATGTCCTGCCATTACAACGATTGATTCTCCCTTATTCCCCAAATACAACCCCTCGAAAACGCCTAAGGCTGGCTTACATTTCCCCCGATTTTAGAAAACATTCCCTGACCTATTTTATCCAACCCTTATTAGCCCATCATGATCACCAACAATTTGAAATCTTCTGCTATTATAACAATCAAAAAGTAGATGAAGTCACTTTAAGAATTCAAAGTTATGCTGATCATTGGTGCGAATGTATGACCTTAACTGATGACGAACTGGCCGCCCAAATCAGAAGGGACCAAATTGACATTTTGATCGATTTGATGGGTCACACGGCCAACAATCGAGCATTGGTATTTGCCAGAAAACCTGCTCCAATTCAAGTATTTAACACTATTGGCTATTCCAATACCACGGGTTTGAGCACCATCGATTATCGAATTACAGATGCTTACATTGATCCCGTGGGAATTGGAGAACAATTCAGTTCTGAACAACTGATTCGCATGCCCAACAGTTACTATTGTTACCAACCCAATGAACACAGTCCACCGGTGAGTAACTTGCCTTACCTAACCAAAGGTTATATGACTTTAGGATCATTTAACACCCTCGCCAAACTCAATTCTCAACTATTACAACTGTGGTCAAAATTGCTAAAACGACTGCCTCAAGTAAAATTATCCATTTTATCGCTACAATTAAGAGATTTAGAAACTCGCCAAGACTTGGAGACTAAGTTAATCTCTTTGGGAATTTCCATGGAACAAGTGAACTTAGGGTATGCGGCTTCTACCGAAGAAACGCTGCACGCTTATCAACAAGTAGACATTGCCCTAGATACCTATCCCTTTAACGGAGCAACCACCACCTGTCAAGCCTTATGGATGGGGGTACCAGTCGTAACCCTCGTAGGCAACACCCCAGCAGCCCGAGCAGGACTCAGTATCTTGTCCACCTTGGGCCTTGTTGAACTGATCGCTCACTCTGAAAAAGAGTATATAGCAATTGTTGAACACCTGGTTCAACACCCCAATCTGCTACAAATTTTACGTGGCAGTTTGCGAAATAGAATGCAATGTTCCCCACTGATGGATGGACTGAATTTCACACGTGCCATGGAACAAAGTTACCTGAAAATGGCCCAAGATGCCCAGTTGATATAACTGACACACCACAAGACCGCGTAGAATTTTTTTATGGTTCGTTAACTATATATAACTCAATAGTCAGTTATTTTGCCCTCGTACCCAACCATTCTCTCAAAAATTGTCCTGTGTAAGAATGAGACTGCTTTGCTATCTGCTCAGGAGTGCCCACTGCAATAACCTGTCCTCCTCCTGATCCACCCTCCGGTCCCAAATCAACTATCCAATCTGCAGTCTTGATCACCTCCAAATTATGTTCAATCACCACCACAGTATTCCCATGATCCCGTAAACGCTGCAAAATTCCCAATAATTGTTCAATATCATGGAAATGCAACCCGGTCGTGGGCTCATCTAAAATATACAAAGTTTTACCTGTGTCCCGCTTGGACAGTTCCCGAGCCAACTTGACCCGTTGAGCTTCACCTCCAGACAAAGTCACCGAATTTTGTCCCAAAGTTAAGTAAGCCAGTCCCACATCAACCAAAGTTTGTAATTTCTGCAACAACCCTGGAATAGTCCTAAAAAATACCAAAGCTTCCTCTACAGTCATGCTCAACACTTCAAAAATATTTTTATTCTTATATTTTACCTCCAAAGTTTCCCGATTATAACGCTGTCCCCGGCACACATCACAGACCACATACACATCGGGCAAAAAGTGCATTTCCACCTTGATCAATCCATCTCCTTGACAGGCCTCACAACGTCCCCCTTTCACATTAAAACTAAATCGCCCTGCCGCATATCCACGTATTCTGGACTCTGGAGTGGCGGCAAACAATTCCCGAATCGGTGTCAAAACACCACTGTAAGTTGCCGGATTTGAACGAGGGGTACGACCGATGGGACTTTGATCAATATTGACCACCTTATCCACTGATTCCAATCCGCTTATTTCAGTGTAAGGCGCTATTTTTAAATGACTTTTATGCAAATGGTTAGCCACTGCTGGATACAAAGTATCGTTGATCAGGGTCGATTTGCCAGAACCTGAAACTCCGGTAATACAGGTAATCAGTCCCACAGGCAATTCCAAATTGATGGATTGTAAATTATTGCCACTGGCCCCTTTCAAAACAATGAGCTGTTGAAGATTTCTCGATTTTCTCAACTTGGGCACCAGTATTTTGCGTTTTTTGGACAAAAACTGCCCGGTAATCGATTCTGCACTTTGTATAATATCAGCTACGGTGCCCTGAGCCACCACTCGTCCCCCATGCACGCCAGCCCCAGGTCCAATATCCACAATATGATCAGCGGCTCGAATCGCCTCCTCATCATGCTCCACCACAATCACAGTGTTCCCTAAATTTCTCAAGCGCAATAAAGAATTCAATAATCGTTGATTATCTCGTTGATGCAAACCAATCGAGGGTTCATCTAACACATACATCACCCCCATCAAACCGGCCCCTATCTGACTGGCCAAACGAATTCTCTGCGCCTCTCCACCCGACAAAGTTTCCGCACTGCGAGCCAAGGTCAGGTAATCCAAACCCACATTGATTAAAAATTGTAAACGTTCCCGGACTTCTTTCAAAATTTTACTGGCAATCTCCCCTCGTTGTCCGGTCAACTCTAACTGATTGAAAAAATTCAAACTTTGATTAATGGGTAACTCCACCAATTGGGACAAAGTGTAGCCATTGATCATAACTTGACGAGCCACCTGATTCAATCGACTGCCTTGACAGTCTCGACACGGTTGCAAACTCAGATAATTCTCCAATTCTTCTTTTAGAGAAACATCAGCAGTTTCATACTGTTTTTCCAAAATAGGAATAATGCCTTTGAAAAGAGTTTGAGGTGGCAGTGCTTGTTTTTTTTCAGCAGCGGACAGTGAATTTCCGCTAACTGGTTCCCCATACAACAACAAATGTTGTACTTTTTCCGATAATTTCCTAAATGGAGTTGATAAACGAAAATGATATTTTTGACCCAAAGCTTGATATTGTTGAATGTAAGAAGTCCCAATCTGATCCCAACCTGATATTGCTCCTTCTGATAAACTTAAATCTGTGTCCATAATCAATTTTTTAGAATCAAAAAAAGGTTGATGACCCAAACCATTACAAGCGGGACATGCCCCCACGGGACTGTTGAATGAGAATAGACGTGGACTCAATTCTCCAACACTGTATCCACATTCCGGGCAGGCAAAATTGGCAGAGAATAACCATTCTTCTTGACGTTCCTCCTTCGTAAAAACAATTTTGGCCAAACCTCCACTTAATTTCAAGGCGGTGGCCAAAGAATCAGCCACTCGTTGTTGAACTTCTTTGCGAGCTCTAAATCTGTCCACCACCACTTCGATCGTGTGTTTTTTTCGGGAATCCAAATTTGGTACATCTTCTGTCAGGATAACTTGGCCGTTGAGTCTCACCCGCAAAAATCCTTGTTTTTCCAACTCTTGAAACAGTTGGGCATATTCCCCTTTGCGTTCCCTAACCACTGGGGACAGCAGCATCAGTTGAAGATTGGCTGGCAAAGTAAATATCTGATCCACCATTTGACTGATAGTTTGTGCACTGAGACTGTGTCCATGAGTTGGACAATGGGGAATGCCCACGCGAGCAAATAGGAGGCGCAAGTAGTCATAAACTTCGGTCACCGTGCCTACAGTAGAGCGAGGATTGTGGGAAGTGGATTTTTGTTCTATTGAAATTGCCGGGGACAGGCCCTCAATGTATTCGACCTCTGGTTTTTCCATTATGGACAAAAATTGTCTGGCATAAGAAGATAGAGATTCCACGTATCGACGTTGTCCCTCTGCATACAAGGTATCAAAAGCCAAGGAAGATTTACCAGAGCCAGACAGTCCCGTGATGACAATGAAGCAGTCCCGTGGCAAATCCAGGTCGATATTTTGTAAATTATGAGTGCGCACTCCACGCAATTGAATCCATTTCATGTGTTTACTGTCTCCCTGAGTCAGTTATTGTGGCATTAAAGAAATTATCATTTTAATAGATCCTTAAAACATTTGTTGAATATTATTCAATCCATTTCAATGGTTTACTGGGGGCCAACACTTCTCCATTGGGTAAAATAGCTAAAAATTGATCCAATGCTGGTAATACGGGCACTTCTTGGGAAGGCAGCAAGGGAATTCCCCGATCTTGTAGGGCTAACTGTTTGTCTCGCATAGCTTTGTATTTACCACTGCTGATCAATTGTTCAGTTGCAGCATCCCGAACAATAACCGGATGTAGAAATACCATAAGATTGCGTTTAATCTTCTTGGTACTGTGAGAACGAAATAGCCCCCCTAAGATGGGAATATCGCCCAAACCAGGAACTTTTTGGGTAATTTGTTGTAAATCCTCATCAATTAGACCACCAAGCACAATCATATTTCCATCTTCTACAATCACTGTAGTTTTGATAGTACGCTTGTTAGTGATAATATCGGCAGTGGCCACGCTGCTGGGACTGATGCTAGAAACTTCCTGTTCAATTTCTAATTTCACTGCATTCCCTTCATTAATCTGCGGTCTCACCTTCAATTTTAAGCCCACATCTTCCCGTTGGATAGTTTGAAAAGGATTGGTGGCCCCACTGACTGCCCCGGTATTGGTATATTGCCCTGTGACGAAGGGCACATTTTGCCCCACGACGATCTCTGCCTCCTCATTGTCCAAGGTGAGCAAGGAAGGAGTGGATAATACATTGGTGTTGACGTCGGAGGAAAGGGCCTGGATCAGCATCGCAAAATTGATGGCGGAATTGTTGAAGTAACCCAGTCCCAACATAGCACCTGCTTCGGGACTGGGCAAACTGGTGCCTCGATTTTGGTTAAATTGGTAGGCAGTGGTGGCTAAATCGATGATTTTGGGACCGGTGTTGTCAAAATTACTGGTTCCCAAGGGACTGAGGCTTCGATTGCCGTATAACAGCCATTGCACTCCCAATTTTTGAGCAATGTCATTGGCCACTTCTGCAATCACTGCCTCAACCAACACTTGAGCCCGTCTTATATCCAATTTTTGAATCACAATTCGCAAATCTTGTAGAATTTCTGGAGTGGCAGTGATGATCAAACTGTTAGTATTTTCATCGGCTTGGATGTAAGTTTGATGGGTTTGTACTGTAATTTTTTTCCCTTCTGCCAATTCTTGAGTTTCCACGATGCCTTGGGTAATTCCCTTGAGAATGTTCGCCAGTTCGGCAGCTTGAGCATAGCGTAGATAAATGACTTGAGTGTTCCCACTGCTCTTTACAGGAATGTCCAAATGGGCAATTAAAGTTCGTAAATGCAACCGTTTATCTTGGTCCCCATTGATCAAAAGACTGTTGGTGCGGTCATCTGCCACTATTTGGGCAGAGGTGGTTTTTCCCCCGGTTGCAGCATTGGCTGCAGATTGTTGTTCCATTTGAGTGAGCAAACGCGTAATTTCGCTGGCGGTGGCATATTGTAACACAATGACTTCTATTTCTTCTTGAGTCGGTAAATCAATGCGTTGGATGATTTCCAAGATGCGTTTAACTGCCGCGGCCCGATCGGAAATGATCAGCGTATTGTTATTGGGATAGGCGACAAGATGTCCTTGTTGATGAACTAAGGGGCGCAATAGGGGAATGAGTTGGGCAGCCGCAATGTGTTTTAATTGAATCACTTGTGTGATAAGTGCATCTCCCAAGTGTTGTTCCGAAGCTGAGAGCACCGGAGTGTTTTCGGATTTAGCCAAGTTTTCGGGCATGATTTTGGTCACAGAGCCCGAGGGAATTGCGCTAAAGCCATGTACACTGAGAATGGAAAGAAATACTTCATAAATTTCTTCACTGTCCAATGGACTGTTAGAGACCACAGTCACTTTGGCTTTAACTCTGGGGTCAACGATAAAGGTTTTTTTGGTTACTTCCGAAATGGTGTTGATAAGGAGTTGAATATCCATGTCGGTAAAGTTCAGGGTGACTTTTTGTTGGGCAAGAAGAGGGGCAGTGAGAAGTGAGAGAAATAAAGTGAGTAAAATACGTGATAACATGTTGATAATGTTTGATTTTATTCGGAACTGATCGAATAGTAAAGGGGGATAATTTGTTCATTGCGTTTGATTTGTAGATCCAAACGGGTGGTGGTGGCCAGTTGTTCTAATAGTTTTAGTCCTGCTAGTGGGGAGTCTAGTTTTAAGCCATTGACTGCAGTGATAATATCTCCGGGTTGCAGGTCAAATTTATTTAATAATTCGGGATTTTTACCAGGTTGAAGGCGATAGCCAATAAATTGTCCATTTTCAGTGATTGGGGAAGCTTGAAATAGAGAGAGCAGTTGGGCAGGATTGGTTTTTAGTTGTTGTTGGTATTTGCCTAACAGTTGATCTGGGGATAGGGTTTCTTGTGCATCAATGGGATAATTATTGTCAGTGGAGGAATGGGATGGAAGGGAGACAGGTTCAGAGGTTTGAGAGTCTAAGGGAATCAGGGATAGGGTGTGTTGTTGTTGTCCAGTGAGTAAAGTGACTTGTTTGGGGGCAATGTGTTGAAGTTGGGTGGTTGGGGTTATTGCATCGCCAATTTTGTAGAGTTTGGGGGTATTTTCATCCCGGCTTAAGATTGCTAAAGAAGAGGGGGCATGGGAACTGTAATAAATGCCATGTAACTTGAGATTGGAGGGAGAGGGTTTGGGGGAGGGGTTTGGGGAAATAATTGAGGTGGATGAAGGGGTTGAAGCGATGGTTTTTCCAAATAAGTGAGCATTGAGTAAGGAGGTGAGGTCAATTTTTTGGAGAGGTTGAGAGTCTGGAGAATGGGTTTGGAAGGCTTGTTTGAGGTTGGGGGAGTTTGTGGGATATTGTAGGGATAAGTTCAGTTGCATAGCATAGTTACCTAGAGTTATGGCTAGGTATATGTTGGCTAACCAAATCCAAAATTTGGACAGCAATATGCGTTGTAATTGATTGGTAAATAAGGGCATTGGCTTTAAAACGAGGGGGTTGTCATGGTTGATTGTGACCGGATTTAGGGTAGAGATAAAAGGGGGGGGTTCCAGTTTTTAATGGGAGGGTGTGTTTTTGGTTATTGGCATAGGAATGTGAAATTTTAGGGTTATTTGGGAAATATTTGGAAAAATGAGGAAAAAAATAGTTTTAGTCGGGTTTGGTCAGTCAATTTCTCCTAATGTTTGAGCTTTAACTACAGCTTGAGTGCGGGTTTTTACGTTGAGTAATTTAAGGGTGTCTCGAATATGGGCTTTGACTGTATTTTCTGAAATATTAATGAGTCGGGAGATTTCTTTGTTGGAGTGACCATTGGCAATGAGTTTTAGAACTTCTCTTTGACGTACTGAAAGTGTGTATCGTTTTTTGCCCGGGGGGTTCATTTGATTGGTCAGGGGATTTAGGAGCAATTCGGGCAAGTAACGTCCACCAGAGAGAATGAGTTTGAGGGCATTTAAAATGATTTCGGAGTTGGCAGTTTTGGGAATGTAGCCTCTAGCCCCTCCTTCCATGGTGGATCGAATGTGTTGAATGTCTTCAGAGGCGGAAAGAATAACCAAGGGAATTTGTCCTTTAAATTTCCGAATGGTGTAAAAGCCTTCAAGGTCTTCCATGCCCGGCATTCCCAAGTCCAGTATGATAAGACAGATGTCTTCATGTAAATTGAGTAGTTGCAAGCAGTCTTCAATGGAATTGGCTTTGAGAATGTGAACGTGGTCAGCCAGTTGTTTTAGGATGAGTTGAATGCCTTCGCAGAAGATGGGGTGATCATCGGCTTGTAAGATTTTCATAATTCGTTCTTAACGTATAATGGGTATAACAAGTACTGGTATAGGAGAAAGTTGGGTCACTTTACGGGCTGTGGAGCCGATGAGAATTTCTCCTAATGCGGAATGACTGTGGGTGCCCATCACGATCAGGTCAGCTTGGAGAATTTTGGCTTGTTCAACAATGGAGTGGGCGGGATGTCCTTCTAACACTGTGATGCCAGCAATTAAATGGCTGTCTTCGGGGGTGGAATGGAGTTCTTCTTCACAAAAACGTTCGATGCGTTTTTGCATAGTTTGCCGGACTTTGTTCAGGGCTTGTTGGTGATGTTGTTGGGAAATTTCTTGGGGAATGTAGGTTTCCAGTAAGGCATTACCGTAGGAAGTGAGAGGTTCTAAGATGTGCAGCAGGGTGATTTGGGCTTGGTAGTGTTGGGCTAAACTGATGGCATAGCGAAATACTTGGCGAGTGTTTGTTCCCAGGTCGGTGCTGTAGAGAATGTGTTGGATGGAAGGTAGCATAAGATTAATCGTTTAGAGTTGAGGACCATAGAGTAAGTTGGGTAGAAATAGGCTGATTTGTGGTAAGTAGGTAATGAGCATGAGGAATAGGAGTAGTGCCCCTATCCAGGGTAAGGAAGCTTTGATGACTTCGGTGAGACCGAGTTGGGTAATGCCTGAGATTACGAAAAGGTTGAGTCCAACTGGAGGGGTAATCATGCCAATTTCCATGTTGACGACCATGATGATGCCAAGGTGAATGGGGTCTATGCCCATTTCTGTGGCAATTGGGAACAGGATGGGAGCTAGGATGAGCAGAAGTCCGGAGGGTTCCATAAAGCTGCCACCTATCAGCAGGAGCACGTTGACAATGATCAGAAATACCCAGGGGCTCATGTTCATACCCAGTAGGATTTCAGCGATTTGTTGGGGAATTTGTTCAGTGGTGAGAACGTGTCCAAATAGCATGGCATTGGTGATGATAAACATGAGCATGATGGTGACTTTCCCTGAGTCGGTAAGCACTTTGGGAACGTCTTTGAAACTAAGGTCGCGGTAGACAAAGAGGGCAATGATGAAGGCATAGACGGCAGCCACTGCAGCGGCTTCGGTGGGGGTAAATAGTCCTCCATAGATGCCGCCCAGAATGATGAAAATGAGGAGCAGTCCCCAAAAAGCTGAGAGTCCAGAGTTGAGGACTTCTGAAAGGGAGGCGGGTTGCATTTTGGGTAAATTACGATATTTGGCAAAAAGATAGATGCTGGTCATTAACATGAGACCGGCCAGTATGCCTGGTAGAACTCCAGCCATAAAGAGGCGACCCAGGGAGACCTCAGTGATGGCGGCATAGACGACCATGACAATAGAGGGTGGAATGAGAATGCCCAGGGTGCCAGCGCTGCCAATAACTCCTGCTGCGAAGGATTTCGTATAGCCAGTGGAGACCATGCCGCCAATGACAATGGAGCCAATGGCGGCTACAGTGGCTGGCGAGGAGCCTGAGACGGCTGCAAATAGCATGCAGGCCAATACCGAAGCAATAGCCATACCGCCACGCAGGGAACCAACACAGGCGATGGCAAAGCGGATGATGCGTTTGGCGACGCCTCCAGTGGATAGGAAGGCAGCTGACAGTATAAAAAAGGGAATGGCAAGCAGGGTGTAGTGTTGCATGCCTTGGAATAGTTTGAGAGCTAAGGAGGCTAAGGAGTCTGGTGAGAATAAGAGAATGGTGAGGACGCTGGAGAGTCCAAGGGCAATAGCGACGGGAACTCCTATGAGCATGAGTAGTAATAGGAGGCTGAATAGGAAGAGGGTGGTCATGACAGAGGACCAGTAATCTGATGATTTTTCAGGGTATCTTGAGCTTCATCGGCCAGCAGTTGCATGGTATGACCTTGCAATAGTTTGAACAGGGCTTGACTGAGGCGCCAAAATAGGAGTAAAAAGCCAATGGGGAGAATGAGGTAAATTGTCCATTGGGGAATGGGAAGGTCTTCTGATAGCCAACCCGCTTGGTATATTTTGTAGACATATTGGGTGCCTCCAATGAAAAGGAGAACGCTGTATAGAAGGCAGGTCAGCAAGGCGAGAACGGCAAGGCGCTGTTGCCAAGGTTGGGGAAGGAGTCGGGTGAAGGCATCAATTCCAATGTGGGCACCGACTTTGACGCCAAATGACATGCCAAATAGAACTAACCAGGCAAATAGGTAGGTCGTGAGTTCCAGAGCCCAGACCATGTGAAAGGTGGGGAACGGTTGTAGGAAGGGTAGATTTTCCAGTAAAAATTGTCCGGATGGGGAAGGCCAGAGTGTGCTGTTTAAGTAACGAAGCACGACTTGGGTAAAGGTGACAAGGGTCATGCTGGCAAGGAGGAAGGCGATGATTCCTTCTTCCAAGTGGTCAAAAATACGGTTGAGCATGGTGAAAGTCCGGTGGGTTAATGGAAGATTGGAATGAGTTTTATGGCATTTTTTCTGATATTGAGTGTGTAACAGGGGGAAAATAGTTTGGGGATATATAAAGGGTTATCCAGTGGTTAGTGCCGAGATTTGAGGGGTCGGTTGGCTAATTTGTATGTGGGGAACTGGATAGGTTGAGCAATGAGTAATTGAAATATTCATCCTCATTTCCAATTCCCATCCAGTTATGAAAACCTTTTTAAATCAAGGCGTTGTTGGAAGTTGATTGGCAGCCAAGGCAGCATCAATGATATCCTTGCCAATTTCTGTTTCAAATTTTTGCCAAACGGGTTGCATGGCTTGGCGCCATTGGGCAATTTCTTCTGAAGTGAGGGTTAACACTTGGGTTTTGCCGGTTTGTTGCCCAAATTCAACAATTTTTTGCCGGTGTTCATTGTCAAGGTCGATGGCTAGGGTGTTGACTTCTTCAGTAACTTCTTGCAGAATTTGTTCTAGTTCAGTGCGGATGTCGGCGGGTAGATTGCGCCAAAATTGGGCATTGGTGACGACAAAATAGTCTAAAATACCGTGGTTGGTTTCGGTAAAATGGGTTTGTACTTCATGGAATTTTTTGGAGTAGGCATTGGACCAAGGATTCTCCGCACCGTCAACTACTCCAGTTTGGAGGGCGTTATAAACTTCTGCAAATGTGAGTTTTTGTGGACTGGCGCCCAAAATTTCAAACTGGTGCTGTAATACTTCAGAATGTTGAATACGGAATTTCAGTCCTTTGAGATCGCTGGGTTGGCGGAGTGGTTTGTTGGCAGACAGCTGCTTCATTCCGTTATGCCAGTAGGCTAGTCCTAAATAGCCATATTTTTCCATGGAGGAGAGTAAGGATTTGCCCGTGGGACCGGTTTGAAAACGTTCTGCGGCTTTAACATCCGTGAAGAGAAAGGGGAGATCGAAAACTTGCAATTGTTTGGTATATTTGCCAAATTTAGCTAAGGAGGGAGCAGCCATTTGTACATCTCCCAATAGGAGAGCTTCCATGACTTTATCGTCGTCGTAGAGTTGTGAATTGGGGTAGACTTCTACGACGACTTTGCCCCCCAGGCGTTCGGCTACTTTTTGTTTAAACTGATTGGCACCCACTCCTTTAGGAGTAGTTTCTGCCACAACATGCGAGAATTTGATCTTAATGGGGGTAGGCGCTTTGGATTCATTGGAATTTGGAGTATTGCTGGGCGCCTGATCACAGGCGGTCAGTACTGTTAAACTGAGTAGTATCAACCAAAAACGTAACATAGAACTTTCCTCTTTTATGTGACTTTTCAAGTTCAGTATTATAATACAAAATGAGTTTAATATGAAATGGAAGTGTGGTAAAAACATGGTATTATACCAGATTTTGAAAGTGGGATAGAGGGGATTTTCAATTAATATCTAGCGAATTAAACGGTCATACCTTAAGACAACTCTATTTTTGTGAATTTAGATGAAGACATTGATGAGTGGTAATTACCTACAAGGAGCATCTTCATGCCACTAGAAAGTTTCGGAGAAGAAAAACGTTATAATTTTGAACGCATTGGCAGCTTTGGACGCTTTTATACAGGCAATACGTTTCCCATTGAATACTTGATGACCACTTTTTCTGCTGCAGAACTCTCCGAACTCAGTTTTGCTCGGGACATTCAACCGGAAGTGATTGATTTTGACTTGCTCATGCAACGGGATATCGATGAGGAACGCGTGCGTTCCGAAATGGAACCCTACCTAAATCCTCAAATGCTCACCCCGGCTGAAATTCGTTCCCGAGCCATCTTTTTTCCACCGTTGCTGGCTGCGATTATTCCCACCAAGGGTAAAATCATGCAAGCCTATTACAGTGATGAGCAGGGAGACATTGAATTACATCCCAATCATGACCGAGAACATATTATCAGGGAATGGCCCGGTCTCTTTAAACTGACCTATTTTTCCAGCAATAACCCTCAAGCCTATCGATTACCCATTTACAAGGGCAAAGATGATGACAGTATTGAGGTCTGCATTCAACAAGAGCCTGTGCAATTGGAAGTTCACCTGTCCAGAGGCAACCAATATGGCGCAAAATTGGTTGTGATTGATGGTCAACACCGTCTATTTACTCTGCGTAAAGTCTATGAAAAACAACCCGAATTAATGGAAAATCTTGGAGTCCCAGTCTGCATCCTATTTGCCCCTCACTCCACACAAAAACGAAATCGAGAATATACCTCTTTAATCCGAGTGCCCACAGTTCCCGAAGTATTTCGGCACCTATTTGTAGACGTGAACAGCACTGCCAAACAAGTCGGTGGACATTTCAACATTCTCCTGGCTGATAACAACATGGGGAATATTGCCTGTCGCAAATTCTGCGACCACATTTTACGAGTCCGGGGCATCGAAGGACTGGCTGTTATTGAATGGAATACCAAAACCAAAAAACAAGCCACTGCCATTACTCGAGCCTATTCCCTCAGCAGTATTGGCATCATCGCTAAAGCCTTGACCGAAAGTATAGGTCACCGCAAACTGTTGACGAAATACCTGTTAAAACTTGATGACATCGAAACTGAACTGTATCCCAATGGCGACGATGATCCCGACTATCCTATTGTGCAATGGGACAAATTTTCTCTGACCCAAAAAAGTTTGATCGAGGAACAAATCAAAACGCATCTGGTCCCCTGTTTGGAAATTCTCTTCTTCCAAACTGAGGAATTTGCCAAAGCCTTTCAACTGTTCCAACACAGTTTAATTGATCTCACAAAAACTGTCCGCAGTGAACAAGCCGATGCTGCCGACGCTCAACAGGCTCTGCATCAAATTATTGATTATTTACCCATTCCAGAAGGAAAGTCTTTTGAAGGGGCCCGTTTAATCTATCGTAACTTTGAATTTCGCGTCAAAAAAGCCCGAGACGAACAAATTGCCAATATCATTCAATATGCCCTGTTCCAAAGAGCCATTTTTGAAGCCTGGGCCCATCTGCTTGAAGTCACTCGTCCTTTGGAAATCGTTCCCCACTTAGCCACCCAAGGCTTCGCTAAATTATTGGATCTCCTACTTAAAAATCAGGGAGAATTCCTTGACTTTGAACGACGTTACCTGCAAAATATCGTGTTCAATGGCAAAAAGATCATCGTGCGCGAAGATACCAAAAAAGCCCTGTCTCTATTGGTACTGGTGTATCTTAACAAACCGGGAGTCATTGCCCAAATCAGCACTTTGTTACTCAATTCTCCTTCCCGGCTGTTAAAGCAACGTTTACAAGAAAAAGGGCAAACCGCCCTGTTGGACTTCCAAAAAAATTATGAATTGGCCTGCAAGAAAAATTTCAAATCCAATTATCGCACTGACTTGGGACTGACTTCAGTGGAACGGGAGGCATTGATCGCTGCCGAGGAGACACAGAAACGACAAGCCGGCGAAGGTAAAACCAGCAGTCGTCGCAAAAAAGTCGAGGTTGATAACCAATTTGAGCAATTGGTGGAATACCACATCAAACAAGAAATTGAATTGGCTATGGCAGAATTGAAAAAATATTTGGGTGGATCGAAAGTATAAATTTTCCCAAAAATTTTGTGAATCCCTTCAGACACGACACTATTCTATCGAATCCAAATAACTTATCTTTAGCAATCACAGGAGTTTATATTGATGTTGAAAAAACCGGCCACCACTGAAATTCCCATTCATGAGCTGATTGCTCATCGTTGGAGTCCACGGGCCTTTGATCCAGAGCGTATGGTGCCTCGAGAACAACTGCTTGCCTTGTTGGAAGCTGCCCGGTGGGCGCCTTCCTGTCGGGGAGAGGAACCTTGGCGATTTTTAATTTTTGACAAACAAACTCAACCCCAGGCTTGGGAAAAAGCCTTGAATTGTTTGGAAGACAGCAACCAGAAATGGGCTCAACGAGCCCCAGTATTGATTTTAGCAACCATTGTCAACATCTTTGAGCACAATGACTCCCCCAATCGTTGGGCAGCTTATGATTGTGGAGCTGCTTGTGAAAATTTATGTTTGCAAGCTGTGCATTTGGGACTGATAACTCACCAAATGGGGGGATTTAAGTTAGCCAAAACTCATGAACTGTTGGGACTGCCAGTGGAAGTAACTTGTATGAGCATGATAGCTCTTGGTTATCAAGCTGATCCTCAAATTTTAGAAGGTGATTATTTGACCCGAGAATTGGCTCAACGAAATCGCAAACCTTTGGGGGAACAGTTTTTTGAAGCAGAATGGGAACGTCCATTCAAAATTTAAGGAAAGCTCTGGTTAGACAGGACCGGCAGCCTTACGCAGGAAGCCATGAATTGCCGGTCCCTCAGAAATTGCAGATTCTGAAACGAAATTGCTTATCCTATTCCTCTGGCAATTGAAAGAGTTGGCGAGCCGCTGAGACCAAGTCTTCTCGACCTTCATAACCAGCTTGCCGCAATTGCACACAAGGAGTATGCATTAAAGTATTGGTTAAGGTATGAGCCAAATAATCAATTACCTCATAAGGAGGTTTTCCTCCATCCAACATGCGTTTAGCCTTGAGCACCAGATGATGACGAATTTCTTGAGAACGATCTCGCAAATCGCAAATGGTGTCAACTGTATCTAGGGAATGCCACCAGTTAATAAAATGAGTAACTTGAGTGTCAATAATTTCTTCAGCTTGCAAAGCAGCTTGTTGCCGGGAACGCAAATTTTCTTGAATCACTTCATTCAAGTCGTCGACTGTGTATAGGTAAACATCTTCCAGTTTACCAACTTCTGCAGCAATATCCCTCGGAACTGCAATATCCACCATAAACATGGGACGGTGTTTACGAAGTTTAATCGCTTGTTTTACAACCTCTTCCCCCAAAATTGGAGTGGGACTGGCAGTGGAAGTCACAACAATATCAGCTTCTGCCAAGTGCATAGGAATCTCTTCCAAAGTGATGGCATATCCAGCAAAAGTTTTGGCCAATTGTCGAGCTCGTTCGATGGTGCGATTGGCCACAATCATCCGTTTTAAACGATTCTCATGCAGATGGCGGGCCGCCAATTCGACAGTTTCTCCTGCCCCAATCAATAAAGCGGTAATTTGATTGAGATCACCAAAGATTTGTTGAGCCAACCGAACCGCAGCAAAAGCCACTGAAACTGGACTGGAACTGATGGCCGTGTCTGTACGCACCCGCTTGGCTACGGTAAAACTGTACTCGAATAGCTTGTTGAGTAATCCCCCGGTCGCCCTTTCCTTTCGAGCCACTTGATAGGCCGCTTTCATTTGCCCCAAAATTTGGGGTTCCCCTAAAATCATGGAGTCCAGACCACAAACAACCCTGAATAAATGACGGACAACCCCTCCATTATAATAACTATACAATTGATTTTCTAAGAGGGTCCGGGGTAAATTATGAAAATGGCTGAGCCAGCCAATCAGAGCATGAGTATTTTCCTGATCCAGGCTACAATAAACCTCTGTGCGGTTACAAGTTGACACGATCACCGCTTCTCTAACCAATTCATGTTCCGTCAAATCGTGTAAAGCATACCGCAAACGTTCCGCTGAAAAATTCACCTTTTCCCGAATTTCAACCGGCGCTGTTGTATGATTGAGTCCAAAAGCAAATAGCTGCATGAGGTAAATGATGGTTATCCGTTAATGAATGTTTTAGTTGGAACGTACCCTGGCAATTTTTTACTACGTTAAAATTAGGAAATTATACCATGATTGCGCTTCAAATCAACCCATCCAATGGCGCTGCCCCTCAATAAATAATCAAGAAAACAAGCAATGTTATCGTTGGACAAAAACCAGGTTCTAATTTTATTAATAAATATCAATCTATTAGAGTTCTATACAGATCACCGACCGGCCAATTGGTCACCTATTTACAACCCTTTTTTGCTCACTTTATGCAAGACCCTCCTGTTTTACAGGATATGCTAAATTTAAGGATTTTTAACATGTTAAACTTATTTTATCTCCTGTTTTTCAGTATAGAAATACTCAATAATCTCCCCGTATTATCCCTAACTTTAACTGATCAACTCCTCTGTGAAACCAATCCGGAACCCCACTGGTTTCACAAACTATTTCAAGATTCACCTGCCTCTGCTGAGGAACGCATGCCCCTCACTACCTCAGTTAATGCCATGTTGATTCGGGAAAAAACCGGGCACTTGGCAATATATTCTTTCAAAAATGGCTTCTTCAACGATCCCAAGCAACCTGTAGACAATATTTTACATTTTAGCGAAGCATTGACTGCCGATTGGAATCAAGACGGCAACCTAGATCTCATGGTCAAAACCCCCACTGGACAACTCACCCTTCTCATTTTCCAAGAGCAAGATTTTGAAGAACTTTACTCATTCCCTAACCAATACATTCAACACAAAATAGGTGATTGGAATGGCGATGGCCAACCTGATGTCCTAGCCCAAACCGCCCAAGGAGAACTTCTGCTATTCCTATTTCAAGCCAACTCTGCCAACTTCAGTTCCCCAAAACTCCTCAGCCGACAATGGACCAGCCAACAATTCCTCACTGGAGACTGGGATGGCAACGGTTTCACTGACCTATTAACTTATGATGAGACTGGATATTTTTACCTTCACCTGTTCAAAAATGGCAACCTAGACGATCGAAAAAAAATACCTTATACCCATGAACTGACACACTATTTTAGCCAAGATTGGACCGGGAACCAACGCTCAGATCTACTCGTTAGAACCACAGAGGGTCAACTCCTTCTCTTGCAAACCCAACCTTCAGGAGACTTTTTACCAGCCCAAAAAGTGGCCGAAAACTGGCATTTTACCCATTATTTCCCTGGAGACTGGGACCAAGATGGCATTGCTGATCTCATAGTCCGTACCTCTAAAGGCGATATTATACTTTATCTATTTCGAGAACTGACTTTTCAAAAACCCAGAATAGTTGCTAAAAATTGGCACTTTACCTATTATTACCCCTTTAAAAATCGTTAACTTCACACAAAGGACTCCGCTATGTCACTCCAACAAAAAACAGTCGTTCCCCACGAGACTTCCTCTTCAGAAACCACGTCTACTCGTAACTATGAAGATCGACGATCCGACTTACTCAAAGAAATCGACCTCATTCAAGATGTTATTCGACGCATGTCCAACACCTCCTTCGTCATCAAAGGCTGGACAGTCACCATGATGGGCATTATTTTTGCCTTTAAAGCTGACATCAATGCCACCCATTTTGTGCTCATCCCCATCATACTATTCTGGTTTCTAGACGCCTATTTTCTAAAACACGAACGACAATATCGCAAACTTTATCAATGGGTTATCGACAACCGACTGCACGACGACAGCCATCTGTTCAATCTGAACACCTCGCGTTTTAACACCCAATCCACCTTCCAAGTCATGTTCTCATTTACCTTAGCCCTGTTTTATGGAGGTGCCCTGTTACTGGTCCTCCTCTACTTTCTCAGTCGCCTCTATTTCCCAGATCTGCTCATCAACTGCGTTCCTATAAAATGATCAAAGAAAAACAAGCTTTTACCCTTATTGAAGTCATGGTCGTCATCGTTATTCTCAGCGTTTTGGCAGCCTTTGTCGTTCCTAAAATTATCGCTCGACCCGATGAGGCACGTCTGCTCAAAGCCAAACAAGATATGCGTGTTATTGAAGCAGCCCTCAAACTTTATAAACTTGATAATTACACTTACCCTACCACTGACCAGGGACTGGAAGCCTTGGTAACTCAACCCCTAGGAGAACCTGCTCCTCGGCAATGGAAAGAAGGCGGCTACTTGGACCAACTTCCCAAAGACCCTTGGGGCTTTCCTTATTACTACCTATTTCCAGGACAACACAAAGAATTTGATCTCTGGTCCCATGGAGCAGATGGGCTGCCCGGTGGCACTGATACCAACAGTGATCTAGGCAATTGGCAACTGGATTAAGCTCTTTTTCTGAAGATCTCAAACCATTCTAAGATCTCAAATTACTCAAGGACGCTGGCTAACTTTTCTCATTCCCACGCTTTTAGTGGGAATGGGCATACAAATACTTTACACCCTCAGCAATCTTCCTAAATTCTACAAACCATCATTCAAACTATCATTCTCAACACTTCCCATAACTCTGCTATGATTACCCCAGTTTATGCTTATGAACCTCCTCCTTTAACTTACTCTGCCTCCCTATTTCTCATGCGCACCTCTGCTGAGATCCAAACCACCGAAAATTGGTGGTTAACAGTTCTTGATCAACTCAACTCCCAATTTCCTTCTGCCCTGGAACTCATTGTCTTTATTCCAATTTCTCGAGAACTTTCCCCCTATTCCCCTTCACAAATTGCCTGGGAAACCCAATACCTTAACTTGGCTGATATCGTGCTGGTTTGGTCACCGTCAACAACCCATCAATGGTTAGAAAAAAACCATCTTCTGGAATTGACCTCTTTCACCAATCCTGATAAACTGTTTTACGGACATCCACCACAATTTTCTTCCAACCTGGACTCACTCTATTATGAAAAAACTGGCCGCAGAACTGCCACTGAATTAAATTTACTGATTCAAGAGATTTTAACTTATTTAATCATCCACTTAAAAAACTCTCACTGCCCGCAAAGGAGCAATGGGGAATGCACTGTTCCACTCAACATTTGGACTACTCAACAATTTCAAAGTTGGTATCAAACTCAAAAACACGTTGGTAATCAATTGATAAATGCCCAATTGCTCTGGCTACATATCATCAAACATTGCCACTACACCTTTTCCTATGCTTTACACGTACAAATTTGGATTGCTGCAGAAAACCGAATTAAAAGCAATGAGTTTATCCTGTCTCGACCGGATATTTCAGTCGTGGTCCCCTATTGGAAACATCCCACTGACTTACTTGCCAGTGAAATCGTTCTCATAAAAGAATTTCGTGCTCCAGCCCGCACTGTAGATGGTTTTGTCCATGAATTGCCTGGCGGTTCTAACTTTAAAAATCAAATAGATAAGTTACAATTGGCCAGCGATGAACTGCATGAAGAAACCAGTTTACGCCTCGATCCTCGACGTTTTAAATATCTTGCTTCCAAACAACTGGTAGCCACCTGGTCCACCCATGTTGCCGATGTTTACGCGGTAGCCCTTGATTGGGCAGAAATCCAACAAGCCAAAACCATCGCCGAATCTGGACAAACCTTTGGGGTCAAAGAAGACACCGAAAAAACCTATCTTGAAGTTTATCAGTTAAGAGACTTAGAACACTTATTGGACTGGTCCATGACTGGCATGATCTACAAAGCCTTGCTATGGCAAACTGAATCTCAACCATGATATCGTGACTGATGATTCCTTGTGGATCAACCTATCTACCTATATTAATCGTATATCCTAATTCTCTTAACAACTGCTATAGCTAACACACCATAAAAAGACTATGTAGGATGTGCTGAGCGTTTTTTGCGAAGCGCATCAATCAAGGAAGGCAAGTATTTGAGTTTTCATAATTTTATGGCACAAGGCGTTTTTTGGTGGATTGGGAATATATGGGCAACGCGACAGATGCGCTTCGCAAAAAACGCTCAGCACATCCTACATGATCTACCTATATTAATCATATATCTTAATCCTCTTAACAACTGCTATAATCCATAACCACTTACCTATTCTTTCTCACCTTACCTAACAGGACAATCCCCATGAATAATTCCGCCCTTTTATGGGAAAAATTCTTTTACTACCTGGGCATCTTTATGCTCATGTGGCTCTCATTTCTATATTTCGGTGCCCCAGCAGCAGGAGATAATTCAGAAGCCTCTTGGGCTCAAGCCCTTGGATATGCCTTCAAACACAATTTCCAAGCAGGAATAGACTATGTATTCACATTTGGTCCCTTGGGCTACCTGTCCAACCCCCAATCCGGCTATGATGCGGACCTTTTTTACCTCAACCTCATCTGGCATGTGATCACTGCCTGCTTTTTCAGTCTCATCTTCATGCTCAATGTCATTTTTTTAACCAATCGCACTGACAAATTCATCTACTTCTTCCTGATCATCGTAGTGGTCTCCATGTTCTACGAAGCCCGCTATTTCCTTGCCATTGTGGCTGCCAGCACCCTACTGATCATACCCACCCCTCGCTTCACGCCCTTTCTCTACCGAGCCCTCCTGATCGTCATTCTCGCTTGGTTTGGCGTCATTGCCCTCACCAAATTCACCCTATTCATACTCACCACTGCAGCCACCCTGACCCTATTCTTAACCCTGCTGCTTACCCGATCTTCGCGCCTGGCATTCTCAGCCTTACTCATCTTCACCAGCTCCCTAATCATCACGTGGTGGTTTACCGGCCAAGCCCTGCCTCACCTTCCCTTATTTCTAAAACAATCCTGGCTCATGGCCAACCATTACAGCGAAGCCATGTCCGGAGGATTGCAAGTTAACGAACTCAAACTGGCCTTTATTATTGGAAGCCTGCTATTATTCTCGCTTCTCCTCTCCAATCTCTCTTCTCAATTCAAACCACAACGTCTACTCCTAAGCGGACTCATTCTGCTCACCCTATTTCTGGCTTGGAAAGGAGGATTTGTTCGCCATGATTCCCATTCTAGACTGTTTTTTGCAGTGGCGCTCACCATTCCCTTCTTTATTCACTATTCCCACCGTTTCTTATATCCATTGCGCTACCTGATCATTCTCTTAGCTGCCAAAGGACTGTTTATGACTGGAATTTCCTTTAATTACACCGCTGCTAACTTCATTGGTCTTTGGAATCAACACCTGGTTCGCAACCCGGAAACCCTGTTTAATCTATCAACATTTAAGGCCAATCAAGACCATATCGTTGCTGATCTTGAAAAAAAACACGCCTTACCCAAAACTCAACAACAAGTGGGCATGGCTAGCCTCGACACCTTATCTCTGGAACAAGGAGTCATTTTCCTCAACAAATTCAACTGGCAACCCCGTCCCATCTTTCAAAGCTATGCCGCCTACAGCCCAGAATTATTAGCCCAAAATGCCCATTTCTACGTGGAACGGCCCCCAGAATTTGTACTTTACAAACCACACCCCATTGATCGACATTTCCCCCTTCATGAAGACAGTGAAGTCATCAAAATTCTCCTAAGAGACTATCAACCCTTATTTGTTGAAAAAACCTACCTTCTCCTGAAAAGAGCTGCTCAAGGTCAAGGGACAGTAACCCCGGGTAAAATTTTACTCACTCAAACCTTGCAACTCAATGAATTAATTGATTTAACTGCCTTCCGTGATCGCCCTTGGCTACTCAGTCTCGATATTAAAAAAAATCGCCTAGGTCACCTCAGCAATTTTCTGTATCGCCTACCAGCCCTCTTCATGGAAATCATCACGGTAGAAGGAGAAAAGTTTTCATATCGCATTATTCCCAGCATAGCCAATTCTGCATTCATTGTTAATCCACTGATTTTGAACCAAAATGATTTACTCAATTGGTACCTACAAGCTCCACTGTCAAAAGTAGCCAATTTACGCTTCACCTTGCAACCGGAACCCCTGTTGGAATATCTACTTGGGAATAGTCAAGTTTTTAAACCCACTTTCACCCTCACCCTGCATGAAAATTCTTTGACTCCTCAACCACTTCCTCAAACCCATCGCGAAGAATTACTGGCTCTCTCCTATCCTTTATTTCAAACCATTCCCTACCGCCTATCCAATCCTCATGAAGTGAGGGCTGAACAGAAAACTCCAGTCCTGATGGTCCATGCTCCGGGTAAAATGCAATTTCAACTTACCCCTGGGAACTATGAATTGACTGGGCTATTTGGCATCTTGGAAGGTGCTTACACCCCTCCCAATCCTTATCCAACTGATGGAGTCCATTTTAGCATCACCCTAGATGACCACTCCATACTGTTCACTCAACTGCTTGATCCATTTTCAAATAAGCAACATCAAGGTTTGCAAACTCTGCCTACCATTCTCATTCAAATTACAAAATCCTCCACAGTGACCTTATCTACCACCCCTGGCAAAGCCAACAATTCGCAAAGTGACTGGTCATTTTGGGGAAAAATTGCTTTCAAACCGCTTTGAGAACTCCTTTTTCCAGAAAAGAGAAATTCCTCTCCTTAGAAAAAAAGACAGTGAAAAACCTGTTGTCAAAAGAATTGCAGTTACCTAAATTATTTAATCAACAATATTATTTTATGAAAGAGAAAATCACTGGTTTTTTCCAACGCTCCTCATTCTGCTTACTTTTCTTTATTCTCTTGGGTTGGTTTGGCAATTTTTATAGCCTCCCCTTATCTCCTGATATTGACTTAATCTTTGGTAGCATTGCTATTTTAATCATTCTCCAAATATATGGATTGACTTGGGGCATTTTAGCCGGTTTGTTGATAAGCAGCAGCACCTATTTTATTTGGAATCATCCTTACTCAATATTTATTTTCATTTTAGAAACCATGTGGGTGGGCTGGTTGATCACAAAGTATCATCCTTATAAATTAGTATGGTATGATGCTCTGTATTGGTTATTGGTGGGGTTACCCTTGGTGGGAATATTCTTTTATTTTTTCCTAGAACTTCCCTTGCAAACTGTCTATATTATCTTTTTAAAACAATCTATTAATGGTATTCTGAATGCTTTGATTGCCAATCTCATTGTAAGTTCCACTCCCTTGGTTCGATGGATTGCTCAAAGTCCCAAACATCATATTATTCCTTTCCAAGAACAAGTTTATCATCTGTTTACAATTATCGTATTGGTTATTGTCATCATGACATTGGCAGCCACCCATTTCAACATGTATTCGGCGGTTACCCAAATGCACACTACGATTAAAACTCATTTGAAAGAAACCACGGAAGATCTTGAATATATCTTTGCCTTTTGGTTAAAGTCCCATCTTAACATTATCAATTCTTTAGCTCAATTTGCCACGGAACAAGTGACTGTAACTAAAAAATTGCGATTTTCTGAAGAATTGCAAAATAATACCGAATTGTCTCAAACCGGATCCACTCATTTTACACGGGTTTACATTGCTGATCATCAGGGACATACAGTCACTTTTTCTCCTCGTTATGATCAAATGGGAAGTTTGTCTATTGGTTTGGATTTTTCAAACAGCCCATTTTTCCAAATCCTAAAAACTCAACAACACTCCCTCATCACCGAAATAATAATGCCTGCGGAACGGCAGGAACCGCTGTTTATGTTGGGAACACCTATATTATACAATAAGCAATTTTTGGGTTATGTGACTGGGGTGGGTCATCTGCCTAACTTATCTGATTACCTGGAAAGACGAGCCTCATTTTCTAAAATTCCTTTTTTAATCAGTCTATTGAATCAGAATCACCAAGTTATTAGCAGCACAGACAGTAATCAAGTACAAGGTCAATTGTTAAGTCGTCATCAAGTGGGAGTGGTGCATGAGCCTATGGAAGAATTGTCGATCTGGTTGCCAGAAAAGGAGCTCAATCAAACTCGTATACAACGTTTACAAAAAGCATTTTATTTGCAAAAACAGGCTTTACATCCCTTAACCGGTTGGCAATTGGTGGTAGAAACCCCGGCAAGTTTTTACCGTTACCAATTACAGCAATCGTTTATTAAAACTTTAACAATCACTTTGATCATTATTCTGATCACCCTGCTAATTGCCAACCATCTCAGTCGTTGGATTGTGACTTCCTTGGAACAATTATGCGCACTTACCAATGATTTAACCCAGCAAATTTCTACTTTGGGCGAACAATTTTCGGAAAAGACTTCCATCAGTTCATTTACTATTCAACATTGTACTCAATTTATTGAAAATAATCATATTTTAGAAATCAATGCCTTGGTTAACAATTTTAAAACAGTGGCTTTGGCATTTCAAACTCAGTTGGAAAAAGTGCAACATTTGAATGAAGAGAAGTTACAAAAACGAGAGGAACGTTTTAATGCAATTCTTGATAAGTTGCCTGTCTTTTTGTGTTTGATTGCTCAAGATCATTCAATTCGATATGCAAACCGTTATTTTTACGAAAAATTGGGCAATCCGCAGGGAAAATTTTGCCATCATTTAATTTTTGGATGTCGCAATTCTTGTCAAGTGTGTCGACCTTTTCAGTTGTTTCAAAATCCAGCTTTGTCTCTGGTATGGGAATGCACTTCA
This sequence comes from Thiomargarita sp., assembly GCA_020721005.1. Lineage (GTDB taxonomy): Bacteria > Pseudomonadota > Gammaproteobacteria > Beggiatoales > Beggiatoaceae > DYNP01. Next base: position 55,933 of record DYNP01000003.1, read on the forward strand.
ATAAATGGTTCAACTTACCAAATTCATAATTACGCTTTTACTGATGTGGAAGGAAGTCATTTGATTTTGGAAATGGGAATTGATATTACTCAGCGCAAACAGGCTGAGCAAGCCCTGCGTATCAGTGAGCAGCGCTTTGATTTGGCTATGCAAGGGGCTAATGATGGGTTATGGGATTGGTCCATTCAGAGTAATGAGGTTTACTATTCTCCTCGCTTTAAGGAAATGTTGGGTTATTTAGAACATGAATTCCCTAATCATGTGAATGAATGGCACAAACGGATTCATTTGGAAGATTTGGCGCAGGTGTTGGAGGCTATTACTCATTATCTTTCTAAGCAAACCAATCATTATGAGAATGTACATCGCATTCAGCATAAGCAGGGCTATTACATTTGGGTATTGTCCCGGGCAGCTGCAGTTTGGAATGAAGAAGGTCAGGCCGTTCGTATGGTAGGAACTCAGGTGGATTTGACCGCACAGAAGTTGGCGGAAGAGGCGTTGCAGAAGGAACGAGATTTTACCAATACCCTTATTAACACTGCTGGCAGTTTAATTGTGGTTTTGGATCAGAATGGGAACATTGTGAATCTTAACCAAGCTTGTGAGAAAATATCAGGTTATACTTTGGAAGAGATTAAAGGGTCCAATTTTATGAATCTTTTTTTACTGGATGAGGAAAAGGGTGATGTGGAAGAAGTGGTGAATAATTTAGTAACTTACCATTATAATCGCCATGAGAATTATTTGGTTTCTAAAAAAGGCATTCCCCATTTGATTGATTGGTCTAACACGGTGTTATTGGATAAACAGGGGAATATCGAATACGTAGTGGGTATTGGGATTGATGTTACTCAGCGCAAACAGGCAGAAGAGGCTTTGCGGGACAGTGAGCAGCATTGGAGAACTTTGTTTAAGGAGGCTAATATTGGTTTGGTCTTGTTTCATATTAATGGGATTTTTGTGGAGATCAATCCTACTTTTGCCCACATCATAGGGTATACGGTTGAAGAAGTGTTTAAATTAGGGCTGAATTTTTGGAAATTGACTGTGCCGGAATATGAATCTTTGGAAAAAGAGCAATATGCAGTTTTAGAAGCAGTGGGGCGATTTGGTCCCTATGAAAAGGCATGTATTCATCAATCTGGAGAAGCGATACCCGTTAAGGTATCGGGTTTGATTATTACCCGAGGGGGTGGTCAGTTTATTTGGGCAAATATTGAGGATATCACTTATCAAAAACAGACTGAACGGGCATTGCAACAGGCAGTCAGTAAAGCAGAAACGGCTAATCAGGCAAAAAGTATTTTCTTGGCTAATATGAGTCATGAGCTACGCACGCCTTTAAATGGTATTTTGGGTTATACCCAGATTTTAGGTCGAGACCGAACTTTGAGTCGTTTGCAACAAGAGAAGATTGCCGTTATCCAAAAGAGTGGGGAGTATTTGTTGACTTTAATCAACGACATTTTGGATCTGTCTAAGATTGAAGCCAATAAGGTTGAATTATGCCCAAATTATTTTGATTTTCAGGGTTTTATTCAAGGTATTACGAGTCTTTTTGAAATGCGGGCTCAACAAAAAGGCATTCAGTTTTTATACACATTACCTGCCGATATCTTAGCAGTTGGCATTTATGCAGATGAGAAAAGATTGCGGCAGATTCTCATTAATCTGTTAGGAAATGCTATCAAATTTACAGATGAGGGAACAGTTTCCTTGAAAATTGAGACCAATGTCTTGAGTTCTCGAAATGAGCAAATTTTCCATTTTAAGATAGAAGATACTGGACCTGGAATTGCGGATGAGAATTTGGAGAAGATATTTTTGCCTTTTCAACAGGTGGGTGTTCAAAGTCATCAGATTGAAGGCACTGGTTTGGGTTTGACGATTACCAGAAAGTTGATCAAGATGATGGAGGGGAATATTATAGTCACCAGTGTATTGGGGAAAGGCAGTTGTTTTGAGGTGGTATTACCAATCTTAGTGGAGAATCAGGCAAGGATAAAGGGGGAGGAAGGAAATGGGCTCAGATCATCGCAAATTGTTGGTTTTGAAGGGCAGGCACCTTGCATTTTGGTGATAGAGGATAAGCAGGAAAATCGGGCCATGTTGGTGGAGTTATTATTGTCATTGGGGTTTGTGGTCAAGGAGGCAACAGATGGGCAGGTGGGTTTAGAGTTGGTGCAACAGGTATTGCCAGATTTGATCATTGTGGACTTGGTGATGCCAGTATTGGATGGCTTGTCATTTACACGCCAAGTTCGCCAAATGAATTTGTCTAAAAAATTGCCCATCATTGCGATTTCAGCCAATGTATTTGAACATCATCAACGGGAAAGTCAAGAAGCGGGTTGTGATGATTTTATTGCCAAACCAATTCAAGTGGAAGAATTGCTGAAAAAAGTGCAATATTATCTTGATTTGAAATGGGTTTATGATGAGCATGCTTGGCAGGATGTTAGAGAAACTTGGGTAACGAAGGTGGATTTTCAACTTGGGCAACATTTGGGGCCCAATACCGAGCAGGCAGGCATTTTGTTTGATTTGGTGATGATGGGCGATTTTAAAGGAATTTTGGAATATGTTGAAGACCTGGTGCAATATAATGCAGACTTGTTGCCTTTTGCAGAAAAGGTGCATCAATTGGCTAAGCGTTTTGAAGAAGTAGAATTGCAGGAATTGGTGGCTTATTATCATTTGAAAAATGTTAAATAGAAGAAAATAAATTCGGCTTTTAAAGTACGATTTTACTGGCTGAGTTTGGAATTAAGGAAGGAAGGCTGGTGGCTGTAGAAAATTTGAAATTCAGGTAAATGGAGGGTACTCCTGCTTGTTAATGAAGACTAATGCTTGTTAATGAGGGCTAAAGTTTGTTATAGTTAATGGTTATAGTTTTTAAGATAAATAGGGTTATTTTTCCTTTGAAGGAAGCAGTAATTTAAAGAAGTATTTTCCAATTTTAAAGTGGAAAACAAGAATCATGGTAAGTTTGGAAATTTTAATCTTTTCAGTAGGTAATGAGTCATGTCAAGTGCATATATTGAAGTACCCACTGTTTATTTGGAAAAGTGGCAGAAAACTGCTGATCTGTTGGCCCATATTTTTGACGTCCCGGCTGGCTTAATCATGCGAGTTTTTCCGTCAGAAATTGAGGTATTTATCAGCAGTCATACCGATCATAACCCTTATGAGGAGCATGAACGGGCCCCCTTGAATACCGGTTTATACTGTGAAACAGTCATGGCACGGCGGGATATGTTACATGTTCCCAATGCTTTGGAAGATCCCGTTTGGGAAAATAATCCGGATGTTAAATTGAATATGATTTCTTACTTAGGAGTGCCGCTGATTTGGCCCGATCAGGAAGTTTTTGGCACTATTTGCATTTTGGACAGTAAAACTCGACATTATACCGCTTTATATGAAGCTTTATTGTGGCAATTCAAAGAGATTATTGATGGGGATTTGAAACTCTTGATCAGTGAGCGGGAATCGAAACAACAGGCTTTGGAATTGGCTCAAACTTTAGAGCATTTGAAAACGACCCAAGATGTTTTGGTGCAATCGGAAAAGATGGCGGCTTTGGGACATTTGGTGGCGGGAATTGCACATGAAATTAACACTCCTTTGGGAGCGATTCGTTCCTCTGTAGGCAACGTAGCTGATTTTCTGAAACAAACTTTACCTCGATTGCCTCTGTTTTTTAAGTCACTGTCTGAGGAACGGGAACGTGATTTTTTTGTGTTGCTTGAAAAGGTTACGCATGAACAGTTTTCTTTATCCACTCGGGAAAAGCGGCAACTGAAAAAATCCCTAACCGAGCAGTTAGAAATTTGTGGGATTGAGAATGCTAAATCAGTGGTGGACAAATTGATTAACACTGGTGTGCATAACGAAATTACCAACTTTCTGCCTTTACTGAGATCTGCAGAAAGTGAAATTATTTTGGAAATGATTTATGAGTTGGGAGTTTTGCAGAGAAGCACTCATTCTATTCTCACCGCTTCTGATCGAGCCACCAAAACAATTTTTGCCTTAAAAAGTTTTGCCCGTTTTGATGTGTCTGGACAAGCCGTGGAGTCCAATGTGATTGATGGAATTGAAACGGTATTGACTCTGTATCAAAACCAGTTAAAACAAGGAGTTGAAGTGGTTAAGCAATATGGACAGTTGCCGATCATCAAATGTTATCCAGATGAGTTAAATCAAGTTTGGACCAATCTTGTCCACAATGCGCTACAAGCTATGAAAAATCGGGGTGTCTTGACAGTTTCTGCACAATTATTGGACAATCAAGTGGCGGTTAGCATTATGGATAACGGGCCAGGGATCCCAACGGAAATTCAAGGTAGAGTTTTCGAGGCATTTTTTACCACTAAACCTCCTGGGGAGGGTAGTGGTTTGGGATTGGATATTGTTAAAAAAATCGTGGACAAGCACCAAGGGACTGTGCAAGTTCGCAGTCAACCTGGTGAAACGATATTTACAGTTTTTTTGCCCCTTGTTGGAAGAATTGAGCACAGTGGAACAGTTTCTTAAGATAAGGAGAATGTTTGAGTGACCAGTCTCATTCATTTTAGGAGTTCAATTGCTTATTATGCAATGGGACTGGATTGGTAACGATTTGTTGATTGAAGGAGAAATGGCATGAATACTCGAGTAATCATGTGTGTTGATGATGAGAGTTTGGTGTTGGAAAATTTGGAAATCGAGTTGCAAAAGGCATTCCGCGGGATTTATAATTTTGAATTTGCAGAGAGTGCTGAGGAGGCTTTGGAAATTATTGATGAGTTTATCGTCAATCAGGTGGATGTGTTGGTTGTGGTTTCTGATTGGTTGATGCCGGGTATGAAGGGGGACGAATTTTTGATCCAAGTGCATCAGCGTTTGCCGAATACCATCAAAATTATGTTGACTGGTCAGGCTGATCAAGATGCAATTGAACGGGCTCATCACGAAGCAAATTTGTGTCGTTGTTTGTTTAAGCCTTGGAATAGCAAGGAGTTAGTAGAAACGATACGTTCCAGTTTGGCTATCTTATGAAGCAGTTGGCAATTGTTTGTGTGGATGATGACAGTGCCATTTTAGACAGTTTGGAAATGGAGTTGAATAAAATTGTCAATGATGACTATCTGGTTGAGATGGCAGACAGCGCCGAAGAGTGTTTAGAATTATGTCGAGAATTATTAGAGAATGGTCATGAAATTGCGTTGGTCATTTCCGATTATATTATGCCTAATATTCCCGGAGATGAGTTGTTGAGGCAGGTCCATCAGTTATCTCCTAATACATTGACGATCATGTTGACAGGTCAAGCCGGTTTAGAGGCTTTGGGCAATGCTATTCGTCATGCCAATTTATATCGTTATATTTCAAAACCTTGGGAGTTTGAAGATTTTAAGCTCACAGTGACCGAGGCTTTACGCAGTTATCACCAGGAACAGAAATTAATTGCCTTCTTATGCCGGTTTAGAGGAAAAGATTGCTCAGCGAACTTGGGAATTACAGCAGAAAAATACTTCGTTGTTAAAGTTAAGTCAGGAAAGAAATGAGTTTTTGGCAATTGCCGCTCATGATTTGAAAAATCCATTGTCAGCTATTCAGGGATTGGCAGAGTTAATTATCAATGATTATCGGACTTTGTCTCAGCAAGAAGTGGTGGATACTTTGAAGATGATAGTCAACAGTTCCAAACAAATGTTTGATATTGTGGATAATATTCTTCAAGTTAATGCCATTGAATCGGAGAAGATGAGGGTTTCTTTACAAGAGGTTGATATTTTGTCCACGGCCCATATTTTGTTGGAGCGTTATACAACTCAGGCTCGAGCTAAAAATATTACCTTACATTTCAGTCATCAAGAGGAAGTTTATTATGCTCAGGTTGATCTGTATTTGGTTGTGAGGGTATTTGACAATTTGATTTCCAATGCGATTAAATATTCTCCATTTGATAAAAATGTGTATGTAAAATTGAGTCGGAGGGAAAAAGTAATTCATTGTGAAATTCGAGATGAGGGCCCAGGATTAAGTGAGGATGATCAGAAGAAATTATTCGGTAAATTCAGTCGGTTGACTCCAATACCCACGGCTCAGGAAAATTCGACTGGTTTGGGTCTATTTATCGTCAAAAAGTTAGTGGAGGCGATGCAAGGCCGAGTGTGGTGTGAGAGCGAATTGGGAAAGGGCAGTTGTTTTGTCGTGGAATTTTTGGCGGCGTCATTCAGTGGTTAATTTAAGGGGGAAGCCATGACAGCATTTTTGCCCCGCAAGCGATTTGGTCAGCATTTTTTGCATGATCGACAGGTAATTGAACATTTGGTCACGGTGATCGCGCCAGAGTTTGCTCAGCAATTGGTGGAGATTGGACCGGGTAAAGGGGCTTTGACTTTGCCCTTGTTGGCCCAGGGCTCAAGTTTAATTTTAATTGAATTGGACAGGGATTTGGTGGATTATTTAAAACGGGTTATTCCTGAGAATAAGTCGGCAGTGATTTATGGGGCCGATGCTTTGCGTTTTGATTTTCGGCAGTTGCCCAATCCACCCTTGAGAATTGTGGGCAATTTGCCTTATAATGTGGCAACCCCCTTGTTATTTCATTTATTGTCTGGGGGGGCTCGGATTCAAGATATGATTTTTATGGTGCAGAAAGAGGTGGCGGAGCGTTTGGTGGCCGCGCCTAATTCTCGTCATTATGGACGCTTATCGGTGATGGTGCAATATTATTGTCAGGTGCGGAAATTGTTTGAGGTGGCCCCGGGGGCTTTTTATCCGCCTCCAAAAGTGGATTCTGCAGTGGTGCAATTGCAACCTCATTTGGTGCCGCCGGTCCGTGTTATAGAATTTAGTTGTTTTGAGCAAGTGGTCAGTCAAGCTTTTGCGCAGCGTCGCAAAACGTTACGCAATGCTTTGCAGGGATGTTTGACGCAGTCAGATATTGTGACGGCTGAGGTTGATCCCCAAGTGCGCGCTGAAACTTTAGGACTGGTGGAATTTGCTCGATTGGCGAATCGCTTAAAGGAGGTGTTTACGATAAAGTAAATTCAGACAAAGTGAGGGAATTGCAATCAACGTTTTAGATAAATAGGAACTGACCGCCTGTTGCAAAAAAAAACCCCACTAACGAGGAGGTCAGAGGGGTAAATGCCATGAGAAAATCGGTGTTGGTTCTCTATTTACTGAGGAATAGAAGTAAGAAATTAAGGATAGCATAATTGATTGGTGAAAAAAAAATAGAAGTGATTGTGCTACTGTTTTAATAGTTGACAATCAGTTATAATGAAAAGTTTTGTAATTTACTACAGATTTGCCGGCAGGAATAAGGTAACTCAGTCATTATGAATGGAAATGAGTCCACATTGAATGGCCATCCGTACTAACTCTGGTAAATTACGAACCTGCATTTTTTGCATGACATTAGCCCGATGTTTTTCAACTGTTTTAATGGTAATTTGCAATTCATCCGCGATAATTTTATTGAGTTTGCCTTCCACCATTTTTCTCATCACAACTTGTTCTCGAGGTGTCAAATTGGCAAACTGAGCGTGGACATGTTGCTGACGATCTTCCCTTTGTTGCTGTTCCAATAGGTGTTGAAATACCCGTCGTAAAATTTGTTCAAATTGTTCAATAGAAAAAGGTTTTTCCACAAAGTCAAACAGGCCTTTTTTCATCTGACTGACAGCCAAGGATACATCAGCCGCAGAGGTCATCATAATGATGGGCATGGTGCATCGACATTGTATCAAATGCTCATGCAATTCAATGCCTTTCATATCTGGCATCCAATTGTCCAATAATAAACAACCGGGTTGATGAGGAGAATAACTCGCCAAAAATTCCTCTGCACTGTGGTAACTGACCAATTGAGTCTCCAAATTTAAACGTTCCAACATGCTTTTAATTACCACGTGCATCACTTCTTCATCATCTACCACAAAGATCGTTAATTCTTCTTTCTTCATCCTATTTTTCTCTTATTCTTATATTACAACAGGGAGCATCCTGCTTATATTTCATCTAAATTCAGTTTTGCCAAGACAGCATTTTCTCGTTCCCACGCAGAGCATGGGAATGAGAGAACACCTTGTTGAATATGCCATTTTTTAAACTAATTTATAGTGCGTTAGCTATATTTCACCTCAATTCAGTTTTACCAAGGCATAATTTTATTAAATCCTCGAAAGGAACGAGAAACATTGTGCGACATGTTGCCCACGTCATTGGCCATCACCCCTATGCCTTGACTCATTTGGGCAGTTTGCACTTTAATATCATCCAAATGGAGCACAATGGTATCCAAATCCAATACCACCAATCGGAAGTCTTTGTGAATGCTGTTGATATCTGCAGAAACTTGCAAGACTGATTTTTGCATATTGGCAATATCAGCAGACACCTGTAACATGGATTTTTGTGTGTTGGACATGTCCCCGGAAACTTGTAAAATGGACTGATTGATTTCCTTTAAAGAGTCCTGAATCTCAGTCACGGTCCCATTTAAATTGCCAGTGGCTTCACCCATCTGCAACATAGACTGATTCATCGTCGTCATGGATTGGGTCATGCCTTGGTTGAGATGAGATAACTCTCCATGAATACTTTGTATCTCTTTGGAAACCATAGTCATTTCTCCCACCACAGCTTGTAAATAACGAGACACATCTCGCATATCCATAGTCACAGTGTAGATCAAGAAAAACACATAAGATGCCACCATGGCCACGATAGCAGCCACCACTCGTAATAATTTTTCTGAAAAATCTTGCCGATGTTGACGCTGCTGAAAATCAGCCAACAAGGGGGTCAAATGTTGAAGCAATTGCGTTAACTCTGGAGTGGTCGTTGCATTGGCCACAGTGTTATGTTCAGAATGATCGCCCATATTTCCCTTCGTTATTAAATCCGATAAAACAGTTGCCAAAATGAGCAATGATAGCCTCTTATTGCCCGCCCAAATGAATAGTTATTTATTAGACCTCTTGCAAAAGTAAATGATGCAATAAAGATGAGATACGAAAAAGTAAAAGGTAAATCCCTATTGGATACGAAAAAATAAAAGGTAAATCCCTGTTGGAGTGGAGGCTTTAGCCGGAGTGCAGGCTCTAGAAGCCACACTGGAGTGGAGGCTTTAGCCGGCCAGCGGTAGTCCATTGCAATTTGTGTATGTGGGGTGAGCCTACCGCCGGCCGGCTAAAGCCTCCACTCCAAAGCCTCTATCCACTCCAAAGTTCCCATTCACTCCAAAGCTCCCATCCAGTCCAAAGCTCCCATTCACTCCAAAGCCTCCACTCCAATGTATCTTAACTGAGGGACAACTTTCATTTTTTCATGATCGCATACTTTGGCAAGAGGTCTATTATTTTCGATCTTAATCTGTGGAAGATTCCAACAAACCGGTAGTTTCTAACCAATTTTCTTCAATTTGTTGCAATTGTTGAATCAACAATGTTTGTTGATGCAAGTGTTGTTGAACTCGTTCCCTATTTGCATAAATTGCTGGATCAGCCAATGCAGTGTCCAAAGTTTGCTTATCCAAAGTCAATTTGTCCAATTCCCGCTCCAATTTCTTCAATCGATTCTGTAAGACTCGCCGCTGCTGATTCTCCAAACGCTTTGGCTTTCCTTCAATTTTGGACGCTTCCGCTCGACGTTGCTCAAGCAAATATTGGCGATAATCTTCCAAATCTCCTTGAAATTCCTTAAGTTGTCCCTGATCAAGGAGGAAAAATTGATCCGTGGTGGTGCGTAACAAATGGCGATCATGAGAGACGAGAATAAGCGCCCCGGGATAGTCTTGTAAAGCCAAAGTTAAGGCATGACGCATTTCCAAATCCAAGTGATTGGTAGGTTCATCCAGCAGCAGTAGATGAGGACGCTGCCAGACCAATAACGCCAAGGCCAAACGGGCCTTTTCTCCCCCAGAAAAATTCAAAATGGGTCCAAATGCCCAATCCCCGCTGAATCCAAATCCTCCCAAAAAAGTACGAATTTCTTGTTCCGTAACAGTGGGACTTAAAGCCTGTACATGCTGTAAGGGACTTTGGCGACCGTCTAATTGTTCCAATTGATGTTGAGCAAAGTAACCAATGGTTAAGTCATTGGCATATATGATATTTCCCTGAGCAGGTTTGAGTAAACCGGCTAATAATTTAATGAAGGTGGATTTGCCTGCCCCGTTAACTCCCAACAGTCCCAATCTCAATCCCGAGGTGATTTGTAGACGAATTTTTTGTAACACGGGTTGTTCAGTGTAAGCCACGCTGACATTGTCTAATTGTAACAGTTGATGTGGTTGAGTGGCGGGACCTGGAAATGTGAAATTGAATGGGGAATTGAGGTGGGCTAAGGCAATTTTTTCCATTCTGTCCAGGGCTTTAAGACGACTTTGTACTTGTTTGGCCTTGGTTGCTTTGGCTCGAAATCGATTGACGAAATTTTGAATGTGAACAATTTCTCGTTGCTGTTGTTCAAAAGCAGCTTGTTGTTGAGCCAATTGGGTGGCCCATTGTTGTTCAAAGGCGGCATAATTGCCCGTGTATGATGTGAGACTGTGTTGATGGAAATGAACAATGGTGTCCACCACATTGTCTAAAAAGTCTCGATCATGAGAAATCAGTAATAAAGTGCCGGGATAATGTTGTAGCCATTGTTCAAACCACAATACTGTTTCTAAATCCAAGTGATTGGTGGGCTCATCCAATAGCAGTAAATCGGAACGACTCATTAAGGTGCGTGCCAAATTGAGTCTCATGCGCCATCCACCGGAAAAGGTGTTGACTGGCAAGGTTATTTTTTCAGGACCAAATCCCAAACCGTGTAGCAATTGGGCCGCCCGGGCTCGGGCCGAATAGCCATCAATGGCTTGTAATCGAGCATGTAATTGGGCTTGTGCAATTCCCTCTTCAGTTGTGGACAGCGCTTTTTCAATCTGTTGTAATTCTCTATCTCCTTCTAAAACGTAATCCAGCGCCAGTGTTTCTACCGCCGGGGTTTCTTGTTCAATTTGAGCAATTACCCAGGATATTGGTAGGTTAATTTCTCCTGATTCTGGAATCAGTCGTCCTTGGAGTAGGGCAAATAAACTGCTTTTTCCACACCCGTTAGGACCCACAAATCCCACTTTTTGACCCTTAGGTAAGGTGAGATTGACGTTTTGCAGTAATAATTTAGTACCTCTTTGTAGAGATAAATTACGCAGAGTGATCATGGGGCCATTGATCCTAAAAGTGATATTTAAAATGGGGATTAATTGGCATGATAAAGGAATAATTTCTCAAAATTAGCGAGTTGTTAAATGGGCATATTGGGGATTTACGCTTGAAGTTGACCTAAGCCAAATAATTCCCTCATTGCCTTTTTAGTTTGTTGAAGGAATTGAATCCCTTGAGCAATGCAGTCTATCCGAATGAGGTAATAATTTTTGAGTATATACTGTATTAAAGTGCAAACGTTATGAAAAAAGAGAAAATTGTGTTGAGTTTATCTCAAGAAGCAATGAGTGTGAAGTGTGAAATTGATGTTCCTACTTTATTGGAGATACTTAAATTGTTAGCCGAACATGATCAAAAGGAGCAAATTCGCTATTTTCTACTCCAATTAAAGAGTCAAGGTTACTTGTTTGAAGAGGATATTCACAAATTAGCGGAATACTACGGGGTAGGTTCTCATCTGTTATAAATGGATGAGAATGGTGAAGTGAACAATGGACAAATCCCGTTCAATAAGTCATGGGATTTGTCCAAAATAAGGATTATTTATCAAGATCTTGATAGTAAGCCATCAGGATTTTAGCCACTTCGGGACGGGAAAATTCTGGCGGCAAATCTTTACCCGCAGATAACATTTCTCGTACTTTAGTACCGGATAACAAAATGAAATCATCCTTGGTATGATCAGGGACATCTCGCATCATGACCACTTTATTCAATTTCTTTGAATAAGCAGTATGATCAGCACGGAAAATTTCAATTTGCAGGGCATCTTTGGGAACTTGGGTGTCGAAAATAGTTTGAGCATCAAAGGCACCGTAGTAGTCACCTACGCCTGCATGGTCACGACCAATGATGAAATGAGTGCAGCCTGCGTTTTGGCGGAATACTGCGTGTAATACGGCTTCTCGTGGACCTGCATAGAGCATATCGAATCCATAACCGGTGATCATGACGGTATTGGGTGGGAAGTACAGTTCTACCATTTTACGGATAGAAGCATCCCGTACTGGCGCAGGAATATCGCCAGCCTTTAATTTCCCTAACAACATGTGAATCAGTACACCATCCGCATTAACGGTATCCTTGGCGATCTTACACAATTCTTCATGGGCGCGGTGCATGGGATTGCGCGTTTGGAAAGCAACCACTTTGTTCCAACCCCGCTCCTTGATCTCGTTGCGAATTTCTATAGCAGTCCGGAAAGTATCAGGAAAATCTTGTTGGAAATAGCTGAAATTCAAAACTTGAATGGGACCAGAAACCACATAACGACCGGCTTCCATGAAAGTTTGCACTCCGATATGTCCAATTTCTAAAGTCCCAAATACCTTTTCAGCGATAAAATTCATCTGATCTTGGGTAAATTCTTCAATAGCTTGCACATCTTGAATGGCAAGGACTGGATTACCTTCCACGTTGGGGTCTCGTAAGGCAATACGCTTGGCTCCGCGAATGCCAGAAACATCATGGGTAGTACTTAAAATAGGCACTGGCCAAAATAAACCGCCAGTCGTGTGCATCTTTTCTGCCACACTCATTGAGTCAGCCACATTCATATAACCAGTTAAGGGATTAAAATATCCTCCCCCTAACATCACGGCATTACCCGCGGCTGAAGAGCTGATCACTAGGGAAGGTAATCCTTCCGCCTCTTTTTGCAGATCATGATGTTTCTTTTGATCGTAAACGAATAAAGGGTTTAAGGTTTCAGAGCCATGAGGCTTGATCATGATTTTCTCCTAAGGTGTTCATGATTATACTGTTATTGACCACTTTTATTACATCTGCATTCACCTAAAAGCAAGCAAACTCTCTTATATTAGCACAAACTGATTCAATTTGAAAAACCCATCTTTTCTTAGATTGCTCTAAATGCCGGAATTGAAATCTGGCGTTGACGAATTACTTAATTAAAGTAAAACGAGAATCAGCGTATTATTAACCTATTAAGGTAAACCTTGTTTTGTTTCATTAGACTGTCAACGTTAAAAGTCCCATTAAAAATGCTGGGCCAAAATTTTACCTTAAAAAATGGTTTGAAAGTGAATTAAAAATTATGGAATCTATGATTACAATGTGTTAAAATGACTGCAGTATACCGCTAAAAGTTATACTTTAAATTTTAAGTTTATCTTGATTGAAGGGGATTTCTGATGGCAACCGCTCGACAAAAGTTTTCTCGTTATTCCAGGCGTTATGTTGTGCCGATTATTCTTGTCATGTTGGTATCTATTCCCACATGGTTTATATCAACCTGTATAGATAAATGTTGGGATAATAATACTCTGCCGTTTTGCCTAAAACACTGTCTTCTGGGGGCTGATCTGGAATTTGAAATGCTTTACATTCGTATATCTCCATTTGAGCCCAGCCCATCATTACTGAAGAGTGGAGATACTCTTCGCTCCGGAGACTATTATCGATTGACTTGGATTCCTCGTCAAAAGAGTCATGTGTATATTTTTCAAGTCACTAACTCCAAAGAGATATATCCTTTATTTCCAATCTCTGATTTTCAAGGTGTTCCATTGGAGCATTCTAACCCTCTTAAAGCAGGTAAATTTTACGGTACTCCTTCTATGAGTCAATGGTTTGCATTGGATGAGCAATCAGGTAATGAAGCATTTTATTTTCTTGCAACTTTGGATCAAGATTCCCAATTGGAACAACACATAAAAGTTCTTCAAACTGCTTTGGAAAAAAACGATCCTGAACAAGTACAAGTTGCCCAAGACAACTTAAGGCAAATTTTTGAGGCTAAGCAAGAGGTTAGTTTAACAAAACCGCTTGACAAACGGCAGAAAATTCAAGCCAATCGAAAGGATTTTGAGCTTCCCTTGCAGTTATTGTCAGTGTGTGATGAATGTGTGTACAAACTGAATTTTACCCATCAATAAATCGTCATATTTTGAGGAGCAATTGGATATGAAGTACTTAAATCAAGGGCTAATGCTGTTTTCCATAGTGTTGTTAACATGGATTTCTCCCTATTTGTATGGGACCTCCAAGGGACCAAGTGTGGTGGTTTCAGATGACAAACTCGATTTTGAATTTAATCCGATTTATAAGGGAAAGGGGGAAATAGCTTTCTCAAACTTCGATCTCGCTGGAAACACAACCCTCAAATCTGGGGATTCCTATAAAATTGTGTTTACACCAAAGCAAGATGGTTATGTCTACATTTTTCAGCAAGACAGTTCCGGAAAAATTTACCCACTGTTCCCAATAGAGAAGTTTAAAAAAACTGACCTTAATCACCCCAAGTCAGTGAAAAAGGGGGTAACTTATTATATCCCAAGTGAGAAGTCTTGGTTTCAACTGGATAAAACAACGGGAACAGAAAGCATTTACTTCATAACTTCCAAACAACCTGATACGGTTCTTGAGGAACAAGTTAAGACTGCCCTTTCCACTGGTGCAATAATTCCTGAAAAAACTTTGATTGCGGCAAAAGGACCCTATGAGGTTGTGCCTGATCTAGAGAAGGTAAAGGGGAAAGATTTGATCAAACAGATCTTGCAAGATTGTGAGTCGGAAACTGGTTGTTATCACAAATTGATATTTCAGCATAAATAATTTTTTGGGAAAATAGGATGTTGAATAAATACAGTTTTTTCTTGAGCCTGTCACTGTTGTTCCTGGGATGCACTCAAAATCCAGTAACTCCCACAAACGATGAATCTTCTGATTCATTTCCTCGTGCACCTTTTATTTCAAACACTGCCAATGATTCTCCTACAGCCACCCTTCATGCACTTCTTATCTCAGACACTCTGGATAATTCTCCTGAAGAGGATAAAAAAGAACTTGTTCGGAAAGGGTTTGAGCAAGATTTAAAGCAAATGGAGGAATTGGTCGATGACATTTCAACACATACTGGTCTCCGCAAAAATCTCGCAATTATCAAGGGCGAAACGTTGAAAAAAGGAAAGGGTCATCAGGCAGTGACACAGGCAATGGACAGTTGGAACATTCATCCAGAAGACATTGTGATATTTTATTATTCGGGACATGGGGCTCGTCGAGATGACAAGATATCTCCTTGGCCTTTCTTGTATGTGGAAGGAAATGGGCAACCGAAAGTGCTGGATACTGACTCAGTAATCAATCGTTTGAGTAACCAGTCTCCAAAGTTTTTTGCGGTTATCATAGATGCCTGTAATCAAAATGTCCCCGCTTCTAAAACCCCTGATATCAAGGGACCCGGTAATATCATCAATGACAACTATTCACGTTTATTTCTTGAACACCGAGGCTACTTTATTGCCTCAGCCTCCCAACCTGGAGAATATGCTTTTTCTGCTGGTGAAAATGGGGGCAAATTTACCGGACAGTTTTTAGGCAGTTTACAAGAGCAATTGCGATCTTCCAATCCTGATTGGACAATTGTAAAAGGTGGTGCAGGAAAAACCATTGTTTTATCCGAAAATGAAGCAGGTCAATCTTCTCAAACTCCCTACATAGACTCTGTAATATACACTGGCAAATTGGAGATGGAATTACTGCCCAGTCAACAGTTTAAGGTAGGTGAGAACATGAAAATCAGCATCAAGAATCAAAGTACAGAAAAGGGCTATTTATTGGTATGGGACCTTGGCAGTCAAAAAAAATTAACTGCCATTTTCCCCAACCAGTATTCCAAATCTGATTTATTCTTAGATGGAGGACAAACTGTCACAATTCCTGAAACTGACAGCTACGATTTGCCCATGGACGACTTATTGGGTACAGGATACATCATTGCAATCTGGTTAAAAAATAAGATAGAATTGAACAGCTCTGCAATTCCAGTCACTACCCTTATGGGTCTACAAAAGTACTTTGATCAACAAGTGGGAGCTGGAAATTGGTCAATGACAGTCTCAAATTATGAAGTTCACTAGAAATTCACTAACTGGAGGATCTTTATGAAAAGGCACATCGGTTTTTTATTCTTGATAGGGTTACTGCAAAGCTGTGTATCCAATTCCTCAATTGATACACCCACTGATTTTTCTTCAGAAATGAAGGGACCTCGTCCTGCTCCTGTTAAGCCTCCCTGTATTTCCCCGCGTGGGCCAGTTCCAACTTCCCATTGTGAAGATGAAGTGGATTTTCCCAGAGAGAAACAGTTTGCATTGGTGATTGGAATTAACAATTACGAGCAGGGAAGATTAACGAATGCAGTTGGAGATGCCCAAAAAGTAGCAGCGTCTTTAAGGGATATTGGAATTGAAGTACAACTGGAAACTGATTTGAAAAAATCTGATTTGGAAGATGCAATTGCCAACTTTGCTAATAAATTGGCGGGAGCCAATGTGGGAATCATTTATTTTTCTGGACATGGTTCCCAATTTCATGGGGAGGATTATGTACTGCCCATGAATAACAAAGAGATCATTTCTGATGAAGATTTGGGATGGCGCGCAATCAAGACCCAAGATATTGTTGATAATACCCTATCTAAGGCTTCAGCTGGGATTTTGATCTTGGATGCTTGTCGTACAAACCCTTACTCCACAACAACCGGTAAAAGCCCTGCTAGAGGATTAAGTCAAACTGCCAAAGGAAGTAACTCCCTTATCGCATATGCGACCCCCTCTGGCACAGAAATACCAGACAATGGTAAATATTCCAAACACTTGAGTGCAGTGCTCAAGCAAAGAAAAAACCAACCCATTGAAAAAGTTTTCAAGGAAGTCAGCAGAAGAGTGTCTGAAGAAGGTGCAGAGCGACCTGTTTATACCTCAGGTATCGTCACCGACGTTTGTTTGGGAGGATGTTTCTCACCTCAATCAGAGCCAGTACTACCTCAACCAGAGCCAGTACTACCTGAACCTGTTCCTCCAATTAGCAAACAATGCCAGGAATTACGGAAAGATTGGAATATGGGTTTAATTTCTGACGAAAAATACAAGAGAGAACTTGAAAAACATCATTGTCGTTAACATGATTCTTCCACACAAATAAGGATATTATGCTATGCAGTTAATACGCTTATTGCCTATATTGGGTCTTAGCCTGTTGCTATTGGCTTGCACTACTCAACCAATTGACCCTATAGAATTACCAACTCCTCTTGACGTTGCAATCAAAAACATGAGCAACCATTTGTTAAGCAGCGTAATCAAACATCAAGGGACCTCATGGTTTGGGAAACCTTCAATTGTTGCCGTAAACGACTTTTTATATCAAGACAGCGGAGATATTCCCAAAGAATCCGACCGAATCCAAAACAATGTTTTTAAAATAGGGCAAACAGAACCATTTCAGAAATTGGTACTTAAAAGATTCGCCGACACCAGTACAGATGAAGCCAGTTATCTCCTGGAAGGATTGATCAGTTTTCAGCCATTGAATCCCAATTCTGCTAAAAAATATCATTTCCTCAATTCCAAAATAACGGATATCAAAACTGGACAAGAAATTGCTCAATACAGGATGCCCGTGATTGAAGAATTGGATATTTCCTCAAAATTGCCTAAGGGAGATGGAGGAGTTCCCATTTCAGTCCCCACTACTGATCCCACTGAAAAATCCCCAGTCCCTACTACTGCTTTAGACACCTTAAAAGCAAAGGAGTTACTGGCTAAAGCGGATGACGCGTATCACAAAATGGACTACCCGGCAGCAAAACACTCATATCAAGAAGCCATTAAATATCCACAACAGGATCCTTCTCAAACTGTAAGGGCCTATGGTTACCTCTATAAAACTCTTCTTAAATTGGGAGAAAAAACAGAGGCGGAAACTGCTTTTACCGGAATGGTCAAAGAAGCAGTGCGCCAAAATAACCTAAGTGTGAGATTTGTATTTGGAATAGACAGTCCCAAGTTCCTTGAGAAGGACACTGGATTGGTCATCAACACTAAGGAAGAATATGAAATATGGTTACGTCAAATAGGTAATTATTTCAATTCCTCCTCTTCATGCCTACACATTATCGGTCACACCAGCGCAACTGGACCTGAGGACTACAATTTGCAACTGTCTAAAAACAGGGCAACAACGGTTCAAACTGAATTGGGCAAGTATTTTTCTGATGTAGGAAGACGTTCCAAAATTTCTGGTATGGGATTTAAGGATTGTATTAATTGCCAACCAAAAGATGATGAATCCACCGAAGTTGATCGGCGTGTGGAATTTAAACTCGTTGAATGTTCCGAAATCTCATAAAAAAGGAAACCAATTTATGATCAAATATTTAGGTGGGTTGTTATTTGCCACTTTGTTACTGACCAGCACCAGCTGCAGTTCCACTGGGACTGTTGAAAAAACTCAAAAAACCTCGTCTCCACAAGAACTAAGTGCCTCTCCTCCTCAAATGACTTCTGACAAAACAGATATCCCTATTCCTGACGAAAACAAAAATATCTCGGGCACGGTCGACAGCTTAAATCAATTTGCCTTAAGTTTGTATTCTCAACTGGGCAATCCTCAAGACAATAGTTTTTTTTCACCCTACAGTATTTTCAATGCCTTAGTAATAACTTATGCCGGTGCCAAAAATCAGACTGCACAACAAATGCAGCAAGTCTTACATCTTCCCAAAGATGATCAACACCTCCACGCAACCTTTTCTCAACTGACCCAACAACTGTCCCAAAACTCTGATCTGAAAATTGCCAACCGCTTATGGATGCAAAAGGGACAGTCTTATTCCCAGGAATTTATAGATCTGTTGGGTGAATATTATCAACAAAACAATTTATTGGGAATCAAATCGGTAGACTTTAGCAAAGACCTAGAAGGCATTCGACAACAAATCAATCAATGGGTTGCCGACAGCACTGCCCACAAAATTCAGGAACTGTTTGCAGAAAATACATTAACTCAACAAACAAAGTTGGTCTTGGCCAACGCCGTTTACTTCCACGAGAAATGGGCAGTCCCATTTGATAAAACTCTCACCCAATCAATGCCTTTCACTTTACTGGACAATAAAGAAATTCAAACCGAAATGATGCAACAAAAAGGTAAATTTCAACACTGGGAAGACTCAGAAGCTCAACTGTTGGAATTGCCTTATAGAAATGGTCAACTGGCCTTGGTAATTATCCTGCCAGAAAAAGGAAAGGAACGTGATTTCATCAAAAATGAGGGCAAACTGAAATATCACTTGGAAAATTTGAAAAATTTGACCGAGAAAAAACTGACCATTTACCTGCCCAAATGGACATTAGAAACTTCCCCTGACTTAAAAACAGCCCTGATTAATTTGGGCATGCAACATGCTTTTGAGCCCGAAAAAGCTGATTTTTCAGGAATTGACCAGGGACAAAATAAGTTGGTTTTGTCTGACACCATACACAAAACTTTCTTGGAAATCAATGAAGAAGGTACGCAAGCAGCCGCCGCAACGGGTGTTACCCTGATTCCCAAAGGTCTTATATCACCCCCAGTTGAATTTAAGGCTGACCACCCGTTCATTTTCTTAATCAGAGACAAAACCAGCAATGCCATTCTATTTTTGGGATGGCTAACTCAACCTCAACCCAAACTATAATTTTATTGGCAAACTCTTGCCACACAACCCAACTTCCCTCCATTTCAATCATAATCCATGAGAAGGAACATTTATCTCGTTCCTTCTCAAATTTCCCATAATAATCTCAAATCTCCCATAAAGACAACTGCTGATCTTTAACAATCAGAAGAATGCAGTGCTTTATTACAAATACTTCGACCCTTTCACCGGCAGCGATGACCTAAAAAACACGCGTTTAAGCGTTCTTAAAATCAATACAATATCCAACCACAACGACTGCTCACTTACATATTGCTGATGATAAGCCAATTTGATTGGCAAAATTTTCTCAATATAATCTATCTCAGGCTGTTGGGACTGAGCAAGCAATTCACTTTCCTGACTAAATTCTATAGACGCATAATCAGTCATTCCCACTGGCACTGATAACACATAATCTTTAATCTTATCAGGATATAATGCCACATATTCTGGCACTTCTGGACGCGGTCCCACCAAACTCATTTCCCCCCTCAACACATTGATCAACTGGGGTAACTCATCCAACTTATATTTGCGCAAAAAATGTCCACAACGGGTAATACGATGATCTTCGCCAATCGTCAACTTTAACCCACATTTACCTTGAGACATGGTACGAAACTTAATGATTTTAAAAGCTTTTCCGTGTTGACCAATCCGAGTTTGTAAAAAAAACACCGGTCCACGACTGTCAACCTTCACCCACAAAGCAATGACCAACAATAGGGGGCTCAACACAATTAACCCGGGAATCACACAACTCATATCAAATAATCGTTTTTTGCTCATAATCATATACTTAGTTTAATAAACTGATAACCCTGCACAACTGCCAAAAACCTCCATAAACCAAAGACCTTTTGCGATTTGATTCCCATTTAAATTCAAAAAATTTTTCAACCGCTTTTCCTCAATTCTCCAACCGATTTTCTTCGCTCACAGCGGGATTGTATTTCCTTAAATAGAATGCTATACTCATGACAAACCGGTGCATTTACCTATTCTCTTGATAAAAAAACCATTTAGGAAAACTGTTGTGACTCCAAATTCTACCCCTTCTCAGCGACATTTAGAATATCGAACTGCTTCAGCCACCCGTGATGCTCTGTTATTTCTGCGCAATGTGCCCCAAGTTGCCTTGGGAGACCGAGTTTCCATTCGAGACCATGCCGGTCGCGAACGCAATGGCCAAGTCATTCAAACCAGCAAAGAAGTGGTATTGATACAAGTCTTTGAAGGCACTCAAGATTTAGACCTAGAAAACACCTGGGTTCGATTCTTAGAAACCCCTTTTGAACTCTCACTCTCTCCAGATTTACTTGGACGTATTTTCAATGGAATTGCTCAACCGCGAGATGGTCGTCCTCCTTTAATCTCCAGTCTCAAGCGCAATGTCAATGGCACCTCGGTCAATCCAGCTGCCCGCGCCTATCCTCGGGAATTCATTCAAACTGGTATTTCGGCTATTGATGGTCTCAACTCCTTGGTACGTGGACAAAAATTACCCATCTTTTCCGGATCGGGACTGCCACACAATCGACTGGCAGCACAAATCGTGCGCCAAGCCAAACTGATTGGCAAATCTTCTCAATTCGCCATCGTATTTGCAGCCATGGGAGTTTCTTATTCCGATGCCAGATTCTTTCAAGAAGACTTTGAAGCCAGCGGCGTGTTAACCAACGTAGTCATGTTCATCAACCAAGCCGACGATCCTCCCATGGAAAGATTAATTTTGCCCCGCACCGCCTTGACTGCGGCAGAATATTTGGCGTTCGATCTGGATCGACATGTGTTGGTCGTTATCACCGACATGACCCACTACGCAGAAGCCTTACGAGAAGTTGCCACTGCTAAGGGCGATGTTCCCGCTCGCAAAGGTTATCCAGGCTATCTCTATTCAGATTTGGCAGAAATTTATGAACGGGCAGGGCGCATTCGCAATCGTCAAGGTTCGATCACCATGATCCCAGTGGTCAGCATGCCCAGCGATGACATCACACATCCCATTCCCGATCTGACTGGATACATCACCGAAGGGCAAATTGTGCTCAGTCGAGAATTACATAATCAAGGTATTTATCCTCCCATTCATGTTCCCCCTTCTTTATCTCGACTGATGAAGGATGGGATTGGCAAGGAGCATACTCGAGAGGATCATGGACGTGTGGCAAACCAAATTTATGCCGCTTATACCCGTGCCTTAGAAGCGCGCAATTTGGCTTCCATCATTGGGGCTGAGGAACTTTCAGAATTGGATCAACGCTATTTAAAATTTGCAGAAGCCTTTGAAAAGCGTTTCATTGGGCAGGGGGAACAAACCGATCGAACTTTGTTGGAGACTTTAGAATTGTCTTGGGAATTACTGGCATTGTTGCCCAAATCCAGTTTAACTCGGGTAACTGAAATGGATATTGACAAGTATTACCCTCAACCTTCAGAAACTTATTCTGAAACAGACTCTTTGGTCAGTTAAAAATCAGTCTCTTTATCGATATGGGAATTTCAACATGGCTCAAACTCGTCTAAAAGTTCCACCCACCAAAAGCACCTTACTGATTCTGAAACGAAAATTGGCCTTTTTGGAGCAAGGCCATGGGCTTCTTGAAAGAAAAAAAGAACTGTTGACTCGTCTGGTGTATGAACGATTGAAGCAATATCGTCAACTGCGAGAACAATTGCATGAACATTTTAAACAAGCCTATCATTGGTTGAGTTTAACGCAAATGCGCATGTCTGACCAGTCCTTGCAACAGACCGCTTTGGGTTTGTCTAAACCATTCGATATCAACGTGTTGCCTAGAAGCAGCTTGGGAATTCATTATCCAGCGGTCAATATAAATCCCTTGCCCTTACAACCCATAGGATTGATGGGCACGGACAGTAGTTTCGATGAAACCCGGCATCATCTTATCAATTTGGTCCATTTATTGGCTCAACTTGGGGAAGTGGAGACCGCATTGTGGCGACTGTTGGAGGAGCAGCGCAAAACTCAAAAACGAGTCAATGCTCTCAAGTATAACATCATTCCCAGTTATTCAGCCACCATTCATTTTATCAAATCCACTTTAGAGGAAGATGAACGCAATACCTTGTTTCAAATCAAGATTCTCAAACAACGTTCCGAGGTTCAATAGGAGAAAGTCGCTGTGTAGGATGTGCGGTTTATTTTTATGGTTCGTTAGCTATAATAAACCAAGGACCGTTAAATAATCAATGAGATGAACAAAGAAAATATCTTCATTCATCTCATTGATTAATAAGCAATTTTTCAAGTAAATTTGATTTAGGGAGCTGGTTTTTGCACTGTAAATCCCTCGATCATCAAATATTGTTCATTGAACAAATCTGCCACCAATTGCATGCGTTGTCTAAATATTTGCATGATCGGAGTGGCGTCTAATTCTGGGTTGACGATTTGCGGCACAATGATCAATACCAATTCGGTGCGCACATCTTCTCTATCAGTTGAGGAAAATAGGGTGTTCCCAACCAAAGGCAGATCTCGTAATATCGGAATGCCTTGGCTGTCATCGCGGTTACGAGTCTCAATTAAACCGCCAATAACAATGGCATTCCCATCACTGACCACGACAGAAGTTTCTACCTTGCGTTGAATAAAAGATTGTAAACTTTCGGTGGTGCGAGTTTGTCCCAATTGAGATAATTCTTGATAAATCTTCATGTTAATGACCCCATCGTCATTGATTCTGGGGGTCACTTTTAAAGTAATGCCGGTATCTTTATAGTTTACATCTTGAGTTAAATTCTGATTGTTGACGGTGGAACGGTTGATCGAGCCTAAATAGGGTTCGTTATTCCCCACATTGATCGACGCTTCTTCATTATTGCGAACCAGCAAGGAAGGTCGAGAAAGAATTTTCAAATTATTGGTGGTGGCAATGGCATTTAACACGATGTTTAAACTGCCTGCAAGGTGGTCAAATACAAAACCAGTTAACGGATTTTCTGCACTGTTTCCCCCGGGAACATTGAAGTTCATTCCAGAGAAACTGCGACGATTATTGGTCCCTCGAGCACTGCCAAAAAAAGCTTGCCAATCAATTCCAAATTTACTGGCTTCAGTCAAAGTAACTTCGGCTATGACCACATTGACCATCACTTCTTTAGGCACTCGATCCAACAACCGAATGGTCTCTAACAATTGCCGATAATCTCGAGCATTGGCTCGAATTAACAAACTATTGGTACTCTCATCCGCTACAATTTTCACTTTTAATTCTGCAGAAATTGGCAAGCCCATGCCAACAGGAGGGGGTATAATTGGTTTGGGTTTGGGAACTGTTTCCCCTGTTGTCTGTATAACCTCTCCCCTTTCATCATAAGTGATAGTTACCGCTTGATCCTCTTCTCCTTCTAAGGACTTTATCTCATCTTCATCCTCTTCGGTTTTAAATACATCAGACAGGGTAGCTGCCAGTTTGCCAGCCTCCAAATTTCTCACCGAATAAATGAAAATCTGTTCTCTACTTTCCTCACTTTTTTCATCTAAAATGTTGACCCACATTTCCACATCCTTAAATCCACCACCGGGGGGAGAAACAACCAGGATGGAATTAATCCTTTCCAACGCAATGGCTTGGTAGGCTGGGGCAGTTTTGCCGGAAATGGCTTGTAGAATTTTATCCAATTCCGGTTGCACTTCCGTAGCCTTGGCATTGCTCAACCGAAATAAACGCATTCCCCGATGTAAAAAGGGATCGGCATCCACCAGGGCCAACAATTTATTCACGCGTTCCAATTGTTGAGGGCTGGTGATAATTCCCAACACATTTACATTGGGTAAACTGATGATTCGACCTTTGACTGGCTGTAACAGAGGATTGAGAATTGCCAAGGCGGCTTCGGCTGAAATATAACGTAAAGCTACGATTTGCAGTACTTCTGGAGCTTCACTTCCTGTCAAACCAGGTCCCAAATCACCAATGGTGCCGGGAATAGCACCTGGTAATTTTTTGAAATGATAAACGCCCCCTTTTTGTTCAAGAATGATACCCGCATCGGTCAATAACAACTGCAATAGTGGCCACAGATCCTGTTTGCGCAATGGTTTATCTTTGGAAGTACGCAACGTTACTTTATCCCCTATAGAAGGGTCTATGACCATGTTAAGCTTAAGAGAATCTCCAATGATTCGGATCAGTTGCTGTAAGGAGACCTGTTCAAAATCAAGGGTTAACGTATCCACTTGCTCCAAATCTAATTTATCTAAAGTGCTGTCATTGAAGGTTTCTACTTTGGGCACTTCTCCCACTCGATTCACCTCTTTAGGAGGAGAAGCTTGTTCCCGAGGCAAATCAGTGATAGGTTGTTGAAAAGAGGGCGGCTGAGCAACCAAGGGACTGGGTGTTTGCGAAAATGTAGTCGCCAATTCTATGGCCGTGGGAGGCGGTGCTGTAGTTTGCCTTTGCGACTGTAGGGGGAATTGACTGCAAGAGGTTAAAATACCCAGGGTGCAGCATAACGTGATTGCCTGTATTTTTGGGCTCGGAAATTCAGGTAAGGGTATGGAAAAATTCATTTAGAAATTCACTTCGTTAATGCTGAAAATAGCAGACAGCATGATGATGACAATGGTGCCGACAATTGCCCCCAACGCTAAAATCAACAAGGGTTCCAGCAGAGCAACCAATCGAGCAGTGTATTGTTTTACAGTATTATCAAATTTTTCTGCAAGTTTTTCTAAGATTTGGGCAGTGCGTCCAGATTCTTCGCCAACAATAATGAGTTGGGTCAATAGGACTGGGAATTGACCTTGGTTGGACAGCGCTCTTCCCAAACTGGTGCCCCCTCGCACTTGATCTTCGACTTGATCCAAACTGTTAGCCAACACTTCATTTTCCATAACTCCGCGAACAATATGGAGACTTTTGAGCAAGGGAATACCTGCACTTAACAGGGCACCCAGGGTGCGACAAAATCGAGAAGATTCGGATTGTAAAATCAGTTGTCCCAAAATGGGCAAGGATAACAAAAAATGATCGCGCCGCGTCCGCCTTTCAGTGGTGGCATTCAATTGTTTCCACAGCAGCATAAGTCCCACGGGAATCAGAAGCAAAGTCCAGCCGTATTGAGTCAACCAATCACTGAGTCCCAATAAAAAAGCGGCTGAGGTGGGAATGTGAGTGCCCATGTCTTTAAACAGTTGTGCAAATGAAGGAACCACAAAAATCATCAGCAAAATCACACTGATCAAGCCTGTGAATAGTAAAATTGCAGGGTAAATCAGGGAGGAAATAATCGTGCGTTTGGCTTGATCGGTCATGGCGAGGGAATAGGCCACTTTGGGCAGCAACTGGTCCAAAATTCCACCTTCTTCTCCGGCATGGACCATGTTGATGTACATGCGAGAGAACAAGGTGGGACGAGTTTGCAAGGCTTCTGCCAAACTTTTGCCTTCTTTTACTTCTTGTCGCAAGTCTTCGATCAGTTGTTGTACCGCGGGCTTAACAGTGGTGTTTTGCAGTAAAGTAAGTGCCCGATCGATGGGAATTTTGGCTTCCACCAAGGTGCAAAGACCTTCTGTAAAATCAATGATATCCCGACTGGAAACGGTTTGACGTTCCATTAAACTGCGGGTTTCTGGCTCTTGTTCAATTTTAAGCGGGATGAGTTGCTGATTTTGTAAGTTGAGGACCGCTTCTTGTTGATTTTCTGCACTGAGCCGGCCTGTGAGAATGTTACCTTCCACATCACAGGCTTGGTAAAGGTATTGATGTAGGGCCAAGGGAATCCTCTTTTTTTAAGCAGCTTTGGTGACTCGAACAATTTCTTCTGGGGTGGTGATGCCTTGATAAAGTTTTTCTAAAGCATCTTCTCGCAAAGTGCGCATGCCTTCTTTAACTGCTTGATTGCGAATCTGATTGGCATCGCCTCCTGTCCCGATCACGTGTCGAATGGGATCGGTGACAACAAGCAATTCATACAGTCCCAAACGACCTCGATAACCGGTATTGCCGCAACGTTCACAGCCTCGTCCACGACTGATGATGGGGAATTGTTTTTGAGACATGCCCAACAAGTCGGCTTCTTCTTCTCTTAATGGTTGCTCTTCTTTGCAATGGATACAGATTTTTCGCACCAAACGTTGTGCCATGGTTGCAATTACACTGGAGCTGATCAAGTAGCTGTCTACCCCCATATCTTGCAAACGGGTCACTGCTCCTGCAGCGTCATTGGTGTGTAAGGTGGAGAATACTAAGTGCCCGGTAAGTGCTGATTCTATGGCAATTTCTGCAGTTTCATGATCTCGTATTTCCCCCACCATGATGATATCTGGATCTTGACGTACTATAGAGCGCAGTCCAGAGGCGAAAGAGAGTCCAATTTTGGCATTGACATGAATTTGGGTGATGCCTTCCAATTGATATTCCACCGGATCTTCAATGGTGATGATTTTTTGCGTGCCTGTGTTGATCTTTTCCAAGGTGGCATAGAGACTGGTGGTTTTGCCACTGCCAGTGGGACCGGTGACCAGGATAATACCATGGGGTTGTTGAATAAGTTGGGCATAGGGTTTAAGCACATTGAGAGGCATGCCCAGTTGTTCCAAATTCACGCTGATATCGCTGCGGTCCAAAATACGCAAAACAATGGATTCTCCATGCACCCCAGGCAAAGTGGAAATCCGCATGTCTAGGGAACGGTCTCCCATTTGATATTGAATGCGTCCATCTTGAGGCAGACGTTTTTCCCCAATGTCCAAACGAGCCATGAGTTTAATGCGAGAAGAGACTGCCGGTTGGACATTGGCTGGCAGACGTTCAATATTGACCATGACTCCATCGACCCGGCAACGGACCACCAGGTATTTTTCTTCCGGTTCAAAGTGAATGTCACTGGCATTGAGGTCTAAGGAACGTTCCATCAGGTGGTTGACCATGCGAATGATTGGAGCATCCGAAGCAATGTCTTTTAAATATTCATTGTCAAGAACTTCTAAACCATTGTTATTAGAGCCTTCTAAGTCCGGGGAAAGCTTGGCACGCCAATGTTTGATCAGACGAGAAACAACCTCTTCTGAGGCAGGCTCAAAGCGCACATAGGCACCTAAAATGAAACGAATTTTAGAGCGGTCTTCAACTTCTGGAGGAATTGTAAACTTGAAGCAGGGATCGGTGGAGAATTGCTCAATGGGAGCAATATTTTTTTTGGAAAGGAGTTGCGTGAATAACGGTAGAGTAAGGGAATTGCTGGCCATAAGTCTCAACTTTTTAGGGTAGCAAAGATTGCAGGGACCAGTTCCAATGGCTTTCTGGGGAGAGGAGAATAACGGAAGTAAGGCTCCGTTAATTCTGCTTCTGCTTTGAAGGAGACCTGCATTTGCCGATGTGGGAAAGGGGCAGTGGCGATCAACGGAAGAGACTGAGTCAGAGCGCCATTGATTAGGGGAGGAGGATTGTCTGTGGGATTGGGTTGACTAAAGCCGGTAATTTGCAAGGATACATTTAATTTGCTGCCAGCAGTTCGTATGGTCAAACTGCTGATCACCAGTTTTTTATTGCTATAGGTGAGCCCATTTAGGAAAGTCATGAGATTCTTGGAATCTGTATCCAATTGAATCAGTTGAATAACTAATAACCATTGCTCATTTTTGGACACTTCTATTTTGGGGGGATCCATACTGCGAATAGCTACTCCACTGCGTCTGGCAGTGTCACTGATCAGTTTTTGCAAATTGGCCCCAACCAATTGAGTATTTTCACCTTCTAACAAACCTTGAGTCACTTCCAACAATTTCTGTTTGGCACGGTCATTTTCAGCTTGCCAATATTGGGTCCTGGCCTCTAAT
The DNA here is from genome assembly GCA_020721005.1 of Thiomargarita sp. Lineage (GTDB taxonomy): Bacteria > Pseudomonadota > Gammaproteobacteria > Beggiatoales > Beggiatoaceae > DYNP01. The sequence continues at coordinate 84,446 of DYNP01000003.1, forward strand.
TTTTGAGAATTCTCTATATCATTCTGTAAATTTTGAATGTGTTGCCAATAATCTCGTATCCATTGTTCAGTGGTCGGAAAAAGTTGCACCATAGCAAAGACCATGAAAATGATCATTGCCCAACGTATTAAGCGTTTTTCTTTAGGAGTCACTGGGTTATCCGTTCATAAGGGTCCCCTTTTTCATAACCAGGGGACCTTCAATTCTCAAAAGACGTTCAGGTTAATCTAAAAAACTGCGCAATTGTTCCGAGCGACTTGGATGGCGTAACTTGCGCAAGGCTTTGGCTTCAATTTGCCGAATTCTTTCCCGAGTCACATCGAATTGCTTACCTACTTCTTCCAAAGTATGATCAGTGTTCATATCAATACCAAAACGCATGCGCAACACTTTGGCCTCTCGTTGGGTCAAATTGTTCAACATTTCTTGGGTGGCGCGCCGCAACCCCTCGAAAGTGGCTGATTCCAAAGGGGCTTGGATGCTGGTGTCTTCAATAAAATCACCCAGATGGGAATCTTCATCGTCTCCGATGGGAGTTTCCATAGAAATGGGCTCTTTGGCAATTTTAAGCACTTTACGCACTTTGTCTTCGGGCATGTCCATGCGTTGAGCTAACTCTTCTGGAGTGGCTTCCCGACCTTTTTCTTGGAGAATTTGTCGAGAAACTCGATTGAGTTTGTTGATGGTCTCAATCATATGCACGGGAATGCGAATGGTACGAGCTTGATCAGCAATGGATCGGGTGATCGCCTGTCGAATCCACCAGGTGGCATAAGTTGAGAATTTGTAACCTCGCCGATATTCAAATTTGTCCACTGCTTTCATCAAGCCAATATTGCCTTCCTGAATCAGGTCTAGGAATTGGAGACCCCGATTGGTATATTTTTTGGCGATGGAAATGACCAAACGCAAATTGGCTTCGATCATTTCTTTTTTGGCTCGTCTAGCTTTGGCTTCGCCAATGGACATCCGACGATTAATCTCTTTGATTTCAGAGAGTTTGAGGCGACATTGCCCTTCTAAATCGATTAATTTATTTTGTGCTTCATTCAGTTCTTGATGATACTGCCTTAAGGCATTAACATAGGGTTTGCCACTGTTGAGTAACAGGCTGATCCAGTGGGGATTGGTGGCATGATTTTTAAAAGAAGTCTGAAATTCTTTTTTGCACATACCGACTTTGAGCACGCAAATATCTCGAATACGATTTTCCTGTTCCCGAATCAAAGCTACGGTATCTCGCAGTTTCATGGTCAAATCTTCAATCACTCTGGGCACGAGTTTAAATTGCAAGAAACTTTCGGCAACTTCTTCACGCAAACGAGCATATTCAAAGGATTGATTGCCATGGGTGGCTTCAGTCTCCATCAGGCGTTTGTAAATTTCCCGCAACCGGTTGAAATGGCCCCGCGCTTCTTCCGGGTCCAAAGCCATTTCTTCTAATAAAGGCACTGCCGGTTCCTCTTCTTCTTCTTCAGAGACTGCGGGTACCAGGGGAGAAACTTGTACCACAATGGTTTTGATTTCTTCAACAACTTTGAGATCTTCTTCTTCCAAGGTGGTTGGGACTTCTTCCATGGAGGCGATGGGATCGTTGAAACCGCTGATCACTTCGAGCAATTTGATTTCATCCGCTTCCACTCGGTCATACCATTTCAGGAATTCAGCCACGATATCAGGATGAGTGGCCAGGGCTTGTAAGGCATCATTTAATCCTTCTTCAATCCGTTTGGCAATTTTGATTTCCCCTTCACGAGTCAACAGATCCACGCTGCCCATTTCTCGCATATACATGCGCACCGGGTCCGTGGTGCGTCCAAATTCGCTATCTACACTGGCCAAGGCAGCCGCAGCTTCCTCAGCAGCATCTTCGTCAGGTATGGTTTCATCAATTAACAAAGTATCATCATCGGGTGCAAAATCATGAACAGGAATACCCATGTCATTGATCATACTCACGATACTTTCGATTTGATCGGGATCAACAATGTCGTCTGGCAAATGATCGTTCACTTCATGAAAGGTCAAAAAACCTTGTTCCTTGCCTTTGGTAATCAGTGATTGCAATTGCGATCTTTGTTGTTCTTGATTCATAGTATTTTAGTGTACCTGTGCAATGGTAGATTGATTATACTGGTTATAAGCATAAAAAGGGACACGATGCGCGACAGATTGGAGGGGCTAATGCATTTATTTCAGGAGAAAAAATAGGCAAAACACCGTTCTCATTTAAATTGCGCAGATTGTTCCAAAAAGGTTCAATGATAGGTTGGGGTGATCGATTATAAATTGGATAATTTTGGGTGACGAATAAGCGATAAATGAATAGGGAAACATTTAACCAGATTCGGAACAGTATTTTTTTGCTCAGGGATTGCTTTTTTTTAATTCTGCAAACAGGTCTTGTAATTCCTGTGATTCTTCAACAGAAAGAGAATTCTTTTGAGTTAAGTCTTGAATACGTTGTTTAATCATATAGTTAAGCAATCGATTCATAGCGTCGGCAAATTCTTGTTCTTTATTCAATTTTGAATCGATATCCACATTGGCCAATTGTTTCAAGCGTTGTTCATACACAGTTCCCTGCCAATGCTCATAAATTCCCGCATAAGTCATTTGTGGATTTTGTTGGGTTAAACTGAGCAGCTCTAGCAATAATTGCACATTGTCTTGTTGTTTTAGGGAAATCAATTTTTGATAATCGGTGGCTTGCAAGTGCTGGGACAAATTGGGTTGTTGCAATAGAAACACGATCATCTGCTCAGCTATGGAAAGGTCTCGCAAACTTTTAATGTTAGGTAATTGAGGAGCAGGAGTTGGAGAAATTGGCCGATATCCACTTTTTGGGGTAGAGGGTTGATTAAAAATCCAATCGGAAAGTTTTTCAACCGGCAATCGGCTGTCCTCAGCCAATTGTTGTAATAGGGAATGTTGATAGATACCTGATGGTAGTAGTTTCAAAAGTTTCTTGGCTTTTTCAATGAGTAAACTGCGTTGCTCTGCACTGTTTCGTTCATCGGGAGTTTGCCAGTTGATCTGGTTTTTTAAGGTGCTAAACAGCAGATCAGATAAGGGAATCTGGGGCAGTTTTTGGAATGGATCCGGGCCATGTTTGCGAATGAAACTGTCTGGATCTTCGGTTTCTGGCAAAAAAATAAAATAAACTTGTCGTTCGCTATGGAGCAAAGGTAAGGCAGTTTCCAAGGCCCGCCAGGCCGCTTGACGACCGGCTGCGTCTCCATCAAAGCAGAAAATTAGTTTGGGAACTTCTTGAAATAAACGAATCAATTGGTCACGGGTGGTCGCCGTGCCCAAAGTAGCGACCCCATTTGGAATATTATGTTGGACCAAAGCAATTAAATCTAGATAACCTTCTACAACAAAAACACTGTGAAGCTGACGAATTTTTCGTGCAAAATACCAGCCATAAAGTTCCCGACCTTTCTGAAACAGTGGGGTTTCCGGGGAATTCAAATATTTTGGTACTTGTTGTTGAGTAAGCGCCCGTCCCCCAAAACCAATGATGCGGCCTTGTCGATCATGGATAGGGAATACCACCCGGTGACAAAAACGATCTTGTAAGTGACCTGTATTTTCCAATTGTTTAATCAAGCCTGCTTTCAGCAACCAAGATTTTTTTTCGGAATTAGTGCCCAAGGTCCTGAGCAAATTGTCCCTGTCCCCAGGTGCATAACCCAAATTAAAATCATGGAGAATTTGATCAGTGAGTTTTCTGGTTTCTCGCAAGTAATTTAAAATGGGGGGATTATTCAGCAATTGTTGTTGATAATAAGTGGCTGCTTGAGCCAAGATATCATAAAGGGCGCTGGGTTCAGAATATTTAGGAGAATGGCCGGTTTCATAAACCACTTCCACTCCGACTTGAGTGGCTAATTCTTGGATGGCTTCCACATAATTCAGGCGACAATATTCCATTAAGAAAGTAATACTGGTACCATGTGCCCCACACCCAAAACAATGATAATGTTGATTTTCTGGGAAAATGATAAAGGAGGGGGTTTTTTCCTGATGAAAAGGACAACAGGCCGTAAAATAACGGCCTGCCTTGCGAAGAGGCACGTAACTATTGACCAGTTGCACAATGTCAACCCGAGTGAGCAAATCGTCAATAAAGTTACGTGAAATAGTCCCTGTCATAGGTGGGGTGAGTGTGTTCTTAATGCAAGGGAATTTTGAGTGGGGGTAAAACTTAACCCAGTTTTTGTTTGATCAGGGTGCTGACCTGTTTCATGTCAGCACGCCCTTGAATTTGTGGCTTCAAATGCTTCATAACCAGTCCCATATCCTTTCCAGAAGTGGCACCGCTCTCACTAATTGCGGTACTAATCAACAGTTCCAGTTCCACCTTGGTCAAAGGTTGTGGCATATAATGCTGGATCACTTCGACCTCAAACAACTCCTGATCAACCAAATCTTGGCGGTTAGCCTGTTGATAATGTACCAATGACTCCCGACGTTGCTTGATCATTTTCTCAAGTATGCTGATCACTTGTTCATCATTCAAGACAATGCGCTCATCCACCTCCCTCTGTTTGATGGCAGCTTGAATCAAGCGAATGGTGCCCAAACGTTGTTTATCCTTGGCTCGCATCGCCACTTTCATATCTTCTTGAATTTGTTCTTTCAATAGGCTAGTCATAATAATGCCCGCCCAGTAGGCGGGTAACCTCGTCGCGAATTGCTATTTTGAAGAGTGACAGTTAATATGAACGTTCTCTACGCAGTGAGTTATGCTTCACCTTCTTCAGGTGCCGTTTAACCGCCGCCGCCGCCTTTCTTTTACGGATGGTTGTCGGCTTCTCGTAAAATTCCCGTCGATGTACTTCCGCTAAAATCCCCGCTTTTTCGCACATCCGCTTAAAACGACGGATAGCTCCCTCAAAAGTTTCATTTTCTTTCACTTTAACTTGTGGCATTGAAAGCATAACCTCCTTAAACATAAGATGATAAAAATAAGTGAACTTTTTATTATAAGGATGTTTTATATCAAAAGTAAAGGCCTACCGTCATTGATCAGGGTCAATCAGCCCTTTTTTCCTAAATACATCCTTATTAAAGGGAGGAAATTGCCTCCCTCTCAATCGCCACTTGATCTCATGCAAGACCTTAAAATAAGTATGACAATGCACAATATCACCCTCCTAAAACTGATCCTCCAAGCCTGCTCAAGGCGATTCGTCATCCACCAGGTGTTCTCCAGACCACCCTTTTTGACGGGCAGACTCTATGGCAGCTTCATAAATGCGAGAATGCTGAACCCGTAACTCAGCCGGCAACTGACTGGCCAAATGCCCAAATGGCTGCCAAGCCTCAAACACCTGATTATACAAATTCTGCAACTGCCCTTCACTCCACCCGGAACATTTTTCTGTCTCTGGAATAATCCCAAACACCCACGCATCCCGAATGATTCTCCCAATCTCACTCATCCCCCCAAAGTCATCCTGATCAATACCCACATATCTACGCTCATTCATACCGCTAACTCCATAACCGTCTAAAACCATCTTAATTGAAAGTGACTCTAAATTAAAAATCATTAACTCACTGGTAACACCAGCTATTCTCTCAATAAAACTTGAATAAGTCAACCACTCTATAGTATCATTCAAAACCTAACGAGGGAAGTTCTCCTCTCAAAAAATACCAATCCTACACTACCCAACACCCCAAAACCTAAAAATATCCCCCATTTCTACCCAAAAACACTGTGGACCCAATTATTACCATTTTCCACTTTTTAACCCACTTATTTGCCTAATTAACTTGCCTATATGTTACTTGAAAATCCATCTCACACTCACTTCTTCTCCGCCTGTCATTCCCTATTTGGTATTGTGGGTTTTGCAGGCAACTTTCGACAAGTCAATCCTGCTTGGAAAAAAGTGCTCGGCTACACCACTCAGGAAATTTACAAAAGCCTATACATCGACCTTGTCCATCCCAAAGACAAAGAAAAAACGGAAGGCTTGCTGGAACAATTGGCTACCCCCGGCCACCTTAACTTTATCAACTTCACCAATCGCTTTCTACACCATAATGGAGGCTATCGGGAAATGATGTGGGAAATCACCCGCGCAGACACAGAGCCTGCTTTTTTCCTGGTTGGTATGGAAATCACCGCTTACCATGCCCAAATGCAAGAAACCTTACAACTTGCCAAAGAAGACTTTGAATTTATTATGGAAAGTAAACGAGAAGGTGTGTTAGATTGGAATTTACAAACCCAACAAGTCCACTATTCTCCTCGTTGGCGAGGCATTGTTGGACACACCCAACAAGAATTGGGTCATCAAGTTGAAGCTTGGTACACCCTCATTCATCCCAACGATCACCACAAAGTTGTACAAGAAGTGCAACGCTGTTTAAGAGAAAAAGACTATCCAGTTTACGAAAAAACCCATCGAATTCGACACAAAGAAGGTCAATATCGTTGGGTTCACAGTCAAGGGACTGTATTAAGAGACGAACAAGGACAAGCCTATCGTTTCCTCATCTCTTTTATCGACATCACCGAACGAAAACGCATGGAAGATGCCCTGTATATCAGTGAAAAATATGCCAAACTGTTCTTTTTTCAAGGAGAAGCCACCCTATTGGTTAATATTGAAGGCAAAATTTTTGATCTCAACCCAGCTGCCTGTCGTCTGTATGGATACACTCGGGAAGAATTATTAAACTCCAAACAACCCGAAATCTTCACCGAATTAACCAGTCTCAAGACAGTTGAAGGCCAAAAATTCCTAAAAACCAAACACAAAAGAAAAGGCGGACAACTGTTCTCTGTAGACCTGATAGCCAGTGCTTGGGAATGGCAAAATCGCAAACTCTACATTTTAACCATTCGAGACACCAGCAGCACTCAGGAACTCATTCAGTCCCTTACTGACCGTGAACAACAATACCAAACTTTTTTAAACAATTTGCCCGAAGCCCTCACCATTTGGAATTTAACCACCCAAAAACCTATTTTTGTCAACCAAACTGCGCGGGAATTATACGGATATTCTCCTCAAGAATGGCAAACCTGTCAACCGGAATATTTGGGAATTGACCTTCAACAGCTGAAATTACTCACCTTACATCAATCTCAATATTTACTGCCCAACCTGGAATGGCAAACTGCCAAAGACAACACTGCTTTTCCCGTCGAAATTGCCCTCAGCCGTTACCCTATTCAACAAGAAGATCACCTTTGCATATTGGTGCGAGCAGCGTACGATCGTCACAAACAGGAACAAGATTTACACCAATTACAAGGACTGTATGACCAATTTTTACAAATTGCTCCAGCCTTCTTCATGGTCCTGTCTGCTGACAACAAAATTATCTTTCTTAACAACACGTTACTGAATGAGCTGGGTTATGATTTGATTGAAGTTTTGGATCAAGACTATCTGATGTTACTGGTACCAAGCTCAGACCATCCTTTTATCACTGACATTTTGGAGACCACGCTCAATACAAACCAACAAGTCCTTGCTGAAAGTACTCTCAAAACCAAACAACACACCTTATTGGCTGTGGAATGGCATTACCTGGCCAGTCATCACCACACTCAGACTTTTATTGTTGCCATTGGCATTGACCTTAATCTCCGCAAGCATAGTTATCAACAACTGCGTTTGTACAGAAAGATCATTGAGACCGCTTGGGAAGCCTTGGTGATTCGACGCGCAGATGGCAAATTAATTTACTGTAATCCAGCTTATGAATCTCTGTTTAAAACTGATCAATCTCATTTTTATGAGCACGTCACCCCTAAAACTAACCTAGTGTTTACTCAAGAAATTATGCCCTTATTGCAGGCTGGAAAATCTTGGGAAGGCATCTTGGAAGTGATCGATGTGAATGGCAGACAATTTCCAACTTGGCAACGTTTTGCTGCCGTTTGCAATGAGCAGAGACAATTGTTATTTTTTTATGTCATGTTACATGATATCAGTCACGAACAAAGTTTACGTGAACAATGTCAACAGTATGAATTGTTATTCCACTCTCTTCCTTTGGCTGTGGCTTATCAAGATAAAAATGGTTATATCGTTAAAGCCAATTCCAATTTAACTCATTGTTTAATTAAGGAAAATCAAGATTTGATTGGGTTGCCTTTGGAACAATTTTTACCCAAGGAAATCATCGAGTGGTTTAGTCAAGAGAATGCGTTAATTTTACAAACGGGTCAGGCTAAATTGGGTATTTTACATCCTTTGGGTAAAAATTATTTTAAGACCAATAAAATTCCTTATTACAATCTACAAGGAGAGAGCCTAGGAATATTGCTTATTTCTCAAAATGTCAATGAACAAATTCAATTGGAACAACGGATTAGAAGTGAGTATCAACAGTACGAATTAATTTTTGAATGGGCACCCGTGGCCATTATTTATAAAGATCCGCAGGATCGGATATTGCGCATCAATCGGGCAGCCGCTCAGTTATGTCAGCAAGTGGCAGAGGAATTGACTGGTCAAGTCTTTTCCAAAGTGATGCCTGTTGAAGTGAAAAAGTATCATGCTGATGATCTTGAAATATTGACCACTGATCAGGCTCAATTGGGGTTGATTGCAGAATATCAAGAGGGTCGATATTGGCAGGTGGATAAAATACCAGGACAGCATGCTCAAGGTCAAATTTTGCTCATTTTTGCCACGGAAATCACTGAGCAAGTGCAGGCTCGACGGGAATTAATCTATGAAAAACAACAGTATGAAAATATTCTCCATCATGCTCCTTTGGCGATTTGGTGCAAGGATCGGCGCGATCGTTTGTTGTATGTGAATCAGTATTTGGCGGATTTATGGGACACCGTTCCTGAGAAATTGCAAGGGTTGGCTTTTCATGATTTGGATTCTGATTCCGAGTATCAACACAGTGATGCTAAGGTGATGAATACTGGTGAGGCTGAGTTGGGAATTATTGAGGATTATTTTCAAGTTGAATGGTTGGTTTATAAAATACCTTATAGAAAATCTGAGCAGATTGTCGGTCTCATTGTGTATGCTTTGGACATCAGTGATCAACGAAGTACTGAATTTCAGTTGCGTCGGGAATTGGAAATTGCTCAACGTAATGAGAGAGTGTTACAAATTGGTATTGATAGTTTGCCAGTGATGGTTTATGCCACCGATCATGAGGGGCAGATTGTGGTTTGGAATCGTAAATGTGAGCAGGTGACCGGGTATTCTTCTCATGAAATTATTGGCAATTCAGAGGCTTGGGAGTTATTGTATCCGGAGACTGAATATCGGGAGCAGGTGTTGAGCATGAATTTGTTGAAACATCATGAGAATTTGCAACATTGGGAATGGCAGTTGTTTTGTAAAAATGGGTTGCAGAAAACTGTGGCTTGGTCGATGATCAGTCAGGGCAATGGTGGAGATTTTTCTGCGGAAATGGAGTCTGCTGCAGTGGACCTGGAGTCACCCTGGGAATGGAGTATTGGGGAAGATGTGACGGAACGGGAGCAGATCTTACAGTCCATTCAGGAGAATGAAATGCGTTTGCGTTTGGCTATTGAGAATTTGCCGATGATGATTTGTGCTTTGGATGAAGATGGTCATTTTGTGTTGTGGAATCAAGAGTGTGAGCAGATCACCGGGTTTAATAAGTTGGAAATTATTGGTAACCCGAAGGCTTGGGAGTTGTTGTATCCTGATCGGGAATATAGAGAGCAGTTGTTGGAGACCCAGAGAGATATGTTGCAGCAGTACGGAGGAATTCGGCAGTGGGAACTTAAGTTGCAGTGTAAGGAAGAGGTTTGGAAAACAGTGTCTTGGTCGGTGTCTAATCAGGTTAATATGGGAGGATTTGCCATTTGGTGGATTGGACAGGATATGACTGAGCAGGAGCAGGTGTTGGAGCAGTTGTGTGACAGTGAAGAGCGGTTGGGATCCTTGTTGCAGAGTATGCCGGTGATGGTAAAGGCTTATGATGAGCAGGGTACTTTGTTGGTCTGGAATCGTTGTTGTGAGCGGGTGACGGGTTATCAGGCTGGAGAGTTGAGAAATTGGGAGGGAGAGAGTGCTTTGTTATATCAGTCTCAGTGTGATATGGGTGGATCTGATTGGGTGGCATGTGATTTGGGTTTGTCTTGTTTAACCACTTATTTTTTAAAGCGAAAGTTTGCATTGCGGACCAAGGAGGGGGGAGTAAAAATGGTGATGTGGTCTAATGTTTCTTCAGAATACCCTATTTCGGGTTGGTACAGTTGGTGGATTGGGGAAGAAGTGGAAATTGCTGAATTATAAATGATTACGTGTTGTAAAATTGTTGTTGGGTATCTCTCCTAAGTTGTGTTAAAATGGCTTGGGTCAGTGGAAACTTTTTATAAGGAGTAACTATGTTGTTGGCGTTAAAATTGATTATATTGGCGATTTTGTTTGTGATTAGCGGCGGTAGTTTATTTTCCGAAACATTTAGAAAAAATCTGTATTTAGGATTGTCCGCTGGAGCGATTGCTAGCTTGACACTGAGTTATATGTTATATGATGTGATGAGGGAGATGCATTTTATTCCTGAAAATCCAGTGGGACCTGTTATTTCTTTATCTCCTTCAAAAGAGACTAAAATTCAGCCTCCTCCAACTGAGGTAGTGGTTAAGGAGCCCCTTCGGCCTAAAATTCCAGTTTTGCCTGCTTCTGATAAATTGCCCTTGAATGCCGAGGGTCAAGTGGATTTTGCGGCGGTGTTTTCTCCAGTGATGTCGGAGCGGGATGTGTTGGAGACCAATGCCGAATTTGCCGAACGGCAGCGGTATTTTGAAGTGCATAAACAGGCACTTATCAATACTTTGAATGAAGCCAGTTTGCAACAGTTGTCTGGAGTGCAGGCTGGGATCGTGTCTTTGGTGTTGGATAAGGCGCATTATGATGTGGACACTGGGGTTTTTAAAGTGTCTGTGCAGTGGTTAGCCTGGCCCCAACAGTTTGTATCTTCCTTGACTAACCCGGTTTTGGAAGGTGTTTTCCAGGTTGGACGGGAAGATGTCAAGCAATTATATGCTGAGGGCACTGAAAAAGCATTGTTTATCACTGTGACTGGAGATCATCAGTTACAAAGCAGTTTTTTAAGCGGAATTGGGAAAACATTTCCTCTCAACTTGGAGTTGTCATCCGCAAATCAAGTTTCTCAGGAAAAATTGGCTGCAGGTCAAGTATTTCAAGATTCATTGAAAGATGGAGGCTTGGGTCCCAAAATGGTGTGGATTCCCAAAGGCCCATTTGATATGGGCAGTGATACGGGAGACAGTGATGAAAAACCGGTGCACAAAGTGACCATAGATTACGATTATGCCATGAGTCAATATGAAATTACATTTGATGACTATGATCGATTTTGCGAGGCCACAGGGCGCGCAAAGCCAGAGGATCAAGGTTGGGGGCGGGGTCAACGTCCAGTGATCAATGTGGATTGGAACGATGCCAAAGCTTATACTCAATGGTTGGCAGAGCAAACCGGTAAATCCTATTGGTTGCCGAGTGAAGCAGAATGGGAATATGCATGTCGGGCCGGAACCACGACTGCTTACTCATTTGGGGATGATGTAAACCAATTGGGAACTTATGCGTGGTACACAGAAAATTCAGGAGGAAAAACTCACCCGGTGGGTGAAAAAGAGCCGAATGCCTTTGGATTGTATGATATGCACGGAAATGTTTGGGAATGGTTGGAGGATGTGTGGCATTCGAATTATGAAGGAGCGCCGCTTGATGGAAGTGCGTGGATGAGTGGAGGAACTTCTGACGCGCATCCCCTTCGTGGGGGTTCTTGGGACTACAATGACGATTGGTTGCGTTGTGCCTCCCGTAGTTGGAACAATACGACTGGCGGGAACAGCGGCTGGGGTTTGCGTCTTTCCAGGATGTAAATCTCAGCACTGTGTCCTTATGACCCTTTACTCTTTAAATCTTTTTACTCTTTAAATCTTTGTCTTTACAGACTTAAAATCTGAGGGGAGGGGAAATTTGGGAATTGGCCGGCGCGGGGATTTTGTAGACTACCCTAAATAAGTACAATCAATAGTCTGAACCAGAGCCTCAAGGATGATTATAAAAGGTAAAAATTTATGGAGGGTCTGCAAAGGTCTCTTATTGTGATATTGGCTGATCAAGCAACAAAAAGACATTGCCCACCTACCTGGCTTAGATAATTGTAGGGTGGGCAACAGTTTCTCGTTACCTCGTTCCCAAGTGCCACTTGGGAATGCAGTCTTGACCGCGTCGCGGTTTCAGTTGTTCACCTGAATTTATGAGGTAATAACAATATGACTAATGTGCATGAAATTAAGGAAGCGATTAGACATCTATCATCAGAAGATTTCTCATTGTTTAAGGAATGGTTTTTAGAATTTGAGGCGAATCAGTGGGATCAACAAATAGAAAACGATATTCAGGCAAAGAAATTAGACAAATTAGCTCAAAATGCTTTAAAGGCTTTCCAAGCAGGCAAATGTACTGAATTATGAATCATCATGCAATGCCTGATTTTTGGAGGTTATATCAGCAATTACCTTTGGGAATACAGGCATTGGCAAGTAAAAATTTTGAGTTACTGAAACGAAATTCACGACATCCATCATTAAAACTCAAGAAAGTTAATGAGTATTGGACAGTAAGAGTTGGACTTAAATACAGAGCAGTTGCTATCCAAAAGGGTGGTGATGTTATTTGGTTTTGGATAGGTTCACATGCAGAATATGATGAGTTGTTGAAGTAGTAGTGTAGGCAACGTTTTTTTGTTTACCTCGTTCTTGACCGCGGCGCGGTCGAGACTGCATTCCCAAGTGACACTTGGGAACGAGGTAAAAGTGACACTTGGGAACGAGGTAATTTGAGATAATCAGTACCAATGCCTCTTTAACAAACAGCTAGAGGGATAAAAAAAGGGACTCTTGTCCCTTTATTATCATTATCCCTTGTGGTTGACTGGGTCTATTGCTTAGTCATTAACGCCCTTCATGCTTAAACGAATGCGTCCCTGTTTGTCAATTTCCAAAACCTTGACTTTGACAGTGTCACCTTCCTTTAATTTGTCGCTGACTTTTTCCACACGTTCATCAGAAATTTGAGAAATGTGCACTAAACCATCTTTGCCTGGAATAAGACTGACAAAGGCACCAAAATCCATGAGTTTAACCACTTTTCCTTCATACACCAGACCCACTTCAATTTCCAAAGTGATCTGTTCAATGCGTCTACGAGCCTCTTCTCCAGCTTTCAGGTCGACTGAGGCAATTTTTACAATGCCTTCATCATTGATATCCACAGTAGCCCCGGTCTCCTCGGTAATAGCCCGAATGGTGGCGCCCCCTTTGCCAATTACATCACGAATCTTATCAGGTTTAATCTTAAAACTGACGATGCGCGGAGCATGTTTGGACATTTCTTCCCGCGGTTTGGCCAAGGCTTTTTCCATTTCCCCTAGAATAAATAATCGACCTTCTTTGGCTTGTTGAAGGGCATTGTTCATAATTTCTGGAGTGATGCCATCAATCTTGATGTCCATTTGTAACGCAGTGATTCCCTGATGAGTGCCAGCCACTTTGAAATCCATGTCCCCCAAATGATCTTCATCGCCCATAATGTCTGATAAAACAGTATATTGCGGACCTTCCTTAATAAGTCCCATCGCAATTCCCGCAACCGTAGACTTGATGGGAACGCCTGCATCCATGAGCGCCAAACTGGCGCCACATACGGTGGCCATGGAACTGGAGCCATTGGATTCCAAAATTTCTGAGACCAGTCGCACTGCGTATGGGAATTCTTTAAGAGTGGGCATGACAGCTTGAATGCCGCGTCGGGCCAAGCGTCCATGACCAATTTCTCGGCGTCTGGGGGTGCCAACCCGTCTGACTTCCCCCACTGAAAAGGGTAAAAAATTGTAATGTAGAATGAAATTTTCTTTATATTCTCCTTCCAAGGCATCAACAATTTGAGCATCCCGCTCTGTTCCCAAAGTGGTGACAACCAAAGCCTGAGTTTCTCCTCGGGTAAATAGGGCAGAGCCATGGGTACGAGGCAATACTCCAGTTTGAATGCTGATGGGCCGAACGGTGCGTTGGTCTCGACCATCAATGCGAGGGGTCCCGGCTAAAATATTGCCTCGTACAATGGTTTTTTCCAATTTTTCAATGGCTTGGCTAACTTCTATAGCAGTATAAGGAGATTCAAGCACTTCAGTCAATTGTTGCACAATGGCTTTGCGGAGGTCCTTGAGTTGTTGATAACGGAGTTGTTTTTCATGAATTTGATAGGCTTGACGCAGTTGAGATTCTGCCAAATCAGTCACTTTAGACAATAACTCGACGTTCTCAGGAGGAGGTTGCCAAGACCAGTCAGGGGGAGCTGCTTGAGACTTAAGATCTTCAATAGCTGCAATAATGATTTGGAGTTGTTGGTGTCCAAACAGGACCGCTCCCAGCATGATTTCTTCGCTGAGTTGTTTGGCTTCTGATTCCACCATGAGCACAGCATTTTTAGTACCGGCAATGACCAAGTCCAATTCCGATTCTTGAAGTTGTTTAAAAGTGGGATTGAGCAGATAGTCTCCCTCCCTATATCCGACTCGAGCGGCACCAAGAATGTCTCTCATGGGCAGTCCAGAAACGGCTAGGGTGGCTGAGGTCCCAATCAAAGCGGGTAAATCAGGATCAATTTCTGGGTCCAAAGAGAGGACCGTGGCGATAATTTGTAATTCTTGGTTAAAATTATCAGGAAACAGTGGGCGAAGGGGACGATCAATGAGGCGAGAAGTGAGGGTTTCCTTTTCCGCAGGTCGACCTTCACGTTTAAAATAGCTGCCTGGAATTCTACCCGCGGCATAAGTACGTTCTTGGTAGTCTACAGTCAGGGGAAAAAAATCGCCTTCTGAAACAGAATCAGGGTTGGCCACTACTGTAGTGAGGACAACTGTGTCCCCCATACTGGTGAGCACTGCACCCGTGGCTTGACGAGCCAAGCCGCCGGTCTCCAACGTGATGCTGTGCTGGCCAAATTGAATGGTTTTCTTGTATGTAGCCATAATCTCGATATTTTTGTAGGTTATGAGTGGATTGGGAACAGGTTGCTGTGAGGTTCTAGGCTAGTGAGGACCTTGAAAAATCCAAGGTGTTCCGATTGTGTGGGAGGTCAGATGGAGATTGGAGTAATGGGGCGAAATGGTGCGTCATACCATATAACGCACCGCATGCAGTTTATGGGAATATTCCACCCATGGAAATTAATGGCGTAGACCTAATTTGGTGATCAGCGCTTGGTAACGAGTCAAATCTTGGTGTTTCAAATAGTCCAGCAAACTCCGCCGTTGATTGACCATTTTTATGAGGCCGCGACGGGAATGATGATCTTTCAAATGGGTTTTGAAGTGTCCAGACAAAGCGCTGATGTTGGCCGTGAGTAGGGCAATTTGGACTTCCGGAGAACCAGTATCATTGGGCAGACGTTGGTGCTCTTTGATGATTTCAGCTTTGGCTTTGGCAGTTAACGACATTCCGGGCTCCTTAAGTGAGGATGTCAAAAGAGTTGATTGAATTAAAAGGTATTTTTTGTTCCCATGATGTTTTAAAATGGGCGGTGTAAATTGAGAAAGTTATAACCCAATTCTCATGCTATCATAAGAATGGGAAAAAGTCAATGAGATAACCGGAGCTTCGCCATAAGCGAAATGTAGAGTGGGTTGTCAAATCAGTAGGAAGTTAAAATTTGAGTCCCGATTTTTTTATTCGGATGGAGAAGAATTCCTTGGCAATAATAAGCGTTTGGGCGCCACCCGGCCATCTTCTAAAATGTATCCAATTCCCAGTAAATCATGGTGTTGATTAAAGAGTTTAACCCAGCCTGCAGTGGGTGCCTTTGGCACTTGGACGGGATGTCCCTGAGAAATGTAATAGGCTGATTCTGTGGGTAAAATAATTTTTGGCCAATCGGGCAAAGCAGATTCCATGGGCAGTAAGCTTGCTTCCAGTTTTTCAGGTCCTTCTGCAACCAAGTTTTCCAATTGACTAAAATCCAGCATGTTAGTGTAGGGACCGACTGCCAATCGATGTAAGGCACTGACATGAGCCCCACATCCTAAGCGTTGCCCAAAATCGTCGGCTAAACTGCGAATGTAGGTGCCTTTTGAGCAATGGACTTCCAAGGTCAGTTTTTGGTCGTGACAGTGGTGTAACTGGAGACTATAAATCGTGATGGTACGAGGAGCACGTTCGATGGTTTGTCCTTGACGAGCCAATCGATAAAGGGCTTGTCCCTTGTATTTTAAGGCAGAATACATAGGGGGCACTTGTTGAATGCAACCCGTGAAATGAGAGAGAGCGGCTTGAATCTCGGCAAGGGAATAAGGGGAATAAGGGGGAGTTTCTAGAATTGTACCTTCTGCATCTCCGGTGGAAGTTCTCACTCCCAAAGTAAATTCAGTGAGGTAACGTTTGTCACTTTCTAATAGAAAACTGGATAATTTAGTGGCTTCTCCCAAACACAATGGCAATAGACCACTGGCTAATTTATCCAAACTGCCGGTATGTCCCGCTTTTTGGGCTTGAAATAGGTGTTTGACTCGTTGTAAAGCCGCATTGGAGCTGATCCCAACGGGTTTATTAAGGAGTAAAATGCCATGGATGGGTCGACCGCGTTTTTGTTTCACCCGATGTTCCTCACCTGAGCCAACGAATAGGGAATAGCGTTGATTTTTTCATTAAGATGGATTAGAGACCGCTTCATTTTGTTGATTTTCAGTAAGATGAGGCGCCGGTTGTAATGAATTGATCAGAGCCGTTAAGCGACGGGCATGTTCTATGGAGTCATCGTGATTGAATTGTAATTGAGGGGTGATCCGCAAAGTCAATTGTTGAGCAAGGTGATGTCGAAAGAGACCGGCTTTTTGATTAAGGTATTCAACAGCTTCTGTGATTGGGCAGGTTTCTCCAATCAGGGTAAAATAGATGTGAGCTGTTTTGAGATCCGGAGTTACTTCAACTGAGGCAATAGTGACCAGTCCCAATTTTTTGTCAGGTCTCAATTCGCGTTGCATTAACAAGGCGAGTTCTCTTTGAATAAGTTCGCCCACTCTTTGGGCACGATTGTATTCTTTAGCCATTGGGAAAATCTCTGCGTGAATTGGGTTGTTTGGCAATCATGTTTATTGCTGCATGGTTAAACTGTGTTGTCATGAATAAAGTTAGCGATTGTTGAATAAGAAGTTTTTATTCCCAAACCTGCCAGATTTCAAAAAAATTGGCAGGTTTTCGTTCTCTTTTTAAAAATAAGTGAGGGGTTGATCTCCTTATCGTTCCAGAGAAAATAGCGCATAGGATATATTTTTCTCAGCGGAATATTACAGGCTCCGAGCCACGGTCACTCTTTCATAAACTTCAATTTGATCACCTATTTTGACATCATTGTAGTTTTTGACTCCAATCCCACATTCCAATCCTGCTTTCACTTCACTGACATCTTCCTTAAAACGTCTCAGGGAATCCAATTCACCTTCAAAAATGACCACATTTTGTCTCAATACTCGAATGGGATTGCTGCGTTTGACGACTCCGTCTTGAACCAGGCAACCAGCAATGGCGCCCAGTTTTGGGGAACGAAATACTTCGCGGACTTCGGCCAGACCAATGATGCTTTCTTTAACTTCAGGGGCGAGTAGACCGGAGATGGCTTTTTTCACTTCGTCAATGGCTTCGTAAATGATGCCATAGTAGTGCAAATCCAATCCTTCTTCATTGATGACTCGACGAGCACTGTTGTCAGCCCGCACGTTAAAGCCAATCAAAATGGCGTTGGAGGCCACTGCCAGATTGGCGTCAGATTCGGTAATTCCTCCTACACCACTGGCGACAACATTGACTTTAACTTCCGGGGTGGATAGTTTGGTCAGCGCTTCTTGTAAGGCTTCCACAGAGCCATTGACATCGGCTTTCAATACAATGTTCAAGGCAGTGTTTTGACCAGGTTGCATTTGTAAAAACATGTTTTCCAACTTGGTCGATTGTTGGCGCGCCAGTTTGACTTCTCGGAATTTGCCTTGTCGAAATAGGGCAATTTCTCGGGCCTTGCGTTCGTCAGTTACAACAAATACCTCATCACCAGCACTGGGAACGTTGGACAGTCCCAATACTTCAACAGGAACTGAGGGGCCAGCGCTGAGCAAAGGTTTGCCCAATTCATCGGACATGGCTCGAACTCGCCCAAATTCTTGACCAGCCAGCAAAATATCGCCTTTCTTCAACAGTCCACTTTGTACCAGTATGGTGGCGACTGCCCCACGTCCTTTATCCAAACGAGATTCAATGACTACGCCACGAGCAGGTCCCTGATTGACTGTTTTCAGTTCGAGCACTTCTGCTTGTAACAAAATTGACTCTAATAAAGTATCAATACCTTCCCCAGTTTTGGCGGAAACATTGACAAACATGGTACTTCCTCCCCATTCCTCCGGAACCACTTCATGTCCAGATAATTCCTGTTTCACTCGGGCTGGATCAGCAGCTGGTTTGTCAATTTTATTCACTGCAACCACCAATGGGACTTTGGCTGCCTTGGCATGTTGAATGGCCTCTATGGTTTGGGGCATAACTCCATCGTCAGCAGCCACTACGAGGATGACAATATCAGTAACTTTGGCACCTCGAGCTCGCATTTGGGTAAAAGCGGCATGGCCTGGAGTATCTAAGAAACAAATGCTGCCTCTGGGAGTGTCAACATGATAAGCACCAATGTGTTGAGTAATGCCACCGGCTTCACCAGCCGCCACTCTGGTAGCCCGGATATGATCCAACAGGGAAGTTTTTCCATGATCGACGTGACCCATGATGGTCACGACCGGGGCTCTATGTAACAATTCCCCATTTTGTACAGTGCGAGCCAATTGTTCTTCAAGGGCATTTTCATTGAGCAACTTAGGAATATGTCCCATTTCAGTGACCACAATGGCAGCAGTTTCCTGATCAACAACCTGATTAATGGTGGCCATGACTCCCATCTTAATCATGGTTTTGATCACTTCAGCTACTTTGATAGACATTTTCTGGGCCAGTTCCCCAACTGTCAAAGATTCTGGCAAGGAAACTTCTCGCACAATGGGCGCCGTCGGTTTGATAAAACCAAATTGTTGTTCGGAAGATACTTTTTTAACCTTCCGTTTTACCCGCTTGCCTTCCCCATTCTCTTCTTGGCGTTCTAACTTGGCACCTTTATCCTCTCCTCGAGATTTCTCTTTGCCCTTTTTGTTACTTTTAGAGGCAGCATCCTTACTGACTGGGGCCGTCCTAGAAGGTGGTTTTTTCTTAACAACGCTTCCTTTTGCAGGCAAGACTTCGGCAATTGGAAAATCATCTTCTAAATCACCTTCTCCCAAAGGCAAAACTGGTTTTTTACTTACGGGAACATGAGACGTTCCCTTAGGAGAATTTTGAACTGAATTGGTAGGACTTGAGGAAGTTGTGGATTCATCACTTCGTTTAGAAAATTTACCTGCTGGAGTTGACTTTGTTTTTTTGACAGTGCTGGAATTCCCTGTATTGGAATGAGGCCGTCTTGATTCTGGTCTTTGAGTAGAATTTGGAGTAGAATTTGGAGTAGTTTCTGGTGAACTGGATTTAGTTCTGAAAACCGTTTTAGTCTGTTCTCCTTTTACGGGAACAGGTGGGGGAGTTTCTAGTATTGGCAAAATGGGATCTTTGGAAGTGACAGTGGATTTTGAAGGCACTGGATTATCCACAACGGGGGTGGAAGGTGCCGATTTTGTAGCAACAACTTGAACTTGAGCCACTTGTGGGGAAGGAATTTCCTTTTCAACTGGAACTGCCAATTCAATCGTGGGAACTGGATTTTGAACAGGAGGGGATGTTACTTGAGGTGGAGTTACCCCAACAGTGGATTGAGCTGAAGGCTCGGCAACCTTTTCCCCGGCAGATTTGGGAACAGTTGTTTTGTTATCCTCAGAAGCATTGCGTTTGACATAAGTTCGTTTTTTACGCACTTCTACGGGCACTGTTTTGGAACGACCTTGGGCATTGGGTACTCGAATTTCAGTTACAGTTTTGCGCTTCAAAGTGATCTTACTGGGCTCTGGATTATCGGGTTTTTGAGTGTCTTTGCCATGAATGTGCCGTAAATGAGCCAACAATTGTAACTTTTCTTTTTCAGTTAGATAATCCTCTTCATTTTTTGCGGATAGACCTGCGTCATCCAATTGTCCTAATAGACGTTCCACTTGAACGCCCACCACTTCTGCAAATTCTTTAATCGTTATTTCAGTCATAATGGTTACCACTTCTTAATCTGAGTGTATCATTCCATGGGGAATTACCAGTTAGCCATGGTCATTTCCCGGGCTTGTAGAATCAGTTTTCCAGCTATGGATGCGTTCATTCCCTCCAAAGTTAATAAATCATCCACAGAAAGCTCAGCCAGTTCCGCCAAATTAGAAATTCCCCGCGCAGCCAAGGCTTGCACTGTGGGCAGATTCATACCTTCCAGTGTTAATAATTCACTGTTGCCGGGAGTTTCATCCGCTCGTTCCTCACTGACAATTGCACGGGTAATTAAGGCATCTTTGGCACGTTGTCGTAAATCTTTGACAATGTTTTCCTGCAATCCTTTGATTTCTAACATCTCGTTGAGGGGAATATAGGCAATTTCCTCTAATGAGGAAAATCCCTCTTGAGCCAGAATTTTGGCTACTTCCACGGGAACAGCAAGTTCTTTTTCAAAAAGTTGTTGAACTACAACAGTTTCATCTTGATTTTTTTGGGTGGCTTGGGCCTCAGTCATCACATTGAGGGTCCAGCCAGTAAGTTGGCTGGCCAAGCGCACATTTTGTCCATTGCGCCCAATGGCTTGGGATAATTGTTCCTCCCGTACGGCAACATCCATACTGTGTTCTTCTTCATCAACCACAATAGAAATTACTTCGGCAGGAGACATAGCATTGATCACATACTGGGCAGAATTTTCATCCCATAAGATGATATCGACCCGTTCTCCAGAAAGTTCATTGGAAATGGCTTGTACCCGGGAACCCCGCATGCCCACACAAGCGCCAACAGGATCGATGCGACCATCTTTGGTACGTACTGCAATTTTGGCTCGTAATCCGGGATCCCGGGCAGCTCCCATGACTTCGATGAGACCTTCACCAATTTCCGGGACTTCCAATTTGAATAAAGCGATCAGCAGCTCTGGAGCAGTGCGACTGAGGAACAGTTGGGGACCTCGAGGTTCAGGACGAATGCTGTGCAAGTAACCTCGCAATCGATCTCCGGATCGTACTGATTCCCGAGGAATCAGTTCCTCTTTGGGAATTAAAGCTTCGGCATTGCCCCCTAAATCTAGGATAACATTGCCTCGTTCAACTCGTTTAATTACGCCGCTGACCAGTTCTCCTTGGCGATTTTTATAGGCTTCGACAACTTGAGCCCGTTCCGCTTCCCGAATTTTTTGAACAATGACTTGCTTTGCAGTTTGGGCGCCAATTCGATTAAATCCTTCAGATTCAATGGGTTCTTCAAAAAATGTGCCCAGTTCGATGGAGGAATATTTTTCCCTGGCCTTGTCTAGGGAGATCTGCAAATCCGGGAATTCTACGGTTTCAACAACTTGCCAGCGTCGAAAGGTTTCATAGTCTCCAGTCCTTTGGTTAATGGTTACCCGAATGTCAATATCATTACCATAACGTTTTTTGGTGGCACTGGCCAGGGCACATTCTAAGGCATTGAAAATAATGAGTTTACTGACGCCTTTTTCATTGGCCACGCTTTCAACTACCATTAAGATTTCTTTGTTCATATTCTCACCCTTATTTGATGTTCATTTGTTGACTGGTATGGAAAGTCGTTCTCAAATTCCTGAGGTTATAGTCAATAGGAGGAAGTTGGGAACTCACGGTGGAGAAGGCAAGGTCAGTCAAAAAATGTCTTCAGGTACTATTCTCGCTTTGTCGATGTTGTCGTATGCGATACGATATTCTAGTCCTTCCTCCAAGATAACTACTTGATTTTCTTCAATGGCTTGTAAAGTGCCAGTAAGATGGCGGCGTGGACTTGGGGAGTCCAAGGGTCGAAACAGTTTAATCTTCAGGATACGACCGATAAAACGTTGAAACTGGGTTAAGTTAAACAGAGGACGATCTAAACCTGGAGAGGAGACTTCTAGAGTATAGGTACCCGGAATAGGGTCCTCCACATCCAGTAGCCCACTGATTTGGTAACTGACTTGTTCGCAGTCTTCCAACGTAATGCCTAGGGAATTGTCGATATACACGCGAACTAAGAAGCTACGTTTGCCTTGCGGGAGGCGTTCCACACCCCACAGTTCATAGCCTAAAGCAGTGATAATGGGTGTTAATAATTGTTGGAGTTCCTTATCTATCAAGATGTTATCCTCTTACAAGGATGAAGTAAGATTAACTTTAAATAGGTCATGTTCCTTTTCATAGTAGCCTATTCATCCCGATTCAATGGTTGACAAGAAGGGTGCAGATGGGAGACTTTAGAAATAAAAAATGGGCACAAAGCCCACTTCCTTACAGTAAAGCCGTCCTGCAATGAATGCTATTTCTGGACGCTCAACTTGGGTTACATTGCAAACTTATTTCATCCATCCCCTTTGCTATCATTGGCATAATCGAATAGAATATCGCATTTTTTAACATTTGTCATGCACTATCATGAACCCAAATTTAACTCTGTTACAACCTTATCCGTTTGAAAAATTGGCACAACTGAAAGTGGGTTGCCATCCTCCCACTGATTTGAAGGCAATTAATTTGTCGCTGGGGGAGCCACAACATCCTACTCCAGAGTTGATTTTAAGTGCCTTACACGCCGCTTTTCCCACGCTGAATCGTTATCCAACTACCAAGGGAAGTGAGAGCTTGTTGAACAGTATAACATATTGGCTACAACAACGCTTTCAACTTCCGGCTGGCAGTATTGATGCGCAACAGCAGATACTGCCTGTAAATGGTACGAGAGAAGCGTTATTTTCTTTTGCTCAAGCAGTGATTAATGTAAAAAAGAATAACCCTTTGGTGGTTATGCCTAACCCATTTTACCAAATTTATGAAGGTGCTGCTTTATTGGCGGGAGCTCAACCTTACTATCTGCCTTGTTTAGAGGAAAACGGTTTTCAACCTGATTTTTCTCAGGTACCTCTAAAGGTATGGCAGGACTGCCAATTGCTGTACTTATGTTCCCCTAATAACCCTACTGGAGCAGTTTTGGAACAGGCAACTTTGGAAATGCTCATTCGCTACGCTGAAGAGTATGATTTTATCATTGCTGCAGATGAGTGTTACAGTGAGTTGTACCTGAATGAGCAATCCCCAAGTGTCGGTTTGTTACAGGCCTGTGCCCATTTAAAACGTTGGGATTTTAAACGATGTATCGTATTTCACAGCCTCTCAAAACGTTCTAATGCCCCAGGTTTACGCTCAGGTTTTGTGGCTGGAGATGCGGAAATAATCCGCCAATTTCTCCATTATCGTACCTATCATGGGTGTGCCATGTCCCCAGCAGTTCAAGCAGCCAGTACTGCTGCTTGGCGGGATGAGAGCCATGTTGTCGCCAACCGCCAATTGTACCGTGAAAAATACGCTGCCGTCTTAGAAATTCTCAAACCAGTGTTGTCCCTTACTTTGCCAGCGGCAGGATTTTATCTATGGCCACAAACGCCTATAGCCGATGATAAATTCGCGCAACGCTTATTTAACCGTTATCATGTCACAGTCCTGCCCGGTCGTTATCTCTCTCGACCTACGAATGATGGTGATCCAGGCCAGCAACGTTGCCGTATTGCCCTCGTCGCCCCTTTGGCTGATTGCATTGAAGCCGCTCAAAGAATTCGTTATTTCCTAGAAACAGGACTCTAATCTGAATTCTCCTCTCTATTTACTGATTGTCCAACCGCCAACTTCCCAAATTAACTGAAAAATTTATGAATGAATTAAAAAATCTCATCGAAACTGCCTTTGATAACCGCCAAGATTTAACTCCTCGAACTGCCCCTTCTCATATAAAACAAGCTATTCAAGAAGTGCTGTACTTATTGGATCAAGGACAAATCCGAGTTGCCGAGAAACAAGCAGGTACTTGGGTGGTTCACCAATGGATTAAAAAGGCTGTTCTCCTGTCCTTTCGTCTGGAAGATAACCAATTTATGAAAGGGGATGTGACCAATTATTATGACAAAGTGCCCACTAAATTTGCTCAATTTGGACATATTGACTTTCAAAAACAAGGAGTTAGAGTAGTGCCTCCAGCCAATGTCCGAAAAGGAGCCTACCTAGCTTCAGGAGTTGTTTTGATGCCCTCTTATGTCAACATTGGCGCCTACATTGACAGTGGTACCATGGTAGACACGTGGGCTACTGTGGGCTCTTGTGCACAAATTGGCAAAAATGTTCACCTTTCGGGGGGAGTGGGAATTGGTGGCGTTTTAGAACCTCTACAAGCCACTCCCACCATTATCGAGGATGATTGCTTTATTGGAGCTCGTTCAGAAGTTGTTGAAGGCGTGATTGTGGGAGCAGGCTCTGTAATCTCCATGGGAGTGTATCTTGGACAAAGCACCAAAATTTACAATCGCCAAACTGGAGAAATTAGTTATGGCTATGTACCCCCAGGTTCAGTAGTAGTCTCAGGTAATTTACCCTCCTCAGATGGAAAATACAGTCTATATTGTGCTATCATTGTCAAACAAGTGGATGAAAAAACTCGTGGCAAAGTTAGCATTAACGAATTGCTGAGAGATTAACCCTTTAAATTCAACTTCATCATTGACTGTCGGAGGGAAAATCTCTTCATTGAAGTTTTCTCTCCCACTAAAAAAATTATGACCACACACCCTTCTCCCAATTCAGAACTTTTTGATGACACGACAAAAGACTTTTACCGTCATTGGTTTGAACAGTTGGGTTTAACTGTAGAAACTCAACGAGAAATCTTTTTTCGGGGTCGGGCCATTGACCTGGTGGTCGGCTGTCCCACTCTGAAACAACAACAAAGTTTAGAAACAACTTTATTCTCCTATTTCAAACGCTTAAATGCCATAGAATTCAAAGGTATCCACGATCCTCTCACTATGTTGGATTACAATAAGATCATGATGCGAATCTGGGGACTGGGAGCGATGCAAACAGAATTCCCTAATGTTCTCAGTGCTCAACATGATCCACTTAACCAATTACCCAGCCAAAGGACTTTGACTATTGTTTGTGTCACCAAACCAGACAATATTTTACGTTTATCCAACGAGTTTCAGTTTTATCCCACTTCAACTCCTGGGATTTATCATTGCCCGGCTCGCATTGCACAATGGATAATTCACCCTACGGAGTTAGAATTAGCACCACTAAATTATCCATTATTACCTTTGGCTCGTGGCAAAAAACTGGCAGAATTCATTCAGTTATGCTTGAAACAAGGGTTATTAAACTATATCTTATTAACATTGAGAATAGGATTACTCACCGATCCATTAACCATTTGGCAAAAAATTTGGGAGATTCAACGCATGGAACTTCAAGAATCTGATGTACATGAAGCAGTAATTCCCTACATCGAACGTTATTTTCAGACCTATCCCGAGGAATTGAAACGGTTGTCAATTACCAGTGCCTTGTTAAATGAGCAACTGCAAAAAGGTTTGCAGGAAGGAATACAACAAGGTGTTCAACAAGGAATACAGCAACAAACTAAAAAATTACTGTGGCAACAGGTGCGACTAAAATTTCCAACGGTTGCAGAATCGGTACGAGAACGAATTGAGGCAACTTCGGATTTGGAACAACTAGAAACTTGGTTGACTCAAGTGTTGACAGCCAATTCTTTGGCAGAAGTAGGATTAGAATAATTTCCAACTTTAGGAATTTTATGTTATGACGGATAACCACTTTAGAACGTTTCTACCTTTCTAGGGATAGTTAATTTGCGGGAGGGATTGATAGGTGCTTGATCACACAAGTACTTCCCGAAAATAATTTCATCCAAAGACTAGACAATCGGCTTAATTTTTTGTAAAATGTTCCCTTCATTTTCAATGTCTCTGAAAATGTTGATTTGTCATTTTCACCACAATTTTGGAGAGATGTCCGAGCGGTCGAAGGAGCACGCCTGGAAAGTGTGTGTACGACAAAATCGTACCGAGGGTTCGAATCCCTCTCTCTCCGCCAAATTATGGTAGTCAGTGTCGGTCCCCTCGCAACATGAAGCTGTAAATCCCGTCAGGTCCGGAAGGAAGCAGCGGTAGCAGCCGTAGTGAGTGCCGGGGTGTGGCTGGCAAAGGCTACCGCCCCCATGGATGTTACAATCGTCTTTAAAATCATGAACAGACGCTAGTTTTCTATTCTATAGTACTCTGTTGCCCATATTCTACCTTTCTTCCCTGACTGTCCAGAAAGATAATCCCCTAACCCAAATATGTAGTAAACTCTAGAAATTTCTCCCCCTATTGTGGAGAACTGACAGAGACGGTTGTTATTCCCCTTCACTCTTTAGGTCTGGAAGTATGGCTTATCAAGTACTAGCCCGTAAATGGCGGCCACGTAATTTTCCTGAAATGGTGGGGCAAGCCCATGTGCTGCGGGCTCTGACCAATGCCCTTGAACACAATCGCCTCCATCATGCCTACTTATTTACAGGAACTAGGGGAGTGGGTAAAACCACCATAGCTCGTATTTTAGCCAAATCGTTAAACTGCTTAAAGGGAGTTACAGCCTATCCTTGCGGAGAATGTGCGGCTTGCCAAGAAATTGATACGGGACGTTTTGTAGATTTAATCGAGGTAGATGCGGCTTCTCGTACTCGAGTTGAAGATACTCGGGAATTGTTGGAGAATGTACAGTATTCTCCTACTAAAGGGAGGTTCAAAGTCTATTTGATTGACGAAGTTCATATGCTATCTACCCACAGTTTCAATGCCTTATTGAAAACTTTGGAAGAACCGCCTCCTCATGTAAAGTTCCTGTTAGCCACCACTGATCCTCAAAAATTACCTCCCACTATTTTATCTCGCTGCCTGCAGTTTAATCTCAAACGAGTACCTTTGGATTATATCAGTCAACACTTGGAAAAAATCCTCAAATCTGAAGGAGTTAATTATCAATTGCCAGCCTTGCAACTCCTTGCTAAGGTGGCGGATGGCAGTTTGCGAGATGCTCTCAGTTTGTTAGATCAATCCCTTGCTTATGGCGCGGGTCAGATATTGACGGAAGAAATTCAAACAATGTTGGGTAGTTTGGATCGCAAAGTGGTGATTGCACTGCTAGAAAATTTGGCGGATCATAATGCCAGTGCTTTGTTACAAACTGTTGCTCAATTGGCGGAACATAATCCTGATTTTTCTTCTGTATTGAATGAGTTATTGTCCCTGTTACAAATTTGTGCTCTAGCTCAGGTAGCGCCATCTACAGTGGAAGCTGATCAGTCAGAAGCAGCTTCTATTTTGAATTTGGCCCAGCGTTTATCTCCAGAAGATCTGCAGTTATTTTATCAAATTGGTTTGTTAGGTAAACGGGATTTACCCTTAGCTCCGGATTTACGAGGAGGATTTGAAATGCTTATGTTACGCATGTTGGCATTTCGTCCGCAAGCCTATTCCCAACCTGCCATTCCCATGCAACCTGCAATTTCTGTTAACCATCGAGACAGAGAATCTGTTCCTCCTACTCAGCCCTCTGCTCCTGCTTCCCCTCCTCAATCCACTTCTTATTCTCCAGTTTCAACACAAAATTTTTCTGAATATTCCTCGTTAGAAAAGCCAGAGTCAGCTCAGGATGAGTGGTCAGTGTTGGTATCTACTTTGCCGGTCTCTGGCTTGACCAAACAATTGGCTATCAATTGTGCATTTAAAAAGCGAGAAGGTCCGCATTGGTACTTGGTATTGCCCGGTAATATGAAATCCTTATTGACTAAAAAGGACGGATTGGAAAAAATATTACAAACTCAAGTGGATGATCAACAGTGTATTCATATCAATTTGGGCTATGCAGAAGGAGAAACTCCGGCTGTTCAACAAAAACGAGTTCGAGAAACCCAAGAGCAGGTTTTTCGAGATTCCTTACAAGAAGATGATTTCATTAGGGAAACGAAACAGGATTGCCAGGCTGAAGTTAGAAAAATCATCCCATTGAGAGGAAATGAAGAAATCGACAATTAAGCGGGGAATTGGGGGTGGATGTGAGAGAGAACAAGGAGTCTATTTTATCGAGTGATGACCGATTTACTGGGGATTGAATTGTCGACTGTTTGGCATTCGATCTCAATTTTATTCCACCTTGATATAAGGTTAGGATATTCATCATGAAAATCATGAACAATGTTGATCAACAGGAACTTACGAAATTCAGTGTATTGGCAGCCCGTTGGTGGGATCCACACAGTGAGTTTAAGACTCTGCACGATATCAATCCATTGCGTTTGAGCTATATTCTCCAACAAACAGGGGGATTGGCTGGAAAAATGGTTTTAGACGTGGGTTGCGGAGGTGGAATTTTAAGTGAAAGTATGGCTCATCATCGAGCTATAGTGACTGGAATTGATATGAGTCAAGCTTCATTAAGTGTTGCCAAATTGCACCTGTATGAATCTGATTTAAGTATTACTTATCAACAAGTTACCGCAGAACAATTGGCCGCGGAACAACCGGGCAGTTTTGATGTGGTCACCTGTATGGAATTGTTGGAACATGTTCCCAAACCATCTTCCTTGGTGATGGCCTGTCATGATTTAGTAAAGCCAGGGGGACACCTGTTTTTTTCAACGATCAATCGCAATTTAAAATCGTATTTATTTGCAGTGGTGGGGGCAGAATATGTTTTGAAAATGTTGCCTCGTGGAACTCATGATTATGCCCGGTTCATTCGACCAGCTGAATTGGCTCAATGGGCTCGCCACGCCCATTTGAAAATTAAAACGATTACAGGGATGACTTATCATCCCTTGACTCAACATTATTCCCTCAGTAAAGATGTGTCGATCAACTATTTGATGCACTTGCAACGTGATGAAATGTAATGGGATTGATTCAAAGTGTATTATTTGATTTGGATGGGACTTTGTTAGATACGGCTCCAACTTTGGGATTTGCCTTGAATGTAGTCTTGTCTGAACAACAGCGCATGAAACTGCCCTTGGAACAAATTCGTCCATGGGTTTCTTTCGGAGCACGGGCATTGGTTAGACAAGGATTTCAAATTGAAGAAGATCATCCAAAATTGGAGGTGTGGCGGCAGCGCTTTTTAACTGTTTATGCTGAGCATATTGCCCAAGATACTCAATTGTTCCCGGGAATGGCAGACGTGCTTAATACTTTGGAAAAGCGTGGTATTCCCTGGGGAATAGTGACCAATAAGCCGGCCTATTTGACTCAACCTTTGTTGGAAAATTTGGGCTTAAATGTTCGCAGTCATTGTTTGGTGAGTGGAGATACCTTACCTTATAGCAAACCGCATCCGGCGCCCTTGTTACAGGCTTGTCAATGGTTGAATTGTTCCCCCCAAAACAGTGTTTATATAGGCGATGCTTTGCGGGACATTGAGGCAGGTCAACGGGCAGGCATGTCTACCGTAGTGGCCTTGTATGGTTATCTCAGTGCCACTGATAAACCTTGGGAATGGGGGGCTAGTGCAATGGTTGAACAACCATTGGCTTTACTTAATTGGATGGATTCTGTAAATGGCTAAAATTGCAATTAAGGTATTGACTTTAAAAGATTTACAGATTGAGAATGAACAATGGGGACCGGTAGTTGCCCAGATATTTGCCCATTTAAAAGTGAAAATTGTTGAGGAAGAAATGCATGTAGAGCCTCAACGTTCATTTGTGATCACAGTTTTACATGCGGTGGCAGTGATCAGCGATTTTGCCGCTGAGAATCATTGGGATGAGGAAGAAGCTTTCAGTGCTTGTGTTGAAGTGGTTAGAGAATTGGCCCAAAAAGCAGGTTATTTGCCAAAATATCTTCATTAAACTCAGCCAAGAAAAACTCAGCCAAAAAGTTGCAGAATGCAGGCGGTCCCTTGTAAATGGATGGACGAGTGCTGTTTTTGTCGCAATGGATGACCAGGAACCGGTTTCTTTTTCTTGAGTTTGAAATGATATCAGTTCCCATGCTGGCGGCTGGTCATCATTTGGTGATTTCTCCCAGTTCAATGGCTTTGATGACAGCCTGCATTCGATTATTAACTTGCAGCAATTGGAAGATATTTTTGATGTGTTTTTTGATAGTTTCTTCTGAAATATTCAGTTTTTGGGCGATTTCCTTGTTAGACAGACCTTTTTCAACTAAGGATAGGATGTCTTTTTGGCGTTGTGAAAGTAACTGGTCAGCGGATTTTTGGGTGGCATTGAGAAAAGGGTTAATCAGTATTTCTGGGAGGTAAATACCACCAGCGAGAACAAGTTTTACTGCATTGAGTATGATGTCGCTGTCAGTGGACTTGGGAATATATCCAGATACTCCACTTTGGATGGCTTGACGGATGTCATCCATATCTTCAGAAGCGGAAATAATGATGATCGGAGTGTGAGGAATTTGTTCTCGAATAGAATGAAATGCGCTCAAACCCGTGGTGCCCGGCATGTTAAGGTCCAACAAAATGAGGTTCAAATCAGTGTGTTGGGTCAATATACCCAGAGTGGTGACTAAATTGTTAGCCTCTAATATGGTGATGTTTTGTTCGAGTCGTCTTAGCAAATAGCGACAAGCATTGCGAAATAAGGGATGATCGTCGACAACTAAGATTTTCATGGTGAGTTTATCACAGCCTTAAGGTGCAGAATAAGGAGGAGTGTTAGTGGTAACCCATCGACATCCTTGAGAACAAGTTTCTTGTTTCCAAAAGGGGGCTCGATGCTTCAATTCTTCAATAAGGTAACGACAGGCTTCAAAAGCCGGAGCCCGATGAGCAGACCACACGCCAATAATGACAATGGTGTCTGCTGGATAAATTTGTCCAACTCTGTGCAAAATTAAGGTGTCTACAATTTCCCAACGTTGATGAGCAGTGTGTGCAAGGCGTTGTAAATAGTTTTCAGTCATACCAGGATAATGTTCTAGCCATAAAGCGTCTATAGTTTCTCCCTCGTTATAATCTCTCATGGTCCCAATAAAGGTGGCCAATCCTCCCCACTTACCTGCTTGATCCTTTAAAAGAGCTTCGTGATTAGCTAACTCTTTCCAAGGGTTTAAGGGTTGATCGGTAACGGCAATTTTCACATTAACCTCCAGTGACTGGTGGAAAAAAAGCCACTTCATCCCCTTCTTTGACAATGGCATCCGCTTGAACATACTCTTTATTGAGAGCCATCAGTAAATATTCGGGTAATGGAGTATTTGGACAAGCACTTGTCCAGACTTGTTCCATAGTAAGCGGAGTATGTAAAGTGAGTTTGAGCTGGTTAGTGCCTATTTGTTCTCGTAGGCTGGCAAAAAATTTAACGGTAATGGTCATACTGGGTGCCCGGGGCTAGAAAGTGAAAGAATTCAGTAGATCTCTTGCTAAAGTATGCGATCATGAAAAAATGAGAGTTGCCCCTCAGTTAAGATAGTTGGAATGGAGGCTTTAGCCGGTCAGCGGTAGGTTCTTGCAATTTGTGTATGTGGGGTGAGGCCTACGGCTGACCGGCTAAAGCCTCCACTCCAACGGAGATTTTCCTTTTATTTTTTCGTATCTCATCTTTATCGCATCATTGTACTTTTGCAAGAGGTCTAATGAAACAATTATGGCAATTCCAGTTAAAAATGGACAGAGTATTTAATAATTTTTCCCTCATCAGCAGTGGATAAAGAGAATATTCTTGAGTTAAATCCATTTCTAAGGTCATTCCTATCAAACAATGCTTCATTTATAATAAACTCAGTGATTTGAAAATTGAAACGACCTCAAAATAAGGCTGGTGGCTGAGGAAATAACATTTTGACGCTTAGGTAGACTGATCTAACTGAGTAGTTTTGAGGGACTTTTAGTAGAGCAGGAGGGACACAAAGGGTCCTTATTCAAAGTTAATATACGTCTTTGCATATTATAGGCGTCTATTAATAATAACCGACCACATAAGGTTTTGCCAAGATTGAGCAAGATTTTAATCACCTCCAGTGCTTGTAAACTGCCTATCACACCAACCAAAGGGGATATAATTCCGTTATTGTGGCAGGCCATTTCCATGTCTGGAGTGTCCGGATATAAACAATGGTAACAAGGACTGCGGGACTCCTGCAATAAAAATACCGTCAACTGTCCAGCAAAACGTAAAGCCGCCCCTGAAACTAAAGGTTTTTTATGATATAAACACGCCTGATTGATAGCAAACCGGCTGTTAAAATTATCAGTGCAGTCCACAATTACGTCTGATAGCGAAACTTGTTCCGATAAAAGGTCAGTTTCCAAACGACAAGGCAACAGGCGGATTTGAATCTGAGGTGCTAATTGCCGGATTTTTTGACGAGCGGATTCCACCTTCCACTGTCCTAAATCTTGATTGGTATGAATGATCTGGCGTTGTAGGTTGGATAATTCTACCTTATCGGAGTCAACCAAAGTGAGATGACCCACTCCAGCCCGCGCTAAATGGAGAGTAACTGGAGCGCCAAGTCCCCCCATCCCGATAATCAGTACTCGAGATTGCGCCAATTGTGGATAAAAGAGATCACCAGACAATAAAATAGGAGGGGGGGAGTCAAGAAAGGAATACATGGACCTGTTCTGAGAAACGAAGTATACCGTAATACCAAAGGTTGAGTTTGAACATTGACAAATGATAAAGACAACTTTGACTTTGAACCCCCATCTGGATATCCTGTGAAATCGGAATTCACGATGCTTCATAATAGGCTAACCAAGAAAGTTTGTCGAGACCTTATAACCGGTTGTACAACTCCTCACTTAACCATAAAATGCTCAGATCAGCCTAACTGAATAGTCCCCTAAAGTCAAATATTAAGTTACAAAAATACTGACTATTTACTGGAACAATATGCCCAACTTGTGGAAACTGAGAATCAACCCCAAAGTCTCTTGACAATAAAGACCCCTCCGATTAAAATCTTTATACTCCATTAAGTCCATACACTTCACCCAAAACCGAGGTCACCCATGCAAAAACTACAATTCATCACCCTTCTGGCTGGACTGTGCCTTCACCCTTTAACCTACAGCAGTGACACTCTTGAATCTCCAGAAGAAAACCCACTGACCCACTATCGAGCCACTGTCAAACAACTGGGCGACTCTCTATTGGCAGAATTGACCGCAGCCCTCAAAAAAGGCCCAGAAGCAGCCCTCGAAGTCTGTCAACAACAAGCTCCCCAAATAACCAGTCAAGTCACTGAAAGTACAGGGATACAGGTGGGACGAACCAGTCTAAAAGTCCGCAATTCAGACAATGCTCCAAAAGATTGGGAACGTACCGTGCTCCAACAATTTGAAACTCTAAAAGCTGCCGGTGAAGACCCCAAAACCTTGGAATACTACAAAGTTGAAACTGCAGATGGCCACTCTCAAGTGCGTTATATGAAAGCCATTCCCACGGCAGAACTCTGTTTAAGCTGTCACGGTACTGAAATTGCTCCCTCCTTGCAGACCAAACTCCAAACACTATATCCCAATGATCAAGCCACGGGCTTTAAAGTTGGCGATCTCCGAGGCGCCTTCACTTTAACTGCCTCCCTAAAAGCCACCGAAAAGTAACCATCAATTGAGTGTTCCCAAACTCTTAATATGAACTTTCTGTCCTGTTCCCATACCAAGCTATGGGAACAAACAATTCACCCTCCCCTCCAACCCCCTCTTTGGCTCTTACCCCCCAACCCCCACTTGAAAATCTCAATTTATTCATCAAACTTCACACTGAATTAACCCTCAATAACCCCCTCAAAAAACACTAGGTCAATACCCATGCGCTACAAAGACTATCCAAAAGAAAAGGTAACTTGGATTTTACAACATAAAACTGATGACGAATTTTGGCAGTTTTTCAACGAAATTGCCGGTCCCCCTAAAAAGAAACTCATCAAACTGCTTCCCAAAGTCGACGGTTTCCGAGCCAACAGCATGGAAGGCATCTGTCGACAACTCAAAAACTTACTCCAATATACCGTTGATTCAAAAGAATTGCCCAGAGCCCAATACTCTAGGACCTGTTTTCAGGAAATTTGGAAAACTTGGATCTATTCTCAACCCACTTTACAACAGTTTTTGGAAAAATATGACAACGAAGCTGATTTTTTAGAAGGACAAGAGCCCCCCCCTCCAAATACTCTATTGGACATTGGTTGCTTCAACCACCTTGCCGAAACCCAACAAATCCCTCGTCTTCTAGTTCAACGTTTTTACGAATTTGGCTATTTTAAGCAAGATACGGAAATTGAAAGCATCTTGCAAAAATTTCCAGAAACTATTGAACCTTCCTCATTAGCAGTTATGGGCTTAGCCTTAGGAGACCTGCCCAAATTACTACAAGAACTTCATAAACGAGTTTCCTATTTAGAAAACCGTATGCACCTGACCAATCAATTCCCTATAGAGAGCTTGGCCAAAATGAGAGAATTAATCATGGGTGAAGTCTCAAAACGTCTATTCATTCTTGAAAATCATTATGAAACTCTACTCACCACTGCCACCGTCTTATCCAGTAAGATGAAAGAAATATCCCAAATCACTTTACTCATCAAACAACAACTCGATACAGTCAACCAAGACCCAAAAATAACTCTCTTAAAACAACACATTAAACAAATGGAGCAACGTCTGATTGATGATTTGTTGCCGGCAATGATGCTGTTTCAACAACAACTCAGTCACTCAGTCTCCAAGGCAGAACTGAATGATTTTATTCAACAATTCAACCAACTCAAATCCAATGTAGAAGTTCAAGAAGAATTATTGTTGGAAGTCAAAAGTACCTCTGCAGACAACAAAGGAGAATATCTGGTTTTATCCTCTGGACTCTATCTATCTTACCTGCCAACTCAAGAAACTCCAATCAAGGAATTGCTGACCATAGAAGAAACCCTATACCAGTTAATCAATCACTTAAAAAACTGTGGTCTAAAATCAGACAGCGCCCAAGAATTGGCCAAAGAAGTATTGGCTGGCCTACGATCTGGAGAATTGATAGTATTTTCTGGTGCTTTGGCTGTGAATGTTGCTACCGCCTGTAGTCAAGCCATTACTGCTGGCAAATTCTCTCCAACATTTCTGCACATTCCCACTGGACTTTTACATGGACAACAATTTCATGATTACCTATGGGATATTATCAAAAAAGCAAAATTATCTGGAAATCTATGCGCTATTATTTTAGAAGGTCTCAATCGCTCAGCCTTGGAAAGTTACGCCCAAACCTTACATCATCTTATCAGTCAACGCTTATTGGGACAATCTGATCCCGCTTCTCATATCATCTTTTTCGGCACCCTGATCACTGGCGCCACTGCCTTGCCCACTCCCTTGGAACTCTGTGAATTGGGCCCTATTTTTGACACCAACCTGTTAGAATGGGATAACCAGTCCCAACCCATTGCCACTCCTCTGGGCTGCATTTCTGGCGTCCAATGGCAATTTTGGTTAACTCAAGCCCATGAAAATATTGAAATTACAGAACCACTGCACCTATATTGTCAACATTGGGAATTTTGTCACAACCCATTATGGCAACGCTGTGTACAAAAAGCCCATTATTATCTAGACCGCCAATTATCCTCCCTGGCTTTTGGCTGGTTAGTGCCTCGGGCAATTGCGGAGAAAATTGTGTGGCGGGAAATTAAAGAATGGTTACTGGAGTCCATTTTCAGTGGTGAGCAAGAAATCAAGGACACGCGACTGCTCAAATTGCTCGATCACCACTTGAGAACGGAAATAAAATAGGAAACATCCTGAAAAACAGCGGACTGGCAGCTTTCAAAAAACTGTCAGTCCTGACACTTTATATCATGAATTGGCAATCACTTACTTTGTCAACTTGATGAAAAATAAGAAATTATTGGCATCCTCCCCACATTCGGATCGTCAACAATATCAAGTGATAACTGAAGGCTTGTCCCGTCCTGTCAACACTTGAATATTGGCCAATTGATCGGCAATCTGGATCAACTCTGCCAAAGCCACTTGCGCATCCAACTGTTGTCGACTGACTTCAGGCTCAAATGATTCCAGATAAACCCGTAAAGTGGCCCCTTCAGTCCCAGTCCCAGAAAGACGAAAGACAATGCGAGAACCTCCTTCAAATAAGACCCGTAATCCCTGTTTGGTACTGATACTGTGGTCCATGGGATCGATATAACTGAAATCATCGGCAGTTTCCACTGTATAATTCCCAAACTTTTTTCCAGGCAAATGAGGAAATTGTTGATTGAGTCTATCCATTAATTGTTGAGCAGCTCCCGCATCGATGGCTTCATAATCATGACGTGAATAATAATTGCGACCATATTCTGCCCAATGCTCCTTGACAATAGCTTCCACGGATTGACGGCGACAGGCTAAAACATTCAACCAAAATAACACTGCCCACAAGCCATCTTTTTCACGAACGTGATCGGAGCCCGTGCCAAAACTTTCCTCTCCACAAAGGGTGGCTTTGCCCGCATCCAACAAATTGCCAAAGAATTTCCAACCCGTAGGAGTTTCATAACAATCAATGCCCAGGCGCTCTGCCACCCGATCAGCTGCGGCACTGGTGGGCATGGAACGTGCAATTCCTCGCAATCCTTGTTGGTAACCGGGGAGCAAATGCGCATTGGCAGCGAGAATGGCCAAACTGTCTGAGGGGGTCACAAAAAAATGATTGCCCAAAATCATATTGCGATCCCCATCTCCATCCGAGGCAGCTCCAAATTGAGGGGCTTGCTCAGCATACATAATGTCCACCAAATCATGGGCATAAGTCAAGTTGGGATCGGGATGTCCCTGACCAAAATCTTCCAAAGGCTCGCCATTCATCACAGTGCCTGAGGGTGCTCCCAATTGCTGTTCCAGAATGGTTTTTGCGTAGGGACCTGTGATGGCATGCATGGCATCAAAACGCAGAGTAAAGCCAGTTTTAAATAAGTCCTTAATCTTCTCAAAATCAAACAGTTGTTTCATCAGTTGGGCATAATCGGCTACGGGATCGATGATTTCTACACCCATATTCCCAAGTTGATGATGTCCTAGCATGGACAGGTCTGGGACTGGCAGTTGTGATATGCGGTATTCCTTGATGACTCGAGTGTGTTGATAAATGGCTTCTGTCACCTTTTCTGGAGCCGGGCCACCATTCCCTATGTTGTATTTGATACCAAAATCACCTTCCGGTCCCCCGGGATTGTGACTGGCAGAGAGGACGATGCCACCAAAGGCTTGATATTTACGGATAATGGCAGAAACCGCCGGGGTGGACAGTAAACCGTGTTGTCCCACTAAAACATGACCAAAGCCATTGGCGGCTGCCATTTGTAGAATGGTACGAATGGCAGTTTTATTATAGTAACGACCATCTCCACCCACGACCAAGGTTTTACCTTGAAAATCTTCCAAGGAATTGAAAATGGCTTGAACAAAATTTTCCAAGTAATGAGGGTGTTGAAAAACGCTGACTTTTTTACGTAAACCGGAAGTGCCCGGCCTTTGTTCAGCAAAGGGTTGGGTTGTGATGATTTGAACAGTCATGTGAGTTTATCCTTTTCATTTGTATCAATGGCAGATGCCTAGGGTCGATGGAATGATGGTAAAAACGGGTCATTAATCAGGAAAAGTAAAATATGATCAGAAATTTCGTGTGGCATAGGACAATTTCTCGGCATAATAAATAACTTGCCATTTGTTGGAATTTTGGCCATAATAAATTGCTTGTATCTGAAATGAATCGCTTGTATCTAATTTTTTAACTCTTAAGGAGTTTAATGATGAATCCTGATGACCTTGCTAAAGAGCAACATATCATGGTAGTTATGCGTAGGGTATTAACAACCATTATTCGAGAAATTACCCCTCAACCTGGTGAAAAATATCCACTTTCGGAAGAGACCGTACAAGACATTAAGATGTGTTTGGGTCTTATTGTTGCCCGAGAACGGGAATTGGCGATAGAAAGTGGAGACAGTCCTATGGAACGTCCTTATTACACTGATGAGCCAGCCACCACTCAGATTGGTCCCTTCTATGAGAAAAAGACAGAGCACTGATTTTTCTCCCGAAACTGCTATTCCAAACGGGGCTAATAAGGGCGAGCAGGGCTAAGAATGAGATTTTGACCATTTCCAACGCAAAACTCGCCATATAAACAGTGGGTTACCTAGGATGTAACGTTTAAAAAGTCGGCGAGGCTCTTGATACAAACGATAGGTCCATTCCAAACCTTTTTTACGTAGCCACAAGGGGGCTCTGGGTATGTTACCCGAGTAAAAGTCAAAGAGTCCACCCACTCCTATTAACACTTTGGGTGCCAATTGGGATCGATGGGCAGCCAACCATTTTTCTTGCAAGGGAGCACCCAAGGCTACGAGTAAAATGTCGGCTTTGGAATTATTGATGTTTTGAATGAGAATTTGCTCTTCGGAACTTTTAAAGTTTAAATAGCCATGTTGACTGCCCACAATATTTAATTTTGGATAGCGTTGCGTCATGGTTTGTTTAACCTGATCAGCCACACCTGGTTTGGCACCAAAGAGGAAGAGGGAAAAATTGTGTTGAGCCGCTCGTTCGCAAAGCAATGGGAATAGATCGGTACCATTGACATTGTCCAGCAAAGTTTCGCCCATGATCCGACAGCCTAAACGTATTCCCGAACCATCGGCAAACAGGTGATCGGCTTCTTGTAAAGTGTGTCGGTATTCTGGGTCATCAAAGGTTTTATTTAAACAGTCAGCATTGATGATGAAAATAGTTGTCGTGGTGCCTTGATGGATGATGTCGGTAATTAAATCAAGGGCTTGGTACATCCAGATGTTGAGAAAGTGGAGATCAAACAGTTGCAATTTAGGTAGAGACTGGAGCATAAGTTATCAGTGTCAATTGTCAAAACTGATCGGGAGTTTTTCGAGTCAGCCGATTCAGTAAGGGGGGAAATCGTAAAAGTAGTAGGAAGGCTAAAATGCCGGCATAGATGATGGGGTGCTGTAAGTCGGCCTTCGATTGGGCCAGCCAGAGAAAATGGCCAATGCTGCCAATGGCAATCCAATAAATCAGGTGGTGCAGGTGTTTCCAGCGTTCGGTACCCAGTCGTTTGATAATTGTAGAATGGGAGGTGATGGTCAAGGGTAACATGAGGAGAAAGGCACACATGCCAAGCAGCAGTGGGGGGCGAGTGGAGAGGTCTTTGATGAATAAGGTTAAGTCGAAACTATGTTCAAACCACAGGTAGGCCAGCAGGTGGAGACTGCTGTATAAAAAGGCAAATAATCCCAAAATGTGCCTTAATTTCAAGCGTTTGTTAAGGTCTCTCCAACCTGTGATCAAGCGTAGTGGGGTGATGGTCAGGGTCAACAATAGGAAGTTGAGGGCCCATAATCCAATTTCTTGAATGAGAGCAGTCAACGGATCAGCACCCAGTCGATCGGTGCCCCACAGTATTCCCAGTCCCAGCCAAGGCAAATTGCCAAATAGGATGAGTGTGGATTTGACCAGGGGGTCTAAATGGGGGGGAAGGGGGGTTGTTGTTTTAATAGTATTTCCTCAAG
This sequence comes from Thiomargarita sp., assembly GCA_020721005.1. GTDB lineage: Bacteria > Pseudomonadota > Gammaproteobacteria > Beggiatoales > Beggiatoaceae > DYNP01. Next base: position 124,126 of record DYNP01000003.1, read on the forward strand.
TCCATGCCATGGTATAAACTGGCCACTTGTTCCGCATAACCGTTGAATAACAGGGTGTCTCGTTTGGCAAATTCTCCAATGCGTCTTTCTCGAGCTTGACTCCAACGAGGGTGGGGAACTTCAGGGTTGACATTGGCATAAAAACCGTATTCAGAAGACGCCACTTCTTCCCAACTGGTCAACGGTTGTTTCTCCATTAACCGAATGGTAACAATGGATTTGATACTTTTGAAACCGTATTTCCAAGGCACTACTAAGCGCAAAGGTGCCCCATTCTCCTTGGGTAAAGTTCGTCCATACAGTCCCAAACTGAGTAAAGTTAAAGGGTGCATGGCTTCATCTATGCGCAGTCCCTCTTGGTAGGGCCAATTTAAGATGGGACGGCGTTGGCCGGGCATTTGTTGAGGATCAAGGAGGGTGAGGAATTGCACAAATTTGGCTTGAGAAGTGGGTTGAAAACGTTTGAGGAATTGGGCAAGGGATATGCCTAACCAAGGAATAACCATAGACCATCCTTCAACACAACGTAACCGATAGATGCGTTCCTCCAAAGGGAATAAACGGAGGATATCTTCGATACCAAGCACCCCTGGTTTTGCAACTGCTCCAACCACATTGACCTGCCAAGGATCGACTTTAAGAGAGTGAGCATAGTTTACCGGATCTGTTTTGTCTGTGCCAAACTCATAGAAGTTACTGAAATTAACCACTTTTTCCAAGGGAGTGGGGGCCTCATCAGTGCTCAGCAAACTGGTCGAAGTTGGGGAAAGCGGTTGGGTGGTGGGTAAGCTGCCCACGGAATGAGGATCAATGCCCTTAGCCCAAGTGGCAGTGGACAGAGTATTGGCAATAATGGCAGTGGATAAGGTGGCTTGAATGAATTGACGACGGTTAAGATAAGTGGTTTCCGGAGTAATTTCAGAGGGTAATGGAGTGTCAGGGTGTGGAATTGACATGAGAGGTCTCTGTTGCTGATAGGTTTAAACAGGTCATGCGCTTTTCCAGGTAAGTGGGACGGTCATCTGGTTGCGCTAGACGAGTCGAAAAAAAAATTGATGCCGGAGAGTGAAAAGCACAGGTTATACACTGGGTTGTCAGTATAACAAGGATTGTAAACGGAATCAATGGTTTTTTAGGGATTTATAAACTTAAGATTATTGTTGCGGCAACTGTTCGTAAAAAGCTTAAAAAATAGGATAAAAATGATTTTTCATGATCCTGTTCCCATATTTTATTGTAGGAAAAAAATAGGATATTTCTTTATTAGAGTATAATCTTAAATTGACGTTAGGCTCTCGGGCCTTACTCTTTAGGTTTTGCTGGTATAAAAAATGCGATCTGATTATAATTTGCTTTTATCACTCACCATTGTACGGAGGAAAATAACCATGACAAAAGGTTTAACCTTAATTTTACTGTTACTCAGCGCTCAGGCGTTGGCCATTGATCGGGTATGTTTATATGAAGAGGAAGATTATCAAGGTTGGGAACTGTGTTTGGAAAGAGACCATACCAATTTCAATCAGTTAGGTATCAATGACAAGGTCTCTTCCCTGCGAATTGAAGGTAATGTGCAGGTTGAACTGTATGAACATGTCAATTATCGTGGATTCAAGCGGGTATATCTTAAGGACAGTCCTCGTTTTGATTATCAGGACGACGATGCTTTTTCATCCCTAAAAATCCGTTTTGATCAAGCCGTGGGTCATGTTTGTCTCTATGAGGAACCTCATTATCAGGGCGGGGAACGTTGTTTTACAGAAGATCAGGCCAATTTTAAGTTTTTGGGGATCAACGATCGTATTTCTTCATTGCGCATCAAGGGCGATATTCAAGTCCAACTCTATCAACATGCTGATTATCAAGGCATCAGCCGCACTTATGCCAATAATACCCCAAGTTTTGATGAGCAAATGGATAAACAGTTTTCATCGCTGAAAATTCTCAGTTTAGAAACAACCGCTGGGAATGTATGTTTGTATGGGGAACCTCATTTTCAGGGTTGGGAAAAATGTTTTATCGAAGATCAGCCTAATTTTGCCTATTTGCGAATCAATGATCAGGCGGCTTCTTTAAAAGTCATGGGACCTGTTCAAGTGAAATTGTATGAACATGCAGATTATCAAGGGTTTTCATACACTTATACCCAAGATCAAACTAATTTGGGGGCACAAAGTAACCAATTTTCTTCCCTGCAAATTGAACCTCTGAAAAGATTTCCCCCCAAACCTCCACGTCGATCCTGGGAAGAAGATTCGGATTATCCTGTTCCCTCTTATCCGGAAAAACGTTCTAATGCTCCAATTCCTTATGAAGATCGAGAAGCGGTGATTTTTCCTCAAGATCGAGATACTTATGACGATCTTGGAAATTATTTCCGTTTGCGCAACAATGGTAAATGTTTACAAGTGGATGAGCCAACTGGGAATGGAGGACGATTAAGTACTCGTCAATGTCGAATGGTGGACAGTCAACTTTGGAAATTGGAGAATCATCGACTGGTGAGTCGGACTGGGCGTTGTTTGGATTTGGATTCTGGCAGTCTCAAACAAGATGGTGGGGCAGTACAAGTTTGGGATTGTCATGATCGAAGTAATCAGCAATGGCGCTTTGATCAAGGAAGATTGGTCAATAGAGCGAATGGGAAATGTTTGGATTTGCATGAGCCTGATCTCTATAAAGAGGGGGGCAAGGTGCAAGTTTGGGCATGTCATCAAAAGGTGAATCAACAATGGGATATGTGGAAAAATTAAACTCTGTGGAGAACATTTGTTATGCGTAAGTTTATCAATTGGTTATGGTTTATTGTTATCGTAAGTCCAGTCACCTTGGCTCAAACTGGTTTTGAGTTGATTCGTTATGATTATGGAATTTTACTGAATCAAAGTAAGTGTGTGGATACTCTAAACAACAATTTGCAGAATGGGGCGCCGTTGGTATTGTGGGATTGCCAGGGCGCCACCAGCCAACAGTGGCGGTATGATGATCTGTCTCAAACTTTGCGCAATCGGGCAGGTAAATGTGTCAGTGTGCAAGGGGGAAAAACTGGGAATGGTACCCCATTGGTTTTGGCTGATTGTCACGGTGGGAACAGTCAAATGTGGAGTTATTCTGGGGCTCAAAGTAGTATTTTGGGCATGGCGGGAAAGTGCATTGATGCGGATCAAGCCAGTAATAAAAATGGGACTCGGCTGGTGTTGTCCAGTTGTCATGGGGGAGTAAATCAACAGTTTATCATTCGTCCCTTGACCGACAATCCGGCAGTTAAAGGAGAAGTGTGCTTGTATACTGATCCCAATTATCTGGGGTTAGAAAGATGTTTTCGGTCTTCCCAACCGGATTTGCGATTGATGGGTATTGATAATGCAGTTTCTTCTCTTAAAGTCAGTGGAGAGATCACTGCCCAGTTATATGATGGAATTAATTTTCAAGGGCAGGTATTTACTTATGTCCAAAATACAGCTTGGGTAGGCAATTTGGCTGATAATAAATTTTCTGCGCTAAAACTGGAAGCGGGTAAGGTGGTAAATCCTGTAGTTCCCATAGTGCCTGTGGTCCCAGTTGAACCTATTCCCGAAGTGATTGATGGGCGCATGCAGAAGGAATTTTTTCGTTTAACAAGTCGAGGTCGTTGTTTGGATATTCATCGGGGAGATTTTGATGCCCAACGCCTAAGTGGCAAAGTGCAGATTTGGAAATGTACCAATGAAATTAATCAAGATTGGAAATTGCAAAGTGGACAATTGGTTACGCGTCATGGTTTTTGTTTGGAGGTCCAAGCTCAACAAATTGATCGAAATGGTGGATTGGTACAAGTGTCAAATTGTGTAGGGGGCTCAAATCAACAGTGGTATTTTGATCGTCAGAAACGGTTGCGGAATCGGGCCAATGATAAGTGTCTGGATATTGATTCTGCAACTATGGATGTCAATGGGGGCAAGGTGCAATTGTGGGCTTGTCACGATCGCAATAATCAACAGTGGTTGCCCATGTATCACCCTACTTCAGTGGTGCCGCCAGTCAATCCTCCGGTAAAAACAGTTGAGGAAGAGAGAATGACCCGAGATTTTTTCCAATTGAGCAATCGGGATAAGTGTTTAGATGTGCACAGGGGTGATTTTGATGCGCGTTTAAACGGGGGAAGAGTGCAAATTTGGCAATGTTTGGGGGCAAGTAACCAAATGTGGAAGTTGGATCAAGGTCGATTGATGGCGCGCAACGGTTTATGTTTGGATGTGCAAAATGTGCAGCAGAATGGGGCTAAAGTACAATTATGGTTATGTCATCAGGAAGATAATCAGAAGTGGTATTTGGATGCTCAAAAACGTTGGCACAATCGGGCAGTTCCCAATAAATGTTTGGATATTGATTCTGGGACTATGAATCAGAATGGAGGTAGAGTGCAGTTGTGGGATTGTCACGATCGGATCAATCAACAGTGGACAGTGCGGTATTGATCGTTTGCTCTAAAATTTGAATTTGTCAGCCAAGTAGGATGGGCTGACGACAGGAGGTCCATCGATCGCAGTTTTCGTTAGGGTAAACAACAACTTCCTTTTTACCTTGAGGCGATTGATGGGTTTCCCGTTGGTCAGCCCATCTTATTGGGCCCATGTTCTGCGTGGGAATACGTACAGTGACGATCTGCGTCACAAGATAGAAGGAATTCTCTGTAGTGATTTTTTAGTCAGGATGACAACGTTGTAATATATCTTGTGCGTAGGCAATCGTTTGAGTTGTGATTTCCAGCCCTCCCAACATGCGGGCTAATTCTTCCACGCGTTGATCAAATTGTAAAATTTTTACGTGGGTGTGGGTGGTGTGTTGGTCGGCAGTTTTGGTAACTTGCAGGTGATGGTGTCCCTGACAGGCCACTTGGGGTAGGTGGGTGATGCAAAATACTTGGCGTTGTTGACCGAGTTGTTTGAGCAGTTGACCGACAATTTCTGCGGTGCTGCCTCCAATTCCCACATCAACTTCGTCAAATACTAGGGTGGGAACTCCACTTTGTTGGGAGGCGATGACTTGGATGGCCAGGCTGATTCTGGACAATTCGCCTCCAGAAGCGATTTTATGCAGGGGTTTGGGGGCTTGACCGGGGTTGGTGCTGACGAGAAATTCGACTTCGTCCCAACCAGTGGGTGAAGGGAGCGCGTCTGGGTCGGTGGTGACAGCAATGAGTAAGTGCCCTTTGGGCATGCCGAGTTGTTGCATAGAAGCGGTAATATGTTTGCCCAAGTGTTGGGCGATGTTGATGCGTTGTTGATGCAGAGTCTCAGCAGTGTCCCGATAGTTTTGGAGAACTTGGTCAATTTTTTGTTGAGTCTGTCTGATATGTTCCTCATAATTCTGCAGTTTTTGCAGTTCTTGACATAGACGGTTAAAGTAGTCAGGCAGTTCAGTGAAGCGCACTTTGTGTTTGCGAGCCAGATCTTGCAGGGCAGCAATTTTTCTTTCCACTTGGTCCAAACGTTGCGGGTCTCGGTCGAGTTTTTGTAGGTAATCTTGTAATTCTCCCACGGCTTCTTGGGTTTGGATCAGGGCATTTTCGAGCAGTTGAAGAGGGGCAGTCAGACGGTCGTCATGAGCTTGGATGGTTTGTAAATGGTGTTGGGCTTGAGTTAGGTAGGTAAGGGCAGCATTGCCTTCTTCTGCGTCAAGTTTTTGCAGGGCTTGTTGGCTGTTGTCGAGTAATTTTTGGAGATTGGCCAGTTGTCGATGTTCAGTTTCGAGGGTGTGGATGGCTTCTGCGGTGAGTTCAAATTCTGCCAATTCTTGTACTTGGTAGTTGAGCAGGGCAAGACGAGCGTCGCGGTCTTGGCCACCCAATTCTTGTAGGTGTTGGCGTAAGGTTTTCCATTCTTGATAGAGGTGTTGGATGTGAGACAATAAGGTGTGGTCCGGAGCTAAGTCGTCGAGCAGTTGGCGCTGAAAGTCGTGTTTGAGTAGGGACTGGTGGGCATGTTGGCCATGGATGTCGATGAGATAATCGCTTAACTGGCGTAAAATCTGAAGGGAGACCGGATGATCATTAAGATAGGCTTTGGAGCGGCCAGTTTGGTAAATAATACGCCGAATTTCGCATTCTGGTCCCGTTAGGTTGAGGTGTTGGTCAAGCCAGGTTTTGGCGGCAGCAGGCAGGGTAAATTTGGCTGCGATGTGGGCAGTCTCACAGCCTTCACGGATGATGGTGCTGTCGGCTCGTTCTCCGAGGACCAGGCTTAGGGCATCCATGAGAATGGATTTTCCAGCCCCTGTTTCTCCAGTAATGACTGTAAGTCCCAAGGAAAATTGAAGGGTTAGGTGTTCAACAATGGCGAAGTTTTTAATTTGAAGTGAGTGCAACACGGTGTTTCAAACCCCTTTCCCCCAATCCAGTTTGGCGCGTAAGGTTGTGTAATAGTCATGGCCTTGGGGGTGGATCAGTCGGATGTTTTGACGTTTTTCGATGATGACGGTGTCTCCGGGAATCAGTCTTTGTCGAAGTAGACCGTCGCTATTTTGTTGGGCTTCCCCGGTTTGAGTTTCATCCAGGGTGATTTGAATGCGGCTGTCACCGTCAATGACAAGGGGTCGGCTGGTCAAAGTGTGGGGACAGATGGTGACGAGCACCAGCGCATTAAGTGAGGGATGAATGAGTGGTCCTCCAGCAGATAGGGAATAGGCTGTGGAGCCGGTGGGGGTGGCAATAATGAGGCCATCTGCGCGTTGGTAGTTGACAATGTGTCCGTTGATAACGGTTTCAAAGTTGAGCATGTGGGACATGCTCCAGCGGTGAATGACGATGTCGTTGAGGGCGTTGGAATAGGATAGGCATTGGCCTTGACGGTACACTTCGGCATAGATTAGGAATCGTTCTTCTTCGAGAAAGTGACCTTCTAGAATGTCGATGAGGTAGCTTTCCATTTCTAAGGGGTTAATATCAGTTAGGAAGCCCAGACGTCCTAGGTTGATTCCCAATAGCCTAATATCGTATTTAGCCAGCAGACGGGCAGCTTCTAACAGGGTCCCATCTCCACCGATCACAATGATGAGGTCGCAGCGAGCGCCCAAGGCTTCGGTGTTGTTGGCAATGCTGAGTTGGGGTTGCGAAAGCAGACGGGCACTGAGGGCATCAATGACAACTTCATAGTGGTGTTTTTTAAGGAAAGCAATGAGACTTTCTAAACATCCTTTGACTCGAGGGTCACCTTTTTTGGCAATTAATCCTATGGTTTTGAACATGGTTATCCTAAATAAAATACTATTTTTCCATGAGTTTGGGCTATAATGCAGGGTGTGCTTGTTCAATTGAATCACGGTTGTATCGTGAGGACTGGCACTTGTTAGGGAGGTGTCAATCCCTAAATGGGTTGTCTATGGGGGGGTAGATCACAATACGACCGGATTGATCAAGTTTCAATAAGTTTATTTCAAAGTGATGGTCTTCTGTTTTTGTGCCAACCGGCCTTGGCAATTTATTTTATCAATATAACTGAGATGGTGATATTTCATGCCCAGTCATTATCTTAATGAACGCACTCGTTATTTGCTCAAAGTGTTGGTGGATCGCTATATTCGGGAGGGACAGCCAGTGGGATCACGTACTTTGTCTCGTGATGTCCATCTGGATTTAAGTCCCGCCACCATTCGTAATATCATGGCAGATTTGGAGGAGATGGGATTGGTGCGTTCACCTCATACGTCTTCCGGCAGAATTCCTACAGTCAAGGGTTACCGATTGTTCGTAGATACGTTGTTGCACGTTAAACCCTTAGCAGCCGAAGAAGAAGCTTTATTACGTACTCAATTTACACACAAGTCAGGCAATCAACCCTTGTTAGAACAGGCTTCTTATTTTTTGTCCGAGGTTACTCACTTAACCAGCGTAATCAGTTTACCAAAAAGGGTGACTCAGGCTTTGCGTCATGTTGAATTTTTGCCATTATCTGATAATAGAGTATTAGTCATTTTAGTGATCAACGATCATGAGGTGCAAAATCGGATCATCCATACGCAATTTACTTATTCTGCTGCCCAATTGGAGCAAGCCGCTAATTACCTCAACACAGCTTTTTTGGGTAAAGATTTGCAAACTGTGCGATCCGATTTATTGCAGGAGTTACAACAAGCTCAGCAAAGTATGGATACTATGTTAAGGACAGTGGTTGAGGAAATGGCGGGCAAAGCATTTGAGAAAGAGGAAGATTATAACGCAGATTGCCTCATTTCTGGCCAAACTAATTTGATGGATGTGGCTGAATTGTCCAGTGTGGAAAAACTGCGAGAGTTATTCGTGGCTTTCAATCAAAAATACGACATTTTACAATTATTGGACAAGGCTCTGCAGGCCAATGGGGTTAAAATTTTTATCGGGGAGGAAGCTGGTTATGAAGTTTTTGAAGAATGCAGTGTGATTACCTCCCCTTACAAAACCATGGATGGTACCATAATTGGGGTATTGGGAGTCATTGGCCCCACCCGCATCGCTTATGAACGTATTATCCCCATCGTTGACTTGACGGCCAAATTATTAGGGTCTGCCTTGAACCCTCATTGATTGACCCCCATTAACACCCTGTTTCAATCAAGTGGTTTGTTAATATGGAGTATTTATGACAGCAGATGCAACGGTTGCGAAATCTACAGTAGCCCCGGAATCTCCGGGTTCGCCTACTGAATCTGGTCAGTCGAATTTATCTTCGGCGCAGATCACCGTCCCTGTGGAATCACCGGAGGAAGTGATTCCTCCCGAAGTTGTTTCAGAAGCTGCTTCAACTCCCACTGAATCTATTGTGGAAGAATTGACGCGTCAACTCGCAGCGGCTGAACAAAAGGCTACCGCAAACTGGGATAATCTATTGCGTAAGCAAGCAGAATTGGACAATGTACAAAAACGCATGGCTCGAGAAATTGAGAATGCACACAAGTATGCACTTGAAAAATTTGCCATTGAGTTGCTAGAAGTCAAAGACAGTTTGGAACTGGGAATTGAAGCTGCCAATAAACCAGAAACTGACCTGGGGGCTGTTAAAGAGGGAATGATGCTGATTTCAAAAAAATTGGCTGACACCCTCAAAAAATTTAATATCTTGGAAATCAATCCCCAAGGTGAAAAGTTCAATCCCCAATGGCATGAAGCTATTGCCGTACAACCTGTTCAAGATCAGGAGGATAATACGGTGCTCTTAGTCCACCAAAAAGGCTATCAACTCAATGACCGATTGTTGCGTCCAGCCCGAGTAGTGGTTGCTAAAGCCATTCAACCCAACTGACAAACTGCTGAATTAGAGAATAGGATTACTCATTCTACACCCGAGTAACCGATAGAATTTGCTTTTTTTAAGATAAAGGAACGATTATGGGAAAAATTATTGGCATTGATTTAGGTACCACCAATTCATGCGTAGCCATCATGGAAGGCAAAACCACCAAAGTGATTGAGAACAGTGAAGGTTCTCGCACGACTCCTTCCGTAATTGCCTTCACCAATGATGGAGAAGTGTTGGTCGGGCAATCCGCCAAGCGTCAAGCCGTTACCAATCCTCAAAATACCTTATTTGCTATTAAACGTTTGATCGGACGTAAATATGATGATCGAGTAGTACAACGAGATATCGAAATGGTCCCTTATAAAATCGTAAGGGCAGACAATGCAGACGCTTGGGTCGAAGTCAACGGCAGAAAAATGGCACCCCCAGAAATTTCTGCTCGAGTGCTCATGAAAATGAAAAAAACTGCCGAAGACTATTTAGGGGAAACCATCAGAGAAGCCGTGATCACGGTCCCAGCTTATTTTAACGACTCTCAACGTCAAGCAACTAAGGATGCGGGTCGCATCGCGGGTTTAGAAGTGAGACGCATCATCAATGAACCCACCGCAGCAGCCCTAGCCTATGGCATGGATAAAAAACGAGGCGATGTCAAAATTGCCGTTTATGATCTTGGTGGTGGCACCTTTGACATTTCCATCATTGAAATTGCCGAAGTCGATGGAGAACATCAATTTGAAGTACTTTCCACCAATGGAGACACTTTCCTTGGCGGTGAAGACTTTGACATGCGCATCATCGACTATCTGGTAGAAGAATTCAAAAAAGACACCGGCGTCAACCTAAAAACCGATCCCCTGGCCCTTCAACGTCTCAAAGAAGCCGCGGAAAAAGCCAAGATCGAACTGTCTTCCAGTCAACAAACCGAAGTCAATCTGCCCTATGTCACTGCTGATGCCACCGGGCCTAAGCATATGAATGTTAAACTGACCCGGGCCAAATTGGAAGCCCTGGTAGAAGATTTGGTGGAACGAACCTTAGAACCTTGCAAGACCGCTCTCAAAGATGCCGGTCTATCTGCTCGGGACATCAACGAGGTCATTCTCGTCGGTGGTCAAACTCGCATGCCCAAAGTGCAAGAAATCGTCAAAAATCTCTTTGGCAAAGAGCCGCGTAAAGACGTCAACCCAGATGAAGCCGTTGCCGTCGGCGCTGCCATCCAAGGCGGAGTACTTTCCGGAGACGTTAAAGACGTCTTATTATTAGACGTGACCCCGCTGTCCTTGGGAATTGAAACCATGGGAGGAGTGATGACCAAACTCATCCCCAAAAATACCACCATTCCCACCAAGCACTCCCAAGTCTTTTCCACCGCAGAAGACAACCAAACCGCAGTCACTGTCCACGTGTTACAAGGGGAACGAGACATTGCCTCTGGCAACAAATCACTCGCCAAATTTGATCTGGCGGGTATTCCACCAGCTCCGCGTGGCATTCCCCAAATTGAAGTCACATTTGACATTGATGCCAACGGTATTCTGCACGTATCTGCCAAAGACAAGGCAACCGGTAAGGAACAATCCATTCAAATCAAAGCTTCCAGCGGCTTGACTGAAGAAGAAATCAACAACATGGTCAAAGATGCCGAAGCCCATGCCAGTGAAGACAAAAAGTTCCATGAACTGGTGGAAGCCCGCAATCAGGCCGACAATCTGATGCATGCCACCACGAAATCTCTGAAAGATTTTGGAGATAAAGTAACTGACTCGGACAAATCAGCAGTCGAAAAGGCAATTGAAAGTTTACAACAAGCAATTAAGAATGATGACAAGGCTGAAATCGAAGCCAAAACGCAAACCTTAGCCGAATTGTCGGGTCGCATTGCTCAACAAGTCTATGCAACGCAAGCTAATCCTGGAGAAAGTGCACAGGGATTCACGGAAGCGGCAAAAACTGCAGGTGCCAACAAGGACAAAAAGGCTAAAGAAAACGTTGTGGATGCTGAATTTGAAGAAATCAAGGATAAGTAATAGCAATTGCTATAAGGAGATAGAGAGGCCCTAGCCCCTATCTGGAAATGATCAGCTAGATCCTATTCATCAGACCTGACAGGTTTATGAAACCTGTCAGGTCTTTTGACATCATTCATCCGAACTGTCCAGTTTTAGCACCCTCCAATAGTTTGAAATATCGAAACTGATAAGAGGGGCAGGGCTGCTTCTAAGGGTCCTCCCAATAACACCTCCTTTCACCCTTTTTGATGACACGCCCTAACCCTGTCAGATTCTTCTGGCACCTGTTTTACAATTCCCATATCCAAATCTAAGCAGAAAATCCGTCATCCTAAACAAATAAAATGAGGCACCAAGCCTCCTTATGATTCAGTGAGCAACTATGGCCAAACGTGATTATTATCAAGTACTGGGGGTTTCTAAAAATGCCTCTGAAGACGAATTGAAAAAAGCCTATCGTCGTCTGGCTATGAAACATCACCCTGACCGAAATCCCGAAGATTCTCAAGCAGAAGAATTATTTAAAGAAGTTAAAGAAGCCTACGAAATCCTTTCCGATCCTCAAAAACGTGCAGCCTATGACCAATTTGGTCATGCTGGAGTTGATCCCAGCATGGCAGCAGGGGCTGGGGGTTTTGGAGGCTTTGGATTTGGAGATATTGGAGATATTTTTGAAAGTGTATTTGGGGGAAGCGGCCGGGGAGGCAATCGAGCTTTTCGAGGCGCCGATTTACGCTATGATCTCAGTTTATCCTTGGAAGAAGCGGTATTTGGCACGGAAGTTAAAATCCGCATTCCCTCCCAAGTAACCTGTCAAAGCTGCAATGGCACTGGAGCCAAAGCAGGCAGCAACCCTCAAACTTGTCCACGTTGTAATGGCAATGGACATATTCGCATCACTCAAGGCTTCTTTTCTGTTCAACAAACTTGTCCCACTTGTCGAGGCAATGGCAAAATTATTGTCAACCCTTGCCCCCAATGTCAGGGTACCGGTCGAGTACAGGAACACAAAACTCTCTCGGTTAAAGTCCCTGCCGGGGTGGACAATGGAGACCGCATTCGCCTGTCCAATGAAGGGGAAGCCGGTATTAATGGGGGACCTGCTGGAGACTTGTATGTCCAAATCAACGTTCGGCCTCACCCTATTTTCTCTCGCGAAGACCATCATCTTTACTGTGAAGTTCCCATCAGTTTTATCACCGCTGCTTTGGGAGGAGAATTGGAAGTCCCTACCCTGGATGGGCGAGTTACCTTGAAAATTCCTCCAGAAACTCAAACTGGTAAAGTATTTAGAGTACGCAACAAAGGCGTTAAACCCGTGCGTGGCGGCACGGTTGGCGATCTTTATTGTACGGTGGTGGTAGAAACCCCCATCAATTTGACACCTCGTCAAAAAGAACTGTTGCGCGAATTAGAAAAAAGCATCTCAGAAGGCAGTGAGCATCGTCCCAAGGAAAGTTCCTGGCTGGATGGAGTTAAAAAGTTCTTTGAAGACATGAAATTATAAATGATCATATATTAAATTCCCATCTTTTAAGGTGATTGCATGACAATAAAAATCAACGTGGGTATTGCCGGAGCAGCAGGTCGCATGGGTCGTTGTTTAATTCAAGCCTGCACGGAGCAAACTCAAATAAGCGTAACTGCCGCCTCTGAGACCAAAGGCAGTCGTTGGATAAACACTGATGTTGGGGAATTGGTGGGATTGGGCCAATTTGGAGTGCCAATCACCGAAGGGCTCAATTCAGTGATGCACAAATTTCAAGTATTGATCGACTTCACAACCCCCACCACCACCCTGGAACATCTGCAACTGTGTCGAGCTGCGAACAAAGCCATGGTGATTGGCACTACTGGATTCTCAGTGGAACAAAAATTGATGATTCAAGAAGCAGCCAATGACATTGCCATTGTGTTCTCACCCAATATGAGCATAGGCGTCAACCTGACATTTAAACTGTTGGCCATGACTGCCCAAGTATTGGGGGAACAAGTCGATATTGAAATTATAGAAGCTCATCATCGCCACAAAGTAGATGCCCCTTCCGGAACTGCCTTGCGCATGGGAGAAGTGATTGCCGATGCTTTACAACGCGATTTACAACAACATGCAATATACGGTCGTCAAGGCAAAACCGGCGAACGACCCAGACAAACCATTGGTTTTTCAACAATTAGGGCAGGTGACATTGTTGGAGAACACACGGCACTATTTGCTGACGAAGGAGAACGGATAGAAATTACCCATAAAGCCTCCAGTCGTTTGACCTTTGCCAAAGGGGCAGCGCGTGCAGTACAATGGGTAGCCCAACAGAAAACTGGACTGTTTGATATGCAGGATGTCTTGGGACTTAAAAATCTTTCCTGACTGACGTTCAAGTGGATCGGGCAACCCCTGCTTGTTGCCCACCGTTTCGTTGTTCAATAGACCTCTTGCAACAAGAGGTCTATTGTTGGTTTGATGACACACCCCGCTTAAAAACCCAATTTCAATGGCAACTGGCGAATTCGTTCTCCACTGGCTGCAAATAGAGCATTGGTGATAACTGGCGCCACCAAAGGCGTGGAAATGGCGCCCACTCCTCCGGGCTCATGCTCACCGGGTAAAATATGGACCTTGATATCCGGTACTTGTGACATTTTCAAAATGGGATAGTCATGAAAGTTACTTTGTTTAACTTGCCCATTGTGCAACGTAATGGCTTGATGTAAGGCACTGAGTCCAAATACAATTCCCCCCACTATTTGATTCTCAATCAAACCAGGATGCACAGCAATCCCGCAGTCCAACACACAAGTGATCCGATGAATTTTGATCTGCCCTTGGGCAGTGAGACTTAATTCTGCGGCTTGACCAATAAAACTGTTAAAAGCCTGATAAATTCCCAGTCCCAAATACCTTCCCGAATGCGTCGATTTTCCCCAATTGACTCGCTCTGCTAATTGATTGAGCACGTTTAAAATACGAGGTTGTCCAGCCACCAACGTTTTCCGCAATTGATAGGGATCATGGTGGCCAGCATAGGCAATTTCGTCGATAAAACTCTCTAAAAAGAAAGCGTTATGCGAGTGCCCACCAGAGCGCCAAAATCCTATGGGAATAGGCGTAGAATGAGGCGTATAATTGACCAACTGATGAGGAATTTCATAAATTGGTGGGAGTAAGCCGCCCAGAGTTAAATAATCAATCTCTTCAGTCAACCATTGGGGCGCCATTTGCTCTAAAATAGAGGGACCCACCACTTGAATTTTCAACACCGTGGGCAAATTTTGAGCATCCAAACCCGCAGTCAGTTGGGCTAACATGGCGGGTCGGTAATGACCTTGTTGCAAGTCTTCTTCTCGGGACCAGATCACTTGCACAGGTTTGCGCAGTTGTTGGGCAAGTAATATGGCTTGTTCAACGCAATCATCGGTGGTGAAATGTTGTCCAAAACTACCCCCAATATGAGTAGTATGTAGGGTGATGGCTTCTTCTGGCAAGCCTGTGAGGGTCATGATCTGATTTAAAGTACGTTGTTGAGCTTGAGTGGGTAGCCACACTTCGCAATGATCCGGGTGAACTTCGGCTGTGCAATTGGTGGGCTCTAAGGGCACTTGAGCCAAAAAAGGCACGCTGTATTCGGCAGTCATGGGATGCGAGAGGGTTTTGAGAACGGTTTCTGGATTTCCAATTTGAAGTACAGTCTTGGCTTTGGCGGTGTGTAGACTATTTTGGAACAGGGGTTTAACATGGTCAGTGGCCAAATCAGTCGGGGGTAAGATGGATAAGTCTAATTTTTCAAGGGCTTGGCGGGCTGGCCAGTAGTGTTGACCGACGACTGCAATGGCATTGGGCAGTTTGATCAGGGAGAGTTGGGAATCTGGAAGTTGGGTGGGTAGGTGTTGAAATTGACCGCCTAGAATGGGTACTTTTTGAGTGGCAGCATAGAGCATGTGAGGACGCCGAATATCCAGTCCAAATACAGCAGTCCCGGTTATTTTTGCCCAATTGTTAAGTTGGGGTGGAGAGTGACCGATGATCTTAAATTCAGTTGTGGGTTTTAAAGAAATAAATTCCGAGTCTCGGTGACGCAGCGCCGTGGCACGGGTGATCAATTCTCCAAAACTGAGGCGACGACCGGTTTCCAAGTGTACAATATTCCCTTGTTGGGCCTCACAGGTTGCCAATTCCACTCGCCAATGTTGGGCGGCAGTTCTCAGTAAACGGTCCCGGGCACTGGCAGCGGCTTGACGTAAAATTTCCCAGCTGCCGCGTACACTAAAACTACCCCAAGTGGCTTGCTGTCCTAATGAAGGGTGTTCATTGGCTTCGTCGATGGGACCGAGGGTGACTTGCAGGGTTGACCAGTCAACGTTTAACTCTTCGGCGACCAGCATGGCAAGGGCAGTGTGAATACCTTGTCCTAATTCGGAGTAAGGAACTTGCAGGGTGATGGTGTTGTCAGGGGCGATGTGTAGCCAGGGATTGAGTCGATGGGTTGATGGGGTTTGGGAGGAAGGTTGGGCTTGGCTTGGGAATGGTCCTTGAATGATGAGACCGGCTGTGGTTAGGGTAATTTTGAGGAAGAGGCGTCGGTTCATGGGCAATTCGATTTTTGAGGGTATGAAGAGAGTATTTGTTCCCATTGATTGCATGGGAACGTTCTGTGTGCAAGCGATTTATCTGGGAATGAGGGTTGTGGTGTCGGGGAACAACGGTGATGGGATCAACCCTAGTCTTTTACAAAGTTTGTCATTTGTGAGGGATGGGCTTCTTGCCATCAACCCTTGCTATATGTGCTGGGTAACAATGAAAGGCTGGGATTGTTTTTTGAGCGTTGTTATATGGGGAACGTGAGAATTAGAAGGAAATGGTTGATTATTTTTTGGTTTTGATAGGGTTAGTCATTGGTTTCTTGAGTGGATGAGTCAGCTCGTCCCAGATAGGAAATGCGCAGGCGATTTTGTTTGGGATCTGGAGTGTTGGTGGGGGGAGGGGAGTTGATTTTTTTGTGGTGGACTAACAGTAGGGCTAGGGCACAGGAGGCCATACGGCTGAGAATGGTGTCTGCACGACTGGTGAGGGCAATGGGAACGCGGGCTCCAAGTACGATACCAGAAGATTGGGCTTCGGCCATGTATTCGAGTTGTTTGGCGACCATGTTGCCAGCTTCCAGGTCGGGAGCTACGAGAATGTCGGCGCGCCCAGCAACGTCGGATTCGATGCCTTTGATACGGGCGGCTTCTTCAGAGACTGCATTGTCAAAGGCTAGGGGACCGTCAATAATGCCACCCGTGATTTGTTTACGATCGGCCATTTTGCAGATGGCCGCGGCTTCTAAGGTGGAGCGCATTTTGGAGTTGACAGTTTCGATGGCAGCCAGCAGGGCTACGCGGGGGGTTTCGAGTTTGAGTGCGTGGGCAAGGTCGATGGCATTTTGAACGATGTCAATTTTTTCTTCTAAAGAGGGGTCAATGTTGATGGCAGCGTCTGTGATAAAGAGTGGACGAGGGTAATTGGGAACGTCCATCATAAAGACATGGCTCATGCGTCGAGAAGTGGAGATGCCAGTGCCTCTTTGCACGGCGGCACGCATGAGTTCATCGGTGTGTAGGCTGCCTTTCATGATGGCTTCCACTTCTCCCGCTCTGGCCATGCTGACGGCTTTGGTGGCGGCTTCGTGGCTGTGTTCGGTGTTGATGATTTCGTAGTCCCTGAGGTCAATTTGTTCCTGTTCAGCGACGAGGCGAATTTTTTCTTGGGGACCGACAAGTATGGGAATGATGAGGTTGGCGCGGGCAGCATCGATGGCGCCCATAAATGAATTGCGATCAACGGGATGCACAACAGCCATGCGAATCGCCTCATAATCGGTGGTCATGTTTACCAGACGAGCAAGTTGAGCGCCAGGGTTGCCCAGATGTAGCTTGGGTAGGAGTATACGAGGGCGTTTGACTTTTTCTAGGGGGGCACTGACTTCAGCAAGGCCTGTGCATACGGGGATATTATTTTGGTCAGTGACGCGGCAGTCGAAAATCACGGTATGTTGTTGGGGATTTTTGTCAGTGACGGTAATGGTGACTGATAGGGTGTCTCCCAGGACAATGGGGCGGTGGAATTGGAGATCTTGTTTGCGATAAATGGTCCCGGCACCTGGGAGTTGGGTGCCAAGTAAGTTGGAGATGAGGGCAGCGCTCCATAGACTGTGGCCACTGACTTTTTGTAGAGAACGGCTTTGGGCATATTCGTAGTCGATGTGCGTTGGATTGACATCGCCAGACATCAGGGCAAATAGATGGATGTCTTCTACAGTGAGGGTGCGCGTGAGGTTGACGCTGTCCCCAATATTAATTTCGTCGAAGACTTTATTTTCAATGTATTCCATGAGTGAATAAATTCCAAATGTAGAATTGTTTTGGGAGTTGAGGGTTGTTTGTCAAAGTAGGTTGAGCGTTTAAGTGGGGGGTATTTTGTGGGGGTTGGTGATTCATTGAGTAAGAATTTCTGTAAGGGGAAAATTGCTTTCCTTCAAAGAATTAAAATAACTAACAAGAATTATTGTAGCCCATCAGCCACTTGGAATCACACACTGCCCTTCCTTGGTAAGGAAGGATTAGGGAGTATTCAGTCTGAATCAACGGGATTGATGGCTTTTCTGTGGTCAGCCTATCTTAGATGCGTTGGTAGTCCTGAGAGTGCCGTCAATTGATGATATCTCCTAATTGTCTAAGAATAGTTGGAGTTTTTGGCAGAGGGTTGTTTCCATTCCTGTCAGATTGTGGTCGGTGTCGAGCAGGGTCAGATTTATCCAGGGTCGAGAGAATATGAAATTTTGGATGGAGTGAACTGGGATGATCGTGTCGTGTATGCCATGTAGGATGAAGGTGGGCAATTGTCGGCGCAAGTCTTGGTCATTGTAAGAGTACATGT
Source organism: Thiomargarita sp. (assembly GCA_020721005.1). Lineage (GTDB taxonomy): Bacteria > Pseudomonadota > Gammaproteobacteria > Beggiatoales > Beggiatoaceae > DYNP01. The sequence continues at coordinate 142,302 of DYNP01000003.1, forward strand.
CTTGAATAAATAGGTAGCTTAGGGGAACATCTCTTTGTAGGGCATGGTGATAAAAAGTGGCTTGTCCTTGTTGGTACCAGTTTATGAGTTGTTGTTCTCCCAATAGGGCAAGACTGTTGGTGAGGAAGTCTATAGCGGGAGACAGTAGGAACAGGCGTTGGATTTGGGGGTGTTGTTCGGCAAGCCAGAGTGCAGTGAGGGCGCCTAGGCTGGAGCCGATTAGGGTGACAGGTTGTCGGGGAGGTAATAGGGTTGTGACTTGTTGAATTTGTCGGGTTAAGGAGAGGTGAAAGAAATCATTTTGGTTGAGGTCAGGAATGATGAGAGGTCGGTGGTGTTGGGCAAAGTAGTCTCGTAACAGTCGGGCTTTGAAAGAGTTTGGTCCCGAGGTCCAACCATGAAGGTAAAAGAGAGTTTCAGGAGGGGCATAATTTTTCGGCATATTCTATCAGTTTTTGTAGGACAAAATCGGCGATGTCTTGAGGTAAAAAGGGATAGGCTTCAGTGAATTTGGGGAGGACTTCATCGGAACAAAAGGCACCGTCCATGACGAAAACGGGAGTCATATTTTTATGGGGTGAGGATTCTCCATCGTCTATGCTGTGGTGTCCAAAACCTCTATCCTCATCCCAAGATACGACACGTTCCCTGCCCATTCGATCATAGCAGAGTTGAAAGCTGATGATATTGGTAGGGTCCTGCCATATAAACAGGTCAAAGTAGTCATCTTGAAACCAGCGTTTACGAATCGTTTGGGATGCGTCTAAACTGACATGTAGCTCTACCAACATAGATAATATCACCTATTATACTGATCAATAAAACGGGGAGTCCAGAATAGGAAAACTAAGGCGTTAGTTTGGGATTACGTCGGTTTATGAATGAGGGGAACATTTGGGCGTAATTGGGTGAAGGAACAGGGATAAACGAGCCTGTTAGGACGAACATGCTTAGTTTAAGTGGCTGTTGAAAATCAGCAGGGGTGTTCATTTTCAACAGCCAATTTTGTCGAAGAGTCATTTTAGGGAGTGGAACTCGTTTCCGATATTTTACGTACTTCCTCTTCTTCAAATTCAGGTTCTTCGGCTTCTTGTTCTACCCAAGATAGCAATTCTTCTGTCACTCCTTCCCGCATTTTATTGGGTTCTGGAAAGGTTTCTACGGTTTCATCCCACTCCAAATTGCCGTCTGAAATCAGCCACAACAGTTTTAATTCCGTCAATGTTAAGTGTTGCACACAATGTTGGCAAATAGATTCGACCGCATTAAGATACTGATAGTATAAAGCACTGTTTTCATGTTGTAACTCATGAGCAAAAGCTTCCCAAACATTTGCAAAAGGCACTTCTCCTCCATGGTCTGTGATGGGTAAGGTTTTCAGATTTTCGACCACCACATTAACCAATCCAATGTATTTTTCTTGAATGATGCGCCTTACTTTTTCTTCAAACATAACTATTCTCCAACCACCTTCCCTCGAAAACAGAGTTATTCCAAATTAAATCGGCTCAAAAAATGCCTATAATATTATAAATAGCCATTTTAAAAAGGAGCTTGATTATGGACACGCTCGTACTACAACCTACTGCGACTGCCCAATGGCAATCATTGATCAATGAGGCAGAGCAGTCTTGCCAAACGCATTTGAGTGAGGAATTACAGAGTTATCTGGTGTTCCTGCTGATGCGTTATTTGAAATCCTCAGATTTAGCTAATAGTATTTTGGCATTAGAATACCTCGACAGTTTGGAAATGACCGGACGTTTGCGAGAAGAGGGACTGCGTGATGTTGGGGACAAATGCCTGTTGTATTCTGGATTATTTCCAGAACAGGCGCAACGTCGTCATGTTGGCATCAGCTATTATGTTCATCTCGGTACATCTGCTTACTCTATATTGGGAGGATCATTGGTGAGTTTGAAAGCCCAAATTTTTCAAAGGCTTTCTTATCACTTTGTATCCCTCATGGACATTTTACAAACTACTCGGGAATTGACAACTCAGCAACCCACCTTAACTCCCCTCCAAGCCATAGAATTGTGGAATGATACGGGCAGTCGTCATGCTTTGGCAACATTGTCTCGTTATACTCACGCTATTCCAGTAAGAGTATCCTTCCATGAATCACTTCCTCATTACCAAGTTTCTGCCAAACGAGCCTTAGGCCGTCTAAACTAAAGTTGTTAAAAACCACTCTCAATAGTTCGTCAATGAGCCAGAGAGTGGTTTTATTCAGGATTCCTCGAATTTATCAAGCAGGTGATCTAAAACCTGCCATAGTACTTTTTTGAACTTTAAGGGAGCAATCACACTGGGTACCATAGTTTTACATCCTCCCATGCCAGTAATTGTGATCGTTCCATAGTTAAATATTTTTCCCAACACCCCTTGTTCGACCAAAATGCTTTCAAAACGTTGCAATCTGATTTCCACAATTTGTCTACTCACCAAACCCGACTTGGCAATAATCCTCTTGGAAGTAATCACCAGTTCTGTGGTTTGTTTACCCACAAATACCTCCCATAAGATTAATAAAGAGATGAATAATAACATGCTTAACCCCATTTCCCAAACTCGTATTTCAATAGGTTGTTTTGACAACAACTTAGGTACCCATAAGGACACCATGGGCATACTTTGTTGCACGAATTCAGGTTGACTGATCAACAAATAACTGGACACCAGCAAGAGCAATATTGCTCCAATATCCAGGTAGATCAACCAATGAGTGGCGGCTTGGTAAATAATCTTCTCCCCTGGAATTAATGCAGTTTTGACATATTGAGTATTGGCAATTTGGTTGACTAATAACCAACCTTTCACCACCTCCTGCTCTGCCAAGTTTGCCTCATCCCATTCTGTAAGACGGGGTTTAGAAGAGTCCCTTAACTTTTTCCAAACTTGTAATTTATACCATTGAAGGCTAAACCATTCCTTCAAACGTTGACCTGTATCTCCCAGCTTACGTCCTGCCCCTGCATTGGACTGAAATTGCAAAGCTCGATCATATCCCGCCCTTCTATAAGGATTAGACAATAACTGATAAGCCTTTTTAATCTGATTGAAATGGGCTCGGGCAGCCTCATTCATTTGTCCCTTGGTCGCATAAATCTTCCCTAAACGAAGCATGGCTAATCTAATATCTTCTGGAGTGGCGTCTGGAGAAACTTCCAAAAGTTCGTACAAATTTTTCTTCATTATAACGCGATCAATATTTCCTAATTTAACCAGTAACCCTTAAGGCGTATCATCAAACCAACAGCACATGTAGGATGGGCTGATCAATGGGAAGCCCATCACCTTCACTTCTTCCGCCCAATCCGCCGCCAATTGGGATATTTTTTCTATCTCAAATAAATTGAAAAACCGTTTGCAATCAATGACAGCGTCTTCATCTTATCCAATAAGGTGAAGAAAAAGATTTGGTTTCGCAGGAGCTAACCAAGTTTCTTTCATAATTTCTTAATTTAAAGTCGGATTCCTACTTTTTGTAAAAGAAGTAATGAAATAAAGTAACCAATAATTGTTGCTAATATTGAAAGACTTAAGCTAACCCAAAAATTAAAGCCCCATTTGAGTAGTACAGGTAAAACTAAAAATAATAAAAGGGAAGGTAACACCAACCAAAAGATTTGAGATGAAAGTTCAGCAATTTGCGAAGAGGGAGAACCTTCCACATAAATCCAGATAAATGCAAGTAAAGAGGTTAGCGGTAAAGAAGCAGCCAATGCTGCAAAACTTATACTTCGTTTTGAAATTTCTGAAATAGCAACAATAATAATTGCCGAAATCAATACCTTTATTACATAATAAAGCATTGCTTATTTAACCTTTTGAAAAAATAGGCTTATTGCTCAAAATAAGGCTATTATATAATAATTTTCTTGAATAACAGGCTAATGATGATGATTCTCTACAGGTTCTTCTAAAGCGGGTGCTTGATTTTTTAAATCATGCAGAAGTTGATGATTGGGTTTTCCATGTTCTTTAGGATGTTGATACTGTTGCAGTAAAGAAAAAGCTCCATACAAAAATACAATAAATCCAATTAAAACAATAAGTTGCAATGGTTTCACTTCTTGAATAGGTTCTTTGTGTTTAATTTCACACACTCCACCTGCACATAAGGTCATTTCTTGTTTGAGAAGTTTGTTATACACAATGCAACCCAAACAAATCCCAAATGACGATTCCATAAATAATAAAACAATACACACTCCACAAATCGCAAAATTGAGCAAACTCATATTGTGCATAAAAACAATTGTCACCAACATAATGCTCGCCAAACCTAATCCAATCCACCATGCAAAACGTTTAGGAGAAGCCGCAGTATATTCTGGAGTTTGATGTGCGACGACAATTCTTCCCAAAATTAAACTCGGAGAAAAGCACGGATTAAACACTCGAATCAAAAAATCTACAAAGAATGCAACAATCATCATTTGCCCGGGTAATAATTGATCCGCGTGCCATGCTCCTAGAAATACTGTTAAAGAAAAGAAAAACAAAATTCCCGCGCCCGCGCGCACTTCGCGTTCATTAAGGACTGGAATATCATAGCCTTGCACATTTTCACCCAACATAACTTGCTCCTTCATTAATAGTAGAATGGGCTTCCTAACGTCAGCCCACCCTACTTATTCACATGGTTTATAACCGATCCTTAGCAACATAATAATTCTTAATCTTGGCCTGAGACTCTAATTCAGACACCAACTGTTGAAATTCTGTCTCACCCAATGCCTGTTGTTGACGCATAATTGTCTGTTGATTCGGATCATGGGTTGCCCCGGTCGACTCAGAAACTTTCCCTTCTTCAACCCCTAACACTGCAACTATCGCATAATCCCCAGTGGGTAATGACAACCCCTGATAAATGGCTTTACCCTCAGCAGGATAACCCATTTTAAAAGCCTCCTTAACCAACAAAGGTTGCTTTAAAGTCGTATCTTTACGGTCAACCCAAGACACGGTAGACCAACTCAACTGCTCTGCGCTTGCAAGAGCCTGCGGATCCTTGTGCCCCTTGATCTGCTCCAACACCTGTTGACCCTTTGCTGCCGCCGCAACTTTGGCCTGATCTTTAAGCAATGTTTGAGTAATTTGCGCCTTCACCTCTTCCAAAGACTTGGGAACTGACTTCTCATGCTCCTTAATTCTCAACACCACCATATGTTGATCACCCACCTCAATCACTTCACTGTTAAAATTATCCCGAAGCACTGGATCACTGAAAGCAGCCTGCACCACCTTTGGATAAGACAAAATTGTATTCTCTGGACCCGAAGCCTGACGATCAAACAATTCCGTACTTTGAATTGTCAAATGCAATGTGTCCGCCAACATTTTAAGACTATTCGGATGCTCGAAAGCCAAATTGGCAAAAGATTCTGACTGACTATAAAAAGCAACTTCCGCCTGCTCCTTTCGAGATTCCTCTTCCAACTGTGGTCGCACTTCTTCGAATGAGCGTTTTTTTTCAGGAGTACTTTCCAACAACTTGAGAATGTGAAACCCAAACTCACTTTTAACTGGAGAACTGATTGCCCCCACCTTCAAAGTAACTATGGTATCCTCAATCACCTTATTCTGCTGACCCTTACCCACCTCCAACCACCCTAAACTTCCTCCCTTATCCTTAGTTTGGCCATCATCGGAACTGGTCTTAGCCAATTCCTCAAAAACTGCTCCAGCCTTCAATTCAGAGTACAATGCCTGAGCCTTGGCCTCCCCCTTCTTTTGCTCCTCAGCGGTACTTTCTTTGGGCACATTGACCAGAATATGCGCAACATGATATTTGGCTGGAGTGGTGAAAGCATCCAAGTGCTCTTGATAACGTTGCTTGAGAACAGATTCCTCAAGCGGCTGATCAGAAGACACCTGATCCTTAGTTAACTCCACATACTCAATACTTACCCTTTCTGGAGTCATATACAACTGCTGCTTATTCTGCTCATAATAAGCCTTAATTTCCGACTCTGCCACCTGCCCCTGCTCTTTAAAACGCTCAACCGGAACAGTAAGATAACTCACTGCCCGTTTCTGCTGTTCCAAACGACTCAAAGTCTCAAGATCATGCTGCGTCAACAACGTTGAACGCAATACTCCCTCCCGAAGCTGATCAGTCAACAATGCTCGCCGAATCTGCATCTCAAAATCCCCGGGGGTCATTCCCTGATGACGCAAAAAGTTCTCATAAGCCCCTTGAGAAAACACATTATCTTCCCGAAAAGCTGGAAACTCCCGAATATGCTGAGCCAACACCTGATTACTGATGCGCAACCCGGCATCTAAAGCAGTTTGCACCAGCACCTCTTCCGAAATCATCTGCTGGATAGTATTTTGGCGAATTTGCTCTTCCATAAAAGACAAATCCAGATCTTTCTGCAACATTGACCGCAACTGGCGCTTCTGCTGCTGCACATTATAATCAAACTCCTTCTCCAATAACTCGGTACCATTGACCTCCGCAATCACCGACTTTGACACTGGACTGAGATACTCATGAATTCCCCAAAAAGCAAATGGAATCGCGATCAAAATCACAATCACCCAAGCCAAAAACCCTTGAGCATTATTACGAATAGACTGTAGCATAGCTTGTTACCCACTGAAGTTAAAAGAAAGATTTCACACCCCTATTTTACATGAGAGTGTATATAATAGGAAGAAACTCATCTCGTGCCGTCATTATCCCACCCCCAACACCTGCTGATGCACTCTAAAACCATTTTTGCGCCGTAACGCGGTTCTTATACTAAGACCATGTAGGATGTGTTGAGCGTTTTTTGCGAAACGCATCTGTTGCGTTGCTCATGTAGGTTCCCAAATTGCCTTCCTTGATGCGTTTCGCAAAAAACGCTCAACACATCCTACACAGAATACATAAGTTCTTTTTATAGTTCGTCAACTACATGTAGCAGCAAACAACACCCAAAAAAAAAGCACACCTGTAAGGTGTGCCTTTGGGATAGCTGGCGGAGCGGACGGGACTCGAACCCGCGACCCCTGCCTTGACAGGGCAGTATTCTAACCAGCTGAACTACCGCTCCTTGATTAAAAATCAGTCACCACTCTTAACCCTTAAAAGCTTGGGATACTGAGTGATTTCACAAATCAGAACCGACGGCAATATAGTTCGTTTCTTCTATTCTAGGACCCAAGCCGGCGTTCACTGACGACCTGGATAAATTTTCTTAACCCTCTCTAGACCAAAACTGACTTTCGAGAATTTATTACTCAACAACTTATGGCAAACGAGGATGCACTGACAAAGTCCAGACAAATCGTGACGAGGCACACAACAAACCACTGTTCCCACAACATCCCCTTTAAATCAGTCTCTTGGGACGGTAAACAACCCGTAATCACAAATCTAAAAACCCTAAGTCCAAGGGTATTATAAACTTCTTCTCAAAAAATGCAAGCCCTTTTCTAAAAAATTTTGGTGGGTGTTGAGGGACTTGAACCCCCGACTTTCGCCTTGTAAGGGCGACGCTCTACCAGCTGAGCTAAACACCCCAAATTCATCCCTAATTAAGGGCGTCCTTCAAAGCCTTACCCGGCTTAAAAACCGGCATTTTGGCCGCCTTGATATCAATGGACTCCCCAGTGCGTGGGTTACGACCTGTCCTGGCTGGACGTTCACGTACCGTAAAAGTACCAAAACCAATCAAAGTCACGGAATCACCTTCTGCCAAACGATCCTTGATGGTTTCCACTATGGCATCTACTGCCTTAGAAGCGGCTGTTTTAGAAATCTCCGCAGCATCAGAAACTGCTTGGACTAACTCCGATTTATTCATTTTTCCCCCGTTTCACTTGGTGTTAAGAAGGTTCCTAAGAAAATACGATGATGTCTTCCCCACATAAGTAGACGACTATAACTTCCTCTTGACCTCTAAAAGGAGAACACCTCTCAACTTAAGAGTCAGGAATAAGGACACGATGAAATCAATCGTCAACGCAACTACTCGACTAGGGAATGTAAAGCCTGTAAATCTCTTGTAGACTTAATGAGTATGTCGTTGTTGTTCGGCTGCTTCTGAACTCTTTTCCACAACCGTACCAGTTTCCTCCTCTTTACGTGGCGTAGGAATACGTTGAAGTGCTAATGCGAACACCTCTTCTACCCATTTAACAGGTCGTATATCCAAATTATTCTTGATATTCTCTGGTATTTCCTGCAAATCCTTTTGATTTTCAGAAGGAATTAAAACCGTTCGTATTCCACCCCGCAATGCCGCTAGCAGTTTCTCTTTCAATCCTCCAATCGGCAAAATTTCCCCTCTTAAGGTAATTTCACCTGTCATAGCTACGCCTGCAAACACCGGAATCTCAGTCAACACAGACACAATAGCCGTACACATGCCCACGCCTGCACTTGGACCATCCTTAGGAGTAGCCCCTTCTGGAACATGGATATGAAGATCATACTTCTGATAAAATTCTTTTTCAATACCTAAAGCAGTGGCTCGGCCTCGAACTACACTCATCGCCGCCTGAATAGATTCTTGCATAACGTCGCCCAATTGTCCAGTATAAGATAACTTACCCTTACCCGGCATCACTGCAGCTTCAATAGTCAACAAATCCCCGCCCACCTCAGTCCAAGCCAATCCGGTAACCTGACCAACGCGATCCTGTTCTTCAGCTCGTCCATACCTAAACCTTTGCACGCCCAAGTATTTTCCCAAATTTCCAGCATCGAGAATGATCTTTTTTGAACCACTGTCTAACAAAATTTCTTTAACCACCTTTCGGCAGATCTTTGCAACCTCTCGCTCCAAATTACGCACTCCAGCTTCCCGAGTATAATAACGAACAATATCCCGAATAGCAGTTTCTTCAACCGCAATTTCCGTCGACTGCAATCCATTATACTTCAATTGCTTAGGAATCAGATAGTTTTGGGCAATATTCAACTTCTCATCTTCAGTATACCCTGACAATCGAATCACTTCCATCCGGTCCAACAAAGGCGGAGGAATGTTAAGCGTATTCGCCGTAGCTACAAACATAACGTCGGAAAGATCGTAATCAACTTCTAAATAATGGTCATTAAATGTGTGGTTTTGTTCTGGATCCAATACCTCAAGTAAGGCAGAAGCCGGATCACCTCGAAAATCCATCGCCATTTTATCGACTTCATCCAATAAAAACAAGGGGTTGCGGGTGCCTATTTTGGAAAGATTTTGAATGATTTTACCGGGCATGGAACCAATGTAAGTGCGTCGATGGCCACGAATTTCCGCCTCATCCCGCACTCCACCCAATGACATACGTACAAATTTCCGATTGGTGGCCCGCGCCAAAGATTGTCCTAAAGAAGTTTTACCCACCCCAGGGGGACCAACTAAACACAATACAGGTCCCTTAACTTTGTTGACGCGCAACTGCACAGCTAAATATTCTAAAATCCGTTCCTTGACTTTGGCTAAGCCATAGTGATCCGCTTCTAGAGTTTCCTCAGCTTTGGCAATGTCCCGACTGATTTTGGTGCGTTTTTTCCAGGGCAATCCAATCATGACATCGATATAATTGCGCACTACCGTAGCCTCAGCTGACATAGGCGACATCATTTTCAACTTATTTAACTCGCTAACACTTTTGCCCTTAGCCTCCTTGGACATGCCAGCTTCTTCAATCTTACGGGCCAACTCGTCAATTTCATTGGGTACATCCTCCAACTCTCCCAGTTCTTTTTGAATAGCCTTCATTTGCTCATTAAGATAATACTCACGCTGACTTTTTTCCATCTGCCCTTTGACTCGTTTACGGATGCGCTTTTCAACCTGCAGTAGGTCAATTTCAGCTTCCATCAGGGCGATGAGGTGTTCCAGTCGGGCTCGAACGTCTACGATTTCCAAGACTTTTTGCTTTTCGTCAATTTTGATGGCCATGTGGGCAGCAATAGTATCCGCCAATCTACTGGGATCGTCAATGGTGGATAAAGAAGTGAGGATTTCCGGAGGTACTTTTTTGTTGAGCTTGATATACTGGTCAAAACGAGAGGTGATGGAACGGACTAAGCCCTGGATCTCTTGTTCTGGATCGGGTATTTCTGTGGGTAGTATTTTGACTTGGGCCAGGAATAGTTGGTCTTTTTGTGAGAACTGAAGGATAATTGCTCGTTCTCCGCCTTCGACCAATAATTTAATGGTGCCATCGGGGAGTTTGAGGAGTTGTAAGATGGTTGAGATGGTACCGATTTGGTGTATGCCTTGTTGATCAGGATCGTCTTCCGCAGCATCCCTTTGGGCTACTAAGAGGATTTGTCCATGGTCACTGGAGGTATCACCTTCGGCTTGGCCTTTTGCCTTGGCAAATTCTAGGGCCCGAATGGATTTTTCCCGACCTACGAATAAGGGAATGACCATGTGGGGATAGACCACAACGTCTCTTAACGGGAGGATGGGTAAGGTGATATATCCTTCTTCAGGTGGGCTGTCTTTGTAGGCCATGTTAGTTTTGCTCAAAAGGTTATCGATTCATGCCCACACAAGCTGGGAATAGGGAGTCTTTGTCAGGCAAATCCTTGTATAAAATTAAGGGTTGGGAATGTCCTTGAATGGTGGTTTCATCTATGGTGACTTTGAGTACGTTGTTGATGGAAGGCAGGTCATACATGGTGTCGAGCAGGACCTGCTCTAAGATGGAGCGCAGTCCCCTTGCTCCGGTATTGCGTTCCATGGCTTTGTGAGCGATGGACTCCAAAGCAGTTTCCTTAAACTCGAGCTCGGCGCCTTCCATTTGAAATAATTTTTTGTATTGTTTGGTCAAGGCATTCTTAGGTACGGTTAAAATCTGTACCAATTGGGTCTCAGTTAACTCTTCCAAGGTAGCAGCCACGGGCAGGCGTCCCACAAATTCTGGAATCAAGCCGTATTTGATAAGGTCTTCTGGCTCTACAGTTTGTAGTAATTGGGTGATGGAACGCTTGTCTTCTTTGGACTTTACGTCGGCTGAAAATCCAATGCTGGACTTTTCAGTGCGTTCCCTAATGACTTTTTCTAATCCGGCAAAAGCACCTCCGCAAATGAAGAGGATTTGGGAGGTGTCCACGGCAAGGAATTCTTGTTGAGGATGCTTCCTTCCCCCTTGAGGAGGAACCGAAGCGACAGTTCCTTCAATCAATTTGAGTAGAGCCTGCTGCACACCTTCCCCAGATACATCACGCGTGATGGAAGGGTTGTCGGATTTCCGAGAAATTTTGTCGATTTCATCAATGTAGATGATGCCAGTTTGAGCTTTCTCGATATCGTAATCGCAGCGTTGCAGTAATTTTTGAAGTATGTTCTCAACATCTTCCCCGACATAACCAGCTTCTGTCAAAGTAGTGGCATCGGCAATGGCAAAGGGGACGTTGAGCAGGCGAGCCAATGTCTCCGCTAACAAAGTTTTACCAGACCCGGTGGGCCCAATGAGTAACACGTTGCTCTTGGAAATTTCAACTTCCTCAGTCTTTTTTTGCGAGCGGCTGTCCATTCGTTTGTAATGGTTGTAAACGGCTACTGCAAGTACTTTTTTGGCATGTTCCTGACCAATCACATACTCATCAAGATAGGATTTGATCTCATGAGGAGTAGGCAATTTGCGAGTGGATTGAGCAGTGGTCTCTTGAATTTCTTCCCGAATGATGTCATTGCAGAGTTCCACGCATTCGTCACAAATAAATACGGAGGGGCCGGCAATCAATTTGCGTACTTCGTGTTGGCTTTTCCCGCAAAAAGAGCAGTAGAGCAGCCGATCGTCACTTGATTTATACTTGTCGCCTTTTGCCATAATTGATGTCCTCAAAATTTGAGCATTTCTTACTGAATGCCAGTGGGGTAGTTAGCTTCTCCGTGCGCCAAAAACCACGCACTCCAGCCATCTTAGGGTCGTGTCATTGACTGCTCAACAACTGAATAGACTCCATACAACCTTAATTTGTTATTCTAGTTTGATTTTGTTCAGAAAATTCCCAATCCCTTCCCATTTTGAAATCGAAGGTTACCCGGGGTTCACAGTTCACTTGCTATAACTGTCTTGGGATTTTTCAAGCAAGCGCTCTCTCGTAATGAGCAACTTAACCTTCAATTTTGATCCTCAATACTTTGACGGTACGGAAAGGACAGGTCTCCTCAAGTTGGATTTGGGGATTTGCACCTGAATTGGTAAAGGAAGTCTTGGACTGATGATATCATTCAGGGAACAATTGATGACATTTTCCCTGGTTGGGACAATTCACGGGTTAAGGTTGAGACGAATATCCAAACCCAATGGACATACTTAATTGACGGCAAATAAATTGTTGGGATCTTTGCACAATTCCCTTTAAGGTCTGGTAGCAAGTTAGGATGGGCTTCCCATTGGTTCAGCGCATCACTATGCTTAAAACCACCCTCCTTTGTAAGGATAATAGCACTTTGGAGTGTTTGACACTGTGCGTAAAGCCAGCACCGTGTGCCAAGCTGCGGCTTGATCGCAGAGATTTTATCTGGTTGAATTTCTAGTCAATTTGAATCAAACAACGGTGGCTAAGGCTCGTCGAGTGGTCAAAACTGCATCAATCAGCCCGTAGTTTTTGGACTCTTCTGCAGACATGAAATTGTCACGCTCAGTATCCTTTTGAATGGTTTCTAAGGATTGATTGGTGTGTTGGGCGAGGATGTGATTAAGCCGTTCTCGAACTTTCAAAATTTCCCGGGCATGAATGTCAATGTCCGTGGCTTGACCATGAAATCCTCCCAAGGGTTGGTGGATCATCATGCGTGAATGAGGTAAACAATACCTCTTATTTTTGGCGCCTCCAGCTAACAAAAGGGCTCCCATACTGGCGGCTTGGCCAATGCACAGAGTACTGACATCCGGTTGCACAAACTGCATGGTGTCATAAATCGCCAGTCCAGCACTGACTGACCCCCCGGGGGAATTGATGTACAAGTGAATATCTTTATCGGGATTTTCCGATTCTAAAAACAATAATTGGGCTACGACCAGGTTAGCCATGTAATCTTCAACTTGACCCACTAAAAAAATGACTCGTTCCTTTAATAATCGGGAATAGATGTCATAGGCTCTTTCCCCACGGGCGGATTGTTCAACGACAATAGGGACTAAGTTATTGGAGATTAAAGGAATAGCCATATCAAATTACTTCCACATCGTAAACAGCACTGTTTAAGTCTCCATAACTTCATAAAAAGTGGAGGGTTTTTCGACAACTTGAACTTTTTCCAACAACCAGTCCACGACTTGATCTTCCAATACTAAAGATTGAACTTGTTGTAAACGGGATCGATTAGAGTAGTACCAATTAATTACTACTGCAGGATCTTCATAGGTGCTGGCGATTCTTTCTACTGCTTGACGCACTTTGTCTGGTGAGGCTTCAATATGGTGACGTTTAACCAATTCTCCCACCAGGAAACCCAATTTTACTCGTTTGCTAGCTTCTTCTTCGAAGATTTCTGGCACTAAATTCGGGTTTAAACGCATAACTGAACGCTGCTGACGATCTTCAAACAGGCGTTGAGCTTCTTCTTTAACGAGTTGGTTAGGAACTTCTATAGGATTATATTTGAGGAGTGCGTCTAGTAAATTGCGTTTGACTCTGGATTTGATGGCAAAAGCCAATTCTTGGTCCATGTTTTCCTTGGCATCTCGACGTAAAGCCTCGACTCCTCCTTCCTGAATACCTAAGGATTTGGCGAATTCATCGTCTAAGAAGGGTAAATGTCCCCGAGAAACAGATTCAATATCCAGTTGTAAATTAACGTCCTTGCCGGAAAGATTGGGATCTCCATGATGGGTGGGAAAAGTCAAGGTTAAAGTGCGTTGTTCTCCTGCCTTTGCTCCAATAAGTCCCTCACTAAGTCCAGGTAGGCTGATGGAATTGTTTTTATTCCCGAGTAAAAAGGCTTCGCTTTTGACTTCATTGCCTTTGAATGGAAGCCCCCCTAAAGTGGCGACAAAACTGATGATCAACTTATCTCCCAATTCAGCAGGTTCTGTAGTTTCTTTCCAGGTTACTCCTTGTTGGCGCAACTTCTCGAGCATGAGATCAATGTCGGGTTCAGTGACCATCGCCATGGGCTTTTCCACAACCAAGTTATCTAACCGTAATTCACCAATTTCAGGATGAATTTCAAAGGTGGCCGTATAGGTGAAGCCTTGTTCTGGATGGGACGAGGGCATCAGGTCGAAGCGAGGTTCCCCAGCCAATTTCAGGTTTTGTTGTTGTAAGGTTTCCTGAAAGCTGCTTTGTAGTACCTCATTGATAACTTCATAGCGAATTTGTTCACCATACTTCTGCTCAACCACCCTGACCGGCGCTTTACCAGGTCGAAACCCATTGATACGGGCATTCCTGGCGAATTCTTGAAGTCGTTTTTGGATTTTAGGTTCGATTTGTTGTTTGGATACTTCAACGACAATACGTCGTTCTACAGGGCCGGTTGTTTCTACGGACACTTGCATGTCTTAAGCCTCTTGTTTCCGTGTTATAAATGGTGCGAAAGGAGAGACTCGAACTCTCACGGGTTGCCCCACTGGCACCTAAAACCAGGGCGTCTACCAGTTTCGCCACTTTCGCATTATACGGACAATTTTTTAGGTTAGGATGTGGTTAAGGTCGATCGTCTGAGTTGTGATTAAGTGAATGGGCCGTGTAGGAATCGAACCTACGACCTGTTGATTAAGAGTCAATTGCTCTACCAACTGAGCTAACGGCCCTAAGGTAAACTTAAAAGTTTGAAACCATTTCAATAGCCAAGGTTTCTACAAGATCGGCAGATCATAATGCTTCTTTAGAGCCAAGTCAATCCGTTTGGCGCCTAAATCCAGCAAAAAGTGTTTGCCTTAGTAACTCTAGTGAAGATAGGATAAATTGTAGACTGATTCATGGAATCAAGTCAAGCAGTTTGTTGGGCGAGGCGTTGATACTTTGCCAAGAGTTCTTCCGGACTTTCGATATGATTGGGGTCAGGAATAATGCAATCTACCGGACAGACTTCGACGCATTGTTGAGTTTCATAATGCCCTGTGCATTCTGTGCATAAGCTGGGATTGATTATGTAAATTTCTTCACCTTGAGAGATTGCACCGTTGGGGCATTCTGGTTCACACACATCACAATTGATACAATCTTCAGTGATATAAAGGGCCATAACTTAATTTTCCTATGATTGGTTTTGCTGCCTAACAGAGCTTGAAAGGATGAATTATGAGTTGTGAATTATGAGGTATTAGTTCGTTTGGATTTGAGAGGGTGAATTATATTGACAAAAACAAAGCGGGAATTATCAACACCCCTTCTAATAACTCACAATTCACTCTCTCAAACCGACTTACCGTCTCATGCGTTCCTGTAAAGCTTTTAATACTGTGGGATGCACAAACGCATCCACTGCTCCACCTAAAATAGCAATTTCGCGGACTAGACTGGAACTTAAGTAACTGTATTGAGCTGCTGGAGTGAGAAATAGGGTTTCAATTTCTGGAATCAAGATTCGGTTCATGCCTGCCAACTGAAATTCATATTCAAAATCGGAAACCGCCCTTAAACCCCGGATAATTACTTTGGCTTGAACTTGTTTGGCAAATTCCGCCAATAACCCATTGAATCCTTGGACTGTAACTTGAGGGTATTCCGCCAATACTTGTTGAGCAAGTTGAACCCTTTGGGCAAGCTCAAACACCGGAGTTTTACTGAGATTGGTAGTCACTGCCACAATCACCTGCTCAAACAACTGAGATGCCCGTCTCACCACATCAGTATGTCCATGCGTAATGGGATCGAAAGTTCCAGGATAAATCGCCACAATACTTTTCATGCCTTAAACATTATCCTATTCTTGAAAAAACCCAATAGTAGCAATTTACATCGATCTTTGATAGCCTATTGATCAGCCTTACTTCCCCCACCCTGAAATTTCCCTACCCAATACAACATGCACTTTAAGTTACTCAGCACCGACGGTCTAGCCCGCTGCGGCTATCTTTCTTTTCCCAGAGGTCAAGTAGATACCCCTGCATTTATGCCAGTGGGCACCTACGGAACAGTTAAGTCCATGCGTCCTGAACAGGTTTATGAATCCGGCGCCCAAATTATCCTGAGCAATACCTTTCACCTGATGCTGCGACCTTCCCCCACTGTCATTGCCGATCAAGGGGGACTGCACCAATTCATGAATTGGCCACACCCCATCCTAACTGATTCTGGAGGATTTCAAGTATTCAGTCTCGGAGAACTCCGCAAAATATCCGAACAAGGCGTCTCCTTTCGCTCTCCCATAGATGGCGCCAAAGTATTCCTTGGACCTGAAGAATCCATCCACCTTCAACACCAATTTGGGGCAGACATCATCATGGTCTTTGACGAATGCACCCCTTATCCTGCCACTGAACAACAAGCTGCTCACTCCATGCGTCTTTCCCTTCGCTGGGCAGCCCGCTGCAAAATTGCCCATCAAGACCACCCAGCTGCCCTATTTGGCATTGTCCAAGGCGGAATTTATCCTCACCTGAGACAAGAATCCTTGGCCGGTCTACTCGATATTGGCTTCGTGGGCTATGCTATCGGAGGACTATCAGTGGGAGAACCGAAACCTGAATTATTCTCCACCTTGGCTGCCCTGACTCCTCACATGCCCGCTCAACACCCTCGTTACTTAATGGGGGTAGGGACTCCCGCTGATTTGGTAGAAGCTGTCTGTTTGGGCGTGGACATGTTTGACTGCGTAATGCCCACTAGAAATGCTCGTAACGGTCACCTGTTCACGCAACACGGCATAATTCGCATTCGGAATCACCAGTACAAAACCGATCCACTTCCCCTAGACCCAAACTGTCACTGCTACACCTGTCAACACTACAGTCGCGCCTACCTACATCACCTGGACAAAGCCAAAGAAATTCTTGGCGCCCATCTTAACACCGTGCATAACCTTCACTACTACCAATTCCTGATGAAACAATTGCGAACAGCCATTCTAGAACAGCGCCTGTCCTCCTTTGTCCACTCGTTTTATGCCCAACAACAGGATCCATATCCTGCTGATGGATAACCCTCCTCAAAAGCTAACCCGGAATGGAGGCTTTAGCCGGTCAGCCGTAGGCATCACCCCTACTACAGCCCCAACCCAACAAAAATACTCAACTAAATGGTCAAAAAGGGAATGGCTAACCACTTGATAGACCTCACTCTCCTGTTCGATTTCCTACAAAACCACCCCTACCCCTCCTGCGTTTGGATTGCCTACAGTGGAGGTTTAGACTCCCATGTCCTCCTACACTCACTCTCCCAAATTCGTTGCCAACTCCCTCCTTTGCGAGCCATCCATATCCATCATGGGTTACACACTGAAGCGGATGCCTGGGCAGAGCATTGTCAACAACACTGCGATTCCCTGGACATTCCCCTAAAAATTATTCATATTACGGTGCCTCAACTGCCCCGCACCAGTCTGGAAGCCACTGCCAGGACCTGGCGTTATTCTACAATTGCCAAACAATTAACTGCTGAAGACCTTGTAGTCACTGCCCACCATGCTGACGATCAAACAGAAACCTTACTCTTGCAACTACTGCGCGGTTCCGGACCTGCCGGGCTGGCTGCCATGCCCATGTTCACCCAATTGAACCCAGGTTGGCTCGTTCGTCCCCTGCTTGCCTACTCCCGATCAGAATTGCACGACTATGCTCAACACCACCATTTACACTGGATAGAAGATCCCAGTAACTTCGATTCCCGCCACACCCGTAATTTTTTACGCCACCACATCATTCCCCTCCTCAAATCTCGCTGGCCAGCCCTCACCTCCACCCTAAACCGAGTCGCTCATCATCAAGCCGAAGCCCAACACCTCCTAGAACTCCTTGCCCAACAAGACCTTCAACATTCCCCCTCATCCACACCACCTGAAACATCTCCCCATCAAATTTGGGAATGGGGACTCCAAAAAAACCAGAAACAGAAATTATCCCTACCTATTTCCCAACTGACTCAACTGTCTTCCCCCCAACAAACCAATGTGTTACGATATTGGCTCAAACAACAACACCTTCCTTTACCAGCCACCGTTCAACTGCAACAAATACTTGCCTCCCTCTGTTTGGCTGGCACCGACCGCCAACCCTTGATACAATGGGCAGGCGCCGAAATTCGTCGTCATGCTAACCACCTCTGGATCTTACCTCCCTTACCCCCCGTTCCCACCTCGCAAAAACTGCCTTGGCACTGCCCGGCCCCTTTACCATTACCTCTCGGCCAACTGGTCTCACACCCTGGACACGGTCTCAAATGCACTGAAAAATACTCCTTACAAGTGCGTTTTCGTCAAGGAGGAGAACACTTTTATTGGCGAGGCCATCAACGCTCGGTAAAAAAACTGTTGCAAGAATTTCAAGTACCCAACTGGTTAAGACCCTTTATGCCCCTGATTTATCAAGCTGAAACTCTAATTGCCCTACCAGGGATTGGAGTGCACCCTCAATGGGAATCGGTGGAAGGTTGGGATCTCCGTTGGCAACTTGATATTCCGATAAGAGAACCCTGAATACCACTTTTGAGCACAAAACTGCACTGGCTCAAAATTTGTAAACTTGACCTGCTTGATTTGATATTCCAACAAAAGGACACTGAATGCCACGTTTGACCACAAAACTATTTACTGACTTGGCCATTTGGATGATTGGACTGGGTCTCCTCATTGGCGCCTGCTTTCCTTTCTTTGCCTTCCACTTGGTAGGCATTCAAGCCGAAGAAGTTTTCACCCTCATGTTTTGGGTAGCCACCATGACTGCCGGCCTGATTGCTGGCCTTATCAATTACACCCTAGCCAGATGGGTTGTGAGACCTCGTTTACAAATGCTGGCCAAACACACCTACATTGTCGAAAAAACAATTCGGGAAGCCTCATTCACTGGAGACTGGTCAACTTGCACCCCTGAGAAATGTCGAGTTTATGTTGATTCCAATGATGAAATTGGGGAAAGTGCCAACGCCTTTAACGATCTGGTCGAAACTCTATTTCGAGCCCATGAAATTGAAGTGGCTGTCAATGATTTTTCCAAAACTTTATCCAGCCAACTCGAATTAAACGCCTTATCCAAACAAGCTTTAGAACTGTTACTACAATACACTGGAGCTATGGGAGGCGTGGTTTTTACCGAAGCCGCTGGAGAATTGATTATCTCTGCTTATCATGGTCTCCGTGACCCCCAAAATCTTTCTAACAGCGATCACATTCGTCGAGCCATGCAAACCAATCAATGCCAACGAGTCAAATTTCCCCCGGACATTCGAATTGAAGCTATTTTGGTAGACTTTCGTCCCCAAGAAATCCTTGTAGTGCCCATAGAATTTAAAAACGCTCCCCTAGGCATTATTGTCCTCGCCACTCACCAGGAATTTCATCCAGACACCTCGCGGCTCCTGGAATTATTCCGACGCAGTTTTGGACTGGCTTTAAACAATGCTTTGGCTCATGATCATTTGCAGAGAATGGCCACTTTAGACCCTCTCACTGGAATTTATAATCGTCGTTTTGGATTAACTCGGCTGCGAGAAGAATTTAACCGGGCAGTGCGGGCTCAAACTTCTCTAGGGGTATTGATGATGGACATTGACCATTTCAAGGCAATCAATGACACTTACGGACATTTGGTAGGAGACCGGGTGTTGGCCAGAGTCACAGACACTGTTAAACGCAGTTTACGAGAAGGTGATTTTTTGGTCCGATATGGAGGCGAGGAATTTCTCATTGTATTGCCCGGCGCTTCAGCAGCCAACAGCCACCAATTAGCAGAAAGAGTAAGACGTTTGATAACCGAAACTCTGGTTAAAGATGGGGAACAATTGATCAAGTTTTCAGCCAGTCTCGGCGTTACTGCTCATCCCGAAGATCAAGTCGACTATGAGTTGGATTTGATCAAACATGCCGATACAGCCCTTTATGCAGCAAAACGTCAAGGAAGAAACCAAGTGATGCTCTTCAAACCTTAAACTGGCAAACAACGTTATTGTCCCTTTTATTGTCCCTAAAACGTATCATCAACCGAAATGACAACTCAAACCTGCCAGATCTTGAAGATCTGGCTGGTTTTTGGTTTTTTTGGGACTGGGAAAAGCACATGTGAAATGGGCCAACGACAGAAAGCCCATCAATGGCGAATGCTGTGCAAATGGTTACATTTGATTGACAACACTATTCTTAAGCGGAGCCGGGAAATTCAGCAATAAAGATACAGCCTTTGCCCAATTCTGATTCACACTGAATGCTACCCCCCATTGAATCCATCAATTTCTTGACAATAAATAAACCTAACCCAGTAGAATGCTCATCACCAGTGGGTCGTGGAGTGAGACGGGCAAATTTGCCAAATAACTTCGATTTATCTTTGTCACTTAAACCCGGTCCCTGATCTTGTACCATGAAGAATACACAATTTTGCTGGCAGTTGAGTTGAATGGTGACTGTTTTGCCTATGGGAGAATATTTTAGGGCATTGGAAATCAAATTGTCCAAAACCTGATTGGTAGCTATCCTATCTGCATACACGATGACTTTTTCCACTTTTGATTTAAACTCCAAACGGATTTTTTTCAATTTGGCTTGTTCCTGATAATTTTCCATAAGGGATTGTAGTAACAGGCGCAGATCAAAAAACTGTGGAAATAAGTTGATTTTACCAGATTCTATGGCATTGACATCCAAAAGATTCTTGATCAGATCGAACATCTTTTGGGAACTGATTTCAATCATGTGAGCAAATTCAACAATCTTTTCCTTAGGAAAACTATCAAATGAAGATTGAATCAAATTAGCCAAAGTTTGGATAGCTGACAAAGGATTTTTCAAATCATGGGCAGCAATTCCAAGAAACTCATTTTTTTCTTGATTTAACTTGATCAATTCTTTATTTTTCTCGTTAAGCTCTTGGGTTCGATCAGCCACCTTTTGCTCTAGAGTTTGTCGATAAGATTCTATGGTCATGATGTCGGAATAAGACCGTAAACTGGCAGTGATGACCGTGAACAATTTCTGATCAGTCAATTCAGTTTTGTTCTTATAGTCATTAATGTCATATTTGAGAATAACCTCTTTCTCAGGAGCATAACCTGGCTGACCAGTGCGTAATATAATACGCACAAAATGATTTTGTTCCACTTCCCGAATATATTGCACCAATTTCAATCCCGCATCATTGGTTTCCATAACAACATCCAGTAAAATCAAGGCGGTATTTGGATACTGATGAAATAATTTTTTTGCCTCTTCTGCGGAATAGGCACTGATCAAGTTCAATGGTTTGCCTTGATATTCATAATCATCCAAGACAAAATGGGTAATTTGATGAATATCTTCTTCATCATCAATGATTAAGACATTCCAAGTATCTCGGGTAATCGGTTGTTGCGGATTTTCTTCAGAAAACAAGTTGTCCTCGCTAAACAGCAGCTCTTCTTCGAAAAGAGGAGTGTCATCCAAATGGGCGTTCAATCCTGATCTCCTTTCAACTTACAGTCCGATAAACTGCATTAGGGTTTTGGATAGGAAAAAGACTGGAGGGACCAGTACTTTATTCAGGAGACCAGTGAACATTAGAGTTAAAAGAATCAGCAGTCCAAATGGTTCTAGTTGTGAAAACCGTCGGGCTATTGAAGGGGGTAAGAGACTGTGAACAACCCGGCCCCCATCTAATGGCAGTATAGGCACTAAGTTAAGTACAGATAATAAAATATTGATGAAAATGCCAATGGTCCCGGTAAGTATCAAGAAATCAGCAACACCAGGATTTTGTAGGTCAAGACTGAGTTGAGACGTTGGCATGATGAGTAATCCGAGTTTGGCTATCAGGGTCCAAAATATTGCGAGAATTAGATTGACCACAGGTCCAGCCAATGCAACTAAGGCGATGTCCCGACGAGGTTTATGCAAACGTTGAAAATTGACTTGGACAGGTTTAGCCCAACCAAATATCATTTGGCTGATGACCAACATAGCCAAAGGCACCAGCAAGGTGCCAATGGGATCAATGTGTTTGAAAGGATTGAGAGTGATACGTCCCGCTCGAAAAGCAGTGTCATCTCCCAATTGGTGGGCCATCCAACCGTGAGCCACTTCGTGAATGGTAATGGCGAACAATACTGGAAGCAGGCTGATAGCGATGAGTTGTGGTATAGACAATTCGAATAGGTCAAGGTTCATGGAGTGGTCATAATGGTAAGTGAGGTGTGAGGTGAATGGTTTAAGAGTTGTTTTCGATCGAGTCAATAGGACCCTTTCCCTGTCGGAGAATAAGGGGCAATTCACCAGTGAGATCGACCACCGTGGTGGGTTCAAAACCACAATGGCCACCATCGATGATGAGGTCTACTTGTTTCTCTAAATGTTCCCGGATTTCATCGGGCTCTGTTTCTGGGGCTTGATGACCTGGAAGAATCAATGTGGCGCTCATGATAGGTTCCCCCAGCGCCTCCAGTAAAGCATTGGCAATGGCATGATTGGGAACTCGGAGCCCAATAGTTTTTCTCTTGGGATTTTGGAGTCGTCTAGGCACCTCATGGGTGGCTTTGAGAATGAAGGTATAAGGTCCCGGTGTGAGTCCCTTGATAAGGCGAAAGGCTACATTGTCGACTTTGGCATAAGAGGAAATTTCAGACAGGTCTTTACAAACTAAGGTGAAATTATGTTCCTTATCAGTTTGACGAATGTGTTGAATTTTTTCCATAGCCATTTTATCCCCGATACAGCAGCCTAAGGCATAACAAGAGTCAGTCGGGTAAACAATGATACCGCCAGTTTTCAAGATATTTGCAGTCTGGGTGATCAACCTTTTCTGTGGGTTTTCCGGGTGAATGGTAAAAAATTGGCTCATAATTGGGTAAAGAGTTGGAAATTGGGTATTTTTATGTTCACGATCAGTGAGTTGGGTTTGGAATATTTTTCAGTTGACGTGGTTGATTAGAAGTAAAAAAGGAGAGTTAAGAGGTGATAAGTGGGTTGTAATTTTGAAAGGGAAACTGGAAAGTTTTCATGTTCTTTTTCGACAGTAATGAAGGTCCCAGATGGCATGTCCTAAACGTTGACCACGTTGTTCAAAGGCGGTCAGGGGTCGCTTTGTAAAGCGAGGAGAAAAATGTCCGAGACCGGCTTGGTTGATCAATTCAGGGGTACTGTCTAAAAGATGGAGCATTTGTTCCGCATAGGTTGACCAGTCAGTGGCAAGATATAAATGTCCATCCAAAGCAAGGGCTTGAGTCAGGAGTGGAATGAAAGCCGGTTGAATAAGTCGCCGTTTATGGTGGCGTTTTTTGGGCCAAGGATCGGGGAAAAATAGGTAAATGCCGGTTAGAGAATGGTTAGGTAGATTTTGCTGCAAAAAAGTAACTGCATCTCCATTGAGAATGCGAAGATTGGTGAGTTGCTGTTCTTCAATACGAGACAATAGGCGACCAATTCCTGGAGGATGGACATCGATACCTAGATAGTTATTTTCCGGATGCAGTTGGGCTAAATTGAGTACAGTTTCTCCGTTACCAAAGCCAATTTCCAAATGAGTGGGGGCAGGGCGAGGAAATAAGGTCTCAAAGTTAGGTAAGTTGCTGAGTTCAAAACCGTATTTTGGCCACAGAGTGGTCAAGGCTCGTTGTTGAGCGGAGGTAATTCTACCTTTTCTACGCACAAAACTGAGAATGTGAGAGTGAGTACAATTGTCCACAGCAGTTGGCAATTTTAAGGTTGATAAGTCCTAAACAGGATAAAATTAGTCAATGATGACAATCACTTGTTCGCCTTCATGAAAGCGGCGAGGTCTCCACAGTTTGATGATTTGTCCACTGGAATCATCAAAGGGAATAATATCATAAGTTTCAAGGAGTTGTTCAATTCTACCGCGTTCCCATAAATTTCGGAGTTGTTCAATTTCTTGATCGTCATAGAATCTAAGTACGCCAACATGTCCTTGTAAAGCGATGTTTAAAGTGCGCCTAAATCGGGCACCTATGGAATTTATATCCCTTAATTCAGTACGATCTTGAGCGGTTTGGAGTTGAATGCTGTCTAAGTAGATGGCGTTGTCCAGCGGCTCTGAAGAGGCACCGAAAAATAAGTGAACTTTTTTGAAGTGTAAACTGAGCAGTTGATAGAGCCTTCGATGGGGATTTAGGTGCCATTGCAAAGCTTGATAGGTTTCATCCGTACTGAACAGGATGGAAAGTCCTTGATTAGGAGGATCAACTTCTAAAGCAAATGAGAATAATTTTAGGGCAGCCAGCCGGGAATAGGAGAAGTTTTGGGTGTCTGCACAAAAATCATTGAGTAAATTTATACTGCTTTGTAGTTTCCACGCAAAAGGCTGTATTGTCATAGAGCATGGCAAAAAAGTAAGATCGGCATCAGAAGAACAGACCTTCTAAAGGAGATGAAGCGCTGGCATAGCGTTTACGGGGCATTCGACCGGCTAAAAAGGCTTCTCGACCGGCTTCAATGGCTTTTTTCATGGCTTGAGCCATCAGTATGGGTTGGCGAGCACAGGCAATGGCAGTGTTCATTAATACGCCATCACAACCTAATTCCATGGCAATTGCCGCATCCGAAGCGGTGCCAACTCCGGCGTCAACCAGGATGGGAACTTTCGCATTTTCAATAATTGTCAAAATATTCAAGGGATTGCGAATTCCCAATCCAGAGCCAATAGGGGCCGCCAATGGCATGACGGCAACACAACCAATTTCTTCAAAACGTTTGGCTATAATGGGGTCGTCGTTAGTGTAGACCATCACTTGAAAATCTTCCTTGACCAGATGTTCAGCGGCTTGTAAAGTGGCGATAACGTCAGGAAATAGGGTTTTTTCGTCTCCCAATACTTCTAATTTAACTAAGTGATGCCCATCGAGTAATTCTCTAGCCAATTGGCAAGTCCGTATAGCTTCTTTGGCAGTATAGCAACCTGCTGTATTAGGCAGTAAAGTATATTTATCTGGAGAAATAAAGTCTAATAGGTTAGGTAGTTTGGAATCTTGCCCAATATTAGTCCGCCTGATAGCCACAGTCACGATTTGAGCGCCGCTGGCTTCTATTGCTGATTGAGTTTCTTGTTCATTTTGATATTTACCAGTACCCACTAATAGGCGAGACTGATAATCTTTTCCTGCAATTCTTAAAGGAGTATCAACGGAAAGAGAGTGAGTGGGCATGTTTTATCCAGGAATTTTTTAAGTAGTAAATAAATTTATTCTGACGCAGCTTTCTTATCTAACGTAAACTGTAGCGATAGAAGAAGGCGGTGTCCACTACGTCATACAGATGTAACAGTATGCGCTTAACTGTTTTGAATGTGGACTCTTAGTATTGGAGGTTTGGCATTCTATTGTATAACTGATTTGAACCAGAATGTAAAGTTTCTTGATATAATCTGTCCATAAGTTTTGGACAATCATGATAAATTTTTATCAATCCTCAACTGATCCTATTGTATTGATTTCACTTGGCAAATAAAATAGTTTCTTGTCCGATCCCCATCTTGATCAGTAAGAGTTTATACGATAAAGTGAGGTAATCCGTGTTTAAGTTATCCAATCAACCCCCTCATTTCAAGTAAAAAAACTTACTGTAGAGTACCTACAGGTAACTTAATATCTTACAACTTATGAATTGTTTTGTTAAGTGCTTTAAAATAGGTGAGAATCGTTTTAAAATCCCACCTTAAAAGAAGTAAAGAACGTTGAAAATTCATCATACTGATAAATGAAGTCTACATTTTCAGGTTAGACAACACTTTTCATCCCCAAATTAAGGTTTATTTTTCCTTGAGCGACATCCCGTTAAGTATACTCATTGGTTTATTGATTTTCCTATTGCTAGCCTCAGCTTTTTTCTCCGCTTCCGAAACCAGCATGATGGCCATTAATCGTTATCGTTTACGACACCTTGCCGCAAAAAAACACCCGGCAGCCCAAAGAGTCAGCAACTTACTGGAACATCCAGATCGCTTGATTGGCGTCATACTATTGGGCAACAACTTTGTCAACATTTTAGCTTCTTCTATTGCCACAGTGATCGCCGTGGAACTCATGGGAGAAGCTGGAATTGCAGTTGCAGCCGGCGTATTGACAGTTGTCATTCTCATTTTTGGGGAAGTTACCCCCAAAACCATCGCCGCCTTATACCCAGAAAAAATCGCTTTTCCCACCTCTTGGCTTATCAAACCTCTTTTAACCCTACTTTATCCCCTAGTATGGGGTCTCAATAGAAGTAGTAATGTCATCATACGCTTCTTAAAACTTTCTCAACCTGAACAAGACAGCCATCGTTTGAGCACTGATGAACTTCGCACCATTGTGCATGAAGCAGAAGGCATCATTCCCAAACGTCATCAACAAATGCTATTGGGTATTCTGGACTTAGAGAAAGTTACCGTAGAAGACATCATGATTCCCCGCAGCGAAATTGTTGGTATCGATTTGGCCTTACCCTTAGAAGAAATTGTCGAACAACTGGGCATTGTTCAACACACTCGCCTTCCCCTCTACCGAGAAAACATTGACAATGTCATTGGAATTCTACACTTACGCAAGTTGTTACGACTCTTTAGAGAACAAGAATTGACCAAAGAAGTTCTAGAAAAAGCAGCTCGGGAATTGTATTTTGTACCCGAAGGCACCCCCTTAAACACCCAACTTCTCAACTTTCAACGCCATAAACGACGCATTGGCCTTGTTGTCAATGAATATGGAGACATACAAGGACTGGTCACCCTAGAAGACATTTTAGAAGAAATTGTGGGAGAATTCACCACCAATCCCGACTGCCTTAACCCTAATATTCACCGCCAAACTGACGGCTCATTCCTGGTCGATGGCAGTATTAGTGTGCGAGAACTCAACCGGATCATGCACTGGCATCTTCCCACCGAAGGGCCCAAAACCCTCAACGGACTCATCCTAGACTACTTAGAAGTCATTCCAGAAGCCGGTACCAGCTTACGGTTACAAGGCTATCCCATTGAAATCATCCAAATGGCCAACAATGCCGTAAAAACCGTCCGCATCTATTCCAATCGTTGGCACCCTCCTTTGGGAAAAACTGCCCGAAAATAACGCCCCTCTTAAAACACCTCCTCCCCTAACAAGGGAAGGGGAAAAACCTTTTCCTCCTTCCCGGCATTGAACCTCAACTCCCTCCCTATCCCAACAACGAGGTCCCTATGACTCTAAAACTCAAACTTACCTGCTTCATACTTACCCTGGCCCTTTTAACTACCCTAAGCACCACTCTACTCCTCACTTACCTACTCAAAACCTATTACACCCACTTCAAACTTGCCACCCTCTTCCCCTTTCACACCACCTTCTACCAAACCGCCAACCAACAACTGCCCCCCAAAACCCAAAAACGCATCATCCTATTTGGAGACTCCCGCATTCAACAATGGAAAAACCTG
This sequence comes from Thiomargarita sp., assembly GCA_020721005.1. GTDB lineage: Bacteria > Pseudomonadota > Gammaproteobacteria > Beggiatoales > Beggiatoaceae > DYNP01. Next base: position 169,737 of record DYNP01000003.1, read on the forward strand.
CCCAACCTTCCCACTGTAGAATGGATTAACCGCGGAATTGGCGGCGAAACTACTCCCCAATTGCGAGCCCGTTTTCAACAAGACGTACTCGATCTAGAACCCGATATCGTTATATTACAAATGGGCATCAATGACCTGGTTGTCATTGGACTATCCCCACAACGGACTGATGCCATTCGCCAACAAACCCAAGACAACCTCCGTTTTATAGTAGAAACCCTCCAACAACACGCCATCACCACCCTGCTCCTCACCATCATTCCCCCCACAGCCCCCGGTCTCGCCCGCCTCCCCGTCTGGCACCCCAACATTCCCAACACCGTCACTGAACTCAACCAACACTGGCTCACCCTGCCTCCCAGCCCACACCTGCACATCCTCGACACTGCCCAAATTTTGCAAGACCCTCAAGGTCACTGGCACCCTCAAGTCAACACTGACACCCTGCATCTCACCTCAAAAGGTTACGAATACCTCAATCAGGCAATTCTACCCATCCTCACAGACCGCCAAGGAACCTAAACCGTGCTATTCAACAGCTTCACCTTTCTCCTCTTCTTCATCTTCTTTTTCACTCTCTATTTCCTACTAAGACGACAACTGCTGGCCCAAAACCTACTCATCCTAATCAGCAGCTACTTATTCTACGGCTGGTGGGACGAACGTTTCCTCATTCTCATCATGCTCTCCACGGTAACCGACTTCATCACCGGCCTTGCCATTACCAAACAAAAACCCACCCTACCACAAGCCCTGGCCCTCACCGCCTTTCTACTCATTTTGGGCAGCATTTTACACTGGAGAACCTGGGACACCACCGCCTGGACCATTCTCCCTCTCCTTTTATTCGTCGGACTGGGCTGGCTGCTTCACAGCTACCTCTTCAACCTCCCCGATCCCAGCCGCAAAAAAGCCTTTCTCCTGTTCAGCATCTGCACCAACCTCACCATTCTCGGCTTCTTCAAATATTTCAACTTCTTTGCCGACTCCTTCCAACAAACCATGGCCCTTATAGGCTGGCAAGTCGACCCTTTCACCCTCAACATCATTCTCCCCGTAGGCATCTCCTTCTACACCTTCCAAACCATGAGCTACACCATAGATGTCTATCGCAACCAAATCACCCCCACTCGCCAATTCATTGCTTTTGCTGCCTTTTTAGCCTTCTTTCCCCAACTGGTTGCCGGTCCCATCGAACGTGCCAAACACCTATTGCCCCAATTCTACCAACTGCGCACCTTCAACTCCACCGACCTAAAAACCGGCGCCTGGCTGGCCATATGGGGACTCTACAAAAAAATCGTCATTGCCGACAACCTTGCCCCCATCGTCAACAAAATCTTTGCCGACCCCAGTACTGCCAGCAGTGGCGACCTTATGATCGGCATTCTCGCCTTCACCTTCCAAATCTATTGCGACTTCTCAGGCTACAGTGACACTGCAAGAGGCACAGCCCGCATGCTGGGATTTGACATCATGATCAACTTTAACCTACCCTACCTATCCAAAACCCCCACAGAATTCTGGCGTCGCTGGCACATCAGCCTCTCCTCCTGGCTCAAAGACTACCTTTATATCAGTCTCGGAGGCAACCGCCTGGGCACCCTCAAAACCTATCGCAACCTCATGCTTACCATGTTACTGGGCGGACTTTGGCACGGCGCGGCCTGGAATTTCGTCCTCTGGGGCGCCTATCAAGGCACCATTCTCATCATCTACCGTTTCCTCCGGGTCGACGACTGGTTGGCCCAACGCCAAAGTCCCAAACTCATCTGCTGGCTACAAGACCTTGGACTCATCCTCATCTTCTTCCTGATCACCTGCTTTGGCTGGCTTCTCTTCCGTTCTCCCTCCTTGGAAATCATCCAAACCTTCATTCTCGGTCTCAACGGATTCACCTACAGCCACCACCTCCCTGTTCTCGCCTTCTACCTCTGGCCTCTCCTAGCCTTTCAAGCCCTACAAATCCACTACAATCACCCAGAGCCCCTCCCCCAATTACCCCGATTTTTACGCCTCAACCTCCACCTGTTTATCCTATTCAGCCTCCTATTTCTCTCTTCCAAAGGGGGACAACAATTCATCTATTTCAACTTTTAACTTCCCCACCAGTTTAACCCAGGTCCCCACACACTTATGAAAAAATGGCCAACCCTATTCCTCATCAGCTTCTATTGCCTACTCTTTGGCGAAGTATTCATCCGCATCTTTGCCCCCGTAGCCCTCATGCCCCGCTATGTCACCGGGGCAGAATATGGCGTGCGCATGAACATTCCCAACTCCCAATACTGGCAAACCACTCCAGAAACTCAAGTTCAACTGCGCATCAACACCCAAGGCATTCGAGCCGACCACAACTATGACTACACCAAACCCCCTGGCCATTGTCGCATTCTCCTATTTGGCGACTCCTTTTTCATGGGCTATGAAGTTGATTTAACTGACAGTTTTTCCCAACTGTTGGAACAAAACCTGCTCAAAGCTGGCTATGCCTGCCAAGTCATCAACCTGGCGGTCAGTGGCTTTGGCACTGCCGAAATGCTGATCACCCTGGCCAATGAGGGACTCAAATATCAACCCGATATCGTGGTTTTTCAATGGCATATCACCGATCCCTATGACAATGTCCGCAGCAAACTATTTGGATTGGATGCCCAAGGACAACTCATTCCCCTCAACCTTACCTATCTGCCCGGCATTCCAATCAGCGACTGGCTAACCCAATTTACCCTTTATCGCTGGCTGATTGAGAACAGCCAACTGTATTCGGCAATCAGAGAAAATACTGCCCGCAAAATAAAATCCATACTGGTCTCTTTTCGAAAAAACACTTCCCATTCTCTCCCCACCAATGATGAAACTGATCAAAGTGAAGAAACAGGAAACAATGCCATCTCTCCCTACGCCATGCAACTCAGCTTCCGTCTGCTACAAGCCGCTCAACAACTTGCCCAACAACACCATGCCCACTTCTATGTCCTCGAAATTCCCAGACGACATTCTCGAACAGAATTCAGCAGTCAAGTGCCTGATTTTCCAGCGGAATTAGTTCAAAAACTTTCCCTACTTACTCCCCTGTCTGTATTGCAAGCTGCAGCTCATCCAGAAGTCAAATTATATTACGAAAAGGGCCATTTTCATCTCACGCCCTTAGGCAATCGATTGGTGGCTGATTATTTCTTTCAACAATTGCATAACAGTGGCATTTTGAAATCTTTCAAAATTCTCCAATAAAGTAGCAAACCGCTGCGCGGTCAAAATCAGAATATTTCCCTCTCATTGGGAAAAACATCGGGGGGAATACCAAAAATTCGCAAAGCCTCAGTCATCACTTTGGCAAATACCGGGGCAGCCACCGTTTTTTCGTTCCCAAGTGGCACTTGGGAATGCAGTCTTGACCGCGTCGCGGTCAGTCATTCACCAGTCCACCCTCCCGTATAAACAGGATTCACCCCCGGTTGTCCCAAATAATTACGCACATTAAATAAGGCAGCCAGTTAATGGCAGTACAAATTGAAAAATGGGGCACTTGGTTTTCATGGATTTCGACTGCATCCCATTATTTCTACTCCCATTATTCATACAGACCGCGACGCGGTCAAGACTGCATTCCCAAGTAGAACTTGGGAACGAGAAATGACCTGACTGCTCGGGCATATACACTAATTAGAAACACTGATGTAAACACAAACCTGCCCGGCTTTAAAAACTTGACAAATTTCCTGATAGGGGTAACAATATTTATAATCTATTGAAAATTAATTGATTATGTTATCGGGGGGAATACCAAAAATGCGCAGAGCCTCAGTCATCACTTTGGCAAATACCGGGGCAGCCACCGTTCCCCCATAATGACTGTCTTGTTGAGGCTCATCAATCACAATGGCCATGACCCAACGGGGAGAACTGACTGGGACTATACCAACAAACAAGGCCAAATAAGCATTTTCAGCATATTCTCCATTTACAACTTTATGCACGGTCCCCGTTTTACCAGCCACTCTATAATTGGGAATCTTGGCTTCCTGAGCGGTGCCTCCAGGTTCAAGTACTGTTTCTAATAAGGTGAGCATCTGGCGGGCAGTTTTTGGGGAAATCACTGGCACTGCTGGTTTTATCCGGTCTCCACTGCCATTGAAAGGCTGAGGCTGGTTTGTGAGAAAAAAGCTAACGGGAACCAATTTACCCTGATTCCCAAATATGGTATAAGCACGGGCCAGTTGTAATAAAGTAGCATTGAGACCATAACCAAAAGCCAAAGTGGCCTGTTCAATGGGTTGCCAAACCGCACTGGGCGCTAAACGCCCGGGCACTTCACCTGGGAATTGACTGCCGGACACCTGACCAAATCCTGCCAGATGCAAGGTATTCCACAAGGATTGGGCAGGTAAATTCAGGGCAATTTTACTGGCGCCCACATTGCTGGATTTTTGGAGAATGGCAGTTAAATTGATTTTTCCGAATGATTGTGGATCTCTGACTTCATATTCGCCAATGGTTAATGAACCCGGACTGGTGTCAATGAGACTGTCCGGAAAATATTGTCCACTGTTTAAGGCAGTTGCCAACGTAAAAGATTTGAGGGTAGAGCCAGGTTCCAATACGTCAGTTACAGCCCGATTTCGATAAAGGTCACTTTTGCGTTGTTGCCAATCATTGGGATTGTAAGCGGGTTGATTGACCATGGCTACAATTTCCCCGGTGGGAATGTCCAAAATAATGGCTGATCCAGCTTTGGCTTGATGGTTGATAACAGCCGCTTTAAGTTCCCGATAAGTATAATAGTGCAAGCGCCGATCTATGCTGAGTTGAAGATCTTTTCCAGATTGGGGAATTTCTAAATTGGCAATTTGTTCAATGGGTTGTCCAAATTGATCTTGAATAATCTGACGACTGCCCGGTCGACCTTTGAGTAGGGAATCGAGTGCCAATTCTAATCCTTCTTGTCCTTCATCATCAATATTAGTGAAGCCAATGACATGAGCACAAGTTTCTCCATCTGGATAGTAGCGACGATATTCTCGTTGTAAAAATACTCCCGGCACTTGCAATTGGGTCACTTGTTGGGCAATATTGGGCGAGATGTGGCGTTTAAGATAGACAAATCCCCGTTGTAGCCGCCCAGTTAAGGTGTTTTGCAAGTCAGTCGAGGTTAAATTTAATACCGTCAGCAATTTCTGCCAATGGGATTGATCTTTCATGAATAATTCAGGGTGAATCCATACTGAATCGATGGGAGTGCTGATGGCTAAAGGTTCTCCATTGCGATCTAAGAGCATGCCACGATGGGCAGGAATGGGCACCGTTCTCAGATGCCTAGCACCCCATTGCCTTTGTAGAAATTCGTTGTGCATGACTTGTAAATAAATCGCTCGCCAATATAAACTTAAAACCAAGATAAAAAATAGTCCCAATATCCAACGGCGTCTTTTGGAGAGGGAACGTTTCTTTTTAAGCAAGGTTTGGGTCGTTTTTAGGGAACGCAGTTTTTTGGGGGGAAGGGAAGATAGCCAGGAAATGGTCATGGCATCACTAAATAGTGAGTGTCTGCTGGAGAGGGAATGATCATGTTCAGGCGTTGGCGAGCCTGTTCTTCAATAAGATGAGGTTGAGTTAAAGTACTGATTTCCAATTGAATTTTTCCACTTTCTTCTTGCAATTGGTAATGGTGTCGTTGTAAATTTTGCAGTTGAGTAAACAGGGAGCGATGTTCATGGCGGATTAAAATGAGGTGTAAGGCAGAGATGAAATTGATGAATATAAGTAGGGTGAACAGTGCAATTTTCATAATCAAATACGTTCTGCGACACGTAAAACCGCACTTCTTGCCCGAGGGTTGGCGGCTATTTCTTCGTCATTAGGATAAATAGGTCGAGTTATTTTTCGCAGTGTGGGTCGTAAGGCAGCAGCCGGTATGGGAATATGAGCTGGATAATGGTCTCCCTGGGCAGCTTGGCGGATAAATCGTTTGACGATTCGGTCTTCTAGGGAATGAAAACTGATGCACAGGAGTCGTCCTTGGGGGGCCAGGAGTTTGGGAATTTGAGGTAAGATTTGTTGCAGTTGTTCCAATTCCCGATTGATGAAAATCCGCAGAGCTTGAAAGGTTTGAGTGGCGGGATGATGGTGAGCAGGCCAAGCAGGATGGGCTTGGGCAACAATATCTGCCAATTGAACGGTAGTCGTCAGTGGGGTTTGTTGGCGAGTCATTATAATGGCTTTGGCAATTCGACGAGCATGGGGTTCTTCTCCATAATCCTTCAGGACAGTGATTAATTCTGCCAAAGATACGGTGTTTAACCAGTGTTGTAAGGTGGGACCTTGGCTGGTATTCATCCGCATGTCTAAGGGACCTTGGTGTCGAAAACTAAATCCCCTATCGGGATTATCCAATTGAGGTGAGGAAACTCCCAAGTCTAATAGGATTCCCATTATGGGTTGTGGCGAGGGAAATTGAGCCAATACTTGTTCCAATTGGGAAAATGCGGCATGGACAATTTGAAACCTGGAATCTTGTTGAGCAATTTTTTGACCGGCTTCAATGGCTTCAGGATCTTGATCCAGGGCTAATAATTGTCCCCTTTCTGCAAGTTGTTCTAAAATAGCTCGGCTATGACCTCCTCTTCCAAAGGTACAATCCAGGTATCGACCTTCCGGTTGTATATTTAAATGGGTAACAACCTCTTTCAGTAATACGGGTTGATGGGTTACTGAGGGGGGTAAAAGTGTACTGATAGTTAAACTCCTTGTTTTTAATGGCCGTATTTTAAGAAAGGGCAAATCATATTTAGGCTTATTGCGGGTCATTTTAACCCTAAACGCCACATCTTTAAGGCTTTTCCCGGCAGTCATTATAGCAAATCAACCCAATTAGGGCAATTCCTGTCTCTACTTTTCTATAGGAATGACAAAGTCATGGCTTTTTGATTAGACTTTTTGCAAAAGTATACGATTATGAAAAAATGAGAGTTGCCCATCAATTAAGGTAGGTTGGAGTGGAGGCTTTAGCCGGCCAGTGGTAGACCCTTGCAATTTGTGTATGTGGGGGGATGCCTACGGCTGACCGGCTAAAGCCTCCACTCCAACGGGGATTTCCCTTTTATTTTTTCGTATCTCATCTTTATCGCATCATTTACTTTTACAAGAGGTCTATTATAATAATTAAACTTCAATCAAGTTATTAATAACCACGGCTTAACAAGCTTTTATAAAAATAATACCCCAAAAAGTCAAGTTGAAACAAAACCTGGAACTCATTCTGTGAACTATCGTGTTGCTGCCATTCAAATGGCCTCTGGTCCTAATGTTAACGCCAACTTAAATGAAACTGCTCGCCTTATCCTAGAAGCAGCGAATATGGGGGCCCACTTAATTACTCTTCCGGAGAGTTTTGCCCTCATGCCCATCGATTCGGCTGACAATATTAAATTACGAGAATCTGTAGGGGAGGGAATGATTCAAGAATTTTTAGCGCAACAGGCCAGCCGGCATCATGTGTGGATCGTCGGGGGCACGCTGCCTATGGTGGCCGAAGCCCCCAATAAATACCGTGCAGCCTGTTTGGTATTTAATCCCAAGGGACAAAATGTCGGTCGTTATGATAAAATGCATCTATTTGACGTCAATGTTTCCGAGCAGGAACGGTATTATGAATCTGAAACTATGGAAGCAGGATTGCATATTGAAAGTTTGGATACGGATTTGGGTAAACTTGGATTGGTGGTTTGTTATGACCTACGCTTTCCAGAACTCTTTCGTTGCCTACTGGATGAAGGAGTACAGATAATTACCGTCGCTTCAGCATTTACGGCAGTTACCGGCAAAGTCCATTGGGAAGTTCTACTCCGAGCCAGAGCTATTGAAAACCTGTGTTATGTCATTGCAGCCAATCAAGGCGGTTATCACGTCAATGGAAGAGAAACTTACGGCAACAGCATGATTGTAGACCCTTGGGGAGCGATTCTCACCCGTCTTAATCGAGGCTCAGGCGTCATCTGTGCGGACATTGATTTGGAAAAACAAACCTTGTTACGACAACACTTTCCCTGTCACCAACACCGGAAAATCAAATGTCATCGATGACGTTTATAATTGCCCTCAACAATTTCCTTCCCAATTCGGAATGAAAAGAGCCCACTTTAAAGTTGAACTTCCTGCTGACCACCCCAACTATTCTCAAACTGTTGAAGGGATTAAATTTAAGGACTGATCTCATTTCCCAAAATATGAGGAAGACAGAGCACTTTCCCCACTCTATTCCATACAATCTTTAACAATAACCCATTCTCCCCTACTGTCAGAACAACCCATGAGAATATCGTCGTGTCTTCAATAAATCAAGCCAAAGCCGAAGCCCAAAAACTCATCAAACGTTATAATCAACTGCAAGCAGAAGCCAAACAAGCCGATGCTGCAGAAGCCTCTCGAAAAGCCGCTGAAGCTGAAAAATTAGTCTCACAAATCAGTGCCTTACAAGGTGCTATTGCCAAATTGCAAGCCAAAGACAGAGAAGCTTTGGCCAAAAAACCAGCCACCACCACGGCCCCTCCATCCCCAGTCCCCAAACCCAAGGTGGCCGGTCAAGAAGAATTAACTCCAGAACAAATTAAAAAGGCAGAAGCCGAGCGAAGGGAATTGGAATCCAGAATTAACCGTATTGAAGAAGCTCAACGAAAAACTCGCAATCAAATTGACCAATTGACACGAGCAAAAGCAGAGTTAACCCGGTTAAGAGAACAAGCAGAAAAAAATGCGTCCAGTGTGGCTACCGAGAAACGAATTCAAGAAGAAAAGTTACAAAAGGAGTTAGCCAGTCTTATTGCCAAAAAGGAAGCTGAACATTCCAATTTGAAGAAAGAAATGGAACTGATTCGTTCCCAAGCTGAAAAGGATGCGGAATTGCTGAAAGTTCAGCGGGATGCAGCTCGAGCCATGATGGAAAAACAAAAAAAACTGGAGTTAGAAAAAATCAAAATTCGTCATCGTGGAGGCGGGCACAAAGCAGTGTGGATAGGAGTTGGTGTGGGGGGCGTCATGAGTGTTTTAACTGTGGCAGTAGTATTATTATTCACCCCCATCGGCCAAAATTTACTGAGTAGTCAGCAAGCTTCCCCATCCCCTCGAGAAACCAAAGTCAGTTCCCCGGAAAAGCCAGTTGATCAATCCGCTGTTGCTGAAGAAGAGTCTCCACCAACTGCAGTGCGAGTACAAGCTGTAGGCACCTTTCAAGATCGATTGTCCAATGGGGGAGCCGGTCCCATCATGCTTATTTTACCAGAAGGCAGTTTTCTAATGGGCAGTTCCAACTCTTCTCTCAACCAAGATGAGCGCCCACAGGTTAAAGTTTCTTTACAAAGTTTTTCCATCAGCAAATATGAAATCACTTTCGATGAATATGATGCATTTGCTGCAACCACGGGCAAAGAACTTCCCCGAGATCAAGGATGGGGACGCGGCAATCGCCCAGTCATCAATGTCAATTGGGAAGAAGCTTCTGAATATAGCAAATGGCTTACGGAACAAACTGGGAATCAATATCGTTTGCCCAGTGAGAGAGAATGGGAATATGCAGCCGCTGCTGGGACCAGCACTGCCTTTTGGTGGGGCTATGAGATAGGACGTAATAATGCCAATTGTGGCAGTTGTGGCAGTCAATGGGATGCCAAGCAAACCGCTCCAGTTGGCAGTTTTCCCGCCAATGCCTTTGGACTGCATGATACCATTGGGAATATCATGGAATGGACCAACAGTTGCTACCGCTCCAGTTATCGGGGAGCTCCCGGGTTTGGACAAGAATGGGAGGGGGGAAATTGTTCCAAACGTATGGTTCGTGGTCCCTCTTTCAAAACTTACGAAAAAGATGTTCGCACCACCAGACGATTTAGCTATAGCAGTCGCACTCGCATGGACAGTTTGGGTTTTCGCGTGGCTCGGGCGAATTAATCCTGACTTATCAACTGGATGGGACGATCTTGGGGTAAAGTGACTTGGACAAATCCGTTTCTATTAATTAAATTAGGGAACATGCTCCTAAGTTTTGAATGAATTGGCAATCAACCCATAAGTTATGGTCATCAAGTACGTTTTTATTCAAAATTTTGAGCTCATGCTTCTAACTCCAACAATTTTTAGAGTCATTGTATGACTTTGTCCCAAATCTTAGCTTGACACCTTCAACCCCAATCGTATCTAAATTACGCTGTGCACTATCCTACATTTCAACTTAATGCATCCAAATCTAACAATTTTTGAGCGATAGTATGCGATAAGATGTGCATTTCTGTGATAATTGCTTGAGATCCTGCATGATCACCCGCCTGCTTTTTCTGTAATGCCAACTGACTGACTTTGTGGAATTTTTCATGAGGCTCAAACAAAGCTTCAAATGCCTGTTGAGCCTGTGGATTGCCCAAAGAAGCCACTTCGTTAGATCCCTCCCCATACAACCATTTCCCCAATTTACAGTCCTGATGAGAAGTCCCTTGGAAATCTATTTTTCCACTGAGGGCATTTTCTACACTTTTTAAGTATTGCACATGATCGTTAAGACGCATTAGAAAAAACGCTTTGCCAGGCATACCAATTTCCTTTGCAATGAAGGTTGGAAAATAAGCGGAAGAACCCTGTTTTCACTCTGCCTTTTTGGAGAGAAAACATGGAACTGTTAACTGAATTCATTGAAAATTATAGCATTTCAATTTTATAAGTTGACTGCGGGAACATGCCAAAATAAGTTGATGTTTCCAGGTTTAGCTTTTACTTTTCAAATTGGGATCTAATGAGTAAAGCAACGCTTGTAACAATAGAGACACCTCTTTTTTACTGCGTGCATCAACCTCAAAAAGCGGAGGATTTAGGTTGAGCAGTCGCAACTCCCGATGATAATCGCTGAGTTTGGGCGTGTTGGAAATGTCCGTGCGAGTCACTCCGATTGCGACTTGCGTATTTTTTATTAAATTGGCAAATGCATTCAGAAAAAATCGCATGTCTTCCAAAGGTGAGACTCGGGCATTGTCAAGCAACAAAATAAGTCCCAATCCCCCTTCACTGATAATATCCCACATAAAATCAAATCGTTCCTGACCCGGAGTGCCATACAAGTGAATTTTATCCTGACTTTTGAGTTTGATCAGCCCGTAATCCAAACCCACAGTAACGGTTTTTTTGTATTCATGTAACGGATTTCGCTGAGTCGCCTTGGCCTCAGTCATAACCACGGGAATATCGCTGAGACTGCTGATGGCCGTGGTTTTTCCAGACCCTGTGGGACCGGTGAAAATTAATTTATATTGACTCATAATTTATTCCTGACCACGCAATCTGGCCAAAATTCTTTGGAACAATCCGCGTTTATTTTTATCTGATCCATTGGGATTAAGAGCTTGTCGAGCCCGTTTTTCCAAACGCCGATCAATAAAGGCCAGTTTGATTGCACAGGCAGCACTGAAGAATGAGAATACATAACGTTGGGGAATTTCCAATACTTTTGCAGTGTCCAATAAACTGTGGGGATGGGCAATCCACAAGGCAGAAATTTCTAAAGCATGGGGGGTGACTATTAGGTGAGTAAAATTGGGCCAATGAATAAGGACCACATCTTTGGTCAAATCAGTCCCTTTAGGAATTTTGCCACGGGCCGTCCATAAGGCGACTTTCCACAAAAAATTGTCCAAGGGTTGCATGGTCAATTTTCCCGCCACTTGGCGTTGTTGGACTTCGCTGTGGCTGAGCGTGATCAGGCGCAAATGACTGTTGCTGGCCAAAGGTAATAAGGTCATCGTTCGCAATTGATTTTCGGTGGCATCACAGCCGCACAGTAATTGATTTTTTTCAGGATATAAGATCATGGGTGTATACAATCCTTCTATAGAAACTCCACCAGTTTGCAGTTGTTGAGCCACGGAAAAAGCCTTCTCAAAAAAGCCCTGTAGATATTTTTCTGGCTCGTAATAAACTTTTTCCACTTCAGCTGGATTTTTAGGATTGATATCAGCCATATAGCCGCAAAATTGATGTAAAACTTCTTCCTCTGCTTCCAAATTCAATTCTGTATTTAGTTTGGATTGACGAGTGCTTTGGGTCAATTGCTCACCTTGTGCCTGCACCGGGGCTAAGGCTTCTACAGTCTTAAGCTTTTGTTCCTGATGCAATTGTTTCGCTTTGGAAAGGGCTTTGAGTAATTTTTCAATTTCAATGGGTTTTTTGACGAAGAAAGTCCCGGCGATATCTTTTTGATTTAAGGATAAAACGACAGTGGGCAATTGAGAATAGCTGGCTCGGTAACCAGCCCATAATTTCATGGCATCTAAGCCATCCAGGTCAAAAATGGTGGTTTCAGCCTCATCTGTTCGTTCAACCAGTAGGTAATCGCCCCTTCCGGGCCCGTTAAATACCATCTCGAGAATTTTACGAGTTTGATTGTCCATGCCAAGTGTGGTCACTCGCAATGGTTTGTTAATAGGTTGATTCATAATAGTTATTATTTTATCAGCAAGTTTAAGTTGTTAGAGCTCTTGCAAAACTAAATGATGCGGTAAAGATGAGATACGAACAAGTAAAATTGCTAAAAGTCTAATGGTAAAGTGGGCAACCGCTTTATCGTTACCCATTCAATTCCAGCCATGCTATTCTAGAGAGGGAAATCCCCTTTGGAGTAGAGGTTTAACCGGAGTGGAGGCTTTGGCCGGTCGGCGGTAGGCATCTTGCAATTTGAGTGTGGGGGGTGATGCCTACGGCTGACCGGCTAAAACCTCCACTTCAACGTACCTTAACTGAATGGTAGAGTGGGCGATTTTCATCTTTTATTTATCCCATACTTTTGCAAGAAGTCTATTATTTTTGGTGGACCAAGTGGAGGGGTGGAAGGTTTTATAGATCGTTGGTTTTGAGTTTGCTTGAAAATTTAGGATGGGAAAGGAGTTAATTCTTCAAATTCTTTGCGAGGCCAGGCCGCCAATAATACTTTGATCAAGGTGGCTAAGGGAATGGCGAAAAATACTCCCCATACGCCCCAGATTCCGCCAAAGACTAGGACCGAAGCGATGATCGCTACTGGATGAAGATTGACCGTTTCTGAGAATAAGATAGGGACCAGCACGTTACCGTCAAGTACTTGAATTAACAGGTAAAAACTGACTACCCAAATTAATTCGGAGCCAAATCCCCATTGAAAATAAGAGACCAATACTACTGGAAATGTGACTGCAACTGCTCCAACATAGGGAACGATGACGGAAAGTCCTACAAAAACTGCCAATAGGGAGGCATAATTTAAGTTCCAGAATGCAAAGGGAAAATAGGTGAAGGTGCCCACGAGGAAAACTTCATATACTTTTCCACGGATATAATTGCCCAGTTGCACGTCCATTTTTAACCACACTTCTTTGACTAGTCCGTGATCTTCGGGTAAAAATTTGCTAAACCATTCTAAAATTTGTTCTTTGTCCTTGAGGAAAAAGAAGACTAATAGGGGGACAAGGATCAGGTAAACTAAATAGGTAATTACCATGGGAATGGAGGTAACTGAGTAAAAAATGATATTGGGACCGACTGTCCTGACTCCAGTTCGAATGGAGTCAATCCAGCTTTGTACTTGATCAGTGGTAATAAAGGCTGGGTATTTTTCTGGTAAATGGTTGAGAATTTCGTGACCTTTGACGACCATGTTGGGAAGTTCACCAATCAATTGGGCTAATTGGTTGGAGACCAAGGGTAACAGGATGATCAGGGTAAAGCCCAGTAGAGTGATAAAGGTTGAATAGGTTGCAAAGCGGGCGAGAAATAGGGGCACATGCCAACTTTGTAAATTTTTAATGAGACCATCTAATAGGTAGGCGATGACGATGCTGACCAGGATTGGCATTAACATGGCGCTCATCGTGATGATAATCGTAAATCCGGTGATGAGCAAAATGGCCAAGAGCACGGCTTGGGGGTCTGAGAAATAACGATGAAACCACGCTTTGATCACATTTATCATAAGTTAAGATTTCCTTTGCATAAAGTCTTCATAGTGGCGCAAAAACACGGCTTCCAATTTATCGATGATCTGTTTCTTATCTTGTCCTTGTAGTAAATGTTCAGTCATCAAACTGGATACTTCATTAAACAGTTCTGTTTTTTCTAGCATGGGATAACTTTTTGAAAGTCGTTTGATGGCGGCAATAACCGATTCTTCAGGGGGGCGTGGCAGAATACAGGCTATTGGCACTACAGTTGGTGTTGAGATTTGTCGAGTTTGTAAAAATTCTGCGAAGGCTAAAACGGCATGTTGATCAGCAGAAGAGAGTTGTTTGAAAATAGCGTGTAATTGTTTTTCAATGGTCATTGGGAATAATCATGAGCGTGAATGCAACAATAACTGTGCGCAAATTTCATCAATTCTTCCATAGCTCGCAAACGAAATTTTTGTTTTTGGCGCACGAAGGAAAAAGGTCGTTCCAAGGGAGGGTCTAAATTCACCTCTCTTAAAGTGCCTAACTGTAATTCTTTTTGAATGGCTGCCCGGGATAAAATGGAAATTCCCATTCCTGAAGTTACAGCGCCTTTAATGGCTTCGGAACTGCCCAATTCCATGATAATATTCAGATCATAATTTGAGAAGCCTGCATGGTTGAAATAATCCATGATCACTTCCCGAGTCCCAGATCCTTCTTCTCTGGAGATATAGGGACAAGTTATCAAATCCTTGGCAGAAACGGTGGGTCGTAAAGCCAAAGGGTGATTGGTGGGAACAATTGCCACCAATTGATCCATGCGACACAATTCCACAAACAGACTTTTATTGGTCACTGGTGCTTCCACCACCCCCAAATCAATGGCATTATTTTCTACCATGGACACAATTTCATCGGTATTGGAAACTTTTAAGCGGATTTTCACTTCCGGATATTGATTTTTGAAGTCCCCTAATAAAGCGGGCAGCATATATTCTGCTATGGTAGTACTTGCCCCCAATAATAATACCCCATTAATGTCACCCGTCATTTCTTTAACTGTATTTTCCATCAGCGTATATTGCTCAAAGATTTTTTCTGCGTAATGGAAAACTTGCTCACCCACTTCAGTTAAACTGATACGATTGTGAGTACGATCAAATAAACGAGTATTAAAATACTCCTCAAGTTGACGAACTTGAAAAGTCACTGCCGGCTGGGTCATGTGGAGGGCTTCCGCAGCCTTAGTAAAGCTGAGTAAACGCGCAACAGTATGAAAAACTTGCAAACGACGGTCAGCCATGTTTAGTTCACCTTAAGTTGACAGCAAGGGCGCGGAATCCGCACCCTTTTTCCTTTGTTTATCCGGCTAATTGTCGTGCTCTATTCAAAGCCGCCTTAGCACATTCATTATCTCCCATACCCTCGCAAGCCCAAGAAATCAACATCCAGTTACGTACCTGCAACCAATTGTCATTCACTGCCAGGGCATTGGATTTAGCCGCCAAACTGGCTGCCCGTTTCCAATCCTCCTGTTTTAAACGCACTCCCGCCAAATTATGCCATAAAATGGGGTTGCGAGGATCAATACGTAAAGCTCGTTCCAATTTTGCTGCTGCCTGTTCAAACTCATTTCTCTCAAAATGAGTTTTAGCCTCAACCAACAAGGCATTCACTGCATTAGAGGTATTCACCCGAAGATAATGGACCGCAGGATTCACCTGAGCGGTCACTTGCATTAAAGGCAGTGTTAAAAATAATAGCCCTATTATAACCATTATTGTCGGTTTAAGGTTAAATAATTTCATTGCTTATCTCCTTAATTGCCAAATGTTTATCAAATCTAGTATAAACCAAAATAAGGAGAGTCTAAAGCCACCCCCGGACTTAAATTTAAATTCAATGATTTCCTTGCAAAAATCACGTTTTAACTTCGGCAAAGCTAAGGAGTTGCTCCCCAATTACCCTATAAAAAGCACCTTTTCCCTTTCATAGCAAATCTAAGTGAATCTAACTCATAAATGGGTTAATTAAGAGATATTTTGGCAGATGCAGGATAGATTGACGATAGGCCCCCTATCATCACAACAACAAAAAGTGAAAAACTCTTTATAGGATGGGCTGATCAACGGGAAACCCATCAATATTAAGTGAGATTTTATCGCATTGAAAAATTGTTTTAGGAACAACTCATTTTTCAGCAGCCTCCTCAATCAAGTCATAAATCTTCTTCTCCTCAAATTCCTTAGCCAATTCACAGATCTGCTCTGCGAATGCCTGTAAATGAACCTCTTCCCGAACCCAAATCTGTAAAGTGTCCACAATACCTTTCAAATCTCCCATCATTGCCAAATCCAACAAAATCTCACTCTGTTCCGCCGACAACTTCACCTTACTTGCTGATTTCCCAACCGACTCAACTGACGCTATAATTTCCGACTCCAACACTGGCAATTCCTTAACTGGATTGATCTTATCTCGAATCCAAATCAGTCCCAGCAAGATACCCATTTTTTCCAACAACAACTCAGCCCGAATGGGTTTTCCGATAAAATCATTACAACCAGCTTCTCGAGTCTCCTGTTGCTGAATATCCAAAATACTGGCCGAAGTGGCCAAAATCGGCACCTCTTTTAAGGCCACATCCTTTCGGACTTGGCGCGCTAACTCAAACCCATCCATCACCGGCATCACCAAATCTGTAATAATCAAATGCGGGGACCAATTTTTAGCCATTGCCAAAGCCTCTCCCCCTTGAGTTGCTTCCAACACCTGAAATCCCAAATTGCCCAATAAATTCAACAAGAAAGAACGATTCTCCTCGCGGTCATCCACCACTAAAATATTACGTGCCCCCCCCTCAAACCCAATGATTGGCGCCTCAATCACCGGCTGCTCAAAATACAATAATTCTGGCACCTCAAACACTTGTAAATCAAACCAAAAACGACTGCCATGTCCAAACTTACTTTCAACCTGAATGTTTCCCCCCATCTTCTCCACAATCCGTTGACTGATTGTCAATCCCAAACCAGTGCCTTCGGCCTTATAATTGTTAATTTCTCCCTGTTGAAATGGACAAAACAACTTATCCAACTTATCTTCAGCAATACCTATGCCGCTATCTTCAATTAGGAAGCGCAAGGTTACTGTCTGATCGATGTAGGACAATACCATGATTTTAAAATAAATTCCACCTTGAACAGTAAATTTCACTGCATTCCCCAACAAATTGGCCAATACCTGACGCAATCTCACCTCATCTCCTCGAATACAACTTGGCAAGGCAGAGGGGGCTTCAAATACCAAAGCAATGCCCTTTTGCTCAGCTCGCATTTTAAACAAAGCCACCAAAGTTTGCAAAAACCGCCCAAAATGAAAATCACTATTGGCAATTTCAATTTTTCCCGCCTCAATTTTTGACAAATCCAAAATATCATTGATTAAGGTCAACAGATATTCCCCACTGCGAGCAATCACATCAATGCCCCCTTGTTGTTTGGCAGTCAACTGTTTGTCACGCTTGAAAATTTGTGCATAACCTAAAATTCCATTGAGAGGTGTGCGCAATTCATGGCTCATATTTGCCAAAAATACACTTTTGGCCTGATTGGCTGCCACAGCAACCAGCTGAGCCTGCTCAGCCTGTTCCTTAGCCGTGCGTAAAGCTTCTTCTGCCTCTTTGCGTTGCGTAATATCTTGAAAAACCACCACCGCTCCCACAATTTCCCCCTGTTCGCGGATAGTATTAACTCGACATTCCACTGGGAATGCTTGCCCATTCTGTCGATAAAAGACCTCTTGCTCACTGTGATAATGATCGCTGATTTGAGCAAAGGCACACAATGGGAAATGACGATCGATTACTTTTTGTTGAGGGTAAACAATCTCATCAAAGGGTTGACCGATCAATTTATCGGGAGGCTCAATTCCCAGCATTTTGGCAGCAGCAGGATTCACAAAACTGGCCATGCCCAATTCATCTAAACCGCAAATGCCATCCCCGGCAGCGGCTAAAATCAACTGCATCTGCTCATGACTTTTTTGCAATTGTCGCGTACGTTGGTTAATTTCTTTTTCCAAGGGAATCAGAGCCAAACGGGTCAAAGTTACCCATAAAATAACTCCCAACAACACGATGATCACCACAAACAACATTGCCAATTGCCATCCCAATTGCATCACCACGATGTGAATGGCGGTTAAATCCCGAGTCATTTCCAATTTTAAAAAATTATCGGGGGGAAAATGGACGAGATAATTTAAAGTCAGCACTTTAACAGCCGTTGGGGCTGCCTGCTGATAATTCAGCAAAGCAAAGCCATTTTTAAAAGTAGCTTGCAATTCCACGATATGTTGATGTTGTTCACTCCAAGTGATTAAAAATTGGTTCACCGTTGAAAAATCCCCTTTTAACAGGGATTCTGTAATGAATTCCCCCATCAGGTTCAGTTCCAATTGGGCATGTTTTTTTTCCTCTTGGAACAAGGATTGACGTTGATGGGATAAAATAACTAAGGTGGCTGTGATGAAAAAAATCAACAGGATACCCAACAGTAATAACATTAAACGGTGTTGATAATGAGACATGCGATGATAAGCAGGGAATGATTTAAGGTGAAAGGGAATGGTGAAAAATAAAATGGACTAGCACTGCATATATAGCTAACGAACTACAAAAAGAAACCTTACATCCCGCAGATCCTATTAGGAGTTACGCAGT
Organism: Thiomargarita sp.; assembly: GCA_020721005.1. Taxonomy (GTDB): domain Bacteria; phylum Pseudomonadota; class Gammaproteobacteria; order Beggiatoales; family Beggiatoaceae; genus DYNP01. The sequence continues at coordinate 188,394 of DYNP01000003.1, forward strand.
TGAATCGTTATTCAATTGATTTTATTGAAATATCGAAAAATCGCTCAAAATACTAACTTTTTGAATAAATTGAAAATTAGATTTGAACTGCGTAACTTCTACCTATATAGGATCTGCGAGCGTTTTTTGCGAAGCGTATCAATTAAGGAAGGCAAGTATTTGAGTTTCCATAATTTTGTGGCACAAGGTGTTCATTCGGTAAATTGGGAACCTACAGGAACAACGCGACAGATGCGCTTCGCAAAAAACGCTCAGCACATCCTACTAAATACATATAGTTTAACTTGTTTGGTTGAGTTGCCCATTTTCTCTCTTTACCTCCCCGTTTTTCCCCAATATTTTAGCATAGACGCGCTACCAGGGCGCGTAATTATTTGGAACAACAGAGATTGAATCCTATTCATACGGGAAGATTGATTGATAAATGACTGGCCGCAACGTGATCAAAATGAGTTCCCAAGTTGAACTTGGGAACTAAAAAATTACCTGGAATCACAACGAGTTAACCATTGTTCCAAATCAGTCTCGTTGCTAAAATCTAACACCGCTTCAGCCAAGGCCTCTAACTGTGAAACTGTCAATTGTTGTATGCGCATCTCTTGAGCAACTGACAAACTACCCTGCCGTTTTCGAATCAATCGCATAACCAAATTGATCGCTTCATCCTTATGCCCTTCCTGAAGTCCTTTTTGAAGTCCTTTCTGAAGTCCTTTCTGAAGTCCTTCCTGAAGACCCTCATTACGACCTTCCTTATGACCTTTCCTTATTCCTTGTTCAAGTCCCGCTTGAAGTCCCTTTTCTTGAGCCTCTTGCCAAATTTCTTGATAAAAGCGAGTTTGAGTGATGTCTGCCGTTTTTAAGTCCAACATCTTTAAAATCTCCTCAGTAGTTAATTGTGGGAATTTGTTGGTCAGTATGATCTCCACCAGATTTAACTGGTGTCGCAATTCTGTTTCATTCTCTACACTGTCCAGAATCCATTTTGCCAATTCGAATGCCTCTGATTTCTTCACCGTCAGCAATTTTAATAAACCCAAATTTGGAGTCAATTGTTCCTTTTTTAACGACTTCAAATCTTCCAAGTAGAATTCCTTCACTCGTTCGTTCAAGTAGGGTTCATAAGGCACTCGAGACCCCAAATCTTGTTTACGATTTGGCAAAATTAACAGTCCATACCAGGGTCTTTCGATACGATATTGATATAAGTATAAAAATATTTCAGCGAAATATCGTCCATAAAATTGCTGATCTTGCTGCATCTGAGCTTCTAAAATCACCAGTGGTAAATTTAAATCATCTCCAATTGGGGTCAATAACCCATCCAATGCGAATCCTTGCTCTTTGATCACAGGCGCACTGTAGCTAAATTCACAATCGGCAGGAATTTTTGGCAACAATTCCTTGATCAAATCCGGCTGAGATAGAAATATTCGATAAAATAATTTATCGGTTTTCATGCCAAATTATTCCAATTATCTGATCTGTATGACTCAGCCACAAATTGATTACTTAATTTCTTTTAACATGGTCCTCAGCAAATCATAGTCTTGATCAGTGACTGGGACAAATCCGGTAACGTTTTTTCCAATGGCTGATAACACTTTGTCAGCCTGTGGGGAAGTTTTGAGTTGATATAAAGCCGTTTGCAGTTTTTCAATCAGTGTGGGCTCTAAATCGCTACGAGTGACCAAAATATGAGTGGAGACTGGAGGAGATTCGGCCAACAATTTTAAATTTAGACTTTGATTTTCTTCAAAAATTTCTTGAGTAATTGCCCCAGCGTCATAGTTACCAGATAGGACGCTGAAAATCACATTTTTGTGGTTGTTGAGGAAGTCGTACCCGGCTAATTTTTCCAATGGCACCTCGGCTTTTTTGAGCATGTAGCGCGGGACTTGAGTGCTCAAAGTAGAACTGGGATCACCAAAGGCAAAACGTTTGCCGGCAAGCTCTTCCAGTTTTTTTAGGGAACTGCCGGGTGCGGTGAAAATGATGGATTGAAACGTCGGTTTGCCATCGATTTCATAACGAACCAACAGGGGTTTTTTGCCATACTTTTCGACCAATTCGATATAGCTGCTGCCCCCCATAAACGCAATATCCAGCTGATCTTTACCGGCATTTTCGACATGATCCGCATAGTTTTTGGTAATTTTTAGGGTGACGGGAATACCCACGGCCTGGCCAAGATAATCTGCTAAAGGAGTATATTTATGCAGGAGTTCATGGGCCGTAAGATAGGGCATGAAGCCAAAGGTCAGTGATTTGGGGGAGTCTGCGTGCAGTGCAGAAATAAAGAGGAAAGGGATGAGTAACAAGGTGTGTTTAAAGACAATGGGCATGAGAAGTACTCCATAATGAAAAAAGGATAATTTAAATTAGTTTAGCAGATTGAAAAGGGGGTTACAAATGGAATTTTGCGGGAATTATTCCTCCCTCCTTGATGAAAAGGGGTCAAACCAAAGGATTAGTTCTCCTCTCTTTAGTAAAGTAAGGATATTTACAAAAGAAAAGCAACTTTTTCAAAGATTATCTTCATCCTCTGTTGACCAGGGGAACTCACCGTACACATTCCAGTCGCCTTCCCTTCAGTCTCAAACTCTCACAAATAATTCTCCAAGAGATCGCAAATACCTTTTTCATCAAAACTCTTTGCCAATTTACGCACTTTTTCTGCAAAACTGGTCAACTCTCCATTCTCCTTGGCAAACTCCTCAGTCTTTTTCGAAATTTCCATAAGATCCCCCATCATAGCCAAATCAAACAATAAGTTAGCCTGTTCCTTGGAAGGACCGGTCAGTGAAACTTCAAAATTCAACGGGGCTATTAATTCCAATTCTCGTTGCTCAGCAGTAGGAAAATTGAGATGCTCATAAATCCAAGTGAGACCCAAATGCACCTGAATGAGATCTAACAAGTGATCAGCCCGAATGGGTTTGCTGATGAAAGCATTACAACCCGCTTCCAAACTCTGTTGATCATGTTCAAATACACTGGCTGAATTGGCAATGATCACCGTATCTTCAAATTTGGGAATTCTTCTGAGTTGACGAGTTACTTCAAAGCCATCCATGATTGGCATGACCAAGTCAGTCAAAATTAAATCTGGATTCCATTGGCGGGCTTTTTGCAACCCTTCTTGACCATTACTGGCTTCCAAAGTCTGAAAACCCAAGGGACTGAGCAGATTGACCAATACCGAACGATTTTCCATTTTGTCATCAATAATCAATACTTTACACTCTTTTTCTTGATAGGGACTGGGCGTGAACTGAAAGCCTACGATGATCGGTGGAATGTCGCGTGTGCTTTTAATCAAGCCAGAAACTTCTTGAAATCGCAATTCGGTCCAAAAAGTAGCGCCCTGCCCCAAGTTGCTCTTAACTTGCAATTCTCCTCCCATCATTTGTACTAATTTTTTGGTAATGGACAATCCCAAACCTGCACCTTCGGGTCGATATTTTGGATCTCCAACTTGTTGAAAAGGAATGAAAATTTTCTCAATTTCCTCTTCGGCAATGCCAATGCCTGTGTCTTCAATTTGAAAACGCAAGGTTCGATAAGGATAAGTTTGACCCGGATCAGAATTGGGACTGTCAACCACCCCTATTTTCAAAGCAATCCCTCCAGATTCAGTAAATTTAACCGCATTACTGAGCAAGTTGATGAGAATTTGTCGCAATCGGGTCTCATCAGCTCGAATGCCTAAAGGTAACGGGGAAATGGGCTCATAAATAAATGACAATTTCTTTTGAGCAGTGCGAATTTGGAACAATTGGATAATTTCTCGGACAAACTCATTGAAATTGAAGTCAGTGAGATATAATTTCATGTGCTCAGCTTCAATTTTGGAAATGTCTAAAATATCGTTAACCAAGGTCAATAAATATTCCCCACTTTTGTGGATGACTTGCACTCCTTCTCGTTGTTTATCAGTGAGTTGTCGATCACGATCAAGAATTTGAGCATAGCCTAAAATGCCATTAAGAGGGGTGCGCAATTCGTGACTCATATTGGCTAAAAAAGTGCCTTTGGCTCGATTCGCCAATTCTGCATCTAATTTAGCCTGTTCCGCATGTTCCTTGGCTTGCTGCAGAGCCAGCTCAATGTGTTTGCGTTCCGTAATATCGACCCCGGTGACTACATAATGGCTGATATTTCGAGACTGATCATCATGCAAAGTGGCACAGTTCCATACAATGTGTTTGTGTGTACCTTGACAAGTGGTGATCACAGTCTCGCAACCATGACGAGGTCGACTGTGTTGAAGTTGTCGGAGCAGAGTGCGCATGCGCTCAAATTCCATTTCCGGAAAAAAGTCATTGAATGAACGTTGCTCCACCTGTTCTGAAGCATAGCCAGTGACGTCAGTGGCTGCCCGATTAAAGCGCTGCACTTTGGTTTGTGGATCTAGGACGATGACCAGCGCGCTGATGGTGTCTAAAATTACGGTGACAAAGTCTCGCTGCTTTTGTAAGGATTCGTTGGCCAGTTGCAATTCAAGCGTGCGTTTTTTGATCTCATTCTCCATGGGTAATAGGGCAATTTTAAACAGGGTAAAGGCCAAGATCAATCCCAATAGACTGATCAGTAAGGTAGAAATTACCATGAGTTGAAAGGTGAGTTGATGGGTAATGCCATGGATGTGACTGAGATCGTAAATTATACTCAATTGCAAATGATTGCGAGGAGAGAATGAGATATGGCGACTGATAGCCAACGTTTCTTTAGATTTTACATCTTTGGCATAATCAACCAATTTAAAGTCATTTTTTCCCAAAGCCTGCATGTTGAGAATATAATGGCGATGTTGACACCATTCCAGAAGAAATTGGCTGACAGTCACATAGTCTTGCTGTAGAAAAGATTCCTTGATAAAACCACTGATAAGATCAATCTCCAACTCGGCCCGTTTGGTCTCTTCTGTCAACAAAAGTTGATGTTGTTGAGACACGATCAGCAATGTGGATAAGGCTAGAAAACCAGTCAATATGACCAGAAAGAGGAAGAGGAGTCGTTTTTGTAAGGGGGGGATATTTTTAAACATAATCGTTACTCTTTATATTCAATTATTCCCTATTTTAGGGAAAAACCGACCTTCCTGACCAAGGACGGTAATTTTCTCGAAAAAAAGGGGATAACAGGTTGTTTTCAATTTAGAAAATTCTAATATTATTATGTTACAAGAAACTTGTTTGTTTAAAGGCAGTAGATGAGAATCACAAATGAAAACTGTTTTTATAACTCTAAAATAGTAGCATAATTTATTTTTTTGTTCAAAATAGTTAAATTCATATAAAATTGTTCAGTCAATCAAGCTATTATGATTCATAGTGGTTAAAATTAGTTAATAAGAGGCGCGGTTAAGATAAGCAAGAAATGAGAAAAAGTAGACTATTTATGAAAATTGGTCTACTTTATAATAGTCAATGATAAATTATTTCGATAAAAGGAGTAGATAATGAAAAATTATGGGTTGGTTAGCGTATTTATAATGTCATGTATGGGATCGGTAGGAGCAGTGGCGGATTCCAACTTAGTCATTGCTGGTACTGGGGACAGTCAAGTACTGTTAAGTATCCTGGGAGAACAATTTGAACGTGTCCACGGTGAGGTCAGTGTCGAAGTGCCCGAAAGTATTGGTTCCAGTGGGGGCATCAAAGCCGTGTCAAGAGGCAAGGTCGATCTGGCTAGAACTGCCCGTCCTTTAGAAGAAAGAGAAAAACCGGGATTGGTGGAAGTGCTGTTTGCCAAATCTCCCATTGTTTTCACAGTTCATCCTTCAGTAACTGGTGTTCACAATTTAACTGTTGAACAGATGTTAGGAATTTATGCCGGCAAACATGTAAATTGGCAAGAATTGGGGGGACCTGATCACAAAATATATGTGTTGGATCGAGAAACAGATGATTCTTCTCGGCGTTTGATCACAAGCACCTTTCCAAAATTCACTGCCCTAGAATCGGCAGTCAGAGTGGCTTATAGCACCCCGGAAGCTGTGGATCTGCTGACTAAAAATCAATTTACCTTGGGTTATTTACCTCTCTCTGTCGCTCAACATGAACAACTGACTGTATTACCTTTACAGGGAATGGCCCCCACAGAAAACACTTATCCCCTATTGACTCCCTTCTATCTGGTCTTTAAATCACCAGCCAATCAAATAGTTGAGCAATTTTTAGCATTTATTTTTTCCCCTCAAGGTCAACAAATTATGAAGGAAGCTGGAGTTATTCCCACAAATCCCTCTAAATAATCTTTTTCCGCGGAATATATGGTTAACGAACTGTAGAAGGAGAAAGATCATACATTACGGTGCAATACGCTAACGCTATTGCACCCTATGAGATTACACCTTACGCATTGGCAACTTTCAAACTCCATTCCCTCAAACAAAAAACTTACTTTTTCCCCCTTATTTTTAAAGCAGCTGCTTTCATTGAGAAAAATTTATGTTTCAGAAAATTGCCACGCGCTTCATTTTGGCACAAATTTTATTAGTGTTGTTGATAATTACCTTAATTGGTACAACCACTTATTATATCATGTCCCGTCAACTACACATTCATGAGGCTCAGCGATTACAAATTGCAGCCACTGCCTTATCTAACATTATTTATCATACCTTAGAAAACAAGAGTAATTTACTCACAAAATTGGCTACAGGTCGTCATATAGAACAATATCTCAATAATTTCAACTCAGCCATATTAGAAAAGACTTTTTTAGAACTGAATACCACTTTCCCAATCATCAGTTATGTGGAAAAAACCGGTTGGGAGGAAATCAAAATTGCGCAAGGCAAAGTCAGCGAAGATTTACTCAACATTGCTGATTCTCCCTTATATTTGCAAAGCCAAACTTTACCCAATCAGGTTTTGATTACCCCAGCTTTTCAATCAAAAACCTTACATGAGCCTGTTATTGAATTGGGATATCGTCATGTCAACTATTTTGATGAAGACTTGGGATTGGTGACAACGGTATTGCCACTGTCAGAAATATTTGAAAATCTACGAGAAATTGAATTGGGAACAGGCAGTTGGTTGGCGGTATTAAATCAACAACGACAACTGGTTTATGCTCCCATTCCTGACACCTTGACTTTAACTTTGGAAAACACGGCAACCAGTTCCGAGTTGTTGAAATTATTAGATAATGAGCAACGTATTATGGGACAATATGAATTGCTGGGCACCCCTTGTTTCTTAGCAGTTACCACAGTCCCAATATACAATTGGAAAGTGTTAGTTGCCTTACCTGAACAGATATTTTTTCAACCCTTACGACAATTGCAATTCCAAACAGGACTTTTTTCAATTTTAATGTTATTTATCAGTGTGGGACTGGCTTATTTATTCGGTAAAACAGTCACTCGACCCATTTCCACTTTAACTCAAGTTGTTACCCATATTACTCAAAGTGGAGACTTTTCTAAAGTGGTGCCTGTGGAGCGCCAAGATGAATTAGGAAAATTGTCTATTTCATTCAATCAAATGTCCCAACGCCTTTATGAATTGGTCAATTGTTTAACCGATGAAAAACGAAAAGCGGAACAAGCTCGACAATTGGCAGAATCTGCAAATCAAGCCAAAAGTATATTTTTGGCGAATATGAGTCATGAATTGCGCACCCCATTAAATGGAGTGCTTGGATATGCCCAAATTTTGGGTCGAGATCCAACATTAACTGACAAGCAACGAGAAGGTTTGCAAATTATCCAACGCAGTGGAGATTACTTGCTGAATTTAATCAATGATGTCTTGGATTTATCTAAAGTAGAAGCTGGAAAAATTGAATTTCACCCTGCTGATTTTCGATTTGATGAATTTCTGCAAAGTTTGATCGATTTATTCAGTTTACGCGCTCAACAAAAGGATCTGTTATTCCAATGTCAACCTTTATCTCCTCTGCCTAATTTGGTACACGGTGATGAAAAGCGATTGCGACAAGTTTTGATCAATTTAATTGGAAATGCAGTGAAATTTACTGAGCATGGTCAAGTCGTGTTACAGGTGACACAACGTAATGAACACATTGACTTTGCAGTAATAGACAGTGGAATTGGAATTGCTGACGCTGATCAGGAGAAAATTTTCCTTCCTTTTCAACAGGTTGGAGATGTTAATTATCAGGCTCAAGGAACTGGGTTGGGATTGGCGATTACGAAAAAATTGGTGGATATGATGGGGGGGAATTTGGAAGTGGAAAGCGTTTTGGGCCAAGGCAGCACTTTTAAATTTTCTATTCAATTGCCAGAAGTTTCTTGTCCTGTGACTGAAATTTCTCCCAAAATACCCCTAATTGTGGGATTTGAGGGCCGGGTGCGAAGGATTTTGGTGGTGGACAATATTCGGGATAATCGTTTGATTTTAATAAATTTATTAAGTCCCTTGGGATTTGAAGTTTTGGAAGCAACTAAAGGTGAGGAATGTTTGACGATTTTAGATAAAATCCGTCCAGATCTCATTTTAACTGAATTGAGAATGCCAGGCATGGAGACCTCTCAACTGATTTGTCGAATTCGGCAACGTTTTGGGGAGTCTGTGCCACCTATTTTAGCTTTGTCCGCCAACATTTTTATCAATACTCAACAGGCTGGAGCAAGAATTGGATATGATGATTTTATTGCTAAACCGATTGTTGTGGAGGCATTATTGGAGAAATTACGGGTTTATTTAAATTTAGTCTGGATTTTCCAACAAGGGGGATATTGTGGGGAACGGAATCTGGGAGAGGGGCTAGATGGTGAAGAGTTGGCGGGACCTTCTCAGGAAGAAGCTCGTGTTTTGTTGGATTTGGCATTGCAGGGAGATATCGGGGGAATTATCGATTGTGCTGAGCGGTTAATTCAGGAGAATCGACAATTGGAACGGTTGGGGAAACGAATTGTGCAGTTGGCAAAAAATTTTGAAGAGCGGAAATTATGTGAGTTGGTAGAGAGGTATTTGTAAGGAAATTCCCAGTGAGGATAACTTGTTTTTGAACAGAGGTTATCCTTTGAGAAAAGGTGAGCAATTCAGGGTTTTTTAGGGGTCAAGGGTTTGCCTTCTAACAGTTGAGAGAGTTTTTCACAAAGACAGTCGATTTGATCGGCAGAATATAATGCTTCTTGATTGTCATCGGTGATGAAAAAGATGTCTTCTACTCGAGAGCCAAAGGTGGCAATTTTTGCCCTTTTAAGACGCACTTGACAGGCGGCAAAGGCTTGGGCAATGTGAGATAATACTCCTGGACGATCGGTGGTGATGACTTCTAAAACACTGTGTTTATTGATAGGATCGTGTTTGAAATTTAGGCGAGTGGGCACTGAGAAGTGTTTGATTTGACGAGGAATATGCCGATGAATGGGGCAAAAAGCTGGGGCTTCTGGACGGCTGAGCAATTTACGAAATCCTTCTAAAATATCTGCGACTCGCTCATGTTGCACAATTGCAGTCCCATCGCTTTCTAAAAAGGTGTAGCTGGCAATGATGTATTCTTTTTGGGTGTGGATCAGGTAAGCATTGACAATGGTGACTCCTTTTTGTTCAAGGTAATGGGTCATTTCGGCAAATAGATATTTTTTGTCTCGCACATAAATCATGATCTCAGTGATGCCCTGAATGTTATGACGTTCTAAAACCAAGGGGATTTCAGGTGTTTTATGATCCAAAATCACTTTGGTTTCCCGAGCAATGTCTTGTGGAGAGGAGCATAAAAAATAGTCATCTCCCAGGTTGTCCCATAGAGTTTTCACCAGCCCCCATTCTATGCCCTGCAGCAAGGATAGGGTTTCTCTTTGAATGTTTTCAACCAGTCCCCGTTTGTCGACTGCAGTGATAGCTCCTTGATTCAAAAAATCTTGGGTTTTATGATATAAATCAGAGAGTAAGACGGCTTTCCAACCATTCCACAAATTGGGATTGGTGGCGCGAATGTCGGCAACGGTCAACAAATATAGGTAGTCTAAGCGCACTGGGTCGCCAACTTGTTGGGCAAAGGCTTTGATGACTGCGGGGTCTGAGGTGTCTTGACGTTGGGCTGTCATGGACATTTTGAGATGATAACGCACTAACCAGGCGACGAGACGGGAATCGTTGTCACTTAAACCATGGGCTTGACAAAAATCAAGGGCTTCTTTTTCACCGAGTTCCGAGTGGTCTCCTCCTTGTCCTTTGGCAATGTCATGAAACAGTCCCGCCAAGTACAGTAGTTCCGATTTGGGAATGTTTTCCATAATTTTGGAGCATAAGGGCAGTTCCTGCTGATAATAGGGAATGGCAAAGCGTCGCAGGTTTCTTACGACAAATAGGCTGTGTTGATCAACGGTGTAGACGTGAAATAGGTCATATTGCATTTGTCCCACAATTTTTCCAAATGAGGGAATGTAGGCAGCGAGAATGCCATAGCTGTTCATGCGTCTTAAGGCATGAATGAGACCTCGAGGTTGTCGAATCATTTCATAAAACAGGCTGCGGGCTCGCAAGTCATTGTGAAAGGCGTGATCAATCAAATAGTTGTATTGTCGTATCAAACGGATGGTACTGGCTCTTACTCCTTTAATTTCAGGGTGTTGTTGCATAAGCAGGAAGATTTCCAGTAAAGCAAAAGGGTAGTGCATAAATACTTTGTTATGGGTGACTTCGATGAAATCATTGCATATTTGGAAACGTTTGTTTAATGGGTACAGGGTGATCGGGGTGTCTGCATAGAGAATGGCTTCTTGAAACAATTGTAACAGCATATCATTTAAGCTGCTGATTTCTTTGGCAGTTCGGTAGTAACGGCGCATGAGTTTTTCCACTCCCAAGTGCTTATGGTCGTCTTGATAACCGAGTCGAGTGGCAATGGCGCGTTGGTAATCGAATAGCAGTCGGTCTTCTCGCCGCCCGGCAATTAGATGTAAATGACCACGAATTTGCCAAATAAAGGTTTGGGCTTCCATGAGCGTTTGGTATTCCAATTCGGTCAAAAAACCGTATTGGACCAAGTCATGCAGTGTGGTTGCCCCAAAATGGCGCTTGGCAACCCAGCCAATCATGTGAATGTCGCGCAATCCCCCGGGACATTCTTTAATATTGGGCTCTAAACTGTAAGCAGTGTCATGGTATTTGAGATGGCGCTGAGCTTGCTCTTGCATTTTGGTGGCAAAAAAGTCTTTGACTGGCCAAATGTATTCCGGGCTCACCTGATTTTGCATGGTTTCAAATAACTTTTTGGGACCGCTCAGCAATCGGGCTTCCATCAGATTGGTGACAACGGTGATGTCAGTTTTGGCTTCTCGTTCGCATTCTAATAAAGTGCGAACACTGTGCCCAACTTGTAAACCGATGTCCCATAGCCAAGTGACCAGGCGTTCAATGCATTGTTGAACTTTCAGGTCTGGAATGGTTTCTAGTAAAATCAACAGGTCCACGTCTGAGCCCGGGTGCAATTCTCCACGTCCATATCCTCCAACTGCTACCAAAGCCACTTGTTGAGATTGTGGGCAAATACAGAGTTCCTTACTTACGTGTCGCAAAATTTGGTCAACCAGCCAAGCGCGTTGGCTGACTGATTCTGCCGCATTGGGTGCTTGTTCAAAACGGGTTTTTAGGACTTCTTGGCCTTGTTTGAAGGTTTGACGAAATAGTTTGATGGGATTGGCGTTAGTTTTTAATTCTTCTTGAAATTTTTGGGGATCAAAGAGTTGTGGGTCAATATAGTTGTTTAGATACATAAGGGGTACCAATCAGCTGATATGGCAATGGACGGTCAGTAAATTGTCTATTTTGAGTGGGGGGGTCATGGTGATCGTGAGGGTTAATAAATCAGGGTGAGTTAAAAATTGAGTGAGTTTGGTAAATAAGGTTTGTTGACCTGTGATTTTGAAATTTCCATCAGTCATTTTTACCCAGTTTGTAAGGGATTGATTGAGTTGGGTTATGAGCAAATAGACTAGAGTTTCTCGGTCAGTACCTTGTGTTTGAGCCCAACGGGCTACCATTTTTTTAATCAGCCCGGCTTCTTGGAAGTGCAGGGTGATCTGGTGAAGACTGAATTCTTCAATTCTCAGGGGCCAATGCACCGGGGTTGTTAAAGGTAACCAGTTGATTGATAAAGTGAATTTTCCCCAGTTTGCATCAGTAAGTTCGACAGTAGTTTGTAATTGTGTGGCCACTTGAGTTAAGTGCAGATAGCCTTGCAGTTGCAAGTGGGAATATCCCATATTTTGCAAATCTTGTGGCGTTGGAATAAAAGGGGCATAACCTAAGGATTTGGCCAGTAAGGGAATTTCCCAAGAGTTTGTATGGATGGCAAAATTGGCATCTTGAAATTCCAATGATAAGGGCAAATAGGCTAACCCAGGCAGGGCGATTGGGTGCGAGCCAATCTGTAAAGTCAAAAGGGAAGTGGTTGGCAACAGGGCGCCCATCAGCAATGAGCCAATGGATGATAATTTAAGATTGGCTATGGACAGTGACCGAGGGGGCTGTAAAGTAAAGTGTTGAACAGTAATATTCCCTAACCAGGAGAATTGTGCAGTTTGATAAGAGAAAAAGGGTTGTTTCTCAGTTAAATATTGGTTTAATTGATGGTCCCAATAGGCTTTGCCTGCCCCTAGGGCTAAGGCGCTTGCCAGTAACAGTGTAGCAGTGACTTTACGCATGAAAGTGACGAATATACAGTGAGTTAGTTGGTGAGAATGGGGGAGGCAAGTGTACCCGTTCCCCTGGATTTGTCATGGTCGAAGGGTAGATTCAAGGGTTAACCATAAGCAATTGCCTGTTGTGGTTTTGTCCAATTTTGCGAGGTAACGTTGATGCGCTTCCAATTCCTCGGCGGTGGGCAGGAGAATGGGTAAGGGTGGACGTGGTTGTGCAACTCGTGGGGACTGGGTGGAATTTGGCGAAGAATTTGAGGGTTGAGCATGGGTGAGCAGACTGACTTGCCCTCCGGTCATGGCCAGATAGGTTTCGGCCAGAAGTTGGGCATCCAATAGGGCCCCATGGAATTGGCGCCTGGCATTGTCAATGTGATAACGTTTGCATAGGGTGTCAAGGTCGTTTTTTTGGCCGGGATGCAGACGTCTTGCCAAGCTCAGAGTGTCGAGAACAGTGCAGTAATTGGTGAGAGGTCCCCAACCCATTTTGAGGCGTTGCAGTTCATGGTTGAGAAAGCCAACGTCAAATTCTGCATTGTGAATGATCAACTCAGCGCCTTGAATGAATTGTATCAATTCTTGAACAATGTCAGTAAAGCGTGGTTTGTCTTTTAAAAATCCTAAGGTTAATCCATGAACTTGTTGGGCACCGGCATCAATTTCCCGATCGGGTTGTAAGTAGCAGTGGAATTGTTGACCGGTGACTTTACGATTGAGAATTTCAACGCAGCCAATTTCAATGATTCGATGTCCCTGTTGGGGACTGAAACCGGTGGTTTCGGTGTCTAGGACGATTTGTCGCATGCAATTTCCTGTATTATTTGTTCCAGTCCCTGATTGGCCAATTGGTCAGCCAATTCGTTTTGAGGGTGACCCGAATGTCCTTTTATCCATTGCCAGTCGATTTGATGGGACTGAGTGATGGCGTGCAGGCGTTGCCACAGATCTTGATTTTTAACTGGTTGTTTATTGGCGGTTTTCCAGCCTCGAGCTACCCAGTTGTTGAGCCATTCTGTAATGCCTCTTTTAAGATATTGGGAATCAGTGGTTACACATACTTGACAGGGACGTTTGAGGGTTTCCAAGGCTATAATGGCAGCCATCAGTTCCATACGATTATTGGTGGTGTGGGGCTCTCCTCCATATAACTGTTTTTCGTGGTGTTGGTATTGCAATAACACACCCCAGCCACCGGGACCGGGGTTGCCTCGACAGGCGCCGTCGGTGTAAGCTCTGACAAGATGATCCATGGAGTTATTGCTCATGAGTTTTTTTAAGAGGGGCTACTGCTTCTGTGATCAGGTTTTTTTGTACCTGCCATTTAGGACGAATGGGGGTGAGGGCAGTGATGCGTTTTTTGACGACTAATAGATAGACTGCTCCAAAGCGATAAAGCCAGCGTTCGGCAAATTTTTCCAGCCAGGGGAGGTCTTGAGTGGAGGTTGAATAAGTGGAGTTATTGGTTAGGGAATTTTGCAGCCGTTTTGAAAGGGAACAGGCCAGGAAAAATGAGGTGTGATGGATCACTTCTAAATTCAACGAGGTCAACCATTCTCTAAGTGGATAGGAATAGGAGAGTTTGTTGGGTAGAATTTGTGAGCGACCCGGCAACCAACGAGTTAATTCCCATAAACTGAGTTTGTTGAATCCCAAGATGATCAGGTGTCCTTCTGGAAGTAAGACTCGTTTTACTTCTTCTAAAATCAGGTAGGGTTGTTCGGCATAATCAAGCAGATGGGGAAGGAGAATGACATCGATACTGTCTTGGGCAAAGGGCAGTTGATGAGGATGGGCACAGAGAGTGGAGTAACTGTTATCAAAGGGGGGTCCAATGGGGTTGTCTAAGAGGTAACGATGGATGATGCGGCTGCTGTTGAGCAATTGTCCTTGTCCGATGTTTCCGATTTGTAGTAGATAAAAGCCAAACAGGTGGGGTAAAATGGGTTGTAAGTGCACCATTTCTGAATTTAACAGGTGTTGTCCCAGGGGGGATTGAAACCAGTTTAGTAATTCATGGGAATAGGTTGTCATGAAGGTGGTGAGTCAAATCCAAGGTGAGTTTTAAAAGGGGAGTTTAAAGCCTGGGGGCAGACCGAATCCACCGGCCATTCCGGCCAGTTTTTCTTGGCTGACTTTTTCCACTTTGCGCACGGCGTCATTGATTGCAGCGGCAATCAGGTCTTCTAACATTTCCCGATCTTCATTGATCAGGGTGGGATCGATGATGACTTGGCGTACATCATGGCGGCCAGTCATGATGATTTTAACCAGTCCTCCTCCAGCTTCTCCCGTGACTTCTAGGTCAGCCAATTCTTGTTGGGCTTTTTGCAAGTTGTTTTGCATTTGCTGGGCTTGCTTCATTAGGTTGCTAAATCCACTTTTCATAGAGGGGGTGTCTCCAAGGTAAGGTTTGAATTATAGTCATGGCTTAGGTAAGTGTGTTTTTTGGGGGTTATTTACCGATTTTATGGTAAATTACGAGTTATGAACGATTGGGCCTGTATCTCATGTTGTATCTCGTGTAGGATGTGCTGAGCGTTTTTGCAAAGCGCATCAATCGAGGAAGACACAATATTCGAGTTTCCATAATTTTGGAACGCGACAGATGCGCTTTGCAAAAACGCTCAGCACATCCTACATGATTATATGACATGGGGACTCATAATTTATAATTCGTCAATCAGGTCACACAGGCAGTGAATGATGAGCAAGTGTATTTCTTGAGCTCGGGCTGTGGATTGAGTGGACACTCGCAGTTCAATGTCAGTTTTTCTTAGCAGAGTGGATGCTGTTCCACCTTGACGTGCACTGAGTAGAACGATGTGCATGTCTTGGGTGTGAGCCATTTCAATGGCTTTGAGAATGTTGCTGGAATTACCACTGGTGCTGAGTGCCAACAGGCAGTCTCCAGGTTGTCCAAGTGCTTGAATTTGACGTGAAAAAACTTGTTCATAGCCTCGATCGTTGGCAATTGAGGTAAGGGCAGAGTTGTCAATAGTTAGGGCAATGGCTGGCAGTCCAGGGCGATTTTTTTCATAGTGGTTGAGCAATTCAGAGGAAAAGTGTTGGGCTTGATCAGCTGAACCTCCATTCCCACAAGCTAGAATTTTGTGCCCTTGTTGTAGGCAATGGTGTAATTTATATCCCGCATTGACTATGTCAGAAATCAATTGGGACTGAGTGTGAATAGCCAGCTCACAGTGTTGAGTAAAGTGGTGTTGTAAGCGGTCAGATGGGGTCATAGGGTGTTGTGGGTGTGGACTTGCCAAGCATGGTCGATGAGGGTAGCAAGTTCGGGATAACGGGGTTGCCAGTGCAGTTGGGTGATGGCCAGACGCGCGTCAGCGATCAGGGAGGCAGGATCGCCAATGCGTCGATTTCCAAGTACAGTGGGAATGGGGTGACGGGTGATTTGTCTGGCAGTGTCAATGACTTGTTTGACTGAGAATCCTTGACCGTTGCCAAGATTGTAAGCCGCACTGGGACCGCCTTGGAAAAGGTGTTGCAAGGCCAAAAGGTGGGCTTGACAGAGGTCATCAACGTGGATATAGTCTCTGATACAACTGCCATCGAAAGTTGGATAGTCTTCGCCAAAAATGGTGATGTGAGGGCGTTGTCCCGCTGCCACTTGAAGGACCAAGGGAATGAGGTGAGTTTCGGGGTGATGGCGTTCTCTTAAACGAGGATCTGGAGCTGCGCCGGCAGCATTAAAATAGCGCAGGCAGATGGATTTGAGTTGGTAGGCTCGTTCGTAATCAGCCAGTATTTGTTCAATCATCCATTTGGAAAGTCCATAAGGATTAATGGGTTGCTTAGGATGTTGTTCATCAATGGGCAGGTAATGAGGTTCCCCAAAGATAGCAGCACTGGAGGAAAAAATGAGGTTTGAGACTTGGTGAGCCACCATGGCATCTAAGAGGTTGAGAGTGGCTGCCACATTGTTTTGGTAATATTTGCCGGGATTGATAAGAGATTCTCCGACTTCGATAAAAGAGGCGAAGTGCATCACTCCATCAATTTGGTATTGTTTAAATACTTGAGCAAGATCAGTGGGATGGTGTAGATCGCCGCGGATGAATTCCCCACCGATAACTGCATCTCGATAACCGTGGGATAGGTTATCGAATGTGATCACGGAGTAACCAGCGTTCAATAGTTTGTTGACCATATTGGCGCCAATGTAGCCGGCACCCCCCACAACTAAAATTGTTGTTCTCACATTCGACTCCCTAAAGTATGGTTCAGTCCCCTATCAAGTTGAAATTAACCAATGCCTTGTACCAGTCTTTGTAGGGCAGTCACTACCGCTTGGTAACGAATACTCCGTCTATCACCAGTAAAAAATACGCGTTGGGCATAGGTATTGTTGGGAAAGGCGTAGGCAATCCACACGGTACCCACAGGTTTTTGGGGACTTCCCCCACTCGGTCCGGCAATTCCAGTGATAGCCACTCCCACTTGAGACTGACTGCAGGCAATGGCGCCTTTGACCATTTCCAAAGCTGCTTGTTCACTGACTGCGCCATATAGGTGCAAAGTTTCCGCTTTCACGGCCAATAAGTCTTGTTTGGCTTGATTGGAATAGGCGACAAAACCGCGATCAAACCACCCAGAACTTCCTGGAATTGAGGTAATGGCTTCGGCTATCCAACCCCCAGTGCAAGACTCTGCAGTGACCAAATACCAGCCTTGCCGTTGTAAACGGGCACCCAACTCAGTTGCAAAATAATCAATATCGAGAAAACTCATTGTAGTTAAAATAGGGTTAATTGAAATAAGGGTGAACTTTGCATAATATATCTTAAAGGTTGTGATTTCAATGCGTCAAGAATCGAGTTATCCCTCTGCAATGACTTCCTATTTGACTTGAAGAGGAAGGATTGGGTGGCTACTCTAAATTGCTACTTTGAGTCAGTTTGAAATCAAGGCTATAATTTAAACAACTTACGGGTTTTGGACAAGTCACCGTTCAAGTTATTTTCGCTTTAAAAGTAGGAGGTTGACTTAGAAAGTCCTTTAAACTGGAATTTTAGTAAGGATAATCCCCTTTAAAAGGAAGATTTCCAAGTGAAAGTTTGTCGCGGGGGAGTCTTTTAAAAGGGGATGCTCCCTCAATTTACAGACGTATTATAGATGTGTTATAGACGTAGAACTCCACATTAGGTTGACATGAGTTTGAAACATTACCTCAGGTTGCAACACATCAGTTTACAGCAAGCTAAGCACTGGGTGCTCAAACACATCTCCCTTGCTTTTGGTCCCCAACAACTCACAGTATTGTTAGGACCTAATGGCTCTGGCAAAACTTCTTTATTGAAACTGTGTGCAGGGCTCTGGCAACCCAGTCAGGGGCAAATTACCTTGTATGACAAAAATCTAGGCGATTATCCCCGCCGACAACTGGCTCAACAATTGACTTTCGTACCCCAAAAAATTCACTTTCATTTTGCCTTTACTGTAAAAGAAACAGTCATGATGGGTCGTCACCCTCATCTTAACCGATTTCAAAACACCCATGCCCATGACGAACAATGCGTGGCAGAAGCTTTGCGACACACCGATCTTATGCACCTTGCCCATCGTCCTGTCACCCAACTGTCCGGAGGAGAACAACAACGCGTGTCCATTGCGCGCAGCCTTGCCACCCAAGCCCCCATCATCCTATTGGATGAGCCCACTGCCAACCTGGATATTGCCCACAGTTTGAGCCTTTTTAACCTGCTCAGGGAATTGGCCCAACAAGGCAAAACAATTATATTCTCAACCCATGATCTTAACCAAATCATCAATTATGCCGATCAAGCTATCTTACTAAACCAAGGTACAGTTTATCATGCTGACACTCCGGAAAAAGTACTGACAGAAGCCGCTGTGCAACAAGTTTTCAAAGTAAATTTGGAAAAACGCCAATTTTCTCAGCAAGCCACTTCTCTATTTTTCTCAAAAATGCAATGACTTGCAATATGGACCTTAAACATGGCACTGCCCACTGATGCTCTAAACACTTTTTACCTCAATGATCAACCTGTTACTCACTTACTCACTGAAATTCAACAACTTTACCAAGCTGACCATCGTCCTTGGGTCATAGGTTTCAGTGGTGGAAAAGATTCCACACTGATCCTAGAATTGGTCTATTTTGCCCTGTTATCCCTCCCCATTGCTCACCGACACAAACCCCTGTTTGTGGTCTCTTCAGATACCTTGGTAGAAACTCCCAGAATCGTTGACCTGATCAAAAATACCTTACAACAAGTGGAACAAGCCGCTCACCGTGACCAAATTCCCCTGACCACTCACTTGGTTTACCCTGAAATTAAAAATACCTTCTGGGTCAACTTATTAGGAAAAGGCTACCCTGCTCCTACCAGTCACTTTCGTTGGTGTACTGAGCGTCTGAAAATCCTGCCCATCAACCGTTTCATCTTACACACCATTTCTCGTTACCAAGAAGTGATCATTATCCTAGGTTCCAGATCCCAAGAAAGTGCCAGTCGGGCGCAAATCCTCAAGAAACATCGCATTCAAGGCTTGAAACTCTCCAAACACACTACCTTATCAAAAGCTTATATTTACACTCCCATTGAAAATTGGTCACTGGAATCAGTTTGGGAATTTCTTCTAACTGTTCCCAAACCTTGGGGAGGAAATAACCAGGAACTGTTTGAATTATATAAAGATTCTCAAGCGGGAGAATGTCCTTTGGTCATCGACAATTCCACCCCCTCTTGTGGAAACTCTCGTTTTGGCTGTTGGGTATGTACCGTGGTTAAAAGGGATCGGGCTATGGAAGGTCTCATTGACCGGGGGGAAAACTGGATGCAACCCTTGTTGGATTTTCGCAATCACCTTGCTCACACCACCTTGCCAGAAAAAAAGCATACGTTCCGTAATTTTAAACGACGCAGCGGGAAAGTCGCTTATCCTCGAAGTGAAGGGCAACTTGAGACTGATCCCCCTTCAATCAAACATGTCCCGGGACCTTATTGGTTGAAATATCGGCAACAATGGTTAAGAGAATTGTTAACGTTACAACAGGATTTGCGCCAGCGAGGACATGCTATCACTTTGATTACTGAAGCAGAATTGCATCATATTAGATGGGAATGGGCTAATGATCCAAATGAGCCGGACTGGACTGATATTTTACCGGGCATTTATAGGGAAATTGTGGGTCAAGATTTGGAATGGGTGGAGAATGACGCGGGTCATTTTACCAAACCCGATGCAGAATTATTGGCAGAATTAGAACGGGAATTTGCAGTGCCAGCCATTTTGATCATGAAATTGTTGGAATTGGAATTGTCTATGGAGGGACTGAGTAAACGCACAGGCATCTTCCAGAAAATTGAGACTATTCTCACTCAGGATTGGGGCAGTTTGGAAGAAATTAATCATCGCAATGCTGCCTTGCAAGTCAACAATCGCTATGAGCAACGGGTGGATATGTTACAACGAGAATTAAAAAAGTGGGAACTGTAATGTTCAAATCAGCAAGGGGTTTTCAAGAGTTGAAGTCATGATTTTAAAAACATT
This sequence comes from Thiomargarita sp., assembly GCA_020721005.1. Classification (GTDB taxonomy): domain Bacteria; phylum Pseudomonadota; class Gammaproteobacteria; order Beggiatoales; family Beggiatoaceae; genus DYNP01. The sequence continues at coordinate 208,555 of DYNP01000003.1, forward strand.
GGTCATCTGTGATGTGGGACCTTTTCAAGGGCGTCATGTATTTGATTTAACGCCAAAAATTCGTTATGGTCATCCTTGTCCAATCATCCTATTTGGAGGCTTAAATGGCACGGGTAAAACCACGGTATTGATGGCCATTCGATTGGCTTTTTATGGTCGGCAAGCTTTGGGTGCTACGGTGACTAAGAAGGATTATCATCGTTATTTGGGGGAAATAATTCATAAAAATACAGTCAGTTTGACTGTGGCTAAGGCAGCTGCGGTCGAGCTTACTTTCAGTTATGCTCAACAGGGAGAAATTCATGAATATCAGGTGCAGCGGCTTTGGTATTATGAGCAGGAGGAGGTGCGAGAAGAATTGAAAGTCTACTGTGATTCTGCTCCTGTTGAGGAAGGAACTGTGGAGGTTCAGCAGAAATTTTTAAGTGAGTTAATCCCAATTGGAGTGGCTGAGTTGTTTTTTTTCGACAGTGAAAAAATTACTGCGTTGGCAGAAGATGAATCTGGGGAACAGTTGCATCATGCCATTCGTAGGTTATTGGGATTGGATATTGTTGAACGTTTACGCGCTGATCTTAATACTTATGTGCATCGTCAACACCCGGTCGTATTGCCAGATAAGTTGGAGCAGGAATTGGGGAAGTTGGAGCAGAGTTATCAGAGTTTATTGGCACAACAGTCTCAAGAGGTATTGGCGGTAGAAGAGATTGATCGGGAATTGAAAGTGTTGGCCAATGATATTGAGCAATTGGAAAATGTTATCAATGAAGCCGGTGGGAATTATTTGAAAGGGGTAGATAGAGGGCAATCGCGGCAAACTGATCTGTTGGCAGAAAAGGCAAGTTTAGAGGATCGATTGCGCATCAATTTAGGGGGTGCTTTTCCCTTGTCGTTATTGGAAAAGTCTCTTCAGCACTGCCATGGATGTTTGAAGTCAGAGGGGGAATTTGAGAAACAACAAAGGACTGAGGCTTTTTTACAGGCTCGTTTGTCGGTCTTACAAAGTCGTCTTATGAATGTGGTGCCGAAAAAATACGAAAAAGCGGTATTTAAGGTGCTTGAAGAGGTACTTGTGCCTGGAGATTTGTCAAGTGAAAAACGAAAGGGAACGCATCTGTCAGCAAGTGCAATTGCTTCCCTTGAGCATTGGATATCGCGGGTGATTCCGGAAAGTGCCAGTGAGTTTAGGAAGTTGAGGGAAGAATTGCGGGCTGTGGAGCAAGAGTTGGGTAAGTTGAGCAAGCAATTGGTTCAAGTTCCACACTCTTTGACTTTTCAAGCAGATGTGCAGATTTTACAGGAAAAATCTCAGCAGTTGGGAGTTTTACAAACTTCTCGGCAATATCATCGGCAGAAGATTCGGGAATTATTGTCTCAAGCTATCGCAGTGGCGGAGAAACAGCGGAAGGCTCGGGATGAGGTGACTAGGAGTTGGCGGATTAACAAGGCGGTTTTGTACGCCAGTCAAGCCAGACAGTTATTGGAAGCGTTCTCCAACCGCACAGCAAGTCGGAAGGCTCTGGAGTTGGAGCGGAAATTTATGGGCATTTTTCAGCATTTGTTTCGTAAGGGTCTCATGAATTTTCAGGTCCATATCAATCCGGAGAGTTTTAAGGTCCATTGGTTGGATGGGCAAGGTCAGCCGGTGGCAAGGCGTCAGTGGTCAGCCGGCGAGTCCCAAATATATGCTTTGGCCATTTTGGAGGCTTTGGCGAAAACTTCTGGACGTCAATTCCCGATTGTCATTGATGCGCCCTTGGGAAAATTGGATTCTCAGCATCGTGCGCTTTTGATCAAATATTATTTTCCGCGCGCCAGTCATCAGATCATCTTATTGTCGACCGATACAGAGGTGGATAAAGATTTTTATCTGTTGTTAAGTACGGCTATCTCTCATGCGTTTCATTTGCATTATGATCCCCAAAAGGGTTATTCTCAGGTGGAAAAAGGTTATTTTTGGCGTTCAGAAGTTAAGGGTCATGAGGGATAATACCAGTTTAAGAGGTTGTACCCGTGGCAGTATTGGCATTGTGGAGGTTGCCTGTTCAGCTGGCTTGGCATAAAATTGAAAGGGAAGAAATGATGTTTTTAGGCAAACATGTTGTGGTTTCGAAGATCGTGGTTGAGCATTTAAAAACTTTAAAAACCAAAACTGGAGTTCCGGTCCCAGTGTTAGCCCGATTGGCATTGACTTGTTCCATGCGAGAAGGGGCAGTTTGCCCACCTCAGGCAATCAAAAGTGAGAGAGGAATGGTTTTTGAGACCTCGGTATTGTTGGGGGAATATGCTTTGTTATACGAGTGGCTGTTGAAGGAGGGGTCCCAACTTGATCATTCTCAGGAATTGGGGGAGCAATTGGTTAATCATCTTGATCGGGGGTTGAAATATTTGAAAAATGCTCGAAACTTGGTAGAGTTGTTGGACCGGTTGATCGGGTAAGTTCTCGCCTTTTGTTAGGGAAAAGGTGAAGAGAATGGTACGTGTATTACAGTAGACCTCTTGCAAAAGTAAATGATGCGATACGAAAAAATGAAAGGGAAATCCCCATTGGAGTGGAGGCTTTAGCCGGTACCTTGGAGTGGAGGCTTTAGCCGGTACCTTGGAGTGGAGGCTTTAGCCGGTATCTTGGAGTGGAGGCTTTAGCCGGTACCTTGGAGTGGAGGCTTTAACCGGTACCTTGGAGTGGAGGCTTTGGCCGGTATCTTGGAGTGGAGGCTTTAGCCGATATCTTGGAGTGGAGGCTTTAGCCGGTACCTTGGAGTGGAGGCTTTAGCCGGTCAGTGGTAGGCCCTTGCAATTTGTGTATGTGGGGGGATGCCTACGGCTGACCGGCTAAAGCCTCCATTCCAAGGGCTTACCGCTGACCGGCTAAAGCCTCCACTCCAAGGGGCTACGGCTGACCGGCTAAAGCCTCCATTCCAAGGGTTTACCGCTGACCGGCTAAAGCCCCCATTCCAAGGGCTTACCGCTAACCGGCTAAAGCCTCCATTCCAAGGGCTTACCGCTAACCGGCTAAAGCCTCTGCAAGAGGTCTAGTTGTTAACATGTTGATAAGGTAGGTAAACCAAAAGAGGTTTGCTTGACCTGCTTTTGAGTATGCTCTTTGTGGGCCAGTTTTAGATCGGAGGTGTTTCCCCCTTGCCTAAGGTTAGGATTTCTGTACCTTGTTCTGTAATCAATACCGTATGTTCCCATTGGGCAGAAAGATGATGATCTTTGGTCACCACCGTCCAACCGTCAGGGAGGAGTTTGACTTCTTTTCGGCCAGCGTTGATCATGGGTTCAATTGTAAAAGTCATTCCGGGCAGGAGTGTTGGTCCTGGATCAGATTCTCGATAGTGAAGCACTTGAGGTTCTTCATGAAATTCTCGTCCAATACCGTGTCCACAATATTCTCGAACCACGGAGCAATTTCTGGATTCTGCGTAGGTTTGGACCGCTCGCCCAATGTTATTGAGGGGCACTCCAGGCAGGGCTTCCCGAATACCTATCCACAGACATTCATAGGCCACATCGATTAAACGTTGAGCGCGGATACTTGGCTTACCCAGGCAAAACATACGGCTTGCGTCGCCATGAAAGCCGTTTTTGATAACTGTTATATCAATGTTGAGGATATCCCCATTTTTTAGTACTTTGTCACTGGGGATACCATGACAGACTTGATGATTAACGGAGGTACAAATTGATTTCGGAAAGCCTCGGTAATTGAGTGGCGCAGGGACAGCTTTTTGAACGTTGACAATGTAATCATGACACATTCGGTCCAGTTCATTGGTCGTAATGCCCGGTTGCACGTAAGGGCTGATCATGTCCAGGACCTCCGCGGTTAAACCCCCAACAACACGCATTTTTTCAATGTCGGATCCGTTCTTTATTGAGATAGGCATAATAATAGTTTGAGAAGAACCAGCTTTTATGATATAAGATCGCGGTTTTTCAGTGAAGAGCCCCCCTGAAAAAACTCAGGCAAATCGTAGAGAAAACACTATTAATTCAATTCACACGTATATCGTCACCTACATTAGGGTGCTCCTACTGTCTGTAAACGGGGAAATGTAACTACAGTATAAGGGAAAATGTGACCCAAATAAATGGGCCTTAGACCTTGAACCCAGCTGATTGTAGTAGTCAATGTCGGGGGTATACGGAGGAATAACCCAAACAACTAAGGTAAAGCAATGGCCAGCAAAATCACTATGCGTCAAATGTTAGAAGCGGGGGTTCATTTTGGACACCAGACCCGTTATTGGAATCCCCAAATGGCGCCCTATATTTTTGGTGAACGCAACAAAATTCACATCATCAATTTAGAACATACTCTTCCGATGTACAATGAAGCTGCGAATTTCTTGGGTAAACTGATAGCCAGGAAAAGTACAGTGTTGTTTGTAGGCACCAAGCGCGCTGCTCAAGAATCCGTTAAAGAAGCTGCAATTCGCTGCGGCATGCCTTACGTCAATAGACGTTGGTTGGGAGGAATGCTCACCAATTATAAGACCGTGCGTTCTTCGATCAAGCGCTTGAAGGAGTTAGAGCTTATGATCAGCGATGGCACTCTTGCCGAACTCACGAAGAAGGAAGCATTGTCTCGTCGTCGGGAATTGGAAAAGCTCGAACGCAGTTTGGGGGGTATCAAGGACATGAATGTACTGCCAGATGCACTGTTTGTCGTGGATGTGGGGTATGAAAAAATTGCCATTAAGGAAGCAGTCAAATTGAGAATACCTGTTGTAGGTATTGTGGACACCAATAACTCCCCTATCGACATTGACTATATAATACCTGGCAACGACGATGCCATTCGCGCAATCAGTCTTTATGTCAATGGTATGGCAGAAGCTCTACTCGAATCGAAGGAGGCCAGTTTGCAGCAGCCAGTCGATGGTTACATACTGCAGGACGATGTTAAATCGGAGACGACAGAGAGTCCTCAAGAAAAAGCAGGGTAAAGAAATTTTCTTCATTTAAGTTCAGTAGGTTGGGTTGTGACGCGTTTCTTTGCGCCATAGGCCCGGTAGGATAAACTGACGATAAAAAGACTCATCCTACCATGCTGTCCTTAACCCCCCAACCCCCCTTGGAAAAAAGGGGGGCTATTTAGTTTTCCTTCCTGGGAAAAAAGAGGGGCTATTTAGTTCTCCCTCCTTGGAAAAAAAGAGGGGCTATTTAGTTCTCCCTCCTTGGAAAAAGGGGGGCTGTTTAGTTCCCCCTCCTTGGAAAAAAGGAGGGGCTACTTAATTCTCCCTCCTTACCAAGGAGGGGCAGGGGGTGGTTCTAAGTGATTGATGGGCTTCCCGTTGGTCAGCCCATCCTACCCATTAAGAAGTATACTTTTCAACAATTTAATACAGGAAAAAGCGTATGGAAGTCACCGCATCTTTGGTAAAAGAGCTACGAGAACGTACCGGAGCTGGGATGATGGAATGTAAAAAATCTTTAGTGGAACACGGCGGAGATATCGAAGCCGCAATTGAAGCTATGCGCAAATCAGGACAAGCTAAGGCAGCGAAGAAAGCGGGGAGAATTGCCGCTGAAGGTGTAATCGTGCTCTCTCTGCAAGATCAACGCGCCGCCATGGTCGAAGTCAATTGCGAAACCGACTTTGTTTCTAAGGGGGACGATTTTAAACAATTTGCTGAAGCAGTGGCGAAACTCGCTGTGCAGCAGTCGTCAACAGAAGTATCTGATTTACTTGATATGCGTTTAGACACTGGCAAAACAGTCGAGCAAACCCGCCAAGACCTCATCGCTAAGTTCGGAGAAAATATTAACCTTCGTCGAGTTACTACTTTGAATGCTAACTGTTTGGGTTCTTATCTGCACGGCAATCGGATTGGAGTCTTGGTGAATTTAGAAGCTGGCAATACTCAATTGGCAAAGGATATCGCAATGCACATTGCAGCCAGTCGTCCTATATGCGTATCTTCAGAACAAATCCCACCTGCTGAGTTGGACAAGGAACGTGAAATTTATCGGGCGCAAGCGGCAGAAACTAAAAAGCCCGCCGATATCATTGACAAAATGGTAGAAGGACGCATGAAAAAGTACTATGGGGAAGTTACCCTGCTTGGTCAACCCTTTATCAAAGATCCGGAGCAGACCGTCGGGCAGCTATTGAAAGCCCAACACGCGCAGGTCCTGAGTTTTCAACGGTTTGAAGTGGGAGAGGGCATAGAGAAAAAGGTCGATAATTTTGCGCAAGAAGTCATGCAACAAGTGCAGAGCAATCGTTAGCAGGCAGTAGAATCGAAAAGGCAACCCAATGTACCCTAGAGTCTTATTGAAAATCAGTGGAGAAGCCCTGCTGGGACAAACTGAATTTGGAATTGACCCCGCAATCATTCAAAGAATTGCATTGGAAATTCAAGACATTATGAAACTGGGAGTCCAACTGGCACTCGTGATTGGGGGAGGTAATCTGTTTCGAGGAACAGGCCTCACTGCCAATGGCATTGATCGAGTATCCGCTGATTACATAGGCATGTTGGCTACCGTTATGAATAGTCTTGCTATGCAGGATGCCCTGCAAAAAATCAATACTGAAACTCGTGTCATGTCTGCAATTCAGATGGGACTTATTTGCGAAGAGTACACCCGCCGAAAAGCGATAAGTCATTTGCAACGAGGACGGGTTGTCATCTTTGCGGCGGGCACCGGCAACCCATTTTTCACCACTGACACCGCTGCCAGTCTCCGCGCAATAGAAATCGATGCCAAACTCCTCGTTAAAGCCACCAAGGTGGACGGAGTTTATGACACAGATCCCCTAAAAAATCCAACTGCCCAACGACTCACTCGACTGACTTACAATGACATCATCTCGCGCCAATTGGGCGTCATGGACACCACTGCCGTTGTCCTCTGTCGAGATAACAATATGCCATTGAGAGTATTAGATCTCAACAAAATGGGCACCCTAAAGCGTGCAGTCATGGGCGAAGAAGAAGGCACTTTTATCTATCATGAGGTATGAGTTATGACTATAGAACAATTGAGGAAAGATCTTGAAGTTCGGATGGGCAAAAGTGTCGATGCTTTAAAGGCGGAATTTGTAAAAATTCGCACCGGTCGCGCTCACACCTCCTTGCTCGATCATGTCATGGTGCCCTACTATGGGAATCAAGTACCTATCACTCAAGTTGCCAATTTGACTGTCCTAGATCCGAGAACTTTGGGCGTCACGCCTTGGGAAAAAAGTATGGTTTCCGTCGTTGACAAAGCCATTCGAGACTCTGATTTGGGATTAAATCCCACCAATGTTGGCAATCTGCTGCGAGTTCCTTTGCCCCCTATGAATGAGGAGCGGCGTAAAGAACTTGTCAAAGTCGTGCGCCATGAAGCTGAAGGAGGACGAGTAGCAATCCGTAATATTCGGCGTGATGTGTTACATGAGTTAAAAACCAGGGTCAAAAATAAGGAAATTTCCGAAGACGATGAGCGACGGCAAGAGGACGTGGTACAAAAACTTACCAATTTATACATAGGTAAGATTGACAGTATTCTTACTGAAAAAGAGGCAGAGTTAATGGAAGTCTAATCTTGGACTTGGCACTTTCCCCCACTCAACTTCCCCGCCATATTGCCATCATCATGGATGGAAATGGGCGTTGGGCTAAACAACGCAACCTCCCTCGCCATGCCGGTCATATCGCCGGAGTGGAAACGGTGCGGGAGGTTGTGCGCATTTCCGCTGAATTGGGCATAGGAGTCCTCACCCTATTCGCCTTCAGCAGTGAAAATTGGCGCCGTCCCCGAGAGGAAGTGGGTTTGCTGATGAATTTATTCTTGACCGCTTTGCAACGAGAGATCACGCGTTTACATAAAAATCAAGTGCAGCTGCGGATCATCGGCGATCGCACGGCTCTACCTAAGCCTTTGCAGGATAAAATTGACTCCGCCGAAACCTTGACTCAACACAATACCGGACTTAAACTCGTCATTGCCGCCAACTATGGGGGACATTGGGATCTTACGCAAGCCGCTCGTCAACTCTATGAGCAGATCCGCGCTGGCCAAATAACCCCAGAAGACGTCACTCAAGAACGACTCGGAGCACACACCTGCCTTGCCAATTTACCTGACCCCGACCTGTTTATCCGTACTGGGGGCGAACAACGAATCAGCAACTTCCTACTTTGGCAACTCGCGTACACAGAACTCTATTTTACCGAAACACTCTGGCCGGATTTTAATACCACCGCCTTCCAACAAGCCCTCCGCTTTTACGCCACCCGGCAAAGACGATTTGGGCGCACCGGTGACCAAATCCAACAGGACACTCCTTAATGCTACTGCACAGACTCCTCACCGCCGCCCTGCTCATCCCCTTTGTAATCTGGTTCTGCCTCTATTTTTCAACTCCCCTATTTGAGGTAGTTGTAGCACTCATCATAGCCTTGGCAGCCTGGGAATGGTCAAAACTCAGCGGACGCTTAACACCAATGAGAAGGTCCCTTTATGTGATTTCGACCTTAGTCATCTACCTACTCAGCTATGAACTGACTAAATTCAATTGGTTTCTCTATACCCTGTTGATCACAGCCAATTTGGGTTGGATCCTGGCGTTTATAAACCTCTTGCGTTATGAAAAAAATCCCCAACGAAAACTCCTCAACCCCTTGATCAGCAGTCTGATAGGATGGGGGGTACTGATACCTGCAGGAGTTGGAATCGTCACCCTCCACGCCCATTCACATTCCCCCCAATTATGGCAACTGTACCTGTTAATCCTGATCTGGACTGCCGACAGTGGCGCCTATTTCGTCGGCAAACAATGGGGAAAGCATCCTCTTGCTCCCAATATCAGTCCCAAAAAAACTTGGGAAGGAGTTTTTGGCGGCTTACTGCTCAGCAACCTATTCATCATCAGTTATGGCCTATATCTCGGAAATACTCTAAAAGGCATGATGACCTGGCTACTGCTCAGTAATCTTACCCTGGTAGCCTCCGTTATCGGCGACCTGTTTGAAAGTCTCATGAAACGACACAGTGATCTAAAGGACAGTGGACAATTACTGCCCGGACATGGCGGAATATTGGATCGGATAGACAGTCTCACCGCCGCCATTCCTGTCTTCACCTTAGGAATTCTCCTGACATGATTCCCAACCCGAACAAAGTCACTCTCTTAGGATCCACGGGATCGATTGGAGTCAACACCTTAACCGTGATTCAACACCATCGTAAACGCTATGAAATCATAGCCTTGACTGCCAACACCCAAGTAGAACGGATGGCGGAACAATGTCGAGAATGGCAACCTCGTTACGCAGTAATGGTCAATGAAATTGCAGCCGAACAATTACAGCAACGCATTCAACATACTGCCCCGGATACCACTGTTCTCACTGGTCAATCGGGACTTCTAACAATTGCTCAATTACCCGTCGATACTGTCATGGCAGCCATTGTGGGAGGTGCGGGATTACTGCCGACTTTGACCGCAGTGGCCCACTGTCAACGATTGCTATTGGCCAACAAAGAAGCTCTGGTCATGGCTGGCAAACTGTTTATGAACACCTTACGAGCCCACGGCACCGAATTAATTCCCATTGACAGCGAACACAATGCCCTTTTCCAAGCCCTGGCTCTCACCCCCAGCGAGTTGGGTCAAGCCGGTCTATTGGACCAAAAAGGAGTCTCACGGCTGCTGCTCACTGCCTCCGGAGGCCCCTTTTTACACACCTCAGACCTCTCCCAAGTCACACCTGAACAAGCCTGTGCCCATCCTAATTGGGTCATGGGCCGCAAAATCTCAGTTGACTCCGCCAGCATGATGAATAAGGGACTGGAAGTCATTGAAGCCTGTTGGTTGTTTGCAGCAGATACCCAACAAGTGCAAGTACTCATTCACCCTCAAAGCATCATCCATTCTCTCGTTGACTACCAAGACGGCTCAACCTTAGCTCACCTGGGCAACCCAGACATGAAAGTCCCCATCTCTCATGCCTTAGGATGGCCGGAACGCATTCATTCCAAAGTCAACTCTCTCAACCTATTAAACACTCCACGTCTTGAATTCTTACCCGTTGACCCTCTAAAATTCCCCTGTTTGAACCTGGCCATCCAAGCCCACAATATTGGAGGGACCGCGCCAGTTGTGCTAAATGCTGCCAATGAAATCGCAGTGGCTGCCTTTTTGGAACGTAAAATTCCCTTTACAACCATTCCCCAAGTTATCGAAAAAACGCTGGCTGAAATAACCCCGCTTCCGATTACCAACCTAGAAGTGATACTGGCCGAAGACGCGAAAGCTCGAGACCATGCAAGCACCTTATTCTAAACTGACACATTTAGAACTAATACCACTGGTTTGAACCCTATAACTCATTCCCTTCCCTAACATGGGGCTGACTCGTCCAAGCAGTTACCCCACGCACCCTGATTAGGAACCCCAATGATTCTCAATATCCTGTTTTTCACCGGCGCCTTCCTCCTAGCCATCGGACTCCTGGTCACAGTCCATGAATGGGGACATTACTGGGTTGCCCGCCAAATGGGAGTTAAAATAGTGCGATTCTCAATTGGCTTTGGTCGCCCACTCTGGCAACGCCAATTCGGGGACGATCGCACCGAATTCATCCTGGCGGCCATTCCCTTAGGGGGGTATGTCAAAATGCTCGACGAACGAGAAGGAGAAGTTGCCTCCCATGAACTGTCCAGAGCCTTCAATCAACAATCCCTAGCCAAACGAGCGGCCATCGTGGTCGCAGGTCCACTATTCAATCTACTCTTTGCTATCCTTGCTTATACCAGCATGTATATGTTAGGCATCAGCGGACTTAAACCCATCATCGCAGAAGTAATTCCAAACTCTCCAGCTTATGAAGCGGGATTTTCTGCCCACCAAGAAATTACTGCTGTTAATGGACAAACCGTGACTCGTTGGGATAACATCTCTCGCCTCACCTTACAAACCCTGATGGACAAACTGCCTCAAGCCACTTTTACAGTAAAATCAAAAGATTATTCCCCCCAACAACTGATCATCAATTTGGAAAACATCTCCCTCAATGATGCAGCGGAACGAAACTTTTTAGAAAAACTGGGCTTTAAACCTCACTACCCTTCCCCTCCTGCCATCATTCGAAAATTACAACCCAATAGCGCAGCTTCTCGCGACGGTTTACACCCAGGGGACCGCATTATTTCCCTCAATTCTCAACCGATTCACAACTGGCAAGAATGGGCGCAAACCATCTCCACTCACCCTAGACAAGCCTTGGTGGCTGAAATTCAACGAGGTGCCGATATCCTCACTCTAACTCTCACTCCCGATGATTTTGAAGGAAAGGGTCGCATGGGGGTCTATGGTCCCGAAGACTACAATATTCCCGCTGAATACCTGAGCACGGAACGTTATGGACCTTTCCGAGCCTTACTCATGGGTATAGAAAATACCACCACCATGTCTATACTTACTTTACGCCTGATTTGGAAAATGTTGTCCCTACAAATCTCAGCCGATAAAATTAGCGGTCCCCTCAGCATTGCCGAATATGCCGGCAAATCAGCTCAATTGGGAATGGTGGCCTTCCTTTCCTTTTTAGGACTGGTCAGTGTCAGTTTGGCAGTCTTAAACCTGTTGCCCATTCCTCTCTTAGATGGGGGGCACCTATTTTTCTACACTCTTGAATTCATCCGTGGAAAACCTTTACCTGAGGAATGGGAATATTTGCTGCAAAAAATTGGTCTCACCCTGTTAATATCACTGATGGGACTGGCTCTGTTCAATGATTTAACTCGTTGGTTTAGTGGAGGATAGTCCTTCCTTCCTCCTATAAATAAAGAAACTTTTACATCATTCCCCTAAAAGTTTACTAGGATGGGCTGACCAACGGGAAGCCCATTAATCGTTTAGAACCACCCCCTGCCCCTCCTTGGTAAGAAGGGGAGCACAGGTAGGATGGGGCTGACCAACAGGAAGCCCATCAATCGCGTCTTTAGAATAGTTGACACCGTGTGTAAAACCCAGCACCGTGTGCCAAGCTACCGCTTGTATTCCCCTTCCTAATTTCTCAGTTCAGTTAATCTAAGGTCTTAATGAACACGTTGATAATATCCAGGCTATTATACTTGAGCATGTCACTCTGTTTAGCCCTATCCAGCAACAGTTTTGCAGATTCTCCCCTTAAAGGAGGATTGGCAGACAACCTCATCGATCTTTCAGAAGAAGAGGAAGAGGAATTCTCCCCCGTGCCCCTCGCTTCCTTACCCAATATCTCTCAACGATTCCCATCGTCCTCAGACACCCTTTTTGTCATAGAAAAATTCCAACTTGAAGGTTTACAATTCAATTCTGAAAGCAACGTGCTCAGCTATCTTCCCCTCAAAGTGGGAGATTCCCTAACACTCCAAGACACCCATACCCTCATTTCAACCTTGTTTAAAACTGGATTGTTCAAAGACATTCGTTTGGAAAGAGCAGGGAACACTCTCATCATTCACCTGGCTGAACATCCAGTTATCTCAGAACTCCATTTTGTTGGCAATGACGACTTGGAAACTGATACTTTACGTAAAGCCTTGAAAGGCATTGGTTTTGCAGAAGGCCGCGTCTATAATCAATCCGTTTTGGAACGCGTTAAATTGGAATTGCAACGCCAATATTTTAACCTTGGCAAATATGCAGTGCAACTGGATGCCAATGTTGTGCCCCTAGATGATCAACGGGTCAAAATTACCCTCACCATCTCAGAAGGCGTGGTAGCCAAAATTCGCCAAATCAACATCGTTGGTAATCACACCATTCCCACTTCCAAATTGTTAGCAGAAATGCAACTCTCCATTGGGGGTTGGTTCAGCTGGTTTAGCAGTCGTGACCAATATTCTCAAATGAAATTAGCAGCGGATATTGAAACCCTACGGTCCTATTATTGGGACCATGGCTACCTCAACTTCTCCCTTGATTCTACTCAAGTTTCTATCACTCCAGACAAGAAGGATGTCTATATCACCCTCAACCTCACTGAGGGTAGACAATACACAGTAGACAAATTGGAAATCACTGGGAACTTGGTAGTGAATGCCGAAGAATTACGCAGTAAAATTACCCTAAAACCCGGTCAATTGTTCTCGCGCAAAGCGGTTTCCAGCAGCGTGGAAGCTCTGATAGAAAGAATTGGGGATGAAGGCTATGCATTTGCCAACATTAACCCGGTACCCACTCCTCATGAAGAAACTGGTAATGTCGATCTCAACTTCTTCATCGATCCCGGTAAGCGAGTGTATGTGCGGAAAATTCAATTCAAAGGGAACACTAAAACTCGTGATGAAGTATTGCGGCGTGAAATGCGACAATTGGAAGGTGCTTGGCTATCTACCAAAAATCTCAAGCGCTCTCGAGAACGTTTGGAACGTCTTAATTATTTTGAAGAAGTACAAGTAGAAACCCCCTTGGTGGAAGGCAGTCAAGATCAAGTTGATGTCAACTTTAGTATCGTGGAAAGCCCTTCTGGCAATATTTTGGCTGGAGTTGGCTATTCCCAAACTCAAGGGCTGCTCCTGAATGCCAGCATCATACAGGATAATTTTTTAGGCTCAGGCAAACGGCTCGGAGCCACTTTTGACAACAGTCAAGTCAATACCGTTTACAATTTTTCCTATTTCAATCCGTATGTTACCATTGATGGACTCAGTCGAGGTTTCAATGTATTTTACCGCACCACCGATGCTGAAGAAGCCAATTTGAGTCGCTACAACACCGATGCCTATGGCGCCAATTTGACTTATGGTATTCCCATTACCGAATTCAGTTATATCCGGTTGGGAGGTGATTTTGATCACACTAAGTTAAAGACAACTTTGGGAAGTGCGCAAGAAGTCTATGATTTCATTCGTGAAGAAGGTGAAGTTTATGACACCTACCGTCTGACTGGGAATTGGACTTTTGACACTCGAAATCGTTCCCTATTGCCCGATCGAGGCTGGTTATCCTCATTTAATACGGAGATTGCTTTGCCAGGAGGAGATTTACTCTATTATAAAACCCGTTATCGCCAACAATGGTTATATTCCCTGATCGAAGATTATGTTCTCTCTTTGGAAGGAGAATTGGCTTATGCCAACAGTTATGGCAAAACCAAACGCCTACCCTTTTTTGAAAATTACACTGCAGGAGGTCCACGGACAGTCCGAGGTTTCAGAGAAAACACCTTAGGTCCCTTAGACTCTAATCGTCGACCTTTGGGAGGTAATATGAGAATTATTGGTAACGCCGAACTGATTTTGCCACTTCCCTTCGTGGAAAAAGCCAAATCTTTACGAGTCTCTGCCTTCCTAGACGTAGGGAATGTGTACGCAGTGGATGAAGAATTTGACTTCAATGAATTGCGCTATTCTACCGGTTTATCCACCATTTGGATTTCCCCCATTGGTATTCTAACCTTCAGTTTAGCTAAACCCTTGAATCCAAAGGAAGGCGATCAACAGCAATCTTTTCAATTCTCGATTGGTACCAATTTTTAAACCAAATAAGTGAATAATTACTTCTCCACCTCAATCCATTTTGAAAAACAATTGGTTTCTTGCTAAAATAGACCTCTTGCAAAAGTATGCGATAAGGAAAAAATAAGAGTTGCGTATCAGTTAAGATAGGTTGGAGTGGAGGCTTTAGCCGGTCAGTGGTAGGAACTTGCAATTTGTATATATGGGGGGGATGCCTACGGCTGACCGGCTAAAGCCTCCATTCCAACCTACCTTTTAGAGCCCCACTCCGGCTAAAGCCTCCACTCCAACGGAGATTTTCGTTTTATTTTTTCGTATCGCATCATTTATTCTTGCAAGAGATCTAATGTCTTCCAATCCTGGATAGATTTGGATTTTTACAAAAATATCTTTATAATCAACCCGTTTGTTCAACCTTAATTATTTTTGGAGTGCCCCTTGAAAAAACTAAATTGCCATTGGATAGCCTCATTATGGTTTATACTTGCGTTTGCCACAGTCAATGCTGCCGATTTGAAAATTGGTTTTGTAAATGCCGTCAAACTCATGGAAACTGCCCCTCAAGTGGAACAAGCTAATAAACGCTTGGAACAAGAATTTGCTCCACGTCAACAACGTTTAGTCAGTGCCCAACAAGAAGTGAAGAATTTGGAAGATCGCTTGGCCAAAGATAGCAATATCATGAGTGAAAGCGAGGCCAATAAGTTGAATCAAAACATTCGAGAAAAACGGCGGGATTTGAAACGGCAGCAAGATGAATTTCGGGAAGACTACAATATTCGGCGCAATGATGAATTGGACAAGTTGCAAAAGAGAATCATTGAAGTAATTCAAGCCATTGCCAAAGAAGAGAAATATGACTTCATTCTCAGCGATGGAGTTGTCTGGGCCAGCAGTCGTGTGGATATTACTGAACAAGTTTTACAACGCCTCCAACAACAAAACCGTTAACTTTTTTCCTTTGCAAACTTAGCCCTTAAGAGTTAATAATAGCCACCACGGTTACTTAATTATGAATTTGGCAATGTTGGCAGAAAAAATCTGTGCTCGTTTAGAAGGTGCCTTGATTGACCTGCCGATTCAGGGAGTCTCCACTCTGACCAGGGCAGGCCCCCAAGAGATCAGTTTTTACTCTAATGGGGCATATAGAGAAGAGCTCGCCAAAACTCAAGCCGCGGCAGTCATCATTGCCCCCAAAAACCGCCATTTGTGTAAAGTTCCTGTCTTGCTGATCGAGAATCCCTATTTAGGTTATGCTCGAGCCGCCAACTTATTCAATCCCCCTGCTCCCATTATTCCGGGAATACATGTCACTGCTTGGATTGCCCCCACCGCTAACATTGCTCCCACCGCCCACATAGGAGCCAATGCGGTGATCGAAGCAGAAGCCGTTATTGGAGACCACAGTTTCATAGGTCCCGGTTGCATCTTGGAAACTGGAGTGCAGGTGGGTGCCTATTGCCAATTAAAGGCTCAAGTCACTTTGTGCACCTTAACTCGTTTAGGGAATAGAGTCATCATTCATCCAGGCGCTGTGATCGGATCAGACGGATTTGGGTTAGCCAACGATCAAGGTGTATGGATAAAAGTGCCTCACTTAGGGGGAGTTATCTTGGGCGACGATGTAGAAATTGGAGCCAACACCACCATTGACAAAGGTTCATTGGGTGACACAGTGTTAGAGAATGGGGTCAAATTGGACAATCAAGTCCAAATTGCCCACAATGTTCACATTGGGGAACATACAGCCATTGCCGGTTGTGTGGGCATTGCCGGCAGCACTCGCGTCGGTAAACACTGCATTATTGGGGGAGGAGTTGCCATTGCTGGACATCTTGAATTGGTGGATCATGTCCATATTACGGGAGGTTCTATGATTCTCCAATCAATTGATACCTCGGGTATTTACTCCTCGGGAACACCCTTGCAAACCAATCGGGCTTGGCATCGTAACTATCATCGTTTCAAACAATTGGACGAGTTATTCAAACGTTTACAACAACTGGAAGAACAAGTCAAGCATCTGCAAGACCCTCCATCCGGCTGATTTTAAAGAAAGCGAGTAAAATAAATTTAATCCGCTTCCCCCTCCTTTGAAGAGGGGGATTTTTTGTCTGAATCAGAATTTTCAGGATTATAGAATTTTCAGAATGAGATTAAACGGTGTTGT
Organism: Thiomargarita sp.; assembly: GCA_020721005.1. Lineage (GTDB taxonomy): Bacteria > Pseudomonadota > Gammaproteobacteria > Beggiatoales > Beggiatoaceae > DYNP01. The sequence continues at coordinate 225,173 of DYNP01000003.1, forward strand.
CGTAAGATATTACCCTAAAGAGCCAAACATCGGATTTGCACGGCAGCTAAGAATGAAGAAGAGTTTTTGGCATCGCTTGTAGCATACCCTGCCACTCTTTAAGATGCAAAAAAACCTTCTTAACCAGAAGTCTGACCTTGTAAAATTCCCTATCATATTCACGCTGATACATTTTTTGACGATACTGTCTATCAGGTGCAATTTATAGTATTTTATTTTTATATTGATTTGTTATTAATAAGCATATTACCTAAAAATAGGGAGGAAAATCAGCCCTTTTTGTCGTATAAACAAAGGTAGCCAGCTAATGACGGTATAGATTGAAAAATGGGAGGCTTGATTTTCATGGATTTGGTAATGATTGTGTCCCTTTGTTCCTGTTTTTATTCATACAGACCGCGGCGCGGTCGAGACTGTATTCCCAAGTGGCACTTGGGAACGAAGTAACGAGGTAAACGAGGTAACGATAAATCTGTTGTCCACCACCCCACACAAACTTTTTTACTTTTCCCCTCATATCTCTCTTTCAACCTTTTTGATGACACAGCCTAGACGTTGAGAGAAAATAAATCAATTCCCATGATGCACATTTATCCCAGTTCCTTACCATTTGCTTTTGCCAAACGACATGGAGTCCTGCTTACTCATATCGAAATGGGACAGGCTCATATTAGCTATCGTCCCGGTCTCTCTTTAGCAATTTTCAATGAAGTGAGGCGTTTTTTGGGTTTGCCTTTGATTTTACAAGCTATTTCTGCAGCTCAGTTTGATCAGCTTTTGACCACTCATTATGAGCAGCAGGCCAATCAATCCATGCAAGTTATGGAGGGTTTGGGGGAGGAATTGGATTTATTTCAAGTGGCGCAACAGCTTTCTGAACCAGAAGATTTGTTAGAAAGCAATGATGATGCCCCAATTATTCGTCTGATCAATGCTTTGTTTTCTGAGGCTATCAAAGAGGCGGCTTCTGATATCCATATCGAACCCTTTGAGAATCGACTGGTGGTGCGGTTTCGAGTTGATGGTTTGTTGCGAGAAGTGGTGCAGCCACGAAAGGTTTTGGCGCCCCTGTTGGTGTCTCGTATCAAGGTGATGGCTAAATTAGACATCGCCGAAAAACGTTTACCCCAAGATGGACGCATTTCTTTGCGCATTGCCGGGCGAGCTGTGGATGTGCGAGTGTCTACCATTCCCTGCAGTCATGGGGAAAGGGTGGTGTTGCGTTTGTTGGATAAACAGGCTGGACGTTTGGATTTGCAGCAAATTGGGATGGCCACCGAGACTTTGGAACAGTTGCAACATCAGTTACAAAAACCGTTTGGTATTTTGTTGGTGACCGGTCCCACAGGTTCGGGAAAAACCACCAGTTTATATGCGATGTTGAATCATTTGAATAATCGACGTTGCAATATCATGACTGTTGAGGATCCGATAGAATATTACTTGGATGGTATTGGGCAAACTCAAGTGAATCCCAAAACCAATATGACATTTGCCAGAGGGTTACGCGCTATTTTGCGTCAAGATCCAGATGTGGTCATGGTGGGAGAAATTCGAGATTTGGAAACTGCTCAAATTGCGGTGCAATCCAGTTTAACCGGGCATCTGGTATTGTCTACTTTGCATACTAATACGGCTATTGGAGCTGTGGCTCGCTTAAGAGATATGGGAATTGAATCATTTTTATTGGCTTCCAGCTTGATTGGAATAATGTCCCAACGATTGGTCCGATTGTTATGTCCTTCTTGTAAAGTGATGCGGATTTTGGAACCTTCTTTGTTACAGAGACTTGCCATTCCCATGTCTACACAGGATAAACGATCGGGTTATTTTGCAAGTGGTTGTGAGCAGTGTGGTTTTATGGGTTATCGGGGCCGCACCGGAATTTATGAGTTTATTGTGGTGGATAACCCATTACGGGCTCTCATTCATGATGAAGTGGGACAGCATCAACTGGAAGCTCATATTGCCCAAAAAACAGTCTCCATTCAAGAAGATGGGATTCGACGCGCTTGGAATGGAGACACTTCTTTTGAAGAAATCTTAAGAATAACCCAAGTTGATTGAGAATTGCAGGGCATTCTTTGTTTGATTTACTTCCGATCCAATTTCATTTTATCAAACTTGCTTAATCTCCTCCCTTCCGACTGTCAATAGCTTCTCGTAACGCTTCCCCAATAAAAATCAGCAATACCAATGTTCCCACTAAAACGATAAAGGTGCTAAGAGACAGCCACCAAGAGGAAATGTTGGCCTTCCCTTGGGCTAATAATTCGCCCAAACTGGGTTCAGAAGGGGGTAGTCCCAACCCCAAAAAGTCTAAACTGGTTAAGGCCAAGATGGCACTGCTGATTCGGAAAGGTAAAAAGGTGATCACGGGAGTCATGGCATTGGGTAACAAATGGCGCCACATAATTGTGAAATTGGGCACTCCCAATGCTCGAGCTGCTTTTACATAATCCATGTTGCGACCTCGCAAAAACTCTGCTCGCACATAGTCAGCCAGTCCCATCCAACCAAATAGGGACAGCAATACTAATAGTAACAACAGACTGGGATTGAAAATAGAGGCAAAAATGATCAACAGATATAATTCTGGCATACTGTTCCATATTTCAATAAAGCGTTGAAAAAATAGATCAATTCTGCCACCAAAATAGCCTTGAATGGCGCCAGCCAGAATGCCCATGGCAGTCCCAATGACAGTAAGTGCTAGGCCAAACAGTACCGACAGTCGAAAGCCATAAATCAGGCGTGCCAACACATCTCGCCCTCGATCATCAGTGCCTAACCAATTGTCTTTGGAAGGTGGTGCCGGATTGGGTTGGGCATTGTCATAATTGATGGTGTTATAGGAATAGGGATTGGGGGCATACCATACCCAATTCCCATCCTGATTAAACTTTTCCTTCAAATAGTTATCCTGATATTCCGCTTCAGTCTCGAAGTCACCTCCAAACGTGGTTTCAGGATAGACAGTGACAAGAGGAAAATAGTAATCTCCTTGGTAAAAAATGACCAAAGGTTTGTCATTGCTCCACAATTCTGCAAACAGGCTAAGAATAAACAGAATACTAAAAATCCACAGGCTGTAATAGCCCCGACGATTTGATTTAAAGCGTTGCCAAGATCGTTGAGTAGAGGTTAAGTTGTTCATTGTTGGACAGATTCAAATTGGATGCGGGGATCAATGAACACATAACTGAGATCAGTTAATAATTTTGCAATTAATCCCAACAAGGTGAACAGATATAAGGTGCTTAAAACTACTGGATAGTCTCGTTTCAAAATCGATTCGTAGGAAAGCAGTCCCAATCCATCTAGGGAAAAGATGGTTTCGATCAATAAACTGCCAGTGAAAAATGCTCCGAGGAAGGCAGCTGGAAAGCCAGTGATTAAGGGAATCATGGCATTTCTGAAGATGTGTTTGTATAAAACCGCAGAGTCACTAAGTCCCTTGACTCGAGCAGTCAAAACGTATTGTTTACGAATTTCTTCAATAAAACTGTTTTTGGTCAATAAAGTCATCACTGCCAGACTGCCGATAGTCATAGCTAAGACCGGTAGGGTGATGTGCCACAGGTAGTCTAGGATCTTTTGGTACCAATTTAAATGGTGCCAATTGTCAGAGACTAAACCTCGTAATGGGAAAATGTCCCAAAAACTGCCTCCCCCAAGTAGTACTAATAGTGCAAGTCCCAGTAGAAATCCAGGAATGGCATAGCCGACCAAAATGAGGGTGCTGGTTACTACATCAAAGGAGCTTCCATCTCGCACTGCCTTGGCAATACCCAAGGGAATGCAGATGGAATAGGTTAGGAAAAAGGTCCAAAGTCCCAAACTGATGGAGACTGGCAGTTTGGAAATAACCAGATCGATCACTGGTTGATGATGATAGTAACTTTCTCCAAAATCAAAGGTTAGGTAACGTTTCATCATGAGAATAAAGCGATCCACTGGAGATTTGTCAAAGCCATAGAGGACCTTCAATTCCTGAATGTGTGTTTCATCGAGCCCGGTGGCGCCTCGATATAAACCTTGAACTCCAGCTGAGGCTTCTCCTGTAACTTGGGAACTGTGTTTCAATTGGTTGATCAATTGTTCTACAGGTCCTCCAGGTACGAATTGGGTGATAATAAAGGTGATCAACATGATCCCAAACAAAGTGGGAATCATGAGTAAGATGCGTTTTAGGATGTAAGATATCATTGGGGAGACTTGAAGGTTTCTGGGGGTTTGCGTCCAACAAAAGATTCTAGGTAAAAAAGATCTTCGTCAATGTGACCTTGCATACTGTCCGGGACCAGTTGAGGATTGGCTTGATCGTGAATCACACTGTAAGCAATATGATAACTGGCTTCAATCAGTTGTCGTTGGGATTGATTGCCTTCGGTGGTAAGTTCCGTTTTCCCGTAGCAAGTGCAAAAGTAGGTGCGATGGGGTTGGATTTGGATAAAAAAGCCAGTCCCACGGATTCCAATGGCAGCACTGGGTACTTGAATGCGTTTGGAACCCGCGTCAAAAGCGCCTATCAAGGTGCCGCTGATCAGACGCAGGGCTTTGACTATTGGATTTTTAGAGGAACCTTCTAACTGTAAGGTGGATTGTTCCCCCAATTGGTAGACATCTTGTCCAATCACAAAGATGACTTTCCCATCGGGACCGGTTTTGATGGTGTCTCCGGGTTGAACCAGCATTCTTAGATTGGCAGGTTGCCGATTGACAGAAACGGGACCCTCTATTTCTCGGATGATGTCTGCATAAAGTAGGCTGGGAACAAGTTCTATCAAGAGAATGGAGCCAGCAGTGGTTAGAAAGTTTCTCCTATTCAGGGGATAAGAGGAGTTCATGTGATTGAGTTTCCTATTTATTTTTGGAGTTTATTGAGTCATTAGAAGCGGGATCTGATTGTTCCCACCACCAAGTTTGAGCAACTGTTTCGGGAACATTGTAATATAAAGGCAATTGTTTAGGACGTCCAAATTTGTCCCAGTAAGCGGCTCTATGTACCCCAATATACCAGTTGGGAACTAGATATTCTCCTTGCAGCAATACGCGATCCAAGGCATGAGTGGCAGTGATCAGAGTTTTTCGATTGGGAGCATAAATGACTTTTTCAATCAGGCTATCAATAATTGGCTCGGCAACTCCTGGCCAATTGTTGCTTCCTTCTTGGTGGGCAGCAGAGGAATGCCAGGCATTCATTAATTCATTGCCAGGCGATTGAGATTGGGGAAAGGTGGAAACTATCATATCAAAATCAAAGTTATTCAAGCGTTTCTGATAGAGGGAAATGTCGATGAGACGATAGGTGAGTTCAATTCCCAATTTCTTTAGGTTGCGGGCAAATGGTTCCAAAATGCGATCAAAGCCTTTTTGTACCAGTAACACTTCAAAAGTTAATTTTTGACCCTTGTTGTTTTGCAAGATGTCCTCTTTCAATTGCCAACCGGCAGCAGTCAGTAAAGCTTTGGCTTGACGCAGGTTATCTCGTAGAGAATGAGGAGCTGCGCTGGAAACTGGTTGCCAGACTGTGGTGAGAACTTCGGAGGGAAATTGTTTGGGAAAGCGTTGTTGTATTGAGGTTAACAATTCCAATTCTTCACCTTGAGGAAGAGTTTTGGGGGCAGCAAGTTCGCTGTTGCTGAAATAGCTGTTGCAGCGTTGGTATTGTTTGAAAAAGAGGTTGTCATTGGCCCATTCAAAGTCGAAGGCTAAGTTGATGGCTTTACGAACTTGGAGGTCTTGGAAAAGTGGACGTCGCAGGTTGAACACGAAGCCTTGCATGCCAGCGTTATTTTGGTGAGGTAATTCGAGTTTTTTGAGTTGTCCACTGTCAAATTGGGGACCTACATAGTCTCGAGCCCAGGCTTTGGAGTTGTAGACCGCCATAAAATCGAATTCTTTGGCTTTGAGGGCTTCTAGGGAGATTTCCATGTCTTTGTAATATTTATAGGTGATTTGGTCAAAGTTGTAGGTGCCTTGTCGAACGTTGAGGTGATTGCCCCAATAGTTGGGGTTGCGGGTGTAGGTGATGTATTTGCCGGGGTCGTGATTTTTGATTATGTAGGGACCGCTGGCCAATAGGGGGGTGTTGACAATTTGATCAAAGGGTTTGCCTTGGGTTGAGGTTTTGGAGAAGATGGGAATGTCGGCTACGATAAGGTGCAATTCCGGGTTGATTTTGGCAAATTTGAATTTGATGGTGAGAGGATCAATGATTTCAGCCTGTTGGATGTCGTGCCAATAGAATCGGTATTGAGGATGGGCCTGGGGACTTTTTAGGGTGTCAAAGGAGAATTTTACGTCTTCTGCGGTGACTGGGCTGCCGTCGGAGAAGCGGGCTTGGGGGTTGAGTTGGAAAGTGACTGAGAGTTTGTCGGGGGCTAATTGTATGTCTTGGGCCAGTAGGGCATAGACGCTGAAGGGTTCGTCTTGGCTTTTGAGCATGAGGGTTTCAAAGAATAGGAGACCGAGACCATCGGCAGCTATGCCTTTGAGTAGAAAGGGGTTGAGGCTGTCGAAGCTGCCAAAGCCGGGCAGGATGAGTTCACCGCCTTTGGGGGCTGTAGGGTTGACATAGTTGAAATGTTTAAAATGGGGGGGGTAGGCGGGTGTGTAGCCTAAAGCAGCAGATGGTTCTGCAGGAAGAAATTGAGAGTAAAAGAGGAAGAGGGTGAGGATTCCCAGTAAGTATTGGCGCATATCAGAGTTCCTTAAAATTGGTTGGTAAAGTTGCTGCTTTTGACTTTGCCTTGTAGAAAGATGATGTTGGCTTTGGCTTTGTCGGTGACCCAAAACATGTTGGTGCCAGAGACTTCGCTGATTCCAAATATTTCTCCCACGCCAAGGGTGTCGACGCTGACGCTGGTGATGTCAGTGGGTTCGCCGAGAATTTTGATAACTTGTTGTTCAGTCATGCCTTTTTTGACGCGGAGAAAGTTGTCATAGGTGAGACCAGGGGGGATGGTGGCACAGTTCAGGAACAGGATTGGGATGAGTAGAGTCAACAGTAGTTTAAGGGAGGAATGGCGCTGGGCATGCATAGTTGGGTCTGTGGTTAGTTTTGACAGATGACTGTTTTAAATAGGGTGAGGGCGCGGGCGACAGCTTGGTCCATGTTGTAATATTGGTAGTCTCCAAGACGTCCAGCAAAGAGGATTTGGTGTTTAAGGGATTCTGCCAGGTTGGCATATTTGCGGTAGAGTTCCCGGGTTTCTTCTTGGGGAATGGGATAATAGGGGAGGTTGTGGCCGGGTTGATAGGTTTGGGGGTATTCTTCTACGTAGGTGCTGCCTTGCATTTGTTGACCGGTGAGGTGTTTGAATTCGGTGATGCGGGTAAATTGGTAGTCATTAGGGTAGTTTAAAGTGGCTACGGGTTGATGTTGGTGGTCGGGGGTGTGTATGAAGTTAAAGTGCAAGCTGCGGTAGGGTAATTCTCCAAATTGATATGAAAAGTATTCGTCGATGGGACCGGTGAAGATGAGGTGTCGGTAGTCAATTTGTCCTATGAGTTCTTGATAGGGGGTGTTGAGCAGCAGTTTGATGGCAGGGTGTTTGATGAGGTTGTTGAATAGTTTGGTGTAGCCGAGTTTTGGAAGTCCTTGATATTGGTCTTGAAAGTAGCGGTTGTCTCTACTGAGATGAATGGGAACTCTGGCTGTGACTCCCGGGCTGAGGGCTTCTGGTTTTATGCCCCATTGTTTGAGAGTGTAGTGGTGAAAGAGGTTTTGATAAATGTAGTCGGCTAGAAATTTGAGGTCTGGGGTGGGGGCAGTTTCTAGAATTTTTAGGATGGGAATTTTGGTGTTGAGCCCGTAGTGTTGAATGAGTTGGTGGGTGAGTTTGTCTGCATAGCGGGTTGGAAATAGTTGATATAGAGAGTTGAAATTAAAGGGAATGGGAATGGGTTTTCCTTCTACGAGAGCAAGTACTTGGTGGTGGTAAATTCGCCATTGGGTGAATTGACTGAGGTAGTCCCATATGTAGTGGGCATTGGTGTGAAAGATGTGGGGACCGTAGTGGTGAATGAGAATGCCATGCTCATCGTAGTCGTCATAGGCATTGCCGCCAATATGGGAACGTTGTTCAACGATGAGTACGGTTTGTCCAAGTTGGGAGGCGATTCGTTCTGCCAATACGCATCCGCTGAATCCGGCGCCTACAATTAACCAGTCTATTTTCATGTCAGTGTTCCAAAAGTGGGTGTCCCCTCTTAATTTTTTCTTGTCAAGGAGGGGAGCAGTTTTGTTTTCCTTGTAAAATCAGTAATTTGAATCAGGTTTTGAGAAAGGGGAATTTATTTTTTCTTTCTACTTGGGTGTGTATAGGTAGTTGGGAGGTCCTTGATTTTTAAGGTGATGTACGATTCTTTGTACTTCTCGGGTTGTGATGGTGCTGGCATGGGCACGAATGGCTACACTGGCAGTTAAAAAGAGCATGTCTCCTTGTCCCAAGAGGGTTTCTGCGCCCATTTGGCCGAGAATGGTGCGGGATTCGCTTTTGTTGGTGACTTGAAAGGCGATGCGGGTGGAGATGTTGGCTTTGATGAGTCCGGTAATGACGTTTACAGTGGGGTGTTGGGTGGCAATGATGAGTTGGATGCCGGCCGAGCGGGCTTTTTGGGTGAGTTGGGTGATGTCGTTTTCAATATCCTCAATTTCAGGGTGTTTGGTTAATTCGGCCAGTTCATGTAGGATGATCAGTAGGGCAGGTAAGGGAAGATGGGTTGTGAGTTCTTCGGGGGGAAGTTGGGGAATGGCTTGGTTGTAGTCGTTGATGTTGCGGGTGTTGAGACTGGCCATGAGTCGGTAGCGTTTTTCCATTTCTTGTACACACCATTTTAGGGCTGCCGGGATGTGTTGGGGGTCGGCAATGATGGGGGAGATGAGATGGGGAAGTTCAGCATAGACTGAGAGTTCTTGTTGGGCGTTGTCGATCAATAGTAGGCGCAGTTGTTCTGGTTTGGCTTTGAATAGCAGGCTGAGCAACAGGGTGTCTATCATCATGGTTTTTTCAGTGCCCACATTGCCAGCTATGAGTAGGTGAGGAAGGCGTGCCAGGTCCAGGATGAGTGGGTGACCTTTGGTGTCTTGTCCAAGTCCCACAGTAAGTGGAGAGGTGCTTTGTTGATATTCTTGAGTGGTGAGTAGTTCTTTGAGGTGAATGGGTTGGCGTTCTGGATGTTCAATTTCCAAGTTGAAGAAGTTGGGTTGGGTTTCTAAGGTCCGTACGTAATTGATTTGTAAGGTTTTAGCCAAGGCTTGGTTTAATTCGTCCAGGTGTTGGGTGTTGATTGAAGTGTGCATTTGCACTTCAAAGTGGGTCAACACGGGACCAGAATGGATGTGTTGAATGGTGCATTCTATGGAGAGGGTTTTGAGCCCGTCTTGTAACCATTGCCCCAGTTTTTCAGGGGTGGGCAGGGGATTTTTTTTGGGTAGAGGGTTGAGTAGGGCGATGTCTGGAAGGGTCCAGGTGGGCATGGGTTGTTTGGGTTCTTCTATGGGAGAGATTGTGGGTTCAGCGGGTATTTCTAGGGTGTAATTGGGGTAAACGGGGTCTGTGATTGGAGGGGAATAGTGGTCTTTGGGTTTGACTGAAACGGAGTTACGACGGGCTTTTTCTTTGATAAAATAGTCGTCGTCTTCATAGTAGTCATCATAAGCTTCTTCGTATTCATCGGCCAATCGTTCCCGTTCTTTGCGCCAATCTGCCCGGCGTTTTTGCCAGCGTTGGTAGGTGTGTTGAGTGCCTTGTTGAAATTGTTTAAGGAGGTTTCTTAGGAGGTTGAGAAGTAGGAGCAGGGTTTGTTTAAGGTGTTTAAATAGCCAAGGGAAAAAGCGGCGGCTGGCATATTTGTTGAGAACGGGGAGCCATTGTAGGGTATGGTAGCCTAGGGTGTCCATGAGTTTGAGCCAAGATAGACCGGTGAGTAGGGTTACTCCCGTGAAAAACATGGCTAGAAATATGAGGGTAGCACCCAGGGGGTCTACGATGTCAACTAAAAGGTGTCCTACCCAAGTGCCGAGCAGACCACCGGCATGGCTGGGGAGGAGAATGCTTTCGGCAGAAAAGTGGACGATGGCAAGTCCGCAACCTGCAATTAAGGTGAGAACAAAGCCGACACCTGGAATGATGAGGTCCTTAGGTTGAGCGAGAATGTCTCGGTGTTTGCCTTGGTAGATTAGCCAGCCGACATAGCCTACCATAATGGGGAATAGATAAGCAAAGTAGCCAAACCATAGGAAGAAAAGGTCGGCAAATAGGGCACCGGCCAGTCCTCCTTTATTTCTGATTTCTTCGACTTGGCCACCGTGGGAAATGCCAGGGTCAGCTGGGTAGTAGGTGACTAGGGAAATGAAGAGGTAGAGTCCTATGAAACTGAAAAAAATGAGGACGAGTTCGTTCAAACCGTGTCCAATGAGTTTTTGCTTGGGGGATGATCCCAGTTTTCGATTTGTACGTCGAGCCTGTTGATTCATACTGGTTCTCATTCATTTGTCTCCAAAGATGATAGGGGTGATGATGTATGATTAACTTTATAGTAGGAGCAGTTTGAGTCTTCCTTAAATGAGTAAGGATAGCCCGTTAAGTGATTGTTTAATGGTATTGAGATGATAATACGTCTTGGTCTATAGTTCAATAATAATGGGTATGAATTATCAGAGTACGCCAATAAATCTGTGAATTTGGTGCTGAATTTTTCTGTCTTTATAGCCAAGTTGCAGAAATTAAGTCAGACAGTGTATCATTATTTGGTGTATTTAATTGAGACGACAACGGTGGAGCAATTTCGAGGTACAACTATTTTATCAGTTCGTCGCCAAGGACAGACAGTTATTGGCGGAGATGGTCAAGTCACTTTGGGCAATACCATCATGAAATCCAATGCGCGTAAAGTTCGCCGATTATATCATAATAAGGTGTTGGCTGGCTTTGCTGGTGGTACTGCGGATGCCTTTACCTTATTTGAGTTATTCGAGGGCAAGTTGGAGAAACATCAGGGACAACTTACTCGAGCTGCGGTGGAATTGGCCAAGGATTGGCGTACAGATCGTTTATTACGTCGATTAGAAGCATTACTGATTGTAGCGGATAAGACTGCCTTACTCACTATTTCAGGTAATGGCGACGTTATCGAACCAGAGAATGGCGTGATGGCCATTGGCTCAGGCGGTGCTTTTGCGCAATCAGCGGCTCAAGCCCTGTTAGAAAATACCGATTTAACTGCAATAGAGGTTGTTGAAAAGTCCTTACATATTGCAGCCAACATTTGTATTTATACCAATCACAATTTAATTATAGAAGTGTTAGACAATGGATGAGTTCCATGAGTGAGATGACGCCTAAAGAAATCGTAAGTGAACTCGATAAGCATATCATTGGCCAAACAGCGGCCAAACGGGCAGTGGCCATCGCATTACGTAACCGGTGGCGGCGTTTACAAGTGGAGCCCAGTTTGCGTAATGAGATCACTCCCAAGAATATCCTCATGATAGGTCCTACTGGAGTTGGTAAGACTGAAATTGCCCGACGCTTGGCTAAATTGGCTAAAGCGCCTTTTATCAAAGTGGAGGCCACCAAATTTACCGAAGTAGGCTATGTTGGACGAGATGTGGAATCTATTATTCGAGATCTCATTGATATTGCAATAAAAATGATGCGGGAAGAAGCCGTGACCCGGGTTGAAAATCAAGCCCTAGATGCGGCAGAAGAACGAATTTTAGATGTGCTTTTACCTCCTCCTAGAGGAAATCGATTTGAAATCAACAACGATGACAACTCAAGCACTCGACAAAAATTTCGCAAATTGCTCCGCGAAGGGAAGTTAGATGAGCGAGAAATTGAAATTGAGACCAGTGAGACCCGAATTGGCGTAGAAATTATGGCCCCCCCTGGCATGGAGGAAATGACCAGTCAACTGCAAAGCATGTTTCAAAATATCACGGGTAATCGCACCAGAACCCGTAAATTACGTATTCTGGAAGCCATGAAAATACTTCGAGAAGAAGAAGCGGCCAAACTGGTCAATGAAGAAGATTTGAAAATGCGAGCCGTTGAACGCGTTGAACAAAACGGCATCGTTTTCCTCGATGAAATTGACAAGGTCACCAAACGAGGAGAAAGCAGCGGACCGGATGTATCTAGAGAAGGGGTACAACGAGATTTATTACCCTTAGTAGAGGGATGCACTGTCAGCACCAAATATGGTATGGTAAAAACAGACCATATTCTCTTCATTGCCTCTGGCGCCTTTCACTTGTCCAAACCCTCGGACCTCATTCCAGAATTGCAAGGACGCTTACCCATTCGAGTCGAACTCAATGCCCTCAGCGTTGACGACTTTGTGCGCATTTTGACCGAACCCAATGCCTCCCTAACTGAACAATACATTGCCCTGATGAAGACAGAGGGCTTCTCTCTTCAATTCTCTGCAACGGCCATTAAACGCATTGCTGAAATGGCTTGGCAAGTCAATGAACAAACAGAAAATATTGGGGCAAGGCGTTTACACACTGTTATGGAATGCCTGTTGGAACAACTGTCATTTTCAGCTCCGGACCTGTCTGGTCAAGACAAGATAATTGACCTTGACTATGTCGATGAACATCTCAAAGAGTTGGTCAACAATCAAGACCTCAGTCGATATATTCTTTAAGAATACCCCTTCCCCCCATTCAATTCTTCTCCCCTTTTCCAAAGGGGGAGCAGACAGCCTCCTTACTCACAAATCTGAGGGTAAACAACAGACACTCAATTTCTCCCATGAAATACGATATTACTCTAAAAGCCCTATTCCAACAAGTCCCTCAACAACTGTTTAATATTCTCATTGGTCAACAACCCCAGGAAATACTGAATGTAGAATATCCAGCAGTACGAAATCGCCGACCAGACTTTGTCAGTCGCCTTAAAGATGGCAGTCTCTATCACCTAGAACTTCAAAGCGACAATGATGACAACATGCTCATGCGCATGCTAGAATACTTCTTCCTCATTAAACAACAATATAATCAAAGCATTACTCAACAAGTTTTGTATGTAGGACGAGATAAAATAAACATGTCTGCTCACCTGTCTGAAAAAAATTTACAATTTAGCTATCAACTGGTAGATATTCGTGAAATAGACTGTGCCCCCTTATTACAAAGCTCCTCTTTGGAGGACAACTTATTGGCTATCTTATGCAAAATAGAACGAAAGACAGAAACTATACGAACCCTGTTGCAAAAAATAGCCAAATTACACGGCAATGCTAGACTAGACGCCTTAGAAAAATTACAAATTCTGGCAAATTTACGCAGTATAGAACTGCGACAAACCTTAAAACAGGAGGTTAAAAACATGCCTATTACAATAGACACCAGAGAAACCATTTGGTACCAAGATGGCTTTTTGGAAGGGGAACATAAGGGTAGATTGGAAGGGGAACATAAGGGTAGATTGGAAGGGGAACATAAGGGTAGATTGGAAGGGGAACATAAGGGTAGATTGGAAGGGGAACATAAGGGTAGATTGGAAGGAGAATCTCTCATACTACAACGTCAACTTACCCGACGTTTTGGCAATTTGCCAGGGTGGGCAACACAAAGGATTTCACAAGCTCAAGAGGAGCAATTGGAATTGTGGAGTTTGCGGATATTAGAGGTAGATAAATTGGAAGACGTTTTTACGTCCCCTCTACAATAACACATTTGCCAGATCCTTTTAGTTCCACGACAAACCTTAAAACAGGAGGTTAAAAACATGCCTATTACAATAGACACCAGAGAAACCATTTGGTACCAAGATGGTTTTTTGGAAGGGGAACATAAGGGTAGATTGGAAGGAGAATCTCTCATACTACAACGTCAACTTACCCGACGTTTTGGCAATTTGCCAGGGTGGGCAACACAAAGGATTTCACAAGCTCAAGAGGAGCAATTGGAATTGTGGAGTTTGCGGATATTAGAAGTAGATAAATTGGAAGAAGTATTTTTTGCGCCCCTCGTATAATAATTCGAGTCTGCTCAGTTCCACTTTTTGTAGAACTGAGCATAACAAAATTGAGCCAATCTAAACTGGTCAATTCAGCCAGATACAACTTCAATTCAGCTATTTTAAAATGGCAACGCTTAAATCAACCTCAGTGAGAATGGCACCCGTTAAATTAGCTCCCCGTAAATCAGTTCGACTCAAATCGGCCTTGGTTAAAATAGCATTCCTGAGATCAGCACCCGTTAAATCAGCGCCAGTCAAATCAGCGCCACTGAGATCAGCCTCACTTAAATTAGCCTCATACAAATCTGTCCAACGAAGATCTGCACCTCGCAGATTTGCCCCACTCAAATTGGCCTCTGCCAAACTGGATTCACTTAAATCTGCCTTCCGTAAATCTGCTTCTCGCAAATCCGCTTCTCGCAAATCCGCATTGCTTAAATCTGCCCAACGCAAATCTGCTCCACTTAAATCAGCATCATTTAAGGTCGCCCTAAATAAATAGGCATAACTCAAATTTGCCAATTTTAAGTAAGCATTATTCAAATTGGCATTTCTCAAATCTGCACCACTGAGATCAGCCCCATTTAACGAGGCCAAATTCAAATTAGCCCCATACAACTTAGCTTCACTTAAATCTTCCTCATCTAATTGAGCCTCACTCAGATCGCAACCTTCACAACGATTGGTGGCCTTTAACTGTTCAATACTCATTTAAAGGAATTCCTTGTTTTCTTTAAAATGGATTCTATTTTAGGTCAATTGAAACTGAGTTATATTTTTAAAATTAGAGATTCTCAGTTAGATAAGAAGTATATTTCATTTCTCCTACTCAATGATTCATGCCAAGTTTCGTACCAAACACAATGGCTGGAGCACTTTATGTAAAGTACTGATGCAACTCCCTGTAGAGGCGACCATGAAATCGCTCTAATTCCGTATCCACAGCCTCAATTAAACTCCCCCTCATATCCAACAACTCATCAAACAAACGGATCAAGTAGAGATTGGGTAAGGCTTGGGGACGAACTTCCAAAACCCGTTGAATAGCCACACTTGGAGACAAATTGTGCTGACAAAGTATACCACAGGCAGTCGCAGTTGACCGAGAAATGCCAGCATGACAATGCACCAACAACTTACTCTCTGAAGTTAACCGTTTCGTAAATTCCAACAAATCCGTAACCTGTTCTGGAGTAGCCAATTGATAACCCACCGATTCTGGACCAAAATACTTTAAATCTTCCTCTGTAACATCATGAAAATAATAACAACGGTGAGCCACCCCCAAACCTGGCTGTGGTAATTGAACAGAAGATTCCGGATTGACCAAACTCACGACATCAGTAGCCCAGTGTTTAGAAATAGTATCTGCTTGAAACAAATCAGAAATTTTCAAATCAAACATTAAATTACCTCCATTTTGGATTAAAAAACTGTCATTCTGACTGGCATAACCCATAACCTTATACAATTATTATAGCATTATTTTAAGTAGACAAAACTGTTTCTAACTTAAAAAAACACCCACCCAAACACAACATTAAGGAAAACAACCATGTCTCAACCCTTTTTTTACAAAGCAATGGACAATCGGGGACGCATTGTTCAAGGTCAACTAGATGCCAATAATATCAATGATTTAGAAGCCAGATTGGAGCGCATGGGACTTGACCTCATTGACTGCCATACCAGAAAAAAATTACATCTTCAAATCGGACAAGTTTCTCGTCCCGATCTGATCACCTTTTGCTTCCACATGGCTCAACTGACCCGAGCTGGAGTTCCTCTTTTAGAAGGCATGGAAGACCTTAGAAACAGTCTCAACCCTTCTCGATTTCGAGAAGTTATTGCCATGCTTATTGAAAGTGTACAAGGAGGAGAACGACTCTCAGAAGCCATGGCCCATTTCCCCGACATCTTTGACCAAGTTTTCATCAGTTTAGTACGTACCGGGGAAGAAACCGGGCGCCTAAACACCATTTTTGAACACCTGACTGAATCTCTAAAATGGCAAGATGAAATGATTGCTCGCACCAAAAAACTGCTCATCTATCCCAGCTTTATGTTACTTGTCATCCTGACTGTCCTATTCTTCCTCATGATCTACCTAGTCCCCCAATTGATCATGTTTGTTAAAACTGTGGGCGAAACAGAACTTCCTTTGCACACTCAAGCACTTATTATAGTATCCAACTTTTTTGTCAACTATTGGTACGCCATTATAATCACCCCAATTATACTATTTACAACGCTAAAAATTGCCATCAAAACCAATCCCTTAGTCGCTTTTAAAGTAGACCGACTGAAACTCAAAATATGGATTATTGGTCCCATTCTAGAAAAAATTATCCTAGCCCGTTTTGCCACCTTTTTCGCTCTACTTTACGGAGCAGGTATTACCGTACTAGACAGTTTAGAAATCAGCAAAAAACTGGCAAATAACTTAGTCATCGAAGAAGCTCTACAAAGAGTCAGTGACCATATTGCCGAAGGCATGAGCATTACCGAAAGTTTTGAACGAATTGGACTGTTCCCACCCTTAATTTTACGTATGGTCAGCGTGGGAGAAAGCACTGGAGAATTAGATAAGGCACTGTCTAATGTCAGTTATTTTTATAATCGAGAAGTTAAAGAAGCCATTGAAAAAATCCAAATTCTGATAGAGCCCGCCATGACTGTAATCATGGGACTCCTGTTAGGATGGGTCATGTTATCGGTTTTGGGACCTATTTATGATACCATTGCTGGATTTAAACCAACCAGGCCCTAACTAAACATCCCCCTTACCAAATAACTAATTTACAACTCTACCATGGCAAAACGCATCCTATACCTGTCCGACATGGACTGTTTGGCTTATCAAGTCAATGGCAATCACTTGACCTGCATACAAACTTTTACCCCCAATGCAGAACAGGAATTCACCCAATACCTGTTAGACGACTTAAAAACCCCAATTATATGCCTGATAGATTCTGTTAAAGAAGAATATCAAATGACCAGCCTGCCTCATGTAGTGGGAATGGATCGGCAAAAATTATTAGCTCGTAAAATGCAACGCCTATTTGAATCCTCTAACTACACCTATGCTATGGTTCAGGGACGTTCTCAATCCGGAAGGGGAGACGATCAAATACTATTCACCTCCTTAACTCAGTCCACCCTATTACAACCCTGGTTGCAACTGATTTTGACTCACAAAGTCCCTTTGGCTGGCATCTTTTCAATCCCCTTATTAACTCATCTCCTGTTAAAAAAACTCACCTCCTCCAACCCATACACCCTATTGGTCATGTTGACCCCTAGGATCGCAGAGCACAGCCAATATGGACTGCGACAAAGTTTCTTTTCTCAACACTATCTGAAAATGAGTCGACTCAGTCCCCTAACTATTGATTCTGCCCCGGGAGAAGCTATTTTCGATCAAATTGTCAAAACCCAACGTTATTTAGAAAATTCCCGAATTTTGCCCCCATTGGGACCAAAAAACTCCCTGCCAATTCTTATTCTAACTGAAAATTCTTTAAAAAACCAATTGGAAACCTATCCTATTGAAAAATTGAACTCTTTTAGCCCTGTTTTTTTAGACATTGCCGAAATTGCTGAACAATGGAAACTGCTCCCAACCAATATTGAGCAACTGTTCCCTTACCATCTCATTTTGTACCTATTGAGCAAAGAATGGCATCTAAAAAACCATTATGCAAAGAGTGTAGAAAGACGCTACTTCACCTATCGAAAAGTACGGGCAATTTTATATTTATCCGCCCTATTTTCCATAGGGATAGGAACATTACTCAGTTATCAAACCTTTCAATTGATTCAAACCGTGCAACAACAAGGGGAACAGAAACGTTCCAAAGCCTTGCAGTTGATTGAAGAAACTGCTCGTTTACAAGGACAAGTGCCTAATTTACCTTTAGACATCGTATTAATTCGCAACATTGTAGATACAGGTTTATACCTGAAATCAATGACTTTATCGCCGGAACCTATTTTGCAAAAAATCAGCGCCATACTGGTTCAGCATCCCAATTTGCAAATCCAACGTTTAGAATGGGAATTGAAAAATGATTTTCTACCACCGGCTGCTCCACCGAATCTCCTTTTAAATAAGGGATTTAACAAGGGAAATAAGGGCAATATGCCCGTTGAAAAGCCAGGGCCGCCAGAATTTTTTTTGGAAAATTTACGCCTCTATGGACAAATTTCTCCATTTGGGGGTAATTATCAAAATGCTCTCTATCTGTTTGAACAATTTGCCAATGAAGTTCGTAAAAATAGCTATTTTTTTCAAGCAAATACTTTGCTGTCCCCTTACGATCCCAAAAAAGCTTTACAGGGTCAAATTGGCTCTACCACCGAAGTGGGAACCGCTCCGTTTACATTGGAAATTTCTGTTAAACACAACTATATTAAATTGTCCAATTAAGAGCTCTATTTGTAAACTAAAACATGTTGTTCGACAAAATAACATGTTTCTCACTTCCAACTCAGAACAACCAAATAAAATTCCAATTAAAAATCATCATGATAACCAGGAATACGTTGTTCCAAAAAGGAATCTGCCTTTTTTCCAATTCCAGTTAATCCTTTCAGTTCAAACTGTAAGAAAAACCCGTTTAAGTAACTGCTGCCATCCACATTGTTCAAGTAACGTCGGGCAATTCCCCTGACTGCCCAACAGCAACTGTTGTATTCCAAACCAGCGAAAGTTTCCAATGTATTCTCATCTGGCAGAGAGTAATTCCAGCGTCCCAACATGCTCCAACGAGTACCAAGGGACCAATACCAGGAAATGTCGGTTTGTTCCAAAATAGAGTCTCGCAATCGATAGGATAAGTTGAGTAAATGTTCCCGGTCTGGATGGTAACGAGTTTTCAGGACTGTATGTTCAGTATTATCTTGATGGGAATCCCAACGAATTGTGGCAGCAGTTTCCCAATGGGGAGTCAATTGGCTGGAAAATTCCATAATTATGGGCGAAGATCCTTGAGTTAATTCTATGGCTTCAGTTTCTCCTGGTAGAGCTATTCGACGGTCCCGAAAATAATAGCTTTGTCCAACACTGGCACGTAAATATTCTTGCCCGGTTTCATCGCTAATCAGTCGGGAAGTAAGGGCTAAGCTGATTTGATGAGCATCGTCAATTCGATCTGCCCCGCTGAATCGATTATGACGAAACAGTTGTCCAAAGGAAAAATCATATTCTGCAGTGTCAAAAACCGGTAAATTTTCTTGAGCCCGGTAGGGAGTGAAACGGTAAAATAGACGAGGTTCTAGAGTGTGAATACCATTTTTTCCCCACCATTCCCAATCTCGTTCCAAAAACAGTCCACTGTCAGTACTGAAGGTAAATAAGAGTCGGTCTGGAGTGTCATTGAGTTTGGAATCGTTCAATTTGTCCAAGTCGTAAAGAGTGTAACGAAGTGATAATTTGGGAACGAGAAAGGTGCCGGAAGTGCGCCATGGGTAGACAAAAAGACCGGTTACATCGAAACGATTGCCTACAGGGGCAGTAATAATTTCCGTGTCCCGGGTAAAATGGGTGAATTCGGCAGTCAATTGGGAATTGAGTGCTCGATTGCGATTGGGCAGTGTTGTGCTCAATAATAATTGGGGTAAACGTTGATAGGGTTTTGCCCAAGGCGACGGATCTAGGGTTTGAAATCCTTGGAGACGAGTCAGCAGTTGCCAGCCTTCTCCAAAATAGTAGAGGTCCCCACGTCTTTCTAAGTGGGTTAAACTGGCAACATTGATATTGTTCCCTAATTCTTCAAAATAACGGGAATCGGAAGCATAGTTTACATTGAGGTCCGTGTACCAGCGGGGAGTGAGAATGCCTTGGTGTCGAAAGGATAGGGAGCTGCGATCTTTTCCAAAAGCTTGATCGTGGGGAAGATATTCAACTTCCAATTGTCCGCCAGTCTGAGTTGTCAGGTAACGAAATTCAGTGTTCAGTAACAGTCCTCGTCGGGACATCATCCGAGTGGTCAGGGTTGCGTCATAATTGGGGGCTAAATTAAGGTAATAGGGAACGCTCAATTCAGTGCCTGTTTCATCTGAACTGCCGAGACTGGGAGGTAGAAAACCAGATTTTCTTGCCGAAGTGAGCGGAAAGGAGAGGTAAGGGCTATAAAATACCGGAATGCCCAATAGATTGATTCTGACATGGCGTGCTGTTCCCATTTCAGTGTCTTCATTCAGTTCTACTTGACGGGCTTGTAATTGCCAGATTTGCTTTTCTGGGTCACAGGTGCTATAACTGGCATTTTCTAACATGATCTTATTCTCATTGACTTTGATAACTTTGTCAGCCAATCCCCAAGCCCGACGGTTCAATAACCAATAACTGGCTTCATTCATTTCTCCACGATGTTCGGGCAACAACTTGATTTTTTGACCGCTGACGATAAACTGTTTATCCCATAAGGTAAACTGATTGTCCGCAGCAATCTGTTCCTTATCTCGATCATAGACGATCAATTGAGTACTTAAAATTTGCTCATCCCGTTGCATCAGGACTTTCCCACTAAAAATAGAGATATTTTCCTGCTCTTGTAACACGGCCTCATCCGCAAATAACCGAATGCGACCCTTTTCAGAGGGAGGTAATTGCGGTCTAGGCGGAGCTATTTCAGTCAAGGGTTTACAAATCGCAAACTCTTCAGCAGCCAAGGCCGTACTGATAAAAAATGGAAGCCATCCTATGATAAAATAAAGTCGCACAATAATTAATCCAACTGAATAAAAAAATTGCCACACCCTAACAGGTGCAACACCCCGTTTTAGTCATGAGACCTCTTGCAAAAGACAACTCTGACCACTTTGAAGTCCGCGTAGGGTGGATAACTGTCTCTTTTCGTACCGTCATTGCCCTAACCTCAATAGGTGCATGACGCTGCGCCTATGCCCCTACGTTTATTATTTAGGGGGCAAAGAAACGCACCACACTCCAACCTACGTGGGCTTTTGTAACAGTTCTATGATATTAGTTTGAGTGAACCCAGCAGTTATTTCAACGTTGATAAGGATAATCTATGGAGTGGGAAATTGCAAAAGTAGCGCATATTGGTGGCCGCGAGGAACAACAAGACCAAAGTGCCTTCTTTTCCAATGGACAAGACCATTTACTGGTACTGGCAGATGGCATGGGAGGTCATGAAGGAGGAAAATTGGCCGCTCACGCGGTGATTGAAGCCGCCCGCCTTACTTGGCAGAATTATCAAGACTTTGAGCCCATGTCCTTGTTATACACAATATTGGTTCGCGCTGAACAACTGATTGATGGCATTGGTGCCCAACTTAATATTTCACCTCACAGCACCTGTGTAATTTTATATCTAACTGCCCATCAAGCCTACTGGACTCATCTTGGCGACAGTCGACTCTATCATTTTCGACGCCAGCAATTACTGAGGCGCACTCAAGACCATTCTGTTGTACAAATGCTGGTCGATTTGGGACGACTCCATGAACACTCGATGGCCAACCATCCTGATCAAGGTCGCCTGCTAAAATGGTTGGGGGGCAATCAGAAAAACTTAGAGCCAGACTTTGGCCAAACTGTTATACGGTCTCAAAACTGCTTTGTATTGTGCAGCGACGGCTTTTGGGAACGCATTTCTCCTCAAGAAATGTCAAACGGTTTACAACGATTTGACCTTCCTCTATCAAAAATTGCCAAACACCTGGTTGCCAATGCCGTCCGGGCTGGGGGACCTCAAGGCGACAATGTGTCCGTCATCCTTGCCCGACCTAAAACAATTCCCAACCCTCGTTTGACCCAATTAAGTTACTGGTTACTGGGAATGATCCTATTACTGGCCCTCTCAATCTTGCCCATCCCATATTCCAATCCCCCACTCGATTCCTATGGCAATCAAAACACTCACCCTTCAATACAGATGATTTTAAAACCATGAACGGTTGGATAATACTCAGTTTCCTAACCTTAGTCAACTTAGCCAACCCCAATTTTGCTGAGTTAGACAAAAGTGTAGTACTTATCCTCAACCAACAAGGAAACATTGGCACTGGCTTCGTCATCAACCAACGTCCCCAAGTCGTAACCAACTATCATGTAGTAGCCAATGGAGGCTCACTTTCCGCAGCCCTCTCCCAAGATCACCGTACCGAACACATTGCCCTCAAACCAGCCCAACTCATCTGGTTTTCCCAAGAAAAAGACCTGGCTCTACTGGAAGTTCCCGGCTTAAACTGCCCTACTTTACCCCTCACCCCTTTTGAACCTGACAAAGGCAGTCCAGTCTATGCCATTGGTTTTCCAGAAGCCGCCGAAGTTCTCACTGAACGTTTAACTGCCGAAAGCAGTGTTACCATGGGCACCCTCAGTCGAATGATCAATGCCACTTGGGAAGGCAATACCTCTCCATTTCGCATCATTCAACACACCTCAGAAATAAACTCTGGTAATAGCGGAGGTCCACTCCTAAACACCTGTGGACAAGTTATAGGTATCAACACCGTCAAAACCTCCCTCGTTGCCTCCCTGACCAGTGGCGAAATCATCAGTGGTGTCTTCTTTGCCAGCCACAGCTCAGTTCTAATTGACGCCCTGAAAAATCAACACATTCCATTCACTGAAATCACACAACCCTGTATAATAACTGAAAAAAATCCAGAATACATCTCCCAAAATAACTGGATTCAATGGACCATTATTGCCATTTTAACTGCCCTTTTAATCCTGCTGCTCATTTTACGGCAAAAACAACAATTTCTCATGGCCATTCCCCAATCCAATTATCCGAAATCCCATTCCAATCCAACAACTCCAACTCCCCAAACAACCTATTCCCTCATTGAACAAACCTCCCAACAAGCCCTCTACCACATTCCCAAAACTCAAGCTTACACTTGGGACAAAGGATGGGTAATAGGAAGCTCCCCTCAACTGGCTGACTGCGTTTTTCCTCAAATCAACCTATCCAATCGACACGCTCGTTTAATTCTCCTTAAAAATCAATTGCACATCGAAGACTTAAACTCCTTCACTGGTACCTGGGTCAACGGACAACAATTAAAACCCTTTCAACCACTCCCCTTGACCTCAGGCAATCTGATCAAAATGGGACACCTGGAATTACAACTGGTGATTTCCGCCTAAAAAATCAAAACCCATTGACTCAAAACACACCCTAACACTATGAAACTTCATCTCTTCACCTACCCACTCATCTTCCTAATCCACTCCAATCTAACCATTGCTGAAGATGACCTGCTTTCCCAACAACGCTGGCAATTTAAAGAAGCTCAACATGCTTTGGCTACCGAAAATTTTACCCTATTTAATCAACGCATTGAACAACTGCACGACTATCCCATCGTCTATTACCTGCGCTATTTCTACCTAAAAGACCGCTTACATATCGCTCCCATTGCGGAACTATTTGACTTTCTCAACCACTATGCAGACAGTCCCATCACCCAACGACTCCAACAACAATGGCTCCAACAACTCGCCACCCAACAACAATGGGCCACTTTTTTAAGTGCCTACACTCCACAAACCGAAATCACCTTACAATGCAATTACTTACACGCCCTACTTGCCACCGAAACCCCCTGGCAACCTGCAGACTTTACACAAGCCAAAGCCATTTGGATGGTGGACCATTCCCAACCTCAAGCCTGTGACTCTGCATTTGACTATCTCCATCAACAAACTCAACTGACCCCTCACGACTATTGGCAACGCATTCGTTTAGCCATACAAAAAGGCAATTTTAAACTGGCTCTACATCTTGGAAAACAACTGCCCAAAACCGATGTGCCCCTATTAAACCTATGGCAAAACCTCCATCATTCCCCAGAAAATACCCTAAAAAACTTTAAACAAACCGACACTGAATTAACCAGAGAAATGCTAGTTTATGGACTCAAACAACTCGCCAACACCCAACCTGACAAAGCCAAAGAATATTGGCAACTCTATCAGAAACAATATACATTTAACCGCGCCCAACGAAAAGAACTCCAACAACTGTTAGCTTCCAAAGAAACCGAAAAAAATCCACCTGTAACAACCGCTTGGAAAATAACCGATCCAAAATTCAACGAAGAAACTGGGCGAACTCACCTACAAAAAGCCTTGCTGCAACAAAACTGGTCAGAAATTGCCGAATCCACCCAAAATTTGCCAATTGCTGAAAACAACAAATTACGCTGGTCCTATTGGCGCGCCCGGGCTTTGGAACAATTGGGCAATATCACAGAAGCGGAACAATATTACCAAACTGTGGCTCAACAACGAGACTATTATGGTTTTCTATCTGCCGAACGTTTGGGAGAACCTTATCAATTACAAGTCCGTTCCCTACCTCGTAACCTCCCTTTAGAAACTCAACTCTCGAAACGCCCGGGTATCATTCGAGCCAGAGAATTGTATTTCGTGGGACTGGCAGAATATGCTCAATTAGAATGGAATACCGCCCTAGACAACACTTCTCCAGAAGAACTGCCGGCTGCCACCTGGCTTGCTCACCAATGGGGCTGGCATTACCAAGCCATTGTTACCATTGCCAAAATTCCATTTTGGGACGATCTGAATATCCGCTTCCCCCTTGCATTTCACGACGCCATTTCTCGTCATGCCGAAACCCAACAACTCCCATTGGCTTGGGTATATGCTATTGTTCGCCAAGAAAGTGCATTGCAAGTAGAAGCCAAATCCCGAGCCGGGGCTTTGGGACTGATGCAATTACTGCCCAGCACGGCCAAAGAAATGGCGAGAATACAAAAAGTTAACTTAGTGGACGATAACCTGCTCTTTACTCCAGACATGAATATTCAATTGGGCACGACTTACCTAAAAACCCTACTCAAACAATTCTCAGACAATTATTTACTGGCCACCGCTGCCTACAATGCTGGACCGGGTCGAGCCAAACGTTGGCAAACTCAATATTCCTGCTTGCCGGCAGATATTTGGGTGGAATTAATTCCCTTCTCTGAAACTCATCAATATGTGAAAAATGTCATGAGTTATACCCTGGTTTATGAACATCAGCTGGGCAACAAACCCCCTTTGGGACCCATGCTATTGAGTGAAATAAAATCAACAGAATGTGCCCCAAAATGAAAAATTTTCTATTCTCTACCCTAATTTAAGCAAAATGCCTCCTCCTCTTCATCAAAGACATACTCAACCAATTCATGACAATCGCCAAGATCGCAACAACTTGCGCGGACTTCTTCCCTACATTTGGGACTATCGTGGCCGTGTGTTATTTGCCCTGCTGCTATTGATATTTGCCAAAGTGGCCAATGTTGGCATTCCCATTGTCCTAAAACACATTGTCGATGCCTTAAATCATACCTCTTGGATTTTACCGTTGGGACTGTTAGCCAGCTATGGGGCTCTGCGACTGTTGAGCTCTTTATTCAATGAGTTACGTGACGCTATTTTTGCCAGAGTACGATTTCGAGCCATGCGGCGAGTTTCCAATCAAGTGCTCAATCATTTACACCGTCTTTCTTTACGTTACCACTTGGAACGACAAACTGGCGCTTTATCTCGAGACTTAGAACGTGGCACTCGAAGCATCAGTTCCCTGCTCAATTACTTGATTTTCCAAATCATTCCCACTTTTGCCGAAATCTTGCTCATCACCTTGGTATTGTTGATCAACTACGATTTCAAATTTGTACTGGTCACCCTGCTTACGGTGAGTATTTATGTGGCATTTACCCTGGCTGTGACAGAATGGCGCATGGAATTTCGTCATGAAGCCAATCGCCGGGAATCTGAGGCCAATAATCAAGCTATTGACAGTCTGGTGAACTATGAGACCGTCAAATATTTTGGCAACGAATCCTTGGAAATGCAACGCTATGACACCACTTTACGCTATTGGGAAGAAGCTTCGGTAAAAGGTCAAACTTCCATGTCGGCTTTAAATTTTGGACAATCGGCCATTATTGCTTTGGGAGTCACTTTGATCATGATTTTCGCTGCTCAAGGAGTGGTCAATGGCGATATGAGTTTAGGCGACTTGGTGTTGGTCAATGCTTTTTTGTTGCAATTGTTTATTCCCTTAAATTTCTTAGGTGTCGTTTATCGATCAGTTAAATATGCTTTGGCAGACATGGATTTAATGTTTAAATTGTTGGCATTACAACCGGAAATCCAAGATCATCCCCAAGCCACTTCCTTACAAATTGACCGAGGAGAAATTGTATTTGATAAGGTCAGTTTTCATTATCAAGTGGAACGACCCATTTTACAAGAAATCAGTTTTAAAATTTCCGTTGGACAAAAGGTGGCCGTGGTGGGGGCCAGTGGGGCAGGTAAATCGACGCTGGCCCGCCTGTTATTTCGATTTTATGAAGTTACCGGGGGACAAATTACCATTGATGGACAACCTATTGAACAAGTGACTCAAGCCAGTTTGCGGGCTGCCATTGGTATTGTGCCACAAGATACGATTTTATTTAATGAAAGTATTTATTATAACATCAGTTATGCCAATCCTCAGTCCTCCAAAGCTGAAATTGTGGCTGCAGCACAACTGGCTGATATTCATGACTTTATTATAACTTTACCTGCCGGCTATGATACTATAGTAGGAGAAAGGGGACTTAAATTGTCTGGGGGAGAAAAGCAACGAGTGGCTATTGCGCGGGCTATTTTGAAACGTCCTAAAATTTTGATTTTTGATGAGGCCACTTCTTCTTTAGATTCTAAATCGGAGCAATCTATCCAAACTGCCTTGGCTCAAGTGGCAGCCAATCATACGACTTTGGTTATTGCTCATCGATTGTCAACTATTGTGGATGCTGATCAAATTATGGTTATGGAACAGGGTCGCATTGTTGAACAGGGTTGTCATGCGGAATTATTAGCCTTAAAGGGAATTTATGCCCATTTGTGGACCCTGCAACAGGAAGAGCAGTGGTTGGAGAAAAAAATGTAACTGGTATTATGGAAAATTGTCCATATAGAGACTGTAAAAATTATTAATATTAACAAACGGTTAGGGATGGATAAAATTGAGAGGGTGAGTAAAAATGAGAGCTGTACAAAGCATAGTTTGGTTTTACCATTTATTGATGATGGGCACGGTGCTGGCTAACCAAACCGGTACTTTGGTCCTCAGCACTGAGCCTCAAACAGTCACGCTTTATGTCAATGGTTTGTTGAGAAGTAATATGACCCCGGTGGATTTGGAGTTGCCAGTGGGCACTCATCAGGTTGAAATTCGGGCCACTGGTAAGAAAACTGAGCAGTTTACCGTGAATGTTCAAGCAGATGCGGTATTGTTCAAGGAAATGGTGTTGGAAGATGAGGTGCCTGTGATACAGTCTTCTGAACAGGAATTGAGCATTTTGAAGTTACTGAATCCTTTACAGGGATATTTTGAGGATACCCGAGAATTTGAGTTGCGTCGAGAACAATTGTTGAATAGTTTTAATCAGAAAGTTCGAGAACGCAATACAATGTATCAAGCGGGAACTGCTCATTTGTTGAAAGAAAATTATGAGGCCAGCACGGGCAGTTTACCTATACAGATCGCTTGGTTCAATTGGGCTCAACGTTTTGAATTGCCTAAAAAAAGTAGTATTGCTGTTTTACCCGGGGAGGCTGAAAAATTGTGGAAAACGAGTTTGGAGCAACCGGTTTATTTGTATTTTGAGAGTGTTAAAAAACGAGCGGTGGTTAAGCAAGCGGTGGTGACCAATAATGAGAAAAAAGAATGGATTATGGCTGAAATTGCTGGTTTTTTGTCAATCGGGGGAGTTAAAGACACGGTTGATTTGTTGGCCGGTTGGGTAGAGACTTATCGTCAATTGTATCCTCAAGTGCATTTTAAAGTGTCGATATTGGATGCTGGGTTAGGGAATACTGGTTGGGATGGAGAGGAGCAGCAGTTGAATTTGATGGTATTGGCGGGTGCCCACCCAACTTTGTTAACAAATCAGTCTCAGCGTCCCAAAATTAGCTTAAAAGTGGCTATTGAGGCTTTGGGAGTGTATGTGCATGCCAGCAATCCTGTCAGTGAGTTGACTCAGTTGCAGTTGGATGCTATATTTTCGGTCTCAAGACGTTGCGGTGGGAAGGTTGAAATTGCGCATTGGGGGGATTTAAAGTTGGAGAAAAATATTTGGACATTGCTTGGGGAGAAGGTGGGTTGGTTGCCAGCGTTGGATTTGGCTTATTGGCAGCAGCAAGAGATTCAGTTGTTGATTGAGAAGGACAGTTTGGCATTGTTTGCTGAGTGGGGCTTGTGTCAGGGTCAATTCAAAGATGGTTTACAAGTATTTGATAATCAGGAAGATTTATTGGTTGCTTTGCAGGAATTTCCTTATGCTATTGCAGTTAGTCATTTCAGTTCAGAGGTGACGGGGGCAAAATTGTTGATGCTTGAGAATCCAAGGGCCAGTTTATTGGTGGGAGGGTTGTCGGGTTGGGTGGTGGCTTCGGAGGAGAACATTATGGCTGGAGAATATCCATTGGCGCGTTTTTTTACAGTTTATTTAAATCACAGTCGTTCTAGTTTGCCAACGGTGGTCAATGAGTTTGCAAAATTGTTGTTATCTCAAAAGGGTCAAACGGTGGTTAAAAAGTGGGGATTGGTGCCGTTGTCGAGAGAGTTATTGCAAGAAGAGTTTGCTAAGTTACCTTAGGGCGTGTCATCCTTTTACCACCCTACCATTACTTTAGCCGGAGTGGAGGTTTTAGTCGGAGTGGAGGTTTTGGAGTGGAGGCTTTAGCCGGAGTGGAGGCTTTAGCCGGCCAGCGGTAGGTATCACCCCACACACACAAATTGCAAGGCGCCTACCACCGGCCGGCTAAAGCCTCCACTCCAAAAGCCTCTACTCCAACGGGCCAACGGGAATTTCCTTCTTTGAATAGCATGGCTGGAATAGGGTGGGCAACGATAAAGCGGTTGCCCATCTTACCGATTGATGGTCAGCCCATTTTACTGGAGCGGATTTGGGAGGAAAGTGGATATTCCCCCGGTTTAGTTTTAACAGGTTAAAGTTGGGGGGTAAATTTGAGAGTTTTTTTATTTTTTGGAGTAGGTCAGTAGATATGAATTCTCAACATCCTAGAGAACGTTTGATCAAACATTTGTATGGTTATGGTATAAAAAGTAGGTTGGTTTTGGAGGCGATTCGGGCAGTGCCTCGTCATTTGTTTGTGGATAAATCTTTGGTAAATTATGCTTATGCTGATCATCCTTTGCCAATTGGATATGGGCAGACTATTTCTCAACCTTATATTGTGGCTCGTATGACTGAAATTTTATTGCAGGAAGGTCATTTGAGTAAGGTGTTGGAGATTGGGACTGGTTGTGGTTATCAGACTGCGGTGTTGGCAAGGGTGGTG
The DNA here is from genome assembly GCA_020721005.1 of Thiomargarita sp. Lineage (GTDB taxonomy): Bacteria > Pseudomonadota > Gammaproteobacteria > Beggiatoales > Beggiatoaceae > DYNP01. The sequence goes on from DYNP01000003.1 coordinate 254,513, forward strand.
GGTAAGGTGTATACTGTTGAACGGATTAAAAATTTGTCTTTACAGGCTCGGGAGACTTTGGGTTTATTGGGAGTTAAGAATGTGGAATTTAATTACAGTGATGGGCAGTGGGGATGGCTTGATCATGCGCCTTATCAAGGCATCATTGTCACTGCAGCTCCTACAAAAATTCCCCAGGCGTTGTTGGCTCAATTGGCAATTGGGGGACGCTTGGTAATTCCAGTGGGTCCCCAGCATGGACGGCAGGTATTGACGAAGGTGACGAGGACCCGCACAGAATATGAATATTCTAGTTTTGATGATGTGACTTTTGTGCCTTTATGTAAGGGTATCAATTGAATTAAGTTTTAGGCAGCGGGTAGGCTGAAATAAAATAGGCTGCCTTGCCCAACTGTACTTTCCACTCCCACTTCCCCGCCTAATTTTTCTGCAATTCTCTGCACAATGGACAGACCCAGACCATGTCCCTTAGCTCGGTGTTCATTGAGACGAGTAAAGGGGGTAAAGAGGGTGGCTTGTTGTTCTGGGGTTAGGCCTTCTCCATTGTCCCGGACCCAAAATTGAATTTTTTTATTGCTGCCCTTTCTGCTGCCCAATTCTACCCGCGGGGGATGTCCCCCGTATTTTAGGGCATTATTGATGTAATTGGCCCAGATTTCTTCGACCCAAGGGGCATAGCCGCGCACCACTGGCCATTCTTCTGGCAAAATAATTTCCGCTTCATAATTTTTCAGCATAAATGCCAATCGGTCTCGGACTTGATGGACAATGGCGTCCATTGATAGGGGTTGCATTTGCACTTCTTGTTTTGAGACTCCCGCCAATAAAAGTAAGGCTTCAATGATATCCAGCATTTTATGGGCCCCTTTTTGAATATTTTTCAGGTAGCCATCGGCTTCTGGTTCCAATTTAGGAGCGGTTTCTATCAACAGATCGGAAAAACCTAAGACTGCGTTAAGTGGATTTTTGAGGTCATGGGCCACGGTGTGAGCAAAGGCATCCAATTCCTGGTTTTGAGTTTGTAATTCTTTTTGTAATTTGCGCAGGGTTAAATGGGTATTCACTCGAGCCAACACTTCTTCTTGTTGGATGGGTTTGGTGACATAGTCGACAGCCCCGAGTCCAAATCCTTTCACTTTATTTTCAGTGTCGGCTAGGGCGGTCATGAAGATAACGGGAATATCTTGAGTTTTGGGATTACTTTTTAGGCGTTGGCAAGTTTCAAATCCATCTATTCCCGGCATCATGACATCCAATAAAATAAGGTTAGGTAGAGCATATTGAGCTTTTTGTAAAGCACTTTCTCCATCTTGGGCGACCAGCACTTTAAATCCGCAAGTGGTCAAAAAATCGAAAAGCACACTGACATTCGCGGGAATGTCGTCAACAATGAGTAGCGTGTTATGGGATTGGATACGCAAAGGTAACGCTCCTTCAAAGTAGGTAAAGTAAATTCCGTATATTTTTTGAGGAATTTGTTTTGGCGAGGACCATTGTCATTTTTAACACTTATTTGAGGTGTTTGAGAAGTCCTGTAAGGGGCTATTGATTTTATCACCCTACAGTTAAGTTTTTTATGATACTGGAATTTTTTTTTTGAGTAAAGTATTGAGGATCTGCGCTTATGAACACTACTTCTGAACAGCAAGAAGATAATTCCCTATTTTTGCCTAATTTTTGTAACGTCTATACCGTATTTATATTGATTATTGTGGTTGAATTACTCGCATTTATCTTGACTTTAGCCAGTTTAAATTATACGTCGTACAATTGGAAAATTCTGCAAACCCAATTTATGACTCAGTTGGCGATGACTTCGTGGTTTATGCAATGGGTATCGTTATTAAGTCAAGCTCTGTTATGCGTATTAAGACGAGGATTGATGCGATTAAAACGAGATTATTGGGTGGGTATTATCAGTTATGGTTTGGTTTTGATGATCACCGTTATTTTAAGTGAATTGGTTTGGGAAATGGGAAAAGAAAGTGTATTTTTTGACTCCGAATCCTGGCAACATTCTTTATTCCTACTGCGTAACTTGACCATCAGTGCTCTGATCAGCGCCATGATGTTGCGGTATTTTTACGTTCAATATCAATGGCGAAGAGAAATTCAAGCCCGTGCTGATATGCAAATTCGAGCCTTACAGGCCCGGATTCATCCCCACTTTTTATTTAATACCATGAACACCATTGCCAGTTTGGTTCGAGTAAATCCGTCCATGGCTGAAGAAGTGGTGATTGATTTTGCGGAACTATTCCGTGCCAATTTGTCGGAAGTTAAAACCCTGACGACTTGGGAACAGGAGGTGACTTTATCCCAACAATATTTGCGCATTGAAGCCCTGCGATTGGGTGAACGGCTGAAGGTCACCTGGAAAATCGAAGAAATTCCTAAAACTGCCCTATTACCTCCCTTGTGTTTACAACCTCTGTTGGAAAATGCCATTTATCATGGGATACAAGGTTTGATTGAAGGGGGAGAAATTCATATCCAAGGACGTTTGGAAGCGGGCATGATTCATTTGGAAATTGACAACCCGAAGTCGACTCAGGAGCACCGAGGGATTGGTATTGCACAGGATAATCTACGTAGACGCTTACAAGGACTTTGGCCGCAGGCTTATTTTGAAATTCAAGATGAAGGAGCTGTTTATCGAGTACGATTGGGATTTCCTGTATCTGAGGCAGAATCTTCAGAATGATGGATTTTTCAGGAGAGGGGTAAATTTTGGAATGGGTTGAAAGGTAAAGATTCGAGGGATAACCCCTTTTCAGGGATGCTATCCCTTATTTAACAAATCCTCTTTTTTCTGGAGAAAGGGCAAAGACTGATCCGTACTTTAAAGTAGGATATTTTGTGACTGAGTCAAAAAAATTGTGCGGGAAAGTCAAGAAATTGTGCGGCAAAGTCAAGTCGGCTTGGAAATCTTTTACTAGAATACTTGTTATTTGAAACATGGAGTTTCATAGGGTGGGCAAAACGTTTTTTGGTTTTGGCCCATACATCATACGGCACGTATGGGTGGGCAGCGAAAAGAGGTTACTCACTCTACACGACTGTCTAAGTAACAATAGACCTCTTGCAAAAGTAAATGATGCGATAAAAAAGTACCTTGGAGTAGAGGCTTTAGCCGGAGTGGAGGCTCAGAAAGTACCTTGGAATAGAGGCTTTAGCCGGAGTGGAGGTTCAGAAAGTACCTTGGAATAGAGGCTTTAGCCGGAGTGGAGGTTCAGAAAGTACCTTGGAATAGAGGCTTTAGCCGGAGTGGAGGTTCAGAAAGTACCTTGGAATAGAGGCTTTAGCCGGAGTGGAGGTTCAGAAAGTACCTTGGAATAGAGGCTTTAGCCGGAGTGGAGGTTCAGAAAGTACCTTGGAATAGAGGCTTTAGCCGGAGTGGAGGTTCAGAAAGTACCTTGGAATAGAGGCTTTAGCCGGAGTGGAGGTTCAGAAAGTACCTTGGAATAGAGGCTTTAGCCGGAGTGGAGGTTCAGAAAGTACCTTGGAATAGAGGCTTTAGCCGGAGTGGAGGTTCAGAAAGTACCTTGGAATAGAGGCTTTAGCCGGTCAGCGGCTGACCGGCTAAAGCCTCCACTCCAAACTGCCACTGACCGGCTAAAGCCTCCACTCCAGACTGCGGCTGACCGGCTAAAGCCTCCACTCCAGACTGCCACTGACCGGCTAAAGCCTCCACTCCAGGGACTGCCGCTGACCGGCTAAAGCCTCCACTCCAGACTGCCGCTGACCGGCTAAAGCCTCCACTCCAGGAGCTGCCACTGACCGGCTAAAGCCTCTACTTCAAGGTATCTTAACTGAGGGATAATTCTCATTTTTTCATGATCGCATACTTTTGCAAGAGGTCTAAATAAATAACCAGAGAACTTAAATTATGTCTCATCAATTCAAACCACTTCAACAGTGGATTTTTAAACTAAAATGGGCGGTCTTAGTCACCAGTATGAGCATTGGACTTGTGATATCGGAATCGGCATGGGCGAGTTGCACTCAACTTCAGGGTTATAGTTGTCAATTTTATTGTGATGTCGATCACTTGATGTATAGTACTGCTACTGACTGCCCGGCGGCTTGTGGCTCAGTTGTTCCTCTGCCAACATGTACTTCTATTATTACTTATACCCTCACTCTCAACACCAGCGGCAGCGGTACTGGCACTGTCTCAGGCGGTGGCAGTTATGCAGAAGGCACAGAGGTGAATTTGATAGCGATCGGCGATCCTGAATCTGTGTTTGTCGGTTGGTCTGAAGAAGGATGTGATAATACTTTGATTTTAAAGGAAAATACTACTTGTACGGCAAAGTTTGAGAAAATTGAGCCGCCCACTCCCGGGTCCACATCCTCGTCAAAACTTCCGGATTATTTGAGCCTTACGATTCAAATTGCCGGCAGTGGCAGTGGCAGCGTCAGTACCAATACGGGCTTGTATTGTACTCGTCAAGATTGCCAGACCAATTCCCTGGGTGAGGTGAGTTGCAACGAAGAGGCATGTAGCGGGAGAGTCACCACTGCCAGCACTGTCACCTTGACCCCTCAAGCTGATCAGGATTCTGTTTTCAGCAGTTGGGGTGGACATGAGGATTGTATCGATGAAGAAGTGTTTATGAGTGGCGGCAGATTGTGTATCGCCTACTTTCATATGGTGTATGAGTTAACCGTTGTCACTACTGGTCAGGGGAAGGTCATGGCCCACAGCGCCTCCCGTCAACCTCAAGGAATTGATTGCGGCGAAGGCAATAACAGTTGTAGCGCATTGTTTAGCAAAGGCATGACCACTTACTTACAAGCGATTCCCAGCACGGACATGAAATTTCTTGGTTGGGGAGGCGATTGTCAAGGTTTGCGCAATCCGTTGGCGGTGAATATAAGTAAAGATATGACATGTGAGGCACACTTTGGCACGCCCACACCGGTAGCACCTCCTCCAGTCACGCCACCTGCAGTGGTCAAACAAGGGCAAGCTATGACTCAATTCGCGCCCAAGACGCCAGCCGTGGTCAATAGTAATGCCACGTTGACAGCCACGGGGGGCGCGTCTGGGCAGCCTGTGGTTTTTGCAAGTACGACTCCTGCTGTTTGTACGGTTTCAGGTTCGGTGGTCACCTTTATTACGGTTGGAATTTGCACCGTGACAGCCAACCAAGCGGGGAATGACCAATATGATGCAGCGCCCACCGTTACCGCGAATCTTGATGTCACTTCTCCGGTGGTTGTCACTCCCCCAGACTTAATGAAGAGCAATCAAATTATTACGGCGTTCTCACTGGTGAGTTTGGCAAGCCCGGTGGCAGTCGGTGACCAGATGCCGTTAGCTGCAACGGGTGGGGCTTCTGGGAAGCCAGTCACTTATAGAAGCATTACCCCGACTGTTTGCACGGTGTCTGGCGATAAGGTTATTTTTAGGGCGGCTGGAATTTGCACGGTGACTGCCGACCAAGCAGGGAATGATCAATATCATGCCGCGCCCACCGTTACCGCCACTCTTGAAGTCAATCTACCGGAGGTCGTCACGCCGCTGGTCCCAGATAAAGCTAACCAAGTTATCACTCAGTTTTCATTGGCAAATTTAGCAACTGGCCCGGTCGTCGGTGACCAGATGCCGTTAACTGCCACGGGCGGGGCTTCGGGTCAACCTGTCACTTATTCCAGCACTACTCCGACTATTTGCACAGTGTCTGGCGATAAGGTTATTTTTAGGGCGGCTGGGATTTGCACGGTGACTGCCGATCAAGCCGGGAATGATCAATATGATGCCGCGCCCACGGTCACAGCCAGTCTCACGGTTCAGGCTAATTCCGCAACGACTGCGACTTCTTCTAACTCCCAAACAGGATTAGAGACTGTCTATTGCAATTTTACAGAGCGCGATGGGATTGAGATTCTTCCTGGTCCTTGTAATGCCCATGGTCAAGTGTTCTCTAAACCCATGCAGATTGAATCAGGTGGCAGTTTGAGTGAAGCCATTCTCGATAGTAAGGTGAACAACCGTGGCTTAATATCGAGTTCAACTATTGCTTCGGAAGGGACTGTGAATTGTGGACTTTTTACCGGTGTTATTAAAAACGAGGGCACTTTAACCAATTTTGAATTTATCGGCAATTCTTTTGAAGGAGGAACGGTCGGTGGGAATATTCAGAATTCTGCCAAATTCAATGTTTGCCTGAAGGACATTACTTTATTACCAGGGACGATCATTACCGAGGGTTGTGTGGCAGGCGTAATTAAGGGTGACGGGACTTTGAAGAATGTCACTATCAGTGAAGGGACACAGGTGCAAGGCAACAGTTATGCGGGCAATATTGTCAATTATGGTACTTTAATCGATCCCATCGTTTTACCTGATGGCCAGATTGATAATTATGGTACTTTAGAGAATCCTATTCTTTTGCCAGGTTCGCATGTCATCGCCGGCCAAATGAGTGGAACTATCATTGCGTTGGGAACTTACGATGAGGTAACAGTTTCGGCGGGTAGTGTTAAAATCATCACTCAACTGAAAGATATACCGCCAGCACTCTTTAACCGATTCAACGCCCAAACTTTAGCGGCTTTGCCAAAGTGCATGTTGAGTCAAATTTCCTCAGCACAATTGGCACAAGTTTCTACTCAGTCGGTATCAGCGCCAGAGGCATGTCAGTAGTAGCCGTGTAGGGTGGGCAACCTATTTTCGTTGCCCACCCATTCGTGCCACATGATACGAAACTTTTTATTTCAGGAGACAATTATGTCACACCAACAACTCATCAACCCAGTTACCTATTGGCTTATTGCCATAGGACTGTGGGGTATCTCGCTGAGTGCAGTTGCAGAACCGATATTCAATCCAGACTACGGGCATTATTATGAACTGGTGGTCAGCGACAAAGATTTGACCTTTGACGAAGCTGCAGAAGCCAGCCGTAAACGCACATTTAAGGGGGTTGCGGGTCATTTGCTCACGGTCATTGATGGCGCTGAAGCCGCTTTTTTGTTAAAGCATCAACAGATTTTTTCTACGGGCTCTTCTTCCTGGATAGGTCTCAGAAGCGATGAGCAAACGGGGTTTTTTGAATTTGATTACGATTATACCTGGGTTACTGGTCAATCTCTAAATATTGAGAAACCCCCAAAAGATGTATGGATAAACCGGCGTGGTAGAGATGAGGTAAAATATACTGCTCATTATAAATATGCGATGAGATACCAGAATCGTGGCTATTTAATGTTGGTGTTGGAGAATTGGAGGAGCGACGACAAATTAGCCAGTTACATCGTTGAATATGATGTAAAACTGCCCCTGCCTATCACGCTGAAGACCGACACCATCAAGGCCAAGAAGGGAGCAACGATCTTAGTCTCGGCGAACCTAGGTGGGGTGGATTTTAGCAGTAAAACACCAGAAATTTGTAAAGTGGACAACGTGTCGAAGAATGATCAGGTGGCCTCTTTTAATCTCATCGGAAGGGGCATCTGCACGGTCACGGCCAAGCACGATGGCAATGAATCTTACTCTCCAGCAGAAGCCACGCTTAATATTGAAGTCACCGATCCGATTGACCAAACTGTTACTTTCAATAAGATAGAGAATCAAGTGTTGATACCAAAATTAACTGTAAAAATGGTGGCAACCGCCAGTTCAGGATTACCCGTGGTTTTTAAGAGTAATACACCTATTTGTAAAAACTTTCCCCCTCCATCGCCTACTAACAACGTGTTAACTATATACAATGCGGGCATTTGTACTGTCATGGCAATTCAAGAAGGGAATGAAAATTTCAAACCAGTCACAGTTACACAAAGTTTTACGATTGCCAAAGGTGAATCGAGTATTTCTCTATTTCTGCCTAAGACCCTCAAAATATACAACAGTCTCTTTCTAAAGAACCATTTTGGACGTGTGGGTTCCACGCAACCATTTACTTTTAGTACCAAGACTCAAACTTGTAAATTGGAAGACATGGAAGACGGCAACTATAATCTCAGGGTCATTGAGACCGGGACTTGTACTTTGAGTGCTTCGCTGGCCGGTGATAATGATTACCATGCCGCCCCAGAAATCAGTGTTGATATCCAAGTGTTGCCACTTGACAAACAAACTGTCACTTTCGATAAAGTGCCCGATAAAACTTTCGGTGATCCAGATTTTACCATTTACGCGAAAGCCAGCTCTGGTAAAGCCGTGGTTTATTCAATTGTCAATCCACAGGATGAAGTTTGCGAGGTCAGTGATGCTGAAAAGGGAAAAATCAAAATCACGGGTGCCGGCCCTTGTATAATCGAAGCCCTTCAACAGGGTTACTGGGCGTATTCTGATCGTCCCAAATATCCCATCTTTGAATTTCAGAGAGCTTCAGCCCTCTACACAGTTGGGATTCATAAAGCCATCCCAGTTATCAACTTTTCGGCCCCTGATGCGGGTATTGTAGGGGACCGTGCGCAATTAAACGCCACTGCCCCTAGCTCAGTGCATTTTTCCAGTTCGACACTCGGTATTTGTACAGTTGGCACAGATGCGGAGAATTCGCGCGGTGAATTTTTAAATACGGTCAACTTTGTGGGAAAGGGCACTTGCATGATCACGGCCACTGCTTCGGGTGACAGCAACTACAAGCCGAACTCGGAAACCCGCAACATCACAGTGAAAGAACCGAAAAAACTTCAAACTGTCACTTTCAATCAGTTAACGGATAAAGTTTTTGGGGATGCTGATTTCACTATTGCGGCGAAGGCGAGTTCGGGTTTACCGGTGAGTTTCTCCACGGGTAAAGACAGCAGCGGTTGCAGTATCACCGACCACACCGTCAAAATAACTAAAGCAGGGACTTGTATTATCCATGCCGATCAGGCAGGAAATGACGAATATCTGCCAGCACGTACCAACATCCGACAGTTTAAGATTGCCCATGCGAATCAAACTATTCAGTTTAAACCGGCAACCACTGGCACCCTCGGCGCCATCATGAATTTGTCCGCTATAGGTGGCGCTTCCGGTAACCCGGTCGTTTTTTCCAGCGATTCTGATATTTGTGATGTAGTTTTGGGAGATGTGAATCTTATTGACAATGAATGGAAAGAAAGCCACGTGGTTCGGTTTTGGCGTGGTGAAGGCACCTGCACCGTCGTTGCATCTCAAGCGGGTAATGACCAATATAATGACGCGCAAGTCGTCGCCAATATCACCGTGACCAAGCCGAAAATACCTAAACGGGACCAACATATCGTCTTAGGCGAGAGTTTAAAGTCTCTCGACGTGAAACAGGGTGATCAGGTAAAACTGAGTGCTATGTCCACTCCCTCTAGCTTACCTGTGATATTTGCAACTGAAGTTGGGAATAAGGTTTGTAGCATCACGGGCGATACCCTGAAAATAACAGGTGTGGGTATTTGTATCCTCAAAATGGATCAGCCTGGGAATGACGAATTTAATCCAGCCCCCACTGACACCCTTTCTATCCAAGTCAAAAAGAGAGAGCAAACCATGAAATTATCCCAATTTTCTTCCACTGCCGAGGTGGGCGCAATGACCCTATTGTATGCAACTGGAGGTGATTCGGGCAATCCGGTGAGATTTCATTCCCAAACACCAAAAGTTTGTACAGTTAAGGAGAATAACGTCGTGACTTTTGTCGCGCCAGGCAAATGCATCCTTCTTATCAACCAAGCGGGCAATGCTTTTTACAATGAGGCACGGTGGGCACGTTATAACGACACCTGGCTGCAAACCCTCAATATTACTGTCACTGCCGCGACTCCCGAAAGTCAACTCATCACTGCACCTGTGTCCAATGCGGGGCAAACCCTAACCGATAAGACTGTAACAGACACTGGCAGTGTCTCGGGCGGTATCTTATGTGGTCACACTGCCAACAGTGGTTCGATCTTTGGGGTGACTATTTGTGAAGGTGGACAGGTGACCAATTGTAGCAACACTGCCGCCGGCATCATACGTAATGTGACACTGAACCCAAATGCGACCGTACGTTGTGGCACAGTGGCCGGTGAAGTGCTCTGCAAATCCCCCGAAACTTCCGTGTTAGAAAATCTTACCGTCACTGCCAACAGTCGCTTGGTAGATTGCAAGATAGGTGAAAACGTAGTATTTCAGGAGAATGTAGTCCTAACGGATACACAGGATCAAAACTGCTCCTCAACTGCCCAGTGAGGCTCAATCAGATGACTCAATGTTCAAATTTGTAAAGTAAGGTTCCTTTTGTCCCAACTCTGAGGGACAATACTCCTTCAATGTGTATTGTCCCAACTAACAACAAATACCCGGAGAACTTCAATTATGTCTCATCAACTCAAACCACTTCAACAGTGGATTTTTAAACTAAAATGGGTGGTTTTAGCCACCAGTATGACCGTTGGACTCGCAGTGTCGGAATCAGTGTGGGCGGGTTGTTCAGAACAACCCGCGGGCTTTTATTGCGATATAAACCATACTAGTTATGGCGTTAATGAAGTTGCTTGTTTAGCGGCTTGCGTCTCCGCGCCTTCTGTACCCACATATACCCTCACCCTCAACACCAGCGGCACCGGTACTGGCACTGTCTCAGGCGGTGGCAGTTATGCAGAAGGCACAGCGGTGAATTTGACAGCGATTGGCGATTCTGGATCTGTGTTTGTCGGCTGGTCTGAAGAATTATGTGATAATACTTTGATTTTAAAGGAAAATACCACTTGTACGGCAAAATTTGAGAAAATTGAACCGCCCAATCCCAATTCACCGACAGCTTCAATACTCCCTGAGTATGTGAGCCTTGCGGTTCAAGTTGCCGGCAGTGGCAGCGGCACGGTGAGCACTGATATGGGTCTGTCTTGCAAACGAGAGGATTGTGAACCCAATCCCAAATTTCCAGGGGAACTTATTTGCCAAAAGAATTGTGAGCAATCAATTAAAGCGACCCGGGATGTCACTTTAACTCAAAAGGCGGATGCCAATTCTGTTTTCAGTGGTTGGGGAGGCCATGACGATTGTGTCGATGGCGAAGTATTTATGAATGGCAGCAAGTTATGCATCGCCTATTTCAGTCGTATTTACTTCCTCAAAGTGTCTACAGAAGGCGATGGTACAGTTTCCGGCTATGGCTTTTTCAACCAAAAACCCCTGATTAACTGCGGATCTATATGTCAAGTGCCTTGGGGGAAAAAGATGACAGTCGTGTTGGAAGCAAGGCCTGCAGCAGGAATGATTTTTGACGGTTGGACCGGTGATTGTAGCGGTCAGAAACAACAGTTGATTGTACCATTTAATAACGATATGAATTGTCAAGCCAATTTTATCGATCCTAACGCACTTAAAAAGCCCATCGATCAGACCATTACCAACTTCTCCCCTGCAACTTCAGCGGTGGTGGGTGACCAGATGACTGTGACTGCGACGGGTGGAGATTCAGGTAACCCCGTCACTTTTGCTAGTATTACGCCTGAAATTTGTACAGTATCAGCCGAGACAGTGCATATAATAACGGTGGGCACTTGCACGCTTGCTGCTGACCAGGCTGGAAATGAAGACTACAATGCTGCACCTCAGGTTACAAAAAGCATTATCGTCACCGAACCCAACAAACTCGATCAAGTCATCACCGAATTTTCACCCGCCACTGCAGCCATAGTTAACAGTTCTCTAGTTTTAACAGCGGTGGGGGGTAAATCGGGGAATCCGGTTAAGTTTGCCAGTGCCACTCAGGATATTTGTACGGTAGAGGCATCCGATCGAGTGAACTTTAAAACGGTGGGAACATGCACGCTAACGGCTGACCAAGCGGGGAATGAACAATTCAATGCGGCGTCCACAGTCACGGTCACTGTTCAAGTCAACTCTCCAGTTAAACAAGGTCAAGTGATTACAGACTTTTTGCCAACAGTGTATGCTTCTGTGACTGATCAAGCCAAGATCAACGGTCAAGCAACTCTAGCCGCCACCGGTGGCCCGTCTGGGAATCCAGTCATTTATACCAGCAAGACGCCCGAAAAATGTACCGTGTCCGGGAATGTGGTGACTTTTCTTGCCGAAGGGACTTGCGAGGTGATCGCGAATCAAGCGGGAAATGATGAATATCATCCGGCTTCGCAAGAAATCATAAAGATTGAAGTTGCGTCTGATCAGACGACTCCGCCAATCGAACCTGCTAAATTTGCGGGTTGTACTTCTCCCACTATAGAGGAACCACTGTCCGTTTTTAATGTGTCAGTCTGCGCCAAAGCGCCAGGGCAATCAGAACCCCTCACTTATGTTAGAGAGTTTAAAACGCTGGAAGACATGCAAGAATTTATCAAGGGAATCACTGATACGGAGGAGTTTAAGCAGATTAAGCAAGCTGTAAATAACACGTCAACGGATCCAACTTCAGGGGTTAATTCCCTCATTAACGTCATTGACAACACCTTTGATGTGAGCTTTAACTCAAAGGACAATGCGGGGGCTATCCATGCTCAGGTAGACGGAGAGAAGTTTAATATCACCTTTCCTAATCCAAAAAATGGCTTCAAACTTGAGTATTCTGATTCCAAAGGGAATATCGGAACTTTTCAGGGACTAAATGCTGAGGACAGTATCGCGTTGTTGACAGAGCATTTGACTCAAACAGCCAAACAGCCTGAATGGGTAAAAGACTTGATTGGCTCCCTTTTACGCGGAATATCGTCGCTGGTGACTGAACCAAATCAAACGCCCACGGATTCGACCGGTGGTGCCGATACCCCGCCGGTGACAAACAATGATCCTTCTCAGCCGTCGTCAGATTGTAAAATTGAGGAAACCGAAAAGCTTGTCATCATTTCTGGTTCGTGCGATGTCAAGGGTCAGGTTTTCGATAAACCGGTGCGCATTTTACCGGGGACCAGTTTAAGCAATGCAACTTTCAATAATACCGTTGATAACCAAGGCTTTTTATCCAATAGCACGATTGGAGAACAGGGTGACGTGAAGGGTGGTAAGCTCTCTGGTTTTATTGAGAATCGAGGCAAAGTGTGCGACGTTGAATTTGTCGGTAGTTCCTTTGTCGGCGGTACCGTTTGTGGCAAGATTCAGAACAACTCCAAAGTCGGGGCTTGTCTTAAAGAGGTCACGGCGTGGACTGACACGGAAATTACGGGATGTGTGGAGAAGAAAGATCAGAGTATTGAATTGACGGTTGATGAGATCGGAACGACTGGAGAAACGACGACTGAAGGGAACGGTACGACTTCTGCTACGCCTGTTACTAAAAAGGATCAAACGATTTCGTTTGATGAGGCATTACCTATCACTGCCAAAGTCGGCTCCCAGCAACTCATACAAGTAACGGCAAGTTCGGGCTTGGTCGTTGATTTGGTGAACGACACGCCACAAGTTTGTGAATTGTTCGGATCGGCGGTTACTTTTCTGACTGCTGGTATATGTACGATCACTGCCAATCAAACGGGTAATGATAACTATACAGCGGCTAAACCAGTCAGTGTCAACATTACCGTGGTGAAGAAGGAAGATCAAACCATTGAATTCACCCCGCCCACCAGCGGCAAAGTCGGAGAAACTTTGATATTGAGTGCAAGCGGTGGTCAATCAGGCAATCCAGTCACGTTTGCCAGCACCACGCCAAAAATTTGTATTCTGTCGTCAGAAAATACGCTGGAATTTGCCGAACCGGGGATCTGCATCGTCACTGCGAATCAGGCAAGTAATGAGAATTACAATGCAGCTAAAGAAGTGAGTACAACGATTGTTGTTAAGAAAGATCAAATACTTACTTTTAATCCAGGTTTACCAACAGCGGGAGAATCTGCAATTTTAGCCGCAACTGTTGATTCAGGTTTAACGCCGATTACCTTTAGTAGTTCATCGATTGAAGTGTGTGAAGTCACGGGTGACACCATTGATTACAAAGCGGAAGGAACTTGTACCATTACGGCAAAACAAGCAGGTAATGAACAGTACAACTCTGTTGAGCAACAAACGAATCTTTCTGTTTTTTCTAAAGGCGTATTTTCTTTAAATATCACGGATAAAAATAATGATCCAATTTTTCAAGCAACTGAAGGAGAGGTTTTAAATATCAGTTTAACATTTAAGGCACCTGCTGTGGATATTGGAAAATCTGCATTATTTTATTTGAATACCGTAGCTGAAAATACATCGTATATGCTGACAGAGCAAGGATTTGTAGAAGCAACTGAACCATTACGACCTGTGAATTCTAATCCAACAGTTTTAATGGCAGAAAGCACGACCTCACTCTTGTATTCAGACGTGTTGCCTGCGGGTAAATATAGAGTTTATGCCGCCTATCAAACAACCGATGATGGGAAGAAACAAGATGCAACCAGTATTCTCACGGTGAAAAAGCAATCCACTATTTCTTTCACCAATTTACCGACTGATCCAAAAGTAGGAGAACAGGTTGAGTTAACGGTAAAGAGTGACGGTTCTGAAAATGCGATTATTTTGAGTTCTGATACAACGGATATTTGTACGGTACAAGAAAAAACTGTGAGTTTCATTGCGGAAGGAAATTGTAAGATTTCTGCACAACAAAACGGTGATGATTTTTTCGCAAATGTTCAAGCAACAAGCACAGTCATTGTTCAATCGCTGGGTGTCTTCTCATTAAATGTGACAGATAAAGACAACAAAGAGATTACCCAAGCAACGGATAATGATACTTTGAATATTGTTTTAACCTTCAAAGCACCCTCTACAGATGTTGGAAAATCTGCAAACCTTTATTTGAAAACAACGTCAGGAAAGAATGCTTGGATGCTCACGCCTAAAGGATTTGTGGCGGCAACTAACCCATTACGACCTGTGCTTTCTAAACCAGTTTCCTTAACAAAGGACAGCATTACCCTATCTTTATATTCGGGCACATTATCTGCGTATAAATTCACAGTTTATGCATCGTATGAAACAACGGATAAGAACAAACAAGAAGCAACCAGTATTCTCGATGTCATTCCAAAAGCTTATGCAGTCGCTTATGCACAAGCTAAAGCGGATGGGAAATCCGAGGCTTATGCAGTCGCTTATGCAACCGCTAAGGCTGATAAACGACCAGACACTTATGCAGTACTTTATGCAATCAAAAAAGAGGCTGGAAAAACTGATTTTTATGCATGGATTTATGCAGTTAATAAAGCTGCTGGAAAAACAGAGGTTTATGCAACTGCGCTGGCTGATGCTAAAACCAGTGGAAAATCATGGGAGTATTCAGAGTTTTATGCACAAGCTATAGACTTAAGAAAATCAGAAGTTTATGCAACCCATTATGCAACTTTAAAAGAGGCTAAAAAATCCGAGGCTTATGCAACCCATTATGCAACCGCAAAAGGGAATAAAAAATCAGACGGTTATGCAGTCACTTATGCAACCGAAAGAGAGGCTGGAAAAACTGATATTTATGCAGCCACTTATGCAACTCTTGTAGAGAAAAAAACAAAAGATGTTTATGCAAGGAGTTATGCATCCGCTTATGATAAAGCTAAGAGTGATGGAAAATCAGACAGCTACGCAAGCATATATGCAAGAGAGTATGCAGGGACATCTGGACGCTCAGAGAATTATGCGACTTCTTATGCGACTGCTTATGTAACCTATTATGAACAGGCTATGGCGGATGGAACAGGTTGGTGGCATGCAACGACTTATGCAAGCCTTCACGCAATGTCTGTAGCCAAAGATTAACCCATTAAGCCAAGTAGAGTGGGCAAACGTCTTTTTGTTTGCCCACCGTTTACAAACACCTCTGAGAGGGGTGTTATCCCTCAATTATCCCAAACAAACTAATCCGTAAGTTCAACTTTTTTACACTGGAGATTTTTATGATATATCGGTTTACTCAAATGAATTATCCACCTCAATGGCGGTTACGCAAACTCAAACTATTCGTTGTCGGTAGTGTGATTGGAGGGTTTGTCGTTTTGGGGTCAGGCTGCGCCGAATACTATTGTCCAGCAACTGGGATTCGGTCCGATAAATGCGAAAATACTTGCCAGCCGCCCGTAACCTATACTTTCCCTTCTTTTGATAGAGAAGCACCCAGCCAATCAACGAAAGTCCACATTTTCATAGATGGTAATGGATATGGCAAAGTGACCGCTAAGGACCAGTCCTCGCTCTTATGCGAGAGCAAAGATTGCGGAGTAATCGAGGGTAAAATAATTTCCTGCAAACAGAAGACTCAATGCACACAGGTGGTCGAAACAGGTAACACCCTCACTTTGCTCGCCACAGAAGGTAATTTCTCTTCTTTTGCTGGTTGGGGAGGTGATGAAGATTGTCAAGATGGTCAATTGACTATGGATAAGGACAAATATTGCGTTGCTGTTTTCGATATTAGTGAAAAGCTCCTTTGTGAAGTAGGTACTGGAATTGGGGGGCTTCCACCTAACCTTTCACCTTTTGACAAAAAGGTATTTGATAAAAGTGTACTGGCGATTCGCCAGTTAAAAGCGTTGACACCTGGACAGATAGCGGCGTTGACGACGGGCCAGATAAAGGCGTTGCTGCGGGCACATATAGCGGTGTTGTCGACGGACCAGATATCGGGGTTGACGATTGACCAAATAGCGGTGTTGTCGAAGGACCAGATATGGACGTTGTCGAGGGACCAGATATCGGCATTGACGACGGATCAGATAAAGGCGTTGACGACGGACCAGATAAAATCGTTGTCGACGTACATGATATCGTTGTTGACGACGGCCCAGATACAGGCGTTTACGACGGACCAGATATGGGCGTTGACAGCGGACCAGATAAAGTCGTTGACGTCGGCGGACCAGATACGGCGGTTTACGACGGCCCAGAAAGCCGCGTTAGACGCTCGAAAAAGGGGGTTAGATATAGAGTAATCAACGTATGAGAAGTGGTTAAGCCAAGTAGAGTGGGCAAACGTCTTTTTGTTTGTCCACCGTTTACAATTAATGTGGGTTTGGTCGGCAGTGATAAACCTGTTGTTCACCCTACGAAACTAAGGAGATAGAACTTGAATCCTCGTGTCCAGAAAATAACTCCGCGGGATGATTACAGCAAACGTATGGTGCATAAGCGTAGCGTCATGCACCTTTTAGAGTGAAAACAGGAATAACACCCCTTCGAGGGAGGTTATCCCTACTGCTCTATAAAATGGGAAAGAGGTGTTATTTTTCTCCCTATTTTAACGGTCTAAATCAGAATTGACAGGATTCACAGAATTTTCTAAGGAATTTATTCTCATGAGTCATATAACGCACAATGAACCTGCCCCAACTTTAGCAGAAGTTTGGCAACTGTTTAAGGAAACCGACCGCCGTTTTCAAGAAACTGAGCGGTTATTAAAGGAGCAATCTCAGGAAACTGATCGTCGCTTTCAGGAAACTGACCGTCGCTTTCAGGAAACTGAACGATTTTTAAAGGAACAATCTCAGGAAACCGAGCGTCTATTAAAAGAACAATCTCAGGAAACTGATCGTCGTTTTCGAGAAACTGACCGATTTTTTAGACAACAAAATAAAGAACTTGACAAAAAATTGGGTAAACTCGGTAATCGGCTCGGCGAATTTGTCGAAGGCTTCATCAAACCATCGGTTGTCAAACTCTTTCAAGAACGGGGTATTGCCGTCCATGTGGTGACACGGGACGTAGAAGCCAATCGCCCAGAACTGGGTTTGGCCATGCAAATTGACTTATTCGTAACGAATGACGACAGTTGTGTGCTCGTTGAAGTCAAAAGTCATTTGGATTTAGATGATGTCAACGAACATATCGAGAGAATGGGAAAATTTAAGGCAATATTTCCCCTTTATGCCGATAAGAAAGTCTATGGGGCCGTTGCAGGTATGGTGATTCCCGATAACGTTGCTAAATATGCTTATAGACAGGGTTTTTTCGTCATCGCTCAAAAAGGGGATACCGCAGTAATTTTGAATGATGATAAATTTAACCCAACTGCGTGGTAAAGTAACTCAACTACTTGGCGTAACGAGTTGAATCACTACTTTTTAACGATGTTCGCTTGAAACCATAGGAAAAATGGCAATCCTTTGTTGCCAAATGAAATAATACAACAACTTTTTGGAGAATGATGATGTTACATAAACCATTCATCAGCCGATCTCGGCTTGTTACCTTACTTATTTTATATCTACTGTTCAATTCGATGACAGCAAACGCGGCGACGATTACGCAAACCGCCGTTAATGAAGTGGCACTCTCAAGCACTATTCAAATTGATTCGGCCGCCACCGATTTTTATATTTTTGGCGAGAATGTCCAGAAAAGTGGTGAGCCATCCGTATTTAGTGATGTTTCAGGCCCTTTCAGCCCCCAAACAGATTCGGAGGTCAGAATAGCTTGGACAGGTGGCGATCCCACCGTGTCGGCAACGGGTTCAACCAAGTATGACGTTTGTTTGTCGGGGAAGGGCTTTAAATCGCCCACCCCGGTTTCTTGTCAATTCACGGTAAAAATGCCTAGCACAGCGGCTACCTTGGAATTTTGGTTAATTCCCAATGGGAATACCAAGTCCATCAGTTATGATGTCACGGTTGGCGGTGTAAAAAATTCCTATTCAAATCAGCCTAGTAAGAGACATTATCGCCGCTTTGCCTACACTATTACGGACGCTCAGGTGGATGAATCCATCACTGTGGCCGTGAATAACATCACGGGTATCAACGATTGGCACAGCCTCGGTTTTCAAGCGGCGCAACTGAAGGTGATCAAAGCGATTCAAACACTTGAGTTCAAACCGGTGACTAAAGGCACCGTGGGACAATCAGCAACTTTAAGTGCCACGGCCAGTTCGGGTCTAACCGACATCAAGTTTGCCAGTACGACGGAAAGTATTTGCACCGTGAATGGAACTCAGGTTAGCTTTAAGGACGCGGGGACTTGCGCGGTTACTGCTAAACAAGCGGGTAACAGCAATTATTTGCCCGTGACCGCCAGCGGCGAGATTTTGGTGGCGGATAAGCCTACAGAGACTGCGTTGCTGGGTAAAACTGTGGGCGATGCGGAATTTTCGTTGCCCGCTACCAGCGATCAGGACTTAACCGTTGAGTGGACTCTAATGGCTGATAGCCAGGGTTGCACGCTCAACGGTAATAAAATCACGCCGGTGAGTGCGGGGACTTGTATTATTCACGGTTTTCAAGCCGGGAATGCGACGACTAATCCAACGCAAACGGTCGTGCGGATTGAAATTAAAGACGCTCAACCTATTGAACCACAAGAGCAAAATCTCAGTATCTCTCTCGTTGCTGACCACAATTTGGTTGGCGAAGTTGCCACGGTGAAAGTCAGTCTGGGAGAATCTGGGAACACGGTGGATTTGCAAGTCAGTACGCCCGAAATTTGTAATTTGCAAGGGACTGGCGTGACTTTGTTAAAGGAAGGCACTTGCACCGTCACGGGGACTCAAGCGGGTAATACGCAATATTTAGAGGCGAGTGCGTCGAGTAGCGTCACGGTGAAAACCGATAAAGCGACGTTTGGCCTGAAGGTTTTGAGTAATAAGGACAATAGTGGTCAATTAACGCAAGTCAGTCAAGCCGATACCGTGAATATCGAGTTGCAAGTGACGGCCGCGGTTAAAGATGTCGGTAAAACCGCCGAGTTATTTTTGACGGTGAAATTGGGAAATGACCTATACATTTTGACCCATGAGGGTTGGCAACCGTGGGACGGCGTAACGTGGACTCCGGTGACTCAGCAAACGTTGACGGACGAGGCGATTACCATTCCTGCGTTTAGCGGGCAATTTCCAGCGTCGGGAACGTTTGAGTTTACTGCCGCCTATGGTTTGACAGGGAGTAGCGCGATTTCACAGGGACCGCAAGCGGTGGGCAATTTGACTGTGACTGCGTTTAATCCCGTGGAACAAGCGAAAACCGATTGTCTCGGTAAAAGCGGGATTTATTATGCGCAACAGTGTTTTACCGATGTCAAAGACTTGGGCAACGGTTTTGCGGGCGGGATTTATGTCGAAGGACAAGCGAGCTTGCAAACGAATGCTAATCTGGCGTGTCGTTTAGGTAAGAAAGTGGCGGTGTTAGGGCGTTTCAATGTCTCAGATGACGACGTTGGACAACCGGCCGAAGTCGTGTTCGCTTTTCAGGATAATCTGGATAATGCGACGGGCAAAACCATTGGGGCGTTACCTAAAATCTACAGTGCGGCGTTGTTTGAGGGTGAATTGCCAACGACGGGGACGTTGCCGGTGAGTTTTGGGTATCGTTTGCTGAATAGTGAGGGTAGCAAAGGGGTTTTGAAATCTGCGACGGGTTTAACTTTCGTGGTGCCCGTGGACAGTTGCGATAATCCTGACTTGCAACTCGTTACGTCACCGTTAGGCACGGGTACAGGTGAAGTGCTGACCAAAACCGCTGAAGATGGTTCGGTGCGATTAGTGGCGATTCCCGCGACTGACGGCAGTGCTTTTGCGGGCTGGACGGGCGATGCGGAAGGTTGTAAAGGAACTGAAACCACGCTCATCATCAAACCCAGCGCGGACAAATTTACTTGTCAGCCAACCTTTAGCAAACAAGTGTTGGGAACATTGAAGTGCGAGAATGGGTTTGATACGGAACAAAACATTGCGTGTTGCGGCCTCAATGATCCTAAATGTCCAGCGATTCCAGAACCGTGCAATCCGCCGAAAGACCCTAATACTCAGTGGTTACTAAATATTCCGCCGTCTACTGCTCTGGACGTAGTCAATATACGGGTTACTAATCTTTCTCAAGAAAACAGAGAAGTTAAAGCGACGCTTTATGACATAGACGGAAAGCTCATTTTTGAAAACAAAACCTTGGTTGAGGCGAAAGACTTACCTCAATTTGCAGCAGTTCCCATACAGATGGCGGACTTAACGTCAAACGGAGAGAATTGGAATGGCAGAGGAAAACTGAAAATACCCAATCCCGAGGGTCTTTTGATTCAGGCTTTTCTCCGTGCTAGAGAAGCGACTGGATTTCCAGAAACACCTCTGATGAACATGACGTTTGCCTCTGCTAAACACCGAGTGACGGCAATACCGCCGCCAAAAAAAGGGGTGATTGGGGCTGACCAAATAACCATACGGATTACGAATATCGGCGACACAGAGATGAAGGTAAAAATGCGTCTTTTTAGTCAGGAGGGTGGTGACCCCATATGGGTTGGTGATTTGATGACGGAAGCACTACCCCCAATAGCTACCAGTCGGTTTACTAGCGACGATTTGGCGACGATAACAGGAACCACTTGGGAGGGCAGAGCTTTTGCGGAAATCTTCCCCGAAGATGTTAAACAACGTTGCAATGGCAAGATGCTCATGCAGAATCTTGTTCGCCAGAACGGCATAAGAATGGCTCCACTGAGTAATATCACGCCGCAAGATTAGGCGGCGGGCGAAAACTCAAAGGGATAACACCCCTGGGAGGGGTGTTATCCCTATTTGCTTGGTAGTGTTTTCTTTCTCGCTACCAAGCTCTGCTTGGTAGTGTCTGCATGTGAAGCTCTGCTTCGTGTCAGTTCGCCAAGCAGAACTTGGCGGGCGGGCATTCCCAAGTAGAACTTGGGAACGAGACAAGGTGCAATACGCTAATGATGTGTGGCAGCATTTATCCAGTAGATGCTCAGTTGTCTGAATCAGAATTTACAAAATTATAGCATTTCCAGAATCAACGTGACAGATATGCCTCGCAAATAACGCTCGTACATCCTACACATTATATGTAAACTCTTTTTATTGCACTCCTAAAGCATTGATTTTAAACAAACAACTGATAACATCTGAGCCGGCAGAATTCCCACATAATGGGAACGATAATATTGATTGTCACTGACCCAAGAGTGCCAAACTGACTCATGACGTGGGAAATAGAAGATCAGATAACTATCCGGATGCTTAAGTAACCACGTGCACATTTGATATTCATCAATCACTGGCAAAGGCTGTAAACGGCCCAGGAATTGATATTGCCCATGGTAATCCCCCAAATGAGCTATCACCTCTCCCTTTTCTTGTAACTCCTTAATTTTCCAACTGATCTCACTCAAATCATAAGCTGGGCCTGCCGCTTTTAAAAGGCCAAGGGGAATTATTAAACTGGTCCCAATGGCCACTGTGCTGACCAATATAATTCGAGTTGATAGATGAGCACAATAACGATAGACTACAGATATTCCCAATCCAATCAGGATCAAACTGCTTCCAATCCAAGGGGATAAGGCGGATATCCAAGTGGGCAGGTGCCATGGCATTGTCCATAAGGAGATTCCTAAAAACAGGCTTCCTAAACTCAGGGTAACTGTTGTAATTCCAGCAATTTCTTGCCATCGAGGTTGAGTCATGGGCTGGGAATTACGGACAGTCAAGTAGGTGATTAGCAGGGTAAAAGCGGGGAAAATTGGCAATAGGTAGTGCAGTTGTTTGCCGCTGATCAGGGAGAATCCTAACAGGACTGGAAGGAGCCAAGCTAAGATGAAGCGCACGCTGGGTTCGGTGTAATGGTGGGTCAGGTTTTTCCAGTTGTACAAACTGGGTCCCCACATTGTCCAAGGATATCCAGCCAGTAGGAGCAGGGGTAAATACCACCAGATAGGATGCTGATGGGCAAAAGAATCGACCATGCGATGGGCAGTTTGTCCCCAAAAAATGGCTTGTCGATACTCTTCTCCTCCAGCCAAACCCGCTGGAATTGCCCAGCTTAAAGCCAAGATGGCGCCTGTAAGGGAACTGCCAAGAATCGCTAAATACCAACTTGATTTTATTGGAATATTTTGCCAATTTCTTGCCAGCAGGGCAACCGGTAACAGATGTAAAAAAATAACGGGCCCCTTGGTCAATATGCCTCCAGCAATGGCAAGGCTGAACAGTCCCCAACTTCCCAAAATCTTCATCCCAGAGGTTTCTGGTCCCCATTGCCAAACCCGTACCAATCCAATCAGTCCCAACAGCACCCAAAATGTGAGGAGCACGTCAAACATGGTGGCACTGGTGAAAATGCTCCAGATTAGGCAACTGAGTAGAATGAAGGGGGCCAATTGGGCAACTTTGGGGAATTGTGGCCACAGTTGTTGAGCCAGGTGTGCAGTGAGTCCCAAACAGGCTAGGGAGAATAGGCCGGAGATTAAACGCGGCCACCATTCATTGACCCCAAATAGTAGCCAACCCAGTTTGATCAGCCAGAATAATAGGGGAGGTTTGTGGTGATAAATTTCCCCATTGAGATGGGGAACGAGCCATTCTCCACGTTGCCACATTTCCCAAGCCACGGATACATAACGAGTTTCATCGATTTGGATGAAATTACGACTGAATAGGGGAACGAATACCAGCAGGCTCCACAGCGCAATTAGCCACAGGGTTGTAGATGGAAAATACTCTTTAAAGGTATTGTTATTGGACATAGATTTGTAGACGATGTTGGGCTCTTTGTACGCCTAACAGGGGTAACAAATGAGTCATTTCTGGGCCGTGAGTTTCTCCAGTCAAAGCGGCTCGCAAGGGCATAAATAGAGCTTTGCCTTTACGCTTCGAGGTTTGCTTCAAAGTGGTTACCAATTGGGTATAATCTGCTTGGGCCACTTCCAAGGCTGCCAAGACTTGTTTAAAAAATTCCGGATCGGTGTCAGTTAAGATGAGCTGGGCTTCTGGTTGGGGAACAAGGTCATCAGTGAACAGGATACGAGCCCAATGAGAGGCTTGATCGGGAGTGGTGACATTGGGTCGAATGGCTGTAATAAATTGGGTTTGTAAAGCAGTTGGGACCAGTTTTTGTACTTCATTACCCATCCATGCCCACAGTTCAGTCTCGTCAATTTTTGCAATGGCCATTTGTTGCCAGTGTTGCATTTGCTGGGGGTCAAAACGGGCGGGCGCCTTACCCAAACGTTCAAGTGCAAAACGTTGAGACAATTCTGCAAGATTAAAATAGCTGTCGGCTTGATAAGAATGTCCCAAACGAGCCAGGTAATTGACTAGGCCTTCAGGTAACCAGCCTTGGGTTTTTAGGTCTTGTAAGTTTTGACTGCCCATGCGCTTGGATAAAGGATTGCCATCTTCGCTGAGAATGAGGGCAATATGTCCATAGTTGGGAATAGGTAAGTTTAGGGCTTGTAAGATCAGCAGTTGGCGCGGGGTATTGGCAAGATGATCTTCTCCTCTTAACACGTGGGTGATACCCATTAAGGCATCGTCGATGGCATTGCAGAAGAAGAAAGCGGGGGTATGGTCTGCGCGTCGAATGATAAAGTCGCCAATGTCATTGGTGTTGAAAGTTTGAGAGCCTCGCACCACATCAGTGAAGGTTACAAGTTGTTGTTTGGGAACTTTAAAACGTAGACTGGGTTGGAGTCCTTGAGCCAGTTTGTGGGAGATTTCTTGGGGGCTGAGATGGGCACATGTACCCGAATAACGGGGAGCTTGGCCGGCTGTTCTCTGCAGTTTGCGGGACAAATCCAGTTCTTCGGGACTGCAAAAGCAAGGGTAAACTTGTCCCAGCTGTTCCAGTTGTTGGTAATATTCGGCATAGATGGAGGTTCTTTGGGACTGATAATAGTGAGAATTTATTGCAGAAACTTCAGGCCCTTCCTGCCAATGCAGTCCTAACCAACGCAGGTCGTCTAAAATGTGTTGGGCAAATGTGGGGCAACTTCTTTCTAAATCGGTGTCTTCAATTCGGAGTAAAAATATGCCTTGGTGCTGATAGGCATACAGGGCATTGAATAAGGCAGTGCGGGCATTGCCAAGGTGCATAAGTCCAGTGGGACTGGGGGCAAATCGGGTTTTTATGGTCATGAGAGGATGTTGTGGAAAATGAAATTGGAAAGGGATTACCCCTGGCTTTTTTTAGCAGGGAAAGGGAGTTTTGCGGTCTGTTTTCAAAAACTTGCTATCTATTTTCAAAAATTTGCGGTCTGTTTTCAAGGGCAGGAAGAGTGGTTTTTCTTGTTTTTTCAAAAAAGACTGCCTTATTTCCTTCCTTTTTCAAGGAAGGGTAGAGGTAGTTAACCGAGGGTAGTATCATAATCAATGATCAAGGGAGCATGATCAGAGAATCGTTGTTCTTTGTAGATGTCGACTTGTTTGATTTTGTGTTTGAGATTGGGGGTAACCACTTGGTAATCAATGCGCCAACCAGTGTTTCTGGTCCAGGCTTGTCCTCGATAGGACCACCAGGTATATTGTTCGGGTTGTTGATTTTTGACGCGGAAAGCGTCAATAAATCCTACGGGACCAAAAAGTTTATCTAACCAAGCTCGTTCTTCGGGTAAAAATCCAGATTGGTCTTGGTTGCTGCGCCAATTTTTGAGATCGATTTCTCGGTGAGCAATGTTCCAGTCTCCACAGATAATGTGGTCTTGAGGTTGTTGTCGCAGTTGTTGTAAATAGGGTAAAAAACGGTCCATGAAGTTGAATTTCAACAGTTGTCTTTCTGGCCCCGATGTTCCTGAGTGCAGGTATAGAGAAATGACGTTAAGGTTAGGATAACGGGCTTCCAAATAGCGTCCCTCCACGTCAATATCTGACCAGCCAATGCCTTGGATGATTTCAGTTGGCTTTTGTCGAGTATAAATAGCCACGCCACTGTATCCTTTTTTTACGGCATCATGATAGTAACAATAGTAACCTTGAGGGTGAAAACAGGGATCAGTGAGTTGGTGAATTTGGGCTTTGGTTTCTTGAAGACATACTATATCAGCGTTTTGTTGAGCCAGCCACGTGAAAAAGCCTTTTTTGGCAGCGGCTCGAATGCCATTCAGGTTGAAGGTGATAATACGCATTTAAATGATTCACATCCGAGAATAAAACTGTTTTGAGGGTCGATAACAGGTAACTGGAGTTATTATAACAGATTGATAGGGTTAATCATCAAGGTCTGGTCGGGGTAAAATTTTATTAATAACCACTTTAATTGACGAATAAAATTTGTTAAAATCTATATCAATTTCTACTAACTTTGCACTTTACACTTCAAATTCCTTCCTCATGACTACTTTATTTCAATGTATTGGATAGATTTGAGTATCCTCACTTTCGTCTTAGGCTCCGGCTTAGTGGGTGTCTTGCAAGGCTTAACCCGAGAGGTACTCTCAGTAACAGCTTGGTTAACTGCTGTGGGAATTGCTTTGTCATTTTTGGATGAAATGGCTTATTCTTTAACGGCATTGATCCCATTTGCAGATTTAAGGATAGGGGTGGCTTTGATAGGCTTATTTTTGATAACATTTTTAGTTTTATTGTGGATAAATTATTTGATCCTCAATTCCATAGGACATACCTTGTTGACTGTGCCAGAACGATTACTTGGACTGTGCCTAGGTTCTCTGCGTGGTTTAATCATCCCTCTGTTCCTTATGATGTTGGCTGGGCTAACTCATATTCCCTCTTCAGAATGGTGGCAAAATTCCCTTTTCATTCAAAACTGTAAACCAGTTGTGCTCATTTTGCGCAATATGTTACCCAATGAAGTTGCAAAGCAATTTGATTTTGAACTTGCAACTTAGCCTAATCCACTATAAGCCTTGGAGTTGATCTATGTGTGGAGTTATTGCAATTTTCAGTCGGAACCCCGTCAACCAACTACTTTATGACGGATTAACAGTACTGCAGCATCGTGGACAAGATGCAGCGGGTATTGTTACCTACGATGATGACCGATTATACTTGCAAAAGGATAACGGGTTGGTGCGAGATGTTTTTCACACTCGTCACATGCAAAATTTACAAGGACACATCGGTATTGGTCATGTCCGTTACCCAACCGCAGGTTATGAATCCAAGGAAGAAGCTCAACCCTTTTATGTCAATTCCCCTTATGGCATTACCTTGGCCCACAATGGCAATTTGACCAATGCGGAATCTTTGAAACAAGACTTATTCCGTGAAGATTTACGCCATATCAACACCGATTCTGATTCTGAAGTATTGTTGAATGTATTTGCGCATGAATTACAACAACTGCGTAAATATCGCATTAACGAAGAAGATGTATTTGCGGCAGTGAGGGGAGTTCATCAACGCTGTCGAGGAAGTTATGCCGTAGTGGGAATCATTGCAGGTTATGGCATTGTGGCTTTTCGAGACCCTTATGGCATTCGACCTTTGGCTTATGGACAACGAGACACTTCTACTGGTAAAGAGTATATTGTGACCTCAGAAAGTGCCGCTATCGGCGTGCTCGGATTTGAACTTGTCCGAGACGTAGGACCTGGGGAAGCCATTTTCATCAGTTTGGAAGGTCAATTGCACACCTGCCCCTGTTTTGAGAATCCCCAACATTCTCCCTGCATTTTCGAAATTGTCTATTTGGCTCGCCCGGACTCCATTATAGACGGCATTTCTGTGTACAAAGCCCGGATGCGCATGGGTAAAGCCTTAGCCAAAAAAATTCTCAAAACCTACCCCACCCATGACATTGATGTTGTCATTCCCGTGCCTGATACCAGTCGCACTGCCGCTTTACAACTGGCTACCGTACTCAAAGTTAAATACCGGGAAGGCTTCGTCAAAAACCGTTATATTCCCCGCACTTTTATCATGCCCGGTCAAGGGTTACGTAAAAAATCTGTACGCCAAAAACTCAACCCCATCGACCTAGAATTCAGAAACAAAAATGTATTACTGGTCGACGACTCCATTGTTCGCGGCACCACCTCCCAACAAATCATTCAATTGGCCAGAGACTCGGGCGCCAAAAAAGTTTATTTCGCCTCTGCTTCCCCTCCCATTCGTTACCCCAATGTCTATGGCATTGACATGCCCTCTGCCCATGAATTGTTAGCCCATAACTTGACCGTGGAAGAAGTCTGTGAAGCCATTGGCGCTGATTGGCTCATTTACCAAGATTTAGATGAACTGATTGCTTGTGCTCGCAAAGGCAATAAAAACCTCAAACAATTTGACACCTCATGTTTTACCGGGCAGTATGTCACTGGCGACATTGATCAAGCCTATTTGGAACGCGTTGCCAACCAACGCAATGACGATTCTAAAACCCAACATCGCAATAAACAGGTGGAAGTCATTGACTTACACACAGTTGCTTAATGACACAAGGATTTCGCATGATAAATTGGCAAACATTTGAATTTGAAACTCGGGCCATTCGAGCAGGTCAAGTCAGAACTGCTGAAGGGGAACACAGTGAAGCCATTTTTCCCACCTCCAGTTTTGTATTTAACAATGCTGCCCAAGCAGCAGCCCGTTTTTCCGAAAAGGAAAAAGGCAACATCTATTCCCGATTTACCAACCCTACTGTACGCAATTTTGAAGAACGTTTGGCAACTTTAGAAGGAGGAGAACGATGTATTGCCACCTCAGCCGGCATGGGCGCTATTCTCAGCCTCTGCTTAGGCATTCTCAAAGCGGGAGATCATATTGTCGCCTCCAAAAACATCTTTGGCACCACGGTCACCCTGTTTAACACCATTCTAGGAAAATTCGGCATTCGCACCAGTTTTGTCGAATTGACTGACTTTGACCAATGGGAAGCTGCAATCAAGTCCCAACGCACTCGCCTATTATTTTTAGAAACTCCTTCCAATCCGCTAACTGAACTGGCTGACATTCGAGCCTTAGCCAACCTGGCCCACCAACATCAAGCTTTACTGGCAGTTGACAACTGTTTTTGCACCCCAGCGTTACAAAAACCCTTGGCTTTGGGTGCCGACATTGTTATCCATTCTGCAACCAAATATTTAGATGGTCAAGGCCGCTGTGTGGGAGGCGCTGTTGTCGGTTCCCAAGACTTAATAAAGGAAGTGTACGCTATTCTACGTTCCGGGGGCACTACCATGAGTCCCTTTAACGCTTGGGTATTTTTGAAAGGACTGGAAACCCTCAGTTTGCGAATGAAAGCCCATTGTGACAATGCCTTACAACTGGCCCTGTGGCTCGAACAACAACCCCTGATTGAAAAAATTTATTATCCTGGTCTTCCCTCTCATCCACAACATGAATTGGCAAAACGCCAACAAACGGGCTTTGGAGGTTTAGTTTCCTTTGTGATCAAAGGGGGACGAGAAAAAGCTTGGCAACTCATTGATTCCACAAAGTTAATGTCAATCACTGCCAATCTGGGAGATGTGAAAACCACCATTACTCACCCTGCTACAACCACACATGGGCGTTTAACCGATGAACAAAGACAGGCAGCCAATATCAGTGAGGGACTGATTCGAATTTCTGTGGGTTTGGAAAACATTCAAGATTTACAAGCAGATTTGGTGCAAGGATTGCGAAATTAAAATTTAGCCTTGTAAAATAACACCTTTGCCCAATAAAATAAGACCTGATTGATTTCAAAATCGACCAGGTCTTGTTTATTTGGGGAAGTTGATGATCTAAAAATTCAGATCCCTTTTTGATAAGAAGGGGCAATCGGGTATCATTTTCCCAAACTTTGAGCAAATTGGGCAACCACTTCTGGGCAAGAATATTGATAGCCCTTTTTCAACTGCTTGACTATAAGTGGGGTGGGTTTTTGAGTTTGATAAAATTCAGCCACTTTGGCACATCGACGATCCCTTTCTGCCCTGATCGTGGCAACATGTTCGGCCCGCACTTCATTCCAACGATTCTCCTCAATATATTTGGTTAAGGGATCAATGAATTCCTGTTGCAAGAGATGTTGTACTTCCTGTTCCAACGCAGAATGAATTTGCAATAATTGGCTGGACCCTAAATCGGGCAATTCAATACTTTTGAACATAGCCTCTTGCTCAATGGGGACCGGCAAGGTAAGGGTTAATTGTTGATGACCTTGACTGACTGCCAAATAGCCAAACATACCCAGCAACAATATGAAAAATAATGGTATCTGTCGTTTTTTGCGGCGACGATTTAGAAGGGAATTGGAACTGTCAAGTTGAAAGTTAAAGGAAGATTTAATCATGATAATTTCTCTCATCAGTTGGGATTTTTTGAATATCCCATATTTCCAAATGGATAAAAATCTAATTTTCCATGGTCACTGGCAAACCCAAACCAAAAAAGTCTCGAATTCCTCTTAACATACGTTTATAAATCACTTCTCTTTCTATCTGAGGATCTTGAGGCAAATTTCCCATCTGAGCCTTAGTCATCAATTGACGTTCAGTCAACACTTTACTGATCAATTGAGACACTTCTGGCTGTTGCTGCAACAAGGGCAAAATATCTGCCTTGATGATTTCAAACAAATAAGTGTCATTCAAAGCAACCACAGTGGCGGTTCGATCTTGACCGGTCAACAAAGCCATTTCTCCAAAGAAACTGCCGGCGCCCAAGCGAGCCACTTCCAATATATTGTGGTCTTCGGTGCGGATTTGCACACTGACCACCCCTTCCACAATGATGAAGAGAGAATCTCCCACATCTCCTTGTTGCACAATGGTTTGTCCTGTAGTGAACTGATGGCTGCGCATTCGATTACTCAGATAAATTTTAGCCTGCTCAGAAAATGGTTGAAAAATATCGATTTCTTTAAGTAAGGTCAGGCGGTGGGTAGCTTCTTCCCCCCGCTCTTTAATGCCACGAAACATATGAATTTTATGTTGTTGGATAGCAGGATTAATGCCAGCTCGATTAAGATGAATCCATACTCTTTCCCAAACTTCTTCTAAAATAAAAGGTTTGCGTTCAAAATCGTCCGCACATACCACTACGAAATAGCTGGCTGACCATTCATTCACGCCTGAAAAAATGACCATGGGTTTGGGGTCTTTGACAATACTTTTAACTGAGAGTAGGGCATCCAAGAGAATTTTTTCGACTCTTTCTGGGGGATGAACGGCATCAATATGGACGGTGGGCCAGAGCCAGAAATACTGGTCAGAAATGGTGAAATTCCGAATGGTGGATTCGGAAGCTTTGCTATTGGGAATGGTAAACACGGAATTATCACGCATTCTCAATTGAGTGGCTCGCCAGTTAATATCCAACACTTTACCTTCTTCAAAATCTCCAATTTTTACCCAGTCCCCCACTCGCAAAGGCCGTTCCAAATTCAAGGCAATGCCTGAGAAAATATTGGAAATGTTGATTTGAATGGCCAAACCAATGATCATGGCAATAACTCCAGAAGTGGCCAATAAGCTGGTGAGGGCACGTTCGTAAACAAAGGCAATTACCGCAAAGAAAGCGAGCAAGTAGACCAAGAAAGAGACAAAACGTCGCACGATATTGGGAATGGTTTGCCCGGTCCTTTCTTCCAATGGGGTCCAGATAAATTGTTCAGTGGCACGGTTGAGTAAAATGGCTAAAATGGTCCACCATAGTACATCAAAGGATTTGATCATAAATTCTAGTACTTGAGTACTGGTTTCTTGGGCTAACCAATCTACTAAAACCACTTCTATGGAGAATAGTAATAGGAAGGCAAATAGGACTCTTAAAATCCATAGGACATTGAAAAATTGTTGTAGTTGTTTGTTTCGGATAAGAAAAGTGGAGAGGAGAATAACAATGCAGCTGATAAGTAACACTCCCCTCATGATTTTGACTGATACTAAATTGTTAAGTGAAAATTCATTGCGTTTGATGAGAATTCCGGCATTAAATTTTGAGTATTGAACATTCCCATCTGAGGAGGCGAGGAATTTGGGATTGCCCAAGGTGTCTTCCTTTTCTACTCCTTGGAATACCCAGGCTTGTCGAATGCTCCAGTCATAGGTGGGATTGAGCACTTTGGCAGTTTGTAATTTTTCTACAAAAGATTGCCCTTTGGTTAATCCCATGCCCAGAAAGTCTGTTACATAAACCAGGTTGTTTAAGTTCAGTTCCCGATGCCGAAAACTAATTCCCAAAATATGTTGTTTAAAGGTGTGATGTTGAGATAAGAAATCGGCTTTAAAGCGCCCTTTTACTCGATAAAAAAGATAGGTAATTTTATCCACAGTTTCTTGGTTGATCAATTTGGGATAGATGGGCTCTGCTGCATTTAGAAATTCAATATTGGCTGCATCAATTTGTCCTTGAAAACGAAACCATATGTCAAAATCCAGTTCGCAGATAAAATTGATCAGATCCAATTCCTTAATTCCATTCAGTTTTATTCCAGTGTACACTACATTGGTTTTGTACATGTATTTCCCATCTAATATGAGAATACGATCTTCTTCCAAACCACTCTTCAGGTCAATTCTGGTTTTGTCCAAGTTGTTGACCAGTTGAAGTTGGGTGAGGGCGGAAATAATATTTTTATGTTTATAGACCCCAATCACAATGGGTTTTTGAGCGTCCCGATTCTCGTCAAAGTAATTGAATCCAGTTAATCCGGGAATTGCATGGTCCAAATTGTTAAGATCGGCTAAGAAGTCTCGAATTTTTCGTCGATCTTGGATAAGGGTGTGGGCTTCTCCTTCAATTTGAGTGGCTTCAATGGCTTTTACCAAAACCATGGCGGTATCATAGGCATAAGCTGCTGACCAATCTGGATTTTGTTGATAGCGGTTTTTAAATTCTTCATAGAATTGTTGAGCTTGTTCATTGGCAGTGTCAAAAATCAGAGGGGTAGCTACGTAAATATCATCTGTGTAATAACCGGGATAAGCCTGCTCTCTTGGGAATTGATCGAAACCACGGATAAAGGTTTGTTCCGAGAAACTGGTTTCACTGATAAGAGGATTGAGAATCCCTTGTTCCCTAATGTGTTTGACCAAGCGAATACCTTCACTGGCTTGAACTGCTAGGAAAAGGACGCCTGCCTTGTCTTTGGTTTTCAGGTCGCTGACAATAGACTGTAGGGTATTTTCCAAATTAGGGTCATTGGAGTTGAAATGCCATTGGTATTGGATTTGAATATTTTGACGAATAGCTTCTTTTTCAAAGACTTGAGCCAGGTAAGCACCATAGGCATCGCTTTCATGAATGATGCTGACTCGGGTTCGTTTAAGCACATTTTTGACATAGTTGGCTAAGAATTGTCCAGAGGCATTGGCGTTAAAAATATTTCTGAAATACCAAGGATTGCCTTGGGTAACGTGAATATTGGTGGAACCTGGGGTGATGGCAGGTATTCCATATTGTCGATAAATGCGACCTGCCGCAATGGAGGTGGAACTGTACCAATGCCCAATCACAGCCACTGCCTTATGATTGCGGGTGATGGCTAAGGCTTGTTTTTCGGCCTGTTTAATTTGGTTATAATCATCATAAATATCCAATTGCAGTGTTCTGCCTCCCACTCCTCCACTCTGATTAATTTTGTCAAAATAGAGTTGAATGGCTTGAGTCATTAATTGTCCCGCAGTAGCTCCATCCCCTGTCATAGGACCTGCAAAGGCAATGTGAATAGGTGACTTTTCAGTTGATAAGGGACTGTACTCAATTATCCACCAAATTGCAATGGTTACAACGCTACTGAGCAACAAAATGATAAACCAGCTAAAACGCATGCCAAGTTCCTAAAATAAGTTGATTCGGTAAAAAATGATTGAATTGGTTAAAGGAGAAGGCAATCTTAATGCCATGTTTGGTAGAAATTAGGAAGCGTAGGGAGAAGCTGGTTACTTATTTGGAGTTTATTTAAGCCAGTCCTCTGGAGAGTTAAAAGGGGAATAGATTGAATAACCGTGTTGTTGGAGCAAAGTTTCCCATTGATTTTTGTAGCCTATACGCCTAATATCATGAAAAAGTCCGGCAGTTTCCAGCTCCTGAGTATATTGTCTAAATTGAGGTACACATGGATGAGAGGGAGCTAGAAAGGTTTCTTTTCTATGTAGAATAGGCGGATTACTGGAACGAGTATAATCAAAGGTGCGATATTTGCATGTTATCAGATTAATAGAATGACTTTTTTGCAGGATTGGGTAGGGATGTTCAAAGAAATCAAGGTAGTTAAGCAAGGACAGTTGAAATTGAAGGGTATAAAATTTCACCAAAGTAAAGTCGAAATCTTCCAATTGGGTGTGTTGAATCACTTGTTGTACAAAATTATGTAAACTGGTTACTTCAATCAAGGCACTGCTGTGCAGGTATATTGCCGTCGGCAGACGTTTACCAATGGACAAATTTTTAACAAGAAGTGTATACTCAGTAAATTCCATAGGGGTTCTGTATTTAAAGCGATCAATTTGTTAGAATGTAAAAGAATCATTAAAATAACCAAAAGAAAACATCAGTCTAAAGTATTTTGCTTGGAATTCATTCATTAGACCTCTTGCAAAAGTAAATGATGCGATAAAAATGGGATACAAAAAAATAAAAGGAAAATCCCCGTTGGAGTGGAGGCTTTAGCCGGTCAGCCGTAGGCATCACCCTACATACATAAATTGCAAGGGCCGACTGCTGACCGGCTAAAGCCTCTACTCCAACTATCTTAACTGAGGGGCAACTCTCATTTTTTCATGATCACATACTTTTGCAAGGGGTCTATTACTAAAGGGTAACCATAATGAGAAAACCATTATTTTTCATCGTCAGTTTGTCCATAGTGTTAAGCACAGTCAATTCCGTATCTGCCGCACTGCCACAACCAGAAAGTAGTATTCCCTCTTTAGAACACTATCGTTCCAATGACCCTTGTTTTGACCAAGTAAAAGGTTACCTCTGCGAAATTAAAGGATTTGTTCTGGAGAACAGTTATTTGAAAGAAGAGCCTCCGGTTAAACAAACCAACGGAAAGCAGATGGAAGTGTATCTTTGGTAAGCGCTTGAAAAAGCCTATTCTGTCATAAGGAACTTGAGTAGTCCCAGTCAGATGGGCTGACGATAAGAAGCCCATCCTACTATACCGTCCTTACCCCCCCAACCCCCCCTTGAAAAAAAGGGGGGGGAAATTGTTTACGTTCTCCTTGGGAAAAAAGGGGGGAAATTGTTTACGTTCTCCTTGGAGAAAAGGGGGAAACTGTTTACGTTTTCCTTGGGAAAAAAGGGGGAAACTGTTTATTTCCCCCTCCTTAAAAAGGAGGGGTTAAGGGGTGGTTATTCAATCCGAATCAACGCGACTGATAAGTTTCCCGTTGGGCAGTCCTCCCCCCTACATGTGTTTTCACTCCTTAAACGTCATTCCCATTCTTTGGTACCTTCGATGATTCGCTCATAAATGCCCATTAGTGCAGGAATTGCCAATAACACCAATACTGTCGAGAACATGAGACCAAAGGAAATGGAAATTGCCATGGGAATTAAAAATTGAGCCTGTAATGAAGTCTCAAATAAAATAGGTAACAAACCAAAAATTGTAGTTAAAGAAGTCAGTAGTACCGCCCTCAAACGTTGGCGTGACGCTTCGGTTAAGGCCACTTTGATTGGCACTCCTTCTCTTCGTAAGTCGCGATAAAAAGTGACCAGCACAATGGAATCATTAACCACCACTCCGGACAATCCAAAAAATCCAAATAGAGAAAGAATCGTCAGATCAACTCCCATCACCCAATGTCCAAATAGCGCGCCCACTAGACCAAAGGGAATAATGCTCATGACAATTAAGGGCCAACCGTAAGAAGCAAATTGCCAAGCCAAAACTAAATACATCAGCGCCACAGCAAATACCAGTCCCAACTTCATATCACCAATAGTTTCTGCTTGATCAGCCGCTCGGCCTTCAAAAGAATAATCTACCCCATAACGTTGTTTCAATTCAGGAAAAAAGTTTTCCACCAAGTTGGCAATGATTTTATTGCTGTTGGCAACCGTGCTGTCCACGTTGGCAGAAACTTGGGCTGCTAATAGACCTTCTGAGTGACGAACTGTTTCAAATCCGCGCCGAGTTTTGATATGCACTGCCGTTGAAAAAGGCACACTGCCCCCTTTTGGCAATTGTAGAGTGAATTTATCTAAGCTACTCAACTGATAGCGTTCCTCATCGGGCAAAGAGACCCGCACTTCTATTTCATCTTCTCCCTCTTGGAAAATTTGCACCAAATGACCATCAAAGGCAGCTCGCAACTGTTCTCCCACAGAATCTATTGTCAGTCCCAAAGCCATGCCTTCTGGAGTTAATGAATAAATCCACTGTTCCCTACCATAGGGCAAATCATCTTCAATGCCACTCACGCCTTCAAAAGTTTCCAAAACTTTTTTCAATTCCAAAGCAGCATTTTTGACCTGATCAATCTGATTTCCAATCAATCGAATGTCAATATCACTGCCAGGCGGTCCCCCTTTACGTTCCGAAAGGACCAGATTCTCTAAACCTGGGGGAGTGATAATTTTAGCCCGCCAAGCCTTGAGAAAATCTTTATTTCTCACCTGTAAACGATGATCAGGAGAAGTCAACTCTATCATCAGAGACCCAAACTGATCACCATTACGACTGCCTGAGGGTTCAGTAATACTGCTGCCATGTCGAACCACTGCCATTTTGATGAGATCACCTCCCAAATCCTGCTCAGTTTCCATCAATGTGCTTTCCAAATGACTCAAAAATCGATCGACTCTTTCGGGAGGAGTGCCCGCCACGAAATTGGCATTGGCCATCACAATCGTACCATCTGGAGAAGGAAAAAAGGTAAAGTTAACCCGCCCACTGATCAGTAATGAGATGGCTAAAGCCAACAGGGATAACATGAAAGTGAAAACTGCCCAACGATATTCAACCAACACGGTTACCATGGGATGAAAAAATCGATCTCGAACCTGGTCAAAACCTTGTTCCAATTTCTGACGAAGCGCACTGTTTTGAACATGATGCAGTTTGTGAAAAGTGTGTCGCAAATGCCCGGGCAAAACAAAAAAACATTCGATGAGAGAGGCAATGAGCACACAGATCATCACCAAGGGAATGTCAAATAAAATATTGCCCATGAGACCACCGATAAGCATGAGGGGCAAAAAGGCAGCCATTGTGGTTAAAGAAGCAGAGATAACTGGGGCCAGCATGCGTTGAGCTCCCCCCTCAGCAGCCAATAGGGAACGTTCACCCATTTGAAAATGAGTAAAAGCATCTTCTCCCACCACAATGGCATCATCAACCACCACTCCAAGCGCCATGATCATGGCAAATAAACTGATCATGTTAATGCTTCCACCCACTAAATACAATACTCCCAACATGGTCATGATTGAAGTAGGAATGCCCATGGCTACCCAAAAAGCCACCCGACCATTGAGAAAAATGAACAAGGTAACCACGACTAGAATCAGTCCACCTAACCCATTGTTGATCAAGAGATTAATGCGATCTGCAATCAATTCCCACGACTCATCATAAACTTTTAAAGTCACAGTACCAGGCAATTTAGGTTGAGTTTCTGCCAACCAAGTTTGCAAAACTTTAGCCGATTCTAAGGCATCATTCTCTTCAGCTCGCATCAACTGCAATTCCACTGCCGGTTTGCCTTGATAAGTCAGTCTCACTTCTCCATTTTGGGGACGTCTCTCAATGGTGGCCACATCTCCCAATTTCAAATAACGGCCTTGATTGTCCACCGTAAGGGGTAAGTCGGTAAATGCCAGTTCACTCCGTCTTTGTTCCAAAGATCGCAATTGTCGAGCCACATCGGAACGGCCAACGGCCCCGGCTGGTAGATCTCGACTGAATTTAGCGATTTGATTGCCAACTTCAGTGAGACTGAGCCCCAATTCTTCCAATTGAGAACTGTTAATTTGAATGGCAATTTCTTCTTCAGGCAACCCTTCTATATTAATTTTACTGATGCCACGTTTAAGTAATTCTCGCTCAATTTGTTGAGCAAGATGGCGCAATTCATTGGGATCACTGGGACCTGTGATGAGAAGACGTGCAATGGGATCGTAACGTACCAATCGACCAATTTCTGGTTTTTCAGCCGTTTTTGGCAAATTGCGCAGTAGAGAAACCCGGTCTTTGACTTGATCGAGAGCCCAACCCATGTCAGTATGTTCTTCAAATTCCAACATAATTGCTGATAAGCCGTTGGCTGAAGTGGAATTCATTTTACGAACTCGATCCAAGGTTCGCAATTCTCTTTCAATTGGTGAAGTGATTGAGGTTTCAACATCTTCCGCAGGTGCTCCACTCCAGATCACAGTGACTTGCACCACATCTAGGGCGAAATTGGGTAAAAATTGAATATTCAAGCGGGTCAGTCCCCAGATACCAGCCATGAGCATCATCAGCATGAGTAAATTGGCAGCGACTTTATGTTGGGCAAAAATACCCACAAGGTTAGTTTGATGTTGAAATGTGGATTGCATAGTGGTTTTATAAACCGTAGGGTAATAATCAGTGAAAGTTTAGAGCCATAGGGGATTGCTAGCAGTTCAAGGTAAAATGACTTTATTATAGAAGTTGTCAACCCATTTGACAATTAGAATTTTTCTCTACTTCCTTAATTTATCGATTAATCCACTGCAATTTTTCAATCCAGAATTAATCTGATGATTGAGCAAATTAACTAATTGAATAATTTAAAAAATCAATCACAGCTCTTTAACCAAGAGGAATGAGAGGTTACTCTTGTTCCCGGTTGAGAAATGAGGGGGAGGAAATGAGGAGGGTTTGATAACTTTTGAGCCAGTTGAAAAGTGGGACTGGCCATCCAACCATAAGGGGATAAACCATTGCCCGTCAAGTGGTAAACATGAAAATGACTGCGATTTTCCCAATCTTCCCAATTCCCAGTTTTACAGGTGGAAGACAGTTGCATTTTCGCTTGTTCCAATTGGATGTTCAATCCCAGTATTCCAGTACTCACATCCCTGTCTGGAAATTCAATTTCAATTTGTCCATCGATACCCAATTTGGAAGAAGCACTGATCAAACTGTCCACGGTCGGGAAAAAATTTTCCGCTGTGATACGAATATTCCCACCCTGCCCACCGTTAGATTGAGCCTTGATTTGGCCTTGATTCAAAATGACAAATCTTGGATAATGCACGGTAATATTTCCACCATTACCATCTCCCCCATCGACACTGGTGGTCACATTGCTTTCTTGTAAATGTAACAACTGGGGAATATTAAGGACGATGTGGCCACCACTTGCCTTTTGGGTAGCGGTATTAATGGCGCCGCCCCCGGTGAGAATCAGTTGTGGCGTGGTTATATAAATGGTACCTGCTTCCCCGGCTAAATCATGTTGACTAAAAGAATTGCCATAAATACCACTGATTTCAATTCTATTCGATGGATGATTTGGAAATTCTCTTCGAAATTGTAATTGACTGTCTTTGGGCTCTTTAAATAGTCTATGGGCAGAATTACCGGAGATAAACACGTGATTTCTAATGTCCAAACGAATGTATCCACCTTGCCCACGCCCTGAAGTACCGCCACTGATTTGTGCTCCTTCAGTAATGGATAAAGTGTTTGCGCTGATAGAAATGGTGCCAGCATTTCCCGCATCATTACCTGTAGAACGTACATAAATACCGGAACCCAAACCATTCTCATTTTCACCATAGGGATTGACTCCAGAAAGTTCAATTGCACCAGTGGCTTGAATGAGAATATTGCCCGCTGCCTGACTGCGTTTTTCATTTCCGGCAATACTGCTACTGCTGATTTGAGCACCGTTTTTAAGAGTCAAATTATTGGTCTCCAATTTAATATCTCCTCCTAAACCGCTGAGAATGCCCTTGTTAGTCGGAGTAGTGAGGGATAAAATGCCACTGGACCAGCCGGCTACGCTGTCAGCTCCAGTTACCGTAATATCTTGAGTGGCTTTGATGTGAATATGACCCGCTTGCCCGGTGTCTCGAGCAATTACCCCAATTCCTCCATCTTCTATGAGAATGCGATCGGTTTTAATTGAGACTTCACCAGTACGACCGCTGGTATAAGATTGGCTGTTGATCCAACTGCCATTTTTCAAATTGATGTCATCGGCTTGAATGAGAATATCACTTAAATTTGCAGGGGCAAATGCATAGCCCGCGATTCGACTGCTATTCCCCATAGATAGTTTTTGTAAATTGAGATCAATACGAGGATTGAGTTCATTTGAAGTTTTTGATTCAATTACTTGATAATTAAGGGTATTACCAAAGATTTGACTGGTATTTTGCAAGCTCAACTCAGCGGCTCGTATCAAAATTGTGCCCGCAGTGGGACCACTGATTTCTATCAAAGATTTGTCAAGCAGGGTGATGTTGCCTAATTTTTCAAATGTGGAAACATCCAAATCAGTGGCGGTGGGTATCACTTTTCCCATTGAGGCAACGCTGGCCAGATTGATTCGGCCACTGGGTGCAGTTAGATTTCCCAATGGTCTGATGTAATTTCTATATTCTTGAATATATTGATCATTTTGGTAATAGCTGCCAGTCATATTAATGTCTCCAGCAATGATAGATAAGATTTGTCCCTGAGGCACTGCTAAACCAGTAAGTTTGCCTTCTCCCTCAGTTTTGGAAAGTTCTCCTCGGCCTTGAATTGAGACAGTAGAAATGGGACTGTTTAAAAAACCAAAGGCATGGACTGGAGCTAGGGTGAGCAAATGGTCATTGGGGTGGCGAGTCCCAAAATAGCCTCCGTCTTCCAATTGCAAATAATTAGCCGTGGTAACATGGAATCCACCTTGCACGTCCAATTGAACATTGGGACCAAATATAATTCCATAGGGATTAAGAAAGTACAGTTGAGCTTGGGGTATTGTTGAGCGCATTAAGCCATCAAGGTGAGAGGGGTGGCCGCCGGTGACTCGGGTAATGATGTTTTGTACGGTGTCAGGACCAGAAAAGTGAGCACTTTCATGTTGTTGTAGATTAAATTCTTGAAAACTGTGGAATAAATTCCCACCAAGTTGTTGACCCAAGTTAGCGTCAATCGAATAGTTTGGACCGGATAAAACTTCCAATCGTCCCACAGAGCCATCGGTGGTAATTTGAGCCCAACTGTTAAGGTCTGAATAGAGAATGAGGATAAATAAGGAGATAAATAAAATGAGCTGGTATTTCATAGTTGTTGAGTTTTGAACTTAAAATGGTTTAAGGGAAATGGTCTTAAGTATCATTATAAGGGTTGAGAGAGCAGCAATTTATTTGCCAAGCGTTGGTAACATGATGTTATTTTAAAAGTTTGGCTTTAATAACAAGAAGTTAACCAAGACCGTTGATTATTAAGATCGAAGTTTGCTGTTTCAGAAATGTTATATGAAGTATGCAGAATTTTAGATAGAGAGTGAGCGAGTTGAAAGGTGGGACTGGGTAACCAGCTTAATAAAGGGAGTGAAGTGCCAGCCAAATGATGCACATAAAATGAACTTGGGTTGTCTGATCCGTGCCAATATTGGGTTTGACAGGCTCCAGTGAGTTTTAGTTCCGTTTTTTTCAGTTGAGTGCTTAATCCCAGTAATTCTCGGTTCATTTCTTTGTCTGGAGAATCAATGTAAATTCGTCCATCGATACCCAATTTGGAGGATGCCGTGATTAAACTGTCCGGGGTTTTTAAGAAGGTTCCGGCAACAATCCAGATATTACCACCGCGGCCTTGATGGGCTTGGGCTTTGATTTGTGCTTGATCTATAATGATAAATTTTGGATTGGCTATGAGAATGTCTCCTCCATCTTCTTCACCTTCAAGCACACTGGTGATAATTTTTCCCCCTCGCAGATATAGAAGATGGTGAGCGGTGAGATGGATTTCCCCGCTGTCTGCATTATTTGATGAGGTGCTGACAGTTCCTCCTTCAGTTAATTGGAGAGTATTGGCTTCAATCCGAATATCTCCCGCATCTCCTGAGTTTCCTTGATTTCTGGCGCTGATGATTGCTCCTTGACTTAGGGTGATGTTATCGGCTTGAATGTCAATCATGCCTGCTCTGCCTCCAGCTTCTAAAGTCCCACTGTCTATGGTGGCAGGCACAATTCCCCAATTTCTTCCAACAGAGGTTGAGGCTACTGGACTCCAGCCTGCCAAATACAGTTGTTCAGTTTTTATTTTGATATTACCAGAGGGACCTGTTAAGGCACTGAAACTGTTGATCAATGAGCCATTGAGGGAACGAATGGATTGGGCATTGATGGTGATATCGCCTCCTCCACCTGTGCCAAAGCCAATGGTCAGGATATTGCCAGTGTTTAAAGACAGTTCCTTGGTTGTGAGTTGCAAGTGGCCAGATCGACCCGGTCCCAAAGAAATGCTGTAAATGCGACTTGAGACATTTTCAAGGGGGAGACTGCGAAAGTAAATGAGACCCGGGTAGAAGCCGGAAATGGATGTTTTGTCATTTATGTGGAGACTGACTTGTCCACTGTTGCCGGAACCTAAGGCGCCACTGCCAATAGAGGCGCCTTTTGTAAGTCGCAGTTGATCGGCTTGAATGTCAATAGTGCCAGCTTCTCCTTCGGCGATTCCGATGCCCAGAATGGTGGAAGCGTTCATCTCCAAGAGTGGGGTGGTGATGACGATTTTTCCGGCTGTGCTTGTACTGGCGGTGGTGATTGAGATTTCGCTATTGATACCTGTAAGTAGGATAGATTTAGTGAGTTGCAGGTCAATGTTTCTGCCATCCTGAGGCCCAAAAGTGTTGGAACGAATGACGCTTTGATTTAGTAACAGATGACCGGCACGGACAAAAGCGGCGCCCCCAGTGTATCCGCTCAGTTCAATAAAAGTGTTTTCAAGGGTGAGGTGACCGCCGGGACCTTGTAGAATGGGTGTGTCTTCGTTTATAATGAATTCTCCTGGTCCTGCCAAACTGGCTAGATTGATTTGGCCATGCTCAGCGATTAAAGTGGAGTTTGCAGTCACTGTGGGAATGGGTAAAGTGTTGTCAATGGTCAGTGGAACTTCGCTGTGGATGTGAAGATTGCCTCCTATCAATGATAGAGTTTGGTGAGGGGAGATCGTAAGTTGACTGTTGTGCAAGGCAATTGGGGCTGGGGTTTCTGTGAGGAATCCAAAGGCTGCAATAGGCGCTAGGTTGAGTAAGTTGTTGTTAGGATCACGGGTATTGAATTGTGCTCCGGTTTGAAAGCGTAAATAGTCGGCGGTGCTGGCATGGAAACTGCCTTGGAGGTCCAATTTGGCATGGGGACCCAATAGGATCCCAAAGGGATTGATCAGGTAGATTTCCGCATTGGGAATGGTTGATTGAATTAATCCGTTGATGTTAGAGGGATTTCCACCGGTGACTCGAGTAATAATATTGTTGATGTGGATGGGACCGGAAAAGGTTGCAGTTTCATGAGGGTGAAGATTGAATTCCTGAAAACTGTGAAATAGGTTGTTGCCCAAAGTTTGTCCCAATTCAGCTTGAATTAG
Source organism: Thiomargarita sp. (assembly GCA_020721005.1). Classification (GTDB taxonomy): domain Bacteria; phylum Pseudomonadota; class Gammaproteobacteria; order Beggiatoales; family Beggiatoaceae; genus DYNP01. Next base: position 297,563 of record DYNP01000003.1, read on the forward strand.
ATAGTGTGGGCTGGTGAGGGTTTCGGCATGGCCTAGAGAGCCGTCCAAAATGACTTGGGCCCAGGTATTGGGAATGATTAGGCAAAGGGTAAGCAGAATCGGGAAGGTCTTCATGATATTGAAATATTTATTCAGACGGTTTGATTGCGGAAAGGAAAAAGTGGGTGGAGAAAGTGAAGTGGCTGTTTGAGTGAAAGGGAAAACTTTTTTTGTATTTTCATGGGTGATTGGGATGTAGATGACCTGCTTTTAAAATTTTAGTGTAATCAACCAGTTGAGTTAAAAATTTTTGGTCATGAGAAACAATTAACATGCTTTGAGGGAGTTTTTGAAATAGGTTGGTGATGTATTGATAGTGAAAGTTGTCTAAACCTGTGGTGGGTTCATCGAGCAGAAGCAGAGTGGGTTGCATGGCTAGGATTGTGGCAAGGGCAATCAGTCGTTTTTCTCCCCCAGATAGAGAGTAAGTGAGGCGTTGGGCATAGTTTTCAAGTCCCAGCAGTTGTAAGGTATCATGTACTTGTTTACGGGCTTGTTGGGGGGTAAGTCCTTGATTCAATGGACCAAAGGCAATGTCTTCTTCTACAGTGGGGGAAAAGAGTTGGTCTTCGGCATCTTGGAATAGGAAACCAATGGGACCTCTGATTTCGGCAAATTCTTGTTCATTACGACGAGTTTTGCCGAGTAAGATGAGTTCTCCTTGTTGAGGTTTTATGAGTCCCATGATAATTTTAAGGAGTGTGGATTTGCCACATCCATTGTCGCCAATGATGCCTATCCGTTCTCCTTGCCTTAGGGTGAGGTTGAGATGGTGTAATATCGAGGAAGTTTGGTTGGGGTAATGGAAGCCAATATTGCGCAGTTCAAGGAGTACTATTGTGGAATGAGAGGGGGTTAGATGAGCCATTCAATTCCCAAGATGATTGTTAAAAAAAGGCTGGAAAAATAGGTAAATATTTGATCGGAAGGGGTAAAGTGTGGAGGGTCTTGGGTGGGATAAAATCGGCCGCGGAATCCACGACATCGCATGGCAGCAAGAATGCGTTGAGCCCGGTAAAAACTTTTGGTTAAGAGGAGTCCAATCAGGTAGGCGAAGGTACGGTAAGTGTGCCAGTTGGCTTGGGGTTGGAAGCCGCGGATTTTCATGGCTTGGTATAGGCGGTGATATTCTTGATGGATGAGTTCAATGTATCGTAGGGTGAACAGTAGTAAGTAAATGAGTTTGGGGGAAATTTTCAGTTGGTAAAGGGTTCGTGCCAAGGTGAGGTTGTCTAGGGTGCTGATCAGGGTGGTTAAGATGAGTAATAGGGTGTTGCTTTTTAGAGTGATCAGGAGTGCTTGGTGTAATCCAGGTGAGAAAATATTGTTCTCAAGGGGAGAGGTTAGGGTTGAGGTGTTAAATGGTAGGGTTAAGAATAGGAGGAGCATAAAGGTGTTGAGTAAGATCAGTCGGTTAAACAAGGGTTTGTAGGGAAGATGGGCCAAAGGAATGAGGGTTAGGGTATAAGTGAGACTGATGAGTAGGCTGCTCGGGTGTTGACAGGTGATTGTAAGGATTGTGAACAGTAGGGCTAGAATGATGCGAAGTCGGGGGTTAAGTTGATGTATGGGGGAATTGGTTAAGGCAAAGGGATTGATCAGCATGGGATAAGTTTGGGAATTTGTTTTAAAGGGACTGTTTGTTTGATTTTTGAGTAATCATTCCCTTCTTTGGAAAGAGCGGCGGGGAATTATTTTTAACTCTTCCTTTTTTACAGGGAGGAATCGGTTTTTTTTCGGTCCCAGTTTCCTGATGTTAATTTTCTTGTTTGCCAAATAAAAATAGTCCCAGGGATTTTTTGAAAAGAAAGGGGAGAAGGAGTTGGCTTTGTTTAAGCATTCCCCAATTCTTTTTGGACAGGGAGGAGAGGAAAGTATTGGGCTGGTGTAACGATGCCTTGGCTTCGGCTCAAATGAGGAAGATGTTGGCCTGTTCCTGAAAAAGGAGAAGGAGGGAGTGTGAAGTACTTAATAAAAGGGGTGTTCAGTCTTTGTTCCTCCTAATGAGCAGTTAGAGGCAAGATGCGTTGTTGAGAGGGGAATATTTTACTTGGTTGAGGGTTTTTGGATCGCAGATGATTTCATTAGGGGATGTTTTAGTATAAACTATTTTTGAAATAGGTTGTCAAAATTATGGATATATTCTCCCTAAATTCAAGTGATGGTTTCGATTCCTTGATAAATTACAGTATGGTATTTTTTAAGTGATTGTGATAAAAATAAGGAAGTCTTCAATTTTATCCCGATCTCCTGGAAACAAGGGTAAGTGGTCCTTGGTTTTTGTGTCTCTTTGTTTGAGAAATTCCGTCCTTCTTGACAAATGAAGGAGGGAAAATGGATGGATTGATTGATTTATTCCTTACCCCTCCTTGAAAGTAAAGGAGGTAGAGAAGGGTTGTCCTTCCTTAATGAGATGAGTAGTCTGCACATGTTGATGAACAAAATAACCTTTCTTAGGTTACTGAAGCATTTCTTTGGATTGATACTTCTAAGTGGCATGTTAGGTGTTAACTTTTTTGCTTATGCACAGGATTCTGAAGGTGAGGAAGTTAATTCTTCTGCACAGGATTCTGAAAATGAGGTGGTTGATTCCTCAGCTGTGGGTGAAAATAATGGGGAAGAGGAACAACCTCCTCAACCTGAGGAACAGCGCCGGACTGTCAAATTATCTCCACAGATACGTATTTTAAAGCAGGAACATAAGTTACCAGTCATTGCGATAGAAGCCATCCAACAGTTTTTGACTCGGCCTAAAATTTTGACAGTGGATGAAATCAACGAAGCAGGGTATGTTGTGGACAATGCAGAGCAGTCTATTTTTTCTACATCAGGTGATGAAGTGTATGTAGATCAATTAGATACCTTTGCTGGACTGAGTTATGAAGGCACTCTTTTTGTGTTTTTAACGGTGGGTAATCCACTTCGAGACCCGGTGACTCAAAACATTTTGGCTTATGAGGCAACTTATTTAGCGGATGGAGAATTCCAAAGATGGCAAAGGGAGGATGAAGGAGAATTGGCGATCTTGAAAATTACAAATGCAGTACGTGAAATTGAGAAGGGAGCTAAGGTGTTGCCCACCGAATCCCGTAGTTTCGGCGAAGATTTCTATCCCCATGTCCCCAGTTATTTGGAGGATTGTTACATTATTGGGGTCGTTGATCAAATCAGTTTAATTGGGCAATACCAAGTGGTTACTTTAAACCGGGGCAGTGAGGATGGTTTGGAACGTGGACATGTTTTAATCACTCAAAAAAGTGGAAATTCTGCTCAAACTCAGAAAGACTCGACTTCAATCAACTTGCAAGAAGAGCAAGCCCCTCTGCTGTTACCTTCTCGAGAAACTGGCACCCTACTGGTATTCAAAGTATTTGAGGAAGTCAGTTACGCCTTGGTCACCAAAGCTACTCTACCCATTAACTTACTTGATAAAGTATCCATTCCTTGAAAGATCAAGCCTTAGCCTATTGGTTAGCCTTACTTCGGGTACCCGGCATTGGCCCGATCAATTTTATGCGCCTTATCCAACACTTTGGAGATCCACCACAAATACTTGCTGCAGGCAATGCCGAATGGCAGAGAATAGGTCTGACTGAAAAATTACGGCGCCACTTACAACAACCTGATTGGGCGGGCGTGGATAAAGATTTACAATGGATAGAAAACTCCCACTGTCAAGTCATTACTTTAAATGAGGAGATTTATCCCCCCTTACTGCGCAAAATTCATGATCCTCCGCCTCTACTCTTTGTCCTTGGCAATCCTCAACTGCTTTCCAGTTTACAACTGGCCATTGTCGGTACGCGCAGTCCCAGTGCATATGGTCAAAAAATTGCCCATGAATTTTCAAAATACCTATCCTCAGCGGGCTTTACCATCACCAGTGGTCTGGCTTTGGGCATTGACGCTGCAAGTCATTGGGGTACCTTTGCAGGCAATGGCAAAACTATTGCTGTGGCTGGGACTGGTCTGGATCGTGTCTATCCTGCCCAACATCGGGAATTGGCTCATAAAATTGCCAAAGAAGGCGCCTTGATCTCCGAATTCTTACCCGGCACCCCAGCTAATAAGGAAAATTTTCCACGTCGTAATCGCATCATCAGCGGATTAAGTTTAGGGACTTTAATTGTGGAAGCCAGTCTACACAGCGGCGCCTTATACACTGCCCAACAAGCCTTAGAGCAGGGCAGAGAAATTTTTGCCATCCCTGGCTCCATCCACAACCCACTTGTCAAAGGCTGTCATAAACTCATCAAAGAAGGGGCCAAACTGGTCGAAAGTGCCTCGGACATAGCCGAAGAACTATTTACCCATTTACCAAAACTAGGGGCCAACAGCCACTTATGGACATCCCTACAAAGCCCCCTTAAACAACCCACGTTACTGGCCAAACCGGCGCCGGCCACAAATAGCAATGATTCCGAACCCCTTTTATTAACTATCGCCCCGGACAACAATTTGGAACCCGAGTATACTCAACTGCTCAACTTATTATGTAACGGTCCCATTTCGATTGACCATTTGGTCGAACAAAGCGGATTTAGAGTAGAAGTCATTTCTTCAATGTTACTTGTGCTTGAATTACAAGGCAAAGTTACCAGCCAAACTGGTGGATTATATTTACTCACTGACTAAGGAAACCTCGTGAAAAAAGCAAATAAGTTAACCACATTCCTGTATTTGGTCGAAGAAGAAAGCGACGAAGAACTTTCCTTAGAACCAGAAGAAGACTCCTCGAAACTTGCCAAAACTCCAATCAAGCATAAATTTATATCTGCCAACGAACCTTGGCTCACTGCCATGCCTCTTCCCCTATTAGAAGCCACAGATCAACACCAATCTGAACAGCCGGATCCTCCTAAAACGGTCAGAATTTATTCCCCCCAAGAAGCCATCAAAATTGGCATTGAATGCCAAGGTTTCCTACTGCTTTTAGAACGTATTGGCATCCTGGACATGCCAATTAGAGAATTGATCATTGAGCGTATTATGGACCTAGAAATTCAAGAATTAGAATTGGAACAACTAAAATTGGTCATATTAGTAGAACTTTTCAACCAACCAGGTTATGAGACTGCCTTTGCTCAAATGGAAAATTTACTACAAAGAGAACATAATCAGCATTTTTTACACTAACCACTGATAACCACTACCTAACCAAAAAGTAAGTATTGTGAGCAAAAACCTAGTCATTGTCGAATCCCCAGCCAAAGCCAAAACGATTGCCAAGTATTTGGGAAAAGACTTTGAAGTCATCGCCTCCTATGGACACATTCGAGACCTTTTACCCAAAGATGGTGCCGTTGATCCCAACCACAACTTTGCCATGCACTATCAACTGATAGAAAAAAATACTAAGCATGTCAATGTGATACGAAAAGCATTGCAAAAAGCAAAATCCCTTTACCTGGCCACTGACCCGGACCGAGAAGGAGAAGCCATTTCTTGGCACCTCCACGAAGTTCTCAATGAACAAGGAGAACTGATCGACAAAACCGTACATCGAGTAGTATTCCACGAAATTACCCAACGTGCCATCAAAGAAGCAGTGGCTCATCCTCGTCAACTCTCCATGGACCTGATCAACGCCCAACAAGCACGTCGGGCCTTAGACTATCTTGTAGGCTTCAACCTTTCTCCCCTGTTATGGAGAAAAATCCTGCCTGGACTGTCAGCAGGCCGCGTGCAAAGTCCAGCCCTGCGACTTATTGTGGAACGGGAATTGGAAATTGAAAGTTTTCAATCCCAAGAATATTGGAGCATCGAAGCTGATTGCAAAAAGGAACGCACCGCTTTCATTGCCAGACTCAGCCTTTTCGAAGGCAAAAAACTCAAACAATTTGCCTCAGAAATCAGTCCCGAAGAACAAAACACTTATCTTAGCATCAATGACGAACCCACGGCTACTCGTATAAGGGACATGTTAACCACCCTGGCTCAAGGTCAACTGCAAGTATTAAAAGTTGAGAAAAAACAAAGACTTCGCAAACCAGCTGCCCCCTTTATCACCTCCACCCTACAACAAGAAGCGGCTCGCAAACTTGGATTTACCACCAAACGGACCATGCAAATCGCCCAACAACTGTATGAGGGCATAGAAATTGGCAATGGGGCAGTGGGACTGATCACTTATATGCGCACAGATTCAGTCAATTTGGCCGAAGAAGCACTGACTGAAATCCGCGCAGTGGTTGAAGAACGTTATGGTCCCCATAACTTGCCTGACCAAGCGCGCCACTACAAAACCAAATCCAAAAATGCTCAAGAAGCCCATGAAGCCATTCGGCCCACCGCAGCTCATCGCTATCCAGAAACTTTGAAGGAAGCTTTAACAACTGAACAACTGAAATTATACACTCTCATTTGGCAACGCACTATTGCCTGCCAAATGATTGACGCCACTTTGGACACAGTTGCAGTTGATCTGGCTTGTGGCCCAAACAACCAATTTCGAGCCACGGGCTCAACTCTGGCTGACCCGGGATTTATGGCAGTTTATCAAGAAGGCAGTGATGATAAAAAAACCGGGGAAGAAGAAAAAATGCTCCCTGCTTTAAAGAAGGGAGAATGGATAAAACTTAAAGAAATACGTGCCGAACAACACTTTACCGAACCTCCCCCTCGTTTTTCAGAAGCCACCTTGGTGAAAGCTTTGGAAGAATTTGGTATCGGTCGCCCCTCCACCTACTCCACCATCATTTCCACTTTGCAACAGCGTGACTATGTCAAATTAGAAAAAAAGAAATTCATTCCCACGGATGTTGGGCGGATTGTCAACAAATTTCTCACCGAACATTTTACCCAGTATGTTGACTACGATTTCACTGCCAAACTTGAAGATGGATTGGATGAAATTGCCCGTGGAGAACAACTGTGGATAAAATTACTTGAAAATTTTTGGCAGAAATTCAAGACCTTAGTTGACGAAAAAGCAAAATCAGTCACTCGCAAAGAAATCACCAACGAAACTTTGGAAGAAAACTGCCCACTCTGCGGTCAACAATTGACCATTCGTTTGGGAAGACGAGGACGCTTTGTCGGGTGCTCAGCTTACCCCAAATGTGACTACACCCGAGACATTGTAGACAACACTGCCACAGATTCCTCCTCATCTGATCAACCGCCCTCTCAACCTGCTGCCACAGAAATTGTTGAAGATCGAACTTGTCCCGAATGTCAATCTCCACTTCACATCAAACAAGGTCGTTACAGCAAATTTATTGGATGCAGCAACTATCCCAAGTGCAAATTTACCGAGCCTCTAGAAAAACCATTGGATACCGGAGTCACTTGCCCAGAATGTCACAAAGGCACTTTGATCAAACGGAAAACTCGTTTTGGCAGTTTTTTTTACTCCTGCTCAACCTATCCAACCTGCAAGTATGCCATTAACAACGAACCTATCGCGGAACCTTGCCCAACCTGTGGCTGGCCAATTCTCATGATCAAAATAACTAAGCGTTGGGGTACAGAAAAAGTCTGTCCTCAAAAACAATGCGATTATCGACAAGCTATTGATTCTCATCCCGCGGAAAATCCAAAATAGCCCAATAACCTCAAGAGCCTGACACTTGAGAACAAATCTTCCTCACTTTAAACCACTCGTTAACTGTTCCTCTTTACAAGAAAGAAGTTGGGAGTGGTTAAAAAATTTCAAATAGGGAAAATAAACGCACTTTTACCCCTCCTTATCCAAAAAAGGGACCAGCTTCTTTTCTTAACTCATCACCCTACAATTATTATGACCAATACACCCCACAGAAAAATCTTAGTTACCAGTGCCTTACCTTATGCCAATGGTGCCATCCATTTGGGTCATCTGGTGGAATACATTCAAACCGATATATGGGTGCGTTTCCAAAAACGTCAAGGACATGAGTGCTACTATGTCTGTGCCGATGATGCCCATGGCACCCCTATCATGCTTCGAGCTCAAAAAGAAGGCATCACTCCAGAAACTTTAATTGCCCGCGTCCACACGGAACACCAAGCCGATTTTGCTGATTTTGCCATCGGTTTTGACAACTATTATTCCACCCACAGTCCAGAAAATCAACACTTTGCTAGCCTGATTTACCAAGGTTTAAAAAGCAAAGGACATATTATCCGTAAAACCATTCGACAAGCTTATGACCCAGTCAAACAAATGTTCCTACCCGATCGATTTATCCGTGGAGAATGTCCAAAATGTGGAGCCGCTGATCAATATGGGGACAACTGTGAAAAATGTGGTGCCACCTATTCTCCAACTGATTTAAAAAATGCAGTTTCAGTTATTTCTGGGGCGCCCCCCATTGAAAAAGATTCTGAACACCTATTTGTCAACTTAGCTGACTTTGAAGTCATGTTGAAGGAATGGATTCACAGTGGCAGTCTCCAACCAGAAGTACAACGGAAGCTAAATGAATGGTTTGAATCTGGATTACAAGCTTGGGACATTTCTCGAGATGCTCCCTATTTTGGTTTTGAAATTCCTGGAGAATCTGACAAATATTTCTATGTCTGGTTAGACGCTCCTATTGGCTACATTGCCAGTTTCAGAAATCTCTGTGACAAACAAGGTCTTGATTTTGATGAATTTTGGTATGATGCCAAGCGCACCGAACTCTATCATTTCATTGGCAAAGATATCGTCTACTTTCACACCCTGTTTTGGCCTGCCATGTTAAATGGGGGTGGATTTAGAAGTCCTAATGCAGTATTTGTACACGGCTTTCTCACCGTAGAAGGACATAAAATGTCCAAATCCCGCGGCACCTTTATCAATGCTCGCACCTATTTGAACCACCTAAATCCTGAATATCTACGCTATTATTTTGCCGCCAAATTAGGGGGCAGTGTAGACGATGTGGATTTGAATTTAGAAGACTTTTTACATCGAGTCAATGCTGATTTGGTGGGTAAAGTGGTCAATATTGCCAGCCGCTGTGCTGGTTTTATCACCAAACGCTTTGATGGCAACTTGGCTGCCCAATTGCCCAATGCGGCCTTGTACCAAGACTTTTTACAACAAGGGACCAGCATCGCTCAAGCCTATGAGACCAGAGAATATCATCGGGCAGTTCGGGAAATTATGTCCTTGGCTGATCGAGCTAACCAATATATTGACGAACATAAACCCTGGGTTATCGCCAAACAACCCAATCAGGATGCCCAATTACAAGCGGTTTGCACCCAAGGACTCAATTTGTTTTACGTTTTAATAGGTTATTTATCTCCCATTCTCCCCATCATGGCCAAAAAAGTGGAACAATTTCTCAACATCTCACTGACCTGGCAACCCGTTCCCCTGCTTAACCATTCCATTCAACCTTTTCAACCCTTGATGCAACGCATCGAACAAGCTCAAATTGATGCTATGTTGGCAGATTCCAAGGAAAATTTAACCAAAATTGAATCTTCCTCACCTGCACTCGCACCGATCGTTCCCATTGCGGATACGATCAGCTATGAAGATTTTGCCAAAGTGGACCTGCGCATTGCCAAAATTCTCAATGCGGAACATGTTGAAGGGGCCGAGAAATTACTGCGATTGACCTTGGATATTGGTGAGGATAAACCTCGCACTGTGTTTGCCGGGATCAAGGAAGCCTATGCCCCGGAACAACTGATCAATCGCCTCACAGTCATGGTGGCCAATCTTGCCCCTCGTAAAATGCGATTTGGTCTTTCAGAAGGCATGGTATTGGCGGCTGGTCCTGGAAAAAATGAGTTATTTTTGCTCAGTCCTGATACCGGAGCAATGCCAGGCATGAAAGTGAAGTAGATCGGGAAATAATTGAAATTTGCCCCACAATTGGGCAATTGGGTGGAAGACAGGAATCAGGAACAGTAATTGCCTGAAGAGAGTCAATTTCACCCACGATTGAACTGGATAATTTATAATACTAAATTATTGAATACACTGGCTTTTATATACCATCAAGTCTATTATCAAAACAGGAACTAGCAATATGTTTGGATTCGGGAAAAAAGCAGATAAGCCAGAAAAGACTACGGTGAGTCCTTCTCTTGCCGAAACTCATTCTCCTACCGTGGAAAAAAAGCCGGGATTATTTTCACGCCTGAAGGCGGGATTGAGTCGGACTCGACAGAATTTAACTGCCGGTTTGGCCAATTTGTTATTGGGCAAAAAGGTGATTGATGACGAATTGTTAGAGGAAATCGAGACTTTGCTGATCACAGCCGATATTGGTATGGAATCAACTCAGATTCTCATCAAAAGTTTAACCGATCGGGTGGCTCGCAAGCAATTAAATGACTCAGATGCCCTATTTCAAGCTTTGCAGGAGGATATGATTCAACTGTTACAACCAGTGGAACACCCTTTGATTCTTCCTGAAAACAAGGATAAACCGTTTGTGATTTTGATGGTGGGTATCAATGGTGCCGGGAAAACTACAACCATCGGCAAGTTAGCCAAACGTTTTCAGGGCGATGGGTACTCGGTTATGTTGGCTGCGGGAGATACTTTTCGAGCTGCGGCAATTGAGCAATTAAAAGTGTGGGGGGAACGTAATCAAGTCCCTGTGATTGCTCAACATAATCGGGCAGACTCTGCTTCAGTGATTTATGATGCTTTGCAAGCTGCCACGGCACGGAAATTTGAGGTGCTTATTGCTGACACGGCTGGACGTTTGCATACACAAACCAATTTAATGGAAGAATTGAAAAAAGTGCGGCGGGTGATCAATAAATTGGATGAGACCGCTCCTCATGAGACCTTGTTAATTGTGGATGCAGGCACCGGACAAAATGCTTTGTCTCAAGCCAAACAATTTCATGAGTCCATTGGTTTAACAGGTTTGGTGTTGACCAAATTAGATGGGACTGCTAAGGGAGGAATTGTGTTTGCTATGGCCCAACAGATGAAATTGCCTATTCGTTTCATCGGAGTTGGAGAACAATTGGAAGATTTGCGTTCCTTTCAAGCCAAGGATTTTGTCGAAGCTTTACTCAGCCGAGACTAATGCTTTGATAAGACAATTGTTTTATCAAGGCAGATGTGCTAGAATGAATCTAAGAAGTAAGTTGATTGTGTCTTAATTGGTCCAACATTGTAGGCCTCCAATTTCGTAATGTTTTAACACTCAAGAGGACTTAATTTATGCGTAAAATTGCCTATTTGTCAGTGGTCACCTTGTTATTTGTCAGTCAAGCATTGATGGCTAACACAATATCTATGGGGAAAATCAAATTCAAAAAAGGTGAATCTTCCACCACTGTCAGCAAGGGGTTGGCTCGTGGAGAACAACATCAATACAGTTTGGGGGCTAAAGCTGGCCAAAACATGGTGGTTTCTATCTCTTCTTCCGAGGAGAATGCTGTATTTGACATCTATAGAAACACTCCCAATGGCAAAGAAATGTTGTTTGACAATGCAGGAGATGCCGCTGAAGAAGCTCAATATTGGCAAGGTATATTACCCGGAAAAGGGGCTCAGACCTATTTTATTGTCGTGGGTTCCACTCGTGGTGGGGCAGATTATTCGTTGACTGTTGAGATTGAATAACTGAATCGCTATTCTCTAACTGAAAACCTAACGATTGAGAAATAATATCCCTTCAAGGAAGGTTATTTCTTGACAACCTGCAATCTTTCAACCGACTGGAAAACTAAAACATTGCAATATATTTTAGGTCGATGTTGCTATGACTTTCTATTTGGATTTTATAAGGTTAAAAACCTAGTGAGTAAAAATATACCATGAATTATATACCTCGAAGACTGTTTTTAAAAGATGTGTTGGGAACAAGTGCTGCCTTGATGGCAGGCGCCATTTTCCCAATCAATGGGTGGGCGGAATGGCCAACTTCGGCATTTGAGGCCAAAACGTTGGAAGAAGTGTTTAGTTCGCTATTTGTGATGGAAAGTACCAAAATTGCCATTAAAGTTCCAGATCCCGTGGAGAATGGCGCCATTGTACCTTTAGATATTGAAGCAAATCTGCCCAATGTTGAATCCATCACCATTTTAGCAGAGCAAAACCCCATTCCTTTGATTGCTCAGTTTCAATTCCCCAATCCAGATCAGTCTATTGGATGGGTGAGAACTCGCATCAAGATGAGCACCAGTTCAGAAGTGGCAGTGCTGGTTAAATCCAAAGGGCAATTGTATTTGGCTCGTCAAAAAGTGAATGTTATTAACAGTGGATGTGGCGCTTAAACAGGAGGTATTGAATATGATATCTGACAGTATACGAATGAAAGTTAAAGTAATTCAAGAAATTACCGAAGTGAAAGTGTTGATCAATCATCCTATGGAAACAGGGTCCCGTGTCAATAAAGAGACCGGGCAGCCCATCCCTGCGCATTTCATTCAAGAGATCAGTTGTGAACACAAGGGTAAGGTGGTAATGACTGCGATTTGGGGCAGTGGCATTTCCACCGATCCCTTTTGTGCCTTTCAGTTTAAAGGGGGGAAAGTGGGAGATAAGATCAGTTTTTCTTGGAAGGATAATCTGGGCGAGAACAGTTTTACAGAAATTGAAATTGTGGCCGGGTGAACGAGTAAGCCACTGACTGTCAATAAACTGTATTTTAACTGCTTGACTTGCAAGTGATTTGTTTGTTAACTTTCAACAAATTGATTTGTCAATGGATTGATTTTTGAAGGGAGGTGTAAGTGGGTGGTTAACAGTTGGGAACTACTCAGTTAAGTAAAAATTGGCAAAGACATCAACCACCCACACATCTTAGTGAGAATGATGTGGCATGGCTTCTTTTTCTTTGCGCTTCACTGGCAGTTCTAAAGTATACTGACCTTGGTTGAATTGCAGTTGTAAGGAAACCAACTTTCCTTCTTCCAAAGTTTGTTTTTTGCCAATTAACATCAGGTGTATTCCCCCTGGTTCTAATTGGACATTTTGATGAGCAGGAATGGATAAAGTATCGATGGGAATCATTCGGGCCAGATCGTTTTCGATGACGCTCTTGTGAATTTCGACTTTTTCAAATGCAGGTGAGTGCCCACCCTGTAAGATAAGTTCTTGATCAGACAGGTTTTTGATGTGCATGTAAGCAGCAGTGAGATCCATGGTCGGGGGAACGGCTCTTATCCAAGCTTGTTCAATCTGCAGTTGGTCCTCAGTCATGAGGATGGGATTGGGATCTGTTGCCCAGCTGTTGGAAATGAACCCTAAGCTGCTGCTGAGAATCAGGTAAAACAGTGATTTCATAAGAAATGGCTCCGTGTTGAATTGGGTTAAAAATGTTCTTTATTTCCCCTTTTTCCGCAAGTTTTACCCGGAAACAGGTATCGATAATCAATCGACATTGCTGCCAACCCGAGCATTCAAAAACACACCCCGGTGCCCAGAATTTAACATGGGCACCGGGGTGAATTTAGGGGAATGTAGGTCGTTAAGACAACTTTACATCATGTCATCTATGCCCGGAGCGGCTGGAGTTGCTTTTTCCTTCTTAGGTGATTCGGCAACCATGGCTTCGGTGGTAATCATCAAGCTGGCAATGGAGGCTGCATTTTGTAAGGCAGTTCTAGTGACTTTGGTGGGATCTAAGATTCCCATTTCTATCATGTCGCCAAAGGTGTCTGTGGCGGCGTTGTAGCCAAAATTGCCTTGTTGTTCAGCCACTTTGTTAAGAATGACTGAGGGTTCTCCTCCGGCATTGGCAACAATTTGACGCAGGGGCTCTTCCATGGCACGCAAGGCAATTTTAATGCCCATGTCTTGATCATGGTTGTCTCCTTTGAGATCTTTAATGGCCTGTAAGGTACGTACTAAAGCCACTCCACCTCCGGGGACCACTCCTTCTTCTACTGCAGCACGCGTGGCATGTAAGGCATCTTCTACTCGAGCTTTCTTTTCTTTCATTTCCACTTCTGTGACCGCACCTACTTTGATCACTGCCACTCCACCGGCCAATTTGGCAACTCGCTCTTGCAATTTTTCGCGGTCGTAATCGGAAGAGGTTTCTTCAATTTGTTGACGAATTTGTTCAACGCGGGCTTTGATGTCTTCGTGTTTGCCATTACCATCGATGATAGTGGTGTTCTCTTTGGTAACGACAATTCTTTTGGCACTGCCCAGGTCATTCAAACTGGCTTTTTCCAAACTGAGTCCAATTTCTTCGGAAATAACATTGCCTCCAGTTAGAATGGCGACGTCTTGTAACATGGCTTTGCGGCGGTCTCCAAAACCAGGGGCTTTGACAGCTGCCACTTTAACGATACCACGAATGGTATTGACCACTAGGGTGGCTAAGGCTTCTCCTTCTACATCTTCTGCAATGATGAGTAAGGAACGACCTTGTTTGGCCACTCCTTCTAGAACTGGTAACAATTCCCGAATGTTGGAGATTTTTTTATCGTGCAACAATACCAATGGGTTTTCTAATTCAGCAGTCATGGATTGTTGATTGTTGACAAAGTAGGGGGAAAGGTAGCCTCGATCAAATTGCATACCTTCGACTATATCCAGTTCATTCTCTAAACCAGATCCTTCTTCAACTGTGATGACGCCATCTTTGCCAACTTTTTCCATGGCTTTGGCAATGGTGTCTCCAATGGAATCATCGGAATTGGCAGAGATCATGCCAACTTGGGCAATGGCTTTGTTGTCGCTGCAAGGTTTAGAGAGTTTTTTCAGTTCCGCTACTGCAGCGCTGACTGCTTTGTCAATGCCTCGTTTCAAATCCATGGGATTCATGCCGGCAGTCACTGCTTTGATACCTTCGGTTAACATGGATTGAGCCCAGAATGGTGGCGGTGGTGGTGCCATCGCCAGCGATGTCGGAGGTTTTGGAAGCCACTTCTTTAACCATTTGGGCGCCCATGTTCTCGAACTTATTTTCCAACTCAATTTCCTTCGCCACAGAAACCCCATCCTTAGTGATGGTGGGTGAGCCAAAAGATTTTTCTAGGACCACATTGCGTCCTTTTGGTCCCAAAGTGACTTTCACGGCGTTTGCTAAAATGTTCACGCCTCTTATCATTTGATGACGAGCTTCCTCGGAAAAACGAACTTCTTTTGCAGCCATAGTTGAGTGTCCTCTTGCTACTAAAATGAATGGGATGGAGATTGGGGTGTCGTCAGTTAAGCGGCTTTGCCCATAGAGTCGTCCAAAATAGCCATGATTTCAGATTCTCGCATGACGACCAGTTCCTCACCGTCAATCTTGACTTCAGTTCCGGAGTACTTGCCAAAGTACTTGCCAAACAGCACTATATCTCCTTCTTCCACTTCAAGGGAACGAATCTGGCCATTCTCTAAAATTTGTCCCTTTCCTACTGCAATGACTTTACCCCGGATAGGTTTCTCAGTAGCGGAATCTGGAATGACGATTCCAGCCGCCGTCTTACGTTCTTCTTCCATTCTTTTGATTAAAACTCTATCGTGTAAGGGACGAAATTTCATGTAATGTTCTCCTAAAAATTGTTAAATGGCGTATTGATTGGTTTTTGCAGTTTTTGTGCTAAAAAGGTTATTAACCATTGCTTAAATAGGGCTTATTTTAGCACTCATAGCGATTGAGTGCTAACAGGTTCAATAATAGGGGAAGTTGATTTCAATTTCAAGAGGGGAAAATAGAATTTAAGTGACTTAAAAAACGTATAATCTCAGTTCCAGTGGAGTTATCCGTTGAATTTCTAAAGTAGTTGATATCCCCTAATCAAGTTATTTTTAAATAACTTCCTCTATTCAAGGTTACTTCAATTTCCAGGGGTAATTTGTGGTTATTGCCCCTGGAAATTGCGCAGTCGCAAACTGTTTAATACGACGGAAATACTGCTTAAAGCCATAGCTGTCGCCGCCAAAGCTGGATGTAGAGAACGTAAAATGTCTGGCATTGATGAGAACGGGTACAGTACTCCCATGGCAATGGGTATCAGTAGCAGATTGTAACCAAATGCCCAACCTAGGTTTTGTTGAATAACGCGCAAGGTTTGTTGGCTCAGTGCAATTGCTTGAGGAACGGTGGACAAATCTCCACGCATTAAAGTAATGTCAGCGGTTTCTATGGCGATATCAGTCCCAGTGCCCATGGCGATGCCAATATCAGCTTGAGCCAGGGCTGGAGCATCATTGAGACCGTCTCCTACCATGGCAACTGCCCCCAAACCTTGAATTTGCAATTCTTTGATTATAGAAGATTTTTCTAGAGGAGAAACTTCAGCAATTATTTTTTCAATACCCACTTGTTGGGCAATAGCCTGCGCTGTAACCTGATTGTCGCCCGTCAACAAAATGACTGACAGTCCCAATTGTTTCAGTTGGGCAACAGTGGCGGGAGCTTCTGGCTTAATTGGGTCAGCAATGGCAATCAGTCCCACAATATTTTGATCGAGACTGACCCATACTGTGGTCTTGCCTTGTTCCCGCAACTTCAGTTCCTGCGCTGTAATGTCGAATGTTGAAGTTTGAGCGGCTAAAATGGGGTGTCGACCTAATTGTACCAGTTTCCCAGCTATGCGGGCAGAAATGCCTTGACCGGGAATGGTGGTAAATTGTTGTGGCCATTCTAAATTGAGCTGTCGTTGCTGAGCTGCTTGAACAATAGCCATGCCCAGAGGATGTTCACTGCCCCGTTCCGCAGAGGCAGCAAAATACAGTAATTCCGTTTCTTGAAGAGTGGAAGTCGTGATGAGATCGGTGACCACGGGACGCCCAATGGTTAAGGTGCCAGTTTTGTCGAAAACCACGGTTTTTAAATGTTGTGTACGTTCCAATACGGCACTGTTTTTAAATAAAATGCCCAATTCTGCTGCTCGGCCGGTCCCAACCATAATGGCAGTGGGTGTGGCTAAGCCAAGGGCACAAGGGCAGGCGATCACTAACACGGCTACCATTTTCATCATGGCCATTTCAAAATTCATCATGATTCCCCAAAATAATCCAGTGCTGATAGCAATGAGAATGATGATGGGTACAAACCAATTGGACACTCGATCCGCCAGTTGTTGAATGGCGGCCTTGCTGCCTTGGGCCTGCTCTACCCAACGAATAATTTGAGCCAGTACGGTGTCTGAACCAATGCTGGTCGCTTTGATTGTGAGTAAACCTTGTTGATTGAGGGTAGCGCCGATGACTTTATCTCCGGGATGTTTGGAAATGGGTAAACTTTCTCCAGTTAGCATGCTTTCGTCAATATGAGAATGACCTTCGATCACTTTTCCATCCACTGGTATTTTTTCGCCAGGTTTGACCAGCAATAAATCACCTACTTTGACTTGTTCAATGGGAATTATTTGTTCAATTTTTCCTTCCAGTCCCTCTGATAATAAAATAGCTGTTTTGGAATGTAAACTGATCAATTTTTTTAGGGCAGTATTGGTCTGTCCCTTGGCCTTGGCTTCCAGTAATTTACCGAGTTTTATCAAGGTGATAATCATGGCGGCAGTTTCAAAGTAAACATGGTCGTGATGGGTGAGCTGGAATACGACAGCCACGCTGTAGAAGAAGGCAACTGAGCTGCCCATGGCAATTAGTACGTCCATGTTAGCAGTTTGATTTTTCAGGGAATTCCAAGCCCCTAGATAATAGTCTTTGCCCACATAGAATTGTACCGGAGAGGCTAGCAGTAAGAGCCACCAGTTGAGTATTGGGGATTGATTCCAGGCGCCCAATAAGCCAAAGTCTCGTCCCATGCTTAAGATAAATAGGGGCAGGGTAAATAAGAGACCAATCCACAGTTGGACTATTTGAGACTGGATATGGCGTTGATCAACTTGATTGGGATCTTCACGAGGCACTCCGTAGCCAATGTTATGAATTTTGGCAATAATATCTGTTTCTCCCAATAGGTGAGATTTAAAGGTGAGCACTGCCTGTTCAGTGGCATAATTGACGTTAACTTCTTCAATACCTTGCATTTTTTTCAGGTTACGTTCTAAATTACGGGCACAGTTTGCGCAAGTCATCCCACTGATGGGTAAGGTTATTTTTTGGTTGGACATGATGGGAAAGCTCTGGGGTGAATTGATGGGAATGAGATAAGAAATTTTTAGGATAGCATAACTATTTGTCTTGTAATTCGTCAACTCATCCTGAGCTGTTCTCCTCTTTATGGGTTTAAATAAGGACAAAATACGTTTCTGAGTACTGGTTAATTGGAACGGAATCCTTTATAATTGAGAAGAATTAGATTAATCAATGCTAAAAAATAGGGGAAAGACCCCTACGTACATACCACTAAGGAGCTTTTTTATATGAGTAAGAAGTATGTCTATTCCTTTAATGAAGGGGATGGAAAAAATAAACATTTGTTAGGCGGCAAAGGGGCTAACTTGTGTGAAATGACTCAAATTGGCTTAAATGTGCCTCCAGGATTTGTCATTACCACTGAGACTTGTTTGACTTATCTGGCTGATCCCCAACATACATTGCCTGCCGGACTTATGGAAGAGGTGAAGCAGCATATCCAGCAGTTGGAAAAAACCACCAAAAAGGGGTTTGGGGATGCCAATAATCCGTTGTTGGTATCGGTACGTTCTGGTTCCGCCATGTCCATGCCAGGTATGATGGACACTATTTTAAATTTGGGACTGAATCCACAGACTCTCCAAGGTTTAATTGCTCAAACCCAAAATGATCGTTTTGGTTATGATGCTTATCGGCGTTTTATCCAATTGTTTGGTAAGGTGGCTTTGGGGGTTAAAGATGAACATTTTGACCACGAATTTGAAGCTGTGAAGAAGCAGTCCGGAGCAAAAGAGGATGTCGATTTGGATGTCAATGCTCTAAAGGATGTCAGTGCTCGTTTCTTAAAAGTGGTCAAGGAACAAACGGGACGAGCTTTCCCAGAAAATGTGTATGAGCAATTGGAAATTGCCATCAAAGCGGTCTTCAATTCTTGGACGGGCAAACGGGCCATTGATTATCGTCGGGAATTTAATATCACTCCCGCCATGGCTAATGGGACTGCAGTCAACATCGTGACTATGGTGTTTGGCAACATGGGTAACGACAGTGCCACTGGCGTGGGCTTTACTCGTAATCCCGGCACTGGGGAAAATGAGATGTATGGGGAATACTTGGTCAATGCCCAAGGAGAAGATGTGGTGGCGGGAATTCGTAC
This sequence comes from Thiomargarita sp., assembly GCA_020721005.1. Lineage (GTDB taxonomy): Bacteria > Pseudomonadota > Gammaproteobacteria > Beggiatoales > Beggiatoaceae > DYNP01. Next base: position 316,639 of record DYNP01000003.1, read on the forward strand.
CCCTAAACCAGTGCAGGAAATGAAGCAGGAACTTCCTAATATTTATCCACAATTGGTGGAATTGCGCAATAAGTTAGAGGCTCATTATCACGAAGTACAGGATTATGAATATACAGTTGAAAAGGGAACTTTATACTGTCTACAAACTCGCAATGGCAAAATGAATTCTGTGGCTATGGTGCGTACTTCAGTAGAAATGTTCAAAGAAAGTCTCATTACTAAAGAGCAGGCCTTGTTGCGAGTCAATCCGGACTATTTGGAACAACTGCTACATCCCCGCTTGGATCTCAGTGGTCAACCTCAGGCCATTGCCCAAGGACTGGCGGCTTCCCCAGGAGCAGCTTGCGGAAAATGTGTATTTGATGCCGACCATGCAGAAATCTTAGGTCGAGCCGGGGAAAAAGTCATTTTGGTTCGAGAAGAGACCAAACCAGAAGATATTCATGGTTTCTTCGCTTCTCAAGGTATTTTGACCAGTCGCGGTGGTAAAACTTCGCACGCTGCGGTGGTTGCCAGAGGCATGGGCAAAGCATGTGTCGCTGGAGCAGAAGGAATTGCCGTAGATGTCAGATTGCGGCAAGCTCAAATTGGAGACTATGTGTTGCATGAAGGAGATGTTATCACCATTGATGGCAGCAGTGGCAATGTTTACCTGGGAGAAATTCCCACCATTCCTCCGGTATTCTCTCAAGAATTAAAAACCTTACTGTCTTGGGCAGACGAAATTGCACAACTGAAAGTCATGGCTAATGCGGACACTCCAAATGCCGCGCAACGAGCTGTCGAATATGGAGCAATGGGCATTGGTTTATGCCGCACGGAACGCATGTTTAACGACACCGATCGTTTACCCATTGTCATTGACATGATCCTGGCTAATACCAAAGAAGAGCGTCAAGAAGCCTTGAATAAACTGTTACCTATTCAACGTAAAGACTTCATCGATCTGTTTAAAGTGATGTCTCCTCGTCCAGTCACAGTTCGCTTATTAGACCCTCCAATGCACGAATTTTTACCCACTGAGAACCAATTAGTGGATGAAATTGAGAGCCTTCGTCAATTACGCGGTACTGTAAAAGGTATGGGTAATCTGGTCAACAGCATGCGTATGCTCGCGGCCACTGTCAACAAACCTTTGACCCAACTGCCGCCTCCCTTTGATGAAATTGGAGAAGAATTGCTCAACAGTGCCATCTCCAAAAAAGAACAGATGTTGCGAAAAGTGCGTGAACTGTATGAAGTCAATCCCATGTTGGGACATCGAGGCGTGCGTTTGGGAATTACTTATCCCGAAATCTATGCCATGCAAATCCGCGGTATTCTCGAGGCAACTGCCGAATGTACCAGACAGGGAATAGCTGTCAATCCAGAAATCATGGTACCCCAAGTCATCACCTCCCAAGAATTATCCCATGTTAAAAAGACAGTGGATACTATCCGCAGTGAAATTGAGACCAGTCAAAATCTCAAGCTCAACTTCAAATTCGGTACTATGATTGAAACAGTACGAGCCTGCACACGTTCCCAACAACTGGCTGAAATTGCTGAATTTTTCTCATTTGGGACCAATGATTTAACTCAAGCCACCTTCTCATTCTCCAGAGAAGATGCAGAAAACAAATTCCTACCTCTCTATAACGAAAGCGGAATCTTACAAGACAACCCCTTTGAGGTGTTAGATGTCAAAGGAGTGGGACAACTCATGAGCATGACTGTAGAGCGGGGTCGCAAAACACGCTCCGGTCTAAAAGTGGGTATTTGTGGGGAACAAGGAGGACAGCCCGCCTCAATCCGTTTTTGTCACCACATTGATTTGGACTATGTATCCTGCTCAGCCCCTCGTGTGCCCATCGCCCGATTGGCTGCGGCTCATGCCAAATTGCTGGAAGACAAATACAGCGTTGATTAATTTCATTTAAATCCGGACAGTGGGGATACCAAACGGATCCCTACTGTTTTGGGAATATTAAGATTAATTCAGATTATTTAATCACCCAATGATGACTTGAAAATTTTATGGAAGACACGTTAAAACGCTTGCTCACTGTAGAAAGTGAAGCGGAACAATTGGTTACCAAAGCTCAGAAGCAACGGGAACAACTGATTCAGGCAGCACTTACCAAGGTTGCTCAAGAAGAGCAAGATTTCCAAAAATCCCTACCAGAATTACAAACTCGTTTTCTCCAACAGGCAGAAAAGCAGGCCGAGCAGGCAATTGCCGAACTGGAGAAACGTTATCAGGCAAAACAGACTCAACTCTACAATTTGGCAGAAGAGAATCAACAAAAAGCATTGGATGCCGCCATTCAACTATTGATGAAAGTGGGATTATGAACGTTAGATATGCCTACTTAGATACTCGAGTTTCCATCTTGGCCAGCCGATTATGGTCAGAAACTCAACTTAAAGAATTATTACATTCCCCAACTTTTTTTCCTCAATCCGCGGTTACTTCCACTCCATCTACACCCACTTTTTTAACGGATTTCAATGAAAATTGGGTCAATTTATCCAATGCACAAATTGAACAAACTTGGCTTATGGCCATGCTGGCAGATTTTGAAATACTCATTCGTCCCCTATCGGGAATAGAACAAACTTTATTAATTTATTGGCTTCATAAATGCGAAATTGCCAATTTAAAAATGATCATTCGAGGCAAGTTGGCCCAATTGACCAATTCAGAAATTCAAACCCAACTCGTTGATTTGGGTAAATTTTCTCAGTTGCCCATCGCTGAACTGTTAGAAATGGAAGACATTCACGAACTGTTGAGACGCTTGGAACGCGGTCGTTATGGGATCATGGCACGCCACAGTCGCCGCGTTCTTGAAAAATTGCCCTCCCCTTACTTTTTAGACGGAATTATTGACCGATATTACTTGCTGGGTTTTATGCAACAATTGGGGAATTTGAGTCGTAATGAAAGACACTTATTACAACCTTTGGTCAGTATTTTCATGGATCGGTTAAATTTGTTGTGGTTGCTGCGTTATCGACTTAATTATCAATTGTCTGCGGCTGAAACCTATTATCTATTAGTTCCCACTTCTTTTAATCTTCATCGTCAACTTTTAAAAAAATTATTGGAATTCAATCAATTACCCGAAATTTTAAATCATTTACCTCCCCCTTTAAACAAGGTGATTGGAGAAGCCAATAGCATTTTTGAAGTGGATCAACGTTTAAGCCAAGAAGTGCGACGTGTTGCAGAATATACTTTGAAATGGAAAAGTTTTTCATTGGCTAGAGTTGTGGCTTATGTACTATTGCGAGAAATAGAAATGCGTCGAATCATGGCAATTATCAAGGGCAAACGGTTGGGATTAAGTATTCCCCTGATACAAACTGCTGCGGATTATGCTAATGCACTGACAAGTTAGGAAAAATAAACTGTTCTCGATTCAAAGTGTTAAATAACTTGAGTTCAATATAAGAAAGTATATTTTGCTGAATAATAAGTTTTGACTTGCAAATCTGACTAAGTTTTAAACAGTGGGCAGGTTTTGCCTTCCTTTCGAGGATAAATTGGAAAGCCAAACCGCACTTTAACACTCCAAATTGAGGACTCGCAGTCCCTAAAGTACTGCAATTACTTTCAAACACAACAGTATTCCATTTAACAAATATATTTGTCACAGGACAGGTCAGTGATGTTTAAAGCTATATCCATGTATTTTATCTCCTTGAATTTGTTGAAAGAGGATGTTCCCCTGATTGCCAAACTGTTGGCGGAAATGGGAATGTTCAATCCTGAAGATTGTGGACAATTTGCCCAATGGATGCCCGATAAAATTGGGACTGAGTTCCAAACTAATTTTTATAAAGCTCGAATTCGTTTGGAAAAAATCTTGACGCGAACCCAATTGACCTTTCCAGATCTGTCCAGTGGGAACAATAAACAACCGGTATCTTTGGAACAAATACTTAAAGTTCACGATCAATTGGGAACCCTAATTCAGCAGTTGACTGAATTTGACGAGCAACTTCATCAATTACAGACCCAACAAGTTCACTTACAACAATTGCTGGAGATGTTGAAGAAATTTATTCATCTGGACCTTGATTTGGCACTGTTTCAGGGTCAAAAGCAATTTTTAAATTTACATGTGGGAACTGTGCCCAGGAAAAATTTTCAACATTTACAGGAAGCGATTGCCTTGGCGAAACATGTCATCAACATTTTTCATCAAGACGAGCAAACTTTTTATATAGTGGTTGCAGGGTCCCTATTGCAAGCCAATCAAGTGGGCAGTGTGCTAAATCATGCAGATTTTCAACCTTTGAACATTCCTCCTGAATTTCATCATCATCCTCAACAAGTTCATACTGAATTGACAGAAAAATTGTTTGACTTGCAGACTCGTATTGAGACCGTGCAAAACCAGATACAAGTTTGGTTAAGCACCCATCAAGCCGAGTTGCAACAAGCACACGTGCTGTTGAGTCACTCAATCAGTTATGCTCAATTGGCGGAAATGGCCAGAGGAAAAGGGGAATTGGTGTTGATTGAAGGTTGGGTGCCTCAATCGCAACTTCCTGTTTTGGAACAATCTTTGGCAGAGAATTTAAAGCACCCTTGGGTCTTGACTGCCCGTTCTCCTCATCGTCATGAATATAAGAAAGTACCTACCTTAATTAAGCATAACTTATGGTTAGCAGCCTTTTCTCAGTTGATCAAACAATACGGAATTCCTCGATATGGGGAATTTGATCCTACCTTATGGTTTACATTAACTTTTATCGCCATGTTTGGATCCATGTTTGGAGATGTGGGTCATGGTGCAGTTATTGCGGGACTTGGTTTTTATTTTCAAGATAAATTAAGAGGATATGCTCCCATTTTGATGTTAGCAGGGGCTTCATCGATGATTTTTGGTACACTTTATGGAAGTGTATTTGGCTTTGAAGAATATTTGTTCCCAGCCTTATGGATGTCCCCCATTCACGATCCAGAGCACATGTTGACCGTGGCTTTGTATTGGGGAATGGGCTTTATTCTAATTGCCGTCCTGATAACCATTTTTAATCGTTGGCAGGATGGACATTATGTGGAAGCATTGTTGAACAGTACCGGGTTGGCTGGAATTGCTTTGTATTTGGGAGGATTTTATGCGATCAGGGACTGGATGAATACCGGGGAATTTGAGAGTCAACAACTGTGGTTAGTCCTGATACCTTGGTCACTGATTTTGAGTTATAAGTGGTATCTGCATAAGACAACTTTTGGGGAGCGCTTCTTAGTCACAATAGTTGAGGGATTTGAGGCAATTACCAATTATTTGGCAAATACTTTATCCTTTCTGCGGGTGGCCGCATTCAGTTTAAATCATGTGGCTTTGGCCATCGCAATTTTTACTTTGGCTAAGGGTTTAGAGGGAACTGCTCATGGTTTGGTTATTTTATTGGGGAATGTGTTTATCATTGTGTTGGAAGGAGCGATTGTGACTATTCAAGTGTTGCGCTTGGAATATTATGAGGGATTTTCTCGTTTTTTCAGTGGAGATGGACGACTGTTTATGCCATTGAAAAATAAGTTATAATTTTGAAAAAAGTGATTGTTGGATAACTTTTTATCATTGAGCATTAGGAGAGCAAAGATGAAACTGGGTAATTGGTTAATAGGTTTTGGCTTGCTGATTTGGGGAACAATGTTTTATGGGTCAGCAATTGCCCAAGAGGTGAAGCAATATACACTTGCTTTTTTGACTCATGCTCCCACAGAAATGTATCTTAGGGTTTTTGAGGAAACGCAAAAAAGTTTGGCGAGGAGAACTGATTTTTCCGGTAAAATTTTGTTTCCCAGGGAACTACAAATTGTTTTTGAATTGGAGGATACTGCTGAGGAAAGTGGGTTGCTGGCTCAAAAGGCTCAGGAATTGGTAAGGCGTTCGGAAATAGACTTGATCATTGCGGCTGGCACTGCTGCCAATCGTGCTCTTTTAAGAGCCCAAGATGATTATATGATGGCCAATCCAGATCAAGAAGCGATTAATTTATTGGGAGTTTGTGTGAGTAATCCTTTGGGGACCAAGTTGATTTTGAGTTTGAATGATTCTGGACGGGATAATTACACCTTGAGAATTGATCCGAATTATTTTCGGAGAATGTTTGAAGTGTTTCACGATGAGGTTACTTTTAAAAAGTTAGGTGTGTTATATTCCGATCAGGAGAAGAAAAATGAGCAATCTAGTATCGATGATGCTTATGATACAGCTAAACAGCGTGGCTACCAAATTGTAGAGCGATTGATTGAGAAAGATGATGTTAAACATTGCTTGTCTGGACTACAAATTTTGATTGCTGAGGACATTGATGCCTTTTTCATTCCCAAATTAAATTGTTTTGAGAATTGGGAGTCTCAGGATGTTAATCAGTTGTTGACTTTGTTGAACACTCATAAAATTCCCACTTTTGCTCGACAGGGTCATATTCAGGTGCATGCAGGTGCTTTGATGGGTTTCTCCATTGATTTTAAAACGGTCAGTCAGTTCCTAGCTTCTCATATCATTAAAATTTTAGAAGGAGAATTGCCGCGTTCCTTACCGATGGTGGATAATGTATTATCCAGTATTGTGGTCAACCTGGCGGTGGCTCGGAAAATTGAATTTCAACCTTCAGTGGAGTTAATTGGCGCCAGCAATGAAATTTATGAAGAGATAGTTCTCCCTGAAGGTAGATTGATAAAATGATTTGGCATCCTCATGTTACAGTGGCTGCAGTCATTGAAGACAAACAGCGATTTTTGTTGGTAGAAGAAAGTTCGGACAATTTGATTGTGTTGAATCAACCTGCAGGACATTTAGAAGCCGGGGAAACCATATTGGAAGCCGTGATTCGGGAAACTTTGGAAGAAACGGCTTGGCAATTTGTTCCAGAAAAATTGCTTGGGCTTTATTATCATACCCAATCGATCAGTGGCACAACTTATTTACGTATTTGTTTTACTGGCCAAGTTGTTGATTATTATCCTGATCGGCTATTGGACATGGGTATTGTGCAAACCTGCTGGTTGTCTTATTCAGAAGTGCTGGAGAAAACTAATTTACGCAGTCCCATGGTACTGCAATGTATTAAAGATTATTTAGCCGATATTCGTTATCCCTTATCTTTACTCACTCATTTGTAGCCGGTGCTAAATTGGGGGAGGTAAGCGATTGATGACCTTCTCATTGGGAGGCCTATTCTACCCATGCTACTCATAAAATAGATTTACTATAGTTGGTATCCCCTTATTGAAGATCCTAAAAATTTATTTGGAAGCCTCCCTTGACAAAAAAGACACAACTGGTATAATTACACCATCGTAAGTGAGTCTGGTACCATTATAACGGGGTATAGCGCAGTCTGGTAGCGCACCTGCTTTGGGAGCAGGGTGTCGGGGGTTCAAATCCCTCTACCCCGACCATTTCTTCTGATGAAATTCATCATTTTGTCAAGTCAGGGACGCAGGGCGTCCTTCCTCATTTTTAGACATGCCCAGAATGAGCAGTATGCGCCCGTAGCTCATCTGGATAGAGCATCAGCCTTCTAAGCTGAGGGTAGCAGGTTCGAGTCCTGCCGGGCGTACCATTTATGGCGGACGTAGCTCAGTTGGTAGAGCTCCGGATTGTGATTCCGGCTGTCGTGGGTTCAAGTCCCATCGTTCGCCCCTCATTACCCTCCCTCCTCACTTTTATTAATCCTCCGATTTTCCTAAGTCACCACTCCCCTATCTCCTTTCCGTATTCAATTCTGAACGAGCCTCGATTGATGCGCTTCGCAAAAAACGCTCAGCACATCCTACTGAAAGAGCGCATTTTATTGTCAATTGCCCTGCTATCCTCGCTTGAATAATTCGTCATTACTCCAAATTGTTATTAAATCCTGCTTATCAGTCATATCCTAAACAAGCTGACTATTGTTTTAACTGCAAAAGTAAGCGAAAATGCTCACATCAACCACAACAGTTGGCAGGAATGGACGCGTTCCGGAATACCGCAAAATGACCTCGCATTCACTCTTCACCTTAAGTATTTTCTGTCATCCTGATATAAAATTCACAGAATCCATCCATGAATCTCAATTTTTTAGAGTTTGAACAACCGATAGCGGAATTGGAAGCCAAAATCGACGAATTACGTTATGTTGGCAACGACAATGATATCAACATTGGCGATGAAATTGTACGTTTGCAACTCAAAAGTCAAGAATTGACCCGTTCCATTTTCTCCTCACTCACCGCCTGGCAAATTTCCCAACTCGCCCGGCACCCTCAAAGACCTTATCTACTCGATTATATAGAACGCATTTTTACCCAATTCGAAGAATTGCATGGAGACCGGTTGTTTGGAGACGATCCAGCCTTGATCGGTGGGCTGGCCCGTTTAAATGGCCGACCCGTAGTCATCATTGGCCAACAAAAAGGGCGTGATGTCAAAGAAAAATTACAACGCAATTTTGGCATGCCTCGACCCGAAGGCTACCGTAAAGCCTTACGACTCATGAAAATGGCCGAACGTTTTAAACTGCCCTTACTCACTTTCATCGATACTCCCGGGGCTTATCCAGGCGTCGATGCTGAAGAAAGGGGACAAAGTGAAGCCATTGCTCGTAATCTGTATATGATGATCAGCCTAAAAACCCCCATCATTTGCACTGTCATTGGTGAAGGTGGATCGGGAGGCGCTTTAGCCATCGGTCTTGGAGATAAAATCTGCATGTTAGAATACAGCACCTACTCAGTCATTTCTCCCGAAGGATGTGCTTCCATTCTTTGGAAAAGCGCTGACAAAGCTTCGGAAGCTGCAGAAGCCATGAACATGACCTCGCAACGTCTTAAAGAACTCGAATTGATCGACACCATTATTCCCGAACCATTGGGCGGCGCCCATCGAGATGTTGATGCCATGGCACGTAACTTAAGCAGCACCTTAGAAGACATCTTAAACACCCTAGACAAACATTCCCCAGATGAGCTGGTTGAAAAACGCTTTCAACGCTTTATGCAATATGGGAATTTCACTGAAGAAACCTAAGCGCTCAAGGTTAAAATATGCTGATTTTTGAACACAGTCACCCTCAACGCATTGCCCCTACTCAGCACCCTCGCACCTCTGTCCAGTTGGACGATATTCCAGCAACACTGCGACGCAAAAAACGTCCCCAACTTCCAGAAGTCTCTGAATTACAAGTCATTCGTCACTATACTCGACTCTCCCAGAAAAACTTCTCCATTGACACTCACTTTTACCCCTTGGGCTCTTGTACTATGAAATACAATCCCAAAATTTGTCACCAACTGGCCTCTTTACCCAACTTACTGGGACGTCATCCCGCCACGTTGGACAATCATAATCAGGGACTGTTAAGCTGCCTCTATGAACTGCAAGAAATACTCAAGGAAGTCACTGGTATGCAAGGCGTTTCCTTGGTCCCTGCTGCTGGGGCTCAAGGAGAATTTGCTGGGGTAGCTATGATTCGAGCCTACCATGATGCCAGGGGTGATCAACAACGAATTGAAATGCTGGTCCCGGATGCTGCTCATGGGACCAATCCAGCTTCTGCAGTCATGGCAGGATTTAAAGTTCGAGAAATTCCTACAGATTCCCAAGGTGATATTGACTTGATCGCTCTGGAAGCTGCTCTGGGACCACAGACTGCAGGCATCATGCTGACCAATCCTTCCACTTTGGGGGTGTTTGAACGCCAAATCCAAACCATTGCGCACAAAGTCCATGAAGCTGGGGGACTTTTGTATTACGATGGTGCTAACTTAAACGCCATTTTGGGCAAAGTGAGACCGGGTGACATGGGCTTTGATGTCATTCATCTTAACCTGCACAAAACCTTCTCAACTCCTCATGGAGGTGGCGGTCCTGGCGCTGGTCCCGTGGGCGTAAATACTCGTTTACTGCCCTTTTTACCCATTCCCATAATTGGTTATGATGGCCAACATTATCGCTGGCTGACAGAAAAAGATTGTCCTCAAACCATTGGCCGTCTGCTTGCCCATGCGGGCAACATTGGCATTCTGTTGCGAGCCTACATTTATGCCAAACTGTTGGGACGAGAAGGCATGAGTCGAGTGGCTGAATTTTCTGCCTTAAATGCCAATTACTTACAAACTCGTCTAACTCAAGCTGGTTTTGACATGGCCTTTCCCAATCGACGCGCCACCCATGAATTCATCCTCACCTTAAAACGATTGGCCAAGGATCAAGGGGTCACTGCCATGGACTTTGCCAAAGGTCTGTTAGATAAGGGATTTCATGCTCCAACCACCTATTTTCCACTGCTGGTCCCCGAATGTTTGCTGATTGAGCCCACCGAAACTGAAGACAAGGCCAGTTTAGATGGTTTTGTAGAGGCTCTTATTGAACTGCAAAAATTAGCCTATGACAATCCCAGTTACTTAAAAGCAGCTCCCCATCACATGCCAGTCAAACGTTTAAACGATGTCAAAGCAGCCAAAGATTTGGATATTGTTTGGTCTCCAGAATCTTCCTAACGCCTTCATTACTCACTGCTCATTCTAACGTGTCCACTCACCACACCCCACATTCCACTCTACAACAATTGCAGGCGGATGTTCAAAATTCCCCTTATTCTGTAACGCTTCAGGAACAATTGGCTGATGAATTGCGCCTGGTTGGAGAATTTGAAGCAGCCATTGAACACTATCAACTGGCATTGTATTATCTTGCTCAACCTTCTGCCAATTTGCATAACAAGTTAGGCGTTTGCCATGCTCAACAAAAAAAATGGGATCAGGCTGTTTTTCACTATCAAACCGCCCTTGAGCAACTGACCTCACAAGAAACTCCTTTGTCCTTAGCCATTTATAACAACTTGGCAGAAATTTATTATGAGCGAAGGGAATTGGAACAAGCCAAGACTTATCTACAACAAATTACTCGCATCAATCCACACTATATCAATGCTTATCAAAATCTAAGTTTGTTATGTGAGGAAGAGAACCAACCTCGAGAAGGCTTGGTTTATTGCGAAAAAATTCTGCAAATTCAACCGGATCATGTGTGGGCTCATCGCCACAAGGCTGCTTTCCTGCTCAAGACAGGCCAATTTACAGCAGGCTGGGTCGAATACCGCTGGCGGAATCGGGGCACGATTACTTCTCCCTCAGCAGAAACTGTTCCCGCTCCTTTGCCCCTGTTGCCCGGTAATTTGTTGGGGCAAACGGTTTTATTGCACAAGGAGCAGGGATTGGGTGACGAATTGTTTTTTCTGAGGTTTGCACCTCTGCTAAAAAAACGGGGAGCTCAAATCATTTACCATGGCAGTCCCAAATTGGTCACCCTCTTAACTCCTCAACCCTGTTTGGAGCATTTTCTAACCACTTCCCCATTCCCAAAATTTGACCACGAATTATTTATTGGTGATCTGCCTTATGCCTTGGGAATAACTCAAGAAACGCCCACTTCCTTATCCTTCACAGTTGATGTTGAACGTTTGACTGTGCTGCAAAGACAATTGCGTGCTTTGGGACCCCCTCCTTACTTAGGTCTCACATGGCGAGCTGGGACCGTTCCCGAACAACAACCTAAAACGGGTAAGCGTTGGCTATATAAGGAAATTCCCTTGCCAGAATTGGCAAGTGCCTTGCGGTCGATACCAGGTACAGTGCTCAGTTTACAACGTCATCCCAAACCCGGTGAAATTGCTCATTTGGCCGGTCTCTTGGAACGACCAGTGCATGATTTTGCTGCCAGCAACGAAGACTTGGCAACCGTGTTAGCCTTGCTGTCTCTGTTAGACAACTATGTAGGTGTCAGTAATACCAATATGCACCTGATAGCCGGATTGGGAAAAATAGCCCACGTCCTAATTCCCCACCCCTCACCAGATTGGCGTTGGTTAATGACGGAACCTTTTTCTCCTTGGTTTCCGGGCTTTCCTTTATACCGACAAACCCCCAATTATCAATGGGGACCGGCTTTGCAAAAATTGACTGCAGCCTTGCAACAGGCGGTTATTTCTCATCATTCTATCATTTCTTCTACTACCACACAAGCCACCATGGATATACAGACTCTTTTACGCACTGCTCAACAACATCATCAGGCAGGTCAATTTGCCCAAGCTGAACATTGGTATCGACAGATTTTGCAGTCTCAACCCCATCAACCTGATATTCTCCATTTACTTGGGGTGACTTTGGCTCAACAAGGTCAATTGAATGAGGCAGTTAATTATCTAAAAAAAGCCATTGAAATCAAGCCTTATGCTCCTAATTATTACACCAATTTGGGCAATGCTCTGCGGGCTCTGGGTCGTTTGGAAGAAGCCATTGCTCAACATCGACAAGCCTTAAGTTTTGCTCCAGAAGACATCAGCATTCATAACAATCTTGGAGTTTGTCTCTATGAGCAGGGACAGTTGGGGGAAGCGGAACGTTGTTTTCAAACTGCCCTGGACCTTAACCCCACTCATGGTCAAGCCTATAATAATTTGGCTAATATTTTTTCGGCCCAAGGTCAACTGTCCCAAGCCATTGAGTATTATCAAAATGCTTTACTCTTCGATCCCCATTTGATCCCTGCCTATTTGGGTCTCAGTGATGCTTTGCAACGAAATGGACAGTCTCAAGAAGCTATTTCAATACTTCAGCAAGGTCAACAATTGCAACCAAATGCAGTCCAAATCATTCTGCATCTGGTAAAATTATGGTCTCAACAAGGTCAATTGGACGAAGCCATTGCCGTGTTAAAAAATGCAATTGAGCACCAACCTCAGCCCGATCTGTATTGGTGGTTAGGGAATATTTATTATCAAGTTGGCGATCTTGATCAAGCGATTGTCCACTACCAGCAAGTATTGATTATGCAATTTGAGCACGCTGATGCTCACCATAACTTAGGGGTGCTATTGCAGCAAAAAGGACAATTGAACATTGCCAAAACTCATTTGGAACAGTCCGTGCAGATGCGTCCCAATTTTGCCGAGGCTCATCACAGTTTGGGTAATTTGTTGCAAATTCAAAATGATCTGCAGGGTGCAGAGTCTCATTATCAACAGGCTTTACAACTTACGCCTCAATTTGCAGAAGTTTATAACAGTTTGGGCAGTTTGTACAAAACTCAATCGCAATTGCCTAAGGCTTTACAATGTTTTGAACAGGCATTGTCATTAAATCCCAATTTGGCCAATGCTCATAACAATGTGGCTGCTATTTTTCAGGAGCAGGGACAATTTGCCAAAGCCATACAACATTATCAACAGGCTTTATCCACACGCCCCCAAGATGCTGATATTTATAACAATCTTAGCAGTGTCTATCGTTTACAAGGTGACCTCACTCAAGCTCTTGCTTATTGCGAAAAAGCCATTAACCTTAATCCTCAAGCCACTCATTTTCATTACCATCGATCCATTATTTTACTGATGTCGCAACGGTTTGCAGAAGGTTGGCAAGAATACACATGGCGTCCTTCTCGAAAAATTAACTATGCTTACTTGAAAATGACGCCGCCTCCACTGGTTGTTTTACCTAATTACTTGGATCAACAGCATTTTTATTTGTATAAGGAACAGGGATTGGGAGATGAATTGTTTTTTCTCAGATTTGCGCCTCTTTTGAAAAAACGGGGCGGAATAATCAGTTATCATTGCAGTGCCAAGTTGGCCAGTTTGCTAAAGCGGCAACCTTGGTTAGATAAATTGATCCTTGAAAACCAGTTTGAGTTGTCAGCGTTAAAAGGGCAAGTGTTATTGATTGGCGATCTGCCAGCTGCGTTGGGAATTTCCCACGATATTCCTCCACCACTGGAATTGACGGTGCTCCCTGAACAACTGGCCTTGATGCAATTACGTTTGGCAAAATTAGGTTCTCCCCCTTATATTGGACTTACTTGGCGAGCAGGGACTTCTCCTGAGCAACAGGTAAAAGTGCGGGAAGTGTATGGTCAGTTTTATGCAGAGCCTCACAAGATTCCTATCAGTCCCTACAAATCTATTCCCCTACAAGATTTGGGTATGGCCTTGCAACCTCTACAAGCAACTTTTCTAGTTTTGCAGCGGCATATCATCCCGGGAGAATTGGAAATCTTACGGGGAATCTTAGGAAAAAATGTGCATGATCTAAGTGGTTATAATGAGAATCTGGAAGAAATGTTAGCCTTATTATCTTTACTTAATGACTATGTGACAGTCAGCAATACGAATATTCACCTATTGGCTGGTTTGGGAAAAATGGCACGAGTTTTGGTACCTGAGGTTCCAGAATGGCGTTGGATGAATACGGGGGAAGAATCGCCTTGGTTTAAGGGATGTAAAATTTATCGCCAAGATACCTTAAAAAAGGATTGGTCTCTGGCTCTTACTTCGCTAACTCAGGATTTATTAAGACAATTTGCTTGGTAATCTGGTAACTTACTGTCCAGTTGATTTGGGTCCCAAATTCCAGGAAAATAGGATTTGAAAGTTAGACTTGGATGTTAAAAATAATTGAGTGAGTACCAAAGGGTCATTATGAAAGTTGAGAATGGTGGATCCGTAGATGGTTTAAGAATGGAGGCACAGTTATTAGTGCGATCCTTGGAAAGGAAGTTTGGGACTATTTCCAAAGAGGTGTTAGAACAGGTTATGCAATTGGATTTTGAGGCTTTGTTGGATTGTATAGAACGTTTGGGAACAGCAAAGTCTGTATATGAGGTATTATTTATTGCACAACCTGGGTTGTCATTTGCAGAAACTTGTGTTCCCAATCTGGAAGATTTGGCTGAGGGACAATCGCTGATGGTTCAAACTCAAAAGGGTTGGTGTATCGCCGGGACCCGATTAACAGTGTATGACGTATTATTTTATGTGAGGCAAGGTTGGTCTGGGAATCGTATTCAGCAATGGTTGCGCCTCAGTGATCGACAATTGACTGAGGCTTTGCAACTGATTGCGGAACAGCAGTCGGTAATAGAGGCAGATTATCAGGCTATTATACATTATGATCAGGAAAAACAAACATTTTGGTTGACAAGAGGATTGCCGGCCTTGTCCAATTCCAATTTCTCAGCTCCACCAGGTCGCGAGGTGTTTTGGGATACTCTGCACAGAAAACAGGCTGAGCGCCGAGCAATGTAATAGGGGAATTTAAAGTGATTAAAGTACTGATCGATCGTAATATGGAGGGACCCGCTTCTATTTTATGGGGCATGTTGGCAGTGGAGGGCTGGTTGTCTTTTTTCCCAATTCAAATGGTCGCCTTAGGGCAATTGTTGCCAGAAGTGGTCTCAGATCAGGTGGTGTGGCGTTTTGCTCAGGCTCACGGTATGATTTTGCTGACTGGAGGACATTGCCTGGAGGCTGGAGATGAATTGGAACAGATGATTAGGACTGAGTTGGGACCTAGAACATTACCTGTATTGACGGTTAAACAAGTGTCTTCATTGTTGAATAATCGGTATTATCAAGAGCACTGCTTGGACAGTTTGTTAGAGGTTTTTGAAAATGTGGAGAGGTACAGGGGAGTGGGGCGGATCTTTATTCCTCAAATACTTAGCGGGGCTAGGATCAATTAACCACCTACTGTAATTGCATATCATGAGTAGAGTTAATAGGTTTCTAGTGTATTCTAAAGGTTAAGGATGACGATTTTTGAGAGGAATAATACCAATTTTCTCGTAGCATACATATTGTATTATACATTAAGATGGTTTGAATCACATTTGAAGTACCTATATAAAGTATAATACCCATCCCAATAACAGGGGTTAAAACTTTTTTGATAAAATGCTTGACAAACGGCGAGAAAGCTTTATAATTCGCAACCTTCCTGATGTGGAAGGTGCCCCATGATTTTTGAAGAACTTGGGGTATTTAAAAAGTTTAATTAAACTGCTTGACAAACTTAAAAAAACGATTATAATCTCGCACTTCTGAACTAATAAGCATTAAGAAGTAGGTGAGAGAGTGATTTGCTCTGTGAGCTGTTTCACACTAAAATAATTCAGTTTTCTTAGTAAAAAAAGACTTGACAAGTTTGGAAGAAAGAGCTAAACTCACTTCTTTGGTTTAGATGGGTTAAGGAGAAGGAAACTCTGGTTTATGTCAACAAGGACTTGACAGTGGGTTAAAGTTCATTATAAAATAGATTGCCTGTTTCGACCTTATTTGTGAAAATAAGGGAATTTGAGAAGGATTGTCGTAGTAGTTGTAGAAAGTGCTTGACAAGCTTGTCAAATTCCTTTAGACTGTTGAAAGGTTTAAGGTTTGTTTCTAGGAGCGGATAGAAACTTTTCAAGTTTCTAAAATAGTTGTTGACAACCTGATAATGTTAGGTTATGATTTACAACTCAGCTTCTGAAAGCTCAGGTGCTTGAAATTGTCGGATTTAAGATTTATTATCTTAAAATAAAGAGTTGACAATGTTGAAGCCAGATGTTATAATGCCTCAGCCTCTTCGTTCATGACCTTGAGAGCAGTTTTTCTTGAGGATAAAGCAACTTAAAAGATTTTCTAAAAAGTGCTTGACAAGTTTAAAAGAAGCAGTTACAATGGTTTTCTTCTGAAAGATTGAAGAAAGTAAGAAAAAAGTTAAACCACTCGGTGGTTTAGGTTGAAGATAGGGTTCTTTAAAAAAGTTAAAATCAAGTAATTTGTGTGGGTGCTTATGTTGAGATGGTAACATCCCAAGTATCAACGTAAGTAGTCAATTGAGTTATTAAAGCTTGCGTCAATAGTTTGGAAAAATCGAGTCACAGCAATTCAAAGATTTAAACTGAAGAGTTTGATCATGGCTCAGATTGAACGCTGGCGGCATGCCTAATACATGCAAGTCGAACGGTAACGCGGGGGCAACCCTGGCGACGAGTGGCGGACGGGTGAGTAATGCATGGGAATCTGCCTAGTAGTGGGGGATAACTCGGGGAAACTCGAGCTAATACCACATACGCCCTACGGGGGAAAACGGGGGACCGCAAGGCCTCGCGCTATTAGATGAGCCCATGTCCGATTAGCTAGTTGGTAGGGTAAGAGCCTACCAAGGCTACGATCGGTAGCTGGTCTGAGAGGACGATCAGCCACACTGGGACTGAGACACGGCCCAGACTCCTACGGGAGGCAGCAGTAGGGAATATTGGACAATGGGCGAAAGCCTGATCCAGCAATGCCGCGTGTGTGAAGAAGGCCTGCGGGTTGTAAAGCACTTTCAGTGGGGAGGAAAAGCAGTGGGCTAATACCTCGCTGTCTTGACGTAACCAACAGAAGAAGCACCGGCTAACTCTGTGCCAGCAGCCGCGGTAATACAGAGGGTGCAAGCGTTA
>DYNP01000052.1 GCA_020721005.1 Thiomargarita sp.
AACGGCGAAATTCCTTAGCTCGTGCAATTGCATTGGTGTTGATGTCTGGAATGGTGGCAGTGCCTGCGAGTGCGTGGGCAGCAACTGTTAAAGGTATCAAGTTTAACGACTTAGATGCAAACGGAACATATACCAAAACCGCTAGCGCAAGTGAGCCTGTTTTTGCAGGTCATGTATTGCAACTCATTTACAGAGATGCTCAAGGGGCTACGGGCGGAAGATGGGATACAAAAACAGATGCAGAAGGCAAGTTTGTTTTTGAAAATCTCATCAGTAATGTAGGCGGAGGTAGTTATGAACTGATTACCTCTACTCCAAGAGATGCGGATGGTACAAAAGGTTGCTTTACAGGCAAGTTGATCCCCATTGAGTTCACAAACTCTGATACTGTTGAAATGTCTTTGGCTTACCAAGTGCCATGCAATAATGGAAAACCCATTACTCCCGTTGAACCTGCTATTGCAGCATGTAAAAAAAAACCAACTATCAGCAGTGTAAAGTCTGGTAAGTGGTCTGATCCTGACGTATGGGGCGGTAAAAAACCAGGCAATGGCAATGGCGATACAGTTTTCATTGCTCAAGAGCATGAGATCGTTGTTGATACTCTCATAGATGTAGCAAAGAGAGAGACGTTTGAGTTTGTTAGTGGAAATATATGTAACGCTGGCACGTTGAAAACTGAAAATGGTGAACATCGTAACTGCGGGCTGGTAGCGACTCCAAGTAAAAATATTGATATTACCGCTATGTTTGTTGTAAATTATCCAACTGGGGTCATTCAGACTGGAAATGGGGGAAACGCACCTCCGGGGGCAGGTCATCCTTGTCCAATGGAACGTTGTGGAGAAGGTCGAGATACTACTGGGGGGAACTCAGGAAGTGTTGGGATTAGTGCAACTACCATAATTAATGATGGGTTGATTAAAACCGGAAATGGAGGGAATGCTGGGGCAGCCCATGCTATTGCTACAGGGGGGAGTAGTGGTAAAATCTTCTTGCAGGGTTTAATCGACCTTGAAAACTCAGTGGATGATCCTCTGCCAATTCATCTTCTTTCCAGTTCACAACCTGTACAAGTTGGTAATGGGGGTAAAATTTGTTCTCCTTGGTCAAGTTGGGAGGAATGGTTTTCTAGAACATATCGCAACGGTCTTCGATCTTCCCCCGGGAAAACAAACGTAATACAAGCCAATATTTCTATCCTCGAAGGGGTATGGGGTAAACAGATTGAGAAAGGTGTTTATGAAGGAGGTGGACAAAACGGAACAGGTCTGTATTACGATCCTGTTCGGCTCAAACCCGCTGCCGATTTCAGCATCAAAAACTTCCAAAAAGTAGAAATCTACACTGGTGAAGGTGGTGAAGTTGATTTCACTCAGTTGGCTCCGGGTGCCATTTCCGCTAAATCCATTCGTGTCTTCACCAAAGCGATAGACGGCAAAGGTGGAATACTAAACCTGACTGGACTCAAAGGTAAACTCTTCATTGCCACAGAAAAGGTTGAAATCTATGCTGATAACATCAAGACTGACGCTGGTGTTTCTGTTAGAGATTTGATTGACGCGCCTGAAGTTCTTATTTCAGCAGGCAAAACACCCTACTTTGTCAGCGTGACATCAAATTCACTAACTTCTGGCGAACCCAGTGATAAAGTTGAAATACCGATTCAGATTCGCAACATATCTTCCCCAACGGACACTTATACCATCAATGTTACCGATTCCCAAGGTTGGCAATTGTCTGCTGTTCCGAATGTAACTGTAGATGGTTATAAAGCTACGGAAGTCAATTTGAGTGTTACTTTACCTGCTCAACGTGGTGCATACGATAAAGTTAAAGTGACAGTTACATCTCAAACAGAGCCATCTACCCAAGAAGTAATGGAATTGGGAGTGGAAGTTGATGCAGGGGCAGATTCTGACGGCGACACTTATCCAGATAGTTTAGATGCCTTCCCAGCTGATCCTCAAGAATGGCGCGACAGTGATAACGATGGTATTGGCAACAATGCTGACCTTGATGATGACGATGACGGGATGACGGATGAGTGGGAAACCAAATATCCAGATGTCACGAGTCCGGTGCTGAATGATGCCGCTGAAGACTTTGATAAAGATAGTT
>DYNP01000022.1 GCA_020721005.1 Thiomargarita sp.
ATACTAACTTTTTGAATAAATTGAAAATTAGATTTGAACTGCGTAACTCCTAATCTAAATAACCACCCTTAACTCCTCCTTTATAAGGAGGGGGAAAGTGAAAAGCCCCCTTACTGGCAATATCTAAACAACTGCCAATCTTCGAAATTGTCGTTAACTACACAACAATTTTTGCCACAAATTAATATTCAAGACCTGATCACATACAAATTCCCAATTATCCAATCCAGCAACGAGCATTTCGGAAAAGCTGCATCCAAGGTCCCCATTGACCCGTCCAATTTTGAGGTAACCAAGAATATTGACCACTCAAAAATAAACGCTCAGGATGAGGCATCATGATGGTAAAACGCCCATCTGGAGTAGTTAATCCAGTAATCCCTGCAATAGAGCCATTCGGATTCTCTGGATATCGAACAGCTACCCGTTTGGAACTGTCCACATAACGCAACGTCACCAATTTATGCTCAATAACTTGTTCCAATGAAGATGGTTTGGCAAATTGCACCTTCCCTTCCCCATGCGAAACCACCACCGGCAAATAACTCCCCGCCATACCCTGTAAAAATAACGATGGAGAATCCATAACCTCAACCATCACCAACCGAGCTTCAAACTGGGCAGAATCATTTTGCACAAATTTTGGCCAGTTTTCTGCCCCTGGAATCAATTCTTGCAACTGAGCCATCATCTGGCAACCATTACACACTCCCAAAGCAAAAGTGTCACTTCGCCCAAAAAAATCTGCAAACTCATCATATCCCAGCGGATTAAACAAAATTGATTTTGCCCATCCTCCCCCTGCGCCTAACACATCACCGAATGAAAAGCCCCCACAAGCTGCCAACCCCTGAAAATGACTAAGAGAAATTCGACCCTCTAAAATATCGCTGACATGCACATCAACACAAGTAAAACCAGCTTGATCAAAAGCCGCAGCCATTTCTATCTGCCCATTAACACCTTGTTCCCGTAAAATAGCCAACCGAGGACGCAACTGATGATCAATAGCAAAAACTTCATCGACCTTAAATGAACAGTGCACAAATAAACCAGAAACCTGATTATTTTTGATCGATTCGTATTCTTGTTGAGCACAAGTTGGATTATCTCGTTGTTTCTGCAGATGATAAGCAACTTCTGTCCACACTCCCTGCAAATATGAACGTGCAAAACTCAACACCGGTTGCTTATGGTAATAAAAGTTCAATTGCTCAGTTTGGGTCACTTTACCCAACAAATGAGTTTTAAAACCAGAAAGTTGATTTTTCACATACAACCAGTCCGTTCTTTTAATCTCTAAAACTGCTCCTAATTCCTCACTGAACAGAATTCCCAATATATCAGTGCCCAACTCACTCAGTTCGATTTCCAAACCTTTATGCCCTGCAAAAGCCATTTCGCATAAAGTTGTCCATAAACCACCATCTGATCGATCATGATAAGCGAGAATCTTACTTTGTTGATTAAGTTCCTGAATAGCATATAAAAAACTCACCAACTCTTTAGGATCATCCAAATCTGGGGGATTGTCACCCAATTGATTGTACACCTGGGCAAACACTGAGCCCCCCAAACGATGTTGACCTCGTCCCAAATCGATTAAAATCAAAAAACTGTCTTCTCCAGACAACTGAGGAGTCAAAGTGCGATAAATATCGATAACCCGAGCAAAGGCAGAAATAATCACGGACAATGGAGAGGTTACAGATTTGTTAGACCATTGAGTACGCATAGACAAAGAATCTTTACCCACGGGAATAGCAATTCCCAAAGCTGGACATAACTCCAGTCCCACTGCATTAACTGTGTCAAATAAAGCCACTTCTTCCTCAGCCTGCCCAGCCGCTGCCATCCAATTCGCAGACAACACAATATCGCTGATATGCTCAATACAAGCCGCTGCAATATTGGTAATGGCTTCTCCCACAGCCAGACGTCCTGAAGCGGGACCACTTAACAACGCCACCGGACTGCGTTCTCCCATCGCCATGGCTTCCCCGGTAAAACTGCCAAAACTGCTGGCCGTAACCGCACAATCTGCCACAGCCACCTGCCAAGGTCCGACCATCTGGTCTCTTACCACCAATCCCCCCACGCTGCGATCTCCAATGGTGATCAAAAAGCGCTTGTCAGCCACAGTGGGGAATCTTAACACTCTTAACACGGCGTCCTCCAACACAATACCATCAGTATTCAATGCTGGTAGAGAACGCGGCAATCGATTGAAAGTTCGGGTTAATTTTGGAGTTTTGCCCAATAAAACGGACAAGGGCAGATCGATCACCAACTGTTCCCCATCGTATAAATACAAATGAGGTTGTTCAACCGCTTCTCCGATTACAGCAAAGGGACATCGTTCCCGTTTGCACAGAGTCTCGAACAAAGCCAAATTCTCCTTATCCAGAGCCAAGACGTATCGTTCCTGGGCCTCATTGCACCAAATCTCCATGGGGGACAAACTGGGATCCAGGCTGGGAATTTTTCGTAAATGAAAAATACCGCCGCGCCCACTTTCATAAATCAACTCTGGGACTGCATTGGACAGGCCACCAGCTCCCACATCATGAATGGATAAAATTGGATTCTCACTGCCCATTGCCCAACAAGCATCAATAACCTGTTGGCAACGACGTTGCATTTCCGGATTGCCCCGTTGCACTGAGGCAAAATCCAATTCAGCTTGGCTAGTACCCGACGTCATTGAGGAAGCAGCTCCGCCGCCTAAACCAATGAGCATAGCTGGTCCCCCTAATACGATCAGCAAACTGCCCGTGGGAATTTCCTGTTTTTGCACATCGGTCAAGCGAATATTTCCCACCCCACCTGCTATCATAATAGGTTTGTGATAACCACGATGTTGACCTTGGACCGTTTGCTCAAAAGTTCGAAAATAGCCAGTGATTGCCGGGCGCCCAAATTCATTATTAAAAGCACTGGCCCCAATGGGACCCTCTAACATAATTTGTAAAGGAGTTGCCAAATGAGCTGGAATTCCATAAGGAATTTCCCAAGGCTGAGGCGAGGCTGGAATGCGTAAATGGGAAACTGAAAACCCCACCAATCCCGCCTTGGGCTTAGCGCCTCGACCGGTAGCACCTTCATCCCGAATCTCTCCACCCGATCCAGTGGCTGCCCCTGGGAATGGTGAAATGGCTGTGGGATGATTATGAGTCTCCACTTTCATCAAAATGCCAGTTTCTTCCTCAACATAATGATATAAATGAGTTTCCGTCTCTGCCATGAAACGCAGGGTTGGAAAACCACGAATCACTGCCGCATTGTCCCGGTAAGCAGACATGACTGGCCCCGGATTCTTTTGGTGAGTATAACGGATCATGTCAAACAGGGAATAGGGCTGCAATTGGTTATCAAGCAACCAGTGAGCATTGAAAATTTTGTGTCGACAATGTTCAGAATTGGCTTGAGCAAACATCATCAATTCCACATCTGTGGGATTGCGTTGCCAAGCTATAAAATGGGCAGTTAAATAGTCAATTTCTTCTTCTGACAATGCCAATCCCCAAGTTTTATTGGCTTGATTTAACGCAGATTTTCCCTGTTTTAACAAATCAATGGTTTGTAAGGGACGAGGTGAAACTGAAGTGAATAGAGCATGTAATTGCTCAAAGTTGATTAACAAATTTTCAGTCATCCGATCGTGGATCAGCGGTGCCATAATTTGTTCGATCAGTGCAATGGGCATAGGTTTTTGGACCGTAAATTCCCAAATCACTCCACGTTCCAAACGCGTTATTTTTTCCAAATCGCAGCGCTGGACAATGTCGGTGGCTTTGCTAGACCAGGGGGAAATGGTGCCAAATCGAGGTACAACTAACAGTTGATGTTGTTGGGAATTAAAATTAACTTGAGCAAGTTTACCGGGCAACAAACGTTGTAATTTTTGCAATTCTTGCGCATTAAGTTCCTCAGTATTATCAATAAAATAGAGGGTATGGGCTTGTAAATCAGAAAGAGAAGGCAAGTCAGTTTGAGCGATTTTCAGCAGTCGTTGACGACGAAAATCAGAAATGGCTAAGTCGCCAAGGTAACAGTGCATAGAGACCTCTTAAGGGGTAAATTTAGAATGAAATGGCAGTGCTTTTAAGAAAGGTTATCCCTTCTCCAACCAAAAATATCTTGGTTTTATTTTAAATATCCTATACTGGCTTTGCTGTATTTTTAAACGAGCTGTATCTAAAGTGGATTGGTTGAGGTGGCAGCCATCATGAAAAACCGTTCAAATTCCGCAACCACTTCTTGATTCTCATACAACACAGAATTGCGGGCTAAAATTTGGCTTTTGATAAAATATCGGTAATCGGGATCAGTGCCCAATCGATAAGCAATATCAACATAATGCTGCAGATTATGGGCTATGCAATCAGTCAGTCCCATGCGTTGATAACAACCATAAGTAAAACGACTGCGCATCAATTCAGAGGGGCAAGTAACAATGGGAATGCCCATAGCTAAAATTTCATAAGTCGTGCCGCCTCCTCCAAAATGAAGAGTGTCCAGCACCACATCAGCCATGAGAATCAGATTAAAATAGTCGTTCAAAGATTGTCGAGGCAATAGGTGAATGCGTTGAATCAAGATAGAAGGTATGGTATGGGCAAATCGCTCATACAATACCGTTCCCCAATGAGGATCATGACCTTGTACCAATATCACATGACCCAAAGGATCTCTTTGCAACAGATTGATCAAAATGAAATCAAAGTCAGGGTGCAATTTAAACAAAGATTGCGGGCACAAATACAGATGTTGTTGCGCAGTGAAGCCAAATTGTTCCCGAGTTTTGGGATAATCAGGCAACTCTGGTTTATAAAAAAAGGCCAGTAAACTGTTCAAACAATAAAGTTTTTCAGTATAATGATCTTGTCCGTGCTCAGTCTCCAAATATCGACTGGAGAGGTAATAGTCAATCGTGGGAATACCACTGATGGCTGGATGTCCCCAAGTATTACATTGAATAGGAGCCAGCCGAGAAAAGGCCAGAAAATAGCTGAAATTTTCCATGCCAATGTCCAAATAACATAAAATATCCAATTCTTGTTCGGCAATTTTTTGTCGAGCAAGTGATAAATTAAGTGGAAGATTTTCCCAATAATCAACATGTTGTCGAACAAAATTGCTCACTCTATTGTCAGTCCCATTGATAAAAAAAACGGATATGTGAAACTGTTGTCGGTTAAAATGTGAAAACAATCCTGCGGTCACCTTACCGACAGTGTGTTCTCTCAGAAAATTAGAAATAAAACCAATTTTAATTCGTCGAGAATGGATGTTTGGCAGAAGAGGAAAAGTAATTGCCTCGCAATGAGGAGCGGTATAGTGTAAATTGGGACATTGCCACTGGTAAACAGCGGCTAATTGACTTTGTAAGTCTCGATCATTGAGTCCGTGATAAGCCGTAAAAAAAAGAGTATCGGCCTGTTGCTGAAAGGGGTCTTGATGACAAGGCAATTTTTCAGTAAGTAACTGTTTTAATTGTCTAAAAATTCTTTGATGAGTGGTCAAAATTTCGGCAACTGAATGGGGAATGATTGGTATGGCTGTTATGGCTTTAAGGTACAATAACAAATTGTCTGGATGAAGTTGCAAGGCATATTGACACAAAGCTTGAGCGTTTTGCCATTTTCCTTGTATAGTCAAGGCCCGAGCCAGACTGGCTAAGATGTGGGCAGAATAGGGAGTAAGCAACATGGCTTGCCGATAATGAATAACCGCTTGATCAAATTGCAAACAAGACTCTAAGAGTTGCCCTGAAATTTGGTAGGCAGCGGCTCTAACCGAAGCAGTTTGTTCCTCAAAAGCCTGTTGATAATGTGCCACGGCTTCTGGAATGCGACCCATGGCTTGTAAGGCTTGTCCCAAATTGCGATGCGCTTCTGAAAAATTAGCTTTGCTTTCAATAGCTTGTTCATAACAGGCTTGCGCTCTCTCCAATTCCCCTTGTTCCCAAAATACATTGCCCAAATTATTATGTGCTTCTGCAAAGTTGGGTTGTAAATGGAGAGCGGTTTGAAAATGAGAAATTGCTTCCTGGAAACGACGTTGTCGTTGCAGTAAGCAACCCAAATTATTGTGAATGGCAACAAAATTGGGATCATAATGTAGGGCTTGCTGATAATGGTATTCTGCCTGTTCCCACTTTTCTGTAAGATCATAAATATAGCCAAGGCTGGCATGAGCTTCTGCAGAGTTGACTTGTAAATCAAGAAGTTGCTGATGGTGAAAAATAGCCTTGTCCCATTGCTTTTGGTCCTGATAAAGTTGGGCAAGGGAATAGTGAATAACAGGGGAATAGGGGTAACTAGATGATAATTGTTGGTAAATATTTTCTGCTTGGGCCAGGTGGCCGGTATGTCGATGATGGTCAGCAAGTGCCAATAGGGACTGTGAATTTGCATCCAGTTGTGAGTGTGCATTATGCATAAGATTATTTTTGATGATTTGGAAAATCAGGTAATTTAGAGAGATGGTTTTATGGATGAGGTCTTATTCTCAGTTTCCAACCGGTGGGATTAATTGGAATGTCGACGATTTCTTTGCCGATAAATTCACTGTAATAATTCCATTGATAATCAATGAGTTGACTTTGAAAGCCAGAAGATATCGATGCCCCTGAAACGGCCAGCAGGGCTATTGCAAGCAGGGCATTTTTCCAAATTTTGGGGGTTTGCCCTAATAAAGTGATTAAATACCAAACAATCATAATGTGCGGAAGGTAAAAATATCGAGTCCCACCTCCTGGTAAAATGAGTGCTTCTGGATTGACTTTATAAACGCTGGCCAACAATATGACAACGTGGATGTATAGGAAAGTAAGGTGGATAAAAGATCGGGATTTTACAGCCTGGATTGTCAAAACAAATATGAGACCGATATACAGTAAGCTGAGAAGGTCATGATTCATAAAGTAGGGAAGATGACTGCCCAGAAATAAGTTCCCAAAGATTTTATATCCAATTAAGGCACTGTAAGTTTCCAGGTTGGAAAGAGTGGGAATTGTCAATGTTGAGTTCGCATTCCCTAATATGAGAGGGGATTGTAAAATGAATGAGAGTTGTGGAAGTGAAATGAGGGTGATTATAATTAAATTGTAGAAATTATAGGGAATTTTGTTGCGGAACCATTTCCAAATGAAGAGGGGGAATAGAAGCAGTAAGAATGGCCCAGTCAATCCGCAAAGGATGAGAATGGAGACATCAAAGGTAATTTGCAGGTATTTGTTCCCATATTTCAAATCAGGTTCTTTTTTTATCAAGGTTATTACCAATAGCAAGGCCGTGATCCATTGTAAGTTGCTGATATTTAAGAAAACTTCATTGTTAAAATGGGGGATGAGCACCGGGGTTATGGCGAACAGCAGTTTGTTTTTGATGGACAGTCGTGGTGAGAACACACTGGCCACCACTAATAAGGTGATGAGCAGACTGGAGAAGTTGTAGACTGTTGGGACCATAGAATAGGGAAAGAGTAGGTCTGTAAACAGGGCAATGAGTCTGGGAATGAGTAAAAAGTAGCCTGCATAAGGTTGGAGAATGGTGGTTGGTCCGTGTTCATATTGTTGAAAGAAAAATATCACGCCGTCTTCGGCCCAGAATTGGGGGTTGGTGAGAGAATCTGCTTTTCTAATCAGTAAGATAACTGTGGCCAGGATAAGGGCCAGTGTGATATATTCCCATGAGTTGGGTGCCCATCGTGGGCTGTGTTTAGGGTGAATTTTCATTGTGAAATTTTGAGGTGGATGGGTGAGAGCAGGTGGGGGCAAGGTTTCCCCACAGTACTTGACAGGTGGTTAGGGCCACTACTGTGGCGGTTTCAGTGCGCAATATGCGATTCCCGATCGCTAAGTGTTGGTAACCTTTGTGTTGGGCTTGTTCAATTTCTTGGGAGCTTAGGCCGCCTTCGGGTCCAATGAGTAGGATAACTGCAGTGTTGGATTTCGGTAGGTTACGTGGCCAATGAGGTTGTCCCGTGGGGGAAAGGACCAGTCCCAAGTTTGTTGTTAAGGGATGGGTGAGCCAGGTTTCTAGGGATTGTGGGACCAGTAATTGAGGCAGTTGATTGCGGCCGCATTGTTCGCAGGCACTGTGGATGATTTTTTGCCAGTGTTGTTGTTTTTTGTCCAGTTGGGTTTCAGCAAAAGAGGGACTGCGTTCAGTGAATACGGGTACAAATTGGGTGATTCCCAATTCCACTGCTTTCTGAATAGCATAATCAAAGTGTTCAGTGCGGGCGAGGGCTTGTACCAAGGTGATTGATAGTGAGGATTCTCTCTCAATAGGGTGATATTCAAGCAGTTGTAATTGGGCTATTTTTTTGGACAGGGTTATAAATTGGGCGGTGTATTCTCCACCTTGACCATTGAAAATGGTCAGTTTAGCAGATTCTTTTAGTCGCAATACTGTGAGTAAATAGTGTGTGGATTCAGGGGGTAAGGTGATGAGGTGCCCGGTGCCCAATGGTTGGTTTACGAAGAGGCGAGTCATGCGCATCAGTTAGGTTTCCGTTCCGATCGAGTGGTGAAAATTTCTTTAGTAATTTCGGTAATGCCGCCCAAAGCTCCAATGACTCCAGCGGTTTCAATGGGCATGAGAATGAGTTTTTGGTTGTCGGCACTGCCGATATGTTGTAGGGCTTCGACATATTTTTGGGCGATAAAATAGTTGATGGCTTGAATGTCTCCATTGGCTAAGGCATTGGACAGTAATGAGGTGGCTTGGGCTTCGGCTTCTGCCAATTCTCGACGAGCATTGGCGTCGTGGACAGCGGCTAAATCTCGACTTTTTGCCATGAGTAAGGCGGTTTCCTGATCGGCTTCGGCTTGTAGAATGGCGGCTTTTTTATGACCTTCGGCGCGGAGAATTTCGGCTTGTTTGTCTCCTTCAGCTTTGAGAATAGCGGATTGTTTTTGGCCCTCAGCGCGGCTGATTTCGGCTTGTTTTTGGCCTTCAGCGCTGGAAATGGTGGCTCGTTTTTCGCGCTCTGCGATCATTTGTTTGGCCATGGCGTCTACCAGATTGGTTGGTGGATGGATGTCTTTGATTTCAATGCGAACTACTTTGACTCCCCAAGGATCGGTGGCTTCATTGACCAAGGCGATCAGGGAGGAATTGATTTCTTCTCGTTTGGACAGCAGGTCGTCCAGGTCCATAGAGCCCATGACGTTGCGAATGCTGGTGGTGGTGAGTTGCATGATGGCATCGTCTAACTTGCTGATTTGATAGGTGGCTTTGGCGGCGCCATCGGGGCGCACGCTTTCATCGATTATTTTGTAAAATACAACGCCATCGACTTTGACCATGGCATTGTCTTTGGTGATGACTGTTTGGGGTTGGACGTCCATGACTTGTTCCCGCATGTTTACTTTATTGCTGACTCGTTCTAAAATTGGTATGATCAGGTTGAATCCAGGTTTAAGGGTGCGGGTGTAGCGACCCAGGTATTCGATGATGTAACGTTCTCCTTGGGGCACTAGACATACGGTTAGGTAGAGAAAGAGTCCGGGCAGGATGATCAGGATAAATAGGGTGCTAAAGGTCCAGGCAAAGGTGGTGATATTCATAGTGGATTCATGTGGTTAAGATGGATTTATTTTAATATTGGGAGATTAACAATGGTCAGTTTTTCGTTTTCGCAATTGGCGCTTCGTGAACAGTGGGTTTTGGTGTTGGGAGGTTTGGTTTTATTGGTTATGGTGGGTTATTTTATGGGTTGGGTGCCGTTGATGGAACAGAGGTCTCAGTTGCAAATTCAGTTGGTTGCAGAGCAGGCAACTTTGGAATGGATGCAGCAGGCAGTTCGTGATATTCAGGAATTGCGTCGTTCTCAATTGCCAGTTCCAAATTTAGAGACCGGTCAGTCTTTGCTCGGCATTCTTGACCAGGAGAGTCAACAGGGGGTATTGAAGTCCGTTGAGAAGCGGTTAGAGCCACAGGGTGATCAGGCGGTTCAGGTGCATTTTGTGAGTGTCGATTTTGAGGAATTGATCAAATGGTTAGCAATGTTGTATCATCAATATCAGATTCAAGTGACTGTTTTTAAAGCGGAGAAGTTATCAGTTTCAGGCAAGGTGAAGGTGCAGTTGCAATTGTCGTGGCCAGGTACGTGATGGATTTTTCTGTCAGTTTTGACCTTTATTGGGAATATGATTGTAAATATGAGCGATGTGGGAATGGTCATTTGGGTTCATGCGGGCTCCAGAGTTTAGACAGCTGTGTAGACTTTGGGCAAATTCGTGGAGATGGAGCATAAAGGTGCGGTTGGCTCGGAGCAGAAAATTGTAGCTGAGCACGGCTGGAATGGCAACTGTGAGTCCCAGGGCAGTCATGATCAGTGCTTCTCCTACCGGAGCGGCAATGGTGGCTAAGGAGGCGTCGCTTTGGTGACTGATGTTCATGAGGGCTTCATAAATGCTAAGTACTGTTCCCAGTAGACCTATGAATGGAGCAGTACTGCTAATAGTGGCGAGAATGATCAGACCAGATTCTAGGTGAATTTGGGTGTGTTGAATGACTTGTTGTATGTGGCGTTGTAAAAATTCACTGTGGGAAGTGATTAAAGGGGCAGTTTTGCGTCGTTCATAGAGTAAGGTGGCATTGATGCTGTGTAAGGCGAGTTTGGCAAAGGGGTGTGTGGGGGAATGGTGGGTTAAATGGGTGAGCAGGGGGGTAAAAGAGGAGGGTTGCCAGAATAGTTTTTTAATTTGTCGACTGCGCCAGTAAATGGAGATCAGTTGTAGGGATTTGCTGAGCAACAGGTACCAGGTCAAGATGGACATGATCAGTAATGTCCAGAGAATGCTGTAAGCAATGGGGTTGAGATGCGCTAAGAAGTGCATCAATTTTTCAAAAATAAGGTCCATGTAATCTACTCTGAAGAAATGGTTACCCATTACTGTAGGCGGAAAGTGATGGGAACGGTAACCCAGGCTGTGATGACTTGGTCACCTTGTTTGGCTGGGACAAATCGCCATTGTTGTTGGACGGTTTGTAATGCACTGTCATCCAGTTTGGAAAAGCCGCTGGATCGTTGAAGGGTGATTTGTTGAGCCCGACCTTGGGTACTGACTTGAACATGGAGCAATACGGTTCCTTCTTCCCCGCGGCGTTGGGAAAGGAGAGGGTAAGGGGGATGAGGATTGTGTAAGTAAGCGGCTTGATAACGGGGGGGAGTCCGGGATTCAGAGGCCGGGGTCTTTTGAGGAGGAAGTTGTATACGCTTTAAGGGGGTAACTGTTGCTGGAGGAGTGCTTCCATAAGCGGATTTTTCAGCGTATTGGTAACCTTTTTGAGAGGTTTGGGAATGAACCGAGGGAGAATGGGCTGAGGGACTGGAATTGGATGATGAGGGGAGGGTGGTGTCGGGTCTTAGTTTTTTATTGGCAGATTTAGATGGCGAAGAAAGGGCAGTTGAAGCCGCCAAAGAGGTTGCCGGTCTGAGAGGGGCTATTTTTTTGGATCGGGGTAAACTTTGTTTGGTTTTAGGCAGTTTGGGACTGTCAATTTTGGGTAAATTAGGGTCTGAAATGCGGGGACTTTTGGCGGTGGCTGAGTGTTTTTTGAGAGGAATTGGGTGTGGGGCAGGTGCAGATTTCCGGCGTATCGAAATTTTTTTTTCCCGTTTGATGACAGGCATCACGACCTTATTTAGGGCCCTAAAAGCTTGGTTTTGAGGGGAGATTGGGAGTTGATCTGCGTTTTTCGAGGAGATCACCTTGATCAGCAAGGGGCGGGGCGTTGGGGAAAGTATGGGTCGATGGGACAGGGGAATAACCAGATACAAGGTTAGGATGTGGAAACTGATGACCAGGGATAATAGGCTGAGAGTTTTTATGAGGAATAAGTAACTGACTTTGAACATGATTTTATGATCTTTTCATTCTCATAGAAGTTATGGGAATGGTTATTGAGTGGCTACTCAATGATGGGGCTTGGAAAATGAGGACCTTGGGTGATTGTGTCTACTTTAGGGGAGAGTGAATAATTTTAGTTGCTATTTTACCTGTTTTGGCTAAAACTTAAAATAATCTTTTAACCTGTTAGGATGGTATTGTGATGATTACTGAGAAAATTGATCGGATTACTTTGATTCCAAAGGAGTATCGAATGATTGCTCCTCCCCCTCCCAAATCAGTCAAAATTGAATTGACGGCAAGATGTGATTTTCAATGTTTTTATTGTGCCAGCAGTTTCCGTTTGCGGGAGAAAGGTGAGATAGACTGGGGATTTTATACGCGAATTTTAAAGGAGATGCGGGAAGCTGGAGTGGAGGAGTTGGGGGTGTTTTACTTGGGAGAGTCTTTTTTGTATCCACGTTTAGCGGAGGCAATTCAGTACGCTAAACAGGAAGTTGGTTTTCCTTATGTGTTTTTGACTACCAATGGACGTTTAGCCAGTCCGGATAAATTGGAGTCCTGCATGCGGGCGGGTTTAGATTCTTTAAAATTTTCCTTCAATAACGCAACTCCAGAGCAGTTTCATGAGGTAACTCGGGTAAAAGCCAAGGATTTTTACACTATTATTGAGAATATCAAATCTGCTCATCAAATTCGAGATGCGAAAGGGTATCAATGCGGAATTTATGCCTCTTCCATACAGTATGATGGGGCGCAACTGCAACGGATGGAGAGTGCAGTGCAGGCTATTTTGCCTTACGTGGATCAGCATTATTGGTTGCCATTGTACGGGCAAGCAGGTTTAACGGCGGGGGCTCAGGGTACGATACCCTCAGCTGGAAATCAAGGTCGTATTGGGGCGTTGCGTCCTCCATTACCTTGTTGGGCTTTATTTACGGAAGGACATATTACCTATGATGGTCATTTGGCGGCTTGTTGTTTTGATCATGACGGGCGTTTTAATATGGGGGATTTGACGCAGATGGGATTTATGCAGGCTTGGCATTCTCCGAAATTTCAGGACCTGCGTCAGGCCAATTTGGATGAGGCGGTGGGTGGAACGGTATGTGAGGAGTGTATTGCGTATCGGTGATGGGTCTGAATCTGAATTCATGGAATTTTCAGAATAGTGCCGAGGTGTGCTGTCTTTCGTTCCCACGCAGAGTGTGGGAACGAGAAAATATGTCAGCGCAACGACGGTAATTCGCGATTGACGGTTTTTTTTATTGTTAGCCCATTCTACCGTGTTTTTTTATCCCTTTCCCTTAGGGGGATACCTGGGTGAGTAACTATTTTGAAAATCCCGATTCAGACAGTTTGGGGTTTAATTTGGGGCCAAGTCTTGACAAATCCATTCACTCCCACTATACTAATCAACAATCACGGGGTGTAGCGCAGCCTGGTAGCGCACTTGCATGGGGCGCAAGAGGTCGTGGGTTCAAATCCCGCCATCCCGACCATTTCTACAACGGCTTACGCCGTTGCTCGCCTTACTGACCAAACGTCAATTGTCGTTTTTCAGATGTGAAGGTCAACTCATAATCCGTTTTTCCATCACTATTCATATCGCCAATTTCTGCAGTCAATTTCTGTAATTTTTAGAGATGCGTTGTTGCTGCTTTTTGCACCAGAGGACATTTGGTAATCCAAGCGACTTTGGTAGAAACGGCTGTCCACTTATACGGCAAATATACTTTTTTCTAGGACCAAGATGGAATGAAGACGGAGAGTCCTTCCTACTGGGGCTGCACTCTAAAATTTGCAATTGTGGCTTTTTTCACCCTTTTTTTGATGACACATCTTAGTTTACCTTTCCCTTCTATAACGTATGAGAATGTCCTTTAATATGGCGGTCATCTCTCAATAATCATTCATACTTGAATTCTTCTGGCAGTTTCCCCGGCAATGTTCTCCAAGTATCCTTATCCCGTCAATAGCAAAATTGACGATGATATTTTCTCAATTCCCACAATCCGATGGTCAATTTTTCTATCTGTCAATCTGCCCAGCCGTTAAATTTGAATGTAAGTGATTGAATTATAAGGAGTTTAGAGGATGGTTAAGTGTATGCAAATAGTGTGTTTGATGTTGGGTTTGTTGGGGTCTGGAGAGATTTTAGCGCACAAAGTGAAATTGTTCGCTACGGGAGAGGGGGAAATTATTAAAGGATATGCGTATTTTGTAGGGGGTGGGCCGGTGGTCAACAGTTCAGTGCGGGTGAAAACGGCAACAGGGCAGCTGATTGGGGAGGTGGTCACTGATGGGTCAGGTCAGTTTTTGTATCCAAAGGGAGAACAGCCAACTTATGTTTTTGAGTTGGTGACAATAGATGGTCATCGGGCTGATTATGAGGTCAATTTTGTCAAATCCAAGGTCAGTGCTGAGAGCGTTCCCAAAAGCCAAGAAGTGATTTCAGATGTGGAGAATGAGCACAGATATTGTCAGGAGGAATTGGGGCAATTGGAGCAACAGATTGCAGAGTTGCGGGCGCAGTTGAATGGGTATGAAGATAAGATTCGGTGGCATGATGTGTTGGGGGGAATTGGTTATATTTTGGGAATTATGGGAATTATCGGGTATCTAAAGAGAAGGTAAGGAAATTTAGGAAGGGGCATAAAAAAAACCTGCAGATCCAAGGGATCTGTCAGGTTAAATTGGGGTAGGTGGAATCGAAAGAGAGTTAGGAATTATTTGATTTCCGCTTTCTCTCTAAGTTCTTTAAGGTATTGCTGAATGAGTTTTTGTTGCATGGCTGCAATGAGTTGAGGACGAGCCGCTTCAAAGGGAATAGGTGGAATTTCTCGAGTGTCTTCCAAAAGCAGAACGTGCCAACCGACTTGACTTTGAACGGGTTGACTGGCCAATTGTCCTTTGGTCAAGTTGGTGATGGTTGAAACCACCTCGGGCAGCATTTGTTCTTCAAATAACCAGCCCAAATCTCCTCCTTGAGCACGAGATTGAGGATCTATGGATTTTTGCAGAGCCAATTGAGGGAAATTCATGCCTTGTTGAAGTTGTTGAAGAGCATTGGAGGCTTCTTGTTGATTGGCAAAGAGGATATGGCGGACTTTGTAGTGTTGACGAGGTTTATATTGGGCGTATTCTTCTTTTAATTTTTCTTCTGCAGGCGGATTAGCTTCCAAATACTTCTGGAGACTAAAGTTAAACAAAGTCCCTTTGCGAAGAAGTTCCAATTGAGTCAAAAAGAGAATGTCTTTGTCAAATCCTTGCTTAACGGCATCTTGGAGGACCAACTTCTGGCTGATCAACTCCTGTAAAATAATATCCTTGCTTAAGGGAATATTCACCCCTGGAGGGGTGGGAGGTAAACTTTTTAGGTAGGTATCAAACTCTTGTTGGGTGATTTTTTCACCGTTGACCGTAGAAACCACAGCCTCCTCAATCTTTTCTGCAGGGGATTCATTTTTTTTCTCTTCCTCAGAAAAGGCGGACGGGGGAAAAGTCAAACTGGCGGTCAACAGTCCTGCAACTAACAGATGAGTGAGTGAACTGTACTTTTTCATCATGCTGCTCTCAACTCCTACGTAATGATGGTTTTTGGGGGGATAAGTAGGTAAGCGACTTGGATGAACAAACTATCCTTAAACAGTGAAATTCCTGGCAATAAGTTAAGATAGGTTCAACCAGAGCTTAGTGAATTCACTTTAACAAGGTTAGTTTGGTTATGCAAGTGGAAAAAGAAAGTTAAGCAGTTTTCCAACGAGAAAGGATAGCCTGCAACTCATCTATTTTGAATGGTTTGGAAATATAATCATTCATTCCAGCATTTAAGCATTGTTGTCGATCTTCCGGAGAACTGTGTGCAGTCATAGCAATGATGGGGATATGTCGGTTTTGATGTTCATTTTTGCGGATCTGAGTAGTTGCTTCAAAACCGTCCATAAGGGGCATCTCACAGTCCATAAAGATCATGACGTAGTGATGACTGGCCAACTTATCGAGGACCTCTAAGCCGTTGTTAGCAATATCCGCTGTTAGACCCAATTTTTTTAGCATGGCCACCGCGACCTTTTGATTGAACGCGTTGTCTTCCGCTAACAGGACCCGAGCATCTGATTGATTTTCCATAGCAGTACTTATGTAGTTGAAGTCAAAACAATCTCCCGCTAAATAGGGAGATCAGTGGATTAAAATAATTTGCTTATTGTGCCACAAAGTTATCGCACCTTTGTAGTTTTTATTGAATCAAGATTCAATCAAGACTCTAAAATTGTAGAGTAGGGCCATTTGGATATTAAACCTCTTGCAAAAGTATGCAACCATGAAAAAATGAGAGTTGCCCCTCAGTTAAGATACGTTGGAGTAGAGACTTTAGCCGGTCAGCCGTAGGCATCACCCCACATACACAAATTACAAGGGCCTACCGCTGGCCGGCTAAAGCCTCCACTCCACTCTACCTTCTAGAACCTCCACTCCGACTAAATCCTCCACTCCAACGTATTTTTTTTTAAAGCCTCCACTCCAGCGGGGATTTCCCTTTTATTTTTTCTATCGCATCATTATACTTTTGCAAGAAGTGTCTATTCTATTTTCAAACAATTATTCTAACATAGATAGCGCCAACCAGTTGCTAGAGCCGGTAGGCTTTTATTTCAGGATCATTCTATTGCGTAGCTGATCTGTCGCTTGCTCATAGAATCACTCACTTTACTACTTTCAAGAGAAAAAACTGTGCCACTCACTAAGATAGTACTTGAAGAAAGCGAACTTCCTTCTCATTGGTATAATGTCATTGCCGACCTGCCTAATCCTCCTGCTCCTTACTTAGGACCAGACGGTCAGCCAGTCACTGCCGAACAAATGACCCAAATTTTTGCCCCAGACCTGGTGGAACAAGAAGTCTCCACTCAGCGTTGGATAGAAATTCCCCAAGAAGTTAGAGAAATCTTACGATTATGGCGTCCAACTCCCCTCTTCAGAGCCCACCGCTTGGAAGCTGCTTTGAACACACCCGCCAAAATTTACTACAAATATGAAGGAGTAAGCCCCGCCGGTTCTCACAAACCAAACTCTGCTGTGGCTCAAGCCTACTACAATAAGATAGCTGGAATTCGACGTTTAACCACAGAAACGGGCGCTGGACAATGGGGCTCCGCCCTATCTTTAGCCGGAAGTATGTTTGGCTTAGAAGTACGAGTTTACATGGTCAAAATCAGCTACGAACAAAAACCATTTCGTCGCTCAATGATGGAAACTTGGGGAGCGGAAGTGCTGGCCAGTCCCACCACTTTAACCCACTCCGGGCGCCAGATACTCAGCCAAGACCCTCACAACCCGGGCTCTTTGGGCATTGCCATCTCAGAAGCGGTAGAAGAAGCTGCTTCGCGCAAGGATACTAATTACACCCTGGGCTCAGTACTCAATCATGTATTACTGCATCAAACCGTCATTGGACAAGAAGCTCGTCAACAACTCAAAAAAGTTGGAGACTATCCTGACGTGATTTTTGCCCCTTGTGGCGGTGGATCCAATGTCGGTGGCATGATGTTTCCCTTCTTAGCTGACAAGGCAGCCGGTCAAGCGATACGATTAGTAGCCGTAGAACCCACCTCTTGCCCTACCTTAACCCGCGGCCACTATGCCTACGATCACGGAGATTCGGCAGGTTTAACTCCCCTTATGAAGATGTACACCTTGGGACACGACTTCATGCCCCCCAGCATTCACGCTGGAGGATTGCGCTACCATGGAGACTCTGCTCTGGTCTCTCAACTCTATCATGAAGGTATTTTAGAAGCCCAAGCAGTTCCTCAACTGGCTACTTTCAAAGCGGGCATCTTGTTCTCAAAAGCAGAAGGTATCATTCCTGCTCCGGAATCCAATCACGCCATTCAAGCCGTCATTGCTGAAGCGGAACACTGTCGAGTCACTGGAGAATCTAAAACTATCTTATTCACCCTGTCCGGGCACGGTCACTTTGACATGACTGCCTACGATAAATACCTCAGTGGTCAACTTACTGATCAAGACTATCCGGAAGAAGCCCTCCAAGCGGCCTTGCACAACCTGCCCAAATGGGTCGCGAAATAACCCAAGAGCTCATTCTCCTATCCAATTAAAGTGGGGTAATCATCATGTAGGGTGGGCAAACATGCTTTTGTTTATCCACCTTACTGTATGTCTGATTGCAAAAGTATCCGATCATGAAAAAATGAGAATTGCCCCTCAGTTAAGATAGTTGGAGTGGAGGCTTTAGCCGGTACCTTGGAGTAGAGGCTTTAGCCGGCCAGCGGTCGGCCATTGCAATTTGTGTATGTGGGGTGATGCCTACGGCTAACCGGCTAAAGCCTCTACTCCAACTCTAACAGGGACTTCCCTTTTATCTTTTCGTATCTCATCTTTACCGCATCATTTACTTTTGCAAGAGGCCTATTCTCTTTCTCTAATTCTGGAAACTCTAATTCAGACAACTAAAATTCCGATCCAGACACTGAAAACAATTCAGATGGAATTTCCAAAATAAATTCAATCTTAACAACCTATTCAATATTTTGAGTTTGCTCCCGCATTTGCTCAATCAATACCTTCAATTCCACCACTTGACGAGTAATAGTAATATGATTAGCCTTCGCCCCCAAAGTATTTGCTTCCCTTTGCAATTCCTGAATTAAGAAATCCAAACGTCGACCCACAATGACCAATTCCTCCCGATTCAGTATAATTTCAATCTCAGCCAAATGGGTATCTAATCGATCCATCTCTTCTGCTACATCCATTTTATTTGCCAATAAAACTATCTCCTGTTCCAAACGTTCCCTATCAAGTTGTCCTCTGATTTCAGCCAGATAACAACGCAAACGTTCCTGTTGGAGATTTAAAACCGTCGGCAATTCTTGGCGAATAACAACTGTGACTTGAGCAATTAAAGCCCGGCGCTGTTCCAACAAATTTGCCAATTGCCTCCCTTCCCGTTGCTTCTCTAAAATCAGCTGTTCCAAGGTCTGATCAAAGCAGCTCAGCACATTTTTTTGAACATTTTCCACGTTTACGGTTGGAGACTGTAATATTCCCGGCCATTGTAAAATTTCAATGGCATTAAAATGAGGCTGTTGATGGGTAAAATGATAAACGGTCCTAATGGCTTGCAATAATTGTTGCAACAATTCAGTATTCAAAGTCAAAGCATAATTTTCTGGGTTGGCCTGGAAATGAAAGGAACAGTCTATCTTGCCTCGTTTAACTTTCTGTTGAACTCGTTCCCGAACAATGGTGTCAAGATAACGAAATTCCTCTGGCAAATGAATGCTCATCTCAAGGAAACGATGGTTAACTGAACGCAATTCCCAACAAACCTGTCCCCATTCTCCCATTTGTTCAGCTCGACCAAAAGCCGTCATACTGTGTATCATTTTAGGATAATAATGTTTGTAAGGTGCGCACAAACACTCCATTTTCTTCTGGAGTGCCAATTGTCACCCGCAGGCAATTTTCAAGAAGGGGATGACTGCCGTGTAAACATTTGATGAGAATACCTTGTTTTTTCAATTCTTGGTAAATTGAAACGGCATTGGGTAGAGAGAACATTAGAAAATTGGCTTGACTGGGCCAGACTTTTATACCCATTTGCGTCAATTGTTGACAGAGGGCTGTGCGGTGCTGGCGAATTTTTTGGGCTTGATCTTGAAAAGTCGTGTAATGTTGTAATGCAAAATTGGCTGTAATCTGAGTTAAGATATTGATATTATAGGGTAAGCGCACCTTGTTAATCTGTTCCAACCACAGGGCAGAGCCAGCCAAGAATCCCAAACGGAGACCGGCCAATCCCAGTTTAGACAAAGTGCGCATTATCAGTAAATTTGAGTAGTTAGGAAGTTGAGATAAATAGCTGTGATCAGTAAAGGGACCGTAGGCTTCATCAATGACAATCAATCCTGAGTTAATTTCGAGTAAAGTGGCGATGTCCTGATCGGAGAATAGGTTGCCTGTTGGATTGTTGGGATAGGCCAAAAATAGTAACGTGGGTTGATGAGTTTCCAAGGTTTTGATCAGAGCGGGCATGTCCAAACTGAAGGTAGGCATTTGTAAGGGAATGCCTTGATAAGACATACCCATCCATTGAGCGATCAAGCGGTACATCACAAAACTGGGCTCTACCGCAATCAAAGTAGTTTTGGGTTGATTGAGGGCCACAATCAACATTTGAATGAGTTCATCTGAGCCGTTACCCAATAGTAATTCTTGAGTGTTTGGAATGGCAAAGGTGGTGCGAATTTGTTGTTTAAGAGTTTGAGCACTGGGGTCTGGATAACGATTGAGACTGGCAGTTTTTAGGACTTGAGACCATTGTTCCAAAAAAGATACATCCAATGAGTAAGGATTTTCCATGGCATCCAACTTAATAGGATATACTTTGTCAGGAACTTGGTAAGGGCTGAGTTGCTGAATTTCTGGTTTGATTAGGGAACTGGATATTGAAGACATGGAATTTTTAAAATGTATGATTTGAGGTTAAATGAGGTGTTTTTTAGGTTTTTAAGAAAAACAGAAATTGAGCACTGGCGCTTTATAGTTATTGCGTTTCAGCAGTATTTTGTAAAAAGTTGGTATTTAACTGGCTCAAATCGTGGGGAATGGCCTGTGAATCGACATTGGAACGATAAAACTGAGATTTTTTACTGCAGCAATTTTTTCAAAATACCTTTCAAAAGGGTACGCTTTTGATCAGGGACGTCAGTATTTTCTAACAAAATTGATGGGGGAGGTGCTTTGGGCTCCTCGTTGATTAATCCAATGATTTTACAGGCGTTAAAGAAATCAACAACAACAGGGAATGGAACTTGAGTTTTGTTGGCAATGGTAGAGAGATCAGCCGTTTTTTTAAGCATGAAGGCGGCCAAATTCATGTGAAGGGGTTGATGGGGAAGAATTGCAAAATTAGGCCATCTTTTAAGACGTATGAACATGTATTGAGAATAGCCAGCTAACCATCTGCCTTGAGAAGCTAACAGTGCACTTAGCCATAAAATAGTTTCCAATGGGTAAGGTTTTAGGTGGTGATGTTCGACTTCTTCCAATAATTTTTCTCTAGACAAATGTTCAACTTGGATATGGTTGGCAGCAGTTTCATAAAATTTCTTTTGGGAATTGTTGAGAGTTTGGGTTGGCAAGGTTATTGTAAAGCAGCGTTTTTCACTGGGCAACAGATAGATGGGGGTGTGTTCCGGATGGCTAAACCGAGTGATTTGATTGGTATTAAGGGCATTGAGTAGCAGTCCCAAT
The DNA here is from genome assembly GCA_020721005.1 of Thiomargarita sp. Taxonomy (GTDB): domain Bacteria; phylum Pseudomonadota; class Gammaproteobacteria; order Beggiatoales; family Beggiatoaceae; genus DYNP01. Next base: position 21,152 of record DYNP01000022.1, read on the forward strand.
AGGTACTGAGAAGGTTCAAAAGTATTTTTGAGATTGGGAAAACCGATTTGTTCCAAAGTTTGTTTTTTCAAGGCTTCGGATAAAGAAATGGGAGCAACAACTGGAGGGGGAATAGCCTCAACTTGGGTTGGCGTCCCACTGGGTTTTGGTGCAGTTTGCCGGGAACTGATTTTCGCCGGTTTTTCCAGGGGAGGAGATTGAGTTGTTCCCTTGCTTAAGTTTAAGGATTCCATGGTGTTGAGCAGATGAACCAAAGGCTGCACTCGAATGGGTTTGGCCAAAAACCATTGGGCCTGATAGTGATTTTGTTTGGCATAACTGACCAACAATTTATTGCTAAGATGAGTTTGCCAAAAAGCTTGTCCTTCCGGTTGTTCAGTATCTACAAGTACGATTTCAGCGTTGTCTTCTAAACGCCAAGTGGCATTGAGTTGTCGTTGTACGAGTTGGAGCATGGACTTCAAAAGGAGTTCATCCATTTTCTCAAGGGCTTTAGCCGTGATTTTGTAAACATTTATCTCACTCATAATGACCGTATGTTCCCTAATAGGCTGTTTTTCAAGTGAATTCTCGTGAAAACGGGTGGTTAATTGACTGAGGTGTCAAATGAGTTATCAGTTCAGAGGAGGGTAAATTGTCCACAGTATCCCTAGCCCTCCTTTAAGTGTTATCTCATTTGCAGGATAGCCAGTAAGGCATGAATTAAAATGGAAACGTCATTACCTATGCGCGCGTCAACCTCAAAGACCGGGTAAATTTGACCTCGCCTTAAAAAGTGATTAGTATAGTCCTCTAAAGAGAATTGCTTGGAAATATCCATGCGGGTAACGCCAACAACTACGGCGGTTTCTTGAATGAACTCGTCGAAAGCGTTTAAGTAAAAATCCAAGTCAGCCAAAGGATTTTGCCGGGTATTGTCGATCAGTAGGACTAAGCCAATTCCACCCTTAGTAAGTATTTTCCACATGTAATTAAAACGTTCTTGTCCTGGAGTACCATACAAATGAATTCGGCTACTGTCTTCCAAAGTAAAGTAGCCATAATCCATAGCCACTGTGGTAGTTTCTTTGAGAGCTTGAGCTTCATCAGTACATCGAACTTCAGTAGATATAGGGGGGATTTCGCTGATGGCGGCAATAGCCGTAGTTTTCCCAGCCCCCATAGGTCCGGTAAATATGATTTTATCCATAGAGTGACTCAGCGCAGATGAAATGATAGCAGTATAGCTGCATGATATAAAGGGGTTATGCTCTAGGATCTGGTGTTTTATAGTATTATACCGATAATCAGCAGAATCGAGAACCAGTTTTTAAATAATGTTTTTTTAAAAGCATCCGGGGAAATCCCCCCTAACCTCCCTTGATAAGAGGCAGGAAGATCGAGACTTTTACTTCCTTGACGAATGGAAAATTCAAAACTTGACTCCCCCTTATAAGGCAGTATCAATCCTTATTCCCATACTATACATGAGAATAGAGGCAATTGTTATTTTTTGGAACCCCCATCCCTTATGAAAATCTCAAATTTACGTATTGCTACTCGAAAAAGCCCACTTGCGCTTTGGCAGGCCTGTCATGTGCAAGAACTCCTGCAACAGCATTATCCTGAACTGTTGGTTACCCTGGTTACTATGACTACTCAAGGGGATAAACTGTTGGAAACGCCTTTATCGGATATTGGAGGAAAAGGCTTATTTACCAAAGAGTTAGAACAAGGCTTGTTGGAAAATCAGGCGGACATTGCCGTCCATTCTATGAAGGACGTGCCCATTGAACTCCCCCCTGGCTTAGACCTACCCGTTATTTTGGCACGGGAAGAACCGTTTGATGCCTTTGTCGCCCCAAAATTTAGACAATTGGCGGATTTGCCCATAGGGGCTAAAATTGGCACCACCAGTCTTCGTCGACAATCACAACTGCTGGCTTTGCGACCCGATTTGGAAATCAAACCGCTGCGAGGCAACGTTGGCACCCGCTTGAATAAACTGATGCAAGGGGACTATGACGCTATTATTCTGGCATTAGCGGGATTACGTCGTTTGGAAATGGAACAACACATCCGCACTGTTTTTACTCCAGACGAGCTACTACCTGCCATTGGTCAAGGTGCCATTGGTTTGGAATGCCGCCAACAGGATGCTGCGGTTCAAGAATTAATTGCCCCCTTAAATCATACTGATACACAAATTGCAGTACAATCTGAACGGGCGTTTAATCGGCGTTTGGGGGGAAACTGTCAATTGCCAGTCGCTGGTTTTGCGGAATTGAGGGGCCAAAATTTACTCTTGCGGGGACTGGTAGCGCAACTACGGGGACAAAGAATTCTGCGTGGTCAAGTACAGGGCGCCAGCCATCGACCCGTAGAACTGGGACAACAACTGGCTGAACAACTCCTTGAAGAAGGGGCAGCTGAATTTTTAACTGCGGCTAAGCAGGCTCTGATTTAACCCTCACTGATCGCAATGTTGACTCCTTTACGAAATAAAAAAATCTTGATCACGCGCCCAGCGCATCAAGCTGACTCTCTCTGTGCTCTGATCCAACAAGCTGGGGGACAACCTCAACGTTTTCCCACCCTGATTATATCGGAAATAGCGGATAAAACTGAACTTCTCAACTGCAGAAATCACCTCCAACCCCCCACCAGTCTGATTTTTACCAGTGGCAATGCCGTGGAAAAATCCCTACCCACTTTACTTGAGGTGGCCCCTTTACCCTCCTTTGTCCAAGTCTTTGCCATTGGCAAAGCCACCACTCACGCCCTACAATACTGGGGAATTGCTGCCCATTGTGCTCCTCCTCCTTACAACAGCGAAGCCTTACTCACCTTACCCAATTTACAGAATGTGGTTGGAATCCCCTTTTACCTGATTAAAGGGGAAGGTGGACGAACTCTATTGGCAGATACATTAAAACAACGTGGGGCTTGGGTTTACCCCGTTCCTGTTTATCGCCGCTCTCTTCCCGACCCCCCAAATTGGATATATCAAGAACCTCCTGACCTCATTACCGTCACCAGTCAAGAGGGACTCACCAATCTGGTCACCCTGTTAGCTTCCTCAAGTTGGCTACTACACACCCCCCTCATCGTCATCAGTGATCGACTGCGTAACTACGCACAAACCCAACTGGGTTGGCAAGCTCCAGTATACACAGCACTGTCTGCTGAAGATGAAAGTATTGTTGCAACCCTCATCACCCATGCTCTTACGGTCTGAATTAGAATTTACGGAATTTTCAGAATGGGAATGAAGAAAACGGGCTGTTCCAACCCCTTTTTATTCCCTTCTAAGGGCAGTCAATTTCCCATTACATTATGGCACTCACTCTAGGCGGCCACGCATAAGCAAAATCCTGAGTTTCCAAAGTCAAATTGGGACTGTAAGCCGGATCAGCCATTAGAAATTGGGGCCAACGACCTTTCATATAAGTGCGCTCCTTCTCAAATCGAGCTGCTTTTTCTGGCGTATCTTCATAACCGCGAGTGGCAGATTCATGATGATACAATTCTGCATAAGGAGTCCAGAGAATGCGCAAATTGTGCTGATTCATTTTCAAACACAAATCCACATCATTAAAAGCTGTGGAAAGATTCTCTGCATCCAAACCTTCCACCTTCAAAAACAAACTTTTGCGCATGAGCATGCAGGCCCCGGTCACTGCCGAAAAATTCTGAATCAGTCCTGCCCGTCCAAAATAACCGGCATCTCCCCGCGGCAAACCTTTATGGGAATGACCTGCCACTCCACCAATTCCCAATATCACTCCACCATGTTGTAAAGTATTGTTGGGATACCATAATCTTGCTCCCACCACCCCAATTTCTGGGCGCAAGGCATGACTGACCATTTCAGACAACCACTCCTTATTGATAACCTCTAAATCATTGTTCAATAAGCCAATTAATTCACCCTGTGCATGAGTCACGGCCATATTATTCATATCTGCATAATGGAAAGGATGAGGATAGTCAATGATCGTGGCCCGATGGCTATCTTCCAATTGCTGAAAATAATTTAAAGTGGCAGGATCATCACTTTGATTATTGATGATGAGAATCTCGAAATTGGGATAATCCGTTTTCTCATAAATACTCTCCACAGCTCTTCTCAACAACTCTACCGCATTTCTAGTGGGAATGATCAAAGTGACTAAGGGCAGATAAACTGGCAAATGATAGCGCACCCGAATGGTCCCGGGAATATCTGGAGATTCAGTAACAGTCACTTCCACATTTCGACGTCCTAAATACTCCGTGATAGCCTGTTGAGCCGCAATGATAGCATAAGGTTTTTCCCCTGGCCGTACTGCAGTGCTCCCGGTAATAGCGCGCCAATGATAAAGTATGCGGGGAATATGACGAATATATAAGGGACTGATTTGATCAATGGCCCGCAATGCCAAATCATAATCTTGAGCCCCTTCAAAACCTTCCCGAAACCCCCGTACTTTTTGCACTAGACTGGTGCGATAAACAGCCAAATGGGTGATTAAATTATGAGATAAAAACAAATCTGGATTCCAATCAGATTTAAAATAAGGATCATAGCGTTCCCCTTGCTCATTGACCTTATCTTCATCGGAATACCATAACATTCCTTCTGGATAGTCGAGAATGTCCCAAGCCACCCAAAATAGAGCATGAGGTGCCAACAGATCATCATGATCTAAAAAGGTTACAAATTCCCCGGTCACCAATTCCAAAGCGGTATTGGAAGCTGCGGAAATATGCCCATTGCTGTCTCGAAAAGCCAGTTTAATGCGCCCATCCCGTTCCACATAACTTTCCAAAATTTGTCGCACATGAGGCTCAGTGGAAGCGTCATCTGCAATACACAATTCCCATTTAGGATACAATTGATTTCTCACTGATTCAATGGCTTGTCTCAACCATTTTTCCTGAGTATTGTAAGTGGGCATGACGATGGAAATCAGAGGCTGATAAGCCCAATTTTCAATCTGTTGTTGAATGGAACGGATCATCTTTTTGCTCAATGTATCGTACTTTTGAATCCAAAGTGGATAATTGCGCGGATCATAATGAGCCTGTAAACTGATCGTTGGTTTTTTGGGTGCTTCTGGAAGCGCTTCTGAAGACAAGGTCACCGTGGGCATAGAGGATTCCCCACCCAACAATTGAGGTTTCAGATAATTGAGTTGAGCCTGAATCGTTTGAATGTGATCGCGGGCAGTGGGACCTGGTTTTTTGAACAGCAGTCTAAGCATGATCTGGGTGACAATATTGCCAGAGCGCCAAGTCAAAGATTTGAAAATTGCATCGATGTCTTCTTGTAATGCATTGACCCAGTGCAATAGCTGTTGCAAACTCTGACGTTGTTTTTGAAACTGCGTGGAAAAAATACTGTCTTGGTTGGCTAAAGCTTGATCATATTGAGTTTTTTGTTCAGTCAATTGCTCTTGTAACCGGGTTTGCCGACTGGCAAATTCATCCACAGTTTGTTTTAACGAAAGAATGGTTTGTTCAGCGGAAAATAATTCATTCTGGTAACGAGTGATCTGGGACTTATGATTAATGTTCTCAGTTGCTTTTGCCTGTTTAATCAGGTTAAGAGCCTGTTGAAGTTGACCGTAATCTTCTAGAACTTTTTGAATAACTTGGTCTTTTTCTTCAAACAGTTGATCTTTTTCAACCAGAAGTTGATCTTTTGTTGCCAAGGCTTGAGCATGTTCAGCGAGCATTCTCTCTCTCTCAATTGCCAAAGTCACTTGGTAAGTTTGCTGCTGTTGATGTTGTTGAGTTAATTGCTGGTGCAGGTGAACAATTTCCTGAGCTTTTACCAGTTTGTGTTTATATTCTTGCAAAATTTCCTGGCTGAGAACGGAAAGGTTGGGCAGAGCATTCAGTTGAAAAATACTTTTATTTTCAAAAGCTTCTACCAATAGGGCTTGTTGACTGTTGAGATAATTGCTTTGCACCTTTAGATCTCCACGTTGCCGATACAATTGGGGATCGAGAAATGCACAGATTTCTTTTTCGGAAGGCAGGCGCAGCCCTTGAACTTCCAAGTTAAGTAGGTCTTGATGAAATTGCTTAACTGTGGCCACTGGTTGAGTCATCAGGTCGGCATGGGCAATGAGAACTTTTGGAAGGTCTTTGAGATTGTGTAGGGCATAAAGTGTGTATTTTTCCCACAGGGCAATGCCCACCATGGTGGAGAATTGTTCCCGAGTATGCAGGGACTGGGCAATTTGAATGGGTTTTCGGTAAACGTAGACGATGACTGGTACTTCTAGGAGGGGTTTCCACAGGGGTAAGGTGAGGCACAGTCGGGGATCTTTGATCATCCAGGGGCGATGGGCATCTAGGTTGAAAACAATGCGTCGAGCCTCTTCAGTAAATTGGGGATGTAATTCCAACGCCACGTGTTCCGGTTGTAGATCACTGATGTTGTCCCAGGACATGCTGAGTGAACTGAGAATTTGATCATTGAGTTGGCGAATGTCTTCTCGTTCCCAATAGCCTTTGGGATTGGCGGTGGTGGGAGGCATAGCGTTGTTTTCATGGGAAAAATAGGCGCCCATCATGTTAAGCAGTCTGGCTGCTATTGAGGTGCCAGAGCGGTGCATGCCCATGACAATAATTTGCATAATTGTTTCTCCAGTTTGGGAATAAGGAAGGGGAGTGATAAAGTAGGAAGAGTAAACGCTTGTATGATTTGATTATGGGAATTCAAACAGTTGATTTGCTGATTTTTTAATGAGTTGGGGAATGAGTCAGGTTGTGGTTAAGATCAGGGGAAAATAGGGGATGTGCAAGTTTGGCTTGCGAGGGGAATTTACTTTAACGGGAAGTGATTATTTTTCAGCCTCCCCCAATGGCTTGAACAATTTCTACTTGGTCTCCAGAGTTCAAGGTGTATTGGGGGAATTGGCTGCGAGGTACTACATTTAAGTTGACTTCTACAGCGATACGTTTGTCCTGCAATTGCAGGTGATTGATCAGGTCGGATAAATAAGCACTGCCTGACAAGGAGTGCTTTTCTCCATTCAAGTAGATTTCGATCATTGCTATTGACATTCCTAAATTAAGTTGTTATACTGGGGGTCATGCGGGTGTAGTTCAATGGTAGAACTTCAGCTTCCCAAGCTGATAGCGTGGGTTCGATTCCCATCACCCGCT
>DYNP01000053.1 GCA_020721005.1 Thiomargarita sp.
GTATATCCCCCTCCGTCAGGACATTGACGCCTATTTCAGCAAAGAGGTGCTGCCCTATGCCCCGGATGCCTGGATGGACCGGAGCAAGGACAAGATCGGCTACGAGATCAACTTCACCAAGTATTTCTACGAGTATCAGCCACCCACACCCTCGAAGCAGATTGCCGAGGAACTGCTGCAACTGGAAGCGCAGACGGAGGGGTTGTTGAAGAGGATTTTGGCATGAGGGCGTTGAAATCCACTAACAGCCCATGCTATGGCGAGGTGCCGAGTGAATGGCAAGAAATTCGATTGAAGTATGTAAGTCAGTTCGGGCCAACAAAGGAGGGTGTTAATGAGCTTCACGAGAGAAATGAAGCTGTCACCTTTTTGCCTATGGAGCGTATTTCTGAGAAAGGTGAAGTAGATAAAGAGGAGCAGGCGTTAATCTCTACCGTTTGGGGAGGGTTTACTTTTTGTCAGGATGGTGATGTCATCGTTGCCAAAATCACCCCTTGCTTTGAGAATGGTAAAGGCGCATTGCTGGACGGTTTGTTGAATGGTGTCGCCTTTGCCTCAACTGAATTTTATGTTTTGAGACCCCATCGTCAGTTCTATGGAAAGTACCTCTATTATCTGACCTATATGTATCCATTTAGAAATTATGGTAAAGCCCAAATGCAAGGAGCGGCTGGGCAACAACGGGTTCCCCAACGGATGATTCGAGACTTGTTTATAGGCTTACCTCAATACGAGGAACAACAAACAATCGCCCGCTTCCTCGACCACAAAACTGCCCTTATTGACCAATACATTGCCAACAAGAAAAAGCAGATCGAGCTGCTGGAAAAGCTGCGCACCTCCATCATCTCCGAGGCCGTGACCAAGGGCCTCGCCCCGGATGTGGAGATGAAGGATTCAGGATATATTTGGTTAGACAGATATCCTTTTCACTGGAAAATGATGCGTCTTAAATTTTCAGTTTCTCAACAAAAAGGAGGGGTAATAGCTGGCCCCTTTGGAACACAACTAAAAACTTCCGAAATTACTTCAGCAGGAATTCGTGTGTATAATCAACGAATTGTTATTGATCGAGATTACTCTAATGTAACTGATTTTGTAACAGAGAAAAAAGCCCAAGATTTGTCAGCTTTTTCGGCGGAACCTGGGGATCTCCTTATAAGTTCTCGTGGCACTATTGGTAGATGTTTTCTCTTGTCAGAAGATGCCGACATCGGGGTTATCCATCCGTGCCTGTTAACCCAACTTTGCGATCCGAAACGATAAAATCCTGCAATAACAACATGTTACGCGCTACAGTCTTGCCGTTATGGCACTACTTCTTTTATTTTTGGTCATATCGTTGTCTTTATTGTTCGGCCGGGCCGGCTCTTTATCCCCAACGCCGCATATATTTCCTGCTGCTGCGGCTCGGGGCGAGTGCTCTTTCTCACATGAACGGTGCTCCCGTTTTTGCACAGCATGGAGACGGTTACGCGGCACATGTTTGACAGGATCTTGCGGATACTTGACCAACTGCTGTATATTTTTTGTGCCTTCAATTTGTAGCGTATGGTATGCACCAGATAGTAGGCCAGCACCGTAATAAACAGATGTCCGGCAACTCTGTCGGTTGTCTGGTGATGAATCGGGCGCAAGCCAAGTTCGGATTTCAGCGACCGGAAGACCGCTTCCAGATCCGTCAACATGGTATAGGTGTTCCACAACAATGATTCATCCCAGTCCGTATGGCTGGTTCGCAGGCAGTAGACGCCCGGATGGCTGTCGGTGGTGTTTTCCACCGCTGTCTTGTTCCAGGTGATTTGAGTGGCATTGCCAGTGGTCTCATCTTTCTCGACGGAAATGGTGTACTGCTTCGACGCCCTGGAATATTTTTCTCTCAGACGACCTATTTTCACCATAACCTTCTCGTATTTTTTCATCGTTCCTTTTTTGTGCAGGCCGTTCGCCAGCTTTTGTAACCCCTCGTCCAGTCGAGCGGTGACCCGGTCATCAATGGACTGATCTTTCTTCTCCCGTTGACTGGAGTGGCAGTAGAGCAGCGTCT
>DYNP01000023.1 GCA_020721005.1 Thiomargarita sp.
AATGATTAGGTTATTAATCTATCATAGGTCTGTCTATAAATAAATTTTTGAATAACTCACCTTACGCAAAGTGTCAAACAGACCTGCCGTTTGCGTCCTGCATTTATTCCGTGCCGTTGGAGTCCGGAATTTATTCCGTCCTTGGCACAGAATAAATGCAGAACTCCAACGGGTAACCACATTTTTAAAACAGGACTGACCGTTGTCCAGTGCGTAAGGGACTGCCCAAGCACATACTCCTAAGACGTTTTCAGTTCCTTATTTCAATACTTCGGACAGTATTGCCAAAGACTTAAACAAATAGGTACGGGAACACTGAGTTGTTCAGTGAACAACTTGGCCACTTGATGTAAAACTTTCCAATGGCCAAAATAGCGCCTGAGTGCATCAATTGCTGCAGTAATTTAATGACCTCAGTAGATGAACCACATTCCCCCAATACATTGTTTCCTATTCAGCTCATCCCAAAACTTCTATACATCTTTAACGCATAAAAAAGTGCACCTTACCTTATGATTTCACAAATGTAGAAACTACTATTCATATACTCACTTCTGATCCAAAAAGGTAGTCCCATCCCAATCAGAAGGCAAATGCTCTGGATGATCTCGAAAAAACTGGCAACGTTTAATTAACAATTGCACTGATTTGTCAATTGGGAACTTCAACTGTAATAGCCTTAACCTTTGTAAAGCACATTCCCAATCCTGTTGTAAATAAAATTGGAAGCACAATTCATATTCCTGACAAAACTGTTGCTGAACCTCATCAATTCCCTCACCCTCTTTTTCACCCAGCAACTCATAAATCCGAATCCCTTGAGTTTTGCCCTTGACTGCCACAATATCCAACAATCGACAAATAAAGTGAGCCTCTACCAACTGATAAGTCGCCTCGCTGATAATAATTTTAGTCCCATACCATTTATTGGCACCTTCCAAACGGGCGGCCAAATTAACACTGTCCCCGATAATAGTATAATTCATGCGGTATTGGGAACCAATATTACCCACAATAGTGTTACCCGTGTGCACCCCAATTCGAGTATAAAAAGGGTATTTTCCTCGCACCAACCAATACTCATTAAATTCATCCACTTTGCGTTGACAAGATAAAGCCGCCCGACAAGCTAAATAGGGAGAATTATTTTGTTGAACCGGCGCCCCCCAAAAAGCCATGATGGCATCCCCAATATATTTATCAATAGTCCCACTGTGCTCCATAATAGTTGTACTTAAATTCTCCAAATAACTGCCCAAAATCAACATCAATTCTTCAGTGGAAATCTGTTCCGCAATGCTCGTAAAATCAGCAACATCCGAAAATAAAATAGTTAATTCCCTTTCCTCTCCCCCCAATTTGGCTTCTTGACCCAGTTGAACCAATTGTCGAACCAAGGCTGAGGGAACGTATCTTTTGAAGGACTGTAAACCTTGACTGGCAGTGAGAATGGCTCGATTCATCAAGGCAATTTCTTTGATTTGAGAATGGATACTTTTTACATCATCCAAATGGAAACTGCTTAATTTTAAGGTTTCCCGAGTCAATTGGGCAATGGGGCGTGTGATTTGTTCCGCAAAAAAATATACTGCAATTACGGAAATAATGAAGATGAAAAGAGCCACGAATAGAGTGTATACCAACACTTTATAAAAAAATACCAATAAATCATACTTAGGAATAATGACCACAATTTGCCATTGGGAATCAAAAATTTCTGGAAAATCCACAAATCTAACAATATAATTGGTCCCCTCACTGTTTAAAACAAAACGTTTTTGCTGAGTATCTTGATAGACTTGATAAGCTTCTCTTACCCAAGGTTGCTTCAATTCTCGAACATGGGTAAGACGTTGTTCCCCTGTGCTCATGTCCTGAGTTACCGTTAAACTGGCATCGGGATAGGCAATCAATTCTCCTTTGGCATTGATAATGAAAATGATGCCATGCTCACTGACTTTTTGTCGGGATAAAAATTCGGATAAATTTTCGAGTGGAATGTTAGCACAAACTACAGTGGTCAGTTGACCTTGCGAATTTAAGATGGGATAAGAGGCTGAAATTCCTGGAGTTTGACTGGTGGTAAAAACATAGACATCAGTCCAATACACTTTCAATTTATTTTGAGTATTTTTAAACCAAGGACGAGTGCGAGGATCAAAAGTAGACGCTTTAGTTTCCATTTTTAGCATTCGATAATGTTCATCTCGATATATCCAAGTTTCGGTGGGTATTTCCGTTTGGGCATTGATCAAGCGGGTAATCAATTCCGTGTCACGTCGTACCTGCACATAATTGCCGGTCTGATCAGCCAAAAATAAAGTTTGCATTTGGGGGAAAGCCATAAGAGGTGCCCACAAATATTGCCATAATTCTTGATGATGTTCTATAAGATGTTTTTGTTTTATTAATTGACTGAGCAATTGAGTTTGAGTGGCAGGCCCTTTAAGAAAATAGGAAGTGCGATCAATGATTTTCTGGGTAATTTCCACCGTGAGTTGTTCAAATAGAGTTTGTACCGATTGGTCAAAACCATGGTAAAAATTGAGTGTGATGCTGCTTACTGTTATTAAGATGAGAAAAGCAAATATTTGAATGATACTCAATTTGAGTGATTTCATTTTTTTAACCCGAGGGGACGAGTTAGCATTTTTGGGGGTTGGAAAGGAAAACATATCGCACAGGTACAATTTAGGTAGTTATTTCGAGAATGGGAAAGTGACTACAGTATGTAACCACCCATGATAGGAATTTTTAATTTTGTTGGTTGGGATAAAATGAGGTGCGAGAACAAAGTCCCCCTTTTCCCAGGTCATTTTCAATTTATGTTCACAGTCCCATAGTTCCTACCCTCAATTCATCAGTTTAGCTATGGCGAAAGTATTGATTTTATTGGATCCAATGAGTGAGTCCTTTGGCTATAAAAATTGAGTTAAGGCCAGTTGCAGTTCTTGGAAGCGGATGGGTTTGGTCAATAGTTCATGGATTCCTACTTTTAAACCTTCTTCCCGACTGCCCTGCATTTTTAGGGCAGTTAAGGCAATAATGGGTAAATGGGTAAATTCAGGACATTCTCGTATCTGTCGAACGATTGTCCAATCATTCAGTTCTGAAATTTGTAAATCTATGATTAATAGCTCTATTTTCTCGGCTCTGAGTTTACTAAGTAATTGTTGATGATTGCGAATAATGATAAATGGATAGCCTTCCAAAGTTAAATATTGGGAGAGTCGTTCTAAAACAAATTCATTGTCTCCTGCAATTAAAATGGTCTGATTTTTGGGGGCAGAAGATATGGGAATGGTCCCTTTTTCCCAAGGTAAGCATACAGTAAAACAACTGCCTTGTCCCACTTCACTTTCCAAGGTGATGCTGCCTCCTTGCATTTCGGAGAGGCGGTAGATTAAGGACAGTCCCACTCCAGTTCCGCCTTGTTCTCGAGCCAAGCGGCCGTCCAATTGTCCAAAAGGTTTGAATAAACGCGACATGTCTGCTTGAGCAATGCCAATTCCGGTATCCGAGACTTGCAGGTAAATTACACTGTGGTCTCGATCGGGAAAAATGTTGAGAGTTACTTTTCCTTGGGGAGGGGTAAATTTGACTGCATTGTTCAGTAAGTTACAGAGGATTTGCTTCAGAGAACGGGGATCAGAGGAAAAAGTAGTAATATTTTCATCCACTTGAGTGAGGAGTTGTAGGTCTTTTCTTTCTGCCAAGTGTCGAACAAAACGTAGACAGGTGCTGAGAATACTGTGAAAAGAAATGGGTAAAATTTCTAGTTTGAATTTTCCAGCTTCGACTTTGGCCAGGTCTAAGATGCTGTCAATCAGTCCCAGCAGTTGTCGACCATTCTCTTCTATGGTGCATAGGACTTGAATTTGTTCTGGGTTGAGGGAAAGACCCCCATAAATTTCGTCATGCAGCGCTTCAGATAGGGATAAAATATTGCTCAAAGGGGTGCGTAATTCATGGGTGATGTTGCTGAGAAATTCATTTTTCAGACGGGTGGAGCGCAACAATTCTGCATTCATCATGGTGAGCTCAGTGGTGCAGGTTTGTAAGCGTTGGGTCAGCAGGGTGTTTTGTTGAAGCAGTTTTTTTAGTACCGCTTCATTCATTTCCGGCAGGGCTTGAGTTTCTGATTGGGGGGGGTGAGGAGTGTGAGTGGCAGTGTTGGCGGTGTGAGGTTGGGCAGTGGGAATGGTTATTGGAGAAATTGTTTTATTGGTCCCAGAGGGAGTGGTTTGAAGAGTGAAGGGTCGATTTTGTTCCAGAGACAGGTAAAATTCTAGAGTTTGAGGGTTGTAAGGGAATAGAGTTTGACTGGGTTGTTGTGTCAGGGGCGACCGGTCTTTGGGGGAATGTATTTCTTGGACGATGAGTATTTTGGTAGAGGTTTTGTCAGAGGCGTGAATGGGATAAAGTGCGCAGGATAGGATGTAAGGTTGTAAATCGTATTTAAAATAGCGAGGTTGGGCTAGGGCCACGGCTTCTTCAAAGTGGTTTTTGTAGAGGGTGATCAGAGTTGGGGACAGGAAGTGGTAGATGCAATTGCCTATGAGTTGTTCGAGGTGGGTGGTGAGCAGTAAGGCTGCTTGATGGTTGGCTGCGAGGACGATTTTTTGGGAATTGATGAGTAATAGGCCTTTTGAGTTAATACTAAGGAGGATTCGGAACAGTTCCTTGCTTTCTTTCAGGGTGTCTTCGGCCCGTTTTTGTTCAGTAATATCAGTGGATAGGCTGCAAATAGCATAGACTTTTTCGTCTTTGTCAAAGAGGGGGAATTTGATAGAATGATAGGTGTGTAAGGCAGTTTTAGAAGGTATTGTTTCTTCAAATTTTTGCAGGGTTTTGGTTTGACAAACTTTAAGGTCGTTGTTGTGTAAGTGGTTGGCCAAATTGGCTTCAAACAGGTCATGGTCGGTTTTATTACGCAATTCTTCTTCGCCAAACCCGATTAGATTCTCAAAGTAGTGATTGGTTAATAGGTAATGGTCTTGGGTGTCTTTGATAAAAATGGCCAACGGGGCATGGTCTAGGATGATTTGTAGCCAGGTTTGTTTTTTCTGGGAGATTTTTTTGGTGATGGTTAATTCTTGGTGAATGTGTTGGATGTTTTGCAGGGCCGGGTAAAAGATATAAAGTCCCTCGATAAGTAACATGATCAGGGTGAGACTGGCCAGGATAAAATCCATTTGTTTCAGGCGTTCCAATCGAGAATTGGCTTCCAATTTATATTGGGAAACAATGGCTTCCATTTCTTGTAAGAAGGCACTTTCTTCGGCAATGATTTGGCTGACTAAGGGGGAGAGGTCCTTGTAAAGTAGGGAACTTTCTTCAAATACAGCCAGTAAGTTTTTAGCTGCAGTGTCCATGGCCAAGTAACGAATTTGCAGGTTGGCAAACATGTTGATGATGGTAATGCTGTTGTCTCCAGAGAGTCCCATGTCTTGATCACCCCATTGGAGTCCGATATGAAAACGTTCCCAGAAGTCCAGTCCATGCCGAAATTTTTCGACATAATAGAGTCGTTTGTCATCGTCTTGGGTTAATTGGATGATGAGGGCAGTTTTGCTGAGATTTTCGCTGAGCAGTTGTTGTTTTTCGGCAATGGTAATGATGTGGGCATCTTGAGATTGTTGATCAAGGGCCCATTGTACCAGGAGGTGGCCGAGTATGGTCAATAAGGCAATAATGCTCAAGGTGATGATGTAACGTTTGGCTAGGTATTGAATGGAAAATTCTGGAGAATGGGTGGTATTCATGTCAATGGGGTGTGGTTTGTCCATTTTGGGTTTGGAGTTGAAATCAGTGATTCCTGGTGTTTGTTGATATTGTATTTTTAGGAACCGTAAGGCATTATTTTGACAAGGGTATTGCAAGTAACCGGTCTATTGATAGCATGGGGTTACTTGAATTTTTTATAGGGAAGTCATTTGGTTTAGGCAAGAATCTTGCCTTATTTTGAGGGTGAATTTTTTAGCATGGTGAGGTTAAGAAATAATCGGGGATAGCCTACTGTAGAGTTGATCTTTCTGGGGTGTTTAATCGGAATTTATCGGTTGGTGAAGTTGAGCGGTGAGTTGTTCAAGACGTTGATTGGCTTCATAGCGGTGTTTTTTATGGGCTATGGGCAGGTCCAAATAGCGTTGATAGGCGTCGATGGAATTTTCTTGTTGGGCTTGTTGCCAAATCTCCTCACTTAGGGTCTCGATTTTTTTAAGCGCTTCGGCTCGATATTGGGTAAATAGTTCAATATCAAGATAGTTTTGATAGGCTAACAGGGTATTTTTGGTCAGGCTCAGTTGCCATTCTTCTTCTTCAGTTTTAGGGTATTGATTGAAGATGTCTCGTACCCGTTGGGAACGGGCGATGAAGAAGATGACCATAATGTCTAAGTAGATGATCAGTAATATAAATTCGTTGAAATGTTTTTTTCCTGAGCCCAGGTACCAACCGATCAAGATCAGTTCTAAAATGATGCTGCTGAGTAATAAGATGCGGCCATGTTGCCAGGACCAACGGTAGAAATTGGGACTTTGTGGAGCTTTGCGGGAACGGCGTTTTAAGGCGGTGATGGTAATGAGCAAGGCAGGCAGGCAGGAGAAGAGTAACAGTAGGGTTGAGTATTGATAGGCCAGGTCTAAAATATTTTTGGGAATAGCATCGCGGATGATAAGTCCCAAAAGTGGTATTTGGTAGCTAAAGGGAATGATGGCCAGCAGGTAATGTTTGAGTAGGTAAAGTAGGGTGATGAGTAGGGTCCAGTGTATTTTCAGCACTGCGTTTTGGTTGTAATCTTCTAGGGTATATTTCATGTCAGGGCAATGGTCAGTTGAGAAATAGGGAATAGGCTGGATTGTTGGTTTCTTCCCAATAGGGATAGTGTAATTTGTCCAAGAAGTGTTGAAATTCTTGGGTGTGAGTGGGGGAGACTTGAATACCGATCAGTACTTTTCCATAGGCGGCACCGTGATTGCGATAGTGAAAGAGACTGATATTCCAACGAGCGCCAAGGTGATTGAGAAAGTGAAGTAAGGCCCCGGGTCGTTCTGGGAATTCAAAGCGGTAGAGTCGCTCTTGTAAGGGTTGTGAGGCTCTTCCTCCGACCAGATGGCGCAGGTGAGCTTTGGCCATTTCATTTTCGGTCAGGTCAATCAGGGGATATCCTTTTTCTCGTAGTTGGGTGATGAGGCGATTTTTTTCGGCAAGTCCCTCAGTCAAGCGAACTCCGACTAAAATTTGGGCATGCAGGGTATGAGCGTAGCGATAGTTGAATTCAGTGAGGGTGTGTTGTCCCAAGGCATGACAGAAGTCGCGAAAACTGCCGGGGTGTTCAGCAAGGGTGACTGCCAACAGGGCTTCGCGTTGTTCCCCAATTTCTGTGCGTTCGGTGATGTAACCAAGTCGTTCAAAATTCATGTTGGCGCCACTGGCAATGGTGATCAGGCAACGTTGTTGGCAGTTTTCTCGAGAAATGTATTGTTTAAGTCCAGCCAAAGCCAAAGCCCCGGCAGGTTCCATGATCGTGCGAGTTTCTTCAAAAATGGCTTTGATGGCAGCACAGATTTCATCAGTATTGACCAGTAAGACTTCATCCACATATTCTCTGGCAATTTCAAAGGGCAATTTGCCAATTTGACGCACTGCCACTCCATCGGCAAAGATGCCAACTTGGTCTAAGATGACTCGTTCTCCGGCTCGTAAAGCTTGATATAATGTGGGGGCATCTTCAGGTTCCACGCCGATCACTTTGATGGAAGGACGCAGATATTTAACATAAGCGGCAATGCCTGCAATTAATCCTCCACCTCCTACAGGGACAAATAAGGCGTCAATAGGATCTGGATGTTGTTGTAGGATTTCCATGGCAATGGTACCCTGTCCTGCGATAACATCTATGTCATCATAGGGATGAATGTAGGTCAATTGTTGTTGGCTGGCCAATTGTTGAGCCCGTTTGCTGGCGTCATCATAAGTGGTCCCATGCAAGTGCACTTCTGCTCCCCTATTACGCACAGAGGTCACTTTAATTTCCGGAGTCGTTTTAGGCATGATGATCAGAGCAGGAATATTTAATTTGGCAGCAGATAACGCCACTCCCTGCGCATGATTACCTGCAGAAGCGGCAATTATCCCCTTAGCAAGGATTTCTCTGGACAGGGTAGAAATTTTGTTATAGGCACCCCGAATTTTAAAGGAAAAGATCGGTTGTCTATCCTCCCGTTTGATCCAAATGGAATTATTGAGGATCCGCGATAAAGTGGTTGCATAATCCAAACGGGTTTTGACCGCCACCTCATAAACTCGAGAACATAAAATTTTCTTGACATAATTATTCAGCATAGTTTTTAAAACTTTATAGAAGTATAGAGTAAAAAAGAAGCCCACTATTTCCCATTTTTAAATAAAGGGATATCAATCATTTCTCTCCCAATCAAGGAAGAAAATCATTTTCCTAACTCAGTAAGGAGAAGTAAACGTCCCTTTAAAGAGGAAATATAATCCCTGCCCTCCTTGAAAAAAAGGCGCCACACCCTCCGCGTTTGTAACCCAGGGGCAGCATAATTATCCTCCCTAACAAGGAAGAATTGGGCGGATCGATCTACCTTTTTATCGTAGAATCACACCGAATCCAAAAAAGGTTGCTTAAGCTACTTGAATAGCTTAACTGATTCTGCTATTGTAATGCTAATTTCTAAGTTGTAATCAATGGGGGCGACTTGGCTTCGACGTGGGTTACAAAACTGAAGGTGCGTGTCGAGTTGCAGATTATCTCGAAAAACTGTCTGCAAAAAAACATAAACGCCAACGACGACGTTTACGCCCTAGCCGCTTAGTCGGCTAGCCCTTGACTAGAAAGTGTTTGTGTATTTAGAACAAGGGTCGACTCTAACAAACTCGTGAAATTGAATGTCTGGGCCAATTTTACTAAATTTTACTAGACTCACTGTTGATAAACCTGTTAATCGGTGTGTCAACAGCCAAACAATAGATTAACTACACACGTAGTACCAGAAGTAGAGGATTCGCGGACGCGGGTTCAATTCCCGCCGCCTCCACCAATTTGCTCACCCTATAACAATTCCCCAAATTGCTCACTCAACTATTATACCAACTTCCCGTCAACCATCTGACCCTTCTAACCCTCTAGATTATGAGTTTACAGGAAAATACACTTGCACTGGCCGGTATTTTTCAAAGTGCGGAATTAGTCCGACAAATAGCCCGACAAGGAATGATTGAACAAGCTCCCTTTGAAAGCAGTATTGACAGCATTCTGAAAATCGACGCAGATTCTATAATTGACGTTTACGGAGGACTCTCTGGACTCAAATTGGGACTGCAACAAATTGTGCTCAATGGAGTAATCTCCAAAAAAAATTTAGAAGTTATGCGTTACGTACGGAGCATTATGATCGCAGAAAAACAACTCATGAAACGCTCCGATATGCTCACCCTAGTCCGTCAAGGTCTACAAGACGTAATCGAACAAGCCAAACACTGCCCAGTTACCGATCCCCAAATTTGTGGCCAACTCGCCCAACTCTACACCCAAACCCTCAGCACATTTCCGGAACGCATCCAAGTCGCTGGCGAACCCCGCTTCCTACAAAACCCACACAACACTGACAAAGTCCGTTCTCTACTCCTGGCAGGAATTCGTTCCGCCGTACTTTGGAAACAAAAAGGAGGCAAACGCTGGCATTTGCTATTCTCATGGGGAAAAATCACCCGTTTTGCCGAAACTTACCTAGAAAAAATTGCCCTTGATGAACAAACCACATTCCCCTCGAGAACACTCAACTGAACCCACCTCTAACGCTCCAAATGATACAACAAATCTACCCCACTCTGCTCACCAGTCTCAGTCTCTAAAAACAACTGCTCTGCCAACTGATAACGAATACGCAACACCATAGCCGCATCGAATAATCCCACCCCGTAACCAATATACAACTTCGGCGATAAATACTTACCAATCAACAACTGAGACCGTTCAAACCCCTCAGACCCTCCTGTCGAAATCGTCGCCTCATCCAACCCAAACTGCTGCGCAATCTCCTGAGTTAAATCACCATTCTCCCCCTGCAACTGAGAAGCTAACGCCGCACCCAACAACGCAGCCCCCTCCTCACTCCCTGCCTGAGCCGCTGGCTTTCCCAACACAATATAAGACAAAATATTCGTCTGATCCAAAGTGGGACGAGAATACAAACCCAATTCCGGCACCGCTACCGTTCCCTGAATAACCACCCCGGCCACCCTCTCTTCCAACCCTCGATCTAACCCAATTTGCCGAAATGCCCGAATATCCAACCCTGGATTCTCAATCGCCCCTCCGGTAAACACAATCCGCCCCCGCTCAATCTTCAAATCCTGCCCGTAAGCCTTATAAGTACCCTCCAACCACAACTCCCCATTCCCTACCGTTGGCTTCCCCGGACGACCACTGGCTTGCACCTTGCCCCACAAACGACTCTTTAAACCAGCCCCCTTAAAATGCACCCGATTCCCCAACACAATATCCACCCGACTTCGAACCGGCCACCCCTTAAGATCTTCCGATTCTGAAAAAGATTCTGGCTGCTCAGGATCAACAAATACCACATCTTCTGAAACCTTAACCACATTCCCAACACTGGAAGCTGGCGTGATCAAAGCTTCTGGAATCCTCACCTCTCCCTGCACGTCAACACCCTCACGAGCCGACAACTGAACCCTCAAACTCGGTGAGATGCGCACCCATGCACTGGGAATATCCACAGCTTCAAACTGCTCCCCAGTCACTTTCAACTCCCCGCGCCACTCTGGAAAAATCGAAAAATCAACATCTCCAAGCACTTGCAACTGCCCGGGACCCGAACTCACCTCAGCCTGCAATCGTAATTTATGAGAATGCTCATGCTCAATAAAAACGTTAAGATCATGCAATTCCAGTCCCACCTCTGGCACGGACAAACTCGTTTCCTCTAACCGCAACTCCCCAACCAATGCCGGTGCCCCCAACATCCCCCCCACCTGTAACTGCCCCTGCAACCGTCCCCGCAACTGCTCTATTTGAGGTAACCAACTGGCAAAAGCACCCAATTCCCCAAATGCAACCTGCAATTCCCCATGTACAACCTGATCTTTAGCCGCGGGGAAACGGGTCAAATTTGGCAATCTCACCGTGCCCTGCACACTGTTCCCCGCTGCCAATAAAATCGCCAAACTCCCACTGACTCCTCCCTGATCAACCTGTACCCTAAGCTCACTTTCCCTATAATTCAACTCCTTAAGCATGCCTTCCCAATAAGTCCTAACCTGACCCGGAGAAATCTGAACCTCCAAATTCCCCTGCAATGTCCCCTTTGGATCCACAATTGCCAATAAATTCCCAGTCAATTCCCCAGTAATCTCTGTCTCATACTCTTCGGGCAACAAACCCGTTAATAAACTCAATGGGAATGCTAATAACTTAAATTGGGCTCGTTGCGTACTCCACCGACTCCAGCCCAATTCCAAACACATTTGGGACTTTGACTGCACTGACTCCAAACACACAAGAGGCACATTGACCTTTACAGCTGACAAAGACAAGATAACCTCCTGATTTAACTTCCAAATTCCCCACTGCCCAGTCTTCAACTCCCCCTGTTGCAACCGACCTGACCACTGTTGGAATGGAACCATGCCCCCTTGTAACTGCACACTCAATTGCTCGGTCCCAGACAACATCTGTAACTGTAAAACATGAGCATTTGTTTGCCCATGACCTTGTATCATGATTTTCTCAATCATTCTTGTTCCCGATTGAACACCCCGCGCCTCAATATCCAACCTAACCTCATCAGTCTCTCGCAATCCCAAACCCATATTGGCCTGCACTTCTGACAAAGCAAATTCCTTAAAACTCAATGAACTGCCTCGCAAATTTGCTGTGACGTAAGGAGTTTTCAAAGTGCCCAAAACTTTTCCCTCCCCATACAACTGCCCCTGACTATTCGGCAATATCATGGATAATTTGGGCACCTCAAGTTGCCAAGTCAACTGAGAATTTTTCCTGCCCACATCCCCTTCCAATCTCAATTGAGCCTGACCTGAACGAAAGGTAAATTGTTTAACCTGATAATGCTCATTCTCCACACTGAATTGAGTTTGTAACTGCAGTGGATAATTACGTAATTTTCCATCCAACTGCTTAATTTGTAAAGAAAATTTAAGTTTATCTAACTGCTTCTGCCCCTGGGTTTGCAGATCAATTGCAAGTTGACCTGGCCACTCTGACCATTGTTGCCCAGGATCTAATTGTTGACCTGTTAATTTTAAATCCCAATTCACTTCTGGCTGCCAATCCACTTGACCAGTTAATGCCACTTGTCCATTCAACAATTGACCTTGCAATTTAGTCAATTGAAAATGATGCAAATTTCCCAGTCCCTGCCCATCCCAGTGACTTTTTGGCATTTCCTTGCCAGCCAATAACATGGTCAATTCGACTCGATAATTTTCAAGGGTGCCGGTTAAATTAAATTTTCCCTGCTGACTGTGTAACTGAGATTCTCCTTGCAAAGGCCATTGGGCATTTTGCCAAGAGCATGACAAATCAAATTTGGGTATTTTTTCGATGAATTGACTTTCCCCATGCAAAGACAAATGAGTTTGGGTTTGGGGAATATCTAATTTAAGCTGAGTAAGAGTCAATTGCTCATCATGCCAATTTGCTAACAATTGCCCATTCAAACGCAATGGAGTTGGCCAATCAGCCCAAATTTCCTGTAAAAACAAGTCATTAGTTTGCAATTGCAATTGAGCAGTTACCACCGGTTGCCATTGAATATATCCTGTGGCATTTAGAGACCCTTGTAATAAATCAGTTGCTAAAGAATCTAATTGAAACTGTTGTTGATTGCCATGACCGCTCAGCAATAGGGATTGTAGAGAATTTGGAAGATGAGGAGTTGTAATTTGAGTGTTAAGATTTAAGTGGTAATCATCAAGATTTCCAATGAGTTGCAACTGACCTTGAGGGCTGTACACCAGAGCACTTTGAAGGTGGGGAGACTGCTGAGTCTCTTTTCCAGATTGGGACTTGTGAGGTAATGATTTTACATCCAGTTGAGCCCGAGGTTGAAGTTGAGTCTTGGCTTGTTCAAACAGGGGCCAATACAACTGTTCCCAATTCAATGTGGCTGCAAATTGGGGATGGGCGGACAAGGTGGTTTTTCCTTGTAATTGGAGTCGAGTGTGGGGCAGTTGCACAAGCCAATAGGGAATTTGAAGTTCACCTTTTTCCAGTACTGCTTCAAGTTGGCTGTCTATTGGCAATTCAGAAGGCCAGGTGTTCAATATTGGGGTTAAATGTATTTTTTGAGCCGCCAGATTGAATTTACCCATTAAACTGGGATGCCATTGCAAATGAGCATGGCCAGTTATTTGGCCGGACAAGGTTTGACTGTGTAATTTTTTAATTTTAATCTGATGCTGATTGCCTTGAGCAGAAATTTGCCATTCCCCAAAAGGAATTTGTTGTCCAATCAATTGGGTATTCAGTTGTAACTGATAATCTTCCCAGTGTCCACTTAACTTCAGTTCCCCTTTGGGACTGATGAGCAAAGTGGTTGGGGAAAGTTCGTATTTTCCAGAAATCTGGGTTGGCGATAAAAGAGTGATTTTTTCCGACTTGGTTTGCGGGGAGAAAAGTGGCCAGTGAGCTTGTTGCCAATTCAGTTGTAACTTTTTAATTTTAGGGGAGTTAAGGTGAGAGAGATCAGTTTTTGCTTGTAATTGTAGATGGGTATCGGTTTGAGGCAATTCGAGGTGTAATTGGGCAATTGTCAGTTCATGATTGCCAAATTGGGCATTCAGTTGCCCATTTAATCGCAATTGTTCCGGCCAAGTGGGCCACCATGGGGTTAAATTGATTTGTTGAGCCTGTAATTGAAGGTTGGCGGTATGAATGGGTAAAGTATTGGAATGTCGATTGTTATCCGGGAAATGCCAATTGATATGGCCACTGGCTGACAGTTGCCCGGTGGGCAGTTTGATGCCCAGTTTGTTGAGTTGTAAGGTTTGTTGATTGCCGCGGGCATTTAATTCCCAATTCCCAGAAGGAAGGTGTGGACTGGTGAGCTGAGTATGCAATTGAAGGTGATAGTTATTGGGTTGTCCTTGAAAAGTCAGTTGTCCTTGTTGAGCATGAATTAGTTTTGGTTGATCAGTCAACGGCCAATACAGGTGTTCCCAAGTCAATGTGGTAGCAATATCTGGATTTTCGAGCACATTTTGTAGGGTGCTGTGCAATTTAATCGTCAGGGGTTGGCTGATGGTGTGGGTGATGATCAATTGTTTCAGATTGCCGGTGATTTGGCCTTGGCCGATGATTGGTAAAGATTGAAGGGGTTGAATGGTCTTGGGCAGTTGCAGAGTCCAAGCCAGTTTGAGATCAAGGGGATGGGGTTGTTTAAAGCCCAATTGACCAGAGGCTTGTAGGTGAAGCAGGGGGGAGTCGATGTGAAAGTGTTGGAGAATTAATTTGTCAGTGGTGATAGAGCGTAATTCTAGGTGATCGATGTGCAAGGGTTGGGTGTCAGGGGGTTGTAAGGTAAGTTGTTGAATTTTAAAGTCATCTACAGCGATTTGCAGAGGCAATTTGAGGTTTGGGAGTTGGAAGGGGGGAGCGGGTTTGGTCGAGGGGGAGGGGGTTGTGTGTAAGGTAATGTTGTCTAGCCACAGTCGTTTGATATGGAGACGTTTTTCCCATAAAGCGTTGATTTCCCAAGAGAATTCAAAATGTTGAAGTTGCAGTTTAAAAGATTGATGTTGGTAGTGTAGATCGGTGAGAATGAAGCGGTCCCATAAGCGTCCTTGAACTGTTTGGAGGGTGAGTTTTCCGGGGGACCAGAGTTGAATTTGTTGGGTAAGAATTTGCAAACCAGTTTCTGTGGTGATAATCCAAGTCAGGGTCCCCAGTAACAGAATAGTCAATAGGATGAGATCGATGAAGAAGCGTTGGAGAACACGACGGTATTTGTAGAAAGGTTTGGGAATAGAGGGGTTGGAGGGGGTATCCATGTAATATTGATTCCCACAGGTTAACTGGTGTGATGATATGGCAAAGTCAGTATAAAATGGTTAAATAGGTCAAGGGTAAAAATGTCTGAAACAGAGTAGACTTCTTGTAAAAGTAAATGATGCGATAAAAAGGTAGATTGGAGTGGAGGCTTTAGCTGGTCAGCTGTAGGCATCACCCATATACGCAAATTGCAAGGGCCGACCACTGTCCGGCTAAAGCCTCTACTCCAGGGTATTTTAACTGAGGGGCAGTTCTTACTTATGTTGGTTTTGCTATAAATTGGAAGTTGAGGACTTGGGAATTATTTTTTAGGGGCAGTTATTTCCAGATGATCTATGTTTTGGAAACCTCGCGGCAGTTTATTCCCTCTTCTTCCGCGTTCTATCAGGTAAAAATCACGGTCTCGTTCCTTGAGTTGCAGTTGTCGCTTGCCGGAATAAAGGGTGATGTTGTCCGAAAGATTGAGGGTGGCTAGATGGATGATGGATTCTTGGGATTTGCTGGGAATGTTGAGAAGTTTAATGCCTTTGCCTTTACTCAGTTGTGGAAGTTCAGTGAGGGGAATGATGCCCATATAGCCGGCGCTGGTGATGACCAGATAGTGGTCTTGTTCGGGTTGAATGAGTAGGGGGGGCAGGTTGTGAGCGCCGGTAGGTAAGGTGAGAACGGCTTTCCCGGCTTTGTTTTTGGTGTACATATCCTCTAAAGAGGTGATAAAACCGTAACCAGTGCTGGAGGCTAATAGGCAACGGGTGTCAGGTTCTCCGAGTAAAACAGCAGTGAAATCAATGGTATTGGCGGGTGAGAACCGACTGGTCAGGGGTTCGCCAAAGCTGCGGGCAGAAGGGAGGGTATGAGCTGGGGTGGAATAGCTGCGGCCGGTGGCGTCCAGTAGGATGACTTGTTGATGACTGCGTCCTTGACAGGCATCGACAAAACTGTCCCCGGCTCGGTAGTTGAGAGCGGTGGGGTCGATATCGTGTCCTTTGGCGGCGCGAATCCAACCTTTAAGAGAGAGGATTACGGTGATTGGTTCCGTGGGAAGTAATACTGATTCGTTGAGGGCTTGGGCTTGAGCTCGTTGTACGAGGGGAGAACGCCTTGAGTCCCCATAGAGTTCAGCTTCGGTTTGGAGTTCTTTGGTGAGGAGTTTTTTGAGTTCTTTGTCAGAGCCCAGCAGTTTTTCTAGGTTGGTTTGTTCTTTGAGTAGGTCTTTTTGTTCGTTGCGAATTTTCAATTCTTCCAATTTGGCCAGGCTGCGCAATCGTAATTCTAAAATGGCTTCTGCTTGAAATTCAGACAGGGCTAGTTTTTTCATGAGCATCGGTTTGGGTTCATCTTGTTCGCGGATGATAGCAATGACGGTGTTCAGGTTGTGTAGAGCAATGAGCAGACCTTCGAGAATGGGAAGACGTTGGGTGATTTTGTGCAGTCGGTATTCAAGGCGACGCCGCACAGTTTGTTCTCGATAGGTGAGCCATTCTTGGAGCAGGGTTTTTAGATTTTTGACTTGGGGACGATAGTCTAAGCCAATTATGTTCATGTTGACCCGATAGCTGCGTTCAAGGTCGGTGGTGGCAAACAGGTGGGCCATGACTTCTTCAATATTGATTCGGTTGGAACGGGGTTCAATGACTAAACGTACTGGGTTTTCGTGATCAGATTCGTCTCGTATGTCCTCGACCATAGGGAGTTTTTTGGTGGTCATTTGGGTGGCAATTTGGGCAATGATTTTGGCACCGGAGGCTTGGTAAGGAAGGGCGGTTATGATGATGTTCCCTTCTTCTTTGGTATAGCAGGCGCGCATTCGCAAGGAGCCATTCCCAGTTTCGTAGATTTTGAGGAGTTCATGGGATGAGGTGATGATTTCGGCTTCGGTGGGATAGTCGGGACCGGGTAAGTGGGAGCAGAGTTCTGCCACAGTGGCTTTGGGATTTTTGAGCAGGTGAATGCAGGCAGCGACGACTTCTTTTAGGTTGTGAGGGGGAATGTCTGTGGCCATGCCCACTGCGATTCCAGAGCTGCCATTGAGTAATATGTTGGGCAAACGGGCGGGTAACAGTTTAGGTTCTTCTAGAGTACCATCAAAGTTGGGTTGCCAGTCGACAGTGCCTTGAGGCAGTTCTGAAAGGAGTAGGTCGGTGTAAGGGGAGAGTCTGGCTTCAGTGTAACGCATAGCCGCAAATGATTTGGGGTCGTCTGGGGAGCCCCAGTTGCCTTGTCCGTCTATCAGTGGATAGCGATAGGAGAAGGATTGGGCCATGAGTACCATGGCTTCATAGCAGGCGCTGTCGCCATGGGGATGAAATTTGCCAAGGACGTCGCCCACTGTGCGGGCAGATTTTTTGTATTTGTTGCTGGATTTGAGTCCCAGTTCAGACATGGCATAGACAATGCGTCTTTGCACGGGTTTTAATCCGTCTCCAACGTGCGGTAGGGCTCGGTCGAGAATGACCGACATGGCATAGTCTAGGTAGGCTTGTTCGGTGAACTGGTGGAGAGGGATGCACTCAAGGTCGTCGTTGTACATAGTTGGGAGCAAAATGACAGTGGTCCATATTGGGAGGAGTGGAGAAGGTGGTGATGAGCATCCTCTTTGAAAAGGAGAATGCAGGGGGAGGGTTAATTGAATAGACCTCTTGCAAAAGTAAATGATGGGATAAGGATGAGATCAGTGAGGGATATTCCCGTTGGAGTGGAGGTTTTAGAGGGAAATTCCCTTTGGAGTGGAGGCTTTAGAGGGAAATTCCCGTTGGAGTGGAGGCTTTAGAAGGAAATTCCCGTTGGAGTGGAGGCTTTAGCCGGCCAGCGGTAGGCACCTTGCAATTTGTGTGTGTGGGGTTATACCTACCGCCGGCCGGCTAAAGCCTCCACTCCAAGGTACTTTAAATGCCTACCGCCAGCCGGCTAAAGCCTCTACTCCAAGATATTTTAACTGAAAAGCCTCCACTCCAAGGTACTTTAAATGCCTACCGCTGGCTGGCTAAAGCCTCTACTCCAAGATATTTTAACTGAAAAGCCTCCACCCCAAGGTACTTTAACTGAATGGCAGATAATGGTAGGCTGGGCAGTTCTTATCTTTTCATTATCGCATAGTTTTGAGGTCTAATTTTGTTGAGAAAGTAGGAGGTTATGAGGTAATTAGAAAGAGAATTTGATGCCGATAGTCATTGTGGTGTCTGTGGTTTCCATGACTCCAGCGGTTTTTCCTGAGGCGATTCTTTCAGCAAGGTAGTCAGTCATGGTTTTGCTGAATGAGTTTTTGTCAATTTCTACAGTATAATTGGTAGTGAGGGAGATGGTTTCTGTGAGTTTAAAGGTGAAACCTATGCTGGCGTTGGTGTTGTAGAATTCAGTGTCGTCAAGGTAGCTGAAATGACGAATTTTTTGGGTGAGGCTGACAATAGGGTTGATTTTCCAATCCAGAGATTCTACAAGGTAGATGGTGCCACTTTCATAGTCTCCGACTCCAGGAAAATCTTCTTTGTAGCTTCGAGGAACTTCTGACATGAGGTAAGCAATTTTGGTTTGGGCATAGGCGCCAACTAAGTTTATAGTCAGGTCTGAGGTGTCGATTGGAGTGTAGATCAGTCCGCCAAAATAGACGGTGCGTTCATCGATGAATTTGGTGAGATTGCGATCGCCTACAATTCCTACAGCCGCTGCGATTTGATCGGTGATTGCCATTGTAAATTTTTGTTGATAAAAGTAATTTTCTCTTTCAATCAGTGCATTTTGCAGCTTGATCTCAGTGGAGGTTTCATCCAGTATATAGGAGGTTTCGCTGGTGATTAGTCCTTTACGGAAGTAAAGGTCCAAGTCAATTTTTTGAATATCCATATCTATACTGCCGGTGGATTTTAGAAAGTTATAGGTTCCTTCGACATGATAGAGTAAAGGTTCGGGAATTGAGGGCAGAGCTTTGGCGTTTTTGCGCCACCAGGGTCCAAGTTCTTTGCCATTTGATAGCCAACTGTCAACGGCTGGTGGAGGTTGTGCCGAGGCTGGAGTGGCTTCTTGAGCCATTGTGAGTGTTGTCCAGGTGAGTTGGCTGGTTATAATCCCGACGATTAGATTATAGGTTATTATTTTAAACATGTCTAAGTTCCCGGCTTGGAAAGTTTTATAGTGTTTTTAAGGTATTGCTAAAAGGAAAATTGGAGCCCAACATTGATGGAGGTTGCTTTGGTTTCCATACTTCCTGAGTCTTTCCCCGATGCTCTTCGGGCAGCAAGATAGTCGATCATTGTTTTGGTAAAGGAGTTTTTGTCAATTTCTAAGGTATAGCCAGTGATCAGTGAGATCGATTCGGTCAGGGTGGTGTTGATTTCTAGACTGATTTCGGTGTTGTAAAATTCAGGGTCGTCAAAATATCCCAAATGTCGGATTTTTTGGGAGAGGCCAACACTGGGACTGATTTGCCAATTGAGAGATTCCAGAAAATACATGGCGCCACTTTTGTAAGCTTCCATTGAGGGAAAGTCTTCTATGTAGGGCCAAGGGATTTCGGACATGAGGTACGTGATTTTGGTTTGGCCATAGGCGCCGATGAAACTTAGGGTGAGGTCTTCAGTGTCAAATGGAGTGTATATAAGTCCTCCGTAGTGAACAGTGCGTTTGTCGATGAATTTACTAAGGTTACGGTCTCCAATGGTGCCTACAGTCAGTGAAATTTTATCGGTTATTGCGTGATAGAGACCTTGATGATAGTAATATTCTTCAGTTTCACCGAATCCATTTTGGAGTTTAATTTCCATTTTGTTTTTAGCCAGGCTGTAACTGGTCTCACTGGTGGTGAGACCCTTACGCAGATACAATTGCAGGTTAAGGCTTCGAGAATCAAGTTCGACAACGCCGGTGTTTTTGGTGAGAGAGTAACTGCCCTCCAGATGATAAAGTAAAGCTTCCGGCAGGGAAGGTAAAGTTTTGGGATTTTTATCCCACCAAGTTCCCAATTCTTTCCCATTGGATAGCCAACTTGATTCAACAGGTTCAGTGTTGGTGGTGGAGTCAGGGTGGGCAGTTTGTTCTTGAGCCCCGCTTTTATTGTCCCAAACCAGTTGTGCAGTTAGAACTCCTATGATTAGAGTACAAAACATCATTTTCCACATATTTAATTTTCCTTGTTTCTGGAGGGTTTACCCATAGGGAACTGCAAGGTCCCATATACTTAATTAGAGTTAATACCTTTAAAGACAGGGTGTATTTTAAATGAAAAACTGCTGTTCTGTCAATTCAAATCTTCACTGACAAATGATGGGAGTTGATGTAAGGCGGTTTTGATTGAGTTGAGAATTCCGCTGGGATCAAGCCCGTACAGATTCAGGAGGGTGGGCACATCGCCTTGCTGTGTAAATTGGTCGGGAAGTCCCAAGTTTAAGATGGGAAGAGTATGACCTCGTTGATGTAGATATTCGTTAACTGCACTGCCTGCGCCTCCCATGATCACATTCTCTTCCAAAGTGACTAGAAATCGATGTTGTTGAGCAATGGTGTCCAGTAATTCTTCGTCCAAGGGTTTGACAAAGCGCATATTGACGAGGGTGGCGTCCAGTGATTCGGCTGCTTCTATGGCGTTGGCGAGTAAAGTGCCAAATACCAGGAGGGCAATATTTTTTCCTTGGCGTCGTATTTCGGCTTTGCCAATTGCCAAAGTACTTAAGTCTCGAGTTGACAAGGGAGCTGTGACGGTTCTTCTCGGGTATCGAACTGCGCAGGGTCCAGCGTGGTAAAAACCGGTGCTTAACATTTGGCGGCATTCAAGTTCATCACAGGGAGTCATGATGACCAAATTGGGAATACATCGGAGGTAGCTGAGGTCAAATGAGCCGGCATGAGTGGGACCATCTCCTCCGACTAGGCCAGCGCGGTCTATGGCCAATAGAACGGGTAAATTTTGTAGGGCAATGTCATGGATGAGTTGATCATAGCCGCGTTGTAGGAAGGTGGAATAGATTGCCACGACCGGTTTAAGTCCTTCACAGGCCAGACCCGCGGCCAAGGTAAGGCTGTGTTGTTCAGCAATTCCCACATCGAAATAGCGATCGGGATACTGTTGGGCAAAGGTGACCAGTCCCGATCCTTCGCACATGGCAGGTGTGATACCTATGAGATGTTCCTCAGCAGCTGCCATGTCGCATAACCAATCGCCAAAAATTTGGGTATAAGTGGGTAATGAAGCGGTTTCTTGTAAAAAATCTCCGGTTTGAGGATTAAAGGCAGTCACACCATGGTACTTGGCAGGTTTTTCTTCAGCCGGTGGAAAACCATAGCCTTTTTGCGTGAGCACATGAAGAAACTGGGGACCTTCTAACCCTTTGATATTGTGGAGAGTGGTCAATAAAGTGGGAAGATGATGACCGTCAATGGGTCCAATGTAGTTGAAACCAAATTCCTCAAATAAAGTACCTGGGACTATCATGCCCTTCAAATGTTGTTCCGTGCGTCTGGCCAATTCCCGCATAGTAGGAACTTTTTTGAGCAACTGTTTACTTCCTTGGCGAACAGTAGTATAGAGAGAACTGGTCAATAATTTGGCGAGGTAATTGGAAAGTCCTCCTATGTTAGGAGAGATAGACATTTGATTGTCATTGAGAATCACTAATAGGGGGGCTTTGGTTTCCCCAGTGTGATTCAGTGCTTCATAGGCCAAGCCGGCGGTCATGGCTCCGTCTCCAATAATGGCGATGGTGTGTCGTTGTATCCCTTTTTGGCGAGCAGCCAGAGCCATGCCCAAGGCCGCACTGATTGAGGTACTGGAATGTCCCACCCCAAAAGTGTCATATTGACTCTCACTGCGTTTTGGGAATCCGGAAATGCCTTGGTATTGGCGTAAACTGCTCATTTCCTCCCGCCTACCGGTGAGAATTTTGTGGGTATAGCTTTGGTGCCCCACATCCCAGACCAAACGGTCTTCAGGAGTATTAAAAACGTAGTGTAAGGCCAGGGTCAATTCCAAGCTGCCCAAGTTGGAAGCAAGATGTCCTCCGGTACGACTGACGATTTCTATCAAAAATCTGCGGATTTCATTGGCTAATCGGGGGAGTTCCGATTCTGATAATTGACGTAATTGATCGGGTGTGGATATGCTTTGAAGTAGTGAATAAGGCATGGTGAAGTTCCGCGTTCTGATAAAGCGTATCTGCTTTTGGTGATTAATTGGCGATCATACTTTGTTTTTTCTAGTAGATCAAGGTAACTTTCTGAGATATAATTGAGGATAAAAGTGGGTTGCTTTACACGTCCGATCCTTATTTTGTCGGTAGTGGATAAGCATACGCAGGATGAGCTGACCCCTGGGAAGCCCATCCTACGGGAGCTAGCACCCCTAACCCTTCCTTGTCCAGGAAGGGAATTGACTATCCCTAAGCTCTCTGCTCCCCCCTTATAAAGGAGAGCAGGGGGTAGTTTTAAGCGATTGATGTGCTTCTGATGGGCGCCCTGTTGTCAGCCCATTCTACTGAAGCTAATACTACTTCTATTTGTGTTTTTCAATGGTTGAGAACATGCTGGATCTTTTAAGTGATACAAAGATTGTCAACTATTTATCTCCTCCTGTCCGTAGCCAATTGGGCTCTCATTTGGTGATTTTACCGACGGTAGATTCGACCAATGATTTTCTTTGGCGGCATCCTACCTGTAAAGTGTGTTTGGCGGAGCATCAAACAGCGGGTAGAGGTCGACAGGGTCGCCGTTGGATTTCCCCTTATAGGAGTGGGCTGTACTTGTCGATTCGCTGTACTTACACTATGGACTTGGGGGCAGTGAATGTGGGGGGACTGAGTGTAGCTTTGACGGTGAGTATTGTAAAATTACTACGTAATTGGGGAGTAGATTGTCAGATAAAATGGTGTAATGATATTATATGTCAGGATCGCAAATTGGCGGGATTGTTGTTGGAAACCCGATTGGCAGTGAACTCATCATGCGTGTCAGGTGAAAAAATAGTGTCACCACCGTCGTTAGCAACGAACTGGGCTGGGGTTCAGAGCTCCGCGGTGTCGAATTCCAGAGTATTAGAAGTGGTGATGGGGTTGGGAATCAACGTGCAGTTGCCGACCGAATGCTTAAATGAAGGCTGGACGGATTTACGGCAGGTCTTGCCAACTGGATTTTCCCGTAATAAGTTGGCGGCAGCCATGATACAGGTGAGTTGGCAATGCTTGACAGATTATGGATATAGAGGATTGACTGGCGAGTGTTTGAAGGAATGGCAGGCATTGGATCGGTTGTATCAGCAACCGGTGTGGTTAAAATTAGCGGATAACAAATGGGTATATGGAACTGCATTGGGAATTGATCAACAGGGTGCCCTGCAGATACAAGAAGGAAATTTAATCAATCGTTATGTTCACGGAGAAGTAACAGTGCGTCGAAATAGTGGTGATTTGCACTGGTAAGGATAGATTGAGTAGACGGACTGAAATTGGAGTTTAAATGACGGTGAAATTAATGGTAGACCTGGGCAACAGTGCGATAAAATGGGCATATTATGACAGCAAATTGGGAAAGTTGGGACCTTTGGATCAATTTTGTTATGTTGAACAGGTATTCAATGAAGTTTTGATCGCTGCCCATTGGCAGTCATTGACGCAAGTTGAGGAAGTTTGGTTGTCCAGCGTGGCCAGTCCTAAGGATACTGAATTGTTAAAGATTTGGATAAAAAAGCATTGGCAACTTCAAGCTGAAGTGGTTAAAACGGAATCCCAAGCCGCTGGAGTCCAAAATGGCTATACCGTTCCTCTACAATTAGGCGTAGACCGGTGGCTGGCCCTTAAGGCTGCTCACCATTTATATCCCAACAACAATCTCTGCATAGTGGATTGCGGCTCTGCGATCACCTTAGACATATTAACTCAGGAAGGACAACATCAAGGAGGTTTGATCATGCCAGGTTTGGCCAGTCTCTCCCAAGCTTTCCCAAAATCATTGTTGCAAAGATTACGGCAATCAGGAGAATTTGAACAACCCAACCATTCCCTATTGGCAAATAATACTTACGCTGGTCTCACTCGTGGTCCCCTTTATGCGGTAATTGGTTGGATGAATTGGGTGATTGAACAATGGGAAATCACAGCCCATCCAACCGCCACTCCACTGCAATTGATTTTGACCGGAGGCGACGTCCCACAACTACTGCCTTTTATGACTCGGGAATATCACTGTCACCCTGAATTGGTATTGCAAGGCTTAGCCTTAACCTCTCATGAAAAAGTATGCGTCGCTTAGCCCTTACCTTACTGCTGATCAACCTGCTATTTTTATTGTGGCAATTGGAACAATTCCCTTGGTTAACTTGGCTACCTTGGCAACCCACGGACTTTAAACTGACTTCTCCTCCCTCCTTAAATTCCCAGTTGCCGCCTTTGAAGATAGCCCAACCTTCAGAAAATCAAACTTCTGCTCCCCAATTGGTCACTCTGGAAAAGCCAAAATCACCTCCTCCTCCTTCTCCTCTTAAAACACTTATTCCTCAAGAGCCGCCTGCCAAACCGATCAACCCCATTCCAAAAATGGCAGTCCCTTCCCAAACTGAATTATCTTGTTTTCAAATAGGACCCTTTGCCAAAGACTCAGAATTGGCGGTGGCTAAAACTCAATTGCGTACAAAGTCCCTTCAAATTGAAAAAGAGCAAACCACTGAAGAACAACAGCTCACTGGAATTTGGGTCTACATACCGCCGACTGGCAGTTCTGAAGCCGCCCGCCAAAAAGCCAAACAACTCAGTGCAGACGGAATCAAAGAATTTGGCATCGTCACCAGTGGCGAATTCGATCATGCCATTTCCCTAGGGCTGTACTCTAAACCCGTTAATGCAGAACTCCGAGTAACGGAATTGAAGTCCAAAGGTCATCCTGAGGTGACGGTACAAGAACGCCATAAAACCACCACTCACCATTGGATTATTGTAAGCCTGCCTCCTGGTAAAGAGGATTTATTATCCGCCTTTGCTCAGAAAAAATCCATAGACTGCCCATGAATCTACCTTTAAAGGGCATACAAACTGCCCAACCCCCTAAATTTTTAGAAAACATTGCACCTTGGGTTAAAATAGCCTAAAATAAGTTCGATTAGCATGACGGTACAGGATCCGATCCACCTGATAGCGTCGGAAAACATCTTACTAGAGTATCTTCCAGCAACCGAAGTACGGTAACCTTGACGCCCCGATAGTTTAATGGTAAAACTGGTGATTTGTAATCACCTGATGGGGGTTCGATTCCCTCTCGGGGCTATCATTTGTGCAAATCGATTTGAAAGCATACTGATATTTCGACCTCAGCATGACCGCATGAACTCAGCGGCCGGTCCATGACTAACCCAACACCTTGCTTCCCCAATAAACCTCTTGCAAAAGTATGCGATCATAAAAAATGCCCCTCAGTTAAGACAGTTGGAATGGAGGCTTTGGAGTAGAGGCTTTAGCCGGTACGTTGGAATGGAGGCTTTAGCTGATACGTTGGAGTAGAGGCTTTAGCTGATACGTTGAAGTAGAGGCTTTAGCCGGCCAGCGGTAGTCCCTTGCAACTTGTGTGTGTGGGGTAATGCCTACGGCTAGCCGGCTAAAGCCTCCAACGGGGATTTCCCTTTTACTTTTTCGTATCGCATCATTTACTTTTGCAAGAAGTCTAATTCAAGAAGACTTGGTATGATTCATGCCTAACATTACCTTATTACCATCCATTACAGGCTATCTGTGTCAAAGTTTTAAATAATCAATGAGTTTTAAAAGATGAAAATCACAGCCATCGGCGTTAATGCGGCATTTTCGACAGGGGAATACGAAAGGGTTATT
Organism: Thiomargarita sp.; assembly: GCA_020721005.1. Classification (GTDB taxonomy): domain Bacteria; phylum Pseudomonadota; class Gammaproteobacteria; order Beggiatoales; family Beggiatoaceae; genus DYNP01. Next base: position 25,855 of record DYNP01000023.1, read on the forward strand.
TTGGAAAAAGATGTCTATGCACTGCTCTCCCAACTGATTGAAACACCCGAAGTCAAGTTGACTAAAGAAGACCTACAAAGCAAACTGGCCCAACTGACCAAACGCTACTACAATCCCAAATGGCATTCCAACTTCCTCATCGAATTTGACATGCCCAGTAAACGGAATGGAAAAGCTCCCTACCGCCTACTGTTGGACATCGGTGGTGATGTCAGACATGCCCTGAAAGCAATCGACCTTTCTTCCAGTCAAATCGACGGTGTTTATATCTCCCATCCCCACAACGATCACATTGGTGGAATGGAGTATATGGCGCTCACTACCCTGTTCAACCCCTTCTATACCCAAGCCAAAAAAGAATGGCTGGGGGATGAATTCATCGCCAACAAACTCTTTCATGAACAAAAAACTTGGGGCACTCCTCCAGGAAATACCAAGCCGGATTTGTTCGTCCACAAAAAAGTCTTAGAACCTCTAAGGCGAGCCGTGGGTCCCGGAGTTGACACAGTACAAGGCGTGCCCGACGTTTGTTTAGAAACCTATTTTGACATTCACCTCGTTGGCAAACAAGAAGATGGGACCACCGTTACTCACGTCTTCCAAGACGGCGAAGAACACTGGAAAATCAAACCCATATTTGCCATGCACGTATTCTCCAGCTCTGAAGAAATGCCCAGCTATGGACTCAGTCTGCAATATTCTACCGGTTACAACGTACTCATGCCCACTGATATTCAGTATATGATTCCTCCTCAACTTGAAATGCACTACCGTAAAGCCAATAAAATTTACATGGACTGCGAAACTTCCCCCTTCCCTTCCGGAGTGCATCCCCACATTTCCGACCTCATCAACCACCTAGACCCAGAAATTCAAAAAAAATGCCTGCTTTACCACTATGATGGAGTGCCCGATGTACCCGAAGGCATGTTTTGTGGTATCCTTAAAGCGGGAGACTCCCACATTTATCCTTAAAAATCCACTGCTTAGCACCTTAAAAAAGTTGATGGGAACCGGCAAGGGCTCGTTCCCTAAGCAATAGTACAACTCCAAAAATTCCAAGCACTGCCCCTGCCGTTATCCTCCCTGATCACCAATCCCGACTCAACCATCCCTTGTTGTGTACCTCTACTGACAAATCCTCACTGACAAGTACATTCCCAACCGACTCCACAAATCCCCACTATTTTCGATTGTACCCGCCATAGCTATCTTCCGGACCACCTGCCCTATTTACCCACCTGTTGACACCACTCCAAAATTTTCACCTTAATCATCTCCCTGATTTCTCGAGTCTTTGCCAACTTCTCCTCCTCCGTTCCCAACAAAGCTGCAGGATCTGGAAAACCCCAATGCAAACGCTGAGTAACTCCGGCAAAAATTGGACATCGCTCCGCACTTGACTCGTCACACACCGTGACCACAAACGCATATAACTTACCCGACTTCACACAATCAAACACCGCTTGGGGCTGTTTGTGACTGATATCAATACCCACTTCTCGCATTACCTGTACTGCCAAAGGATTCAACTGACCAGGAGACAATCCCGCACTTTCCGCCTCAAACTGCTCACCGCATAAATAATTCAACCAAGCTTCAGCCATTTGACTGCGAGCACTGTTATGCACACACACAAATAACACCTTCTTTTTCACAGCGAAAATCCTCCTTCAATAATTACACAAACTTATCATACTAATCTGTAATTATGTCAAAAATAAGACAGTCTCCAGTTTGCACCTGTTCACCATTCCGTATAGACAGGAATCAACCCTGGTTGCCCCAAGTAATTACGCGCAC
>DYNP01000054.1 GCA_020721005.1 Thiomargarita sp.
GTAATATTGTTGAAGAGAGAACAAGTTCTGAAATTGAGCCAGAGATTAATCTGGAAATGACTTATCAAGCGGCAAATCGCTTGGCGACTTTTGGCGATAAAATCGTGCAGTTTGATGCCGATGGGAATATGACTCGCGGGATTCTAGGCGGTGGTTTGGCAGATTTTGTTTTTGATTCTCGTAATCGGTTGGTACAAGCCGGGAATACGAGTTATCGTTATGATGCGGAAAATCAACGGATTGGTGTCAATCAGACCCGTTATGTCATCAATTCCCAACCACCTCTTAGTCAAGTTCTCGTCAAAGAGTCAAATGGAATCAAGACGTTTTATGTTTACGGCTTGGGCTTAATCGGTGAGGAGACGAACGCTCAATATCGTACTTATCATTTTGATTATCGTGGAAGTACGGTTGCTCTAACAGATAAAACCGGACAGGTAACACAACGGTTCCAGTATGCACCGTATGGCGAGTTGGTTAGTGGTGATACAACTCAGACTCCGTTCTTGTTCAACGGTATGTATGGGGTGATGACTGATGAAAATAACCTCTACTATATGCGGGCTAGATTTTATAGTCCGTCGATTAAGCGGTTTGTTAATCAGGATGTGTTATTGGGCTTCGTGGCCGAAGGGCAGACGCTCAACAGATACGCTTTTGTTACCGGCAAACCTATCAATTCTATCGATCCAAAAGGAGAGTGGGTGCAATTGGTGGTGTGGGGGATTACTACAGGCTTGTTCTTGTATGATGTTTTCTCTCCCATAGAACCAGATTTTTCAGGTTCAGGCGCGTTGGAGGACGTTTGGACCATTCCAGGACCATTTAAGGGTGTTAAACCATTGGGCCAAACTTGTAAAAAAGCGTGGACCAACATTAAAGGGACTCAAGTAGGGTTGAAAAATGCGAAACAAATTGATCGAATTAAGGCGGATATGTTGTCCGGTAAGTATGAATACACTGAGCTGAAGAGAAGGATAGGCGGATGGATTGACTCAAATGGTGACTTTTATATCGGCGAAGGTCATCATAGAATGGCTGCTGCTATGGAGATATATAAAGAAACTGGAGATGACAGTCATCTTAGGAAATTACTCGAAAATGGTTTATGGAGCAGAACCGTAAATCCACCGGTGAACAGTCGACCATTACCTTCAAGAGATTTCTGGAAAGATTTGAGAAATTGGTTAGGATTTTAAACTAACTTCTTGGTACAGGACCTGGAGACTTTTAATTTCTATTACTAATAGGTTAATCCTTTTTGTCCTGTACGAAATAACCACTAAGGAATAATTTAGCTATGAGGGAACTTGAGATCACCTGCAACGGTTTTCAAATCGGTAAAATTGCTATCCCTAACTTTGAAGTAAGAAAGGGTCAATTATCATGCTTTCACTGGCCTTTACCGAGAGGTAGTTTGGAAGAAACGCACTTTTGGAGAATACTTTTAGGGACGGAAACGGAAATTAGCCTTCAAGTTTTTGGAAAAGTAACAAAAATTAACCTTCCCTGTGAGAAAAAAGGAATTTTTAGCTATTTTTTTTATCGAGAAACTATCGAAAAACTCCTAATGGAATCTGGTAATATTGATGCTAAACAGGTAAGTAATATTTTAAAAAAGCTAAGTATTGTTCCTCATAGCTTTATAAGTTCAATATCCTTAACTACAAGAATATTGTTAGGGATTGAAATGGCATGGGGTAACTCTCCTGATGTAGTATTGTTTGAAACGAGTGGTCTTGATCCATTAGGAATTGAAACCATATGCCAAGCCATTTTAGGAAAACTCGATACTTGTGCAGCCATCCATTTTTCTTATCCAACAACTCCTACAAGAACTTGTTGTTCTCAAAGTCAATGTCTTGAAATTAAACAAACTAGCAAGCGTATTGTGCGTCATCCAGCCAAGTAGGGTGGGCAAAAGCGAAGCGTTGTCCACCCACTCGGCCAGTAAGCGTAGAGTGCGTTAAGCGCGTGTGTTTGCGCCGTAACGCACCTTGGTTGGAATTCCCGGTTACTTTTTTTTGGT
>DYNP01000055.1 GCA_020721005.1 Thiomargarita sp.
AAATCCTAATGAGCAGCAGCTCCGTGGACTCAGGCAAGACCGTCTCGACTGGGTTCACCTTCACTGCCTACAATAACCTTGAACAGCTCGCTATGGCGATGCATACAAAGGCACACTGCCCGTCCGTGTTCAGCGAAATGGTGCGATTTGATCCCTATAGTGGTAAGTTCATTAAGCAGAAGAGGCGTAGGAAACATAACCTATCTCTTATAGGAAATATCCTATGCTATGACTTTGACAATGGTAGCCTGAGCTTTAACGATGCAGCTATCCTCGCTGAGTCTTTTGAGCTCCCAACACTACTAATTAGATCAAAGAGTGATCATCTCTACCATTATGATCGCTTCAAAATGGCTATTGTCACCGATTTTTTATATCCTGTATACCATAGCGATCCTGTTCCTGATGGTTTTCAAAAAATGAAGATTGACGACTATCTTTCAATCTATTATGGCTTTGCGAAGAGGAATGGTTTTTTTAACCATATGGATACATCAACCAAAGATTACACGCGCTTGATCGCTCGTGTGACTAATGAAGAAAACGAAGTAAGAGAATTTAAAATAATAGGAGGATACGATGCTTGATGCCAAAGAGATTATGCGATTCCACACAGAGGAGAAGCGCACCCCAACGAGAAGTTTTCAGAGTGGTAGAACATTGCCAAGAGATACAACCATCACTCGCCATGGTGAGGTGATAGGAACACTTGATAGTGTAGGTGCAGGGCTGCGATGCGACTGTCCTATAAATAATAGTATGCATGAGGACGGGTGCGGTGATGACTATGCTTTCACTGTTCAGCTTTCCGGCGGTGAAGTGGGTGTACACTGCTCCGGCTCCCATTGCAACTGTACTTACATCCCTGAGCCTATACCTATTGAGGTTGTAGATGATGGGTTCGATGCTATAGATGAGAGTGGTGACGCTAGGTGGTTTGACAGGACGATCGGGGCGTACTGCATCAGGGGTAAAAACGGGATAGAGATACACAACAAGCAGGCGTTTACGCAGATCCTCCACGGGCTCGGAGAATATATAAAGGGGTGGGATGCACTTATCCCTGTGCGCTATAGTAACTACGCGCCTGCGTGTGGTGAGATGATAGATAAGGATACAATCAACACCTTCATCCCCACGGTGTTAATGGAGCAAAAGAGATCATCTAGTGATATGCCTACTATGATAGGTAAGCTCCTTGACAACCTCTTTATTAAGGAGTCGGAGCGTAAGCAGTTTTTAAACTGGCTTGCATTCATCTATCAGTATCGCAAGAAGAGCGGTGTGACTTGGGTAATTAAAGGCGCTCAGGGCTCAGGGAAGGGGATACTGTGTGGATACATCTTCAGCAAGATCTTTGGGAACAATTTCATTGGCAACCTAACCGATTCAGCGATGAGTGGTGACTTCAACGGGTACCTTGATTCTAAGCTTGTTGTGCATTTTAATGAGATATCAGCTGAAACGAAGAAAGCTAGGGTTGAAATCAAAAACAAGCTTAAGACATGGAGTACGGATGCAACCGTCGTGATCAATGAGAAGGGGGTGAAGCTCCGATCTGTTAATAACCATGCCAACTTCATTATTAACACTAACGAGGCTATACCAGTCGATATCGAAGCAGACGACAGGCGGTTTAGCGTTGTCACGACCGGAGGCTCCTTGAAGGAGCTGGGATGGTTCAAAGGGGCTGCATCCATTGATGCGATGATGGACGAAGTATCTGATTTGTGCGCGTATCTAAGAGGGTTCAGTGTGGATGTGGATATGGCTACGACATCCATATCAAATGAAAGCAAAAATGAAGTCACTGAGCTATCTAGGAGCGTGTATGAGGACATAGCCATAGCTTTGAAGAGTGGAAATTTTGATTTCTTCCTTGAGGCAGGGGCTGGTGAGCTATTTGGTATTAGTGAGATCGAGCGTGAGTTTGATATCGGTGAGATTTCCAACCGGCATCTAGGTGAGTTGATTGGCTGCGTTATAGAAGGTATTAGCTACAAC
>DYNP01000056.1 GCA_020721005.1 Thiomargarita sp.
AACAAGGTAACCGTAGGAGAACCTGCGGTTGGATCACCTCCTTTCAAGAGTATAGATTATTAATCTCACAGTTGATAATCAAATCATAGCAACAAAAGCTAGTAAAAAAATAGAAACAAAAGCTCAAAGTTCGTGAGTTTATTTTACTCTATTTGGTTGTTAAAGATCATTCATGGTCATTAACGTACAAATGGTCAATGGTCGATGGTCAATGGTCGATAGCAAGTAGGGAAACCCAAAACTATTGACTATAAACCATTGACTATCGACCACTTAAAGGGCGTATAGCTCAGCTGGTTAGAGTGCACCCCTGATAAGGGTGAGGTCCCAGGTTCAAGTCCTGGTACGCCCACCATTATTAGTGCTAAGTACTAAGAGTTAAGTGCTAAGTTTAAAAAGAAAAAACTTAATACTTAACACTTAAAGCTTAATACTGTAAAATCTAAGATTTTACTTTGGGGAATTAGCTCAGCTGGGAGAGCGCCTGCTTTGCACGCAGGAGGTCAGCGGTTCGATCCCGCTATTCTCCACCATGATTCAAATCGAAGATTTGAAAGTGCTAAGTGCTAAGCGTTAAGCGTTAAGCGTTAAGCGTTAAGTGCTAAGTTTAAAAGATGAAAATCTAAAGAACTTAACACTTAGCACTTAATACTTAACACTAAAAACTTAATTCAAGTTCTTAAAAAAGAATTTGAATTAGGTTTTTTTACCTAAGTGTTATTTAAAATAATATTGTTAAGAGTCTAACGTAATGTTGCTATAGAGATTTAAGAGATTAAATCAATATACAAAAAATTACAATTAAACAACACAAAACTTATTATGTGATTGTTGTAGATAGTCAATGGTTAATAGTCGATAGCGAGTAGGGAAACCCAAAACTATAGACTATTGACCATAGACCATCGACTAAACAGATACATTTAATAAGGTAGTGCCTTAGAATTAATATAAAATTAAACTAAGGGCAGATGGTGGATGCCTTGAGCGTAAGAGGCGATGAAGGACGTACTAGACTGCGATAAGCCACGGGGAGCTGTCAAGAAGCTTTGATCCGTGGATGTCCGAATGGGGCAACCCAGCATGGTGAGAATCATGTTACCCTTCGGGGAGCGAACGTGGGGAAGTGAAACATCTCAGTACCCACAGGAAAAGAAATCAACCGAGATTCTGGAAGTAGCGGCGAGCGAAACTGGATTAGCCCTAAACTCTTTGGGGTGTTAGTAAAATAAGCTGGAAAGCTTAACCGTAGTGGGTGATAGTCCCGTATATGAAAACTAACCAAAGACTATTCGAGTAGGTCGGGACACGAGAAACCCTGACTGAATATGGGGGGACCACCCTCCAAGGCTAAATACTACTTACGCATCGATAGTGAACAAGTACCGTAAGGGAAAGGTGAAAAGAACCGCGGCAAGCGGAGTGAAATAGAACCTGAAACCATCTGCCTACAATCATTCAGAGCCCTATGTTTTATACAGGGTGATGGACTGCCTTTTGCATAATGAGCCTGCGAGTTGTGGTGACTAGCGAGGTTAAGCAAACGAGGAGCCGTAGCGAAAGCGAGTCTTAATAGGGCGAATAGTTAGTTGCTGCAGACCCGAAACTAAGTGATCTATCCATGAGCAGGTTGAAGCTGGTGTAAGAGCCAGTGGAGGACCGAACCGATTGACGTTGAAAAGTCTCGGGATGACTTGTGGATAGGGGTGAAAGGCCAATCAAACTTAGTGATAGCTGGTTCTCTCCGAAATATATTTAGGTATAGCGTCATGTTAGAAGTATAAGGGGGTAGAGCACTGATTGGGCTAGGGCGTATACCAATGTACCAAACCCAGTCAAACTCCGAATACCCTACAGGAATTCATGGCAGTCAGGCGTAGGGTGATAAAACCCTATGTCGAGAGGGGAACAACCCAGACTACCGACTAAGGTCCCAAAGTTCTATTTAAGTGGAA
>DYNP01000004.1:0-64551 GCA_020721005.1 Thiomargarita sp.
AGGGTAGATTGATGAGTGATTGACCGCGACGCGGTCAAGACTGCATTCCCAAGTGCCACTTGGGAACGAGAGAAAAGGGATTGCCCCTACAAAATCAACGGAACATGACGGGTTAATGTGAATGCGTAAACCCTTGTAGGGGCTGGGTTTATCCCTACCCTATTTTTACCTATAAAATGTATGGGTAAATTTTCAAAAAATATCGCGATCCCCGCAAGCGGGGATATCTAAAAGGAAAGAGAAAAAAGATAAAAGACTTAAAAGGTTAAAAGCACACAGTGCTGAGATTTACATCCTGGAAAGACGCAAACCCCCGCCGTTGATGCCCCCGCCAGTAGTATCGTCCCCACTACGGACGGCACAACGCAACCAATTGTCATAGTAGCTCCAAGAACCCCCACGAAGGGGATGCTTACTAGAATCTCCACCACTCATCCACGCACTCCCATCAACCGGCGCTCCTTGATAATTCTCATGCCACACATCTTCCAACCATTCCCATACATTTCCGTGCATATCATACAATCCAAAGGCATTCGGCTTCTTTTCTCCTACCGGGTGAGTTTGACTTCCCGAATTTTTATCATACCACGCATAGTTTCCTGATTGATTTACGTCATCCCCAAATGAATAAGCGGTCGTGGTTCCAGCCCGACATGCATATTCCCATTCTGCTTCACTTGGCAATCGATAGGGGTTACCGGTTTGCTCTGTCAACCACTGGCTATAGGCTTTCCCATCTTCCCAACTCACACTGATCACTGGACGTTGACCCCGCCCCCAACCTTGATCCGCTGGCTTTGCGCGCCCCGTGGCCTCGCAAAATCGATCATAGTCATCAAATGTGATTTCATATTGACTCATGGCATAATCATATCCTATAGTCACTTTGTGCACCGGTTTTTCATTATTCTCTCCCGCATCACTGCCCATCTTAAATGAGCCCTTGGGAATCAGCACCATTTTGGGACCCCAGCCTCCATCTTTCAATGGGTCTTGAAATACTTGACCTGCAGCCAACACAGTCAGAGTTAGGGGAAAGGTCCGATCAATTCCAACCAAAAAGGCTGTTTTTAAACGATAATCTGCAGTCAATGTGATAAAGAGGAGCTTTTCTTGACCTTCTGTATACAAGGCTCTGGCTTCATCTCGCTTTACGGGAATGGAAATGTCTGCAAGGAAAACAGTATTCAGTTTAAGAAATCGTTGAGACCAAGGTAACCATTGAATCGAGGACAACTTAAAAATTCCAGCCTCCACATCATAAAGTCGCTTCTCCAAACGCACAGTCCCCGCCTGCAACTGAGAATTCCGTTGCAGGGCCGCTTGATTAAAAGCGGTGGTCAATTGCTGCTGACGCTGAGCAAATTCTTCCTTGGTCTCAAAAGGATCACGCCCTTCTACAATTGGGGAAAACAGGGCTGCAAAATCCACTTCTCCCTTCTCCGTCAATGGCAATTTTATGACAGGCTCTTCAACTGCTGGGGAAACCGTGCTTTTCTTAACATCAACTAGGGTTTTTTTTTAATGTTGACTGACTTGGCAAGAGAATCCTCCTCCTCCAAAGCCGCTTTGTAATCCTCAACCAATCTGAGCAATACGGTATCTGCCAGCGGTTTGACTGCAGCTGCCTGGGCCAATTTCAACACAGCGCCTCCATCAGTTGGATTTGGGAATAACTTATGCTTGACCAATCTGGACCACAGCAAAGCATTCATCACTTCTAAGGGAACGTTACTCCAATCTGCCTCAAACTCATCCAAGCCACTGACGATAATTCTACCTTCAAACAAGGGATGAAGCCACTCATCAGATTCCAATTTCAAAGCCACTCCAATAGGGACAGTCCGATGATCCTTAAACTTAGTTTGAGGAGAAGAAGCGCCTTTGTTCAGGAAATTCAGATACTGCAAAGTAAGCTCTGGACTCCATTGCTTGTTCTTATCCACCACCGCCCAACGCTCTGTCTTCAACTCCGCAGTCTTAATCACGGCCTGATTTCGCAGTAGCCGCAATACAGCCTCATTTTTGAGATCGGCCGCCAAACATTGCAACAGTTCTCCCACACTTCGCTGCTCCAAATCCGTTGCACACTCCAAAGAAGCAACTTCTGGAGGAGGAGGAGGAGCGCACAATTTTTTGATCTTGATCACCAATCCTAAGGTCAAACCAATCTCCTTCAAATCAGAATTTTCCAATTGATTGACCACTTCACAATCTGTAATATCCTGATCTAACAACAATTTTACTTTGTCCTCAGCAACACCAGCCTCCTTCAATTGACCGGCAAAGTCTCCTGCAGCCCAGGCTGCAAAACTCAATAACCACAGTAGTAACACTATATATCGATGATTTAATTGCATAACTTATAATCTCCATTGAATGTTGACTTCAACATTCTAAGGCCAGATTCAGTTAAAAAGCAAGCAGAAAAACACGGCCGTCCTTTTTTACGGAAGATAATTCATTTTTAATCAAACTGATTAATACGCTTCGCAAAAATGACTTGCACATTTTACGCTGTCTACTATACTTACAGGTTTCAAACTATCTCAGATTAACGAATAAATTTTTCCATTAAAATCCGTATTTCTTCCATCTCAAAATCATTGGCTAAGGATTCTACTCTTTCTGCAAAGGGAATAAGCTCCTGATCAAGTCCTTTAAGTTTCTCAGTGCGTTCCAAAATACTTGTAATATCTCCCATCACTGCCAATTCTCTCAACAACAAGGCTTCTTCCACCGAGGGACCCAACACAATTTCTTCTCCCAAAGTTGGATCAGTTAACCCGGTTTTGGGTTGAGAAGACACTGATTCATATACCCAAGTTAAACCCAAACATTTTTGCAAACTGCCCAATAAATCATCAAGTTGAACAGGCTTAACAATCAATTCTTGATAATTAACTGGCGCGGGCCAAACAGATTGCTTTAAATCACTTTCCGAAAGAGCAATAATCGGCAACTTGGGAAATTGCTTCTGCAAACAACGAATAGTCTCAAATCCATCAAGGACGGGCATAATCAAATCAATGAGCACACAATCTGGCAACTTCAATTGAACCTGTTCCAAGGCACTGGAACCATGCTCTGCTTCCACAATAGCAAATCCCAATGAAGTAAGCAAATTGCCAAGTAAAGCCCGTTGATTGGCCTCATCCTCCACAATTAAAATTCGATGGGGATAGATGATATCTGCTTGATTTTGATAGCCAACCACCTGCAATTGTGGAGCAGGCAGATCTCGCACCGAATGATCAACCTGAAAATCCAATTCTGCCCAAAAACAACTACCCTTACCCAAAGTACTTTGCACTTGCAATTGCCCCCCCATCATATTCACCAAACGCTGAGTAATCACCAGTCCCAATCCTGTGCCTTCTGGACGATAATTTGGGTCTCCCGCCTGTTGAAAAGCGACAAATAATTTATCAAATTCCTCTTGAGCAATCCCAATTCCGGTATCAATCACCTTAAAACAAATGCGTTGATGAGAAGATTGCTCTGCACTGGGCAGCGCAGTGACCTCAAAAGTTACCCCGCCCTGTTTGGTGAATTTAATGGCATTCCCCAACAGATTGATCAAAATTTGCCGAAGCCGTTTTTCATCAATGCGAACACTGATTGGTAAATTGGCGCTGGGCCGGTAAATAAAACTGATCTTTTGATGCAAGGCACGAATTTGAAAGGCTTCTACAATGCTGGTTAAAAACTCTTTCAAATAAACTTGAGAAAGATGTAATCCTATGGAATCGGCTTCCAATTTAGACAAATCCAAAATATCGTTCAACAAAGTCAATAAATGTTGGCCACTGCGTTGTATAAAATCAACGCGCTCCTGTTGTTCCTTGGAAAGATTGTGTTCCAATTTGAACAATTGCGCAAAACCAGAAATTGCATTGAGAGGAGTGCGCAATTCATGACTCATGTTGGCCAAAAAGGTACTTTTGGCCCGATTGGCCGATTCTGCCATCTGCCGAGCTTGTTCATTTTGGGCATACAACAAGGCATTTTGTAGAGCAATAGCAATCTGGGTGGACAGTAATTTCAATACAGTCAATCGATCTTCAGTAAACGCTTCAAAAGCCAGATTATTTTCCAAATAAAGCACTCCAACCAAACGATTTTGATAGTGCATGGGCATGCAGAAAATAGATTTGGGTTGAACTTGAATCACATAGGGATCAAAGGTAAACAGTCCCTGCTCGGTGGCTCGCCCCAAAACCACTTCATTCCCTGTACGAACCACGTAGTTGATCAGAGTGATTGGCACCCAAGATTGGCCAGTGACCGGGTTAAGAGTTTGTAAAGGAATGGCTTCTGGCAGTAAATTGTGTAAATCAGCTGGAATTTGGCAATTATCTTCTTGTTGAGTGACTTGAATTTTTGCTTCAATCCACAATTGCTCTTGTTTAACCAAGATTAAAAATCCCAGTTCAGCACCTACATTTTCGATGACAATTTGCATGAGTTTTGGAAACAGTTGCTCTAATACAATTTCTCCAGAAATGACATGAGCTGTCTTCATAATGGTGGAAATGTCTAAAAAATTAGTTTTTCCACTGGCAGTAGTTACCATAGTGGTGGCGGTGAGACTTTCATGCAAAGTCGTTCCCAAAGTACCCATTTTATGAGTAAGTTGAGGGGAATCAAGCAAAGTGGGATATTGAGCTTCCAACGCAATGACTTTGGTTTTAGCACCCCACAACAAGTAATGGTAATGAGCCTCTTTAAGATAAAATTGGGCAAATTTAGGTTTGTTTTGACTCAACCAAAAATGGGCGGCCAGCTGATTGGCTAAAGCAACTTGTTGGGTGAAATTGTGTTCCTTGGCATTGGTAATCGCTTGATCATAAAGGGTCATAGCAGTCAATATTTCACCTTGTAACCCAGCCATTTCTGCAGCAATCAATTCATACCAGTGTAAGAAGTTTTGAGGACAGTGGTCGGCCCAAATTTTAGCCAATTTTTGGTTGGCTTCCAATTTTTGCCAATATTCAGTTTGAGTGGCCACTGGGACTGTGGGATATAAGGCCAGATAAATTAGAGATTCCAAGAAACGAAATTCGGCTGAGGGCAATAAGCCTTGAGTGGCCACTGCAATTAAACGATGTTCGGCTTCTTGGAGACTGAGCAGGGCTTCTGAAAGACGATTTTGTAAATAGAGGGCTTCGGTTTTCAAAATGTAATAAAGGCAGACAATTTGGATATTTTTGTTGGCTTCACACCGTTTCAAATAGTCAACTTCGGTTAATTCCTCTTTGTAAAATTTAGCCCGATTTTCTAATAAACTCAATAGAATCATCTGCATGCCTTCCATGAGATCAATGGCCCATTGATTTTTGCGCACCCGACTGAATGCCAAGTAGTCTTCAACTTCTTTCCAAAGTTCGTTGAGATTAACTCCTTGGTAAAATCGGCAATAGGTGTTGTGCCCAAAGGCATAGGCAGCATATTGTAAATTGCCAGATTGCACTCCAGTATTGTAGGCTTCATGGTAGTCTTGAGTGGCATATTTTAAGTGGCTGCTCCAGTGTCGAAGGGAACTGCCTATCATGAGATAAAACACGCTTTGATCAGAAGGGGCAGTAAATTGTTCAGTCATAATGTGGGTGGCCACTTTGCCAAATTCGTTGCCCAGTTGGTATTCTTGCCAACCGTATCCCAACAGTCCACCAAATGCGGTGTGACTGTAGCCAATTTGAGGTACATTCCCATATTGTAAGGTGAGTGAAACTACTTTGGGAACAATGACGGCCCAGAGGCGTTGGTGGGAACGATAGCAAGGGGGACCCATGGTGATCAGAAGTTTGACGATCATTTTTTGGATGGGATCGGTCATGGCTGGAAGCTTAGCCAGATCGGCGACTGGAGTGGTTCCCAAGAGTGCTTTGACTTTTTGAACTTCTTGGTCCCGGAATTCTTCAAAGTGATGTTCAGGAATTTGAATTTCAAAGAGTTGTAAGGCTTGACGACCAATTTCAATGGCTTGTTGATACTGGGCGCTGAGGGTATGTTGTATGATAAGGATGTGCAGGGCTTCGGCTTTTTCCAGGGGGGTCTTGAGATGCTTTACCGCATTGTGTATAATTTGTTGGGCTTGAGAGAATTGTCCATTTAGATATTCAATGCTAGCGCCTTGGGTGTGCAATTCTGAGGCATGTTGATAATGATGTTCCCAAACGGTTTCCCAGAGTTGATATTGTTCATATAAGTCAAGAGCATTGTGCAGGTATTGTGAAGCTGCGGCATAGGCTGTGGCTTCTTTGGCTTTTCTGGCTGCTTCTAAGTTGAGTTGAGCCAGTTGGATAATTTCAGGAATATCAGTGATCAGGGTTTGGGCTTTGTTGTAATGGTCAATGTAGTCAAAAATGGAATCAGTTTGAGCATTTGGGTCGTTGGCCAGGCGTCGCCGGGCAATTTTGAGGTGTAAGGGTTGTCGGTCTTGTTCATTGATCAAGGTGTAAGCGGCTTGTTGAACACGATCGTGTAAGAATCGATAGTCATTGACGACAAATGAAATGTGTTGAGCCGAGGAAGAAGGAGTGGGTTCCGAAGTGGGTTGAATCAGCAGGTCTTGTTGGATGGCTGGCAGCAATTCCTGGTAGGTCTCAGTTGGAGTTTTTTCGTAAATCAAGGCCAGGGTTTGAAGGTCAAAACGGTTGCCCAGGCAGGCGGCAATTTGTATGATTTGTTGGGTGGCCGCGGGCAATTTGCGCAGTTTGTCAATCATGAGTTCAACAACATTGTCAGTAATGTTCATGTGTTGAATTTGAGCAAGGTCCCAGTCCCAAGGGGAATGGTGAGGGGTGCGTAGGGGTTGGTCCCGGATCAAACCTTCATTGTACAGGGTTTTAAGAAATTGGGTGAGAAAGAAGGGGTTACCCTGGGTTTTGTGCATGAGCAGTTGGGCCAGGGGTTTGATTTCTTCAGTTGAGGCCTGCAGGGTGTCGCTGAGCAGTTGTTGTACCTGAGGGTCATTGAGAGGCACCAAGGTAATTTGTTGCAAGGAAATGTTGAGGGTTTGTAGTTTTTGCAGGGTCCTGATCAAAGGATGGGTGGGACTGACTTCGTTGTCTCGATAGGCGCCAAGGAGCATGAGGTGCCCAGTTTTTGGGTCAGTGATGATGAGTTCAATAAGTTTTAGGGTGGCAGAGTCGACCCATTGTAGATCGTCCAAGAAGATGACTAATGGATGTTGGGCTTGACAAAATACTCGAATAAAATTTTGAAATACTTGGTTAAATCGATTTTGGGTTTCAGTGGGATTGAGTTCCGGAACTGCGGGTTGAGCACCAATGATATGGTGTAATTCGGGGATGACTTGGATGATGATTTGACCGTTGTCACCGAGGGCGGTCAACAGTTGATGACGCCAGTGTTGCAGTGAGGTTTCACTTTCGGTGAGGAGTTGTTGTATGAGTTGAGTCAAGGCTTTGACAATTGCGGAATAGGGAACGTTGCGTTGGTATTGGTCAAATTTGCCACTGATAAAATAGCCTCGTTTTTGGGTAATGGGTTTGTAAATTTCTTGGATCAGAGCTGTTTTGCCAATTCCAGAATAGCCGGATACGAGAATGAATTGGGGGGTGCCTTGACTGACAGTGGCAAAACTTTGCAGTAAAATGTCAATTTCAGTTTCGCGGCCATAGAGTTTTTGTGGAATGTGGAATTGTTGAGAGAAGTCCGATTGGCCACAGATAAAGGGTTGAATTTGGCCATGGGTTTCCAATTGTTGCAGACAGTGTTTTAAATCTGTTTTGAGCCCGTAAATGCTTTGGTAACGCATTTCGGCATTTTTCTCAAGCAGTTTCATGACTGTATTTGAGAGGGGTTCGGGAATGTTGGGATTGAGTGATTGTGGAGTGGGCGGTTGCTTGGCAAGATGGTTGTGCACAAGTTCCATGGCTTCAACGGCTTGAAAAGGGGGATGTCCGAGGAGCATTTCGTAAATTATGATGCCCAGGGAATAAAAATCGGTGCGATAGTCCAGGGTCCGATTCATGCGCCCAGTTTGTTCGGGCGACATGTAGATGAGGGTGCCTTCCAATAAATGGGGATTGTTGATGACTTGATTGAGCAGGGTAAAGCCTTGGGAAGAGATGCTAAAGTCGGTAATTTTGACGAGGTTGGCGGGCAGATTGATGATGATATTGGCAGGTTTAATGTCTTTGTGAATGATGTTGCGAGCGTGCAATTCTCCTAAACCTTCAGCAATTTGCAGAGCTATGCGTAGGACAGTGGTTAAATCAAGGGGATGAGTATCAAGTAATAATTGTTGTAGAGATTGTCCTTGAATGTCTTCAGAGACCAGAAAGTATCGATTTTCATACTTTTCCAGGGAATAGGTTTTGATGACATTGATTAGGTTTAAATGGCGGGCGATTTCAAATTCATGGTGAAGTTGGGCCACTTGTTTTGGGTCCGGATATTCAGATTTGAGCAGTTTGAGGATAACCGTTTTGGAGTCTCGTTTGGATTGGGCGCGGTAAACTAGGGTTTTAGAACCTTCGTAAATTTTTTCAATCAGGGTATAATTGGGTATTTCTAGCATAGCAGAGTCCTGGGGCATCAGTAGGGAAATGGGATTTTTTAACCATTTTTACTTTTCCCTAAAAAAAAGGAGGGGGAATAATTTTTTCTTTCCGACTTAGGGCATATCATTGCGCTATTTATCTTACGCAAACGTATGTGGGATGGACTGACCTATGGAAAGTCAACCACCCCTCTACCCTCTTTGGTAAGGAGGGGAGTAGTTTAGTGGGATGGACTGACCTATGGAAAGCCAACCACCCCCCTACCCCTCCTTGGTAAGGAGGGGAGTAATTTAGTAGGATAGACTGACCTATGGGAACTCCATCGATTGTCTAGAACCACCCTCCTACCCCTCCTTGGTAAGGAGGGGAGTAATTTAGTGGGATGGACTGACCTATGGGAAGTCCATCCATGCATCACTCCGATGAAAGGAGTTGAGCAAGGGTTTTGATATTTCGGGTTATTATCTTTAATTGATGGGAGGTTATCAAGTTTATTAGGCTGGGCGCCGTAAATAATGGCTTAAAATGTTGTTGATGCAATTTTTTATCCCTAATATGAGTGAGGAACAGTGTGACCAGTTATAAAATGAGTGATATTCCAGAAAGTGATCGTCCTCGTGAAAAGTTGTTGAAACGAGGCGCTCGTTCCCTAACTAATGTTGAATTGTTGGCTATTTTTTTACGAACTGGGACAAAGGGGAAAAGTGCCTTGGATTTGGCTAAAGAGTTGTTGGATCAGTTTGGAGATTTGCGCAGTTTGTTGGGAGCTGAGCCTCAACAATTGTTTAAAGTCAAAGGGTTGGGAGAGGCAAAATATGCTCAGTTAAAGGCGGCGGTGGAATTGAGTCGTCGCTATTTGCAAGAATGTTTGGAGCGGGGAGATCCCTTGACCAATCCGGAAGATACTCGGAATTTCTTAATGGCGGAGCTGAGTGGTCGAGCCTCCGAAGTATTTGCAGCTATCTTTTTAGACAATCATCATCGGGTGATCAAATTTGAAGAATTGTTTTATGGGACTATTGATGGGGCCAGTGTTTTTCCCCGAGAAGTGGCAAGGCGGGCTTTGATTTGTAATGCAGCTGCAGTCATTTTTGCTCATAATCACCCTTCTGGGGTAGCTGATCCCAGTAAGGCAGATCTGGAAATTACTCAACATTTAAAACAATCGTTGGGCATGTTGGATATTCGAGTTTTAGATCATGTGGTGATAGGAGATG
The DNA here is from genome assembly GCA_020721005.1 of Thiomargarita sp. Classification (GTDB taxonomy): domain Bacteria; phylum Pseudomonadota; class Gammaproteobacteria; order Beggiatoales; family Beggiatoaceae; genus DYNP01. The sequence goes on from DYNP01000004.1 coordinate 9,755, forward strand.
GTTACTGTATCTCCTTGGTAGATAAAGGGTTGATGTAAAAGCCATTTTTATTCCAATGGCTCGGGTTTGGCAATACCAAAACCTTGGGCAAAATCGACACCGATGACATTGAGCATTTCCAAAGTGGTTTCATTCTCCACCCATTCTGCAATAGTTTTTAAGTTCATAACATGAGCAATTTGGGTCACAGAGCTGACAATAGCCTGGTCAATGGGATTGGTCACCAATTCCTTGACAAAGCTGCCATCTATTTTCAAGTAATTGATGGGCAATTGTTTTAAGTAACCAAAGGAAGAGACTCCACTGCCAAAATCGTCCAGTGCGAAACGAAAGCCCAATTGGGTCATTTCTTGGATAAATTCTACCGCCTTGTCCAAAGAGGCAATGGCAACAGTTTCAGTGATTTCAAAACAGACTGAATGGGCGGGTATTGAACATTGTAACAGTTCTGCGCGGATAAATTTGGCAAAATGAGGATCATTGAGAGTCATTCCGGACAGATTGATGGCGAGAAAGTCAGTGGGACTGAGCTGTTTGGAAGGATTAGCCAAATAGGTAAAGACGTGATGAATAACCCAGCGGTCAATTCTGGGCATGAGATCATAACGTTCGGCAGCGGGTAAGAAGCGACCTGGGGGTACTATAGCCCCTTGCTCATCTCGCATTCTCAATAGAATTTCATAGTGCTGTTCAGGATGGACTTGCGGTTTAATAGGAGCAATCAGTTGTTTGTAAAGGACTAAACGGTCTTCTTCAATGGCTTTGAGAATATGTCCAACCCAGTGCATTTCAGTTTGTCTAACGGTTACCCATTGTTCATCAGCGCCCAGGTGGATGTGAATGCGATTGCGACCGCCTTCTTTAGCAGCATAACAAGCCATGTCTGCTTGACTGAGTAAGGTGGCGAGACTTTCAGTTTTGGCATGAATCGGCACGGCACCAATGCTCACGCCCACTTCAAAAGTTTTGCCTTCCCAAACGAAACGGAATTGTTTGACCGTGTTTAAAAAAGCTTCAGCGACCATGCTGATGCGATCGGGGGGGCAATTTTTCAGTAGAATGCCAAATTCATCACCTCCCAAACGGGCAAAGGTGTCTCCACCACGAACTCGTGCTTTGATCACGGTCACCAGTTGTTTTAACAGAGCATCTCCAGCTGCATGACCACAGGTGTCATTGATGATTTTGAATTGGTCTAAATCTAAATAGAGCAGGGAATGGGTGGCAGCTTCAGTTTTGGCAGTGTTGAGCAATAAATTGAGTTGATATTCAAATTCCCGACGATTACAAAGTCCAGTGAGGGCATCGTGAGTGGCTTGATGAGAGAGTTGTTGGCGCAGTTGATATTCTTTGCTGACATCATGAAATACGATGATCATTCCTTCCACTTTTCCCGCTTGATTGCGAATAGGGGCGGCGGAATTTTCGATGACAATATCTCGTTGTTCCCGATTGACCAACCAGCTTTGGCGAGGAGTGAGAACGTTGCCATGTAGGCAATAGGTGACTAAGTCAGCCATGGCTTCAGTGGCTGGCAGAGGGTGTTTAATTTTGAAGATTTCAGCCACAGGTTTCACCAATGCTTCTGTCATTGACCAGCCGGTTAATTCTTCGGCGATGGGATTTAAGTAGGTCACCAGTCCCTGACGGTTGGTGGTGATGATGCCATCGGCAATGGAGTGTAAGGTGGTTAAAGCCAATTCTTTTTCTCTGAATAATTCTTCTTCTGCCTGTCGACGTTCTGAATAGGCAGCGGCCACCAATAAGGCAGTTAGGGAAGTGATGCCGACAAATCCAATTTCTAATAACAGGTCTCCAGTGCCAGAGAGTTCTCCGCCTGGCAATACTCGATTTAATCCTCCGCTGAGGAGAATGATGGCGACTAGAAGGGAGCCGAGGGTGGCGCCGTGTTGTTCAAAGCGAATGGCAATCCAGACTGCAAAGGGGAGAATGAGATATAATAGGGTCAGGCGTTGACCCAGTCCCACTTTCAAGGTCAAGCTGCTGATGATCATAAGACAGGTTAGAATTAAGCCACCTTCTAACCATTGCCAGTATCGATAGAGTTGTGGGGGGGGACGACGCCATACCAGAAGGGCTGAGGTTAAGACCAGCATGCCAATTCCATCGCTGAACCAGGTGGTGAGCCAGATTTGCACTACGTATTCTAAAGGGATTTGATCTAAAAAAAGCAGTCCCAATCCCATAAAACTGGCGCCAATGAAGGGGCTGATGCCCACAGCGACTAAAGAGAGGAGAACGACATCAGAAACGTGGGATAATGAGGTTTGGAACTGGACATGGCGCAGGGAGATGGCGGCAATGATGGCTTGTAAGGTGGCACCGGTGGCATCAAAAAAGATGTAGGTTAAGGGAATTTGATCGGGAAGTTTGGCTAACAGTAGTCCCAATACAATTCCGGGCCAGAGACGTATTCCCCAAAAAATCAAGGCAGCTAAGGCGATCCCAGCCATTAAGGGAATGGGCATGACTCCACGTTGCCCACCCTCCAATAATTCGCCTAATAAACTCGCAGCATAATAAATGAGAGCCAGTGTGAAAATTTGCAATAAATAGGATAACAACGAGTGCAGTTGGGGGGGGATGTGTTGAAAAAACCTCATGATGCCTTACTCCTTACCAAGCCTTGGGGGTTTAAGTTTTGAATGACAAACTTGAATGGTCAACTTTTATGTTAAGAGACAGACCCAAGGCAACACAAGGGGGAAAAACCCTACTGATTGGATTTTTTATCTGAAGCTATGGGTGGAGAATAATATTCTCCTCTCCTTTTCAAATGGGAATAGAGGGAATGGTCTTTGCCCTCAGATTGTTCTATAAACCTCTTGCAAAGGTACGCAGGAGTGGAGGCTTAGGAGTGGAGGCTTTAGCCGGCCGGTGGTGGGCGCCTTATAATTTGTGTGTGTGGAGTGATGCCTACGGTTTACCGGCTAAAGCCTCCACTCCAATGGTGATTTCTCTCACTGAATAACATGGCTGGAATTGGGGGGAACAACGATAAAGCGATTGCCCATCCTACCATTAATTAGACTTTTAGCAATTTTATTTTTTCGTATCTCATCTTTATCGCATCATTTTTTTTGCAAGAAGTCTTTTCAGTATGAAACAGTGGGTAAAATAAAAAGAGGTTTTACCCACTTCACATAACTGATAGATTTTTCATGGAGAATTTCTTTCCCAAGTTCCAGATTTTCCCCCCTCTTTTTTCTTCAATTGTACATTCTCTATGACCATGCCGCGGTCAACGGCTTTACACATGTCATAAATGGTTAATAAAGTGACTTGGACCGCCATTAAAGCCTCCATTTCCACTCCAGTTTGACCGTGAGTTTTAACCATGGCTTCACAGTAAACTCGATTCTCAGAGGGCAGTGGTTGTAAGTCGACTGTGACTTGAGTGAGCAGTAAGGAGTGGCAGAGGGGAATGAGATCGCTGGTTTTTTTGGCAGCCATAATGCCTGCCACTCTGGCTATGCCTAGGACATCTCCTTTTTTGTGACCACCCGTGATGACTAAATTCAAAGTTGCAGCTTGCATTGCAATCCAACCTTCTGCAATGGCTATTCTGTCGGTTAGGGATTTCTGTCCCACGTTAACCATGTGCGCTTCACCGGCTTGGTTAAAATGAGTCAATTCAGTCATATTATTGATTCCAGTAAAAATTTATAAGGCAGAGAATAGCAAACATGGTTTTTTTCAGCGACAGCGGTGAGCGTGGCAAATGGCAACAGCCAAAGCATCTGCAGCGTCCGTTTGTGGACTGCTTGAGAGCGTCAGGAGCACTCTCACCATATACTGTACTTGAGTTTTTGAGGCATGGCCTTTGCCGACCACCGCCTGTTTGATTTCAGTGGGAAAATATTCATAAATATCAAGTTGTTGATTGGCCGCGGCGACCAAGAGGGCGCCTCGGGCCTGAGCCAATTTTAGAGCAGAAGCTGGATTGTGGTGCACAAAAGGTTGTTCAATGGCAAAAATGAGCGGCTGGTACTGTTGAATCAGCTCAACAAGGTGATTATGAATGATTTGAAGTCGTTGCGGGAGAGTTGTACAATTGGGTTGTAGGCAGCCTGAAGCCACATAAGTATATTTAGTTTTGTGGAGATCAATGATCCCAAATCCAGTGCTGCGAGACCCGGGATCTATCCCAATGATGCGCATAATCAATTGAGTTGGGCAAGAATGTCTTCACTGATATCTGCATTAGAGTAGACTTGTTGTACATCATCAAGATCTTCCAGTTTGTCCAACAAGCGCAGCATTTTTTCTGCATTTTCCAGGTCAAGGGAAATATTAGTGGCGGCTCGCATGATGACTTCTGCTTGTTCCGGGATAAGTTTGGCTTGTTCCATGGCTTCTTTGACAGCATGAAAATGTTCCGGGGGAGTGAGAACTTCAATAGATTCTCCTTGATCATGAAGGACATCCTGAGCGCCAGCTTCTAGGGCAATTTCAATAATTTTATCCTCGTCATAATGGTTGGGAAAGGTCAATTGTCCAACTTTTTGAAACAGATAGGCAACCGATCCATCCGTTCCCAAATTGCCACCAGATTTGGTAAAAGCATGGCGAATTGCAGAAACTGTGCGATTGCGATTGTCAGTCATGCAATCCACAATGACAGCCACTCCACAGGGACCATAGCCTTCATAACGCACTTCTTCATAATTATCCCCTTCTTGAGCGCCTACCCCTCGTTTAATTGCGCGATCAACTGTGTCTTTGGGCATGTTGGCGCCGAGGGCTTTGTCAATTGCCAATCGCAGTCGGGAATTGGAAGCAGGATCTCCTCCTCCAATTCGGGCAGAAACGGTAATTTCGCGGATGAACTTGGTAAATAGTTTGGCCCGTTTGGCATCTTGTGCACCTTTACGATGTTGGATGTTGGCCCATTTGCTGTGTCCTGCCATATTGTGTTCTCGTCAATTTTGAGTTTGAATAGAGTGTTGAAAGTGAAAGCCATTCTCTAAGTAGGAAGGTCAGGGAAAATAGGTTTTTGTGTGTTTACTATTGACAGCCAAAACTGTTTTCAGTTCCCACTTGTTTAATGAGCAAATTGTCTCCCTCGAAATAAGCTTGTTCCCCTTGAGAAGATAAGGCGCTGCTGCTGGTGAGAGGTGGGGAACAGCGAGGGGGAAAAACGGGAATAGGTGGAGTTTGGATTCCAAATTGCCAGGCTTTTTTATGGGAAAAATTGGTCATCAATACTTGGTTATCAGGTTGCCAGAAGACTTGCATGGGCTCATCAATGGTGAAAGTGTGGCTGTCAATAAAATTGAGGTTATTGGCATAGAGAAATTCAATGGTGGCTTTGCCACATTCGGGGCTATAAACTTCTATTAAAAACTGGCCATCAGGTGAGGGAATGATCTGATGGTTGACTTGAGGAATAGGGGCATTGGTTTGGGAAGTTGGGCAGGGACGATAAGGTTGTTTTTCTTCCACGATGGCAATCCAGTTCCCAGTCAGATCAACTTTGTCAAAGCGCCGAATATCTTCTTCTGAAATGGATTCAACGATAAGGTAGCCGGCTTGTTTCATGTAAAAAATGTGGCCGCTACGAGCAGGTCGTGAAGGAGTTAGAGAACGTCGATTGGAGCCATCTCGATGTTGGGCAAAGATTTGATGATTGAAGCGTCGTTGCTCTGCCACAGCCAATAGACCAGCGGGGCGCTCTTCATAACTGAGCACAGCAACGGCGAGTTCAGTGCTGTCATCTGACCAAACTACTTGGTCATTTTTTTGGATAAACATCCATTCGGGGGGTTGAATTTGTTCACAACCCACCCCGAAAATGCAGAGAGCGCTGAGTAACAGTTTTTTCATGGGGAATGGCTGGAATTGGGCGGTGAAATTTTTTGTTCTTGACCTGTCAGCAAGTGGTGAATGTTGGAGCGGTGCCGCCATATTAGCAAAGTGCTGATGAGGAAACTGACAATGGTATATTCCTCAGTGGCTAAGAATAAATGGGTGTAAATGGGAGTTAACAGTGCAGTGATTAAGGCGGCTAAGGAAGAATAGCGAAATAGGAGAGCCATGCTCAACCAAGTGGCTAGAGCGGTGAGACCCAGTGCCCAGTTGAGCATGAGCAGAGCGCCAAAGGCAGTGGCCACTCCTTTTCCTCCGCGGAATCTGAGGAAAATAGGATATAAGTGCCCTAGGAAAACCGCCAAGGTTGCCATGGCTATGGTGGATATTTCGGGAACTGACAGTTTGACAAGTCCCACGGCAAAAACTCCTTTTAAGACGTCAATGAGTAATGTGCAGAGGGCTGCAGTTTTTCCTCCGTATCGTAAGACATTGGTGGCTCCGGGATTGCCTGATCCTTGGGAACGAGGATCGGGCAAACGCAGGGTGGTGCAGCAGATGAGGGCCCCAGAAATTGATCCCAGCAGGTAGGCTAGGGGAATTAGGCTAAGTTCAACAATGTTTACCATAAGGGTTCAGGAATCGCAGGTTTGGATTTGGGTTTGGGTTTGGATGCACTGGCACTGGGAGGTTTGCTTCTGGAAGGTGCGGAGGTTGTTTTATCACTGGTTGAGCCGCTTTTCTTAGATCGAGAACTGGATTTTTGGTAAGTTTTTTGGGTACCTGTAGCTTTTTTATTCCGATAAGTTCTTGAATTAATTCTGGTTTTTTTAGTTGGAGAGGGTTCTTCAACAAAGGCGACTTCTTGTTGTTCGGATTGGTAGCGTCTGGTTTTGACAATGGGATTGGTTTCCACTTTGATTCCTCCTTTGAGGAGGGTAAAATTCTTTTCAGGTTGACCTTCTAAAGCCTCAGCCATAAATTCCATCCACATGGGAAGGGCGGCTCGGCCTCCAGTTTCTTTGGCACCCAGGGAACGAGGTTTGTCAAAACCTACCCAAGTGGTGGTAACAATGTCAGGATTATAACCCGAAAACCAGGCATCAAAGGCATCATTGGTAGTGCCAGTTTTTCCAGCCAAATCGTCGCGTCCCAACTTTTTGGCGCGTTGAGCAGTGCCTCTTTGAATAACGTCCTTCATCATAGAAGTCATGGTATAAGCATTTTGGTGAGAAATGATTTGTTGAGCATATTTGATGACTGAAGCACATGCGGCTTCTGATTCTGATACTTCAGTATTTGTGGAAATGTCTGATTCCAATACTTCCTGAACGCATTCTGAGCAAACCTGTGGCGGAGAGGCAGTATACTCGGTTTTTCCATTAATATCTTTAACTTCTTGAACTAAATAGGGTTCTATTTTATAACCGCCATTGGCAAATACGGCATAACCAGTGGCCAATTCTAAAGGAGTGACGCTGCCAGTTCCCAAGGCCATGGTTAGGTTGCGCGGCACTTTTTTGAAGCCAAATTTGCTGACGTGTTCGAGAGCTTTCGAGACTCCAACTTTATTCAGTAACACGACTGCTGCCACATTACGAGACTGAGCCAGAGCTTGTCGCAAACTGGTGGGACCATAAAATTTGCGACTGTAATTCATAGGTCTCCACAGTTTTCGTCCCGCTGGGAATGCGACTGGGGCATCGTTGACCACGCTGGAGGCACTGAATCCATGGGCCAAGGCTGCAGAGTAGACAAAGGGTTTAAAGCTAGATCCAGGTTGACGGCCAGCTTGAGTGACTCGATTGAAACTGCTTTGGTAAAAGTCAAACCCCCCGGAAAGTGCAATGATGGCACCGTCATTGGGATTGAGGGAGACCAAAGCGCCTTCTACTTGGGGAACTTCCCCTAATTTCCAACGCACTTTAATTTCATCCGGTTCAATTACAGGTTGTTCCCCTTTGACTTTTTTCTGGGGCGGTTTGTGAATTCGTTGTTCAATAGGACGGGCTAAAACAATGTCACCGCGTCGTACAATATCAGATGCAGAAGAAGCACGTCCTCGTTTTGTCCAAGCGATGTCGCTCCATTCCATTGTAAATTGTTCGACTTTTAGGTTGTAAGCGATGACTTTTTTGCCGACAGTTTGTAATACTAAACTGGGGACAAGATCGCCAGCCATGGAATAATTTTGTAAAATATTCTTAGCATGTTCAATATCTTGAGCGGGATCTAGCATTTTAACGTGAGCAATTTTTCCAGTCCCTTTGTAACCATAGCGTTCTGTGTAACTGTGAAGAGTGTTTCGCACAATTTGTTGGGCCAGCATTTGTAGTTTTGAATCGATGGTGGTATACACTTTAAATCCTCTAGTATAGGCCGCTTCTTCTCCATACTTTTTAATCATTTCTGCTCTGGCCATTTCTGCAATATAAGGTGCATCTAATTCAATGACCAGTTTGTGTTGATTGGCAGTGTTAGGAGTGTGAATGGCGTCTTGATACTGGTTTTTTTGGATATAATCCAATTCCAGCATTCGTCCTAAAATGTAGTCTCTTCTTTCCAAGGCTCGTTCCGGGTTCGACAGTGGGTTATTGACTGAAGGGGCTTTCGGGATACCTGCTAACATGGCCCACTCTGCCAAACTGAGATCGTTCACGCCTCGACCATAGTACACTTGAGCGGCCGCTTCCACTCCGTAGGCGCGATGCCCAAAAAATATCTTATTAAGGTACAATTCCAAAATCTCCTTCTTAGAAAATTCTCCTTCTATCTTAAGGGCCAACAAAATTTCCTTGAATTTACGCATAAAAGTTCTTTCTGGGCTAAGAAAGTAGTTACGAGCCACCTGCATAGTGATAGTGCTGCCCCCCTGCTGCTTTTCACCGGTTTTGATCAAGGCCACCAAAGCTCGCATTAAACTTTTAAGATCAACACCAGAATGGTGATTAAATCGATCGTCTTCCGCTGCCAAGAAGGCATCGATCAGTAGCGGAGGAAACTTATCAGCACTCAGAGGGATTCTGCGTTGTTCGCCAAATTCGGCAATTAATTTTTGATCTTTAGAGTACACTCGTAAAGGTACTTGTAAAGCAACATCTTGAATTTGTCCGGTAGACGGTAGCTGGGGTATAAAATACCAATTTAAGAGTGCGGAACCTAAGGCAATCCCCAAAGACAACAATAATCCTACCAATAAAAAAATTCGTAGACTTTTATAGAAGTAATAACGTATTAACATAGTATACTCGATATATAGATGAGTTTTATCCTGTACAACTAACTCGGAAAATAAGCACAGTAACTTGCCTTTTTACCTTATATTGGTTATAGTTACTTGCAAAGTCTAAAGTAAACAGACACAATTTCACGTTAGTGATTTGAAATTTCAACATTTAATGAGTATCCTGATAACTTTCATCTTCTTGATTACACCTCTTAAAGGAAGGGCAGAGATCGGTTTAAGAGGGGAATCGATCCCCCCTCACCCTTCCTTGTATTTATAGATAAGGAGGGAAATAATTTCCCTCTCTGGTTCACCAAACAAAGGAATTTTACTCTCCCTTCTTATCTTCTAAAAAATGTAAGGAAGAGTTTACTGTTTAAAACTCTGAAAACGTATTCCTTCTGGGTCGATTAACCCCCCCCCAAATAACCATCGTTTTCTGCCGAAAGAGAATACTTCAATGGGCATATTCAGTTTAAAACCAGATCCGGTAGTGGGTATTGATATTAGCACCACTGCCATCAAATTACTAGAACTCAGTCGAACCGGTAAATCCTACAAAGTTGAAACTTATGGTGTAGAACCCTTACCCGAGGATATCATTGTCGATAAAAACCTCAATGAAGCCAAAGAAAATGCCATGGAAATTGTAGGAGAAGCCATTGCTCGCCTGGTTGCCCGTACCAAACCCAAAGCCCGTCATGCAGCCATTGCAGTAGCAGGTCCGGCAGTCATTACCAAAGTCATCACCATGGATGGCGGAATGACTGACAGTGACATGAAAGAACAAATTGAGGGCGATGCCGAACAATACTTAGGTAGCCCAGCCGATGAACTCAATTTAGACTTTCAAGTTTTGGGCCCTAATGAGAAAGAGCCGGAAAGAATGGATATATTGCTCGCTGCCTCTCGTACTGAAAACATTGACAATCGCTTGGAATTACTAGAAATAGGCGGACTCAAAACCAAAGTGGTCGATATAGAAAAGTATGCTCTGGAAAATGCCCTACTCATGGTTGCTCAAAATGAACAAGAAATCCATGAAGAGGACACTATTGCCCTCATTGAAATTGGCGCCTCTGTAACCAGTCTCAGCGTTATGAGCAAACAACGCATTGTTTACAGCCAAGAAGAAATGTTTGGCGGCAAACAACTGACTGATGAAATACGCAGTACTTATAGCATCAGCTATGAAGAAGCCAATTTAGCCAAACGCTACGAAGGCGACTTCACCTTACCTGAAGGCTATGAATCCGAAATTTTAGAACCGTTCAAAGTCGAAATTACCCAACAAATCAGCCGGATGGTTCAATATTACTATTCTATGGAAGCCTCCTCCAAATATGGAAAACTCACTCATATAATACTCTCTGGAGGCACAACTTGCATTCCGGGAATATTAGAACTCGTCAAAAATAAAGTCGGGGGCAGCATCTCCTTAGTCAACCCATTCTCCGCCATGAATGTATCTACTCGAGTCAGCAAAAAAGCACTCATGAATGACGCTCCAGCGCTCATGATTGCTTGTGGACTCGCCCTTCGGAATTTTGACGAACATTAGACCACTTGCAAAAGAATGGGATAATGAAAAGATGAGATACGAAAAAAATAAACCGGAGTAGAGGCTTTAGCTGGAGTAGAGGCTTTAGCCGGAGTGGAGGCTTTAGCCGGAGTAGAGGCTTTAGCTGGAGTGGAGGCTTTAGCCGGAGTAGAGGCTTTAGCCGGAGTAGAGGCTTTAGCCGGAGTAGAGGCTTTAGCCGGAGTAGAGGCTTTAGCCGGAGTAGAGGCTTTAGCCGGAGTAGAGGCTTTAGCCGGAGTAGAGGCTTTAGCTGGAGTGGAGGCTTTAGCCGGTCAGCGGCAAGCATCACCCCATACACACAAACTGCAAGGCGCCTACGGCTGACCGGCTAAAGCCTCTACTCCTACATACTTTAGCTCCTACTACTACGTACATTAACTGAATGACAGATAATATGTAGAGTGGGCAACCCTCATCTTTTCATGATCACATCCTTTTGCAAGAAATTTATTAACGCTTTGGGCTCACTTTATACAATCATTCAGGAAAAAACAACATGCCTCGCATTAACCTATTACCTTGGCGAGATACTCTCAGGAAAGAACGAGAACAACGGTTCCTGGCTATCTTAGGTGCTGCATTGGGAATTACTGCCCTGGTTTTTGGGGGCATTCACCTCTACATCGCTGGCCTCATCGGCAACCAAGAAGCTCGTAACAAACTCTTAACAACTGAAATCAAAAAGGCAGAAGAACAAATCAAGGAAATCGAAGATTTAGATGAAAAGAAAGTCAATCTAATCAAACGCATGGAAACCATCCAAATTTTAGAAGAAAATCGACCCTTGGTTGTCCACCTGTTTGACGAACTCGTGCGAAAAGTTCCTGACGGCGTGTATTTTACCAACATGAAACAAGAAGGAGCTAAGGTCACACTGCAAGGCATTGCTCAATCAGACGCTCGGGTCTCTTCCCTCATGACCAACTTGGATTCCTCCGAATGGCTGACCAGTCCCCTTATCCATATTATAGAAAAAAAGGAAGAAAAGGGCACCTCCTCAACCACAAAGAAAACTACCCGCAGTTTCAGCGAATTCCGACTGGAAGTCCGCCAAATATTACCTCAGGGCACGGAAGAAGAAATCCCCGAAGAAAAATCCAAAAAACCGGCTACCGCTCCAGCTGCCGCGGACAAGAAAAAGTAACTACCAAAAGTTACCAACTCTCCTCACTCTGTAAAATGGACAATTGACCTATGACTGGTAAAATAAGATACCCCTTCTTGCAACCCACTCCCTAAAAAACTATTATATGGTGACCTGCCATGAACTTAAATGACTTTCAAAATTTAGATCCTAAAAATTTTGGGAACTGGCCAATCCCAGTTAAAACTGTGCTGGTAATCTTGGCATGTGCGGCTGCTTTAGGGGCGGGCTATTGGTTTGATACTCAACACCAAATCATTTATCTTGGAAAAGTGGCCCAAAAAGAAAGCGAACTCATGAAAGATTTTAAAGATAAACAATGGAAAGCCGCCACTTTACCCAAATTAAAAGAACAACTGGCAGAAATTGAATCCACCATCAAAGAACAAAAAAATCGGCTTCCCAGTGAAGCAGAAGTTGCTGAATTAATTACTGAAATCTCTCAACAAATGATTGCCAGTGGTCTTGAACAAGAACTGTTTCAACCTGACTATCGCAACAAAAAACAAGAAAAAGGGGTCTATGAAAAATTGCCCATCAAAATTCGAGTCAAGGGAGACTACCATGCATTTGGAAAATTTTCCAGTGGAGTCTCAGCCATGCCCCGTATTGTCACCCAACATGAAATCAATATTAAACCTACTCCAGAGGGTAACAAACTTATCATGGAAATGGTCGCTCAAATCTACCGTTACCTAGAAGAAGCGCCCCCACCCCCCCCTGAGGAAATCAAAGAAGGTGATAAGGGCAAAACTGACAAAAAACCCGAACCCAAAAAATAGTGAGTTGAACAATGTGCAATTTCGGCAACTTAGAAACCAATCAGAAACCGAGCCCCTTTCCTCTTGATTATACAAAACTTTTTCGAGCAATTATTCTATTGGCAAGCATATTGATCGCAGGCTGTCTGGGCGACGACATGGCTGGTTTAAGGAAAGAAGTTGCCAAAATCAACGCTCGTAAAAATACCAATGTAGCTCCATTGCCTGAATTTAAACATATTCCCAGCTATTTTTACGAAGTTGAGAACATGCGCGATCCCTTTCTTCCCTTCATGGAATCTCAACAACAAGACATCCCATTACAACAACAAACCCTGCAAGTCACACAGGGAAGTAATGTGAACTGTCCTCGACCAGACCCTTATCGAGTGCGAGCAGGACTGGAACTGTTCCCACTGGATGCTCTACAAATGGTAGGCACGGTAGAGCAAGATAAAAACCTATGGGCATTGATAGTGGCCAGCGACAACACCATCTATCGGGTCCAAATTGGCGATTATATGGGACAAAATTCCGGAAAAATCATCAATATAGAAGAAAATAAAATTGAACTTTTAGAACTGATACCCAACAAAGAAGGCTGTTGGACCGAAACCCTCAACACGTTAAATTTAAGCAGCTAACACAGAGGATAAAGAAATGTATATTTCCCCTTTGATCAATAAGTTACTTGATCATCGCTTCCCCAACCAGTTTGAATTTTACCCCCCTGTTTTTACTTACAATTTCTCAAGACAACTCACCCTTTTGATCTTATGTTTCTTGACAATAGGAGGTTTTTTTTTCTCATCCCCTCTGGTTCAAGCCAAAACCAACGAACTACAAAAAATTGGTTTTTCCAGCCTGCCAGGCAATCGTATTCAAGTTAATTTAACTTTTGCCAAACCAGCCCAAACTCCCTTGAATTTTACCACCGATAACCCAGCCCGTTTGGTCTTGGATTTTCCAAATGTTGGTATTGACACTTTGCAGAAAAACTTAGCCATAGGGACTGGTATGATACAAAGTGCAAATGCCGTGCAAACTGAAGAAAGGACCCGGGTAGTTCTCAACCTAGTACAAATGGTACCTTTCAATATTGAAGTGACAGAAAATAAAGTTTACATTACATTTGAAGGTTCCTCTTCTGAAGGCACTTCTCCTCAACGCTCTAATCCCATGGAAATTGCCAAAACTCAAGCCACGCCTCGTAGTCAGGAATCAATTTTCCCTGCACATTCAAGCACTTCCTCACCAATCACCATTTCAAAAACAGATGCTCAATCCTTGCCAACTTCCCTTCCAACTTCAACTTCGGTTATTGAGCCAGTTCCCACAGTCCCATCCGTGGGAAATCATATACAAAATATTGATTTCCGTAAAACTATTGACAAAACTGGGCAAGTTGTCATTACCTTGTCTAATCCGGATATCATTGTCAATTTGTATGAGCAGGGAACTGATATTTTACTGGATTTCATAAATACTCAACTCCCCCCTCATTTGGATCAACGCTTGGATGTGATTGATTTTGATACACCTATTAGTTACATTGATACCTATACCAGAGCCAATGATGTTCAAATGAAAGTGACTGCCAATGGGCGCTATGAATATTTTGCCTCTCAAACCGGGGCAGTTTATACCCTTGAAGTAAAAGAGAAAATTGAGATCAAATCGGAAGACGTAAAGATTGAGGAACGAACTTATGAGGGTCAATTGGTATCTTTTAATTTTCAGAATATTGAAATTCGGGCTGCTTTAGCTTTACTATTTGATTTGCCTGGAGTCAACTTGAATATGGTGGCCAGCGATGATGTGAAAGGTAATATTACTTTAAGACTGAAAAAAATTCCCTGGGATCAAGCGCTTGACATTATTTTGGAATCCAGAAGTTTAGGTATGCGAAAAATTGGCAATGTGGTTATGATCGATCTCAAGGAGAAAATTGATGCTCGTACCCAACGGGAATTGGAAGCCCAACAAAAAATCAAGGAGTTGGAACCTTTGCGGACCGAGTTTATTCAAATCAACTATGCTAAAGCGGCTGACTTAAATGCCCTTCTAAAGACCAGTGGGGAACATTCTTTCTTGTCTAAACGTGGCAACGTTTCCATGGATTCTCGTACCAACACCTTGATCATTCAGGACACTGCCACTCAATTGGCTGAAATTCGCAACTTAATCAATTCCTTGGATATGCCAGCCCGACAAGTACTGATTGAGTCTCGGGTAGTGCTGGCTGGTGACGATTTTAGTAAAAAATTGGGGGTTAAATTTGGATACAGTACCAATGAGGATTTGGGAGAAGGTAATGGTATTGTGTTAGGAGGCAAAATTTCTGGGAACACGACATTTTCTGGAAATACGGCGTTTGGACAAGATACAAACAGTGCCCCTTATCCCAGCAATGCTGCCACTATTGCTGGCAGCGAAAATTTTATTGTGAGCCTACCCATCAGCGGTCCCAATGCAGCTTTGGGACTGGCTATAGGCAAGATTGGCAGTTATCTGTTGCAATTGGAGTTGGCTGCGGCAGAAACTGAAGGCAATTCTCGCACTATATCCAGTCCCCGAGTCATTACCGGCAACCAACGGAAAGCTACTATTTTGCAAGGTTCCGAAATTCCTTATCGAACCATTGAAGAGGGCAGTGCTAAAACCGAATTTAAAAATGCAGTTCTCAGATTGGAAGTTACTCCACAAATTACCCCGGATGATCGTATCATTATGGATTTAAAAGTCAATTCGGACAAGGTGGGTCAAGTGACTCCAGATGGTAATTTGACCATTGACAAACGAGAGGTTGAAACTCAAGTCTTGGTGGACAATGGGGAAACGGTGGTATTGGGTGGGGTATATGAACAGGAAAATTTAAATTCAGTTGTGAGAATACCTTTTTTTTCGGAATTGCCATTGGTGGGTAATTTGTTTAAATCTCGTACCCGGGAAAACAAGAAGAAAGAATTGTTGATCTTTGTCACTCCCAAGATTGTTAAGGAGACCACTTAGGAATTTCATTAGACCTTTTGCATGAGATCAATTGTTGGTAGGCTATGCCAAACTCAACTTATCTTTTTCTTTTGTAAGAGGTTTATTTCAGACTCAGTAGGATGGGCTGATGATAGGAAGCCCATCAATCGCGTCGTTCAATTAAGATTCCATTGCAAAAGGTTTATATCCAGTCTCACTTTTTTTACCAGTGTCCATTTTTAATTTTTCAATTATTTTAGGTATCATCACATGCTCACTACACTAAAATTCATGCCTTCTCCGATCAGGTTACTTAGGGACTGGTCTTGGAATTGGCAAATCTTAACTCAATGGCTGATTAATTTTCCCCTTTGGATAGCTCTTTCATTAAGTCTCGTAGCCTGTGGTGGCGGAAGTGACGAGCCCAGTAATTTGTTAGTCAGTACCGGTGGGAATGTAGGTGGTAACCCTCCAGCTGCCGGAGCTGAGGGAATAGATGTCAGTGTCAGTACCAGTTATCAGGAGTTGGTTCCCAGTGGTGGCAGCACCCTGGTTCGTTTGATCACATTTGAGAAATTTGATCCAGCAGATGAGAATGCCCAATTGGTTACGGAACCCAATGTCACTTTTGAAGCCAGTATAGTTGGCGGTGGCATTTTAGAGAATGTACCCAAACAGACTGATCGAAGTGGAGAGGCGGTGTTTGCCGTCAGTCATCCCGGGGATGGCAATGTTTTGGTGACCATTCAAGGAACAGGCAGGTATCAAGGAGGATTCAGTTTCCCAATTTACTTTGGGGCTTCGGTGAGCAGTCAATTGGTAACGCAAGGTCCTGTCAATGCTGATGGTCAAACCCCCGCTGAGATCCGAGTGTTTGCCAGAGATGCGGGTGGGGTGGGTATCTCAAATATGCCAGTCGCATTGTCATTCTCCATGAATTCTTATGCGGTGGCAGTGCAAGGACAGGGGGTAACTGGCGCCAATGGAGAATTTGCCACTGGAATCACTAACACTGTGCCTCAAACTGTCAAAGTAACTCCGGTTGTGGGGGGGATGTCCAGTGCTCCTCTAACTTTAGTGTATGACACGGCCACGGTGATGACTGTGCCACAAAGTCTTGATTTGGTGGTAAAAACAGACAACGTACGAGCCGATGGGCAAGCTGAAGCGACCCTGGTTGTGATCGCTCGAGATGCTTATAGAGTGCCTATTCCCAATATTCCAATCAGTCTCAGCAGTGATTCAGCAACCGCCTTGTTAAAAGTGGGGGGAACCACCAACACTCTGTTCGCCCGAGGGAATACCGGTTACGTGGGCAGTTTTGAATTGAATATCAGCAATACGGTTGAAGAATCGGTCACTATTACTGCCATCACCACCAGTGGCAACGAAACTGAACAGGCGGCCAGTGTCACCATTTCCTTTAGCAATGAACAAACTGCCACGGGTCTTATTGTCGGCAAAATCGAATTGGATGCACCCATCAACAATGGTCAGCCTGCTGATGGAGAAAGTATTGTCAGTTTGCGAGGAAGAGTATTGGATGAGGCGGGGCAACCGATTCCAGAGGCCAAAGTGAGTCTCATTGTCAGTGGGGGCTCGGCCCAAATTGAACTGGTTAATGAGGGAATAACTGATGCCAGTGGACGTTTCTTTGCGGCTTTAACCGATCAGGTGGTGGAAAGTTTTAGCGCCAAAGCGGTGATTGGAGAAGTGGAAAGTAACATGGTCACTGTGCAATTCACTGCCATTCCTCCTCCTGAGGAAGAGGAAACAGAAACGGAAATTCTTCCCACTCCGCCTCGATTTATCACTTTATTGGCTTCGCCCGAACGCCAAGATGTGGATGATGGGACCAATACCAATGTTATTACTTTAACCGCCAGTGTTCGAGACACTCGCAATACTCCTATGCAAGGAATCAACGTGCGGATTGCAGCCAGCAGTGACACTGCCATTTTTGACACAGGTCAACAACAAACCGGGGCGGGAGGCACGGCCACTTTTAAAGTCAGCAATACAGTCCCTGGCAGTTTTGAAGTCACTGCCACCGCTTGGGTTGAAGACAGCACTGGAAAAATCGTGGGACAAGCGATCAGTGACACTCGTTCCATAACTTTTGCCAACCCGGTAACTGAAATTGAAGAAGTCAAAGTGACGCGTTTAATTGTCAACTTGGTGAATAATGACCAAGTGGCTTCCGGAGATGCACCCGTAAGAGTGGATGTCATTGCCCGAGACAATGCGGGACGCGCCGTGGCTGAAGCCCCGATCATTGTTCAAATGTCAGCCGGTTCAGCAGCTGTGGCACGACCTGCCCGTGGCAACACAGATGAGAATGGCTTCTTTTCCACCGAAATCACTTCCACTGTCGCTGGAGAAGTGGCAGTTATCATCGCGGTGGAAGGTACAGCCATTGCCAGTTCCCCAGTGATAGCCCGCTTCGTCTCTATTCCCGCTGCAGAAGAAGGGGAAATTAAACCTGTATCTATCGGTATGGAAGTGCTCAATTCCCCCCAACCGGCCGATGGTCAGGCCAAAATCAGTCTGGTTGTTACCCCTCGCGACCTTAATGGGACTCCATTGTCCGGGGTCGATATTCAACTGATCAGTGATTCTCCAGACCTCATTTTTGCTGCACAAGGGGGAACAACCAATCCCTTGGGACAATTTCGCACCACTGTAACCAGCACTTTGGCTGGGACCTTTAATATCACCCCGGTGGCCGATCAAACTCTCATTGGAATTCCCACTGCAGTCACCTTTATTCCTGCAGGCAGTGGAGTTGGAGAATTGATTGTCAGTGTTGCCAACAATAATCAAACTGCCGATGGGCAAAGTCCCATTCGCCTAGATGTCATTGCCAGAGATGGGAATGGACGTGCAGTGGCTGGTGCGCCCATCAGTGTACAAATTTCCAGAGGCGCCACTGCCATTGCCCGCTCCTCTCAAACTGTGACTGATGAGAACGGTTATTTCATGGCTGAAATTGTCTCCACTGTGGCTGGTGATGTGGCGGTGACCGTGGCCATAGAAGGCACGCCTA
Organism: Thiomargarita sp.; assembly: GCA_020721005.1. Taxonomy (GTDB): domain Bacteria; phylum Pseudomonadota; class Gammaproteobacteria; order Beggiatoales; family Beggiatoaceae; genus DYNP01. Next base: position 28,313 of record DYNP01000004.1, read on the forward strand.
TTGTACATCCTCCAGTTATTGTAACCTTCAAAACCGCGATAGCCATTACTCCCACGACCATTGAGGGCCGTCTCATCACCGCCGCTCAACCAGCTGATGGTCAATCCAAAGTTGAAGTGCTGATCATTCCCCGTGATGCCCAAGGTGCTCCCATTACTGGAGTTCCTGTTGAACTTATCAGTGAATCTGGGACTGCTGTCGTCAATCCCACTTCAACCACCACCAATGCTTTGGGAGAAGCCCGATTTACCATAACTGACACCGTGGCAGAAACCGTCAAACTCACTCCCATTGCCGATGGTGTGGTGGGTGCTCCTCTGTATGTCAATTTCACCACTGTTGGAGACCAAGTTGCCAGTTTGGTTGTCAGCGTCATCAATAACAACCAATTGGCCAGTGGCAAAACTGAAGATGCCATCGAAGTCACCGTGGTGGCTCGAGACAGTGCTGGGCGTACGGTGCCAGGTGTTCCCATTGTGGTGCAAATGCCTTTGGACACCGCAGCCATTGCCAGTCCCTTCGAGGGAGTCACTGCCGCGGACAGTGGAATTTTCAGAACTCAAATCACCTCGCCAGTGGTTGGGGAACTGCGAGTTAATTTCAGCATCAAAGGCACCGCCATTACCCAACAAGCTGTGCTCAATTTTACGGCTGGAGAAACGGGAATTACCCCCCAACAAGTTGAGATCATTGAGGTACGTAATTCTCCACAACCTGCCGATGGGACTTCAACTATTACCTTGGTAGTCATGCCCAGAGACCAAAATGGAGCGCCCATTCCCGGAATCAATATTGAGTTGGTCAGCAACCCAGCCAACCTCACCTTGCCCCCCGGCAAAACCAATGCGTTGGGAGAATACCATGTTACGGTCTCTAGTACTCAAGCAGGTACATTCTCTGTCACTCCCATTGCTTCAAAAGAAGGAGAAGCCGAGGCGCAAGTGGTGGGTCAACCGGTATCCATTCTCTTTTTACCCATTGGTACTACAGTCGCTGACTTGACTGTGACAGTGGTGAACAACAATCAACCCGCTGATGGGAGTACACCGATTCAACTCAATATTGTGGCTCGCGACAGTGGTGGACGGGCAGTTTCAGGCGTGCCCATCGCTGTGCAATTGCCCACCGGCACTGCAGCCATTGCCAGTCCCGCCAAGGGCATTACAGATGGGAATGGTGCTTTTACCAGCGCCATCACTTCCACTGTGGCTGGTGAAGTGGCAGTCACTGTTGCCATTGAGAACACTTCGATCGCTCGTCCTCCGGTCATTCTCAATTTCACGGCACAAACCGGCATCACTCCAGAAACTGTGGAATTGCTGGTGCTAAATGCTCCTCAACCCGCTGATGGTACTTCTGCCATCACTCTGGTTGCCATTCCTCGTGACGCTCGAGGCTCCCCCACAGCTGCTGTTCCCATTGAACTGATCCATGATTCGGCCACTGCCACCATTGCCACAGCCTCTGGGACTACCAATGCATTGGGAGAATTTCGCACGACCATAACTAATACTGTCGCGGAAACAGTCAACGTTACCCCAATTGCTTCTGATGGAGCCATTATTGGGCAAGCAATTCCCGTAACCTTTACTCCCAAAGCCATTCCCATTCCTGCCACCTTAACTTTAACCGTGGAATATCCCAGTGGACAAACTGTGGGCGCCAGTGCCACACTCACGGTATTCGCTTATGATCAAAATCGAGTTCCTTTGAACGGTGTACCTATCACTTTATTCACTTCTCCAGGGGCTGAACCTCCAGACGTCAGCAGTACAGTTAAATTTGACGCCACGGTTGGGGCTACGGGTACCACTGGGAATCAAGGGGCCAGCACTGGCAATGGGACCTTTAGTACCACAGTGACCAACAGTCAAGCCGGCACATTCAACATGATGGCTCGGGTAACGGGAACCAGTTTAAGTAGCAACGCAGTGCAAGTTACTTTTGAGGCAGTGGCTGGCGATGGGACTGGTGTTGATGTCCAAGATTTAAGTCTGATCACCAATTACCCACAATTGGGAACTAACAATAAAAATCCTGGAGATGGAGATGGAGTCATCATTACCGCCATTCTCAAAGACAAGGATAATAACTTGCTGTCTGGAGTCGATGTTAAATTCAGCGCAGATTCTGGAGAAATTCGTCCCATAGAAATTGAGAACAGTGGAGCTCCAGCAGGTAAAACTGACAGTTCCGGGCGGGCTCAAGCGTTGCTGACCACCGTCGGTAGCAAGATGAATCGGGTTATTACAGTTACAGCCACAGTGGCTTCCAGTGATGGAGAGACCAAGACTGCCAGTCTCACTGTTAGAGTGACTGGGACCACCATTACTGTCAACGGTGAGAACAGTATCATTTTAGGTGGGACTTCTAACTTGACGATCTTGCTCACCGATTCTGGAAGTGTTGGATTGGTCGGGGAAGTTTTGACCGTGGAATCGGCGCTGGGCAACACTTTGAGCACGGCTAGTCCTGTCACCAATGCCAGCGGTCAAGCCACAGTCACCCTGACTGCCAATGTGCCAGGTCAAGACACCATCACCGTGAGTAAGGAAGGTGCCACTTCGGGCAGTTTGATCATCAACATTTCAGATGACAACTTTATCCTGGTCCCGGTGCCTGAAAACACCGATTTGCAACGTTTGGCTTTAAACACTGCTCAGGAATTTGTGGTGCGTTGGACCCGTGGGGGAGTACCTCAAGCCCTGCAACAGATCAATCTGTCTTCAACTCGAGGGGAACTGCCGGCCACTGTGACCACTGATATCAATGGGGAAGCACGTTTCTCTTTGACTTCATCAAACGCTGGACCAGCTCAATTGAAGGCGACAGTTGCAACTTCCGGTGGACCCTCGCGCCAAATTGCAGTCAATTTTGTGGCGACTCGGGTGGCCAACATGACATTGCAAGCTGATCCCAGCACTATAGGAGTCAACAGTCCCGGTGCTGGGGCTGATGTGCCTCTGGAGACCAGCCGCATCATTGCCATTTTGCGAGATACCAGCAACAATTTGGTGGAAGGTAAATTGGTCAATTTCACGCTGATCGACAATACCGGCGGCAACTTGTCAGTGACCTCTGCCACTACGGATCAATTTGGTCAAGCCAATACCGTGTACACAGCAGGCGCCTCTTCCAGTGCTTCCGAAGGGGTAACCATCGTGGCCACAGCAGTTGGAGAAACCGGAGTGAACTGCGCAGGCAGTCAGGCTATGAATGGAGGATGTGCAGTGCGCTTAACTGTCGCTTTGAAAAGAGTCTATATTTCATTGGGTACTGGGAACAAAATTACCATTGCCGATGATGTCACTTATCATTACCCTTATAAAGCACTGGCTACTGACATCAATGGAGCACCTATTCCCAACACAGAAATAGTGCTTAGCGTGGTCCCTCTCAACTATCGCAAAGGTTTTTATGTCGCAGAGGAAAGCAGTGGCGAAGAAGACACTGGAGGTTGGGCTCAACAATCTGTTATAGAATGTCCCAATGAAGATGTCAACTATAATGGTATCTTAGACTCTGGAGAAGATATCAATAAAAACAATCGATTGGATCCGGGTGGCATCGTGACATTTGCTGGCGGCACCGGCAGCGTTGTAGAAGGCAGCACCGTTAAAATTAAGACTGGCAGCGATGGCTATGCAGACTTTAATCTGTCCTATTTCAAGGAAATGGCTAACTGGATCACCGTGCGTTTGACCGCCAGAGCATTGGTGGCTGGCAGTGAAGATCAAGCTTCAGTGATCGTAACTCTCAGTGGTGCTGCTGAAGACTTTAACAATGCAGAGACCAGCCCTCCAGGACGGCGTTTCAGTGACGGTCTATTGGGCAGTCCTTTTGGAGTGGGAGGTCCGGTTATACCCAACAGCGAAGGGGAATTTGCTTATCCAGACAGTTTCCTTAACGCTACTTGTGAAAATGACTTGTAGTTCAATCTCTCTTCTCTGATTCAGTAAAGATTGATTTCCCCTTCTTGTGCAGCAAGGAGGGGAACACAAAGAGAGAACATTTTTCCTTTTTTCGCTGTCGACTTTTGGAGATATATTCATTGGTTGCTATTGACTGTGAAAATGAGGATTTAATTAAACGCCAACGCACAAAATAATTGTCATCTTCTTGAGGCAGTTGCCAAATACAATGCAAATGTTCTGGTAATATCACGATAGCACCCATTCTGAAGGGGTGTTTCTGTTTTATTTTTCTAAAAGCGGTACGCAATACATCAATATTTTGAATCAGCAGATTATTGTCTTTCCTATTATCCGTTAAATCCTATTTAAAAAGCAAAAATTATGACCAACCTAGACATCATCAAACAATTAGAACAAGAAATTGGCAAAAAACTAGACCAAATTAGTTTAGATGAAATTGATGATTTAAATTACGGCTATGTAATAGATGAAAATAAAAATATCGTTGGGCTTAACTTAAATTCAAATAATCTTAACGTTTTTCCCAATGTCATTACTAAATTGATTAATTTACGTAAATTATCATTGCATGATAATGAAATTGCAAAACTCCCAGACTCCTTTGGGCAACTGCAAAACTTGAGTGATTTAGATTTAAGTTCTAACAAGCTATCAAAGCTGCCAGCGTCGTTTGGGCAACTGCAAAACTTGAGGAAATTAAATTTATGGGATAACAAGCTATCAAAGCTGCCAGCGTCGTTTGGGCAACTGCAAAACTTGAGTGATTTAGATTTAAGTTCTAACAAGCTATCAAAGCTGCCAACGTCGTTTGGGCAACTGCAAAACTTGATTAATTTAGATTTAAGTTCTAACAAGCTATCAGAGCTGCCAGCGTCGTTTGGGCAACTACAAAACTTGAGTAATTTAGATTTAAGTCATAATCTGCTATCAGAGCTGCCAGCGTCGCTTGGGCAACTGCAAAACTTGAGTGAATTAGGTTTATATGATAACCAGCTATCAGAGCTGCCAGCGTGGCTTGGGCAAATGCAAAACTTAAGTGCTTTATTTTTAAATAATAACCAGCTATCAGAGCTGCCAGCGTGGCTTGGGCAAATGCAAAACTTGAGTGATTTAGGTTTAGGAAGTAACCAGCTATTAGAGCTGCCAACGTGGCTTGGGCAACTGCAAAACTTGAGTCATTTATATTTAGAAGAAAACCAGCTATCAGAGCTGCCAGCGTGGTTTGGACAACTGCAAAACTTGAGTGTTTTATCTTTACATGATAACCAGCTATCAGAGCTGCCAGCGTGGTTTGGGCAACTGCAAAACTTGAGTGAATTAGATTTATATGATAACCAGCTATCAGAGCTGCCAGCGTCGTTTGGGCAACTGCAAAACTTGAAGAAATTAAATTTATGGGATAACAAGCTATCAAAGCTGCCAGCGTCGTTTGGGCAACTGCAAAACTTGAGTCTATTATGGTTATGGAAGAACCAGCTATCAGAGTTGCCAGCGTCGTTTGGGCAACTACAAAAATTGAGTTCTTTAAATTTAAGTTATAACCAGCTATCAGAGCTGCCAGCGTCATTTGGGCAATTGCAAAACTTGAGTGATTTAGATTTAGGAAGTAACCAGCTATCAGAGCTGCCAGCGTCATTTGGGCAATTGCAAAACTTGAGTGAATTACATTTAGATAATAACCAGCTATCAGAGCTGCCAGCGTCGTTTGGGCAATTGCAAAACTTGAGTGAATTACATTTAGATAATAACCAGCTATCAGAGCTGCCAGCGTCGTTTGGGCAACTGCTAAACCTGCAAAAATTATACCTATATTCAAATAAAATCAGCCAGTTACCAAAAGAAATATTACATTTTAATTTGGACATCATCTGGACAACTGGTTATATTAGAAAATGCATTGTAGTAGGAAATAACCCCTTTGAAACCCCGCCAATTGAAATTATTAAACAAGGCAAAGAAGCTATTGCAAACTATTATGCGGCACTAGAACAACAACCACGCCCACTCAACGAATCCAAACTCATCCTCATTGGCGACGGCGGAGCTGGTAAAACCTCCCTCATGAAACGCCTACTTGGACAAGACTTTAACCCGCAAGAATCACAAACGCATGGCATCAACATCAACACCCTTGGATTTAAGCATCAAGACCAAGACATCAAACTGCACTGCTGGGACTTTGGCGGACAACAAATCATGCACGCCACCCATCAATTTTTCCTGTCCAAACGCAGCCTATATGTACTGGTACTCGATAGCCGCCGCGAAACACAAGCGGACTACTGGCTTAAACACATCCAAACCTTTGGCAATAACGCCCCAGTCATCATTGCCATCAACAAAATAGACGAAAACCCACACTTTAGCTTGCCAAAACGCAAATTACTCCAACAATATCCCAATATCAAATATATTGCCCGCATCTCCTGCGCCACCCAAGACGGCATTGACGACCTCAAAAACCAAATTCAAAACCGACTAGCCGACATCGAACTGCTACACACGCTATTTCCAGCGACATGGTTTAGAGTCAAAACAACAATTGTTGAACAAGCAGCACAAACCAATTTCGCCAGCTATGAACAGTTTGTTGATTTATGTGAAAAAAACGGCATACAAAAAGAATCTGAACAAAATACCCTGATTAATTTCTTGCATGACTTGGGGATTGTGATTCATTTTCAAGATCGTTGGCTACGTGAAACTAATGTGATTAATCCGCAATGGATCACCGAAGCCATTTACAGCATTATCAATGCGTCCCAATTAGTCGGCGGTAAACTATATCGTGAGCAACTCACGCACATTCTTGATAACACCATCTATCCAACCCGCAAACACGACTATATCATTGAATTGATGAAAAAATTTGAACTGTGCTACGCGCTCAATGACGATGAATTTTTACTGCCGGATTTATTTAATAACGAAGAGCCTGAATTTGACTTTGACGACAACCACGCTTTGCACATTATTTTCGACTACGACTTTTTGCCCAGTTCCATTTTTACCCGCTTCATCGTCAGAATGCACAAGGATATTCACAACAACATTTACTGGCGCAAAGGCTGTTTACTGCACAATGCTAACTATCATAGCAGCGCATTGATTGAAACCAATAACAACCAAATCACACTACAAATTAATGGACAACAAGCGCGTGAATATTTAACGGTGCTGCAATTCATCCTCAATGATTTAAACAACCGCTTTAATAATCTAAAAATTATCACTAAAATTGGCTTACCCGACGCGCCACAAACGACTGTCAATCAAGACTATTTACTGCAATTAGTTAACAAGGGACAAACGGTGTATACTCCACCAGAAATGCCCGATAAATCCTACAATATTGCTGATTTATTGGGGACGGTTTACAACGAAAATCTTAATGAACACCAAATCATGCACATGTTTCAAACCATCATGACTATTTTGCAAGACATGGGCTTAAAACAAGAAGAATTATTGGAAAAAGGAGATGAATTGCTGCGTGACAAAGGAAGGAAAGATATTGTTGAAATCAAACCTGGGATAGGGGGCGTATCTGTTGATCTTAAGGAAATTTGGCGACGGATGGTGAATAAATAAATTATGACTTTTCAAATCTTGCACTCCTGTATGAGCAAAGAGCTCGTAGGCTGGGTTGTAGTTTGCGAAAACCCAGCATTTTTGAATGATTAAAATTTTTATTCTAACCAAGCATCAATTACATCACTTGTTGCCCCCCAATGCAACGAATAAATACCTTTGGCAACCCAATAATGAAATGCTCCCAGAAACGGTGTTGCCAAATACAATTTTATTTTTCTAAAAGTGGTGCGTAATACCTCAATATTTTGAATCAGCAGATTATTGTCTTTCCTACGTGCTAAATTAAGGGTATAATAATCACCTTTTATCTGGATTCGTTTGTATGTTCTCATATTTTGGAATATTATAAATGCTGGGTTTCCGCAAGCTACAACTCAGCTTACGAGCTGGGAGGCGTTAATATGCTCCCTCTATCAATTGAGAAAGGAACTAACTAAGGAATTAACCAATGAAAACAATGAGTTTAATCGTTACTGTCTGCGCGGTGCTTGGTTTAGGAGGATGTGCCACCTCCCAAAAGATTCCCGTAATACAAGCCGGAGATCAAAAATTAACTTGTCGAGAATTGCAATCGGAATTGAGTAAGTTGGAGCAAGCTGAAAAGGAAATTGAATCGAAAAAAGGAGTTACCGGGACCAACGTGGCTGCTGTCTTGTTTTGGTTACCCGGCTTGGCTTATACCTATTATGATGCTGGCCAGGCCACAGAAGCCATCAATGGTCGACGGGCTCATTTAACCGCCTTGTTCAATGAGAAAAGTTGTGAATAAATCAGAACTGTAAAACCTTGATTTACGTCATGCCAACTTACTGCTGGCTGACATTTGAGAACTCAACAATAGCTATAGGGCGCAATATCGTTAGCGTATTGCGCCGCATGTTGGTCCCAAATTTACGGTCACTCTCTTCATCTTATTCACCCATAACAAAATCAAAAATTAAAGGAGTTGTCTTGTCTATAGTTTTCATACAGCGCAATACGCTAATGCCATTGCACCCTGTATTACTGCTTAAGTAGAGACGCGATTATAGTATTTTAGTTTTTAGATTGCAGTCGTATATCAACGCTGCTATTATTTCGCCCTCTAGTAACCCTGCTATGAGATTTACTTTCTCGGTGGCTTGACCTTTTTTATCTTCTACTGTCTTAACTCCACGGACTGACCTTCCGTACTCGTTTTTTAGAGCGTTTTTTATCCCGCTTTCATCTACAAATACAATTCTTTTTTGCTCATTTCTTTCCTCGTACAGGAAGGTTTTTTTTCCTTGTTATTCCCAATTTCTTTAGACGATGCCAGATCGACACCGCTCTCACTTTAAAATGCTTCCCTATTTCCTCTAACGTTGTTGATGGGTTAGCCTCTACATATTTCTTTAAATCCTCATCTTCCACTTTTCTCCTCCTATACCGATTTCTCTTCTTCGCCTCTATATTTCCTGTTTTTAAATAATTCCTTATCCAACGATTTAACGTGCTTATCCCTATTTTGAATACTTCTACCAACTTTTCTTTCGGCATTCCTTCTTCGTAATTCTTTATTACACGTTCTCTTAGATCATTGCTGTATGCTTTGCTCATTTTTTCCTCCTTATTTTTAGGTAATATGCTTATTATAACAAATCAATATAAAAATAAAATACTATATATCAAAAATAAGACAGTCAACTCATGGTCCAGTTTGCACCTGATACAATCGGGCATAAATCCCCCCTTGCTCTAATAAATACAAATGAGTCCCCATTTCAACAATTCTCCCTTTATCAAGTACCACAATTCGATCCGCATGTACAATGGTCGACAAACGATGTGCAATGATCACCATGGTTTGCTGATGCTTTAAAGACTCCAAAGCACGCTGCACCTTTTGTTCAGTCTGAGTATCTAATGCCGAAGTTGCCTCATCCAAAATCAAAATTGGCGCCCTTTTCAACAAAGCGCGAGCAATTGCCAATCGTTGGCGCTGACCGCCTGACAATTTCACCCCTTTTTCTCCCACCAATGTTTCTAATCCCTCGGGCAATTCTTCTATAAATGACCAAGCATCTGCCATTTTAGCCGCCTCAATAATGGCCGCACGATCGGTTCCTTGCATAGAGCCATACCCAATATTTGCCGCGATACTGTCATTAAACAACACCGTTTCCTGAGTCACCACTGCCAACTGGCGCCGCAATTCAAATAAACTAAGCTCTTGAATATCTTGACCATCTAAATAAATCTGGCTTGGAGCAACTGGATAAAAACGTGGCATAAGATTAACTAAAGTACTTTTTCCACTGCCAGAGCCCCCCACAATTGCCACCGTTTCCCCCGGAGAAATAACCAATGAAATCTCTTGTAAAACAACTTGGGAATGTCCAGGATAAGTAAAGGAAAGCTGCTTAAAACTCAACTGACCAGCCCACGTTTTCTTCATCTTGGGATCAGATTTACCAAGTTGGTTAACAGATCTGGGAATTGTTGATTCAGAAGGCTCATCAATCAATTTGAAAATACTTTCTGCTGCAGCCAAACCTTGTTGCAATTGTTCATTGACTTTAGTCAATCGTTTCACAGGAGCAAATAACAGTCCCATCGCCGTGAACAAGGATACGAAGCCCCCTACGGTAATTCCATCGGCTAAAGATTGCAGCGAGGCAATGTAAACAATCATCGCCAAGGCCATGGCAGTTAACAATTGGACCGTAAAAATGCTGATTCCAGAAACCAATTGAATATTAACTTCTAAGCCCCGTATATTTTCCGTGCTGCGATTAAAACGAGTTTGCTCATATTCTTGACCGGCAAAAATCTTCACCAATTTATGTCCATTGATGGCTTCCTCTAAAATACGAGTCAAATCTCCCATTGAAGTTTGCAGTCCCTGATTGATTTTCCGTAACCGACGACCAACTTGGCGCACAATAATGGCAATTAAAGGCACTGTAATAAAAATAATCAAGGATAATTTCCAATTGAGATAAAACATCCAAATCAGCAATCCTACAATTGTAACACTGTCCCGAACGAGAATGATCAACGCATCGGTGGCCGCAGCCATAACTCGACTTACATCATAAGTTACTTTGGAAATCAAAATACCTGTGGAAATATTGTCAAAAACTGAAGTGGGCAAAGTCAACAATTTTTGGAACATTTGTTGACGCAAATCACTGACCAAACGGGCTGCCACCCAAGTCATACCCACTTGGCTGCCGATGAGACTCAAACCTTTAATAATCACTAATCCCAGTAAAATCAAAGGCATCTGTTGAATAGTCTCCGGATTTTTGGACACAAACCCTTCATCTAATAAAGGTTGAATGAGGGCGGCAAGAATGGGATCTGTAATCGCCAAGATCAAAGTGGCAATAATGGCGAGCGCAAAAATCTTCCAATAGGGAACAACGTGATTCAGAAGACGCTGATATAGGGACCACTGGGTCATGGATGAGCTCATATTAAGGGGAATTAAGGGCGGGCAGCCAGTTGCTATATGCTGAAAAATGACTGGGGGAATAGGAGGTGGTCAGGAGAATGGACGAGAAGGTTTTATATCAGGAAAATGGTGCGTTACGCCGTCTATAACGCACTCTATATGATAGCTCCCTCCACTGTATTAGGTTAAAGAAGGGATAACATTTCTCAAAGGAATGTTGTCCCTTAGCTATTTTCCCTCATGTGGTGACGCACAGAGTTAATGATTGATTTTAAAACGTTTTAATTGGCAGGGGCAGAGATGAGTCCCAAATTAGAATAGGGGCTCAAACAATTGCCTTGATAAGCCCGGACTGCCACATAATAAGCTTTCCCAATTTGTAAGGTTGCTGATGCCCCACGGCTAAAACCAATATCGAGACTGCTGATATTATCCAAGGTAATTGCATTGATGGGTTGAGAAAAAGGGGCATAATAAAACAGATAACCTTCAATATCATTGGTCACTCGCCAAGTCACGGTGGCCTGATAGCCAGTCATATTGGTTTTCAATTCTTCAGGAATGGGAACTGTTATATCACTGCAAATATGTTCGGTGACAAAGTTTTGAAAAGATTCCAAACGGGTATAAATTCCATAATAGTTGGGTAAGGCACATCCTTCCCCATAACTGACGATGCCCACTTGTTTGGGACCAAATTCGGTTTCCACAATCAAAGGTCCTCCACTGTCTCCCACACAAGCATCTTTTCCCCCTTTCAAATAACCGGCACATAACATCTGCCCAGTTATCATATCAGGGTAGGAACGTTGAGAATTGCATAACTCGTGAGATACAAAAGGGACCTCGGTTTGATAAAGGTCATCAGGATAATTTTGCCCGTTGGGATTGGTAGTTCCCCACCCCATGACGATACCCTTTTCCCCAACTTTGGTTAAACCTGCATATTCGTCAGTCAGTTTGAGAATGGGTTGTTGAGAAGGCGTTTGCAATTTCAGTAAAGCCAAATCGTCCTTGGGGGGACGAGCGGGATCAGGATTATCATAATCAGGATGTCGAATGATTTCAGCCACTTGAAGGGTTTCCCCCTTTTCAATTTCGGACAATTTGGTGCGACCCACCACCACAAAAATTTCTTCTGGCTGGTAAACAACTCCCTGTTTATCCTCTGTGCAGTGGGCTGCGGTCAATACCCAATAAGGATGGACCAATGTGCCCCCACAATATTGTCCATCAAAGGGAACTTTATCTGCTTTAATCAAAGCCACCATCCACGGCCAGTCTCCAGGATTGGCACGAATTCCCCCTATAATTCTGGGATCTGCAAGGGCGGTTTGATTCCCCAAAATAAAAATTGTTGTCAACCCTATTATTAAAGATCTTAATCGCATTGTTTGTACCTCGCCATTAATCATAAACCATAAAACAGTTGATCCCAATTGGTTGTGCAGTTAACCATAAATTATTCATACAGTTAAGGCAACCAAAACCAAGCAGAGCGGCGGGCAATTTCTGTTCGTTGTCCACCTTTTTAGTATAGTTAAGCAGGTATTGTATAGTCAACCAAAATGCCTAAAAAAATCACAGCCCCAAACCAATGGTTGTTCAAAAAAGCTTGGAAACAGTGAGTAGCTGAACGGTCCCTAATCAGCCATTGTTGATAAAATGCCAACAAGGCAGCGCCTAAAATACCCAGATAATAAGGTATTCCCAAGTACAAAATATTTCCCACCCCAATCAATAATCCCAAAATAATAATTTGTAACCCGGCAATAATTGTCCGATCCGCTCGACCAAATAAAATGGCGGTGGATTTAATTCCAATCTGCAAATCGTCTTCCCGGTCCACCATGGCATAAAGAGTGTCATATACCAAGGCCCATAACAAGTTAATCAACAGCAATGCCCAAGCCAAAGGGGGAACAGTGCCAGTTTGAGCTGCGAAAGCCATGGGAATTCCCCAACCAAAGGCAAGTCCCAAGTAAGCTTGGGGCCAGTGAGTGTAGCGTTTGGTAAAGGGATAACTGATCGCCAATAATACTGCCACCACAGATAACATAACGGTCAAGGTGTTGAGCAATAATACCAATCCCAATGCTAACAAACACAGAATTGTAAATAGAATCAAGGCTTCTGCTCGGCTTACTGTTTTGGCAGCCAATGGTCGTTGCTTGGTGCGTTGCACATGGGGATCAAATTTTTGATCGGCATAGTCATTGATAACGCATCCCGCGGAACGCATGATAATGACCCCCAATATGAACACAGTGAGAATCAACAGGTCCGGTTGACCTTCACTGGCAATCCATAACGCCCATAGAGTGGGCCACAGCAATAGAAAAATGCCAATGGGCCGGTGCAAACGCATTAACAGGGCATAGTTATAAAAACGTTCGATAAAATAGTTCATTATTGAAATCCATGGGCAGACCTCATTCTCAATTAAAAACTGCCCACTTTTAAGTCCTTAAGTCAGTCAGCCAATTTGAAGTTCTCTACCTTTTTGATCAAAATCCATGGGCAGGTCTCATTTTTAATCTGAGACCGCCCAATTTTTAGCTTTTTAATCAATCGGCCAACTTGAAGTTTTCTACCTTTTCGATCCAAGTTCTATGGGCAGTTCTCATTCTCAACTGGAGACCTGCCCAATTTTAACTTTTTGATCAATCGGCCAATTTGAAGTTCTCTACCTTCTTGTCTGCGTAAATACCGGCAGCCACTTGGTAGTCAGTGCCAGCCACTGACATGGCAAAGGTAGCTTTGCTGGCAGCTTCACCCTCTGGGACTTTGGGCCACATGTAAGCAGACCAGCCACCTTCTTTCTGTTCCCCAGCTTTGCAAAGGCCGGTGTCTCCACCAAATACTAACCCATCCGCTTTATCCTTAATTCCCAAGATGGGTTTGCCAGTTAAGGTGGGATGAGCCAAGGCCTGATCGGCTTTGCAATCATAGACGAACACATAAGTGTCTTTCCAAGCCCATTTTTCATTTTTTCCATCAAACTCTGCCAAAATAGCTTTTTTGTCGCTGGCAGTAGCAATGGCTTCAGCCGCTGCTTTGACTTTTTCTTGAACTTCGTCAATGGAAGCTCCTGCTTCTTCGGCAGTTGCCAAATAAGGCAATTGCCACAGCACAACTGCGCCAACTAAAGCCATCATGGTTTTCATGGTCATAAATAACTCCTGTTTTGAGGGTCGTATAATCGATTGAGTCGTTGTTGGAGAAACTCCAAGGAATACTATGGTCGATTTTGCCCGATTTGTCAAGGGCCAATGGGGTTTATAACAAGGAATGAATGATTTGTTTGATTACCATGTCTTCCAATTCCCCAAGATATTGCAGGACCATTTGACCGTGTTGATCCACCACTGTGGTAAATGGAAGTCCTCCCATTTGGTTACCCAATCGTTTGGCAACGGCAATGCCCAGGTCTTCTCCCAATAAAATAGGGTAGTTAATTTTTAAACGTGCGGCAAATCGTTGAACATTTTCTGGATCATCAAGGGCAATACCGATCAGTTGAATTCCCTTTTCAGAATAGGTGCGTTGCAATTCCATGAACATGGGAATTTCTTTGACACAAGGGGGGCACCAAGTGGCCCAAAAGTTGATAATGGTGATTTTTCCATGCCATTCAGAATGATGACGAATTTGACCGTGTAAATCAGGCAAGCTGAATGCTGGCAGCGGTCCCAAGGATTTGAGTGTTAAGGAAATTTGTCCAGTGGAGATTTTGGTTTGAGAAGGAGCATGGTGATGAATCAAAACATAGGTGCCAGCAGTGGTTGCACTTAGGAGAAATAGGAGTATGATCAATAATTTGTTCATGACAGTACCTTTTGTAAATGGGCATAAAAGTCATCGGCTGATAAGAAACCAATGACGCGATAGGCTCGCAATTCTGCACCGGTAGTGGAAAAGAATAATAGGGCAGGGGGGCCATAGATTCCAAAGTGTTGATACAGGGCTTTGGCTTGTTCATCGTGCAATGTGACATCGGCTTTTAATAATACCAATGCAGCCAGTTTTTGTTGGACTCGAGCATCTGTAAAAGTGAATTGTTCCAATTCCTTACAAGATACACACCAGTCGGCAGAAAATTCTAACATGACCAAGTTTCCTTGGGCTTTGGTAAGGGCTTGTTGTAATTCAGTTAAATTTTTCACCGGTTGAAAGTTGAGTGGGGAGGATATTGTGGCTTGAGTTGCCGTGTTGGGAATTAGGTTTGCCAAGGGTTGTAAAACATTATTAGCGCCACTGGCTGCGCCGATCAGCAGTAAGCAGCCATAAACCCATAACACGAGTCCCAAACCTTTTAAAAATTTTCGTCCTCCTGGCAGACCGGGGGTTAAATTTTCAAAGGCACCCAGGTAAATAGCGCTGATCATCAGTAAGAGAGCCCATAGCAATAGGATGACAGCTGGTGGGAACACTGAGGTCAACATCATAATCGCCATGCCCAATAGGGCCACGCCCAGTACCGCTTTGGTGGTTTCCATCCATCGTCCAGCCTTGGGTAAGTAATGACCTGCAAAGGTGCCGGTCAAAATCAGGGGGATTCCCATGCCCAGTCCCATCATGAATAGGGCACTGCCGCCCAGCCAAGCGTCTTTGGTTTGACCAATATACAAGAGAGCTCCAGCCAAAGGGGGGGCTACACAGGGACCGACAATCAGGGCTGATAAAATGCCCATGATGATCAGTCCCAATGTAGTTCCCCCTTGTTGTTGGTGACTGAGTTTGGCCAGTTTGGTTTGTATAAAATTGGGCAATTGTAAGTCGTAATAGCCAAACATGGACAATGCTAACCCTATGAGTAATAATGAAAATAAGATGAGCACCCAGGGTTGTTGTAAAGTGTTTTGTAAACTGTCGCCCACCAATCCGGTTACAGCACCTAAGCTGGCATAGGTCAGAGACATAGCTAAAACGTAGATGAGAGACATGCGAAAGGCGGTTAAGGTGGTTAACTGCCCTTTTTGTCCTAAAATACAACTGTTTAAGATGGGTATCATGGGATAGATGCAAGGGGTCAGCGACAGCAGGAGTCCAAAGCCAAAGAAGGCGGCTAAAATGGTCCACAATTGGGCGCCCATGAGCAGTTGGGTGATTTGGTCGGATTCTGAAAGTAAGGCAGGTCCCTTGCCCAATTGGAGATCAAATAATTGGGTAATCGGTGGGTAACAGAGTCCTGCCACTGCACAACCTTGGTATTCCACTTGTAATTGGGAAGCAAGAGGTGCGTCTTTTATTGGCAAAGTTAGGGATAGAGAAGATTGAGTGTAGATTTCCACTTTGCCAAATGTGGGGTCTTTGTAAAGGTAAGCCTTTGGAAATTCGACAGTCCCTAAGGTTCCTGGGGTGTTTAGGGTAAATTTAAATTTGTCTCGATAGAGGTAATATCCTTCTGCAATTTGCCAGGTCAAGACAATATGTTCCGAAGTAGGAGACTGAGCGGACAGTTGAAAGGCTTTTTCAACAGGTAAAAACTCTTGGGCATTTTGATCAGAGGGCAATAATTTATCTAAAGGATTGAGGACTAAAGGTTTTCCTGCTGAGTCTGTTCGAGTTTGAGCAGCAACCAGTGAAGTTTCTTCAGGGTCCGTGATTTCTGATGGCGGTGCTTGATCAGTGACCGGTGGTTTTGAGTTTTGGGATGAGGAAAGCAGTGGGAATTGGGTAATTTTTTCAATAGGAGGATAGCATAATCGGGCTTCGGCACATCCTTGATAGATGGTTTGTAAGGTGAGTTGAGAAAGTTGTGCTGTGTTGTTTATCGGAAGTTGTAAGGTCAGGTGATTTTCATACACTGAAATTTGACCCAGTTTCAAATCTTCTTTAAGTTGAGCCGCTGGAAAGTGGAACTCGTCGCCCAGTTGACCACCATTGAGGAGGGAAAATTGGAATTTGTCACGGTAAAGGTAATATCCGGGGGCAATTTGCCAATCGAGCTCTATATGCTGGGAATCAATCAGTTGGGCAGAGAAAAGGAATGCACTGTCTGGAGGTAAAAGTTCAGTGTCCTTTAAAAATTCAGATTTTTCAGTCAGTAAGGGTTCAAATAATGATGAGCCCGCAGCAGATTGGGGTGAGGCTACTGGGACTGGTAGATCTGTCTCAGTTGCTTGGATCGATGAGACTGCCAACAATAGACTGAGAATGCTGACGTGGATCATGTTGTATACAGCCGATCGGAGAATAGGCAATTGGGGGGGAATAAGTTCAGTCAAATAGCTGAATAGGAAGTTCAGTTTGCATGGGTAGGGGCTCATTTTACCTCCGTTGCTTGGGACAGCCAGTTCAAATAGTCGGGCAGTCCCGTTTGAATGGGAATTGCAATTAATTCTGGAATTTCATAGGGATGATGTTGAATGATCAATTGTTCAATGGCTGAATAATGGGTGCTGTGGGTTTTGATAAACAGAATGACTTCGGTTTCAGTAACCACTTCATTTTGCCACTCGTATATGGATTGAATGTGGGGTAGAATATTGATGCAGGCTGCCAGGTGTTTGTCCAACAACAAATGGGCTAGGTGTTGAGCGGTGGCCAGGTCTGGACAAGTGCTGATGAGCAATTGATAGTTTTGGGAATTGGGAGAGGAATTCATGTAATTTCCGTAACGAGTTGATAACAGGTCAATTGGATAAATAACATTTATGAATGTTGAAGTTTTAGGAAAATAGACCCCTTGCAAAAGTATGCGATAATGAAAAGATGAAAATTGCCCACCCTACTATTGCTTGCCACTCAGTTAAGGTAGATTGAGATGGAAGTTTTAGCCGGCCAGCGGTAGGCGCTTTGCAATCTGTGTGTGTGGGGGGATGCCTACGGCTGACCGGCTAAAGCCTCCACTCCGGCTATCGCATCATTTTCTTTTGCAAGAGATCTAATGGATCAGTTTGCAGTTGCTTATTTCCAGTTTCCTCTTAGTTCAGAGATTTGTTGATGGGCTGTCCGAAGGGTCACTTGTTCAGGGGGAATGAGGTCACCGATTTTCAGGGCGATTTTTGACCACAGTCGTTTGGGAATTTTCAGAGTGCCACGTTCCCGACTGAAAAAAGTGCCCCATAAGCCGCAGAGGGCCATAGGTAATACGGGGACTGGATAGGTGTCAATGATTTTTCGCAGTCCTGGTAAAAAGGTTTGTAACTCGCCATCTCGGGTAATTCTGCCTTCTGGGAACAGTCCAACAACTTCTCCGGCTTGTAGGGCTGTGGTGATTTGGTCAAAGGCGGTTTCCATGATCAGTTTGTCTTCTTGAATTCCAGCAATGGGAATAGCACCGGCAGTTTTGAAGATAAAGTTGAGAATGGGAATTTGGTAGATTTTATAGTGCATGACAAATCGTACCGGTCTTCGCAGACAGCCGCCAATGATCAGTGCATCTAAGTAACTGACATGGTTGGAGATTATCAGGCAGGCTCCTTGTTCTGGAAGGCGGTCTAAGTTTGTTTTTTCGACTCGATATAATAGGTGAATGAGTAGCCAGATGAAGAAGCGGGTTGAAAATTCTGGAACCAGGTAGAAGATGTAGAATCCGGTGAAAATGTTGGCAATGGCAAGGGTGAGAAAGAGTTGGGGAATGGTCATGCCCAGATTGAGCAGAATGATGGCTAGAATGGCTGAGAGGACCATGAAGAAGGCGTTGACAATGTTGTTGCTGGCGATGACTCTGGAGACGTGAGTGGGTTCAGTGCGTTGTTGAATGAGGGCATATAGGGGAACGATGTAGAGGCCGCCAGAGGCACTGAGCAGTAAGATGTCGATGAGGACGCGCCAGCTGCCGGGGGTTTGTAAAAAGGCTGTTATTCCAAGGAGTTCCGAGGTGGTGGGTTGGGTGTAGGCATAGGAAAGGTCTAAACTGAACAGGGTAATTCCCAAAGCACCGAGTGGAACGAGTCCCACTTCTACTTTATGGTCAGAGAGTCGGTCGCAGAGTAGAGAGCCCAGTCCAATTCCCAGTGAGAATAGGGTGAGTAGAAGGGTGACTACTTGTTCGTTGCCGCCTAGGGTTAATTTGGTGTAGTTGGGAAGTTGAGCCAGATAGACACCGCCAATTAGCCAGAACCAGGATATTCCCAGTACAGCTAGGAATAAAGTGCGGCGTTCTGCTAGAAAACGCAGGTTGCGCCAAGTTTCGGTGAATGGGTTCCAATTGAGAACGAGATTGGGGGCAACTGCCGGGGTAATGGGAATTTGTCGACTGGCGAGATAGCCAAGGAGGGCGATGGTGAGAACGGTGGTAGAGACCCAGGTTAGGTTGGAAGAGGGAAGGGCAATGAGAATGCCTCCGGTCAGGGTGCCCAATAAGATGGCTAGGAAGGTGCCGGTTTCGACCAGGGCGTTACCGCCTATAAGTTCATGGGGTCGGAGGTGTTGGGGCAGGTAGCCGTATTTGATGGGTCCAAAGAAGGCGGATTGAGTGCCCATGAGGAAGAGGGCTGTGATCAGCAATGGCACGTTGTTGAAATAGAGTCCCAAAGTGCCCAGTAACATGATGATGATTTCTAGGAATTTGATGTGACGGGTCAATTGGGATTTTTCGTATTTGTCGGCAAGTTGCCCGGCGGTGGCTGAGAATAGGAAGAAGGGTAAGATAAAGAGCCCTGCGCTGAGGTTGACCAGGGTATGAGTGTCATATAGGGTTAGGATGGCGGTTTGGTAGGTGAATAGGATGATCAGGGCATTTTTGTAGACGTTGTCGTTAAAGGCACCTAGGAATTGGGTTAGGAAGTAGAAGTTGAAGCGTCGTTCTCGTAACAGGTGGAATTGGTTTTGGCTCGACATTGAATATGACTCCTTTGGGGTAATACTGTATAATTGGAATGATTTGAGTTATAATTATTGTTGAATTGTTATTTATTGTGAAATTATCATGACTATTGAGATTCATTCCCTGGTTATTTTAATTCCTGCCAAGAATGAAGAGCAAACTATTGAGCGGGTTATTATGGAAATCAGGCAGTTATTTACTCCTGTCCCAGTGGTAGTTATTGACGATGCCAGTACTGATCGCACAGCAGAGTTGGCGAAAATGGCTGGAGCTGTGGTATTGCCTTTGCCTTTCTCTTTGGGGGCTTGGGGGGCCATTCAAACTGGTTTAAGGTATGCCTTGCAGCAAGGGTTTCATACTGCAATTACCATGGATGCCGATGGTCAACATGAGGCAGATTCCATTCCCGACTTATTGTATCCAATTGCCATTGGTCAGGCAGATGTGGTGATTGGGGCTTATCCACAGCGGGGCAGTTTGTTGAGAAAAATTGCCTGGTCTGTATTTCGACAATTGTCGGGATTGGCATTGGAAGATTTAACCTCCGGATTGCGGGCTTATCATCGGCCAGCTATTGAGTTATTGGCTTCTCATCAGGCCACATTATTGGACTACCAGGATTTGGGGGTGTTGATTTTGTTACAGAAACATGGGTTGCGTATTGAAGAAGTCCCTACTTTAATGTATCCGCGCAGAAATGGACATTCTCGTATTTTCAGTTCCTGGCGAATTGTCAGTTACTACATGATTCAAACTGGGATTTTTTGTTTGGCTCACCACGGTCCAAGGAATCCTCCTTCATGTCCTATCAAATAACTTCAGCCAGTTTGGGACTGTTGATCGCCGGGGTTATCTTATGGTTAATTCGCCGCGATCACTTACATTCTCGTCATGCCCTGTGGTGGTTATCCGTAGCGATTAGCGCTTTGGTATTGGGCATTTTTCCAACCACTATTGATCAGTTGGCGCCTTGGTTTGGGGTCAGTTATCCTCCAACTTTATTGATGATTTTGGGCATGGCTATGATCCTTATTAAAGTATTGTTGATAGATATTCATCAGTCGGCATTGGAACGCAAAACGCGACGTTTGGCGCAAAAGATTGCGTTGTTGGAAGAAGCTCAGTCTCATCAGGTTCACAAGGAGGAAAACCCCTGAGCCCAGTCCAATCCGCGGGAAGCCGATTTAATGGTGAATTATGAATAGACCTCTTATGAAAAAATACGATCATGAAAAGATGAGAGTTGCCCACCCTACTATTATCTGCCATTCAGTTAAGATACGTTGGAGTGGAGGCTTTAGCCGGCAATTAAGGTATGCTGGAATGGAGGCTTTAGCCGGTAATTAAGGTATGCTAAAGTGAAGGTACGTTGGAGTGGAGGCTTTATCCGGTAATTAAGGTATATTGGAGTGGAGGCTTTAGCCGGCAATTAAGGTATGCTGGAATGGAGGCTTTAGCCGGTAATTAAGGTATGCTAAAGTGAAGGTATGTTGGAGTAGAGGCTTTAGCCGGCCAGCGGTAGGTATCACCTCACACACACAAATTGCAAGGCGCCTACCGCTGGCCGGCTAAAGCCTCCATTCCTACGGGACTTCCCTCTTTGAATAGCATGGCTGAAATTGGGTGGGCAACGATAAAATTGTTGCCCATTCTACCATTAGACTTTTGGCAATTTTATTTTTTCGTATCTCATCTTTATCGCATCATTTTCTTTTGCAAGAGGTCTATTAAATCTACTATAGTTTGCCATTATTATCCGCTTCAGTAAGGCCAAAGAAACTTTCAATGCGATTGAGGAAGCGTTTGTAAACGGCTTCTTTTTCTTCTTCCACGGCTTGATGGATATTGAGACGAGATTGGGTGGCCAATTGGCGCTGGGTAAGCATTTTACTAATTAATTCAGTGACTTCAGGTTGTTGTTGTAACAAGGGTTTAATGTCTTCATTCGTGATTTCATACACTAAGGTTTCTGAAATAGAGACCACAGTTGCGGTCCTCTTTTCCCCAGTGAGCAGAGCCATTTCTCCAAAAATATTTCCTGCCCCCAAGCGAGCCACTTCAGTGGATTGAGTTTCTTCGGAACGCACTCGCACTCCGACCACACCTTCCACGATGATAAATAGGGAATCACCTTGGTCACCTTGGCGCACAATGATTTCACCGGGAGGATAGCGATGGCGACGAATGTTTTCGCTCAGGTGCTGTTTGGCTTGGTCAGAGAAAGGTTTAAAAATATCAACTTCTTGTAGTAATGTGGTGGGTTTAGTGGCTTCTTCCCCGCCACGCTCTTTGACGCCCCGAAACCAATGAATTTCTTGTCTTTGCACTGCTGGGGTAATGCCAGCACGGTTGAGGTGGAACCAAACTCGGGTCCAAACTTCTTCTAAGATATAGAATTTGTTGGCATAATTGCCAGCACAGAAGGCTACCCAATAGCTGGCAGCCCATTCATTGATGCCGGTAAAAATGATGACCGGAGCAGGCTCTTTGAGCACGTGTTGATTGGTGGACAGCAAGGCGTCGAGTAGAATTTTTTTGACTCGTTCCGGATGGTGCATGGGGTGGACGTAAACTGTGGGCCACAGCCAGAAGGTTTCATCCGGGTAGCAATAGTTGAGAATGGGAGATTCTGAAGCCATACTGTTGGGAATGCTGAGAATGCAGTCGGCTCGAGTTTTCAAGCGAGTGGTGCGCCAGGTGATATCAACAATTTCTCCTTCATCAAATTTGCCAATTTGTACCCAGTCTCCAATTCTAAAGGGTCGCTCAATGTTGATGGCAATACCGGAGAAGATGTTGGAAATGTTGATTTGGATGGCAAGACCGATGATCATGGCAATGACGCCAGAGGTGGCGAGAATGCTGGTCAGTTGCTCTTCGTAAACAAAGGCAATGATGCCGATGATGGCTAAAAAGTAGATGATGAAGGCGAGGAACAGGCGCACGATATTGGGAATAATGCGGCCACTTTTTTCTTCCAAGGGGGTCCAGATGAAGCTTTCTGAAGCCAGGTTTAAAAGGAAGGCTGGAATCATCCACCATAGGATGTCAAATACCCTAATCATGGATTTGAGACTGTAAGGGTTGGTTTTTTCTGCCAGCCATTCTACCAGAATAATTTCACTGGATAGGAGGAGAAGAAAGGTGAAAACGGTTTGGAGTAACCAGGTGGTTTTAGAGAAGCGCCTAAATCGCTTGCTGGTGGTGGTGATGTTGAGCAACAATAGGACGACTACTGAGACCAGAAATAGGTTATAGGCGGTGTTATAAGACATGAGTCCGCGCAGGGTGAATTCACTTTTTTTGATGTTGATGGCAGAGTTGAAACGGGAATATTCAACTGTGCCACCTTGGACGTTGAGAAATTCAGGGTCACCCAGGGAATATTTTTTAGTAATGTCTTGGAATAACATGGCATTAGCCACTTCCCAACCACTGGTGGGACTGATGATTTGACTTTCTTGAAGTTGTTCGTATAGACTTTTGTCACGAGTCAGTCCCATACCTAAAATGTCGGTGACATAGATGAGGTTGTTACGGGTGAGTTCCCGGTGTCGAAAGTTGACGCCGACAATGTGTTGTTTATAGGCATAACGATTGAGAAAGTCGGCTTTAAATTCTCGTTTGTTAATGCGATAGACTCGATAGGTGATCTGGTCTTTCATTTTATCCACAACGGGCAGTCCCAATTCTCCCGCTTCAACTGCATTGAGGAATTCAATGTCTTGGGGATTGAAGCCCCCTTGAAAGCGGAACCAGATGTGAAAATCCAATTGATAAGTGAGTTTAGAGGGGTCAAAGCCGGTGATCTCATTGATCTTGATGCCCACATAGACAACATTGGTTTTGTACATGTAATTGTCATCTATTTTGAGCACTTTTTCCTCTTTGATGGCAGTTTCCAAGTCTGCAATTTCATTGAGGTTACGAATGGTTTGCAATTGGGTCAGGGCAGAGACCAGATTTTTATTTTTGTAAACACCGATGGCCACTGGCTTTTGGGAATCGCGATTTTTGTCAAAATAGTTGAAACCAGTTGTACCCTCCACTGCATCATGAATGTTGATCATGCTGGCAAGATAGTCTCTGACTCTTTGACGGTCTTCAGCCAGGGAGTTAAATTCTCCAGTAATTTTGGCTTCGCGGATGGCTTTAACGAGGACCATGGCAGTGTCATAGGCATAAGCCGCTGACCAGTCAGGAATTTCCCCAATATGACGGGCTTCATAGTCGGTTTTAAATTGTTGCCCCTTTTCATTGGCAGTGTCAAAGATGAGGGGGGTTACGCCATAGATGTCATTGGTATAAAAGCCGGGGTTGGATTTTTCTTTGGGAAGGTGGTCAAATCCATGTTTGAAGGTGTCTTCAGAGAGACTGGTTTCTCCAATGATGATGTTATTGAGAGTGGCATCTTTGATCATTTTGACCAGTCTGATGGCTTCTGGTGCTTGCATGGCTAGGAACAGGGTACCGGCTTCTTCTCTTTGTTTTTTGAGTTGGCTGACCATGTTTTTAAAGTTGTCTTCTAATTTTTGATTTTCGAGGCGTTCCTGTTCCGGAGTGGAGGGTTTAACAACGTCATACTTCCAAACATTTTTGATTTCCATGCCAAGTCCCAAGGCAGTTTCTTCAAATATTTCAGCAAGGTAGGCGCCATAACTGTCATTTTCACGAATGATGGTGACTTTGTTTTGTCGGAAGACTTTTTTGACATAGTTGGCTAGGAATTGTCCAGAGATGCGGTTGTTGAAGATATTTCTAAAATACCATTCGTTGTCTTTGGTCACCGCAACACTGACTGAACCGGGGGTGATGGCTGGGACCCCGTATTTTTTATAAACTTTACCCCCCCGAATAGAGCAACCGCTGTACCAGTGACCAATGACTGCAATGGCTTTGTGGTCTTCAACCATTTTGAGAGCAGATTGTTCAGCTTGACCATTGGGACCACAGTCATCCTGGTCATCGTAGAGGTCTAATTTAAGTTTTTTGCCACTGATTCCCCCTTTTTCATTGATGCTGTCAAAATAGAGTTGGATCCCCTGGGACATTTGTTTACCTGCTACACTGGTGACAGGACCTACAAAGGCAATTCGAATGAAGTTACTGTCATACGAAGAGTAATTCATGTAAATTGTCCAAGAGAAGATGGAAAATATCACCGTAATTAGTAGAAAAAATCTGATTTTCATAGTTGGTTACCAATTCTGAAGCTTAAAGCAGGTCCTTGTATGGGGTGTGCAGGGTTATGGGGAATGGGAATTGATGATTCATGAGAGGTTATTTTTTCCAAAGGTTTTGCAGGAAGGCTAGGGCGCCACTTTCATGTTTTATTTCAGAGGTTTTTGGGGTGAAAACATTTGAGATATCAGTTTCTTGCATCATGGCAATGGCTCTGGTGGCTTCATCTCCTTGAAACATGTGGATTTCTTGGCGCCGCATGGCTGGCCGAATGGCTGCCCGGTCTAAGTGGATGGACACTTTTTCCCAAACTTCAGAGAGAATATAGGGTTTTTGTTCATAGTCATCGGCGCAGAAAGCCACCCAGTAACCGGCAGCCCATTCGTTGATGCCGGTGAAAATAACGACAGGTTCGGGTTTTTTGAGAATGGATTCAGTGGACAGTAGGGCGTCAAGGAGTATTTTTTTGACGCGCAGTGGGCAGTGTTTTGGATGGACGTAGACAGTGGGCCAGATCCAATAGACGTTAGTAGGGTAATAAAAATTAGTGAGGGGGGTTTCTGCAGTGATAGTGTTGGGTAGGCTGATGATGGCATGGTTACGGGTTTGTAATCGGGTGGCTCTCCAGTTGATGTCAACTATTTCAGCTTCTTCAAAGCCTTCGAGTTTGATCCAGTCCCGGATTCTAAAGGGTCGTTCCAGGTTGATCATGATGCCAGAGAAGATGTTGGAGATGTTGATTTGAATGGCTAAACCGATGATCATGGCAAGCATGCCAGAGGTGGCAAGCAGGCTGTTGAAGCGTTGTTCGTAGACAAAGACGATGATGGCAATGAGAGCAATGAAGTAGATGATCATGGCAAAGAAGTGGCGAATGATTTTGGGAATGGCTCCAATTTGTTCCTCCAAAGGAGTCCAGACAAAGCGTTCAGTGGCCAGGTTTATGAAATAGGCGGGAATGATCCACCATAATACGTCGAAGAATTTGATCAGGGTTTTGAGGCTATAGAGACTGGTGTGTTCTGCCAGCCAGTCTACGAAGATAATTTCTCCACTGAGAAGTAGGAGGGCAGCAAAGATGACTTGGAGGAACCAGAAGTATTTGAGGTAACGAGGTAGTTTGAGGCCAGCCAGGGTGGAGAAAATGACAATAAGTCCGCTGAGTAGCATGAGATCGTAGGCGTATTCATAGGGGAGTTTGCCGCGCAGGGTGAAGTCGTCTTTGTGGATGCGAATGCCCATGTTAAATTGGGAATAGTCAACGAGTCCATTGGGAACGTTGAGGTATTTTGGGTCACCGAGGGCACTTTTTTTGGCAATGTCTTGGTAAAACCAGACCCGGTTGATGCTCCAACCAAAAATGGGATTGAGGGTTTGGTTGTCGAGCATTCTTTGTTCTAAAGGGGTGTCATTGGAGCCCATTCCAACCACGTCGGTTACATAGATGAGGTTATGGTGGGTTAGGTTGCGATGACGAAATTGCAGTCCCAAAACGTGTTGTTTATAGGTGTAATCGGTTAGAAAGTCGGCTTTGAATTGGCTTTTGATATGGTAAATTCGATAGGTGATTTTGTCTTTGGTTTTTTTGACAAGTGGACGTTGCAGTTGGAGTTTGACTTCTTGAGGATTGACTGCATTGGTGAATTCAATGTCTTGGGGATTGAAGCTGCCCTGGAACCGGAACCAGATGTAAAAGTCCATGGTGTAGGTGAGTTGGTGTAGGTCAAGGTCAGTGATTTCTCTGATTTCCACTCCGGTATAGACGACATTCGTTTTATACATATACTTATTGTCAATGAGTAGGACTCGTTCTTCTTTGAGGGCATCTTCTAGGTCACTGATTTCATTGGTACTGCGCATTGATTGAAGTTGGGTGAGGGCAGAGACTGAGTTTCTGTTTTTGTAGACGCCTAAAGATACGGGTTTTTGGGCATCTCTCTCTTGATTAAAGTAGTTATATCCAGTGGTACCAAGAAGAGCTTCATCAGCATTGGTGTAGCTGGCCAGTTGGTCTCGAATTTTTTGCCGGTCTTGTTGTAAGGTGTCAGTCCGCCCAGTGAGATTGGCTTCTTTGATGGCATTGGTGAGTAGCATGGCAGTGTCATAGGCATAGGCTGCAGACCAGTCCGGGTGTTCCTGATAGCGTTGTTGGTAGATGGCTTTGAATTGTTGGGCTTTGTCGTTGGCAGTGTCGTATATGAGTGGGGTCGCCACATAAATGTCATTGATGTAGAAGCCGGGGCTGCTTTTTTCTCGTATAAATTTGTCAAAGCCGCGTTGAAAGGTTTCTTCAGAGAATGAGGAGGAGCCAATGATGGGATTGGGAATATTGGCTTCTTTGATGGCTTTGACGAGTTTGACGCCTTCCCGAGCTTGGACTGCAAGTAGTAAAACGCCCGCTTCTTGTCTTTTGGCCCGCAATTGGTCAACGATGTTTTGGAGGGTGTAATCTAAGTTGGGGTCTTTATCATCAAATGCCCAAGTATTTTTGACCTCCATTTGCAACTCATTGGAGGTGTTTTTAAAAACCTCTGCCAAATAGGAACCATAGTCTGCAGTTTCATGGATGATGCTGACGGTGTCTTGTCGAAAGATTTTTTTCACATAATTCGCAAGGAATTGTCCAGACGAGTTGGCGTTGTAGATATTCCTAAAATACCAAGGGTTGTTAAGGGTCACTTTGATGTTGTCGGAGCCAGGGGTGATGGCGGGAATTTTGTGTTGTTGGTAGACTTTGCCGGCGTTGATGGAGCAGGAACTGTACCAGTGACCAATTACTGCAATGATGGATTGTTGGGTAATTTGTTGCGCCACTTGTTGGGCTCGGGTGTCGCATTGGTTTTGGTCGTCGAAGATCTTAAGTTCGATGAGGTGGCCATTAATTCCCCCTTTTTTATTAATTTCTTCTAAGTGGAGTTCAATACCTTGGGTCATGAGTCGACCAGCGGCGGCACCTTCTCCACTCATAGGACCGGCAAAGGCGATAGTTAAAGTGGACTTTTGTCCTGGTAGGGAGGGCGTCTGACAGGCAGTGAGGCTGTGTAAGCCAATACTGATCAAAAGTATGAATAAAAAAAAGAGGAGCCGTTGGGGACTCCCCGTCGATAAATGTTGATTATTGCCCATGATAGGGAAGCGTGACGCTGTGTTCATACCTTTTAAGCATGTACTCATCAGAAATAACTGACTGAGAGAATGTTGAAGAGAGGGCTTGTTTAAGCAATTGTCTGGCAGAAATGTGAGAATAGTACGGCAATAGATGGGTTGCCTGTGGGGCAGACCCTCCTACATATATTGCTAGCCTTTGTAGAGTAGACCGGGGAAATTTTTTACAGTGGGAAATGAAGAATATCTCCAAAAAGGAAGGAACGGGTCGTTAAATAGTGTGTTATGTAAGGGCGGTGAGTACTTTTTGTAGCTGGTCAGGTAGAGGAGCTTGCACAGTCAAGGGGTGTTCAGGAAACTCGATGGTCAGCCGATGAGCGTGTAAAAACAGGCGATTTAATCCATAATGACGACAATTTTCATTGAAATTGGGGTCTCCATAGACTTTATCACCTGCTATAGGGCAAGCTGCTTGGGCAGTGTGGACTCGAATTTGGTGAGTTCTACCGGTAATAGGGTAAGCTTTAATGAGGGTACTTGTTGGATAGCGTTTAAATACTTCAAAATGGGTTATCGACGGTTTACCCGTTGGACTGGTCCGTACCATGCGTTGCCCTGGAGCCGCTGTGTTATTTTTTTGCAATCTGCTCTCAACAATGGTTAAATGGCCTTTCCAGTGACCTCGTACCAAAGCCAAGTATTCCTTTTTTATGCGTCCAGTACGCAATAATTCATGCAATTCTTTGAGGATACTGGCTTTTTTGGCAATCATGAGACAACCGGATGTTTCCCGGTCCAAACGGTGTACCAATTCTAACCGTTTAAGTTGCGGATAAAGCACGCGTAATCCCTCAATTATGCCAAATGCGATTCCGCTTCCACCGTGGACTGCAAGCCCAGCTGGCTTGTCAATGATTAATATTTGCGAATCTTCATATAAAATAGTGTCGCCTAATTGTTGAACTGTAGCTGGATGAGGGGGATGAGGGGCAGAATTACACTCTAAAGGAGGCAAACGCAACTCATCCTCCGCCTGTAAGCGATAAGTGGGCTGTACGCGTCCCTTATTCACTCGCACCTCACCTGTGCGTAAAATTCGGTAAATGTGACTTTTAGGGACTCCTTTAAGGAAGGTCCGTAAAAAATTATCAATCCGCTGATCAGCTTGATCAGCAGTGATACGTAAAAAAGTGACTTGTTTTAAGGTTAAAATTTCCATGATGGGCAAGATTATACCAACTTGATAAGATTGTTTGATAGTGCTGACAGTTGAGGCCTGGAAAAGAAGTGAAAGGAAGTTGAATTCCCCGCTACTTCTTCTTTAAAAGAGGAGGGAAAGCCATCCCCCTTTTCCTCTCAACGTTAAGACAAGAGGTCAATAATTCTCCTTCCTTGAATAAAGAAAGGGAACCCGTTTTCGCTCCTTAACTTAATCAAAAACAGCAAATTTCCCCTCCTTGACAAGGAGGGGTTAGGACTGGTTAATTGCCAACCCGTAAATTACCCCCTGCTCTCCTTACTAAAGTAGAGTATAAATTAAAGGAGGGTTTAGGGACAGTTTTCTACCCCCTCCTTATCAAGGAAGGGTTAGGACTGGTTAATTGCCAACCCGTAAATCACCCCCTGCCCTGCCTTAGTAAGGGGAGTATAACTTAAAGGAGGGTTTAGGGGTGGTTTCCAAATTTAACTCGACACTTCTATCCTTAATCATGCCAGTCCCGGACAAGCCTTGTGCAGTTGAAATAGTCTTTTTTCAGCGCCCTTTGTAATCCCAGTATACCACAGATTAGCTCTAGCTCCTTCATTAATCTTAATTTAACCTACATCAATGAAGTAATGAAGTTGAGCTTTTTTACCTGAAGGAAAAGACACCATGAAACGAATTTTGATCAACGCCACTCAACCAGAAGAGTTACGTGTTGCAATGGTTGACGGGCAGAAACTCTACAATTTTGACATCGAAACCAGTGCTCGTAAGCAGACCAAATCGAATATCTACAAAGGTAAGATCACTCGAATTGAGCCTAGCCTAGAAGCCGCATTTATCGACTACGGAGCCGAGCGCCACGGTTTTCTGCCCCTAAAAGACACCGCTCGTAGTTATTTTATCACGCAATCCGAAGGAAATGAAATTGGACCGGAAATTTCGTTAAGTCGTATTAGCATTAAAGACGTTTTAAAGGAAGGGCAAGAACTCATCATTCAAGTAGACAAGGAGGAGCGAGGCAATAAGGGCGCTGCGCTAACCACGTTTATCAGTTTGGCAGGACGTTACCTGGTATTGATGCCCAACAATCCCAGAGCAGGAGGTGTTTCCCGACGAATTGAAGGAGATGAACGCAGTGAAGCCCGCGAAGTGTTGGGAGCCTTGGAGATCCCGGAAGGGATGGGTGTGATCTTACGAACGGCGGGAGTTAATAAAACCGCGGATGAATTGAAGTGGGACCTAGAATACCTACTGCAACTGTGGCAAGCTATTGAAACTTCCGCCGCTCAACATTCTGCGCCATTCCTGATCTTTCAAGAGAGCAATGTGATCATTCGCGCGATCCGTGATTACTTGAGAGAGGATATCAATGAAATTCTAGTCGATGATCAGGAAATTTATCAGGATGCCGTGGAGTTTATGCGTCAAGTCATGCCTTATCATCTCAATAAAGTAAAACTCTACAAGGATACAGTCCCTTTGTTTACCCGTTACCAAATCGAGAGTCAAATTGAATCCGCTTTTCATCGGGAGGTTAAACTACCTTCAGGCGGTTCAATTGTCCTCGACCACACGGAAGCCCTCCTCTCTATAGACATTAACTCCTCTCGTGCCACTAAAGGGGTTGATATTGAAGAGACTGCATTGAATACCAATCTGGAGGCAGTGGAGGAAATTGCTCGGCAATTGCGTCTAAGAGATTTGGGGGGACTGGTGGTCATCGACTTCATTGATATGCTCAGTCATAAGAATCAGCGGGAAGTTGAAAACCGTATGAAGGAAGCTCTCAAGGTTGATCGAGCGCGGGTACAGGTGGGTCGAATTTCCAGATTTGGACTGTTGGAGATGTCCAGACAGAGATTGCGACCTTCCTTAGGAGAATCCAGCCAAATTGTTTGCCCACGCTGTCGAGGACAGGGCACTATTAGAAGTATAGAGTCTTTGTCCTTATCTATACTTCGAGTCATGGAAGAGGAAGCGATGAAGGAGAAAACGGCTAAAATCATTGTGCAAGTTCCAGTAGAAATTGCCACTTACCTACTCAATGAAAAGCGTTCTTCCATCCTGGAAATTGAGAGTCGTCAGACTATCAGCGTGGTACTTATTCCGAATCCTTATCTGCAAACTCCTACTTATGAGGTACAGCGTATTCGTTTAGACGAAAAGAAAGAGGGCACTGGAGAGAAAACCAGTTATGATTTGCTGATTCAACCGCCAAGTACGGAACTGGTGGAACGTTACCTTAATCCTGTGCCCACTGAGTTGATTGAAGAGCCTGCAGTTAAGGGTGTTACTCATTTGACTCCCCCTCTGCCTACAGGTCGCTCAAATGATATCCCTCAACATCCGAGTTTATTTAAGCGCATTCTCGATCGGTTTCGTACCACTCCGAAAGATGATAAAATTGGAACGGTTTCAAGTGTTAAACAGCGTGATTTAAGAAACTCAAAAGGGGGGAAGAATGGAGTTGCAGAAGCCCCTTCGAGTACTGAAATTCTGTCTTCAACTACCCTAATAGCTCAGGAAAATTCGGAAGCTGCCAAGAAGTCTGACTCTCCAAACAGAAGTAGTGTGCGCAGAAATAGAAGAAGTGGGCGTCGGAAACGGGCTTCTGAGGGAGGAGAAAGTGCGGTGAAGTTGAATGGTAAGGTGGAAACTGCAGGAGAATAGTGGGGAATCAAAATCCTTCCTTTTGTGTAAGAGGAAGGATTTTTTTTTGCCAATTTAAAGGATATAGCTGAGGATCTATAGTTTAAATTCCGCGTAATTGAGACTAATGACTGCGAATGGGGGTCACTGTGGCAAACAGTTGTGTGGTCATGACTTGATAGAGTTGTTCCTCCAATCGGTCGATCAATCCCTCAAAACTGTTGTTGATGCGCAGGCGATTGTCTTGATCATGGACAATTAATCCGCCAGTAATTGTATGCTCACTGATCCTCAGTTGACATTGTGTATTGGGAATAACTTGACAGAATTGAGACCATTGGGAGGTGAGTTGGTTGTGGTCGTTGGCAGTGACTTCTACGATGAGTTTTGACTCCTTAAAATACCCAACTGCACTGACCAGAAATTGTTGCAGTAAAGGCAGGTAGGTTTGAGGTTGATGAGTGATTTGTTGAAGATGTTTATTCAATTGTTGGAGAATGGCTTGAATTAAGTTCCAACGCATTTGATCTAAGGCGGCTTGTAATTGTATTTCACTGGACTGCAATCGTCTCTGAAAGTATTGGTCAGCCAAAGCTTGAGCTTTCTGAGTTTGACGAGTTTCTTGCAGATGATGCCGCTGATTGGCATCTGATAGGATTTTGTTGACTTGTTGTTGAGCAGTCTGTAAATAGTTATTTGCCAAACTTTGAGCTTGCTGTCGAATAGCGTTCTCCAGTTGTTCAATTGAAGTGGTCATGATGTTTTCCTGTTGTTATGTGTGGAGACGCGATTAGTGGAGACGCGATTAATCGCGTCCCTACGATAGTGGGTGTCTAAATTAAGATTCTACTCTTGCCAATCCGCCCTTCATAACTGTAGTATTCCGTGGGCCCATTGTCATACACTAACCAAACTTCGTGTGCGCCTTTGGAGAGATAAAGTTGTATTTTTTCTTCCATTTCAGCTTTGGCATTGGAGGGAGAAAGTATTTCAACGCACAGTTCAGGCGCTTTGGGATAAGGTGTTTGAAAACCGTATGCGGTAATGAAGGTATCTGAGGCCCAAGCGACATCAGCTACTTTTACGCCCTGATTGGTTTGAATAGAGCATTCCATAATAATTTTTCCGCGTCCTTGCGTGATTTCTCTAATGTGTATCCCAACTTCAAATTGGAGATTCCCATGGGTGTTACTGGCCGGGCTCATGAGGATTTTACCCCATTTATCTAATTCTATTTTGAAAGGTAAATTTCGCAATAGCGGATTATCGACCGCTGATGTCCAATCCATAAAAACTCCATGATTTTGTTATGGGTGAACGAGATTAAGTGAGTGACCGTAATTTTGGGGAGAACATGCGGCGCAATACGCTAACACTATTGCGCCCTATAGCTGCTCTATAGCTGCTCTGCGGTGATGAGGCTGAAACTGCCATTTTAATAAATGTCCCAGCAAGATTTTTAAGCGACTGACTAACTCATGGCGATCACGACAGCTCATGGTTTCTAATTCCTCGACCCAACGTTCGACATCCAGTTCATCGAAGTGTCGTTGTCGTAACAATTCAGCCGTGTGCAACGTCTAAGCGTAAAAATCCTGTTCGTACAAGTTTGGGTAACTATTCATTGTCAGGTAGAAGAAGGGGGAGTTAATACAGTTTCACCTAACACTCGCACAATCAGTTCTTCTATGGAACGACGATGAGTGTCCGGTTCGGACAGTGAGGGTATTTCGGTAACTACGATTTGGGTGGCTTCTCTTCGTACTTTGGATAAGATAGGCAATAATTCTCCCGTTGAAGTTCTAGTCAGATGGCTTTCCAGCAGTATAAATGCGGCTTCTTGATGACTCAACAGTGTGTCTAAAACGGTTTCGACTTGTTCCAAAGTTGCTTTGGGGTAGGTTTCAAATCCAACTAAACCAAAGCCTTGAGTTAAGGGTAAGCTGCCGAAGATAAGACATTTCATTAGATTTTGCCGAGCAGGAGAATGGATACGACGAGTCCATAGATGGCGATGCCTTCTGCTAATCCTAAGTAGAGTAAAGTTCGCCCAAACATTTCTGGTTTTTCAGCGATCACGGCTAAAGATGCAGCGCCGACCGGTCCGACTGCAATGCCGGCGCCAATAGTGGAAAAGGCGGTGGGAATTCCAATTCCCAAGATAGCCAGTCCCATACCTATACTGATGTCATGAACAGTTTCTGGACCTGTGGGGGCGGCCATAACTTCTTGAATGCCAAGGAGTAATAACCCCAATTGAGCAAGGATGAAGGTGATCAGGTTAAAAGCTAAGATGCTTTTGAGTCGACGTTGGGTT
Organism: Thiomargarita sp.; assembly: GCA_020721005.1. Taxonomy (GTDB): domain Bacteria; phylum Pseudomonadota; class Gammaproteobacteria; order Beggiatoales; family Beggiatoaceae; genus DYNP01. Next base: position 62,495 of record DYNP01000004.1, read on the forward strand.
GAGTGATTGGCTGGGAGAGGGTGTATTTCATAGTGAATGCCAAGGCCGATAAGAAGCAGTAAACTGCCAGTGATGAGGGCAAGTAACCAATACATAATAAGTTTTCCTTAAATTGGGATGAAGGTAATCAGGGGGGGTTGGAGTGAAGGGAGGAATGGGTTTTTCAGGGAGTGAAACCAGTTAAAGAGCGTCCATAGTGATCATCAAAGCGGATGATGTCATCTTCGCCAAGGTAACTGCCAGATTGTATTTCTATCAATTCCAAAGGTAATTTGCCCGGATTGGCCAAACGGTGTTTGATTCCCAGGGGAATATAGGTGGATTGGTTTTCGGAAAGAATGAAAATTTCTTGCCCACGGGTGATTTCGGCGGTACCTTTGACTATGACCCAATGTTCGGAACGATGGTAGTGCATTTGTAGAGAGAGACTGGCACCAGGGTTGACGGTGATGCGTTTGACTTGAAAGCGACTGGCTTGGTCAATAGTCTCGTAATAACCCCAAGGACGATAAACTTTGCGATGCAGATCAGCTTCTAAACGGGCTTGTTGTTTGAGGGTGGCGACAATATTTTTAACATTTTGAACATGATCTTTGTGGGCAACGAGTACTGCATCAGCAGTTTCCACGACAATATGGTTGTCAAGTCCCAGTGCTGCCAGCAGTCGGTGTTCAGATCGTAAGTAACTGTTGCTGACTTGGTCGGTGAGCACATCTCCCAAAATAACATTGTGGTCAGAGTCTTGTGGACAGACTTCCCACAGGGTGGACCAGGCGCCGACATCGCTCCAACCGGCTGCTAAGGGTATAACTGCGGCGGAATCGGTGTATTCCATCAGGGCATAATCTAAGGAATTGCTGGGACAGGACCGGAAAGAAGCCTCATCCAGGCGTAGAAAATCATGGTCTTCTAAAGCGTTGTCAACGGCTTGGCGACAGGCGCCGACAATGTCTGGGGCATAGAGGTCTAATTCTTCAATGAGTTGGGAGGCTTTGAATAGGAAAAGTCCACTGTTCCAATAGTAATGGCCATCCTGAACATAAGATTCCGCAGTGGCTAAATCCGGCTTTTCTACAAATGCATCGACTCGATATCCTTGAGTTTCGGCAATGGGCTGCGTGGCTTTGATATAACCATAGCCGGTTTCTGCACGATGAGGGATAACACCAAAAGTGACGAGATGACCAGTTTTTGCCAAGGATAGGCCGGCAATAATGGCTTTTTGAAAGGCGTGTCGATCGAGAACGAGATGATCGGCGGGCAGAATAAGAAGTATGGCTTGCGGATGCTGATTGAGGGCCCACAAGGCTGCCACTGCCGCGGCTGGCGCGGTATTGCGACCTACCGGTTCTAATAAGATATGGGCTTTTGATTTTTGAATACTGCGCAGCTGCTCTGCAACGAGAAATCGGTGGGCTTCATTGCAAATTACTAAGGGGGCTTGGTCAGTGAGACCTTGCAAACGTTCAAAAGTATCCTGTAACAAAGAGTGGTGTCCAACTAGGCTCAATAACTGTTTGGGGTAATGTTCACGAGAGAGGGGCCATAGACGGCTCCCGATTCCACCAGAGAGTATAACAGGCAGTAGCATGAGGGAATTATCCAATTGACAGTGAGGATGGTAATTATACTCATTGCTCTGCTTGAAAACAAGGGGCTAACCCGTGAACCATTCCCCTGCCCTTCCTTAGTAAGGAGGGGCTAAGGTCTGTGAATCAACCAAAGCGTTGGAATGGAGGCTTTAGCCGGTGGATGTTAGTACCAGCGTTGGAGTGGAGGCTTTAGCCGGTGGATGTTAGTACCAGCATTGGAGTGGAGGCTTTAGCCGGCCGGCAGTAGGCATCACTCAGCATACTTAAATTACGGGGGCGCCTACCGCTGACCGGCTAAAGCCTCCACTCCAACGAGGCTGGACCGGCTAAAGCCTCCATTCCAGCGGGGCTGACCGGCTAAAGCCTCCATTCCAACGAGGCTGGACCGGCTAAAGCCTCCATTCCAGCGGGGCTGACCGGCTAAAGCCTCCATTCCAACGAGGCTGGACCGGCTAAAGCCTCCAT